>CAVTEZ010000024.1:0-246073 GCA_963733755.1 uncultured Actinomycetota bacterium
CGCCGTCAGGGTTTCGAACCCCGGACCCGCTGATTAAGAGTCAGCTGCTCTACCAACTGAGCTAACGGCGCGTGCATCCTGCTGGACTGCGTTTGAGACAATAACAGTCATTCCATCGCGGGTGAAATCGTCGAAACTTGAGATCAATCACTGATGACTGTTAACAGTCGTTCACGCCCTAGAATACTCCGCAGTAACACACCATTACCCGTCGTGAAGGGGAAGAACGCAGGTGGGGGATCGCTTCATCAGGCCTCAGCAGCGAGGACGACGGTGGCTGGCTGTGCTGATGGTGCCGCTCGCTGTTTTCGGCGCGGGGGCCTGCAGCGGCAACGGCGCGCCCCCGGCGCCCAAGGCCATCATGGACAAGGCCACTCCGTTCGGCGACTTGCTCGTCCCCAAACTCAGCGCCTCTGTGACCGACGGCGCCGTCGGTGTTGCGGTCGACAGCCCCGTGACGGTCAATGCCGACGACGGTGTGCTGGCCTCCGTCGAGATGGTCAACGAAAACGGTGGGACCGTTGACGGCCAACTCAGCCCGGACGGCGTGCGCTGGGCGACCACCGAGCGGTTGGGCTACAACCGGATGTACACGCTGACCGCCAAGGCACGTGGGCTCGGCGGAGTGGCCACGCGCCAGCTGTCCTTCCAGACTCACTCGCCGCACAACCTGACCATGCCGTACGCCATGCCACACGACGGCGAGGTGGTGGGCGTCGGCGAGCCGGTGGCGATCCAGTTCGATGAGAACATCGCGAACCGCGAGGCCGCCGAAAAGGCCATCGTGGTGACCACCGATCCGCCGGTCGAAGGCGCGTTCTACTGGCTGAACAATCGTGAAGTACGTTGGCGCCCTGAGCATTTCTGGAAGCCGGGAACCAAGGTGGACATCGCGGTCAACACCTACGGCGTCGACTTGGGCGACGGGCTGTTCGGCGAGGACAACGTGCGCTCAGATTTCACCGTCGGTGACGAGGTGATCGCGACGGCTGACGACACCACGAAGATGGTGACGGTGCGGGTCAACGGCGAAGTGGTCAAGACCATGCCGACGTCGATGGGCAAGGACAGCACTCCCACCGCCAGTGGTACCTACATCCTCGGTGTGCGATTCGCGCACATGATCATGGATTCGTCGACCTATGGCGTACCGGTCAACTCGCCCAACGGATATCGCACTGAGGTGGACTTCGCCACCCAGATGTCCTACAGCGGGGTATTCGTGCACTCGGCGCCGTGGTCGGTGGGCGCCCAGGGGCACACGAACACCAGCCACGGCTGCCTCAATGTGAGCCCGAGCAACGCACAGTGGTTCTTCGAGCACACCAAGCGCGGTGACATCGTCGAGGTGGTCAACACGCTCGGTCCGCATCTGTCGGGGACCGAAGGGCTCGGCGACTGGAATATCCCTTGGGACCAGTGGCACGCCGGCAATGCCAAGGCGTGACACCGATTAGTTACGCCGCATTCGTTATCTAGCAACCTAATTCGTGGGCACAGAGCCCGACACGCCGACTGACCGGCCCTCCGTTCCAGCGGCCGGTGGCGCTTTTAGCCTTAGTGGCGTGAATGAAACTCTCGGTCGTCGAACCGAGATGGCCGTCAGTCGCAATGTCCGCGGCCAACTTGCTCTGTTCAGCGGTCACGTCCTGTGGAAAGTGGTCGGTGTCGCTGTCGGCGCAATCGGCTACGCGGCGGAGGCGGGCGGGTTCGAGCTCGAGATGCGCAGAGCCGCCTCGCGCAGTCAACGCTAAGCCGGCACCGCCGCGGAAGTTGGCGTGGCCGTTACCTCGTGGCGCCCCTAGGCGAGGCATGCGGCCCGCAGCCACAGCGACAAGCTGGTGTCTGCTGCGCGGTTTTCCCACTCGGCTTGGTAGTGCTTGGCCGACGAGTTCATCACGCCCGCGGCGTCATTGGCCGTCCGGGGGCGAGCCGTGCCCCTTCTGTAGCGTGGCCGCGATGCGGCGCACAATGCCGGTAATTGCGCCATTGGTAAGCAGACGCAGGGCCATCGCGACACTCTGGAGCATCCGCCCGTCGGGGTCATTATGCGTCACAGCCCACCTCCCCAGCAGATCCAATTGCTCACGGAGCTGCTGCGCCTGGAGCTGGTTGTCATGCTCGAATGCGTATAGCCCCTCGGACAGCGCTGCGAGGGCCACTTCGGCTAGCTGCTCCTCGGGAGTCTGCTCGTCGCTCATGCCGCACCCACCGGCCGTCCGAGCTGGAGAACTTCGTCGCGGTCTAGGCGGATCAGACGCGGACCAATGCGCTTCGCCGACTGCCAGCCTCGCGAGATCCAGCGCCGCACTGTCTTTGGTTCTACGCCAACATATTTGGCGGCCTGCTTGACGCTGGGGAGGGGCGGCAGGGGCGCCTTGTTCGTTTTTGCCATACCAGGTAGTAAACCCTTGGAGGGCGTCAATGCCCTGGTGTAGCCCTCTTCATTGAACACTGCACGTCAGAGCCGCTATTCGGTAGCTAGACGCCCCATGGGTAGAAAGCCTGGTCGTAGACCACGTCGTGTAGTAGTCGACTCGGCCAACCCCTCGGGTTTTTGCATATGCCCGACGCAGTTGATGCTCGCGATAGCGTTGCAGGCTACCGCGGAAATAAAAAGGCCAGAGGGCAAAAATGCCCTCTGACCTGTGGGGTGAGTGACGGGACTCGAACCCGCGACATTCAGGATCACAACCTGACGCTCTACCAACTGAACTACACCCACCATTGCTGCCAGCCGCCGAGGCGATGTACAGCGTCGTCGATACTAACTGCTTGAGTCCTCCGCGGGCGAATCAATTCCCTCCGGCGCGGCCGGTTCCACCCCGAGCTCGTCGGCCACGGCAGCGATCTCGCTGGTCGCGGGGCCCGGCGGTGCTACGAATGCGGTGCGCCGGTAGTACTGCAGCTCACGGATGGATTCGTGGATATCTGCCAGCGCACGGTGCGCCAGGCCCTTGGCGGGCTGTCCGTAGTAGATCCGCGGATACCAGCGGCGGCATAACTCTTTGATCGAGCTCACATCGATCATCCGATAGTGCAGAAACGAGTCCAGTGCCGGCATATCGCGGGCGATGAAGCCACGGTCGGTGGCAATCGAGTTGCCCGCCAGCGGCGCGGTTTTGGCTTGCTTGACGTGTTGACGGATGTAGGCGAGCGCTGCCGCCTCGGCGGTCGCCAGGTCCACGCTGGACGCTCGCACCTCTTCGATCAGCCCGGAGCGGGTGTGCATCTCGGTCACCACGTCGACCATCGACGACAACGCCGCGTCGTCGGCATGGATCACCACGTCGACGCCATCGCCGAGAATGTTCAGGTCAGCGTCGGTGACCAGGACCGCGATCTCGATCAACTTGTCCGAGCCCAGGTCCAGCCCGGTCATCTCGCAGTCGATCCACACCAGTTCGTCCCGCACAGCTTTCACAGTAGGCAGAGTTCGCTGACGGGCCTGCAGCCACCCCGCCTGACCGTGACAGCCAGTAAGGTCGTGCGTGATCGAGACCACGGCAACTAGTGGAGAGACAAGGGTCTATGAGCACTGAATCGACAGCGACCCCCGCCAAGCAGATTGCAGCCGGCTACGCCGTCGAGGGCCAAGCCCTCGAGTTGGGTGCAGTCGTCATCGACGGCAAGACAGACCCGACCGCGCAGATCCGCATCCCGCTGGCCACCGTCAACCGGCATGGTCTGGTGGCCGGCGCGACCGGAACCGGCAAGACCAAGACGCTGCAGGTGATCGCCGAGCAACTCTCGGCAGCAGGCGTGCCAGTGTTGATGGCCGACGTCAAGGGCGACCTGTCCGGTCTGTCGCGCCCCGGTGAAAGCAGCGACAAGATCACCGCTCGTGCTAAAGAATCCGGCGACGACTGGGCGGCAAGCGCTTTCCCGGTGGACTTTCTGTCGCTGGGAACAAGCGGCATTGGCGTTCCGGTGCGGGCCACGATCGCCAGCTTTGGCCCGATCCTTCTGTCGAAAGTGTTGGGGCTCAACGCTACTCAAGAGTCGACGCTTGGGCTGATCTTCCACTACGCCGACCAGAACAATTACCAGCTGCTGGACCTCAAAGACCTGCGCGCGGTGATCGGGAAGCTCACCAGCGACGAGGGCAAGGCAGATTTGAAGTCATTGGGCGGTGTTTCAGCACAGACGGCCGGCGTCATCCTGCGCGCCCTGGTCAATTTGGAAGCCGAAGGCGCCGATACCTTTTTCGGCGAGCCGGAACTGAAACCCAAGGACCTGTTGCGGTTTGACGACAAGGGCCGCGGGGTCATCTCGCTGCTGGAACTCGGGTCGCAAGCCGCGCGACCGGTGCTGTTCTCCACCTTTCTGATGTGGGTGCTGTCCGACCTTTTCCAGACCCTGCCCGAAATCGGCGACGTCGAAAAACCCAAACTGGTGTTCTTTTTCGACGAAGCGCACCTGCTGTTCACTGATGCCTCTAAGGCCTTCCTGGAGCAGGTCGAGCAGACGGTCAAGCTGATCCGCTCCCGGGGCGTCGGCGTGTTCTTCTGCACTCAGCTGCCCACCGATGTGCCCAACGAGGTGCTCTCCCAATTGGGGGCGCGCATCCAGCATGCCCTGCGCGCGTTCACGCCAGATGACCAGAAGGCCCTGACAAAAACCGTCCGCACGTACCCGAAAACCGATGTCTACGACTTGGCTTCGGCGTTGACGTCGCTGGGCATCGGGGAAGCAATTGTCACCGTGTTGTCGGAGCGCGGTGCACCTACGCCGGTGGCGTGGACCAGGCTGCGCTCACCTCGTTCGCTGATGGCCGCCATCGGCGACGGCGCAATCAGCGCCGCGGCCAAAGCCAGCCCCCTGCAGGCGACCTATGGTGAGACCAAGGACCGGGAATCGGCTTACGAGAAGATCGAGGCCGAAAAAGCAAAGGCTCAAGCTGACCAGCCGGCCCAAGCGGGATCGAAGAACGCACCCGAAGCCGCGAAAAAGCCTGGCTGGTTTAGTCGATTCGTGAACAGTCGCGGCTTCCAGACCTTCCTCAAGGCGCTGGGCACCGAGATCATCCGCAACATGTTCGGCGGCGGCAGCAAACGCCGTCGATAGATCAGCCGCCCATCTTCTTGTAGAAGCTCCCGACGATCGGCGCGACGATGGCGCGTGGTGCGTACTGACTTGCCACCGACATCGCCTTGGAGGTCATGCCGGGCACGACACGCATCTTGTTGCGCGCCAATGCATCTAGTGACTTCTTTGCGGTGTACTCGGTCGAGATCCACAGGAAGTCCGGCACCAGCTTCTCGACGATCGACGCCTCGGACGGATCCGGCAGTTCGGTGCGCACCGGGCCCGGGGCCAACACCGTCACGTGCACACCGGTTTTGCGCAGTTCGCCGCGCAATGACTCGCTGAACGTGTTCGCGAACGCTTTCGTCGCCGCATAGGTGGCGTTGTACGGGATCGGTGAATTGCCTGCTGCCGAACCGGAAATCAAGATGCCACCGGCTTTGCGCTCGATCATTCCCGGCAGCACCGCCAGCACCAGGTCGTGTACCGCGACCGCGTTCAGCTGTACCTGGGCCCGCTCCGTCGCGGGGTCCAGAGTTGAGACCGAACCAAAAGTGGCGGTACCGGCGTTGGCACACAGGATCGAGATGTTGCGGGTGGCCAACTCGTCGACCAGTTTTGCGCGTTCGGCTGTGTCGGCGAGATCGGCCGGGCGCACGTCGACGCTGACGCCGTATTTCTCGGTCAGGCTGCTGGCCAGGGTGTTGAGCAGATCTTCGCGTCGCGCGGTGATGATCAGGCTGTGACCGCGCGCGGCCAACTCGGTGGCCAGTGCTTTGCCGATATTCTGCGAGGCTCCAGTAACAACGGCACGAGCGTCGGGGCTGGGGGCGGGTACCGGCATGCGCCAATGGTAGACAGACCAACGATGCCTGATTCCAGCAGTGACGACTCGCCCCGACCCGAGCGAGCCCAGGTGCTGGCATGGGCGCTATGGGACACCGGTTCGGCCGGCGTGAGCGCTGTCGTGGTGACGTTCGTGTTCTCGGTCTATCTGACCGGCAGCGTCGGCAAGGATTTACCCGGCGGCGTGCCGCCGGCGAGCTGGCTGGGTCGCGCGCTGGCTGTCGCCGGCATGACGATCGCTGTGCTGGCGCCGGTGATCGGTGTGTGGGTCGAGGACTCGCGGCGGCGACGCATCGCCTTGACCGTGCTGACCGGCATGGTGGTGGGGCTGGTGAGCGCCATGAGCCTGATTCGTGACCGCCCGGAGTACCTGTGGCCGGGTTTGGTGCTGCTGGCCGCCGCCGCGGCGTGTGGCGATCTGGCGAGCGTGCCGTACAACGCAATGCTGCGTCAGCTTTCGACACCGCAGAACTCCGGCCGGATCTCCGGTTTCGGCTTGGCGGCGGCGTTCGTCGGCAGCGTCGGACTTTTGGTGATCGCCTACTTCGGCTGCATCGCGGGCAACGGAGACACCCGCGGATTTCTACAGTTTCCCGTCGGTGACGGGATGAACGTCCGGATGGCGATGCTGGTGGCTGCCGGCTGGTTCGCGGTGTTCGCGATGCCGCTGCTGCTGACCGCGCACCGGTTGCCTTCGCCGCCGGAGACCCCCCGTCCCGCGCGCGGGGTGCTGGGCAGCTACCGCAAGCTGTGGCGGGACCTGGTCACCGAGTGGCACCGCGACCGCAATCTGGTGTATTACCTCGTGGCCAGCGCCGTCTTTCGCGACGGCCTGGCCGGCGTCTTCACCTTCGGCGGCGTACTCGGCGTCAACGCCTACGGGATCTCGCCGGCCGATGTGCTGATCTTCGGGGTGGCCGCCAGCGTGGTGGCGGCGCTGGGCGCGGTCTTCGGCGGGTTTCTGGACGACCGGATCGGGTCCAAGCCGGTCATCATCGGATCCCTGGCCTGCATCATCGCGTCGGGCCTGGCCATGATGCTGGTGTCCGGTCCGCGCCCGTTCTGGATCACCGGGCTGCTGTTGTGCCTGTTCATCGGGCCGGCCCAGGCGTCGGCGCGCACGTTGCTGCTGAGGATGTCCAGCGACGGAAAGGAGGGCGTGGCCTTCGGCCTCTACACAATGACCGGGCGCGCGGTGTCTTTCGTGGCCCCGTGGCTGTTTTCGGTGTTCGTCGACGTCTTCGGGGCCGTGCGCGCCGGTATGGGCGGCCTATGTCTGGTGATGGTGGTTGGGCTCATGCTCTTGCTGATCGTGCATGCCCCGCACCGAATCGCGGCGGCAGACGCGGGCTGAGCCGTCTAGCCCGACCCGTTGCAGATCGTCAGCCCAACGCCGCTGCGCTGGTTGATCTCGACGCCGTCGACGGTCACCGAGCAGCTGACGTCGTGCCCGATATTCACGATGGTGACGTTCGCCGTCCGGTTGCCCGACGCCGGCAGGCTCACTTCCTTGGTCCACGGCAACGCGACGTTGAATTCGGTCTGCATCATGCCGTCGTTGTCCACGTAGGTGATGCTGATGGCGCGGCCGTCGCCGGTGACGCTGTAGACCACGGTCTGCATCCCGCTCGCGTCAGGGGGCTGGCTGGGCTCGGTGGGGGCCGGCTCGGGTGCGCCGGCCGACGGCGGCGGCGACGTCTTCGGCGACGGATTTTGCGAACTCGCCGTTGACGGCAGTGCCGGCACCGCCGTTTGCCTCCTGGCCGTGCCGTTGGCGATCACCAGTGCGATGACCAGACCGGTAACCAGTACCACCGCCGTGACCGCGGCGATCCACAGCCAGCGGGGTGCTTTCGGTCGCCCGGGCTCGGGTTCCTGCGGCGTCTGATCCGGCGGAGGCTGACCCTGCAGCCAGTATTGGGGCAGCTTCGTGGTGGGGTGGATGGAGTTCGGATCGGGCGGCGAGCCGGGGTAGTTCGGGGGCGGATAGTAGGACTGCCCGCTGTAAGCCGGGTCGGTGTACGACGGATAGGGCTGGCGTAACCGTTGGGTTTGGTCAGTCCGCTCCTGGGTTGAACGGGTGTGTTCGGGATGACGTCGATCGCTCATGCCCACCTCATTTCTGCAGGGTACCTGCAGCACAACCGTCGGCGCCGAAACGTTCGGTGAACAGTGGCAATGCTCGTCATTCCGCTGTGGCGCCGACGGTCAATGCGGCGACTGTCATCGCCCGCATCACCGCACGTGAGCGCGCAGCGCGTGCCGCCTTGCCGTCGGCCGGCGTCAGGCTGTGCGGCGTGGAGTTAAGCAGGCCGAATGCGGCGTGCGCCATCAGCCGGGCGTCGCTTTCGGCAAGTCCGGGCTCGAGCTCGCGCAGCACCCCCACCCACACCTCGACGTATTGGCGCTGGGCGCGCCGCACCTGGCGTTCGGCTGCGTCCGGTAGATAGGCCAAGTCGCGATCCTGAATCCGAATCAGGTCGGGCTCACCCAGCGTGAAGTCGAGGTGAAAGTCGATCAAGCCGTCCAGCGCCGCCGCAGCAGCGGTCTGTCGGGATCGGACCGCGCGGGCGCCGTCGAGTAGGCGAGTGCTGATGCCCACCAACAACTCGACCAGCAGCGACTCCTTGTTGGGGAAGTGCCGGTAGATCGCCGGGCCGCTGACTCCCGCTGCGGCGCCGATGTCTTCGAGCCGCACCGCCGCAAATCCGCGCTCGGCGAACAGCCGTTCCGCGGCGGCCAGCAGTTGCAGGCGTCGATCCGATTTGCGGCGACTGCGCGGGTTCGGTGCCGCGGCGTCGTCGCTGCGGTCGGCCGGAGCGGACACTGACATCCCGCCTCCCTAGACACTTCGGTTAATCGCCACTAACATAACACGAGTTAGTGACCATTAACCGAAATTGGCGTGTAACCGATGACCTCTCCCGCGGAAAACCGCGCCGCGCACATCGCGCTCGTTGCGCAGTTGCGCGAAAAGCTGGCCGCGGCCGCCTTGGGCGGTTCGGAACGCTCGCGCTCCCGCCATGTCGACCGCGGCAAGCTGCTGCCCCGGGATCGCGTCGACGGGTTGCTCGACCCCGGCAGTCCGTTGCTCGAAATCGCGCCGCTCGCCGCCGACGGGATGTACCACGACGAATGCCCCGGCGCCGGCATCATCACCGGAATCGGCAGGATCTTGGGCCGTGAATGCATGATCGTGGCCAACGATGCCACGGTCAAAGGTGGTACCTACTATCCGATTACGGTCAAAAAACACCTGCGCGCCCAGGAGATCGCGAGCCAGAACCGGCTGCCCTGCATCTATCTGGTCGACTCCGGCGGCGCCTTCCTGCCCCGCCAGGACGAGGTGTTTCCGGACCGCGACCATTTCGGCCGGATCTTCTACAACCAGGCCAATCTCAGCGCTCAAGGCATCCCGCAGATTGCAGCGGTACTGGGATCGTGCACGGCGGGAGGTGCCTACGTCCCCGCCATGAGTGACGAGGCCGTGATCGTTCGCAACCAGGGCACCATCTTTCTCGGGGGACCACCGCTGGTGAAGGCGGCCACCGGGGAAGTCGTATCGGCCGAGGATCTCGGTGGGGGAGAACTGCATTCGAAGGTCTCCGGCGTCACCGACCACCTGGCGCACGACGATCGCGACGCATTGCGCATCATCCGACGCATCGTCTCGACACTGGGACCGCGCGAGCAGCGGATCTGGGATGCGCTGCCCACGGTCGATCCGATTGCCGATCAATCGGAGCTTTACGACGTGGTGCCGGTCGACCCCCGTATTCCGTACGACGTGCACAACGTGATCACCCGACTTGTCGACGGCGGCGAATTCGTCGAGTTCAAAGCCGAGTACGGCAACACCTTGGTCACCGGGTTCGCCCACATTCACGGCCACCCGGTCGGCATCGTCGCCAACAATGGGGTGCTGTTCTCCGAATCCGCGGTCAAGGGTGCGCATTTCATCGAACTGTGCGACAAGCGAATGGTGCCGCTGCTGTTCCTGCAGAACATTTCCGGGTTCATGGTCGGTCGCGATTACGAGGCCGGCGGCATCGCCAAGCATGGCGCCAAAATGGTGACCGCGGTGGCCTGCGCGCGGGTGCCTAAGCTCACCGTCGTGATCGGCGGGTCTTACGGCGCTGGCAACTACTCGATGTGCGGGCGGGCGTATTCGCCGCGTTTCCTGTGGATGTGGCCGAACGCCCGGATTTCGGTCATGGGTGGTGAGCAGGCCGCATCGGTACTGGCGACGGTACGCGGAGAGATGACCGCCGAGGAGGAAGAAGCGTTGAAGGCCCCGATCCGCGCCCAATACGAACACCAGGGCAACCCGTACTATTCGACGGCCAGACTCTGGGACGACGGCGTCATCGATCCAGCTGACACCAGAACCGTTGTCGGTCTGGCGCTTTCGGTGGTATCTACCGCGCCGGTCAACCCGGTTTCATACGGCGTCTTCCGGATGTGAATGCGATGGGTTTCGATACAGTTCTGGTAGCCAACCGCGGCGAGATCGCGGTCCGGGTGATTCGCACACTCAAGGCGATGGGCATCCGGTCGGTCGCCGTGTACAGCGACGCCGACACCAACGCGCGCCACGTCGCCTCGGCTGACCTCGCGGTCGCGATCGGCCCGGCACCGGCACGGGCCAGTTACCTCAACATCGCCACCATCGTCGACGCGGCCGTGCGCACCGGAGCTCAGGCTGTGCACCCCGGCTACGGATTCCTCTCGGAGAACGCCGATTTCGCGGCCGCCCTGGCGGCGGCGGGAGTGACGTTCATCGGCCCACCGGTGCGCGCCATCCAGACCATGGGTGACAAGATCGCCGCAAAGAGCACCGTGTCGGCGTTCGGTGTGCCCGTGGTCCCCGGAATCGCGCGACCCGGGCTCAGCGACGAGGAGCTGATCGCCGCCGCCGACGAGATCGGCTACCCGGTTCTCGTTAAACCGTCCGCCGGCGGCGGCGGCAAGGGTATGCGCATGGTCGAGCAGGCGGCTGACCTGCCCGCTGCGCTGGTCAGTGCCCGCCGGGAGTCGGCCGCCGCATTCGGTGACGACACGCTGTTCCTGGAGCGATTCGTGCTGCGCCCCAGGCACATCGAGGTCCAGGTATTGGCCGATGCGTATGGCAACGTCGTTCACTTCGGCGAGCGGGAGTGCAGCCTGCAGCGCCGACACCAGAAGGTCATCGAGGAGGCGCCATCGCCGCTGCTGGATGCCGAAACACGAGCTCGGATCGGCGCAGCCGCTTGCGATACCGCCCGCAGCGTCGACTACACCGGAGCGGGCACGGTCGAATTCATCGTCTCAGCCGATCGCCCCGAGGAGTTCTTCTTCATGGAGATGAACACCCGGCTACAGGTCGAGCACCCGGTCACCGAACTGGTCACCGGATGGGATTTGGTCGAATGGCAGGTCCGGATCGCGGCGGGTGAGAAGCTGACCGTGAATCAGGCCGATATTGCGTTGCAGGGCCATGCGATTGAAGCGCGGATCTATGCCGAGGATCCGGCACACGGCTTCTTGCCCACCGGCGGCGATGTGCTGGCGGTCCTAGAACCCGATGCGACGGGCGTTCGTATTGATTCGGGCGTATCCGCGGGGATGGTCGTCGGCAGCGACTACGACCCGATGCTGGCGAAAGTGATTGCGCACGGCCCGGATCGGGCCGCCGCGCTGCGAACCCTGGATCGAGCGCTGGCCGACACCGCGGTGCTTGGGGTGATCACCAACATCGAGTTCGCCCGTTTTCTGCTGGCCGATCCCGATGTCGTTGCCGGTCGGCTCGACACCGGGCTGTTGGACCGTCGCGCCGGTGATTTCGTCGCTGAGCCGCCCGCTGACGAACAGTTCGTCGCTGCCGCGGTTTTCCGCTGGCTGCGATCCTTCCCGGCACCTGGCGCCGACCTGTGGGCGATTCCCACCGGGTGGCGGGTCGGCCGCCGGGCGCCGGTGAGCATCCGACTTCGGTCCGGCGAACGCACCGATCACGTCCACATCTCCGGTGTCCCGGAGGCTGCCGAAGTCCGCATCGAAGCTGGCGAATCTCGTTCGCTGCAAGCAGCTTTGACCGGCGACCAGCTGACGGTCACCATCGATGGTCTGCGCGCCACCTACACGGTCGCGGCGGCAGACAACAAGATATGGCTGGCCGGCGACGGAGTCTTCGCAGTGCTCGAAGAGATGCGCGAAGCGCCGGTGCGTGCCGACGAAGAGCACAGCGGCGACGCCGAATTGACCAGCCCCATGCCCGGCGCGGTTGTCGCGGTGAGCGTCGAGGATGGCGCTGAGGTCGACGCGGGGACGGTTGTCGTCACGGTCGAAGCGATGAAAATGGAGCACGCGCTGACGGCACCTGTCGACGGTGTGGTCGAACTCCTGGTCGCCGTGGGCGACCAGGTCAAGGTAGGCCAGTCGCTAGCCCGAATTACCGCGAACGCCCAGGCCGCCGATGAGGCAGAGCGCAGCGATGAGGTGGGGGAATGACACCAGCAACACGACAAACAGAGGACGGCGAACATGAGTGATTTCCTGTCGACCGGGACGCTCCCGGACGAATACGAGCAGTTGGCCAAGACCGTTCGTGACTTCGCCCAAAGTGTCGTCGCACCGGTGTCGGCTCGACACGACGCCGAACACTCCTTCCCCTACGAAGTCGTTGCCGGCATGGCCGAGATGGGCCTGTTCGGTCTGCCGTTCCCCGAGGAGTGGGGTGGTATGGGCGGCGACTACTTCGCCCTGTGCCTGGCGTTGGAGGAGTTGGGCAAGGTCGACCAGAGCGTGGCGATCACGCTGGAGGCCGGCGTCTCGCTCGGCGCCATGCCGGTCTACCGGTTCGGCACCGATGAGCAAAAGCGGGAATGGTTGCCGCAGTTGGCCAGTGGTCGTGCACTGGGCGCGTTCGGTCTGACCGAGCCGGGCGGCGGCACCGACGCCGGCGCCACCAAGACCACCGCGCAGCTCGACGACGGTCAGTGGGTGATCAACGGCTCCAAGCAGTTCATCACCAACTCCGGCACTGCCATCACCAAGCTGATCACCGTCACGGCAGTGACGGGCGAGCGGGACGGTAAGAAAGAGATCTCGTCGATCCTGGTTCCGGTGCCTGCACCGGGATTCATCGCCGAGCCCGCCTACGACAAGGTCGGCTGGAACGCCTCCGACACTCATCCGCTTAGCTTCGACGACGTGCGGGTGCCCGAAGAGAATCTGCTCGGCGAGCGCGGCCGCGGATACGCGAACTTCCTGCGCATTCTCGACGAGGGCCGCATCGCGATCGCCGCGCTGTCCACCGGCGCCGCGCAGGGTTGCGTCGACGAGAGCGTCAAGTACGCGCGGGAACGCGAAGCATTCGGGCAGGCGATCGGCCGCTACCAGTCGATCGCGTTCACCATCGCGCGGATGGAGGCTCGCGCTCACACCGCCCGCACCGCCTACTACGACGCCGCGGCGCTGATGCTGGCCGGTAAGCCGTTCAAGAAACAGGCCGCGATCGCCAAGCTGGTCGCCAGCGAGGCGGCCATGGACAATGCCCGAGATGCCACCCAGATTCACGGCGGCTACGGGTTTATGAATGAATTCACTGTGGCCCGGCACTACCGGGACAGCAAGATTCTCGAGATCGGCGAGGGGACCACTGAAGTGCAGCTGATGTTGATCGCCCGCGAGGTGGGCCTGTGACGTCGAGACGGACGGTGAATTTGTGAGTGGCGGGAACGGAACGAATGGTGAGCAGCCGCTGCGCGAGGTAGTTCAGCGTGGGCTGTGGTTCGAAGAATTCGAAACCGGCGTGCGATATCTGCATCGTCCGGGCCGGACCATCACCGAGGCCGACAACGTGTTGTTCACGACATTGACGATGAACACCCAGGCGCTGCATTTGGACGCCGCATTCTCCGACGCGCTGCCACCGTTCAACCAGCGGCTAGTGAACTCGATGTTCACTTTGTCGACCCTGGTCGGTTTGTCGGTCGCGCAGCTGACCCAGGGCACGATTGTCGGCAACCTCGGATTCTCCGAAATCGCTTTCCCCAAACCACTTTTCCACGGCGACACGTTGTACGCCGAGACGGTCATCATCGAGAAGCGGGCGTCCAAAAGCCGTCCCGGCGAAGGCATTGTGACGTTCGCGCATACCGGTCGCAACCAGCACGGCGACGTGGTGGCCACCGCCAATCGCAAGACCATGGTGCGGATGCGACCACCCGAGGCCGCTGGCGGGGGGGCCTGATGGGCCTGCGACATCCCGGGCCGGCATGGCTCTTCTGCCCGGCAGACCGCCCTGAGCGCTACCAAAAGGCCGCGGCCGCAGCCGATATCGTGATTCTCGACCTCGAGGACGGGTGTGCGGCCGCCGATCGGCCCGCGGCCCGCAAAGCGCTGGTGGATGTTCAACTCGATCCGGGTCGCACCGTAGTGCGCGTCAATCAGTTCGGCACCGCCGATCAAGAACTCGACCTGCAGGCTTTGAAAAACACGCCCTACCACACCGTGATGCTGCCGAAATGCGAAGCGGTCGAGCATGTCACCGCCCTTGCGCCGCTGAACGTGATCGTGCTCGTGGAATCGCCGATGGGCGCCCTGGCCGTGACCGAGACCGTCCAGGTCGACAACGCGATCGCCGTGATGTGGGGCGCAGAGGACCTGTTCGCCGTGTTGGGCGGCACCGCCAACCGCTACCCGGACGGCACCTACCGCGAAGTTGCCCGCCACGTCCGTTCGCAGTCATTGCTGGCGGCCAAGGCACACGGCCGCCTTGCCCTGGATTCGGTCTACCTCGACATCAAGGACCTCGACGGGCTGCGCGCCGAAGTCGACGACGCGGTGGCCGTGGGCTTTGACGCGAAGGTTGCTATCCACCCCAGCCAGGTGTCGGTGATACGGGCCGGTTATGCGCCGTCGCGCGACCAGGTGCAGTGGGCACGACACGTTCTTGCCGCGGCCGTCGATGAACGCGGTGTCTTCGCATTTGAGGGCATAATGGTGGATGCGCCCGTGTTGCGGCGAGCCGAGCGGATCGTGCACCTGGCAGGTGAAGCCGGCTCGTAGCAGCCTCGGCATTGGGGTTTGCTCTGACCCGCCGCACGCCTGCGCGTAGGAGGCGGCATGGCCGAGGTCTCTCACCCGCCGATGACTGTCGACCTCGAGCCTGTGCAGCTCGTCGGCCCAGACGGATCGCCCACGGCCGAATCCCGATACAGCCGTGAACTTCCCGCGGAGACACTGTGCTGGCTCTACGAGATGATGGTGGTCACCCGTGATGTGGACGCCGAATTCGTCAACTTGCAGCGCCAAGGCGAGCTGGCACTGTTCGCATCGTGCTGCGGCCAAGAGGCTGCTCAGGTCGGCGCGGCGGCCTGCCTGCGGAAGACCGACTGGCTGTTTCCCCAGTACCGCGAATTGGGGGTCTTTCTAGTCCGTGGTATCTCGCCCGGCCAAGTCGGCGCCGCGTGGCGCGGAACTTGGCACGGCGGGCTGGATTTCACCCAAAAGTGTTGCGCCCCGATCTCGGTTCCGATCGGCACACAGACGTTGCATGCCGTCGGCGCCGCCATGGCTGCGCAGCGGCTTGGCGAGGATTCGATCACGGTGGCCTTCCTCGGTGACGGTGCCACCAGCGAGGGTGACGTCCACGAGGCACTGAACTTCGCGGCGGTATTCAAAACGCCGTGTGTGTTCTACGTGCAGAACAACCAGTGGGCGATATCGGTTCCGCTGCGCAGTCAGACCGTGGCACCATCCATCGCGCACAAGGCAATCGGGTATGGCATGCCCGGCGTCCGGGTGGACGGCAACGACGTGTTGGCGTGCTACGCGGTGATGGCTGAAGCAGCCGGGCGGGCCAGAGCCGGCCACGGGCCGACGCTGATCGAGGCGATCACGTATCGGCTCGGGCCGCACACCACATCCGACGATCCGACGCGATACCGTGACCAAGAAGAACTGGACCGCTGGCAGGCGCTGGACCCGATTCCGCGTTACCGCGCCTACTTGGACAGCCAAGGACTTTGGTCGCAGCGTCTGGAGGACAGGATCGCCGCGCGCTCCAAACGATTGCGTGCCGAATTACGCGACGCAGTATTCGCGGCACCCGATATCGACATCGACGAAGTCTTCACCGCGGTCTACGCGGAGATGACTCCCGGTCTCGAGGCCCAACGCCTGCAGTTGCGCGCCGAAATCCTCCGGGAGGCATGATGACTCAGATCGCCGAACCGCCGACATTCCGCCCGGCTGCCGTCCCGCAACGGCCGCCGACCGAAGCGCTCACCGCGTCGCCGCTGACTATGGTCCAGGCGCTCAATCACGCACTACACGACGCGATGGCCGCCGACGACCGGGTGCTCGTCTTCGGCGAGGACGTCGCGACGTTGGGCGGAGTCTTCCGGGTCACCGAGGGTCTGAACGCGGCGTTCGGCCCGCAGCGCTGCTTCGACACACCGTTGGCCGAGTCAGCGGTGATCGGCATCGCGGTGGGCCTGGCGCTGCGCGGATTCGTGCCGGTACCCGAGATCCAGTTCGACGGATTCTCTTATCCGGCTTTCGATCAGGTGGTCAGCCACCTTGCGAAGTACCGGACCCGCACGCGCGGTCAGGTCAACATGCCCGTCACGGTGCGGATCCCGTCGTTCGGCGGCATCGGCGCCGTCGAGCACCACTCGGAGTCCACCGAGTCGTACTGGGCGCACACCGCAGGACTGAAAGTCGTTGTCCCGTCGACACCATCGGATGCCTACTGGTTGCTGCGCCACTCCATCGCGTGTCCGGACCCGGTGATGTTTCTGGAACCCAAGCGACGTTACTGGGGCCGCGAAGTCGTCGACACGACCCGTGCTGGCCCTGGAATCGGGCAGGCGATGGTGCGTCGTGCCGGTACCGACGTCACCGTGCTGACCTACGGCGGACTTGTGGGTACTGCGCTGTCGTCCGCAGAAATAGCTGCGCAGCAACATGGTTGGAGCCTCGAGGTAGTGGATCTGCGGTCACTGGTCCCACTGGACTTCGACACGGTGGCCGCGTCGATTCGTCGGACCGGGCGGTGCGTGGTGCTGCACGAGGGGCCGCGAAGCCTTGGCTACGGAGCAGGGCTGGCCGCCCGTATTCAAGAGGAAATGTTCTACGAACTCGAGGCACCGGTGTTGCGCGCGTGCGGGTTCGACACCCCGTATCCACCCGCACGACTGGAGAAACTGTGGCTGCCCGGGCCGGACCGGCTGCTGGATTGCGTCGAGCGCACGCTGGAGCAACCGTGAACCCGGGGCCCGCAAGCGACCGCGTCAAAATATTCGTCGTGCCCGATCTCGGTGAGGGTCTGGAGGAGGTGACGCTGACGTGCTGGCGCGTCAACGTCGGCGACGACGTCGAACTCAACCAGCCGTTGTGCTCGGTGGAAACCGCCAAGGCTGAGGTCGAAATTCCCAGCCCATATGCGGGCCGGATCGTCGAAATACGCGGGGTCGAAGGTGATGTGCTGGCCGTCGGCTCGCTACTGGCCCGCATCGACAGCGCGCCCGCGACCAACGGTGAGCTATCGACACGTAAGCCAGTCCTGGTCGGATACGGAGCCGACGATGGGCTGGACGCCAGCCGCCGACGTCCCAAAGCCAAACCGAGCGTGCGGAAATTGGCTGCCGACCTGCTGGTGGACCTGAACGAGGTACCGCCCGGCGACGACGGTCTGATCAGTCGCGATGCGGTGCTGGCGGCTGCTGGAGTAGGTGCCGAACGGCCCGGCGTTTCCTACGACGTGCTGCCGGTCCGCGGCATACACGCTCACATGGCAGAACGAATGACATTGTCGCGCAGTAATATTCCCGATGCGCACGCAAGCGTGAACGTCGACTGCACGGCTTTGGTAGCGCTTCGCGACCGCCTGAGCGCTCTGGTCGGCGGCAACGACGAGGTCATCTCGCCGTTTGTGCTTACTCTGCGATTGCTTGTTATCGCGTTGACGCACAACAAGATCCTGAACTCGACTTGGGTGGATGGCCCCGATGGTGCGCAGGTGCATTCGCACCATGCAATCCATCTGGGCTTCGCAGTCGCGACTCCGCGCGGCCTGCTCGTCCCGGTCGTTACCAACGCCCAGCGCAAGACCACCCGCGAACTCGCCGACTCGGTGGCGCGGCTGATTCGGGATGCCCGCGCCGGCACTCTGAAGCCCGCCGAGCTGACGGGCTCGACGTTCACCGTGTCGAACTTCGGGGCGCTCGGGCTCGACGACGGCGTACCGGTGATCAACTATCCCGAAGCCGCAATCCTTGGCATGGGGTCGTTGAAACCGCGGCCGATGGCGCTTGATAACGCCGTGGTTGTCCGTCCACAGATGACGCTGACGTGTGCGTTCGATCACCGAATCGCCGACGGCACCCACGCTGCTCAGTTTCTGGGCGAGCTGCGCAGGCTGATCGAATCGCCAGAGACCGCGCTGCTCGACCTCTAGGATTACTTCCGCTTAGCCGCGGCCAGTCGGGCGGCGAACTCCGGTGACTGAATCGAGGTGGCCTGCGGCCGGAGTTCGGTGTCCTTGGCCAGCTCGTGCTGGTCGATGTCGAGCGATCCGGGGCTGGCGGTGGCGCGCATGGTGGCCTTGGTCGCCAGCACAACGTCGCGCGGGGCGGCCGCCGGGCCGGCCGCCAGTTCCAATGCGGCGGCAACCGGATCGTCGGCGACGCTGAGTGCTAAGCCATGTCGCACAGCGGATTCGGCGTCGAAACGCATGCCGAACAGCAGCGCCGCGCGGGCCACCTGCGGTCCGACCCCGCGCTGCAGCATCCACGTCGCACCGCCGCCCGGGTGAATCCCCAGCTTCTGAAAACGGGCGTCGAACAACGCTTTTGGCCCGGCGATCCGTACATCGGTGGCCAGCGCCAGGTTCAGGCCGGCGCCGACGGCAGGGCCGTTGACGGCAGCGATCGTCGGTAGCGCGCACTTGCCTACGGCCATGAAACCGTCGTATAGCCGCTGCAGTCCCTCTTCGGCCGCATTGCCCAAAGCGCTGAGATCGGCGCCGGCGCAGAACGCTTGACCGGCACCGGTAACGACAACAGCATGTACGTCGGAGTCGGCTTCGGCTCGCTCCACCGCGGCACGTAGCTGTTTCGACATCTCACCGGTAACGGCGTTGCGTCGTTCGGGATCGTTAACGGTGATCAGTGCGACGTGGTTGTCGATACTGAACAGCACCAGGTCGGATTGGGACATCGGGCACCTCCGCAGCTTCGCCGGCGACGGCGCGTAGCACCATCCGAGAACAGGTGCCACACGTATCCCATCGGCCACAGCAGCACCTGCGCCATGTACCCCCGGCAGGATTCGAACCTGCGACCACAAGATTAGAAGTCATGTGCTCTATCCAGCTGAGCTACGGGGGCAAAGACTCCAAGCCCAGGTCAGTGTAGCTAACCGGTGGAATGGGCACTCACAGTCCGCAACGCCGCAGCAAATGCCGTTGGTAGTAATAGTGATTGAGCTAGTGTGAGGCCCGCCACACACGTACGCTACCGACGGCCCGGCTGTTCGAGGGCGGCGTGTGCTCAACGACGAGGAGTGGCGGGGCATGACCGTAGCCGTAGATGTCAGAGCGCGATACTCGCAGGCGCGCGCAGAAGTGCTGCGCCAGGGCTCGCAGCTCGCTGCGATGCCGATTGGCGCGTACCGCACCGGCTCCCTGTTGCTTCGTGGCTCGCCGTGGGTAGCGCGTTTTCTGGCGGAATGGTTATCGGCCGAATTCCCGCCCCATGTGGTCACCGGGCATGCGTTGTCCGGCGTGACGCCGTTGTCGGTTGGCCGGGTTGCGACGAGTTGGGCGGCCCAGCGCGCAGATCGCATCCTCACTGCGGCGCTGCAGGATTCTTTCGGTGCGCAGTACCGCGACTCGGTCTGTCATCCGATCAGCGACCGGCCCGAGCGCCGCGGCGGGATGTTGCATGCCGCCGCCGGCCACCGTCGTTATGCGGCGAAAACGTCAGACATCGCGTACGGCCCGGACACCCGCGACAACTTGCTGGACATCTGGCGCCATCGGGACATCAAGGTTGGCGACCGGGCGCCGGTGCTGTTACAGATCCCGGGCGGCGCGTGGACCGTCAACGGTAGGCGACCGCAGGGTTATCCGCTGATGGGCCGGATGGCCGAACTCGGCTGGGTCTGCGTCTCGATCGACTACAGCAAGAGCCCGCGCAAATCGTGGCCGGCCCACATCGTCGACGTCAAGCGCGCGCTGGCGTGGGTTCGCGAGAATATCGCCGACTACGGCGGCGATCCCGACTTCGTCGCGGTCACCGGTGGCTCGGCGGGCGGCCATTTGGCCTCGCTGGTCGCGCTCACCGCTAACGACCCGCGATTGCAGCCCGGCTTTGAGGATGTGGACACCACTGTTCAAGCCGCGGCGCCCTTTTACGGCGTCTACGACCTCACCGATGCCGAGAAAATGCACGAGATGATGATGCCGTTCCTCGAGCTTTTCGTCATGAAAGAGCGCTACGCCGACAAGCCCGAACTCTTCGAATTGGCGTCGCCGATTTCGCATGTCCACCGCGATGCGCCGCCATTTTTCGTCCTGCACGGCGAGAGCGATTCGGTGATCCCGACCGTCCAGGCACGGGCCTTCTGCGACGCACTTCGCGAGGCCGGAGCTCACACCGTGGGCTACGCCGAGCTGCCCAATGCTCACCATGCATTCGACTTGTTCGCCACCGTCCGATCCCGACTGACGGCCGACGCCGTCGCTGACTTCTTGGGTGTTGTCTACGGGCAGCATGTGCGGTCGCGATCAAGGGCTGCCCGCAAGCACGCTTCACCGACCGGCTGAATCGGTCCGGCACCCGACAGTTGCTTATTTCGAATTTGGCAGCAGGTCAGGGCGTTTCGCAGGGCACCCATAGCACGTCTGATCTCGCGTTATGATCCGGACAATCGGCTACCGTCACCGCACTTACCGGACTACGTTGGAGTTGCCCGCTGCGTCCTGACGAGTGGTCGCGGGGCCTGTCTGAAACAGGAGGCTTGAGTGGCGATGGCGGCGTTGGCCGGATGGGGGAGCCGCGGTGGCTGAGCAGGTCGATGCGGCCGGAATGCCCACGGCGCTGGGGCCGGTCGACTACCTCTTGCATCGCGGAGAGGCCAATCCGCGTACCCGCTCGGGAATCATGGCCCTGGAAATCCTGGACCGCACGCCGGATTGGGACCGCTTCCGGACCCGTTTCGAGAACGCGTCCCGACGTGCACTACGGCTGCGGCAGAAAGTGGTCGTGCCGACGTTGCCGACAGCCGCGCCGCGCTGGGTGGTCGATCCCGACTTCAACTTGGACTATCACGTGCGCAGACTGCGTGTCCCCGAACCCGGCAGGCTGCGACAGGTGTTCGACCTGGCAGAGCTGATGTTGCAGTCACCGTTGGACATTGCCCGACCGCTGTGGACGGCCACTCTGATCGAGGGTCTGCCCGACGGCAAAGCCGCCACGTTGCTGCACCTGTCCCACGCCGTCACCGATGGTGTCGGCAGCGTGGAGATGTTCGCTCATATCTACGACCTCGAACGTGATCCGACGCCTCAGCCAACACCGGCCCAACCCATTCCGCAGGATCTGACCGCCAACGACCTGATGCGCGAAGGGTTCAACCGCATGGCCGCGAATGTGGTCTACGGGGCCGGCGGTGCGCTGTGGGGAGCGGCGTCGATGGTCGGGCGAGCGGTAGCCAATCCCGGTAGGGCGGTGTCCGGTGTGTTCAACTACGCCCGATCGGGCGCACGAGTGGTCAGCCGGGCCGCTGAACCCTCTCCGCTGCTTCGGCGACGCAGTTTGGCCACCCGCAGCGAGGCCATCGACATCCCGCTGTCCGATTTGCACCGGGCCGCGAAAGCCGGCGGCGGCTCGATCAATGACGCCTATCTGGCCGGTTTGTCCGGTGCGCTGGGCCGCTACCACGCGGCATTGGGTGTTCCGATCTCCACGTTGCCAATGGCGGTGCCGGTCAGCCTGCGGGCCGAGTCCGACGCGGCGGGCGGTAACCGGTTCACCGGTGTGAACCTAGCCGCCCCGATCGGTACCGCGGATCCGGTTGCTCGCATGCAGAAGATCCGCCTGCAGATGACCCAGCGCCGCGACGAGCCCGCGATGGACATCATCGGTTCGATCGCACCGGTATTGAGCGTGTTACCGGGACCGCTGCTGGAGTCGATGACGGCCTCGGTCGTCGGCTCCGACGTGCAGGCCAGCAACGTTCCGGTCTATCCGGGCGACACGTTCCTCGTCGGTGCAAAGATCTTGCGGCAGTACGGCATTGGCCCATTGCCGGGCGTGGCGATGATGGTCGTTTTGATCTCCAGGGGCGGTTACTGCACCATCACCGCGCGCTACGACCGCGCCGCCATCCGTGATGAGGCGCTGTTTGCCCGGTGTCTGCTGGAGGGTTTCAACGAAATCCTCGCGCTGGCAGGTGATCCCGCGCCGCAGGCGGTGCCGGCCACGTTCGATACCGACACGTCTGGCGCGTCGAAGCGGTCGGCGGTGGGTTCATGAGCGCCGGCAACGATGCAGAGCGCAGCGATGAGGAGGAGCGGCGCACAGTGACGGGGGAGGATCGCGAGCCGAAGAGACCGGCACGTCATCTTCGGTTGCCAGGCTCGGTCGCCGAGATCATGGCCAGCCCGCCCGGGCCCGAGATCGGCGCATTCTTTGACCTGGACGGGACCCTGGTGGCCGGCTTCACCGCCGTCATCCTCACCCAGGAGCGGATTCGCCGCCGCGACATGGGCGTTGGCGAAATGGTCAGCATGGTCGCCGCGGGCCTGAACCACCAACTCGGGCGTATCGAATTCGAAGAACTCATCGGCAAGGCGTCGGGAGCGTTGCGCGGACGCATGTTGAGCGATCTGGAAGAGATCGGCGAGCGGCTGTTCGTGCAGAGAATCGAATCCCGCGTCTACCCGGAGATGCGCGAGCTGGTCCGCGCGCACCTGGCCCGCGGTCACACCGTGGTGCTGAGTTCGTCGGCGCTGACCATCCAGGTCGGTCCGGTGGCGCGCTTCCTCGGCATCGCCAACACGCTCACCAACAAGTTCGAGACCGACGACGACGGAGTTCTCACCGGCGGCGTGGTCAATCCGATTCTGTGGGGCCCGGGTAAGGCCGCCGCGGTGCAGAAGTTCGCCGGCGAGAACGGGATTGACCTCAAGGACAGTTACTTCTACGCCGACGGTGACGAAGACGTCGCGCTGATGTACCTGGTCGGCAACCCGCGCCCGACCAACCCGGAAGGCAAGATGGCCGCCGTCGCCAAGCGGCGAGGCTGGCCGATTTTGCGGTTCACCAGCCGTAGCGGCGGGGGCATCACGGCGCAACTGCGCACGCTCGCCGGGGTCGGTTCGGTGGTTCCCGTCGCCGCCGGTGCGTTGGGGATCGGGCTGTTGACCCGTAGCCGGCGCCGCGGCGTCAACTTCTTCACGGCGACCTGGTCGCAGCTGTTGCTGACCGCCAGCGGTGTGCAACTCAACATCCTCGGCGAGGAGAACCTGACCGCCGAGCGGCCCGCGGTGTTCATCTTCAACCACCGCAACCAGGCCGACCCAGTCATCGTCGGCGCACTGATCCGCGACAACTGGGTGGCGGTAGGGAAGAAAGAGCTCGAGGGCGATCCCATCATGGGCACGCTCGGCAAGGTACTGGACTCCGTCTTCATAGACCGGGATAACCCGACCGCGGCGGTGGAGTCGCTGCACCAGGTCGAGGAGCGGGCCAGACAAGGCCTGTCCATCATGATCGCGCCCGAGGGCACCAGGCTGGACACCACCAGCGTGGGGCCGTTCAAGAAGGGACCGTTCCGCATGGCGATGGCGGTGGGGATACCGGTGGTGCCGATCGTGATCCGCAACGCCGAGATCATCGCGGCGCGCAATTCGACCACCATGAACCCTGGCACGGTGGATGTTGCGGTGTTCCCGCCGATTTCGGTCGCCGACTGGACGGTCGACACGCTCGCGGACCGAATTGCCGAGGTGCGCCAGCTGTATGTGGACACGCTGGCCGACTGGCCGGTCGACGAGCTGCCCGACCATGACGTGTACCGAAAGAAGGCGGCGCCGCGAAAGGCGCCGCGCAAGGCCACCAAGGCCGCGCCCGCCAAGACCGCTAAGGCCGCACCCGCGAAGGCCACGCCCGCGAAAGCTGCGGCGAAGAAAACGGCCAAGACAACCCAGCCCAAGGCGGCGCCGCGCAAAGCGACCAAGGCCCAACCGAGTACGCCTCGGCCCAGGGGGCGATCGTGACCACGCCGGCTGCCGACGAGGGTTCGTTCAGCACCAGCGACGACACCTTGGTGTTGGCGTCGGCGTCGTCGCCGATGGAATCGGAATTGCTTGCCACGTGGCTGGATCAGCAACGTGCCCGCCATCCGGAGACCAAGCTCGAGGTGCTGCCGCTGCCCGAGCGGAACGCGTCACCCGGCGCGCTGGCGCAACTCGTCGAGCAACTCGAGTTGGACGAGGACCGGTCGATCGTGCCGGTGCGAGTCTTCTGGATGCCGCGTGCCGACGCGTCGGCATGGAATCGGGTGACGGCGTTGATCCCGGGCCGAAATCCCTACCAGCCCAGCGAGCGTCAGCAGCGTCACATTCTGCGTACTGACCGTTCACGCGCCCAGGTGGTGGCCGGTGAATCGGCCAAGGTGTCCGAACTTCGTCAGCAATGGCGCGACATCACTTCCGGGGACAACCCGCGCGACTTTGCGCATTTCGTCACCCGTCGGGCTCTGCTGGCGATGGAACGTGCCGAATACCGAATCCTTGGACCGCAATACAAGTCGCCGCGTCTGGTGCGGCCGGAGATTCTGGCGTCCGCGCGATTTCGCGCCGGCCTGGAGAAGATCCCAGATGCCACCGTCGAGCAAGCCGGCAAAATGCTCGACGAGCTCGCCACCGGGTGGAGCCGAGTTTCCGTCGACCTGGTCTCCGTCCTGGGCAGGTTGTTCAGCCGGGGATTCGACCGGGAAATCGACTACGACGAGTATCAGGTGGCTGCGCTGCGGACCGCGCTGGAAGCTCATCCGGCGGTGTTGCTGTTCTCGCACCGGTCGTATATCGACGGCGCGGTGATGCCGGTAGCAATGCAAGAAAATCGGCTGCCGCCGGTGCATGTCTTCGCCGGTATCAACTTGGCGTTCGGGGTAATGGGACCGCTGATGCGCCGCGCCGGGACCATCTTCATCCGTCGCAATATCGGTAACGATCCGCTGTACAAATACGTGCTCCGGGAGTACGTCGGCTATGTGGTGGAGAAGCGTTTCAACCTGAGCTGGTCCATCGAGGGCACCCGTTCGCGCACCGGCAAGATGCTGCCGCCCAAGCTCGGACTGATGAGCTACGTGGCCGATGCCTATCTAGACGGCCGCAGTGATGACATTCTGCTGCAAGGTGTTTCGATCAGCTTCGATCAGCTGCACGAGACAGCCGAGTACGCGGCCTACGCTCGCGGCGGGGAAAAGCGGGCCGAGGGTTTGAGCTGGATGTACAGCTTCATCAAGGCCCAGGGTGAACGCAACTACGGCAAGATCTACGTCCGCTTCCCCGAAGCGGTCTCGATGCGAGAGTATCTCGGCCCGCCGCACGGCCCAATCGCCGAGGACGAAGCCGCCAAACGGCTTGCCCTGCAAAAGATGTCGTTCGAAGTGGCCTGGCGGATTCTGCAATCCACCCCGGTGAATGCCACTGGTCTGGTGTCGGCGCTGCTGCTGACCACGCACGGATTGGCGTTGACGCTGGGGCAACTGCACCACACCCTGCAGGATTCACTGGACTATCTCGAACGCAAGCAAACCCCGATGTCCACCAGCGCGCTGCGGTTGCGTACAACCGAAGGCGTTCGCGCTGCGGTTGATTCGTTGTCCAATGGCCATCCGGTCACCCGGATCGACAGTGGCCGCGAACCGGTGTGGCGCATCACCCCGGAGAACGAGCACACCGCAGCGTTCTACCGCAACTCGGTGATCCACGCATTTCTGGAGACCGTCATCGTCGAACTGGCGCTGGCGCATGCCGGGCATGCCGACGGTGATCGGCTGGAGGCGTTCTGGAATCAGGCCATGCGGCTACGCGACCTGTTGAAGTTCGACTTCTACTTCGCCGATTCGGCGTCATTCCGGCAAAACATCGCCGAAGAGATGGCGTGGCATGGGGATTGGGAAGCGCGCGTCGCCGGGGGCGCCGCCGAAATCGACGCGATGCTGTACGCGAAGCGCCCGCTGATGTCGGACGCGATGTTGCGGGTGTTCTTCGAGGCCTACGAGATCGTGGCCGACGTGCTCCGCGACGCCCCGGCGGATATCGGCGAAAAGGAACTGACCCAGTTGGCGCTCGGTGTCGGCAAGCAGTACGTCGCGCAAGGCCGGGTGCGCAGCAGCGAGCCGGTGTCGACATTGTTGTTCGCCACCGCGCGCCAGGTCGTCGCCGACCAGGATCTGCTCAAACCCGCACCAGATCTGGGCGAACGGCGCGTCGCGTTTCGCCGCGAGTTACAGGCCATCCTTCAGGATTTCGACCACGTCGCGCAGATCGCGCGCGACCAGTTCGTCGCCCGCGAGGCGGAGGCGCGCGCTGCGGGACGCCCGTAGGACGCGCGACCGTACGCTTTGTTTATGACGGATGCTCCGGCTGCTGGCCGCCGCGCGGTGGCGTGGCCGCTGCTGGTCGGGGTGGCGACGCTGGCCGGCTGCACCGCGGCGGGCATCGGGGCGCTCTCGCTGGTGGCCGCGCTGACCGCGACCGGGTTGCCCGATCCCGGTCCGGTGACCACGATTGGCCTGCCTTTCGTTCGGGCCGCCGGTGAGATCGCCGCGGTCGTGGCCGTCGGATCTTTCCTGTTCGCGGCGTTTTTGGTGCCCCCCCAGGACGACGGCGTCCTCGATGTCGATGGCTATCGCGCCTTGCGGGTAGGGACGGTGGCCGCCGGGGCGTGGGCGGTGTGCGCGGCCCTGTTGGTGCCTCTGACCATTTCCGACGTCTCCGGTCAGCCGATCACCGCCCATCTGAACCCGGCGACCCTGTGGTCGCTGGCCAATCTGATCAACATATCGACGACGTGGCGCTGGACCGCGCTGCTGGCCGCGGTGGTGACGGTGGCCAGCGTGCCGGTGTTGCGCTGGTCGTGGACGCCGCTGCTGTTGGCCGGGTCGTTGGCCACCCTGCTACCGCTGGGGCTGACCGGCCACTCGTCCGCCGGCGGATCCCATGACCTGGCCACCAACAGCCTGCTGATCCACCTGGTCGCGGGCAGCATCTGGGCCGGTGGCCTGCTGGCCTTACTCACCCATGTATTGCGTGGCGGACAACACTCCGACCTGGCGTCGCGGCGATTCTCGGCGATCGCGTTGTGGTGCTTTGTCGCGATGGCGGTCAGCGGGATCGTCAACGCGCTGTTGCGGATCCTGCCGTCGGACCTGCTCACCACCAACTATGGACGACTGGTGGTGGTCAAGTTCGTCGCGCTGTGTCTGCTCGGCGTGGTCGGTTGGCGCCAGCGACGCACCGGAGTCGTTGCGCTGCAAACAGATCCGAGCTCACCAGGCAGCCTGATTCGGCTGGCATTGATCGAGGCGCTGCTTTTCGGCCTCACCTTCGGCGTCGCCGTCGGCCTCGGCCGCACACCTCCGCCACCGCTGCCGATCGGCGTCCCCTCGATATCCGAGGTGAAAATCGGCTACGACTTCGCCGGGCCGCCGACCCCGGTTCGGGTGCTGTTCGACTGGCGGTTCGACCTGATTTTCGGCTCGGCCGCGATCGTGTTGGCCGTTTTGTATCTGGCGGGCGTGCGTCGGCTGCGGCGACGCGGCGATGCGTGGCCGGTGGGCCGGACGGTGGCTTGGCTACTGGGCTGCGCGGCGCTGCTGTTCGTCAGCTCGTCGGGTCTGGGCCGGTACATGCCGGCGATGTTCAGCATGCACATGGCCGCTCACATGATGCTGTCGATGCTGGTCCCGATCCTGCTCGTGTTGGGTGGGCCGGTCGGCCTGGCGCTGCGGGCGTTACCGGCCGCCGGTCGCGGCCATCCGCCGGGTATGCGGGAATGGTTGCTCGCCGCCTTGCACAGCAGGATCTCGAGGTTCCTCACCAATCCGGTGGTCGCGACGGCCCTGTTCGTCGCCGGGTTCTACGGGCTGTACCTGGGCGGCCTGTTCGACGCCGCGGTCGGCAGTCACGTCGGGCACGTCGTGATGAACGTGCACTTCTTGGCCAGTGGCTACCTGTTCTATTGGGTGGTCATCGGTGTCGACCCGACGCCGCGGCCGATCCCGCCGCTGGCCAAGGTGGCAGTGGTTTTCGCGTCGCTGCCGCTGCACGCATTCTTCGCAATCATCCTGATGAGCATGCAGAAGGTGCTTGGCGAAAGCTTCTACCGGTCGCTGCACCTGAGCTGGCACACCGACCTAATGGGTGATCAGCGGCTCGGCGGTGGAATGGCTTGGGCCGCAGGGGAAATACCGCTGGTCGTCGTCATGATCGCGTTACTGGTGCAATGGTCGCGCAGCGACCAGCGAACCGCGCGGCGATTGGATCGTGCGGCCGACCGCGACGACGATTCTGAGCTGGCGGCCTACAACGCGATGCTGGCCGAGTTGGCCCGCCGCGATACGTCGGGCCAGCGCTAAGCCCGGACGATCTGCCCGCCTCTGAGCGACAACTGCTCGGCACGCACGGTTTGTCGCTCGAAGGTGGGCACGACACACCCCCTGCGGCCAGGTGCCGGTGTGGCGGATGTGACTTCTTTATCCACACCCAACGCTTGCTTCACAACGCCAACCGTCTTCGCCCGGGATCGGATCGAGCTGTCGGTGATCCCGAGCTGAATGGCATCCACGGAGCACCGGTTGCGGTGCGATACAAGAAAGGCGAACAAGAAATGTTCGAAACTCCACTGACTGTGGTCGGCAACATCGTCAACGACCCGATTCGCCGCACGGTCGGAGACCACGAAGTTCTGAAATTCCGGGTCGCGAGCAATTCCCGGCGCCGCGTCGGCGACGGTACGTGGGAGCCCGGCAATTCGCTGTTCGTCACCGTGAACTGCTGGGGCCGGCTGGTGTCCGGGGTTGGCGCCTCGCTCGGCAAGGGCTCGCCGGTGATCGTGGTCGGCCACGTGCACACCAGCGAGTATGAGGACCGAGACGGCATCCGGCGCTCTAACCTGGAGATGCGGGCCAGCTCGGTCGGCCCTGACCTGTCTCGTTGCATTGCCCGCGTCGAAAAGACGGTCACCTCGGTGCCGGATGCTGCACCGAATACGGCCGATGCCGGCGACGAGGAAGACGCCGACAACGACGAGTCGCGGGCCAAGGTGCCGCTGTCGGCTTAGCTGCATCGATGTGGCGGTGCCTAGGATGGGGCGCGAGCAACACCCGGCAATCAGAAAGGCAACACCGCCGCATGGCTGAGTTCATCTACACGATGAAAAAGGTCCGCAAGGCGCACGGCGACAAAGTCATCCTCGACGACGTCACCTTGAGCTTCTATCCGGGCGCCAAAATCGGTGTCGTTGGCCCCAACGGGGCGGGCAAGTCGAGCGTCTTGCGGATCATGGCCGGGCTGGACAAGCCGAACAACGGTGAAGCCTTCCTGGCCACCGATGCGACGGTTGGCATCCTGCTGCAGGAACCGCCGCTGAACGAGGAGAAGACCGTGCGCGGCAACGTCGAGGAAGGCCTCGGCGACATCAAGGTCAAGCTTGACCGCTTCAACGAAGTCGCCGAGCTGATGGCCACCGACTACTCCGACGAGTTGATGGAAGAGATGGGCAAGCTGCAGGAAGAGCTCGACCACGCCGACGCGTGGGATCTCGACTCGCAGCTCGAGCAGGCTATGGACGCGCTGCGCTGCCCGCCGCCCGACGAGCCGGTGACGCATCTGTCCGGCGGTGAACGGCGCCGGGTGGCGCTGTGCAAGCTGCTGTTGTCCAAGCCCGACCTGCTGCTCCTCGACGAGCCGACCAACCACCTGGACGCCGAGAGCGTGCAGTGGCTCGAACAGCACCTTGCCGCTTACGAGGGCGCGGTCTTGGCCGTCACCCACGACCGCTACTTCCTGGACAACGTCGCGCAATGGATTCTTGAGCTCGACCGCGGCCGCGCCTACCCCTATGAGGGCAACTACTCCACTTACCTGGAGAAGAAGGCCGAGCGGATCGGGGTCCAGGGCCGCAAGGATGCCAAACTGCAGAAGCGGCTGACCGAGGAGCTGGCCTGGGTGCGGTCCGGCGCCAAAGCCCGGCAGGCCAAGAGCAAGGCCCGTCTGCAGCGCTACGAGGAAATGGCCGCCGAGGCGGAGAAGACCCGCAAGCTCGACTTCGAAGAGATCCAGATCCCGACCGGCCCTCGGCTGGGCAACCTGGTGGTCGAGGTCGAACACCTCGACAAGGGCTTCGAGGGGCGCACGCTGATCAAAGACCTGTCGTTCACGCTGCCGCGCAACGGCATCGTCGGGGTCATCGGCCCCAACGGCGTCGGTAAGACGACGCTGTTCAAGACGATCGTCGGACTCGAACAGCCGGACAGCGGGACCGTGAAGGTCGGCGAAACCGTGAAGCTGAGCTACGTCGACCAGTCGCGAGGCGGCATCGACCCGAAGAAGACGGTCTGGCAGACCGTCTCCGACGGGCTGGACTACATCCAGGTCGGTCAGAACGAGATTCCGTCGCGGGCCTACGTCTCGGCGTTCGGTTTCAAGGGCCCCGATCAGCAGAAACCAGCCGGAGTGTTGTCCGGTGGTGAACGCAACAGGCTCAACCTGGCGCTCACTCTCAAAGAGGGCGGAAACCTGATCCTGCTGGACGAGCCGACCAACGACCTCGACGTCGAGACGCTGGGCTCATTGGAGAACGCGCTGGAGAAGTTCCCCGGCTGCGCGGTGGTGATCTCCCACGACCGCTGGTTCCTGGACCGGACCTGCACGCACATCCTGTCTTGGGAAGGCGACGACGACAACGAGGCCAAGTGGTTCTGGTTCGAAGGCAACTTCGGCGCCTACGAGGAGAACAAGATCGAGCGGCTCGGCGCTGAAGCGGCGCGTCCGCACCGGGTGACTCACCGGAGGCTCACTCGCGACTAGTGTCAGGCGTGCCTAAGTTGGTATGGGTGCTGAGGAGCGGTCGGCATGACGGTTGATGCTCTGAACTGGACGAAGTTCAACGACAGCCACGAGATCCCCGAGTGGATCGCGAAGGCTTACACCGACAGCTACCAAGGCCCGCACGTCGCCGAGGCCGAAGCCGACGCGGGGTCTGCGCCGGAGCTGATTTCGGCTCCAGCGGTGACGCCGGCGTTGTTGAGCGCCCACTACCGACTCGGTTCGCACCGGCCGGCGGGGGAGAGTCACGTCGCGGTCTACCCGCACGACGATCCGGGCGGGTTCGGTCCTGCCCTCCAGGTGGTCACCGACGACGGCGCGATGCTGATGGATTCGGTGACCGTTCTGCTGCATCGGCTGGGGGTGGCCTACACGGCCATCCTGAACCCGGTCTTCCATGTGCGCCGGGACGGCACCGGAGAGCTACTCGCGGTGGAGCCGAAGGATTCCGGCGACGGGATCGACGAGACCTGGATCCATGTCCAGCTGCTGCCGTCGGTGGACCGCGACGCCTTGGATGAAGCCGAACGCCTGATGCCGGGTGTGCTCGCCGATTTGCGCCGGGTCGCGGCGGATTCGACGGCGATGATCACCGTGCTCAACGACTTGGCCAACGACGTCGAAAACAATGCGAACGGGCACTACCCGGGCGCCAGTAGCGGCGACGTCGCCACACTGTTGCGCTGGTTGGCCGATGGACATTTCACGCTGCTGGGATACCAGCGTTGCCCGGTGCGCGACGGCCGTGTGTCGGGTGATGCGGCAACGACCAGCCTCGGCGTGCTGCGCCGGCGCAAGGGTTCCCGTCCACGCCTGACCGAGGACCACGAACTGTTGGCGTTGGCGCAGACAGACGTTGCGAGTTACTTGCGCTTCGGTGCTTACCCGTATGTCTTCGCCGTCCGCGAAAACGCCGACGGCAGCGTCTTCGAGCATCGCCTCATCGGGCTCTTCACCGTTGCAGCGATGAACGCCGACGTGTTGGAGATCCCGATCATTTCGCGCAGGGTCCACGATGCGCTTACGCTGGCCGACCTCGACCCCGGCTACCCAGGTCAGCTGCTGCTCGATGTCATCCAAACCGTCCCGCGCTCAGAACTTTTCGCGCTCAGCGCCAAGCAGCTGCTAGCGATGGCCAAGTCCGTCGTCGACCTCGGATCCGGGCGCCGCGCACTACTGTTCTTGCGCGCTGACCGACTCGAGTACTTCGTCTCGTGCCTGGTCTACCTGCCACGTGACCGGTACACGACGGCGGTGCGCTTGCAGATAGAGGACATCCTGGTCAGTGAATTCGGAGGCACCAGCCTCGAATTCACTGCACGCGTCACCGAATCACCCTGGGCACTTTTGCATTTCATGGTCCGGCTGAGCGAAGACAACGCCACCAAGACCGATACCTCCGACGCCAACCGGGTGCGGCTTCAGGCGTTGCTGACCGAAGCCGCGCGTACCTGGTCCGACCGGTTGCTCGGCGAGGCGGCCGCGGCGGGCGTGGAGCCCATCGAAGCCGAGCACTATGCGGGCGCGTTCGCCGAGGCGTACAAACAGGTGGTCACTCCGGCGGATGCGATCAATGACATCGCCATCTTCGAGGAGCTGACCGACGACTCGGTCAAGCTGGTGCTGTCCGATCACGACTACGACGAGACCGTCCGGCTGACATGGTATTTGGGCGGGCGAACAGCATCGCTGAGCCAGTTGCTGCCAATGCTGCAGTCAATGGGCGTGGTGGTGCTCGAGGAACGGCCGTTCATGGTGAACCGCCCCGACGGGTTACCGGTGTGGATCTACCAGTTCAAGATCGCGCCGCAACCCACAGTCCCGTTGGCGGAGCCAGGTCCCGAACGCGAGGAGACTGCCCAGCGCTTCGCTGACGCAGTGACCGCGATTTGGGAAGGCCGCGCCGAGATCGACCGGTTCAACGAGCTGGTGATGCGCGCCGGCCTGACCTGGCAGCAGGTTGTCCTGCTGCGCAGCTACGCGAAATATCTGCGGCAGGCTGGTTTTCCCTACAGCCAGTCCCACATCGAGTCGGTGGTTAACGAAAACCCCGGCACTGCAAGGTCATTGGTCGTCTTGTTCGAGGCGCTATTCGATCCCGATCCGTCGAGTTCACCGAAGAGCCGCGACGCGCAGGCTGCCGCCGCGGCGGTCGCCTCGGACATCGATGCGCTGGTCAGCATGGACACCGATCGTGTCTTGCGTGCATTCGCCGAACTGATTCAGGCCACGCTGCGCACCAACTACTTTGTGACGCAACAGGGATCGGCCCGCAGTCAAAATGTGCTGTCGCTGAAACTGGATGCGCAGCTGATCGAAGAGCTTCCGCTGCCTCGGCCGAAGTTCGAGATCTTCGTGTATTCGCCTCGTGTCGAAGGTGTGCATCTTCGATTCGGCTACGTGGCGCGCGGTGGTTTGCGTTGGTCGGACCGTCGGGAAGACTTCCGCACCGAGATCCTGGGCTTGGCCAAGGCGCAGGCCGTCAAAAATGCGGTCATCGTGCCGGTTGGCGCCAAGGGCGGGTTCGTCGTCAAACAGCCGCCGCTGCCCACCGGAGATCCGGCCGCCGATCGCGACGCCAATCGCAACGAAGGCGTCGATTGCTACAAGCTGTTCATCTCCGGATTGCTCGACATCACCGACAATGTCGACCACACCACCCGTGAGGTCAGCGCCCCGCCTGGAGTCGTGCGGCGCGACGGCGACGACGCCTACCTGGTGGTGGCCGCCGATAAGGGCACCGCGACGTTTTCCGACATCGCCAACGAGGTTGCCGAGTCGTATGGCTACTGGTTGGGTGACGCTTTTGCCTCCGGCGGCTCGGTTGGCTACGACCACAAGGCGATGGGCATCACCGCCAAAGGCGCATGGGAAGCGGTCAAGCGGCACTTCCGCGAGATGGGCGTCGACACCCAGACCGAGGATTTCACCGTGGTCGGCGTCGGCGACATGAGTGGTGACGTGTTCGGCAACGGCATGCTGCTGTCCAGGCACATTCGTTTACTGGCCGCCTTCGACCACCGTCACATCTTCTTAGACCCCAATCCTGACCCCGCCTCCTCGTGGCAAGAACGACGACGGATGTTCGACCTGGCCCGGTCCAGCTGGGACGACTACGACACATCGCTGATCAGCGAGGGTGGCGGGGTGTACAGCCGCGAGCACAAATCCATCCCGATCAGCGATCAGGTCCGTGCGGCGCTGGGCATCGACGACGACGTCACCGAGATGGCGCCACCCAATCTGGTGCGTGCGATTCTGCGGGCCCCGGTGGATCTGTTGTTCAACGGCGGCATCGGAACCTACATCAAGGCTGAAGCGGAATCCGATGCGGACGTGGGTGACCGGGCCAACGATGCGCTTCGCGTCAACGCGAACGAAGTGCGCGCGAAAGTTGTTGGTGAGGGCGGCAATCTCGGAGTGACGGCACGCGGCCGGGTCGAGTTCGATCTGTGCGGCGGGCGGATCAACACCGATGCGATGGACAACTCAGCCGGCGTGGACTGCTCGGACCACGAGGTCAACATCAAGATCCTGGTCGACGCGCAGGTGACCGCGGGCAAGATCGATCCGGGTGAACGCACTCGGCTGCTCGAGTCGATGACCGACGAGGTCGCCGAATTGGTGCTCGCCGACAACGCCGACCAGAACGATCTGATCGGCACCAGCCGTACCAACGCCCCGAGCATGCTGCCGGTGCACGCCGACCAGATCAAATATCTCGTGGCCGAGCGAGGGCTCAATCGCGAACTCGAGGCGCTGCCCTCGGAGAAAGAGATCGCACGTCGCCTCGAGGCCGGCATCGGGCTCACCTCGGCGGAACTCGCAACGCTGATGGCACACGTCAAGCTGACCCTCAAAGACGAGCTGCTGGAAACCGATCTGCCGGATCAAGAGGTGTTCGCCGGCAAGCTGCCGCGCTATTTCCCGTCGCAGCTGCGGGCCCGGTGCGGTCCGGCGATCCGCTCGCACCAACTGCGGCGCGAAATCGTGACCACCATGCTGGTCAACGATCTGGTGGACACCGCCGGCATCAGTTACGACTACCGGATCACCCAGGACACCGGGGTAGGTCCGGTGGATGCGGTACGCACCTACGCCGCGACCGACGCCATCTTCGGGATCGGCCAGCTGTGGCACGACATTCGCGCGGCCGGCCTGCCGATCGCGGTGTCCGATCAGATGACGTTGGACATGCGTCGGCTGATCGACCGAGCAGGGCGCTGGTTGCTCAACTATCGGCCGCAGCCGCTGGCGGTGGGCGCCGAAATCAATCGATTCGCCAGGAAAGTGGCAACGCTGACGCCGCAGATGTCGGCGTGGCTGCGCGGTGACGACAAGAAGATCGTGGAGCAGGAAGCGGCGGAATTCGTCAAGCAGGGCGCCTCAGAGGATCTCGGCTACATGGTGGCCACCGGCCTGTACCGGTACAGCCTGCTCGACGTCATCGACGTCGCCGACATCGAAGACCGCGACCCTGCCGAAGTCGCTGACACGTATTTCGCTTTGATGGACCGGTTGGGGACCGACGGTCTGCTGACCGCCGTATCGGAGCTGCCGCGCGCTGACCGCTGGCACTCGTTGGCGCGCTTGGCGATTCGTGATGACATCTACTCTTCGCTACGCTCGCTGTGTTTCGATGTACTCGCCGTCGGTGAGCCGGACGAAACCGGCGAGGAGAAGATCGCCGAATGGGAACACACCAGCGCGTCGCGGGTGGAGCGGGCGCGGCGAACGCTGAGCGAAATTCATGAAAGCGGTCAAAAGGATTTGGCCACACTTTCGGTGGCGGCGCGCCAAATTCGCTCCATGACGCGCACCAGCGGTCGAGGCGCAGCAGGTTGACCCGCGCCGGCGACGATGCAAAGCGTAGCGATGGAGGAGCGGCGCAAGTGACTCCGGAATTCGTCGCGGCCGTTCCGGTCCGCTGGTCCGACATCGACATGTACCAGCACGTCAACCACGCGACCATGGTCACGATCATGGAAGAGGCCCGAGTCCCGTTTCTGTCGCCGGCGTTCGCTCCGGATTTCCTCACCGTCGGCCTGCTGATCGCCGATGTGCGCGTCACCTACAAGGGTCAGCTGCGGCTGGCCGATTCCCCGCTACAGGTCACCATGTGGGTAAAGCGCTTGCGGGCAGTTGATTTCACGCTCGGCTATGAAGTGCGTTCGGTGAGCGCCGATCCAGAATCGAAACCCGCCGTCATCGGCGAGTCGCAATTGGCGGCGTTCAACATCGACGAGCAGCGGCTGGTGCGTTTGGCGCCGCATCACCGGGAATACCTTCAGCGGTGGCTGAGGTAACCGAGCGCGGTGTGTGGCTGGGTCCAGAATCCATCGCCGCCCATCGCGCCGACCTGGCCGCGTTCGCCGAGCGAGCGGTGCGACTCGATGCCGCAACGGTGATCCGGTTGCGTACCCGTTCGGCCGGCAAGTTCATTGCGTGGGCGCCCACCGGCTTGGACGTACTGGCCAGCCGGGTAGTGGCCGGCGTCGTTCGCCCGGACGACTTGTCAGTTGGTGCAGACGAATTAGCGCGGGGACTGGCTAACGTTGACAGTTCCGGATATGTGAATCCGGGCTTCCCGATGGACTCGGCATGGCGAGGAGCATTGCCGCCGGACTCGGGATTCACCCACCTCGACGACGTGCCGGCCCGCCTGCTGCTGGACTTGGCGCAGCGCGGTTCGCAGCTGGCCAAAGAGCACGGCAGCGCGCAAGGGCCGCCGGTGTCGTTACTGGACCAAGAGGTGATCCGGGTCAGCGCGGGCGGCGACACTGTCGGCGTGCCGATGCGTTGCGTATTCGCCTTGACAGCAATGGGTTTCCTGCCGCAGGACGCTGACGCCGTCGACTCCGAGGAGATTGTGCGGGTCCGGATGCTGCGGACCTGGTTGCGCATCGACGCGCGGTTCGGTTCGGTATACCGGCGTCGCGGCGACCCGGCGGTTGTGTTGCGCTGATTACGTGGAGTAGCGCAGCCACAACGGCAGGATCTCATGGAGGTAATCCATGAACTTTTTCAGGCCGACGCGGTATTCGACGTAGCCGTAGCGGTCGACCGCTCGCTGGGGAAACGCGATCCCGACCCCGAAGAGTCCGGGAGCCAAAATGCCGTTGTCTGCGTTGTAATCCAGCTGACCCCATTGTCGGGTTTCGGGCAGCGTCCGGCGCTCGAGGCCGACCGTGTACACCGCAAGGTCGCATCCGGCGAGCCTTTCGTCGAAGTCCGGACCGTCGACCAGGCACCGCTCGAGACGGTCCGGCAGTACACCGTCGATATTTTCCCGGGCCCAGGCCGCCGCCCGGCCTTTGAGGCCCGAATCGTCGAAGAAGATCCAATCATCCAAGTAGACAGCGTATTTGAGAGGACTGCGGTAGAAGTTGACCACTTTCGCCACCGGGTGGCGTAGCAGGTGCGGAAGCACGATCATCGACGAGTGCGATGAACCGAACACCGCGACCGTGGCATTCTCCAGCGGTTCCCCGGCAAGCTTCTCCGGGTCGAGGGCAACTTCGAGCGAAATCTCCTGCAGCTGAGGATAGTTGAGCTTCTTCGGGACCGCCCCCACCGCAAGGATCACATTGGCCGACGTCAGATCCTGTTGCGCTGTTTCGATCCGCCACTGCCGGTTCTCCAGGACCAGGCCAGTCGCCGTGGTTTCGACAGCGTCCACGCGCTCCCGGAGGTGCTCGGTGATCCACCTGAGTGGGTCAGCGACCAGGGCGAGGGCGCAGGTTTCCTCGGGGTCTGTTTCGGTCAGTGGCATCGGGGGTGCTTCGGAGAACCGAAAGGCTTTGGCGCCGTTCAGATAATCCAGGAACGCACCAACCTTTGTATTACTGGACACCGATCGCCACTTCGCGCCGATGTCGCCCGCCGCAAAGGCGGGATCGATCCAGGCGATGTCCTTGTCGGCTATCCCGCGATCGAGAAGTTTTCCGACGGCTGCCATGCCCGCAGGCCCGGCGCCGATGACTGTCCACGCGTAAGTCATGGGTCATGTATATAGATGCACGGCGCGGCGCGCTACCGGTTGGACGACGACACCAGCCACGCCGCCGCGTTCGGGGGTAACTCACCGTCGACGAGTGGTGCGCTCGCCAGAATCGGCTCGCCGTATGGCAGCGGTATCGGCTGGCTGCCGGTGTTGAGTACGCAGTGCAACCCGTCGTCGCCACGGGCGAAGGCAAGTGCACCGCGAGGCGCGTCGAGCCAGACGATGCTGTCACCCGCGAATTCGATACGGCTACGCCGTAGTTCGAGGGCATGTTGAAAGAACGACAACGTCGACTCGGCGTTGAGCAACTGCCTCTCGACGGTGAGTGACTGCCATTCCGGCGGCATCGGTAACCAGGTGTCGATCGACGTCGAGAAACCGAACGGGGGAGTGTCACCGCGCCACGGAATGGGAATGCGGCATCCGTCGCGGCCGCGGACGGTATGCCCCGAGCGTTCCCAGGTCGGATCCCGCAAAGCTTCGTCGGGCAATTCGACATTGGCCAGCCCCAATTCCTGGCCGTTGTAGAGGAATACCGCGCCAGGCAAGGCGAGCGTCACCAGCGCCATCGCGCGGGCCCGATCCAATCCGACGGTGCCGCCGCCGTAGCGGCTTGGCGCCCGCACGACGTCGTGATTTTCCAACGTCCATGTAGGAGTGGCATTTTCGAGCGCGGCCGCATCAAGGGTGTTCTCGATCGAACCGTAGATCTCGGTGATGTCGAATTCGGCTCGCACCATGCGGAAATTGAAACCCAGGTGCAGTTCGTCGGCGCGCAGGTACTCGGCCCAGCTGGCATTGTCGAAAACCCAGACCTCGCCGATGGTCACCGCCTCGGGATAGTCGTTCATCACCCGGCGGATATTGCGGTGGATCGCATGCACATTGGGATGGTTGAACCGTGGATCACCGTCGCTGAGCATCCGCGGCCGCATCTCGACCTCGCTGTCGGGAAGGCCCGGCGGTTTGGCCATTCCGTGTGCGACGTCGATGCGGAACCCGTCGACGCCGCGCTCCAGCCAGAACCGCAACGTCTTCTCGAGATCGTCGAAGACCTCCGGGTTGTCCCAATTGAGGTCCGGCTGTTCGACGTCGAATAGGTGCAGGTACCACTGGCCGGGATTGCCGTCCTGCTCGACGACCCGGGTCCAGGACGGCCCGCCGAAGACGGACTGCCAGTTGTTCGGCGGCTGGGCGCCACCGGGTCCGCGGCCGTCGCGAAAGATGTAGCGGTGCCGCGCGGCGCTGCCGGGTGCGCTGGCCAGTGCCTCCTGGAACCACGGATGCTCTGAGCTGGTGTGGTTTGGCACCAAATCCATGGTGATCTTGATGCCGCGGTCATGCGCCGACGCGATCAGTCCTTCGAAAGCGGCCAGGTCGCCGAACAACGGGTCGATGTCGCGCGGATCCGATACGTCATAGCCGTGATCGGCCATCGGGGACACCATGATCGGGCTGAACCAGATCGCGTCGACACCCAATCGGTCCAAATAGTCCAAGTGTGCCGCCACGCCGTCGATGTCACCGACGCCATCGCCGTTGCTGTCGGCGAATGACCGTGGATACACCTGGTAGAACACCGCGTCCGTCCACCACGGCCGCTGCTGGTGTGAGCCCATCAGAACTCCGAGTTGACCAGGGAGTGGGCGGCCATTTCCAGGTAGTCGAGCAACGCCTTGCGATGTGCGTCGTCGAGAGTTGCCGAGTCGATGGATGCGACCGCGGTGTGCATGCACCGCAGCCAGGCGTCGCGCTCGAACGGGCCGATCTGAAACGGCGCGTGCCGCATCCGCAGCCGGGGATGACCGCGCTGATCGGAGTACGTCCGCGGGCCGCCCCAGTACTGCTCGAGGAACATCCGCAGCCGTTGCTCGGCCGCCTCGAGGTCATCTTCGGGGTAGAGACGCCGCAGAATTTCATCCTCGGCGACCAGCGCGTAGAAGCGCGACACGATCGCATGGAACGTATCTGCTCCGCCGACAGCGTCGTAGAAGGTCTCTTGTGGTTGTTCCATCGCTTCCATTGTGGGCCATGCCCAACGGGGGCCGCTGAGCGACATATGAACCTTGGTCGCGCACACCGCTACCGGCTGTTCACCGGATTGACCAGCCAACACCGGCCAATTTGGCGTGCACTCGCTGGCGAATCGTGATGGACTGTTCGGCGGAGGACGTATGGCGCAGCGCAAAAAACGCGGCAGCCACCACAGTTTGGGTGCCGCGGCGGGATTCACCGGGCCCGCGGCCGGTTCTACCCTGCACAGCGTCCAAAGCGTCGAGACCCACCAACCCGTCACGCATGACGGTGGATCGATCTGGAATCGCCGACGTGTGCTGCTGCTGAACTCCACCTATGAGCCGTTGACCGCGCTGCCTGTGCGGCGAGCGATCATCATGCTGATCTGCGGCAAGGCCGACGTCGTGCACGACGATCCGACCGGGCCCGTCATTCACTCAACGACCCGGTCGATCGCAGTGCCGTCGGTGATCCGGTTGCGCACCTTCGTTCGGGTTCCTTATCGGGCCCGCGTCCCGATGACCCGCGCGGCACTGATGCACCGCGACCGTTTCTGCTGTGCGTACTGCGGCGCGAAAGCCGACACCGTTGACCATGTGGTGCCACGTAGCCGCGGCGGCGATCACACGTGGGAGAACTGCGTCGCGTGCTGCTCGACGTGCAACCACCGCAAGGGCGACAAGCTGCTGATCGAGCTGGGCTGGTCACTGCGCTGGGCGCCGACGTCGCCCAAGGGCCAGCACTGGCGGCTGCTGTCGACGGTCAAAGAGCTCGACCCGGCCTGGGCGCGATACCTCGGCGAAGGTGCGGCCTGACAGCTGGTAGACCGTTGACGATGATGCGCGTCGAGAGGCGGGCCATCGCCGAGCCCCCGGATCGCCGGTGGGATACGGTTTGCGTCGTGAGCACCATCGAAATTCACTTGCTGTTTCTTGGCGTCCCGTTGTTGCTGGTGATCCTGCTCGTGGCGCTGATCTGGTCGCGCAAGGATCCGCACCCGGCGACCTACGAACTGTCGGAGCCCTGGACGCATCCGCCCATCCTGTGGGCCGCCACCGACGAGGTCGTCGGTCACGGCGGTCACGGCCATGGTGCATCCGAGTTCAGCGTGGGAGGTGGCGCCAGTGGCAAGTGGTGAGGTCGCGACCGTGAAGCCCGCCGAGCTGCCGCACGGCTCGGCGATTACGACCAGTGGGAGGATCTCGGGCGTCACCGAGCCCGGTGAACTCTCGATGCACTACCCGTTCCCCATCGACGATCTGGTCACCCTCGACGACGCGTTGACCTACGGGTCGCGGGCCGCCGGTGCACGGTTCGCCGTCTACATCGGCAACCTGGGCAGCGACACCGGGGCGCGGGCGCGCGAGATCCTGGCCAAGGTGCCGACGCCGGACGACGCGGTGCTGATTGCCGTCTCACCGGATCAGCACGCGATCGAGGTGGTGTACGGCTCGGGTGTCCGCGGCCGCGGGGCCGAATCGGCTGCGCCGCTTGGTGTGGCCGCCGCGGCGTCGGCGTTCCAGGACGGCAAGCTGATCGACGGTCTGGTCAGCGCGGTCCGCGTGACCAGCGCCGGCATTTCACCCGCCTAGCGGGCGGTAGCCGTCAGGCCTCTGCGCCACCGTCGAACCGACGCGCCCGCAGCGACCGCTCGATTCCAGCGCGGCCTTCGAGCACGAGTCGGCGCAATGCCGGCGGCAGCTCGGGATCGTCAAGAAATGCGTCTGCGGCGGCGATGCCGTCGTCGCTGATGTCCCACGACGGGTAGAGGCCGACCACGACCGTTTGTGCGACCTCGCTGGACCGGCGATCCCAGATTCCGCGGATCGCCGCGAAGTAACGTGAGCCGAACGGCTTGAGTAGCTCGGCCTGTCCCGGTTCGACGAAGCCGGCGATGATCGATCGGCCGACGATGTTGGGCAGCGTGTCGTCTTCGGTGACCTGCATCCACGCCTTCTCCTTGACGTCCGCCTGCGGCCGCGCGGCCGAGGCCTGCGCGCCGTGCCGTTGACCCGCCGCGGTGGGATCGCGCTGCACTTCGGCGTCGATGAACGGTGATTCCGGGCCGTCGGCATCGATCTCGCCGGCGGCGGCCAGCGCGGTCACGATGCGCCAACGCAGATCGGTGTCGACCGTCAGGCCGGCCAGTTCCACGTCGGCAGGGTCGCCATCGAGAAGATCGGCCAGCACCGTCGCATGCCGGGTCGACAACACCGATGTGCAGAGCGCGTTGACGAACGCCAGCTGATGGTCCGAGCCCGTCGCCGCGGCCCGGGCCAGCTCCAGCAGCCGGTCGGCGAATGCCGGCCAACCCTGCGAGCGGGCCCACTCCGGATCGGCGTAGGAGCCCAGCGCGGTCTGTGCCTGCAGTAGCAGCCGCTGCGCGACGCCGACCTCGGTCTCGGCCTGAATGCCGCCGGAGACCAGCGCCACGAAGTCGCGGGCCCGCAGCTCAGCGTCGCGAGTCATCTCCCAGGCCGCTGACCACACCAACGTTCGGGGCAGCGGTTCGGCGATGTCGGCGATCCGGTCCAAAGCGGTCTGCAGAGAGTCAGGGTCCAGCCTCAGCGAGCAGTAGGTCAGGTCATCGTCGTTCACCAAAATTAGCTTGCCGTGCGAAACACCAACCAGCGCAGGCACTTCCGTGTTTGCACCGCTGATGTCGAGCTCCTCGCGATGGGTCCTCACCAGCTTGCCGCTGCCGTCGTCGTCATAGATGCCGATCGCCAGACGATGAACCCGCGTCTCGCCCGCGCCGGGCGCGGCACCGCTCTGGGTCACCGCGAAGCGGGTGAAGCGGCCGTCGGCGTCGACGTCGAAGTCCGCGCGAAGTGTGTTGAGCCCGGTCGTCTTCAGCCAGAGCCGTCCCCAGTCCGAAAGGTCACGGCCGGAAGCCTTTTCCAGGGCGCCCAACAGGTCGCCGAACGTCGCATTGCCGAACGCGTGGGCGCCGAAGTAATCGCGCAGGCCCGACAGGAAGTGCTCCAACCCGACGTAGGCCACCAACTGCTTGAGCACACTGGCGCCCTTGGCGTAGGTGATCCCGTCGAAGTTGACCTCGACGGCGGCCAGATCAGGAATATCGGCTGCCACCGGATGCGTCGACGGCAGCTGGTCCTGTCGGTAGGCCCACGATTTTTCGGAGTTGGCGAAAGTCGTCCACGCCGTGGTGAATTCGGTCGCTTCCGCTTGGCACAGCACCGAGGCGAAGGTGGCAAAAGACTCGTTGAGCCATAAGTCGTCCCACCACTGCATGGTGACCAGATCGCCGAACCACATGTGTGCCATTTCGTGCAGCACCGTCTCGGCACGCCGCTCGTAGGAGGCCCGGGTGACTTTGCTGCGAAAGACGTAGTCCTCCAGGAACGTCACCGCGCCAGCGTTTTCCATTGCGCCCGCGTTGAACTCCGGCACGAACAACTGGTCGTACTTGCCGAATGCGTACGGCACGCCAAAGTTCTTGTGGTAGAAGCCAAAACCCTGCTTTGTCTGGGTGAACAGCCGCTCGGCGTCCATGAACTCCGCCAGCGTGGCCCGGCAGAAGATGCCCAGCGGGATCTCGCCGTGCTCGTCGCTGTACACGTCGTCCCAGCGCGCATACGGACCGGCGATCAGCGCAACCAGGTAGGTGCTCATCTTCGGGGTGGTGACGAAGGTGTGTACGCCGTCCTCGGCGCTCGCGGGGGCGCCGTTGGACACCACCTCCCAGTGCTGGGGTGCTCGCACCGACACATCGAAGGTGGCCTTGAGGTCGGGCTGGTCGAAGCACGCGAACATCCGCTTGGCGTCCGCCGTTTCGAACTGCGAGTACAGATACACCTCGCTGTCGACTGGGTCGACAAATCGGTGCAGGCCCTCACCGGTGTTCGAATAACGGCAGTCGGCGTCGACCACGACGACGTTGTGCTCGGCCAGTCCGCTCAGCGCGATACCGGTCGACTCGTCGTAGTCGGACACGTCGAGGTCGCGGCCATTGAGCGTCGCGCTGCGGACGGTGCCGGCGGCGATGTCGATGACGGTGTCGGCGCTGGCGAGGCCAACGAACGTGACGGTCGTGATGGAGCGAAACGTGCCCTCGCCTGGTTTGCCGTCACCGTCGGTGAGGTCCAAGTCGATTCGGTAGTTGTCGACGGTAACCAGCGCTGCGCGTTCGACGGCCTGATCACGGGTGAGGTTGGGAAGTGCCACGTGTCCAACTTAGGCAATCGGCGCCAGCGGCGGGAATTGGCCTGCCGCGGCTAGGGTTGTGCTAGTCGGCTAGCCGACCATCGAGGAGAGGACCCAGCATGCCCGAGAAGTCAGTCGCCGATTTCTGGTTCGACCCGCTGTGCCCATGGGCCTGGATCACGTCGCGATGGATTCTGGAAGTGGAAAAGGTTCGCGATATCGAGGTGAACTTCCGGGTGATGAGCCTGGCGGTGCTCAACGAAAATCGCGAGAACCTGCCCGCGGAGTACAAAGAGAGGCTGTCGAAGGCGTTTGGGCCGGTGCGCGTGGCGATCGCCGCCGAACAGAAGCACGGCGCCGAGATCCTCGCGCCGCTCTACGCCGCCATGGGAACTCGTATTCACAACGAGGGCAACAAGGACCTCGATGACGTCATCAAGCAGTCGCTCAAGGAGCTGGACCTGCCGCCCGAACTGGCCGACGCCGCCACCAGCGAGGCCTACGACGACGCCCTGCGTAAGAGCCACCACGCCGGGATGGACGCGGTTGGCGATGACGTCGGCACGCCAACCATTCACGTCAACGGCACGGCGTTCTTCGGCCCGGTGCTATCGAGAATCCCGCGGGGGGAAGAGGCGGGCAAGCTGTGGGACGCCTCGGTGACCTTTGCGGCCTACCCGCACTTCTGGGAGCTCAAGCGGAGCCGTACCGAGGCCCCCGAATTCGACTAGCGCCGGGCGGCGGTGCAGGATCACCGTCATGCGCGTCTACCTCGGCTCCGATCACGCTGGCTACGAACTCAAACAGCAGATCATCGAGCACCTGAAAACGTCCGGCCACGAGCCGATCGACTGCGGTGCGTTCACCTATGACGCCGATGACGACTACCCGGCGTTCTGCATCGCGGCAGCCTTGAAGACGGTGGCCGATCCGGACAGTCTCGGCATCGTGCTGGGCGGATCGGGCAACGGTGAGCAGATCGCCGCAAACAAGGTCCCCGGAGCGCGGTGTGCGCTGGGGTGGAGCGTGGAGACCGCGTCGCTGGCCCGCCAGCACAACAACGCTCAGCTGATCGGCATCGGCGGTCGCATGCACACGGTGCCCGAAGCGTTGGCCATCGTCGACGCGTTCTTGACCACGCCGTGGTCGAAAGCTGAACGCCACCAACGGCGTATCGACATCCTCGATGAATACGAGCGCACCCACCAGGCGCCGCCGGTACCCGGCGCCGACGGCGGGTAGCGGGCGTGCCCGAAGGGCATACCCTGCATCGACTGGCCCGGTTACACCAGCGCCGCTATGCGGGTGCCCCGGTTGCGGTATCCAGCCCGCAGGGCCGGTTCGCGGCGGCATCCGTCGACGGGCAGGTACTGCGACAGGCGACCGCGTGGGGAAAGCATCTGTTTCATCAATACGTTGGTGGTGCGACGGTACACGTGCACCTCGGTCTGTACGGCAAGTTCACCGAGTGGACGCGATCCGATGACGCAATGCCCGACCCGGTCGGGGCGGTTCGGATGCGGATGGTTGGCGCCGAGTACGGCACGGATTTACGCGGGCCGACCGTATGTGAAGTCATCGACGAGGCGCAGGTCGCCGATGTGGTCGCCCGACTCGGCCCCGACCCGCTACGTCGTGATGCCGATCCGGGGTGGCCATGGGCGCGAATTAGCAAGTCGCGCAGGCCAATCGGAGCATTGCTGATGGACCAAACAATTATCGCCGGCGTCGGCAACGTCTATCGCAACGAGTTGTTGTTCCGCCATGGCATCGACCCGTATCGGCCGGGCCGGGCGGTCGGCGATGCGGAGTTCGCCACGGCGTGGACCGACTTAGTGGAGCTGATGAAAGTCGGGTTACGTCGCGGCAAGATCATCACGGTGCGGCCTGAGCATGATCATGGCGCGCCGTCCTACGGTCCAGGTCGGCCGCGCACCTACGTCTATCGGCGCGCGGGCGAGCCGTGCCGGGTGTGCGGAACCGCTATCCGCATAGCCGAATTAGAAGGCCGCAACCTGTTCTGGTGCCCAACCTGCCAAACGTGAACGACGGGCCGCCGGCGGCTCTCATCTGGTCGATAGGGTTCGCTGGGCAAGCGCATAGCCTGGAGATATACCTAATAACCCATGAACAAGTTCGCGAGTTGTGCGATTGCGTCGGCAGCGATCGCGGCGGCTATTGGATTGACGGGTCTGGGCGACATGACGGAGGCCCACGCGCAACCGGGACCAAACTGGTGCCCGGGTGACTTCTGGGACCCGTCGTGGGGGACCAACTGGAACTGGAACGCCTGCCACGGCAACGTGGTAGTACCCCCGAATACCAATAACGGACCGACCATCATCCAACGGCCACCGCCGCCTCCACATGGAGGCCCGGGTGGGCCCGGTGGGGCAACCCCGGCAACCCCGGTGGTCCGGGTGGACCTGGCGGCCCGGGGCCGGGCGGACCCGGCGGGCCGGGTGACGGTGGTGGACCCGGGGGACATGAACCGGGTGGTGGCGGCCACGGCGGGCACGGTGGCGGTCATGGCCCCGGCGGACCGGGCGGTCCCGGTGGGCCAGGTGGGCATGATCCCGGTGGTCCGGGTGGGCATGACCCTGGAGGACCCGGTGGGCCCGGTGGGCATGATCCAGGGGGACCCGGAGGGCCGCCTGCGGGCACAGAACCCGGCGGTCCGGGTGGACCCGGAGCGCCTGGTGGTACCGAACCCGGTGGCCCGGGTGGAGCCGGGGAACCGGGAAGCCACGGATCTGAGTCTGGGCCGGGTGCTTCTGGGCCGGATGCCAATGCGCCGGGTCCGGATGTCAATGGGCCGGCACCCGACGGCGGCGGGTCCGGTCCGGACGCCAGTGCTCCTGCACCTGGCAGCGGCGGACCGTCGGACGCCGGTGGACCGTCGGCGGGATCGGACAACTCGGGCGGCGGTCGACTCTTCGGGCGGAGGCGACTCTTAAAGCTGAGCTGAACCGCACCTGCCCAAGCCGTTTGGCGAAGGCAGGTGCGGATTGCTGTCAGCGCTTCGTGACTCCGAGTACCGAGTAGATCTCGTTGCTCATGACGACACTGCGGGGGTCGGCGTTGGCCTTGGTCGGGTCGAAATGATTCATCACGTAGGCGTAGCCGATCCGGTTCTCCAGGTCGACGAAACCGAACGAGCCACCCAGGCCGCCGTGACCGAAGATCCACGGATTAGGTCCGTTGACGCAGCGCTGGTTGAGCATGTAGCCGAAGCCCCAGCCATGGTCGGCGACGCGCCGACCGAGCACCAGGTCCGTCTCCAGGCCGCCCTGCGAGACCCGGATCAGATCCATGTGTTGGCGGCTGAGCAGTCTTTCTTGTGCCAACGCGTTGTAGAACGTCGCTAATCCCAGTGCCGACACCTGCCCGTTGGTGCCCGGGAATTCGAGTTCGCGCCACAGGTCCAGATCATTGGAGCCGACCTCGTCGTCGGGCGCGAACCCCATCGAGACGGCCAGGCCCGCCTTCGGGTGTTCGGCCAGCGAGGTGGGGTAGCCGGGAGCATTGACGTCAGCGAGCATCTGGCGGATGTGCGGCTTGGCGACCCGATCGGCGCAACGGTGCTGTTCGGCGCGAGGCAAGCCGATGTGGATCTCGGCCCCCAGCGGTTCGGCAATTTCGGTCCGTAGGTATTGACCGACGGTGCGACCGGTGACGCGGCGGAACACCTCGCCCAGGATGAACCCGAAGGTGGTCATGTGATAGCCCTGCGCGGTGCCCGGCTCCCACCACGGTTCGGCGTCGGCCAGCCGTTCGCACACCAAATCCCAGTCGGTGACCTGCGTCCAGTCCATGCGCTGACGTGGCCCGATCACTCCGGAGCGGTGACTCATCACCATGCCGAGGGTGATGTCCTCTTTGCCAGCTTGGGCGAACTGGGGCCAGTAGCGGGCCACCGGGGCGTTCAGATCGAGCTCGCCGCGTTCGACGAGCTGATGCACGCAGGTGCTGGTCAGGGCCTTGGTGCCGGAGAGCACGGTGGATAGCGTGTCCACCTGCCACGGCTTGGTGCCGGCCTCATCCGCCATTCCCGCCCACAGGTTGACGACCAGCTCGCCGTCCACCCAGGCGGCGACTGCCGCGCCAATTTCTTTGCCCTGCAAGAAATTCCGCGTGAACGCGTCGCGCACTCCCTCGAAGCGCGCCGCGCAGGAGCCGTGGATGTCGACCGCGGCCGTGGTGCCTGGGTGCTGAATGAGTCGGCCTCCTCAGCCTCGCCCGGCCGGCCTTGTTGGGGCTTGGCCTTTGTGGCGTTCACAGCCTAGTCGGCTTCGGTTTCCCGCGCCCAGATGGAGCGGGCGACGGGAATCGAACCCGCGTAGCTAGTTTGGAAGACTAGGGCTCTACCATTGAGCTACGCCCGCATGTATTAGTCGAGCGCGACTTTACGGCGCGGCAGACATCAAATCCAAATGTTGTCGGCCCGTGACCTGGTCGTGAGGCCGCTACAGGGACGGCGTGGCTTGGCCGTAGGATTTCGAGGTCACCGCGGGGTGTAGCGCAGCTTGGTAGCGCATCCGCTTTGGGAGCGGAAGGCCGCAGGTTCAAATCCTGTCACCCCGACTGGCATGGCATACCCAACGGGCTTGAGCATTACAAGACCGTCAGCACAACCAAGGAGCGCACGCGTGAAGAGCACCGTCGAGCAGCTGAGCCCCACCCGGGTTCGCATCAACGTAGAGGTGCCTTTCAAGGAATTACAGCCCGACTTCGACCGGGCCTACAAAGAGCTCGCCAAACAGGTGCGGCTCCCGGGTTTCCGTCCGGGCAAGGCGCCGGCGAAGCTGCTGGAGGCACGCGTCGGCCGCGAGGCGATCCTCGACCAGGTCGTCAACGAAGCGTTGCCCGGCCGCTATGGCCAGGCCGTAACCGAATCCGACGTGCGGCCACTCGGCCAGCCCGAGATCGAGGTCACCAAGAAGGAGTACGGCGAGGAGCTGGTCTTCACCGCCGAGGTCGACGTGCGCCCCGACTTCACCCTGCCGGACCTGAGCGCGCTGCAGATCACCGTCGACCCGATCCAAATCAGCGACGAGGACATCGACGCCGAACTGCAGTCGCTGCGAGCCCGGTTCGGCACCCTGACCGGGGTCGAGCGTCCCGCGGCTTCCGGCGACTTCGTCTCTATCGACCTGTCGGCCAACATCGACGGCGAGGATGTGCCCGAGGCCGCGACGAAGGGACTGTCGCACGAGGTCGGTTCCGGCCAGCTCGTTGAGGGTCTCGACGACGCGATCATCGGACTGTCGGCTGGTGAGTCGAAGGTCTTCACCACCGAGTTGGCCGCCGGCCCGCACGCCGGCAAGGAGGCCGAGGTCACCGTCACCGTCGGCTCGGTCAAAGAACGTGAACTGCCCGAACCCGATGACGAATTCGCCCAACTGGCAAGCGAATTCGACACGATCGATGAGTTGCGCGCCAATCTGTCCGATCAGGTCGGCCGGGTCAAGCGCGTTCAGCAGGCCGAGGAGATTCGCACCGCCGCGCTAGATGCCTTGATCGAGCAGGTCGACATGCCGTTGCCCGAAGCGATTGTGCAGGCCCAAGTGGACAGCACCCTGCACAATGCGCTGCATGGCCTCGACCACGACGAAGCCAAGCTGGCCGAAGCCCTCGAAAAGCAGGGCTCGTCGCGCGAAAAGTTTGACGCCGACACCCGCTCGGAGGCTGAGAAGGCGATCAAGACGCAGCTGCTGCTCGACGCGCTGGGCGATGACCTCGACATTCAGGTGGGTCAGGAAGACCTCACCGAACGTCTGGTGGTGACCTCACGCCAGTACGGCATCCAACCGCAGGAGCTGCTCGGCTACCTGCAGCAGCAGAACCAGCTGCCGGCGATGTTCGCCGATGTGCGCCGCGGGCTGACCATCGCCGCGGTGGTCGAGGCGGCCACTGTCAAAGACACCGACGGAAACGTGATCGACACCACCGAGTTCTTCGGCAAGCGCGGCCCGGAGGACGGCGACGTCGACGAGTCCGACGAGGACGATGCGGACGCCGCAGGCGACACGAAGTGACGCTGTAAGCGAACGCGGGGGCTTCGGGGAGTCGGCGACGGCCCCGGTTGGTTAGTGTCGGTGAATATGGAACTCGAGAAAGCAGGTAACCCACTGTGAGCCGTGGGACTGAAATGCGCGCGAGCGCGCAGGGTCTGAACCTCGTCGACTCGGTCTATGAGCGATTGCTCTCCGAGCGCATCATTTTCCTGGGGTCGCAGGTCGATGACGACATCGCCAACCGGCTGTGCGCGCAGATTCTGCTGCTCGCGGCCGAAGACTCGAGCAAAGACATCGCGTTGTACATCAACTCGCCCGGCGGCTCGATCAGCGCCGGCATGGCGATCTACGACACGATGGTGCTGGCCCCGTGCGACATCGCTACTTATGGCATGGGGATGGCCGCGTCGATGGGCCAGTTCCTACTGGCCGCCGGCACCAAAGGCAAGCGTTACGCGTTGCCGCATTGCCGCGTCCTGATGCACCAGCCGCTGGGTGGGGTGACCGGCAGCGCTGCCGATATCGCCATCCAGGCCGAGCAGTTCGCGCTCATCAAGCAGGAAATGTTCCGGCTCAACGCCGAATTCACCGGGCAACCGATCGAGCGCATCATCACCGATTCTGATCGCGACCGGTGGTTCACCGCCCCCGAAGCCCTGGAATACGGCTTCGTCGACCACATCATTACCCGCGCCGAAACCAACGGAGTCACACCATCATGAACCCCGACATCCAGCCGCAGGCGCGTTACATCCTGCCGTCGTTCGTCGAGCATTCCAGCTGGGGTGTCAAAGAGTCGAACCCGTACAACAAGCTGTTCGAAGAACGCATCATCTTCCTCGGTGTGCAGGTGGACGACGCGTCGGCGAACGACATCATGGCTCAGTTGCTGGTCCTGGAGTCGCTGGACCCCGACCGCGACATCACCATGTACATCAACTCGCCCGGCGGTGGGTTCACCTCGCTGATGGCGATCTACGACACCATGCAGTACGTGCGGGCTGACATCCAGACTGTGTGTCTGGGCCAGGCCGCCTCGGCCGCGGCGGTGCTGCTGGCCGCGGGTACTCCGGGCAAGCGGATGGCGCTGCCCAACGCGCGGATTTTGATCCACCAGCCGTCGCTGTCCGGCGTGATCCAGGGCCAGTTCTCCGACCTGGAGATCCAGGCCGCCGAGATCGAGCGGATGCGGACGCTGATGGAGACCACGCTGGCCCGCCACACCGGCAAGGACGCCGCGCAGGTCCGCAAGGACACCGACCGGGACAAGATCCTGACCGCCGCAGATGCCAAGGAATACGGGATCATCGACACCGTGCTGGAGTACCGCAAGCTCTCGGCGTCGACGGCCTAACCGGCCGCCTGCGCGGCTAATTCAGGGTGGCCGCCAACTCGGCGATGTCATTCGGGCGTATCCGACAGCAGCCGCCGACCACCCGCGCGCCTGCTGATACCCATTGCGCGGCCAACTCCGGCGAGAACCGCGATTCGCCGACCCATGCGCGGCGCGTAGGGTCCCAGCGCTCACCGCTGTTCGGATACACGATCACCGGTTTGCCGGTCGCGGCGGCCGGGCCGATCGCCGTCAGCACATCCGCGGGTGCACAGCAATTGACCCCAACCGCAACGATTTCCGGCACTCCAGCCGCCACGGCGAACGCGTCGGTCAGCGACTGGCCGGCCCGGGTGTGCGTGCCGTCGATGGTGTAGCTGAGCCACGCCGGAACGCCCACCGAGCGCACGATGTTTACCAGCGCCTCGGCTTCGTCGAGATCGGGAATGGTCTCCAAGGCCAGCAGATCAGCGCCGGCGTCAGCTAACACTTCAAGGCGCGACCGGTGCCAGTCCGCCAATTGCGCGACGCTGAGCCCGTATCGCCCACGGTATTCCGAGCCGTCGGCGCGTGCGGCGCCGTACGGCCCCACCGACGCTGCGACCCGCGCCCCGTCGACACCCGCCTCGGCCCGCGCGTTGACGGCGAGCTCCACACTGCGACGAAGCAACGTCGCTGTATCGTCGTGGCCGATCCCACGGGCCGCGTAGCCGTCGAAGGATGCCTGGTAGCTGGCCGTTGTCGCGATCATGGCCCCGGCGCGAAAGAAAGACAGGTGCGCGGCGAAGATCTCCTGCGGCGCATCGACGAGTAGTCGCGCCGACCACAACGCGTCGGACAGATCGTGGCCGCGCGCCTCGAGTTCGGTAGCCAGGCCGCCGTCCGCGATCAACACGGTATCCTCGGCCACGACGAATCCCACAGTCCTAATGTATGGGTGCCGGGTCCGCCTGCCTCTCAGTCGCATAACGGCCGCGACACGCCAGGGACACGGCGGCGCGTTCAGGCGAGCGTCGGGGACCCCAAGGCGATATGTTCAGGCGCACAACACGAATATCACCGACGCGATTCACCTCTATCGGTCGCATCGCCGTGGAGCAAGCGGGTAGCGTCGGGAAATACACGCGACATAGCACAATCAAAACGGTGAACAGGAAGTAGGCCCCCAGCACCATGGCGCGCATCGGAGACGGCGGCGACCTGCTGAAGTGCTCGTTCTGCGGGAAGAGCCAGAAGCAGGTCAAAAAGCTCATAGCGGGGCCTGGCGTGTACATCTGCGATGAGTGCATTGATTTGTGCAACGAGATCATCGAAGAGGAACTCGCCGACGCCGACGACGTAAAACTCGACGAACTGCCCAAGCCCGCCGAAATCCGGGAGTTCCTGGAGGGCTACGTCATCGGTCAGGACACCGCCAAACGGACTCTCGCAGTCGCGGTTTACAACCACTACAAGCGAATTCAGGCCGGCGAGAAGGGCCGTGATTCCCGTTCCAGCGAGCTTGTCGAGCTGACCAAGTCCAACATCTTGATGCTGGGACCCACCGGCTGCGGAAAGACCTACCTGGCCCAGACGCTGGCCAAGATGCTCAACGTCCCGTTCGCGATCGCCGATGCCACGGCCCTGACCGAGGCCGGCTACGTCGGTGAAGACGTGGAGAACATTCTGCTCAAGCTGATCCAGGCCGCTGACTATGACGTCAAGCGTGCCGAGACCGGCATCATCTACATTGACGAGGTCGACAAGATCGCCCGCAAGAGCGAGAACCCCTCGATCACCCGCGACGTGTCCGGGGAAGGCGTGCAGCAGGCGCTGCTGAAGATTCTGGAGGGCACCCAGGCCTCGGTACCGCCGCAGGGCGGTCGCAAGCACCCGCACCAGGAGTTCATCCAGATCGACACGACCAACGTCTTGTTCATCGTGGCGGGCGCGTTCGCCGGGCTGGAGAAGATCGTCTCCGACCGCGTCGGCAAGCGCGGTCTGGGCTTCGGCGCCGAGGTGCGTTCCAAGGCCGAGATCGACACCACCGACCACTTCGCCGAGGTCATGCCCGAGGACCTGATCAAGTACGGGCTGATTCCGGAATTCATCGGTCGGCTCCCGGTGGTCGCCTCGGTGACGAATCTCGACATGGACTCACTGGTCAAGATCTTGTCCGAGCCCAAGAACGCACTGGTCAAGCAGTACACGCGGCTCTTCGAGATGGACAACGTCGAACTCGAATTCACCCAGGACGCGTTGGAGGCGATCGCCGATCAGGCGATCCACCGTGGCACCGGGGCCCGCGGCCTGCGCGCGATCATGGAAGAGGTCCTGCTGCCGGTGATGTACGACATCCCCAGCCGCGACGACGTCGCCAAGGTCGTGGTGACCAAGGAGACCGTCCAGGACAACGTCTTGCCGACGATCGTGCCGCGCAAGGCGACGCGTGCCGAGCGCCGCGACAAGAGCGCCTGATAGCAGCCGGTCCTTCCGGTAACCGTTGAGCGCTGCTGACGGGGGCCGAACCTCCCGCGCGCTGGATCTACTGAACTTCTTTCTGGCCGACGTGCGCGACGGCCTCGGTCCCTACCTGTCGATCTACCTGTTGCTGACGCATCACTGGGACCAAGCGTCGATCGGTCTTGTGATGGGGATCGGCGGCATCGCGGCGATCGCGGCGCAGACCCCGGTCGGCGCCGCGGTGGACCGCACGACGGCCAAGCGGGCGTTGATCGTCGCCGGCGCGTTGACGGTCACGGCCGGAACGCTGGCGATGCCGCTGTTTCCGCACTTCTTGGCGATTTCGCTGCTGCAGGTGCTGACCGGGGTCGCCGGTTCGGTCTTTGCTCCGGCTCTGGCCGCGATCACGTTGGGCCTGGTCGGTACGCGATCCTTCTCCCGGCGGATCGGGCGCAACGAGTCGTTCAACCATGCCGGTAATGCGACCGCCGGCGTGATTACGGGGGGACTGGCCTACTGGTTCGGCCCGGTGGTGGTGTTCTGGGTGCTCGCCGTCATGGCCGCCCTCAGCGTGCTGGCGGCGCTGCGGATCCCGGGCGACGCGATCGACCATGACGTGGCTCGCGGCATGGACCACAGGCCCGGCGACGCCCACCCCCGGCCGTCTGGGTTCGCGGCGCTGTTCCGCGACCGCAAATTGCTGATCTTCGCCGCGGCGATGGTCGCCTTTCACCTCGCCAACGCCGCGATGCTGCCGCTCGTCGGGCAAGTCCTTGCGCTGCAGAACAGGGACGTCGGAACCGCATTGATGGCCGCGTGCGTGGTGGCCGCGCAGGCCGTGATGGTGCCGGTGGCATACCTGGCCGGCGCCAAGGCGGACAGTTGGGGACGGAAACCGATCTTTCTGGTCGGGTTCGCCTTCCTGACAGCACGCGGCTTCCTCTACACGCGTCCGACAGCCCCTATTGGCTGGTTGGCGTTCAGGTCCTCGACGGCGTTGGAGCCGGGATCTTCGGGGCGCTGTTCCCGCTCGTCGTGCAGGACTTGACGCACGGGACCGGCCGGTTCAACGTCAGCCTGGGCGCGCTCACCGCCATGTGGGGTATCGGCGCGGCGCTGTCGAACATCGTCGCCGGCCGGATCGTGGTCGCCGCTGGCTACGACGCAGCGTTCATCTCGCTGGGAGTGCTCGCCGCAGCGGGCTTGGTGCTATATGCCGCGGCCATGCCGGAAACCGCGGCTAGAGCCGCCGCTCACGGCGGATAAGAGCGAGCCCGCGGCCTCCCCCGAACGGGGGAGACGCGAGGGTAGAGAGTCGCTAGCAAATGTTACTCGCGCGTAGCAATCATTCTTAGATTTCGCCAGCCGGCAAAAGTGACGAACGCCACATCTGCTCTGCGTGTGTATTGGGTCCGCGTGTTTGACCTCGCGTTTTAGCAGAGAAGCGGTAGCGTGGAGCAGTAGACGAGTGTCCATGAATCCCTAAGAGAAGTGCATAATCGGTACTGGCAGTGACATAAAAATCGGCGCTCGGACGATCGGCGCCGGTTTCGACCACATGCCGGTGCGGTGAACAGCTATGGAAGGCGGCGACGTGGGTCCGAGTGAAAACGGAGCCAGGTCAGAATCTGATTCAGGTTCGCAGCGACCCGATGCGGCGCTACCCGAACGACAAAAACTGGAAAAAGTCGTCATCCGTTTCGCCGGAGACTCCGGTGACGGCATGCAGCTGACCGGTGACCGGTTCACTTCGGAGGCAGCGCTTTTCGGTAACGACCTGGCAACCCAGCCGAGCTATCCGGCCGAGATCCGCGCGCCGCAGGGCACGTTGCCAGGCGTCTCGTCGTTCCAAATTCAAATCGCCGACTACGACATCCTCACCGCCGGTGACCGGCCCGATGTGCTGGTGGCGATGAACCCGGCGGCGTTGAAGGCCAATATCATGGACCTGCCGATTGGCGGGCTGGTGATCGCCAACTCCGACGAGTTCACCAAACGCAACCTGGCCAAAGTCGGGTATGAAAACAACCCGCTGGATACCGGAGAGCTGTCTGACTACAAGGTCGAGGCTGTCCAGATGACCACGTTGACGCTGGGCGCCGTCGAGGCGATCGGCGCGTCGAAGAAGGACGGCCAGCGCGCCAAGAACATGTTCGCGCTGGGCTTGTTGTCGTGGATGTACGGGCGACCGATCGAAACCAGCGAGCGTTTCATCAGAGAGAAGTTCGGTCGCAAGCCCGACATCGCCGAGGCCAATGTGTTGGCGCTCAAGGCCGGATGGAACTACGGCGAAACCACCGAAGCCTTCGCGACTACCTACGAAATCTCACCGGCCAAACTGCCGGCCGGCGAGTACCGCCAGATCTCCGGCAACACCGCGCTGGCATACGGCCTCGTCGCCGCCGGCCAATTAGCCGATCTTCAGGTCGTGTTGGGCAGTTACCCGATCACGCCCGCGTCAGACATCCTGCACGAGCTGTCCAAGCACAAGAACTTCAACGTGCTGACCTTCCAGGCCGAGGACGAAATCGGCGGTATCTGCGCCGCCTTGGGTGCTTCGTACGGTGGTGCGCTCGGGGTCACCAGCACGTCGGGTCCCGGTCTGTCGCTGAAGTCCGAGGCGCTGGGGCTTGCAGTGATGACCGAGCTTCCGCTGATCGTCATCGACGTGCAGCGCGGTGGCCCGTCCACGGGTCTGCCGACCAAGACCGAGCAGGCTGACTTGCTGCAAGCGCTCTATGGCCGCAATGGCGAGTCGCCAGTGGCTGTCGTCGCGCCGCGATCACCGTCGGACTGCTTTGACGCCGCGCTGGAGGCGGTGCGCATCGCGGTGTCGTACCACACCCCGGTGATTGTGCTGTCCGACGGCGCGATCGCCAACGGCTCAGAGCCGTGGCGGATTCCGGATATCGGTGAGCTGCAACCGATTCAGCACACCTTCGCCAACCCCGACGAGCCGTTCATGCCCTATGCGCGTGATCCGGAAACGCTGGCTCGCCTGTTCGCCGTCCCCGGTACTCCCGGCCTCGAGCACCGCATCGGTGGGCTGGAATCCGCGAACGGCAGCGGCGACATCTCCTACGACCCGGCCAATCACGACCTCATGGTGCGGTTGCGGCAAGCCAAGATCGACGGGATCTCCGTCCCCGATATCGAGGTCGACGACCCGACCGGTGATGCCGAATTGCTGCTGATCGGTTGGGGTAGCTCGTACGGTCCGATCGGCGAAGCTTGCCGGCGCGCGCGGCGCAACGACATCAAGGTCGCCCACGCCCATCTGCGCCACCTGCGGCCGTTCCCGGCTAACCTGGGCGAGGTGCTGCGGCGTTACCCGCAGGTGGTATGCCCAGAGATGAACCTCGGCCAGCTGGCGCTGCTGCTGCGCGGCAAGTATCTGGTCGACGTGCAATCGGTCACCAAGGTTCAAGGTGTCGCTTTCCTGGCCGACGAGGTGGGGCGCCTGATCCGCGCCGCCTTGGGCGGGACATTGGCCGAAATCGAGCAAGACAAGACGATGGTCGCAAGATTGGCGGCCGCCACGGTTGGAGCGGGAGCTGACGCATGACTGATCTCATCGGCGCGGACCTGGGGCTGACGGACATCTTGTCCAAGAACAGTCGCGTGCCCACCACCGACCAGCCGCAGAAGGCCAAGGACTTCACCAGCGACCAGGAAGTCCGCTGGTGTCCGGGGTGCGGTGACTACGTCATCCTCAACACCATGCGAAACTTCTTGCCCGAGTTGGGATTACGGCGCGAGAACATCGTTTTCGTCAGCGGCATCGGGTGCTCGAGCCGATTCCCCTACTACCTGGAGACCTACGGCCTGCACTCGATCCATGGTCGTGCGCCGGCCATCGCGACCGGCCTGGCGCTGGCCCGCGAGGACCTCTCCGTGTGGGTGGTTACCGGTGACGGGGACGCGTTGTCAATCGGTGGTAACCACCTGATCCACGCGCTGCGTCGCAACATCAACCTGACCATCCTGCTGTTCAACAACCGGATCTACGGCCTGACCAAGGGGCAGTACTCGCCGACCTCCGAGGTCGGCAAGGTCACCAAGTCGACGCCTATGGGCTCACTCGACCAGCCGTTCAACCCGGTATCACTGGCGCTGGGCGCCGAGGCGAGTTTCGTCGGCCGGGCGCTTGACTCCGACCGCAAGGGTCTGTCCGAGGTGCTGCGCGCCGCCGCCGAGCATCGCGGGTCCGCGCTGGTCGAGATCCTGCAAGACTGCCCGATCTTCAACGACGGCTCGTTCGACGCGCTGCGCAAAGAAGGCGCCGAGGAGCGGGTGATCAACGTTCACCACGGCGAGCCGATCGTCTTCGGCGCCAATGACGAATACTGCGTGGTCCAGTCCGGCTACGGGCTCGAGGTGGCCAAGACTGCCGATGTCGGCGTCGACGAGATCGTGGTGCACGACGCGCACGCCACCGATTCCGCCTACGCCTACGCACTTTCGCGACTCTCCCAACAAAACCTCGATCACACGGTGATGGGCATTTTCCGTCAGGTCAACCGGCCTACCTACGACGACGCGGCGCGGTCACAGATCCGGGCCGCCCGGGAGTCGACGCCGTCCGACCGCGCAGCCTTGCAATCGCTGTTGCACGGACGCGACACCTGGACTGTGAACTGAGATGGCAGCTGCGGGCAAGCCGGCTTCGCTAGCCGGCGTGGTGTTGGCTGGCGGCGCGTCGCTCCGGAATGGTCGGGACAAGGCTTTGAGGCCGGTCGCTGCCGGTCAGTCGAAGTCCGCCGGACACGCCACGATGGTCGAGCATGTCGTCGGCATCGTCGGACAGCGTTGCGAGCCGGTTTTCGTGGTCGCCGCGCCAGGACAGTCGTTGCCGGAGTTACCGGCACGCGTGGTGCGCGACGACGTTCGCGGAGTGGGCCCGCTGCTGGCGATCGCGCGCGGGTTGCACGCAGCCGCCAACGCCGGTGCCGAGCGGGCGTTCCTCTGCACCGTTGACGTACCGTTCCTGACCGCCGACGTGATCGACGCGGTCGTGGCCCGAGCGGCCGAGGTTGACGCGGACATCGTGTTGCCCTGGGACGGCAGCAATCACTATCTGGCCGCCGTGTATCGGACCGAATTGGCAACGCTGATCGACGATCTGGTTGCTGCCGGCGAGCGGAATCTGCCCGCGTTGATCGATCGGGTCGATTCCCAACGAGTCGTGATATCCGACGTGCGTCCGCCTGCCGACGCCAAGCCGGCGAGTGGTCTGCGCAGCCTGCTGGGCATCGGGCGCTAATTCACCCGGAACGCCCGTGCCGGGTGTTTCGAATTTAATCTGAGAAAGATTATCGAGAAAATTTAATTTTAATTACGAGTCAGTATTTGCAGCCTTTTTATTTGCTCGCTAGTCCGTCAGATTTGGTTGGGTGAAATAATGTGCAGCGCTGCTCTATTTATGTAGTGGATTTATTCCGACGTTTTTTGTATTGCATTGTGGCGGTTGACTTTTCGAGCACACGACGATGTCGCGGCAGCGCCTGACGGCTGGCTCGCTCCCACGATCGGCATGCCGCCGGCGACGCTCGGCAAAATCCCCGACTCGCCGCGCCTCGGAGGCTCCCGGTGTCTCAGGAGATCTAAATACGTTGTCAGACAATGGCATTCGGTATCCATCCGCTTTGGACTGGATGCCGCAGCGCGGCGATCCAAAGGCCGCATTCCTTCGACAATTGAGCTGAAAGCGGCTGTGCGACAGTAGAGTTAGGGAATATTAGAGTGGCTTATGCGGCCCGGCGGGCCGAAATCGCTTGCGACACGCCCGGCTAACTTGTGATCTTGATTACCTTCAGTCAGATGGACAAGAGCCGCGCGGCAGCCCGATTCGTTGTGTCTCATGGCCGCAGGCGCGTGGCACAGGTCACAAAAATCGCGTGATTTGGCTCACTATCGGATTGGACACCAAAGAACTGACGCCTGCGACAAAGATATGTTTGACCTGGGTGGTCCATTAACTGGGCGACCGTAATCGAGCCGTTATCGGGCAGAGACATCGGCGTGTCACAAGATGACGAATGCAATTTGTTCTCGTACGGTCCATTTCGGCCTGAAAAGGCAAGAAAAATCGAATTGACGGACCCGCGTGTGAGCGGGGGCTACGGAAGGCGACGACGCCCCCGGTGAGCCGCCGGGCATTAGCCCGGTCGGCGGCTTACGCCCTTGCTGTCGTGCCCGAACGAGACGGCGCGATTCGAAGTATCCAACCCGCCTAAAAACCGGCACCTGCCCACATCGCTGGGCTTACTTCGGCGCGCGCACCGCGAAAGGAACGATCTTGAAAAACGTCCGCCAGACGCTTCGCATGGCTGCGCTAACTGCGGTGCTTGCTTCGGCCCCGCTGACGCTGACCAACGCGATCGCCTCCGCCGATTACGAGCGGGTGACCCCGAACGCGCCGTCCCTGCCGTTCGCCCCGGCCGGCTTCGTGTCGACACCGGATGCAGCGCCCGTAGACGACGCGCCCCCGGCTCCGGACGCGCCTCCTGCGCCGGATGCCCCGAACGTTGCGCCGGTCGCCGACGCGCCGCCGGCCCCGGCTGACCTTCCGCCGGCCCCGGATGCGCCCCCGGCCCCGGCTCCGGACGCCCCACCCGCGCCTCCCGCTCCGGACGCCCCGCCCGCGCCGCCGGCTGCTCCGGCGCCGGAAGCTGCGCCTGCGCCTGATGGGCCTGCGCCCGGCGACGACGCACCAGCCCCGGAGCAGGCTCCGGCGCCGGTGAAGAGGGCCTACAGCGTCAACTGGGACGCGATCGCTGCTTGCGAGTCCGGTGGCAACTGGGGCATCAGCACCGGTAACGGTTACGCCGGCGGTCTGCAGTTCACCTCCAGCACCTGGCACTCCAACGGTGGCTCGGGCTCCCCGAACGGCGCCAGCCGTGACGAGCAGATCCGGGTGGCCGAGAACGTGCTGCACAGCCAGGGCATCGGCGCCTGGCCGGTCTGCGGCCGTCGCGGCTGACCTAGCACTACCCACTGAAAGCGGTGGTCGGGCTCAGGCCCGCCACCGCTTTCGGCGTCTCATTACAGGTCGAACACCAGCAGCGTGCTGGTAGCCGTCGCCACGATCGCACCCGACGCGTCGGTGACGACTCCCTCGGTAAAGCCCACCCGTGCGCCCGACTTCACTACGGTCCCGGTGGCACTCAGCGGGCCGGCGTCGAGGCGTACTGGCTTCAAGTAATTCACATTGATCTCGACGGACGTGTACCCCTTGCCGGCGGGCATCGTGCTGTGCAATGCCAGCCCGGCTACCGAGTCGAGGACTGTGCACACCAGGCCGCCGTGGATTGCGCCGTTCGGGTTGAACATCGATGCGTCGGGCTGGCAGGTGAACACGACCTTGCCGGGCTCGACGTCGACCAGATCGGACTGCATCAGCATGGCCATCGGCGGTGGCGGAAGCTCGCGGGCGATCATCGCCTTGAGATAGTCGATTCCGTCCATGGACAGGCCCCGCGCGACGGAATGGGCCGGGTCGTGCCAGGCGACAGTCCGCGATTGCTGCTGGCCCCAGTCCTCGTTACCGGTCGCTGACCCGTTTTTGCCTGCTGTCGTCATCGTGCCCTTCCTGTTTGCTGCTGCCCTTTGCCCAGCGGTAACGGTCCGGGTCATTCGGTTCGACCGCATGGTCCAGTCCCCAGGCCAGCAGCGCGTCCAGCACCGGAAGCAGTGCGCGGCCAGAATCGGTGAGCTGGTAGTCGAATCGCGGTGGCGCCGCTTGATAAGGGACCCGTCGGATCACCTTGGCCTCCTCCAGCGCTTTGAGGGGCCACGGCCCGGGCCGCCGGGCTGAACGAGTCGTGCTGTGTTACCAACGACTCATGACCGCAACGGCATTCGACAACCTCGACGATTACCTGGCATTGCCACGTGTTTCCGGGCTGGCCGTGTCGGCGGACGGGTCGCGGGTAGTGGCCACGGTGACCGAACTCAACGACAAGCGGAACGAGCACATCGGCGCCGTCTGGGAAATCGATCCGGCCGGCCAACGGCGTGCACGTCGGTTGACCCGCAGCGCCAATGGAGACTCGTCACCGGCGTTCACCATCGACGGCGACCTACTCTTCGTCTCGTCGAGGCCGACCGCCGACTGTGCCGATGACGGCAAAAAGCCGCCCGCCTCGCTGTGGCGGCTGCCGGTCGGCGGCGGTGAGGCGGTCGAGGTGTCGAGCGTGCCCGGTGGAGTCAGCGCGGTTCGCGCGGCACGCGGCGCCGACAAGGTCGTGATCGGTGCTGCGTTGATGCCGGCCGCGCGTGACGTCGACGACGATCGGCGGCTGCGTGAGTTACGCAAAGACGGTCAGGTGACTGCGATCCTGCACTCGGACTATCCAGTGCGCTTCTGGAACAAGGACATCGGCCCGGATGAACCCCATCTGCTCGACGCGACGGGCCCGCGCGACCTGACCCCGCAACCGGGTGCGGCGCTGCTGGAAGCGGGATTTGACGTCAGCCCCGACGGCAGCTTCCTGGTCGCGTCATGGCGGGTCTCCGGCCCCGGACCCACCCAGCGGTCGGTGCTGATGCGGGTCGAGCTGGCGTCCGGGGAACGCCGCGTGATCGCCGACGATTTAGACGCCAGCTTCGAACAGCCCGCGATCTCACCGGACGGCTCGGCGGTGGCCTTCACCCGGGACACCATCTCCACCCCCGAACGCGCACCGCGAATGACGTTGCAATACATGCGATTCGGCGAGCCACCGCGATCGGTGGCCGAGGCATGGGATCGCCGGCCGAACTCGCTGACCTGGTCGAGCGATGGCGCGTCATTGATTGTGACGGCTGACCAGAACGGCCGTGCACCGATATTCGCCGTCGAGGTCGCGACATCGAGGGTCACCCAGCTCACCGACGACGATTTCGGCTACACCGATGTAGTCGCGGCGCCCGGCGGTGTGCTGTACGCGTTGCGGAGCTCGTACGCAGCACCGCCGCATCCGGTGCGGATCGATACCGGCGGCGCAATCACGGTGCTCCCGTGCATCGACTTGCCCACGCTGCCAGGAACATTGACTGAAGTCGATACGAAGGCCGCAGACGGTACGACGGTGCGGTCATGGCTGGTGCTGCCCGAAGACCCCGCGCCGGCCCCGCTGCTGTTGTGGGTGCACGGCGGTCCCTTGGGCAGCTGGAACAGCTGGGCCTGGCGATGGAACCCGTGGCTGATGGCCGCCAAGGGCTACGCGGTGCTGCTGCCCGACCCCGCGCTGTCGACCGGCTACGGACAAGACTTCATCCAGCGCGGCTGGGGAGCTTGGGGCGGGCCGCCGTTCGACGATTTGATGACGGCGACCGACGCGGCGTGCGCACATCCGCGCATCGACGCGACCCGGATCGCGGCGATGGGCGGCTCGTTCGGCGGATACATGGCCAACTGGATCGCCGGTCACACCAACCGTTTCGCCGCGATCGTGACCCAGGCCAGCCTGTGGGCGCTGGATCAATTTGGACCGACAACCGATACGGCGTACTACTGGCGGCGGGAGATGACGCCAGAGATGACCGCCGCGAACTCGCCGCACCATTTCGTCGGCAACATCAACACGCCGATGCTGGTCATTCACGGAGACAAGGACTATCGCGTGCCGATCGGCGAGGGCCTGCGGCTCTGGTACGAGCTGCTGGCGTCCTCGGCGCTGCCGGCCGGTGAAGACGGCAGCAGTCCGCATCGCTTCCTGTATTTCCCGTCCGAGGATCACTGGGTCATCTCGCCGCAACACACGAAGGTCTGGTACCAGGTGGTGTTCGCCTTCCTGGCCGAACATGTACTGGGGGAGAGCGCCGAATGGCCGGAGGCGCTGGGAGTAGCGTCGCGCCCGTGACTGCAACGCGCGAATTCGACATCGTCTTGTATGGGGCAACCGGCTTCGTGGGCAAGTTGACCGCCGAATACCTGGCTGGGGCCGGCGGGAACGCGCGGATCGCGCTGGCCGGCCGCTCGCCCGACCGACTGCAGGCGATCCGCGACACACTGGGGGAGTCGGCGCAGTCCTGGGACGTGCTGACGGCGGATGCCTCGTCGCCGTCGACGTTGGACGCGATGGCCGAGCGGACGCAGGTGGTCATCACCACGGTCGGCCCCTACAGCCGGTACGGCCTGCCGCTGGTCGCGGCGTGCGCGGCCGCGGGCACCGATTACGCCGATCTGACCGGAGAGCCGCCGTTCGTCCGCGAGAGCATCGACCTGTACCACAAGCAGGCTCAAGACACCGGCGCGCGCATTGTGCATGCGTGTGGATTCGACTCCATCCCTTCGGATCTCACCGTGTACGCGCTCTATCGCCGGGCGCGCGAAGACGGTAGCGGTGAGCTCATCGGCACCGACTTCGTCGTTCGCGCGATGTCGGGCGGACTCTCCGGCGGCACGATCGCCTCCGGGGTCGAAGTGCTCACTGCCGTCTCCAGTGACGCCGATGCGCGCCGCCAATTCGTCGACCCCTACACGCTTACCCCCGACCGCGGCGCGGAACCCGAGCTCGGCGCACAGCCCGACCTGCGCCGCCGCCGGGGCCGTCAGATCGCACCGGAGCTGACCGGCCTGTGGACGGCCGGCTTCATGATGGCGCCGGCAAATACGCGAATTGTTCGGCGCAGCAACGCATTACAAGACTTTGCATACGGCAGAAGGTTCAAGTACAGCGAACACATGAGTGTGGGGTCGTCGGTCGCGGCGCCGGTGACCTCCGCCGTCATCAACGGGGTCGGCAACGCGGTGTCGGCACTGGGCAGCCGTTATTTCCGGCTGCTGCCGCGCCGCCTGGTGGAGCGTGTGCTGCCTAAGCCCGGCACCGGCCCCAGTGAAGCCGTTCGCGAGCGGGGCTTCTACAAGGCTGAGACATACACGACGACGACCTCGGGCGCGCGCTATGTCGCCACCATGGCCCAACAAGGCGATCCCGGATACAAGGCAACCTCAGTGCTGCTGGGCGAGAGCGGTCTGGCGTTGGCGCTGGATCGCGACGCCCTCTCAGACCTGCATGGCGTGCTGACCCCGGCGGCGGCGATGGGCGATGCGTTACTGGCGCGACTGCCGGCCGCGGAGGTCTCGCTGGCGACTGCGCGGTTGATGCACCGCTGACCCGCGACCGGCACCCGATCTGCTCTGAAAAGAACAGCTGTCGGACAAGATCAGCTGAGGCTAGTGTCATCTCTGAACCGAACAATCCCAGCAACGTTAGGTGGACGGGTCCATGTCTGGCCTTGATGACCTTCTGTCTCAAATTCCCACGAGCGACATTGCAAGCAAGATCGGCGTCGACGAATCCGAAGTGAACAAAGCCGTGCAGTTGCTGGTGCCGGTGCTGGTCGGCGGACTGCACGACAACGCACAGGACCCCGAGCACGCCAGCAACATCGAGTCCGCGGCCGACAGCCACGCCGCCAGTGGCCTGCTCGACGGCGGCGTCAGCCTCGACCACGTCAACGAGGCGGACGGCCAACAGGCCGTCGCGAACATCTTCGGCGGCAATGACGTCACCCAGGTCGCCAATGCGCTGGCCGGCGGCGGCGGGGGTAACAGCGATCTGCTCAAGCAGCTGCTGCCGATTCTGGCGCCGATCGTTCTGGCCTACGTCGGCAAGCAGCTGGGCCAGAAGAGTGCACCGGCCAAGGAGGAGGCGTCATCCGGAGGCGCGCTCAATGACGTGCTGGGCAACATTCTCGGCGGCATGGCCGGCGGCAACAAATCGCTGGGCACCGTCTTGGGCAACGCACTGGGCTCCAAGGCAGGTGAGATCCTCGGCGGATTGTTCGGCAAGAAGTAGTAGTCGGCGCCGCCCGGCATGGGCGGTGTTCGTCGGGGGCCCCGGCGCTTTCTAGACTTGAAGCGTGACCGCAAGCCCAGAACGCGCCGCTGACACGCTGGCTGAAGACCTGCCCAAAGCGTGGCATCCGGGCGCGGCCGAAAGCGCGACATATCAGCGTTGGGTGGATGCGGGTTATTTCACCGCCGATCCGACCAGCACCAAACCCGGATATTCGATCGTGCTGCCGCCGCCCAACGTGACCGGCAGCCTGCACATGGGTCACGCGCTCGAGCACACCATGATGGACGCCCTGACTCGTCGCAAGCGCATGCAGGGTTACGAGGTGCTGTGGCAGCCGGGCATGGACCACGCTGGCATCGCCACCCAGAGCGTCGTGGAGAATCAGCTCGCCGTCGACGGCAAGACCAAAGAAGACTTCGGCCGCACGCTGTTCATCGACAAGGTGTGGGACTGGAAGCGCGAATCGGGCGGCGCCATCGGCGGTCAGATGCGCCGCCTCGGCGACGGGGTGGACTGGAACCGCGAACGCTTCACGATGGACGACGGGCTGTCGCGGGCGGTGCGCACGATCTTCAAGCGGCTGTATGACGCCGGCCTGATCTATCGGGCCGAACGGCTGGTCAACTGGTCACCGGTGCTGGAAACGGCAATATCCGATCTCGAGGTCCGTTACGAGGACGTTGAAGGCGAACTGGTGTCGTTCCGCTACGGTTCGCTCGACGACGCCGAGCCGCACATCGTGGTGGCCACCACCCGGGTGGAGACGATGCTGGGTGACACCGCGATCGCGGTGCATCCCGACGACGACCGCTACCGCGGGCTGGTCGGCTCCACGCTGCCGCACCCGTTCCTGGACCGCCAGATCATCATCGTCGCCGATGATCACGTCGATCCTGGATTCGGCACCGGCGCAGTCAAAGTCACCCCGGCCCATGACCCGAACGACTTTGAGATCGGGCTGCGCCATCAGCTGCCGATGCCGTCGATCATGGACACACGCGGCCGGATAGTCGACACCGGAACGCAATTCGACGGCATGGACCGATTCGATGCCCGCGTCGCCGTCCGGGAAGCCCTGGCAGCGCAGGGCAGGATCGTCGCCGAGAAGCGCCCCTACCTGCACAGCGTCGGGCACTCGGAGCGCAGCGGTGAGCCGATCGAGCCGCGGCTGTCATTGCAGTGGTGGGTCCGGGTGGAATCGCTGGCGAAGGCCGCCGGTGATGCGGTCCGCAACGGCGACACCGTAATTCACCCCGCCCGACTGGAGCCGCGCTGGTTCGCCTGGGTCGACGACATGCACGATTGGTGCATCTCGCGTCAGCTGTGGTGGGGCCACCGCATCCCGATCTGGTATGGGCCGGACGGTCAGCAGATCTGCGTGGGCCCCGACGAGACACCGCCCGACGGCTGGGAGCAGGACCCCGACGTCCTGGACACCTGGTTCTCCTCGGCATTGTGGCCGTTTTCGACCCTGGGCTGGCCCGACAAGACGCCGGATTTAGAAAAGTTCTATCCGACAAGCGTTTTAGTGACCGGCTACGACATTTTGTTCTTCTGGGTCGCCCGGATGATGATGTTCGGAACCTTCGTCGGCGGCGACGACGCCATCACCCTGGACGGCGCACGCGGACCGCAGGTGCCGTTCACCGATGTCTTTCTGCACGGGTTGATCCGCGACGAGTCGGGCCGAAAGATGAGCAAATCCAAGGGCAATGTCGTCGATCCGTTGGACTGGTTGGACGTTTACGGCGCCGACGCTTTGCGCTTCACACTGGCTCGCGGCTCCAGTCCCGGCAGCGATCTCAGCGTCGGCGAGGACGACGTCCGGGCGTCGCGCAACTTCGTCACCAAGCTGTTCAACGCCACCCGATTCGCGCTGCTCAACGGTGCGGCACTGGGGCCGTTGAGCGACGGCGAACTCACCGACGCCGACCGCTGGATCCTGGGTCGGCTGGAAGAGGTTCGTGCCGAAGTCGATTCGTCCTTCGACTCCTACGAGTTCAGCCGGGCATGCGAATCGCTCTACCACTTCACCTGGGACGAATTCTGCGACTGGTATCTCGAATTGGCCAAGACCCAGGTTGCCGACGGGCTCGCGCACACCACTGCCGTACTGGCCGCCGCGCTGGACACCGTGCTGCGATTGCTGCATCCGGTGATCCCGTTTGTCACCGAGGCGCTGTGGCAGGCGCTGACCGGACAAGAGTCGCTGGTCGTCGCCGATTGGCCGGAACACTCCGGCGTTGACGTGAACCCCGTTGCCGCGCAGCGGATCACCGATATGCAGAAGCTCGTGACCGAGATTCGCCGGTTCCGCAGCGATCAGGGTCTGGCCGATCGGCAGAAAGTTTCGGCGCGGCTGTCGGGCATCGAAACTGCCGACCTCAGCACCCAGGTCGGCGCCGTCACTTCGCTGGCGTGGTTGACCGATCCCGGTCCGGAGTTCAGCCCCTCGGCGTCGCTGGAGGTCGGGCTCAAGGGCGGCATCGTGGTCGTCGAATTGGACACCTCGGGCACCATCGACGTGGCCGCCGAGCGTCGCCGGCTGGAGAAGGATCTGGCCGCGGCGAAAAAGGAATTAGCCTCGACCACAGCGAAATTGGGTAACGCGGACTTCATGGCCAAAGCCCCGGAAGCTGTGATCGACAAGCAACGAGAGCGTCAGCGCGTGGCGCGCGAGGAAACCGACCGGATCACGGCCAGGCTGGCCGGGCTGCAGTGATGTTGGAACCCGACGACACAGAACCCACCGGTGGGGTTCCCACCCCAGATGAGATCGCGGCACTGCTACAGGTCGAGCATTTGCTCGACCAGCGTTGGCCGGAAACCAAGATCGAGCCCAGCCTCGACCGCATCTCGGCGCTGATGGATTTGCTCGGTTCGCCGCAACGCAGTTACCCGTCGATCCACATCGCCGGCACCAACGGCAAGACGTCGGTGGCCCGGATGGTGGATGCGCTGCTGACCGCTCTGCAGCGTCGCACCGGACGCACTACCAGCCCGCACCTGCAGTCGGCGGTCGAGCGCATCGCGGTCGACGGAAAGCCGATCAGCCCCGCGACATACGTCGCGACCTATGCCGAACTCGAGCCGTTCGTGCAGATGGTCGATAAGCAGTCACAAGACAGCGGCGGTCCGGCGATGAGCAAGTTCGAGGTCCTCACCGCCATGGCATTCGCCGCATTCGCCGACGCCCCGATCGAGGTGGCGGTGATCGAGGTCGGTCTGGGCGGGCGTTGGGACGCCACCAATGTGATCGACGCATCGGTCGCGGTGATCACCCCGATCAGTATTGACCACGTCGAATATCTCGGCGACGACATCGCGGGCATCGCCGGTGAGAAGGCCGGCATCATCCGGAAGGCCCCTGAAGATCGAGCGGGCGCGCCGGACACGGTGGCGGTGATCGGCCGTCAGGTCCCGGAGGCGATGGAGGTTGTGCTGGCGCAGACGGTACGCGCCGATGCCGCTGTCGCACGCGAGGATTCGGAGTTTGCGGTGTTGGGCCGCCAGGTCGCGATCGGTGGCCAGATGCTGGAACTGCAGGGCCTAGGCGGGGTGTATTCCGATGTCTTTCTCCCGCTGCACGGCGAACATCAAGCGCACAACGCCGTCGTCGCACTGGCCGCTGTCGAGGCGTTCTTCGGCGCCGGCGCGCAGCGTCAACTCGACATCGATGCTGTGAGAGCCGGATTCGCCGCAGCGTCCAGCCCGGGCCGGCTGGAAAGGATGCGCAGCGCGCCAACGGTTTTCGTCGACGCTGCGCACAACCCAGCGGGAGCTGCGGCGCTGGCCCAGACGCTGGCCGAGGAGTTCGACTTCCGGTTCCTGGTCGGCGTGGTCAGCGTGATGGGGGACAAGGACGTCGGCGGCATCATCGCTGCGCTTGAGCCGGTGTTCGATCGAATTGTGGTCACCCACAACGGATCACCGCGCGCATTGGACGTGGAGTCGCTGGCGTTGACCGCGCAGCAGTATTTCGGACCCGATCGCGTGGTGACCGCCGAAAACCTGCGAGACGCCGTCGACACCGCCACCGCGCTGGTCGACGAGGCCGATGCCGACGGCGAAGGATTCTCCGGAACCGGCATTGTCATCACCGGATCGGTGGTCACCGCGGGCGCCGCCCGCTCGTTGTTCGGTCGTGATCCCGCGTGACGACCCCCGCCCAACCGCCCGAAGGTCCCAAACCCGACCCGTGGAAAAGCTTTCGCGGTGTCACGGCCGGCACGCTGATCCTGGAGGCGATCGTGGTGCTGCTGGCGCTGCCGGTGGTCGGCGCGGTCGGCGGCGGGCTCACCGCGGGCGCCCTGACATACCTGCTGGGGTTGGCAGCGATCCTGATCCTGCTGGCCGGGCTGCAAGCCCGGCCATGGGCCATCTGGGCGGACCTCGCAGTGCAGCTGATACCGATCGCGGGTTTCGTCATCTACCCGGGGGTCGGATTCATCGGCCTGCTTTTCGCCGCGGTGTGGTCGCTGATCATCTACGTCCGCTCTGAAGTTCTGCGCCGGGAGCGGCTCGGGTTGCTCCCAGGTCAAGACGGCCCGCCAGACTGATCCGCTGTCGTCGGGCCACCCGATCGGTTCGGTACGCTGTGCGCCGTGACCGCGCCGACGACGATGCAGTGGGGGCACCCCCAGCCGCGAAGCGGCGAGGGGGACGAAGCGATGAAGTGGGGGTACCCCCACCCGCTTGCGGGGGAGAGTGGCGCCGATGTCTGAGCGGACGCTTCTGTTAATCAAGCCCGACGGGGTCGAGCGGCGGCTGGTGGGGGAGATCCTCAGCCGCGTCGAGCGCAAAGGCCTGACCATCGCCGCGCTGGAAATGCGGCTCGTCAGCGACAAGCTGGCCCGCAGTCACTACGCCGAGCACGACGGCAAGCCGTTCTTCGACTCCCTGGTGGAGTTCATTACGTCATCGCCGCTGGTCGCGGCGATTGTCGAGGGCCCGCGGGCGATAGCGGCAGTCCGGCAACTCGCGGGTGGGACCGACCCGGTGGAGAAGGCGACGCCCGGCACCATCCGCGGTGATTTCGGCCTTGAAACGCAGTTCAACCTGGTCCATGGCTCCGATTCCCCGGAGTCGGCAGAGCGCGAGCTCGCGCTATGGTTCAGCAAGGCTTAGTAACGGGTCGCCGCACTTGGTCCGACCCGGTACATCGATATGGGATACTGGTAACCGGGTGAACGTCGCCGGACCGGCTTCCGACGCCCGAATGAAGACTTCGACAAGGGCGACCACCGCGATCCGCGATGCGGCGCCGACCGTCCAGCCATCATTCAGACCGGCACTGAGTGCGTTCGACCTGAACCGCTTGGAGCAAGACCATCACAAGTCCGGGAGGAAGTGACCCGGGCCCATAGCGATGCCCTCGCGTGGCCGCGTCGAAAGGACGCGCCCGGGGGCTTGAGGAGAATACGTGACAGACGGTGGCCCATCCTCAGAGGTTCCGGAAGACTCGTCGCAGCACGAGGAGCTGCCAGATCGGCTCCGGGTTCACTCCCTGGCGCGGGCGCTGGGGACGACCAGCCGCCAGGTACTCGATGCGCTGACTGAGCTCGACGGCCGGATCCGCAGCGCGCACTCCACCGTGGAGCGCGTCGACGCGGTTCGCGTTCGCGACCTGCTGGCCGGCGCGCCCGCGACGGTCACTACGACGGTCGTCGCGACCGAGGCCAGCGCCGCCGGCGATACGGATGAACCCGAGTCGCGGACGATGCTGGAAACCACGACCGTGGAGCGGCCCGAATACATGCCGCTCTTCGTCGCGCCGCAGCCGGTTGAGCGACGCAAGGAATCGGCTGTGGCCGAGGACCCCGCGGATTCCGACGACGACGACGACTTCGACGGCGACAGCGACGCCGACGGCGACGACGACGAGCAGGCGGATCGCCCGGCCAACCGGCGGCGGCGCCGCGGGCGTCGCGGGCGGGGCCGCGGCCGTGGCGAGCAGAACGGAGCCGACGGCGGCGAGAACGGCGCCAAATCGGACGCTGCATCGGATGACGACGCGGACGACGACGACTCCGATGACGACGCGGACGACGCCGATGCCGACGACAACGGCTCCGGCGACGGCGCCACCAAGCGTCGCCGACGCCGTCGTCGCCGCAAGTCCGGCTCCGGCGACGACTCCGACGACAGCCCGTCACCGGACGATCCGCCGAACACCGTGGTGCACGAGCGGGCGCCCCGCGCCAAGGACAAGCCCGCGTCCAGCAACAATGAGATTCAGGGCATCGACGGCTCGACCCGGCTGGAAGCCAAACGGCAGCGTCGTCGTGATGGTCGGGACGCCGGACGCCGCCGCCCGCCGGTCCTGAGCGAGGCCGAGTTCCTGGCCCGCCGCGAGGCAGTCGAGCGGGTGATGGTGGTGCGTGACAAGGTCCGCACCGAACCACCGCATCCCGGTAGCCGCTACACCCAGATCGCCGTGCTCGAGGACGGCATCGTCGTGGAGCACTTCGTCACCAGCGCGGCGTCAGCGTCGCTGGTGGGCAACATCTATCTGGGCATCGTGCAGAACGTACTGCCGTCGATGGAAGCGGCGTTCGTCGACATCGGCCGCGGCCGAAATGGCGTGCTCTACGCCGGCGAGGTGAACTGGGAGGCCGCCGGCCTGGGCGGGTCCAACCGGAAGATCGAGCAGGCACTCAAGCCTGGCGACTACGTCGTCGTTCAGGTCAGCAAGGACCCCGTGGGCCACAAGGGGGCCCGACTGACCACGCAGGTGTCCCTGGCCGGGCGCTACCTGGTGTACGTGCCGGGCGCATCGTCGACCGGGATCAGCCGCAAACTTCCCGACACCGAACGCCAGCGGCTCAAGGAGATCTTGCGCGAGGTCGTGCCGTCGGACGCCGGGGTGATCATCCGCACCGCCTCCGAGGGCGTCAAAGAGGACGACATCCGCGCCGACGTCAACCGGCTGCAGGAGCGTTGGACGCAGATCGCCGAGCGCGCTCAGGACACCAAGGAGAAGGCGGCCGGCGCCGCGGTCGCGCTCTACGAGGAGCCCGACGTCCTGGTCAAGGTCATTCGCGACCTGTTCAACGAAGACTTCGGTCAGCTGATCGTCTCTGGCGACGACGCCTGGACCACCATCAACGAATACGTGAGTTCGGTTGCGCCCGAGCTTGTTCCGAAGCTCAACAAGTATGAGCCCGCGGAATCCGCCGAGGGAGTGGCAGGCCCCGACATCTTCGCGGTGCACCGCATCGACGAGCAACTAGCCAAGGCGATGGACCGCAAGGTCTGGCTGCCCTCCGGCGGCACGCTGGTGATCGACCGAACCGAGGCGATGACCGTCGTCGACGTCAACACCGGCAAGTTCACCGGGTCCGGTGGCAACCTCGAGCAAACCGTCACCAAGAACAACCTGGAGGCGGCCGAGGAGATCGTGCGTCAGCTCCGACTGCGCGACATCGGCGGCATCGTCGTCATCGACTTCATCGACATGGTGCTCGAATCCAACCGTGACCTGGTGTTGCGCCGGCTGACCGAGGCGCTGGCCCGCGATCGCACCCGCCACCAGGTGTCCGAGGTGACCTCACTGGGGTTGGTGCAGCTGACGCGCAAGCGGCTCGGAACCGGGCTGATCGAGGCGTTCTCGACGACGTGTCCGCACTGCAGCGGCCGCGGGATCATGCTGCACGCCGATCCCGTCGACTCCGCACCGGCGACCGGCCGCAAATCGGAGTCGGGCGGCGGCCGGCGCGGCCGGCGGTCCAAGAAGGGCAAGGCCGAAGAACCAGCGGTCGCCAAGGTGCCCGCCCACACAGCCGAGCACCCGATGTTCAAGGCCATGGCCGCGGCCAATGGTCGCCATGACGACGACACCGACGAGTCTGCGCACATTGAGCATGAGGATGAAGCGGTCGGTGATCAGGGCCGGGAGGATGCCGAGTCCGACGTGCAGCTGCAGAAGCAGGTCGCGCTGGAGGCGGCGGAAGAGGACCTGGACGACGACGACTTCGGAGACAGCGACGACGAAGACGATGCTGACGACGACGACACCGAACAGGTCGATCTCGACGACGAAGACCTCGACGACGAAGACGACCTCGACGACGATGATGAAGACGACAGCGACGAAGACGACGATGACGAGGACGACGAATACGACGACGACGAGGACTCTGACGAGACACCCGAGTCCTATGTCGCCGCCGTCAGCGCGCCCGATGAGCGACCCCGTCGACGCCGTGCGGCGGCACGACCGGCAGGTCCGCCGGCCCACGAGGACTGATGGCTCCCCAGTCCACTTCGCGGACTGCATCGTCGCAAGGCGAATGACTGGCCGGTTTGACCCTGTAGCCGCTGGTCACGTACCCTGGACCAGTTGTCGCCAGGCCCGTTGACGGTTTTGGCCGACACTCCCAGACCAGCCCGCGCACCTTTGGCTGTGCCGCCCGCACGAACCAGCAGAATCAGAAGATGAGGAAGACGTAACCATGGCGACCTACGCAATCGTCAAGACTGGCGGCAAGCAGTACAAAGTTGCCGTCGGCGACGTCGTCAAGGTTGAGAAGCTCGAGTCCGAGCTCGGCGCCCAGGTATCGCTGCCGGTCGCGCTGGTGGTGGACGGCGCTACCGTCACCTCCGACGCCGCCGCGCTGGCGAAGGTCGCGGTGACCGGTGAGGTGCTCGAGCACACCAAAGGCCCCAAGATCCGTATCCACAAGTTCAAGAACAAGACCGGCTATCACAAGCGTCAGGGTCACCGTCAGCAGCTGACGGTCCTGAAGGTCACCGGCATCAAGTAGCGGAGGCGACAAGACATGGCACACAAGAAGGGCGCTTCCAGCTCACGTAACGGCCGCGACTCAAACTCTCAGCGACTGGGCGTCAAGCGGTTCGGCGGTCAGATCGTCAAGGCCGGCGAAATCCTGGTCCGCCAGCGCGGCACGCACTTCCACCCCGGAGTGAACGTGGGCCGTGGTGGCGATGACACGTTGTTCGCCAAGGCAGCCGGCGCCGTCGAGTTCGGTGTCAAGCGCGGACGCAAGACGGTCAACATCGTCTCGGCCGCGTCGTCGACCGACTGAGCGTCGCGAGCGTGAGGCCGCACTAGCTTCACCCTCGACGAGTAAGAGGAATTCCGATGCCTCCCCGGTTTGTCGACCGAGTCGTCATCCATACGCGGGCAGGCTCCGGCGGTAACGGCTGCGCCTCGGTCCATCGCGAGAAATTCAAGCCGCTCGGCGGGCCCGACGGCGGTAACGGCGGCCGCGGCGGCAGCATCGTGCTGGTCGTCGACCCGCAGGTGCACACCCTGCTCGACTTTCACTTCCATCCGCATGTCGACGCCGCATCGGGCAAACAGGGCATGGGTGGTAACCGCGCCGGCGCCGCAGGCCCCGATCTGGAGATCAAGGTTCCCGACGGCACCGTCGTGCTCGACGAGGACGGCCGCCTGCTCGCCGACCTGGTCGGGGCCGGCACCCGATTCGAAGCCGCCGCCGGAGGTCGTGGCGGGCTGGGCAACGCCGCGCTCGCATCGCGGGCCCGCAAGGCACCCGGGTTCGCTCTGCTCGGCGAGAAGGGCGAAGCTCGCGACCTCACCCTCGAACTCAAAACCGTCGCCGATGTCGGCCTGATCGGATTCCCGTCAGCAGGCAAATCCTCACTGGTGTCTGCGATCTCGGCGGCCAAGCCGAAGATCGCCGACTACCCGTTCACCACGCTGGCCCCCAACCTCGGGGTGGTGTCGGCCGGGGAGCGCACGTTCACCGTCGCCGACGTGCCGGGTCTGATCCCGGGCGCGTCGCAGGGCAGGGGCCTGGGTTTGGACTTCCTGCGCCACATCGAGCGGTGCGCTGTGCTGGTGCACGTCGTCGACTGCGCCACTGCGGAACCGGGCCGTGACCCGATGTCCGACATCGACGCGCTGGAAGCCGAGCTAGCCGCGTACACGCCGACGCTGCAAGGGGATTCGATCCTGGTCGACCTCGTCGAGCGCCCGCGCGCCGTGGTGCTCAACAAGATCGACGTGCCGGAAGCCCGTGAGATGGCCGAGTTCGTCCGCGACGAGATCGCCGAGCGCGGCTGGCCGGTGTTCGTGGTTTCGACGGTTGCCAGAGAAGGACTGCAGCCGTTGATATTCGGGCTTGCCGACATGGTCGCCGAATACCAGGCTGCGCAACCGGTGCTGGTGCCGCGTCGGCCGGTGATCCGCCCGGTGCCCGTCGACGAGTCCGGGTTCACAGTGCAGTCCGACGGGCAGGGTGGGTTCGTGGTCCGCGGCCGGCGGCCCGAACGCTGGGTCGCCCAGACCAGCTTTGAAAATGACGAAGCGGTCGGCTATCTCGGCGACCGGCTGGCCCGGCTGGGTGTCGAAGAAGAACTGGTACGCCTGGGCGCACGGCCGGGCTGCGCGGTCACCATCGGTGATGTCACGTTCGATTGGGAGCCGCAGACGCCCTCCGGTATCGACACCGTTATGACGAGGCGAGGTACCGACGCGCGCCTGGAAGGCAACGATCGCGTCGGCGCCGACGAGCGCAAAGCGGCCCGACGGCAACGCCGCGAACACGGCGACACTGATGAATAGCCGCGACGGCGACGATGCAGTGGGGGCACCGCCAGCCGCGCAGCGGCGAGGGGGCCGAGCGATGCTGAGGAGCGGCGCATGAATAGCGCTGCGCGGGAGGCTGTTCGAACGGCACGCAGCGTCGTCGTCAAGGTCGGCACTACCGCGCTGACGACTCCGACCGGCATGTTCGACGCCGGCCGGCTCGCCGGGCTGGTCGACGCCATCGAGGCACGCATGAAAGCGGGCTCCGACGTCATCATCGTGTCCTCAGGGGCCATTGCCGCCGGCATCGAGCCACTGGGGCTGACCAAACGTCCCGCCGACCTGGCCACCAAGCAAGCCGCGGCAAGTGTCGGACAGGTGGCGCTGGTCAACGCGTGGAGTAGCGCATTCGCCCGTTACCAGCGCAGCGTAGGTCAGGTCTTGCTGACCGCACATGACATTTCGATGCGGGTACAGCACACCAACGCCCAGCGCACGCTGGACCGGTTGCGTGCTCTGCACGCGGTGGCGATCGTGAACGAGAACGACACCGTGGCCACCAACGAAATCCGGTTCGGCGACAACGACCGGCTCTCGGCCCTGGTGGCGCACCTGGTCGGCGCCGACGCGCTGGTACTGCTCAGCGACATCGACGGCCTCTACGACTCCGACCCGCGCAAGTCCGACGAAACACATTTCATCCCAGAGGTTTCCGGGCCGGCTGATCTGAAAGGCGTGATCGCGGGGCAGAGCACCCACCTGGGCACCGGCGGAATGGCGTCCAAGGTGTCGGCGGCGCTGCTGGCCGCCGACGCCGGAGTGCCCGTGCTGCTGGCCGCTGCCGCCAATGCCGAAGCGGCACTGGCGGATGCCTCGGTGGGCACGGTGTTCGCCGCGCGGCCCCACCGCATGTCGGCGCGCCGGTTCTGGGTGCGATACGCCGCCGAATCCGCCGGTGCGCTCACCCTCGACGAGGGTGCGGTGAGTGCCGTTCTGGGTCAACGCCGTTCACTGTTGCCAGCGGGAATCACCGCCCTGTCCGGCCGATTTCACGGCGGCGACGTCGTCGACTTGACCGGGCCGGACGAGGTCCTGGTGGCTCGCGGAGTGGTCGCCTACGACGCCGCCGAGCTGGCCACCATGATCGGCCGGTCGACCTCGGAGTTGCCCGCCGAGTTGCGCCGGCCCGCGGTGCATGCCGACGACCTGGTAGCCGTCTAGGTCGTCCTAGGCTTCAGATACAAAGCACCCCAGACGATTTCGGTCAGGGTGGCCGCCAATTCGGCATCGTATGTGGGCGGGTTGTTCGGTAGATTCTGTTGACAGGTTCGCTCGACCATCCAGGTGAGCGCACTGGCCGCGGTCGCCGCCGGCAGTTCGCGGCGGATTGAGCCATCGGCCTGGCCGTCTTCGATGACACGGGCCAATCGCCCGGTGATGGCGGTCAGCAGATTGCTATAGGTCGCTCCGACCAGCGAGTCGTAGGCGGCCATCTCGTTCAGCGCCACCAGGACCGGTTGGTGTCGCCGGTAGCTGGCGATGACGGCGGCCATCCCGGCACGGACGTCATCGGGATCGTGTCGCCACGCCACCCTCCACCAGCGTTCGGCGCTGTCGGCGAGATCGGCGAACACCTGGCTGGCCAGCCGGCGCAGCAGGTGGCCTTTGTCCTCGAAGTAGATGTAGAAACTGGCCCGCGACATAGCGGCTTCAGTGGACAGCCGGTCCACGCTTAGCTCGGTGAAGCTCGCGCCTTCGCGCATCAGCCGTTCGGTCGCGTCGAGTAGCCGGCGCTCGATCTGCTCACGTCGCTCCTGGCGCTTTGCTTGCGGCTTGCGGGTGACTGATGGCATGACACCTCCTCATCCCCCCGACTGGTCAGAGCCTGATCGATAGTATGACACCTTGACTAGACACTCTGTCTAGTCATAAAGTCGTCGGTGTCTTGAAACTGTGACCGGCGTCATAGCCGATGGAGGATTCGCCCATGACAGCGACGGCCGCCACCCCCCGCGCCTACGACCCCATCGACCTGTCGTCCCGCGCGTTCTGGTCGACCAGCGCGCAGCAGCGGGAAGAGGCGTTCGCCGAGCTTCGGGCCGAACGCCCAGTAAGCTGGCATCCGCCGGTGGAAGACGCCATGCTGCCTGACCCTAATGACCCCGGCTACTGGGCGATCACCCGCCGCGACGACATCGTCGCGATCAGCCGCGACAACGAGTCATTCCTGTCCGGCAAGGGCGTCATGTTCGAGAACTTCCCGGTTGAGCTCCTCGAAGCGTCGCAATCCTTCCTGGCCATGGACCCGCCGCGGCACACGTTCCTGCGCAAACTCGTCAGCGCCGCATTCACCCCGCGGCAGGTCCGGCGCATCGAAGATTCGATCAAGGCGAACGCGAAGACCATTGTGGAGGAACTAAAAGCCGCCGGCAGCGGCGCCGATTTCGTGGACCTCTGCGCCAAGGAGCTGCCCATTCGCACGCTGTCAGACATGGTGGGCATCCCCGAGTCGGAGCGGCAACAGCTCGCACACGCGGCCGACGCCATGGTCTCGTCGGGCGACCCGGAGTACTTGAATGGTCGCTACCCGCTGGAGGTGTTGTTCGAGGCGCAGACCTATGTGCATCAGGTGGCCGGGATGCTGGCCGCGGAGCGCCGCGAGCATCCCGGCGACGACCTGTTCACCAGCCTGGTGACGGCCGAGGTAGACGGCGACAGGTTGGCCGACGCTGACGTTGCCGCGTTCTTCGTGTTGCTCACCGTGGCCGGCAATGACACCACCCGCCAGACGACCAGTCACGCGCTGAAGGCCCTCACCGACTATCCCGACCAGCGTGCCTGGCTGCTGGAAGATTTCGACAATCGCATCGGCGGAGCGGTCGAGGAGTTCATCCGCTGGGCCAGCCCGGTAATGACGTTCCGCCGCACGGCCGCAAAGGATGTCGAGGTCGGCGGCCAAGCCATCGGGGCCGGAGAGAAGGTGGTGATGTTTTACTCCTCGGGCAACTACGACACCGACGTGTTCGAGCATCCCGAGCGCCTTGACCTGAGCCGCAACCCCAATCCTCACGTCGGCTTCGGCGGCGGCGGCGTGCACTTCTGCCTGGGTGCGAACCTGGCCAGGGCGCAGCTGCGGGCGATCTTCGCCGAGCTCTTGGGTCAGCTGCCGGATATCCAGGCCGGCGACCCGGTGTACGTTGCCGGCAATTTCATTCACGGCATCTGCAGCATGCCCTGCACGTTCTAGCGCGCCGCGCCAGCCTCGTCGTGCGAGGCGGCAGCGTCGGCCTCGGCGGCTGCGGTCAGTAGGGCGATGGCCAGCCTTGGCCGCTTCTGTGCACGCCTAACATCAGCGGACTGACGCGGCGGCGAGCTCCTCGGCCAGCAGCGTCAGCAATTCCGAGCAGCCGCCGTCGACCTTGACGGTGGCCAGGTCGTCACCGCGGGTGGGCCCGCGGTTGACGATTGCCACCGGAATGCCGCGCGCCGCGGCGTGGCGCACGAACCGGTAGCCGGAGAACACCGTCAGCGACGAGCCGGCTACCAGCAGCGCGTCGGCCGCGTCGACAAGTGAAAAAGCCTGCTGGACAACGTCTTTAGGTACGCTCTCGCCGAAATACACGATGTCGGGTTTGAGCATGCCGCCACACGATGCGCAGTCGACGTAGCGAAACGAGGCAGTGTCGGTGATTACGGCGTCAGCGTCCGGGGCCACCGCCAAGCCGCCGACGGCCGCGACCCGTTCGGTGAAACCCGGGTTCAGCGTGTTGAGTTGTTCGGCCAGCGCCGCGCGGCTCATGCACGCATCGCAATTCAGACAGATCACCTGTGCGTAGGTGCCATGAAGGTTGATCACATTGCGGCTGCCGGCCTTGGTGTGCAACAGGTCGACGTTCTGGGTGATGACGCCACTGACCACTCCGGTGCGCTCGAGTGCGGCCACCGCACGATGCCCGGCGTTGGGTCGGGTGTCATCCATGTGCCGCCAACCGACATGATTGCGCGCCCAATACCGCTGCCGGAACACCGAGTCCGATGTGAACTGGCCAATCGTCATGGGATTACTCGGCGGCGAGTCCGGCCCGCGATAGTCGGGGATGCCGGAGTCGGTGGACATCCCCGCTCCGGTCAGCACCGCGACACGGCGGCCGGCCAGCAGAGCGACCAGCTCAGGGGACTCGGCACACACGTCCGTCACCTCTTCGAGGGTACGGACCGGCGGTCGCCCCCGGGGGCGGTCAAGGATGCGTCAGGGCACCTGAACGAGTTTCATGGTGTTCGTCTCCTGATGGCCCACTTGCTCACCGCAGACCGACACGACATCGGTAGTCACGACGGTGCCGGCGAGCGTGTTGGGATCCCAGCTGAAGTGTGCGGTGGTGGCGTCAGGAACGATGGTGCCGTCCGAGCATTCGAGATTGTCGTTACCGTCCAGGACCCACTGGCCGTTGACGATGTGCGCGTCCCTCGTCGGTCCACCGGGTGTGAGAGCCACCGATGCGCATCCGTCGCCGCAGGGGTTGACGTACCAATCGGTGGTGACAGCCTGACCGGCCGCATCTGTTTCGGTGTACTTGTAATGGCCGTTGAAATTGTCTGCGGAGCTGGGAGCAGCCAGCGCCAGCGCGAGCCCGGTCAGCGTTGCGGTGGCGGCGAGAGCTCGTCCGAGGGCCATGATGGTGTTCCTTCCGTAGGGCTGAATACGTGGGGGCGTTGTTCGGGGTCTAGCACATGGGCCGTTCACAAGGAGCGGATTCGGACAACTGGCGACGCATCCCGCCGCTGTCGTCGGCTCGGCGGGGGCGGTTGCCTCCCAATCACGCTGATCATATGCCTGGCCAGATTTCGGCGATGTTGCAACTCGCCGTTCACCTTGAGCTCCACTTTCAGCTGCGCGGAGTTTGCCAACCGTTTTATCACCGAGGGGTCCCCTACTCGCGATAGTGCGCCACGGCGATACCCGATGGTCGCCTGTTGACATCAACAGGGCGACAATGGAGGGGCAATGGACTTCTACAACGCCTATAGCCAGGGCTTTGCCCGGGTCGCCGCGTGCACTCACCACGCCACTATCGGCGACCCCGCGGCCAACGCCGACTCGGTGCTGCGGCTGGCCCGGCAGTGCCACGACGACGGTGTCGCGCTGGCCGTTTTCCCGGAGTTGACGTTGTCCGGCTACTCCATCGAAGACATCCTTCTGCAGGACGTGTTGCTCGACGCCGTCGAGGTGGCCGTGGTCGATGTCGTCGCCGCGTCCATCGACCTGCTGCCGATGCTGGTGGTCGGCGCCCCGCTGCGCTACCGGCACCGCATCTACAACACCGCCGTGGTGATCCACCGCGGCGCGGTGCTCGGTGTGGCGCCGAAGTCCTATCTGCCCACCTACCGCGAGTTCTACGAACGTCGCCAGGTCGCGCCCGGAGACGACGAGCGCGGCACCATCCGGATCGCCGGATTGGAAGCACCGTTCGGCGCGGACCTGTTGTTCGCGGCATCCGACATGCCCGGCTTCGTCCTGCATGTCGAAATATGCGAGGACATGTTCGTGCCGGTTCCGCCGAGCGCTGAAGCCGCGCTGGCAGGCGCGACGGTGTTGGCCAACCTGTCCGGCAGCCCGATCACGATCGGTCGCGCCGATGACCGTTCGCTGCTGGCCCGCTCGGCGTCGCTGCGGTGCCTGGCGGCATATGTGTATGCCGCTGCGGGAGAGGGCGAGTCGACGACCGACTTGGCATGGGACGGCCAGACCATGATTTGGGAGAACGGCGTACTGCTGGCCGAGTCCGAGCGCTTTCCCAAAGGGGAGCGGCGCAGCATCGCCGACATCGACCTCGAGCTGCTTCGCGCAGAGCGGCTGCGGATGGGCACATTTGACGACAATCGGCGCCACCACCGGTCCCTGGTGGACTCTTTTCGGCGGATCGAATTCCAGCTGGACCCACCGTCGGGTGACATCGGTCTTCGCCGCGAGGTCGAGCGATTCCCGTTCGTGCCGGCCGATCCGAAACGGTTGCAGCATGACTGTTATGAGGCCTACAGCATCCAGGTCGCCGGCCTCGAACAGCGGTTGCGCGCGTTGCATTACCCAAAAGTCGTGATCGGAATCTCCGGTGGGCTCGACTCAACGCACGCACTGATTGTTGCTGCGCGTGCGATGGACCGAGAAGACCGGCCGCGCAGCGACATTCTGGCGTTCACGTTGCCGGGCTTCGCGACCGGTGAGCACACCAAACGCAATGCGGTCGAGCTGTGTCGCGCCCTCGGTGTCACCTTTGCCGAAATCGACATCACCGAAACTGCAAAGTTGATGCTCAAGGAAATGGATCATCCGTTCGCGCGCGGCGAAAAGGTCTACGACGTCACGTTCGAGAACGTCCAGGCCGGGCTGCGCACCGACTACCTGTTCCGCCTGGCCAACCAGCGCGGCGGCATAGTGCTTGGTACTGGCGACCTTTCCGAGCTGGGATTGGGTTGGTCCACCTACGGTGTCGGCGATCAGATGTCGCATTACAACGTCAACGCCGGTGTGCCCAAGACACTGATCCAGCACCTGATCCGCTGGGTGATCTCCTCCAACCAGTTTCCCTCGGATGTGGCAGACGTGCTGCGTTCGGTGCTGGACACCGAGATCACTCCCGAACTCGTGCCCACCGGCGAGGAAGAGGAGTTGCAGAGCAGCGAAGCGAAGGTCGGACCCTTTGTCCTGCAGGACTTCTCGCTGTTCCAGGTCCTACGGTACGGATACCGGCCGGCAAAGATCGCTTTTTTGGCCTGGCATGCATGGAGCGATGCCGAGCTCGGCGACTGGCCACCGGGATATCCGGAGGGCAGGCGGCCGTCATACTCACTCAAGGAGATTCGGCACTGGCTGCAGATCTTCGTGCAGCGGTTCTACTCGTTCAGCCAGTTCAAACGGTCAGCCCTGCCCAATGGGCCCAAGGTGTCCCACGGTGGGGCGCTTTCGCCGCGCGGGGACTGGCGGGCTCCATCGGACATGTCGGCGCGGGCTTGGCTCGACGCGATCGAGCGCGAGGTCCCAGAGGACTGAATCCCGTCAGCGCAAAGCTGGATGAGCGCATTGACATCGAGTGCCACCGCGGGAGTCTGGACGAGTCGGGCCACGGCGACGACATCGTCGGGTAGGTGATCGAAGTTCAGCGCGGCAGAACGCTTAGCCAAGTCAAAGGTCAACCCGCCCATCAGCGTTCGTATGTGCCGATGAGCACTCCGCGGGCCAGCACGTGCCCGGCCATCTGCTTCAGCAGCGCCTTGGCGGTGGTGACGGAGTCCGGGATCAGCTCGTCAAGAGCGAACACATGAAACCGGTAGCGGTGCGGACCGTGATCCGGGATCGGGCGCGGCCCGGCGTAGCCGCGGTGGCCCAAACTGCCGGGAACGAAACGTATTCCGGCAGCGTTCGGCTGCAGCGTCCCAGTGTCGACGCTCTGCACGCCGGGCTCGATCAGCGCGACGGTGTGCAGCAATGGGCGCGGCAGTGGCACATCGACGTCATCGATGATCAGTACCACCTGCCGGGTCAGTGGCGGCAGGCCGGCCCAATTCAGTTGCGGTGACGTGTTGTCACCGACGCCTTTGCCAGCACTTGTCCTCGGCATCGTGCCGCCGTCGCCGAATGCGATGCTGGTGATGGTGATGTCGTAGGGTGCCGCGAAACCCGGACCGGCCAAAGGGCTTCGATGTTCCCCGGCGCGAACATTACGTAGCAGCTTGCCGATCATGCGCCGCTCCCGGCGCCGCGATCGACCAAGCTGCGGACAGATGTGGTGGCCATGTGCTGTCCTTTCAATCCAGGGCGCCGGCGACCGGCGGGGCAAGGAGATCGATCAGGTCGTTGGCGTCGTCGAGGTTCTCGAGACCGACCACTGCGCGTTCGATCGCAGCGGCGCGGTCGAAGCTGGTCACGCGGTCGGCCAGGGCGTGGAACTTGGTGACCAGCTCATCATTGGTCACCGGGTCCCACGGCGCTCCGTGCGGTGCGACCACGCGAACCTGATGGACGTCGCCGTCGTGAGTCGTCACGGCGAGGTCGGTGCGGAACCGCTCGGTCAGCGGGGCATCGGTCAGCGACTCGTCCAGGTGCACATCGGTGACGTCGATCAACGACCAGATGTCGTCGGCGTCCAGCCGAGCCGGCGTGAACTGCTCAGGCAGGGCATTACCGTCGAGCAGAGCAGCGGCCGTTGCGTATCCGATGTTCATCTGAGCGCCGATGGCGGTCAATGGCCGCTCGGGGACCCACCATCCGTGCTTGTAGACGGTCTCGCCCACCGTGATGTCGATCTTCGAAATATCCTTGGTGGCAACTGATTTCCGTAATTGACGAGCCGCGTCGACGGCTCCGTGCAGACCGCCCATGACCGCGTAGGACTTGACCATGATGATCGAGGTCTCCCACCGCTCGCCCAACTGATCGGTCAGTAACGACGCGTCGGGTTCGTGGCCCTCGCCGAAAACGCTGAGGAATCCGCCGTATTCACGCTCGAATACCCGTTTGATTCCGGTGTAGTTGGCTGCCGCCAGGCCGGCGGCGTAGAAGCCGTTGCGGGCGGCGAACCCATGGTGCATACGTTTGCTCATCGCTTCGTACTGCGCGGCCATCAAACCCGCCGACTGGGTGCCGGCCAGGCCGAGTGCATCCTCCAACTGGGCCGGTGACAGCCCGCGCAGTTTGCCGGAAGTCATTGCCGCCGAGTGGGTGCCGAAGACCGGGCCTGAGTGCCAGCCCCGGTCGAGCATTTGCGCGCCGTGCAAGGTGTAGCCGACGCGCGGTCCGACCTCGAGGCCGATGATCGCGGCCAGCAGGAAGTCGGCGCCAGTGGTGGTCCGCGATAGTGCGGTCGACGTCGACAGCACCGCCGGAATGACCAGCGAACAACTGTGTACCGGCGCGATGGGGTGGAAGTCGTCGAGCTCGAAGCCCTGGATGAAGGTCCCGTTCAGCAGGGCCGCGGCAGGTCCGCTGGTGGACTTTCCGGTACCGATGACCACGGTGTCGCCGCTGTTCTCGAGGTCGAGAACGGCGTCGGTGGCGATCCGCGACCAGGGCAGTTGAGCTCCGATCAGACCGCAGCCCAGGCCGTCGAGCAGTAAGTGCTTGGCCCGTTCGACGACGGCCTGGGGAATGTCGTCGAGGGTCAGACCGGCGACCCAGGAGGCCAGTTGTCCGGTCGGCCCGTCTGGGTCGGTCGGGGGTTGTTGGTGATCGGGACTCGCAGTCATCGTCGGTCCTGAAGTCGAGGAGATTGCCATGTTGTCTATTTGTTATATACTTATAACAAATTCTGACTTCTGCGGCAAGTGACGGTGTGACAGCATTGGTCCTCATGCAAGAGACCAGCGGGGCGGTGAGTGCCGGCGCCGGGGTGCCGTTGCATCGCCAACTCTTCCTGGTGCTACACGACGAGATTGCCCGCGGCGCTATCGCTCCCGGCGACGCGCTGCCCACCGAGCAGTCTCTGTGCGATCAATTCGGGGTGTCCCGTATCACCGTGCGCCGGGCCCTGGCCGATCTGGCCGACCAGGGTTACATCGAACGTCGGCAAGGCGTGGGATCCTTCGTCCGGCAACGCAGTCGGTCCGACGACGCGCCGCCGGTCGGCTCCTACATGGACAATCTCCGGCAGGCGCAATTCCAGACGACGGTCGACGTGGTCGAGCACGACACCCGCACTCCGCCGTCCGCGGTCGCCGACGCGCTCGGCGGGGCTGCGCAGATGCTGCACATTCTGCGAGTGCGGCGGGAGCGCAGAACGCGCGAAGCACTGATGATCACCGAAGCCTGGCTGCCGACTGATCTTTCAAATGTATTGACGGAAAGGGCATTACGGCACACACCGCTCTACGAATTACTTTCCGGCGCAGGTGTTGTCATCGATCGGATGCAGCATGAGATCACCGCTGAGATCGCCGGTCCGCGCAACGCCCGCCTGCTCAACGTGGCGATCGGCTCGGCTCTGGTTCGGGTGAACCGGCTGGCTTTCGTAGGGGATGCGCCGCATCACTACGTGTCGATCCTGCTTTCGCCCAACCGCAGTCGAGTCCTGATGAGCCAGAACGCCAGCGAGCTTCACACCGGCGACGGCTTCGCGATCGCCCACGACGTCCGGCGCGGTTCGACTTGAGGGATCAGTCCGGCAGCGTCGCTTCGTCGATCGCATCCGAATACGGTGCGCAGTTCCCGGCGCCGGGCACCAACGTCGCTAGGGCACCGGCCGCGCAGGCCCGCCGCAGCGCGTGCTCGCGGTCGATGGTCCAGCCGGCGGCCAGCACGCCGGCGAACACGTCGCCGGCGCCAGACGTGTCGAGCGCTTCCACGACCGGTGCCGGCACGGTGAACTCCGCACCGTCGCCGACGTAGCCGGCGCCGTGTGCCCCGCGCGTGGTCACGCGGTGCGGGACGGGCCAAACCCAGTGCGCGTCTTCGGTTTCGTTGACGACCAAGACGTCGGTCAGTTCAGCGAGCTGTGCCAGCTCGACCTCATCGCCGCCCGACGGCGAGGCGTTGAGGATGACCGTCGCCCCGGCCGAGTGGGCTTCACGGGCCACCGCCGTCGCTACCGCGACCGGAATCTCCAACTGCAGCAACAATACATCGCAGTCTGCGACGAGTCCGCGCAGCGTCGTCGAGTCCAGCGTCAGCTTGCCGTTGGCACCCGGGGCGACGACGATGATGTTCTCACCTGCGGAGTCGACGATGACGACGGCCGTACCGCTGCGCCCGGGTACGGTGATCAACCCGGCGGTGCCGACGCCGTTGGTTCTGAGGTGATCGCGCAACTGCGCAGACGCCGAGTCGTCGCCGACTGCGCCGACGAATTGCACCTGCGCCCCCGCACGCGCCGCCGCGACCGCCTGATTAGCGCCCTTTCCGCCCGGTGTCGAGCGCACCGACGCGGCTAACGATGTCTCGCCTGGGCCGGGCAGGTTGTCGACATCGAACCCGATGTCCATATTCACGCTGCCCACCACGCATACTCGCGTCATTCCGCCGACGTTATGGAGTCGCACTCGAATACACAAACGACGTGTTGATAACGGTTTTCGGCAAATCCGATTTCACTAGATCATTCGCGTTACGCTGCTGCGTGATCTGGGCGTTTCCGGCCCGTCAGTGAAAGGAAAGCCGATTGACGGCGCAGAGCTCAACTGATCCGGAACCGGTTCAAACGGCGTCGGCCGCACCAGCCAAGCTGCGCCGTCCACGGCAGCTGTCGCGGTTGAGCCTCCAATCCAAAATCATGTTGATGCTGCTGGTGTCCAGCCTTGCGTCGCTGGCGGTTATCGGCGTCGTCGAGTATTTCGACGGTCGTAGCAAACTCCTCCCGGTCGCGGCCGAACGAATGACTCAGCTGCGTGAGGCGCAGAAGCGGGCGATCGAAATGTTGTTCGGCGACCTCGCGAACTCGCTGGCGATTTACAGTCGCGGCACCACCGCAGACGAGGCGGTGCAGGCTTTCAGCGCAGGATTCGACCAATTGGGTGAAGCGCCAATCGATCCCGGCGAACAACAGGCGTTGGAAACCTACTACACCAACAAGCTGATCAAGCCGATCCAGCAGACCACGGGCCTGAAGCTCGACCTCGGCGCGCTAATGCCAAATAACAACGCGCAGAAATATCTCCAGGTCCACTACACGCTTTCGTCGCGCAACTCGAACGCTCCCGACGACCCAGGCGACGGCAGCGCATGGTCTGCCGCAAATATCCGGTTTAACAAGTACTTCCGCGAGATTGCGACCCGCTTCGAATACCGGGATGCCATGCTGCTCGACACACGGGGCAACGTGGTTTACAGCGTGAACAAAGGCCCCGCTTTGGGCACCAACATCCTGACCGGCCCGTATCGCGAGTCCAATCTCCGCGGTGCTTACGAAAAGGCGATAGACGCCGACACAGTTGACTTTGTCTGGATTACCGATTTCCAGCCGTTCCAGGCTGCCGGCGGGATGCCCATCGCGTGGCTGGTGTCGCCGATCAACTCCGGCGGCAAGCCGAACGGAGTGCTCGCACTGCCGCTGCCTATCTCGAAAATCAACCGAATAATGACGGCCGACCAGAACTGGAAAGCGGCCGGCATGGGGGATACAGCGGAGACGTACTTAGCGGGACCGGACGGGTTGATGCGTTCTGACTCGCGGCTGTTTCTGCAAGATCCCAAGAAATACGAACGCGACGCCGTGGCGGCAGGCACCCCACCCGACGTTGTCGCCAAGGCGATCCGCTGGCACGGCACGACGCTGGTGCAACCGGTCGAAACCGACGCTTTCCACGCCGCGCAGCGGGGCCAGACCGGAACGCTCATCGACCACGGTTACCTCGGAGACCGCGAACTCGCGGCCTACGCCCCGGTATCGATACCTAATTCGGACCTGCGCTGGTCGATCTTGGCAACCCGGGACAGCTCCGAAGCCTATTCGCGCATAGAGTCATTCACCCGGACACTGATTGTGACAACCGCGGCGATGGTGTTCGTGATATGCGTGCTCTCGATGCTGATTGCCCAGGCCTTCGTCAGGCCCATCCGGCGGTTGCAGGTCGGCGCGGAGGAGATCGGCGCCGGCAACTACGACGTCACGATCCCGGTCAGGACCCGAGACGAGATCGGTGATCTCACCAGCGCTTTCAATGAGATGAGTCGGAATCTCAAGATCAAGGATGGCTTGCTCACCGAACAACGCAACGAAAACGATCGCTTGCTGCTGTCGCTGATGCCCGAAGCCGTCGCGCAGCGCTACCGTGATGGCGAGCAGACCATCGCCCAAGAGCATCCGGACGTGACGGTGATCTTCGCCGATATCATCGGCCTCGACGAGATGTCGAACGGGCTGTCTGGCGACGAGTTGGTCGGCATCGTCGACGAGCTGATGCGGGAGCTTGATTCGGCGGCCGAAACCCTTGGCGTCGAGCCGATTCGCACCGTGCACAACGGCTACCTGGCCAGCTGTGGATTGAACGTCCCGCGGCTGGACAGCGTGCCCAGAACCATCGATTTCGCCCTGGAGATGCTGCGCATCATCGAACGATTCAACACCGGAAGGGGCTACCACCTCGGCATTCGGGCCGGCGTCAACTCGGGCAATGTGATCAGCGGACTGGTCGGCAGGTCCAGCGTCATCTACGACATGTGGGGTGCCGCGGTGAATTTGGCTCATCAGATGCCCAGCAGCACATCAGACTCCGGAATCTACGTCACCACTGATGTGTACGAGGTGATGCGCGACATCCGCCAGTTCACCCCGGCCGGAAGCCTCACCGTCGGCGGCTCGCAACAGCCGATCTGGCGATTAGCGGACCGCAAATGAACGCGGGGGATCCGTTGTGGTTGTACTGGGCCGGCGGGTTGGCCCTCGGCCTGCCCGTCGTCTTGATCAGCCTCACCGAATGGCACAACTTCCTGGCGCGCAGGCAAAGCGGATTAGCCGGGCCGGTCAACCTGCTGCGCAATTACATCGTGCCGTTGGCAGCGATGCTGCTGCTCTTGGTCAAGGTGGCGCGGGTACCCGCCCAGTTCAACTCGGTGCGGGTGCTGGCAACGGTATTTGGATTCGTAGTGCTGCTCCTGCTGCTGTCCGGTTTGAACGCCACAGTATTCGAGGGCGCTCCGGAGAGCTCGTGGCGCAAGCGCGTGCCGAAGATATTTCGGGACGTCACAAGGTTTTTGCTGGTTGCGATCGGTCTTGCATTCATCTTCTCCTATGTCTGGGGTGTACGGGTAGGCGGCTTGTTCACCGCGTTGGGCGTGACGTCGGTAGTCATCGGCCTGATGCTGCAGAACTCCGTCGGCCAGATCGTGTCCGGCTTGTTCATGTTGTTCGAGCAGCCATTCCGGATTGGCGACTGGCTGGACACCCAGGCGGCGCGCGGACGCATCGTGGAAGCGAACTGGCGAGCCGTGCACATCCAGACCGGCCACGGATTACAGATCACACCAAACTCGGTGCTGGCAGCCACCTCGTTCACGAATCTAAGTCGTCCGCCCGGTGCGCACAAGCTGTCGATCGCGACGACGTTCTCGGTGGCCGACTCACCCGATCAGGTACAACGGCTGCTGGTACGGGTCGCGAGTGCGTTGCCGCAACGCAAGACCGATATCGCGCCGACGGCCACGGCAGGGGGTGCCGGCGAGTATCAGGTCAGCGTCGCGCTGAAGTCGCCCGCCGATGACGGTGCCGCGAAAGCGACCTTTTTGCGGTGGATCTGGTACGCGGCACGTCGGGAGGAGTTGCACCTCGACGGCGCCGACGACGACTTCTCCACATCGGCGCGGGTGCAGCTGGCGATGCGAACTGTCGTCGCACCGGCGTTGCGGTTGACCCTCACCGATCAACAGTCACTGATGCCGCACGCGAGAATAGTCAGGTACGGCGCCGACGAAATCGTCCAATATGCCGGCGACGTGCCAACGGCGATGACGTTTTTGATCAAGGGCAGCATCCGCCTGACCACGATCAGTGACGACGGCTCGGTCGTCCCGCTCAGTCTGCTGGACGAGGGTTCGTTCCTTGGGTTGAGCACGCTTACCCGCCAACCAAGTCTGTCCGGCGCGTACGCCCTCGAGGAGGTGACCGCGCTGGAGATCGGCCGCGAGCACATCGAAGATCTCGTGTTGCGGACACCGTTGCTACTTCAGGAGTTGGGCCGCATCATCGAGGACCGGCGAAAGGACGTCCGGAGCCTCGGGGCGTAAGTGCGGCCGGCTGAACCGATTCGGGTTTCGCGACGCAGGTCGAAACGTCCCCGAGTCAGAAAAGGCTGGACATCAGGTCGGCCAGCCCGGTGGGGACGAAAAACGAGCTGTCGGCGGCGACATTTGCTGCGAGGTCCGTGGTGGTGTGAATGGGGAAGTCGCCGAACGGTGTCACGAAGGTCTCGGAGATCACGTTCGCGCCGGTCGTCGAGACGAGGTCGGAATAGATGGTTTCGAAGCGGCTTCCGTAAAAGAGGTCGTGCACGTCGAACACCGAGCCGACCGGCGGAAGATCGCCTGCGGCGGTGCCTGCGGTGGCCGAGTCGGCGGTGACCAGAAGCGCCTCGCTGGAATTGCCGAAGAAGCCGTTGGTGGTGGTGACGTCGGCGTCGAAGGTCCCTATCTGGTTGCCGGACGTGTCATCGAGCTCGAACTCCTGGTATCCCTGGACGGTTGAGTCCAGGGGCGGAACCCCGTTGACTCCGGAGATCTGTTCGCTGCCAACCGGAATGATGGTCTCGCCGTCATGGGGAATCGTGATCGAGTTGACGGTCGTCGCGCCGGTTGCGTCATAAAAAGAGATCGGAAGACGGATATCGCCGTAGGGACTCACCAACTTATCCGAGACGATGTTGCCCGACGACGATGGCGTCACGGAGTAGAGGTTGTAGTACGAAGAGGCACCGAAGAAGTAGAAGACGTTGTACAGGGAGCCGACCGGCGGCGTATCCCCGGCGGCAGCACCTATGGTGCCCGAGATGTCCTGGGTGACGAGGATTTCCTGGGTGTAGTTGGCCGCGAGGTCCTGCGTGTTGGTCACCACGCCTTCGAAGGCGCCCACCGGTTGATCGGTGGCCGCGTCATAAACGTCGAATAGCTGATTTCCCTCGACGGCGATGTCAACGGGCGGCAACCCGGTTACTGAGGTGATATTTTCGGTCACCCCGGTGGCGGGAGCTAAGTAATAGCCGTCGGTGAGTTGTAGTGGTTTTGTGTCCAACGAGTCAGTGCCAAGACCCGCGGCTGCGTCAAAATGGCCCGGCGCGGCCACGGTCCTGAAGGGGGTAATCAAATTACGAGTGATGACGTCGCCGTTGGGCGAGGCGAGATCGGAGTAAATCCTCTCGTAGCCATTGCCGTAGTCGGCAATGTTGATGACCGAGCCGACCGGCGGAGTATCCCCGGTGGCGGTGCCGGCGGTGCCTGATAGGTCGTTGGTGACGAGGAGTAACTCGTTGGCGGCGCTGAATAAAGATGGATTGGTGCTTTCGTCAGCCTCGAAGGTTCCGACTGCCTGACCGGTTGTCGTGTCAAAAACCTCGAATACCTGCTGTCCCTGGATGCTTGCGGCGACCGCGGGAGGAGTCGCGGGTTCGCCGAAAAATCCGGTGACCACTTCGGTGGAACCAGGCTCGGGGACGATCTCGTAGGTGTCGGCGTAGGCGTCGGTCATGGGCAGGAATGTGGCAACCAGCAGCCCACCGGAGGCTGCGCCCAAGAGATGGATGGTACGGCGGCGGACCAATGGATGCTCGTTTCGGTTGTTGAAGCGACTAGCTAGCGATTTAAGCAGATGAACCGGCCGGGATTTGCTCCGCTGCAGGCATTCCGGTCGGCTAGTTGGCCGGGCCGGCTCGAATATCTCGTGCGATTATGCCCGGCGCTCACGCCAGAGGCTAGCTGACGCATTGCCGACAACACCGGAATAGCGATGCCCAACGCGCTTTCAACAGCCATCTAGCGCGTCCTGCCGCGGCCGCGTCAGGTGGATCCCGGCCCACCGCGCGTTAACTGAGCTGAAATAGGGTCCTGTCAACCGCGCGATAGGAAGCTCGATACCCTGGGTTAATGAGTGTGCATGCCTTCTCGGCCCCCGACGTGCGCCAGCAGGTGCACGACGCGGCGCGCCGGGCCCGGGTCGCGGCTCGTGTGCTGGCCTCATTGCCCACGGTCGCCAAGGACCAGGCACTGCATGTCGCAGCAGCGGCGATCGTCGGGAGCACCGACCGCATACTGGCGGCTAACGCCGAAGATCTGCACGCGGCGCGGGCCGTCGACACACCGACCGCCATGCTCGACCGGCTGGCCCTGGACGCCAAAAGGGTCGAGGGGATCGCTGCGGGCCTGCGCCAGGTCTCGGGGCTGCCCGATCCAGTTGGGGAGGTACTGCGCGGCTACACCCTGCCCAACGGGCTGGCACTGCGTCAGCAGCGCGTCCCGCTCGGCGTTGTCGGCATTGTCTACGAGGGCCGGCCGAACGTCACTGTCGACGCGTTCGGACTGGCGCTGAAATCTGGCAACGCCGCCCTGCTGCGCGGTAGCTCGTCGGCCGCGCACTCCAACGAGGCGTTGGTTTCGGTGTTGCGGGGCGCGCTGGTCAGCGAGGACCTGCCCGCTGATGCCGTACAACTGCTCTCGGCCGCCGACCGCTCGTCGGTCACCCATTTGATCCAGGCCCGCGGACTCGTCGACGTGGTCATCCCACGCGGGGGAGCGGGCCTGATCGACGCCGTCGTCCGCGACTCCCAAGTGCCCACCATCGAAACCGGTGTCGGCAACTGCCACGTCTACGTGAACGACGCCGCCGACCTCGACATGGCCGAGCGAATTCTGTTGAACTCCAAGACTCGTCGTCCGAGCGTGTGCAACGCCGCCGAGACTCTGCTCATCGATGCCTCGATCGCCGACCAGGCCATGCCGCGGCTGATCAATGCGCTGCAGGACGCCGGTGTGACCGTGCACCTCGATCCCGACGATGACCAGTTGCGCCGCGAATACCTGGCGATGGAGATCGCGGTCTCGGTCGTCACCGGCGTTGATGCGGCCATCGCTCACATCAACGAATACGGAACCGGGCATACCGAGGCCATCGTGACCTCGAATATGGCTGCTGCCCAACGGTTCACCGAAGGTGTCGACGCGGCCGCGGTGATGGTGAACGCGTCGACCTCGTTCACCGACGGCGAGCAATTCGGGTTCGGAGCCGAGATCGGCATCTCCACCCAGAAGTTGCATGCCCGCGGCCCGATGGGTCTGCCGGAACTGACCTCAACCAAATGGATCGTCTGGGGAGACGGTCAGACCCGCCCGGCCTGACGTGCTTAGGAGAACGCAAAAGTGAGTGTCCCCGCGCGGCCTGCCCCGCTGTTCGCCGACATCGACGACGTCGGTCGTCGACTGGCGGAAACCGGCTACCTGCCCGATACCGCTACAGCCACAGCGGTTTTCCTCGCCGACCGGCTCGGCAAGCCGCTTCTGGTGGAGGGCCCGGCCGGTGTCGGTAAGACCGAACTGGCCCGCGCCGTCGCGCAGGCCACTGGGTCGGGCCTGGTCCGCCTGCAGTGCTACGAAGGCGTCGACGAGGCACGTGCGCTCTACGAGTGGAACCACGCCAAGCAGATTCTGCGGATCCAGGCGGGGTCGGACGACTGGGACCAGACCAAGACCGACGTCTTCACCGAGGAATTTCTGCTCTCCCGTCCGCTGCTGACCGCGATCCGGCGCACTGAACCCACCGTGCTGCTGGTCGACGAGACCGACAAGGCCGACATCGAAATCGAGGGTCTGCTGCTGGAGGTGCTGTCAGACTTCGCCGTGACGGTTCCGGAGTTGGGCACCATCACCGCCGAACGGCCGCCGTTCGTCGTGCTGACCTCCAACGCCACCCGCGAGCTGTCCGAAGCGCTCAAACGTCGCTGCCTGTTCTTGCACATCGACTTCCCCAGCCCCGACCTGGAACGCCGAATCCTGTTGTCCCGCGTACCCGAACTGCCCGGCCACATCGCCGAAGAGCTGGTGCGCATCATCGGAGTGCTGCGCGGCATGCAGCTCAAGAAGCTGCCGTCGGTCGCCGAGACCATCGACTGGGGGCGCACGATATTGGCGCTCGGCTTGGACACCATCGACGACGCGACCATCGCCGCCACCATGGGTGTCGTGCTCAAGCATCAATCCGATCAGCAACGCGCCATCGGCGAACTAAGGCTGAACTGAGGCACAACTGATGGCCGTCCGCCGCGTTCGCCCCAGCCAGCCGCTGGCCCCGCATGGCCTGCCGGGTCATCTGGTGGGCTTCGTGGAAGCTCTTCGTGGACAAGGTATCTCGGTCGGACCGTCCGAGACCGTGGATGCCGGCAGAGTGATGGGCGTCCTCGGGCTCGGTGACCGCGAGATTCTGCGCGAAGGTCTGGCGTGTGCGGTGCTACGCCGGCCCGAGCACCGCGAAACCTATGACGCGATGTTCGACCTGTGGTGGCCGGCCGCGCTGGGCACACGCGCGGTGGTCACCGAGGAGGGCGCCGTCGATCCCGAGGTCCAGCTTCCGCCCGACGACGTCGAGGCGATGCGCCAGATGCTGCTGGATCTGCTGACAGACAACCCCGAGCTCGCCGACATGGATGAGCGACTGGTCGCGATGATCGCCCAAATCGTCGACGCTTACGGCAAGTACAACTCCAGCCGCGGCCCGTCGTACTCGTCATATCAGGCCTTAAAATCAATGGCGCTGGACGAGTTGGAGGGCAAGCTGCTGGCCGGCCTGCTCGCTCCCTACGGCGACGAACCGACACCCACTCAGGAGCAGATCGCCAAAGCGCTTGCCGCGCAGCGGATCACCCAGCTGCGAAAGTTGGTCGACGCCGAGACCAAGCGGCGCACCGCCGAGCAATTGGGCCGTGACCACGTCCAGATGTACGGCATCCCACAGCTGTCCGAGAACGTCGAATTCCTGCGCGCCTCAGGCGAACAGCTGCGTGCCATGCGCAAGGTCGTGCAACCGCTGGCCCGCACGCTGGCGACCCGGCTGGCCGCGCGACGGCGCCGCGCGCGCGCCGGTGCGATCGACCTGCGCAAGACGCTGCGTAAATCGATGTCGACCGGTGGGGTGCCGATCGACCTGGTGCTGCGCAAACCGCGCCCGGCCCGTCCCGAGCTGGTGGTGCTGTGCGACGTGTCCGGGTCGGTCGCCGGCTTCAGCCATTTCACCCTGCTGCTGGTGCACGCGCTGCGTCAGCAGTTCTCCCGCGTCCGGGTGTTCGCCTTCATCGACACCACCGATGAGGTCACCCACATGTTCGGGCCGGATGCCGACCTGGCCGTCGCCATCCAGCGCATCACCCGGGAGGCCGGCGTCTACACCCGCGACGGCCACAGCGACTACGGCAACGCGTTCGTCTCATTCTCCGAGCAGTTCCACAACGTGCTCTCACCCCGCAGCTCGCTTCTCGTGCTTGGCGACGGACGTACCAATTACCGCGATCCGGCCACCAAGGTGCTGGCCCATATGGTTAACGCCAGCCGGCATGCGCACTGGCTCAACCCCGAGCCCAAGCACCTGTGGAACAGCGGCGACTCGGCGGTGGTGCGCTACCAAGAGGTGATCACCATGCACGAGTGCCGCTCGGCCAAGCAGCTGGCGGCTGTCATCGACCAGCTGCTGCCGGTTTGACCTCGGCCCGCTCCACACCGCTCAAGTAAGCTGGCGAACCGTGCAAAAGCGGCGGCTGGGAGTAATGGGCGGGACCTTCGATCCCATCCATAACGGACACCTGGTCGCGGCCAGCGAGGTGGCTGACCTGTTCGGCCTCGACGAGGTGGTGTTCGTGCCGACCGGGCAGCCCTGGCTGAAAGGCCGCCAGGTCAGCGCCGGCGAAGACCGCTACCTGATGACCGTGGTCGCCACCGCGGCCAACCCACGCTTCTCGGTCAGCCGCGTCGACATCGATCGCGGCGGGCCCACCTACACCAAGGACACCCTGCGGGATCTGCACACCCTGAATCCCGACTCCGACCTGTACTTCATCACCGGCGCCGACGCGCTGGCGTCGATCCTGTCCTGGCAGGACCTGGACGAGCTGTTCGCGGCGGCCCGGTTCGTCGGAGTCAGCCGGCCCGGCTACGAGCTCGGCAGCGAGCATCTCGCCGGCGTTCTCGACGGTTTGCCCCAGGACGCACTGTCGTTGGTCGAAATCCCGGCGCTGGCAATTTCGTCAACCGACTGCCGGCTGCGCGCCGCCGAGGGCCGTCCGCTGTGGTACCTGATGCCCGACGGCGTGGTGCAGTACATCTCCAAGCGTGACCTTTACCGCAAACCGCAGGAGGAGGCGTGACAGCCGCCAGCGAGGCGGTCGAGATGGCCAGCGTCGCCGCGCGGGCCGCCGCATCGAAGCTCGCCGATGACGTCGTCGTCATCGACGTGTCCGATCAACTCGTCATCACCGACTGCTTCGTGATCGCCTCGGCGTCCAACGAACGGCAAGTCAACGCCATCGTGGACGAGGTCGAGGAGAGAATGCGCAAGGCCGGCTACAAGCCCGCCCGCCGTGAGGGCACCCGCGAAGGCCGCTGGACGCTGCTGGACTACGTCGACATCGTCGTGCACATCCAGCATCAAGACGAACGCGATTTCTATGCGCTGGATCGGCTGTGGCGTGACTGTCCGCTGGTGGCGGTGGACGTGTCATGACGGTGCGCTGCTTGGTGCTGATGCGCCACGGTCAGACCGCGTTCAATCTCGGCAGCCGGATGCAGGGGCAACTCGACACCGAACTGACCGAGCTGGGCCGCGCCCAGGCGGTCGCGGCAGCCGAGGCGCTCGCCAAACGCCAGCCGCTGCTCGTCGTCTCGTCGGATCTGCGCCGTGCTTACGACACAGCCGTCGAGTTGGAGGGACGCACCGGCTTACGGGTCCGGTCCGACGAACGCCTGCGGGAAACCCATCTCGGCGACTGGCAGGGCATGACCCACAACGAGATCGACGCCGTCGCGCCGGGCGCCCGTCTGGCGTGGCGCGACGACGCCAGATGGGCGCCGCACGGCGGGGAGAGTCGGGTCGACGTGGCCGCGCGCAGCCTGCCGCTGATTGCCGAGCTGGTCGCCAATGAGCCCGACTGGGGCGCCGCCGACGAACCGGCGCGGCCGGTGCTGCTGGTCGCCCACGGCGGCCTGATCGCGGCGCTGACCGCGGCATTGCTGCGGTTGCCGGTCGACAACTGGCCCGCGTTGGGCGGCATGGGCAATGCCAGTTGGACGCAGCTGTCCGGCCACACCGCTGACTCGGAGACCGGCGCCGATGATGCCGATGCCATTCGGTGGCGGCTTGACGTGTGGAACGCTTCGGCACAGGTCGCCGGCGATGTCTTCTGAGCGACCGTCGCGGCCGGCGTTGCTGGTCTTCGCCGACTCACTTGCCTACTACGGTCCAACCGGAGGCCTTCCTGCAGACGATCCACGAATCTGGCCCAATATCGTTGCCGCACAGCTGGGTTGGGAGCTAGAGCTGATCGGCCGCATCGGCTGGACGTGCCGGGATATCTGGTGGGCGGCCACCCAGGACCCCCGGGCGTGGGCGGCATTGCCCGGCGCCGGGGCGGTGATCTTCGCGACCGGTGGCATGGATTCGCTGCCCTCGCCGCTGCCGACCGCACTGCGGGAGCTGATCCGCTACGTGCGCCCGCCACGGCTGCGGCGATGGGTTCGCGACGGCTACGGGTGGATTCAGCCACGGCTGTCGCCAATCGCCAGATCCGCACTGCCGCCACACCTTTCCGCCGAATACCTCGAAGAAACGCGTGGTGCAATCGATTTCAACCGGCCGGGTATCCCAATCGTGGCGTCACTGCCGTCGGTGCACATCGCCGAGGCGTACGGGAAGGCCCACCATGGGCGGGCAGGCACCGTCGCGGCGATTACCCAATGGGCCGAAGAGCACGACGTTCCGCTGGTCGACCTCAAAGCCGCCGTCGCCGAACAGGTGATGAGCGGTCGCGGCAATCTAGATGGGATCCACTGGAATTTCGAAGCGCACCAGGCGGTTGCGGAATTGATGCTCAAGGCACTGGCCGAAGCGGGCATTGACGCCTTGAAACCGCGCGGCTGAACTGATGGCTGTCGCAGTAGTAACCGACTCGTCGGCGCGCCTTCCCGAAGAGTTGCGTCAGCGGTGGGGGATACGGCAGGTCCCGCTGCACATCCTGTTGGATGACACCGACCTGCGCGACGGTGTGGATGACATTCCGGACAACATCCACGAGTACGAGCACGCAACGACGGCGGCCGCCACACCAGCCGAATTGGCCGACGTGTACCGGCAGGCATTGGCCGACAGCGACGGCGATGGTGTGCTGGCCGTGCACCTGTCCAAGGCATTGTCGGGAACGCTTGCCGCGGCCGAGACCACCGCGATCGAGATCGGTTCAGGGATAAGGGTTCTCGACTCAAAGTTCACCGGGATGAATACGGGCTTTGTCGCGCTGGCGGCGGCACGGGCAGCGGCCAACGGCGCCGACCTAGACACTGTCGCGCGTGCCGCCGCCGCAGCGGTAAGCCGCAATCACGGTTTTATCGTCGTGCACCAGCTGGATCACTTGCGACGGAGCGGGCGCATCGGTGGTGCCGGTGCCTGGCTGGGCACCAAGCTGTCGCTGAAGCCCCTGCTGCGCATCGACAACGGCAAACTCGTTCTGGCGCAACGAGTTCGTACGGCCAACAAGGCGGTAGCGGCGATGATCGATCGGGTGTGTGAATTGGTCGGAGACGATTTGGCCGCGATCGCAGTGCACCACGTCGCCAATCCCGCCGGCGCGGCTGACCTGGCCGCCGCGCTGGCCGGGCGATTGCCCGGCTGCGAGCCGGCGATCGTGACCGACTTGGGACCGGTGCTGGCCCTACACGTCGGCGCGGGTGCGCTCGCGGTGTGCGTAGAAGTATCGGGCAACGTACAGCCACCGGCACTAGCATGACGCTGATCGGCCATTCGGTGCTTGGCGCCCCGATCAAGAGTTAACCCAAGGACGCGGCGTTTCTGCGACACATCTGTAATGTTGCTTAAACTCTGCTGAAAGGGGCAATGAAGACGTACGAGGAGGTGGTAAGTGGCGGTACAGACAACACGGGGAGGTCCGCACGTTGCGGACCTCGTTCTAGCGACACAGCACCCGATTCCGACTACCACCAGCAGCGTGGCCCGACGTTCAGCGCGCGTCGAGCATTGCCTGGAATTCCCACGCTTGGATGTTCCGAAATGACGGCGGACATTCACCAGGAGGAGGGACGCGGACACTGGTCTGGTCGCGATGCGACCGAGGGGTTCCTACGTGATGACGAAATCCAAAAGCTCAGCCGCGACCTTCGGATACTAATAGCAAGCAACGGCACCCTCACTCGAATTCTCGGTGTCGTGTCTAACGATGAGATCGTCGTGCAGATTGTCGATCAGCAGGTTCAGAACGTGGCCTCGACGATGCCCGATTTAGACCAATTGCCGAGCGGCCGGGTCCTTCAGCGCCGGATTTTCCTCAAAGGCCGAAATTCGGGCGATCCACTTGTCGCTGCGGAGTCGCTGGTGGCTATTGACTTGTTACCTCCCGCGATTACGGCAAGCTTGACAAAGACGGATCGCCCCATCGGCGAGATCATGGCAGCGAATTGCCTTGAAACATATAAAGAGGCGGCTAAAGCTTGGATAGGACGGCCGCCTGACTGGCTGGCAGCTGCTGGATACCAGAGTTCAGAACCGAGAATTGTCGGGCGTCGGTACCGCGTTATTCTCGGAGGGCAACCCGCAATTATCATCACCGAGTATTTTCTTCGAGAGATATTTCAAGATACTCCGTAAGATGAATCCGGCAATTGCCATGATTTCGAGCGACATCGATACAGGGAATTGGAAATCGACTTGCATCTACCGAGCGAATCCCGAGCACTTTTTAGCGCTGACGACGTCGGGTCACAGCCCTCATTTCCGCGGGTCAAGCGCGCTGTGCGACTGGCGCAGACGGCGACTGAGCGTTTGCTTGAGATTTTGCTGCCTTTTGCCGCGCGCGTGATTGACGGGGCACGGTCGCCGCGGCTAGCTGGGAAGGCGTTCCAGTAATGCCGAATGAGAATCTGGCACGGCTATTGGCTGACGGAGCATCAGCAGCGGGCTGGCATGACAAGCCCGCCTACTATGCGCCGCACGTCGTGACCCATGGAAAAATCCATAACAGCGCCGCACGTCTGGCAGAAGTGCTGCGACGCCGAGGTATTTCCAAAGATGACCGCGTCCTGTTGTGCCTTCCGGATTCGCCGGAACTAGTCGAGTTATTGCTGGCCTGCCTGGCTCGAGGAATTCTGGTGTTCCTTGGGAATCCGGACTTACATCTCGACGACCACGCGTTTCAGGAACGTGACACGGAGCCGGCGCTTGTCGTCACGTCTGCCGCTCTCCGCTCTCGGTTTCAGCAGTCGCACGTGGTGGAAGCCGAAGAGCTGCTGTCCGAGGCTGGCCAAGTCGAGCCGGGCGACTACGAACCGGTGAGCAGTGACGCTCCTGCATACGCTACCTACACTTCGGGTACTACGGGTCCGCCGAAAGCTGCGATCCATCGGCACGGCGATGTGTCGGCGTTTGTCGAAGCCATGTGTCGCAAAGCGCTGCAGCTCACTCCCCAAGATATCGGGCTAAGTAGTGCACGTATGTATTTCGCGTATGGGCTGGGCAATTCGGTCTGGTTTCCATTGGCGACAGGTGGTTCGTCGGTAATCAATCTATCCCCGGTCAGCCCGGATAAGGCTGCCGAGCTGAGTGCGAGTTTTGCGCCATCGGTGCTTTACGGTGTGCCAACTTTCTTCGCCAGAATTGTTGAGACATGCTCGCCCGATGCGTTTAGTTCGCTCCGATGTGTGGTATCGGCGGGAGAGGCTCTCGGGGTCGGTCTCGCCGAGCGACTCGCAGAATTCTTCGGTGGTATTCCTATTCTTGACGGAATTGGATCTACTGAGGTCGGGCAAACATTCGTATCGAACAGCATCGATGAATGGCGTCCAGGGACCATCGGAAAGGTTCTTCCGCCGTATGAGATTCGTGTGGCGACCCCGGACGGCGCAAATGCCAAACCGGGGGTTGAGGGCGACCTATGGGTCCGCGGACCGTCGATCGCAGCCGGGCTACTGGAACCGGCCCGCGGATCCGTTGACGGATTGGCTCAACACGGGCGATCGAGTTTCAATCGACAGCGACGGATGGGTTACTTACCGATGCCGCGCGGATGATATCGAAATCGTCGGAGGGCTCAACGTCAATCCCGTTGAGGTTGAGCGACTCATCGTCGACGACGACAATGTGGCCGAGGCCGCGGTCGTCTCAGTAACGGAGCCCGCCGGAGCGTCGGCGTTGCAGGCATTTTTGGTCCCGGCGGGCGGCAAATTCGTTGAGCAATCGATTATCCGAGACATTCACCGCCGTTTGCTTACCCAGCTGTCTGCATTCAAAGTGCCGCATAGATTCGCTGTCGTTGAACAACTGCCTCGAACCTCGAACGGAAAGTTGTTGCGAACTGCGCTTCGCGCGGAGAGTCCAACAGAGCCGATTTGGGACCTCCCGGCCATGGCGCCGCGGTCGGACCGCGAGACCGATGGCGCACCGGCATCGAATTTTCAGGTTCCTGAGAGCCCGGAGGGCGTCACGCTGAACGAGCGGTTGGCCGTTTTGCAGGAAGAACGTCACCGCCTGGTGGTGGAGGCGGTCGGTACCGAGGCCGCCAAGATATTGGGCGAGCCTACTTTTCAGTCGGTGAATCCGGATCTGACCTTTGCGGAGCTGGGTTTCGATTCGCAGATGACCGTCGAACTTCGTAATCGATTGGCGGCAGTTACAGGTCTGCGCCTGCGCGACACGGTCGGATGGGATTACGGCTCGGTTACCGGACTGGCTCGATACTTGGAGGCTGAACTCGCTGGGTCGGTTAGGTCAGTGCCGCTGCCTTCCCCGGCGAACGCCGATGAGCCGGTGGTCGTGGTGGGGATGGGCTGCCGGCTCCCGGGCGGAGTGGATTCCCCGCATGCGCTGTGGGAGGCCGTGGCGGCGGGCCGGGATCTGGTGTCGGAGTTCCCCGCCGATCGGGGTTGGGATGTCGGGGAATTGTTTGACCCTGATCCAGATGCGATGGGCAAGACCTACGCTCGGCAGGGCGGGTTTGTCGCGGACGTAGCCGGTTTTGATGCCGGGTTTTTCGGGATCGCCTCCGGCGAGGCATTGGCGATGGATCCGGAGCAGCGATTGTTGATGCAGTGCTCCTGGGAGGCCCTGGAGCACGCCGGAATTGAACCGACATCGTTGCGGGGCTCGGCGACCGGAGTGTTCACCGGGATCTTCGGGCAAAGCTATGCGAGCGAGGCGACCGACTTGGAAGGGTATCGGCTCACCGGTACGGCGTCGAGCGTCGCCTCGGGGCGGGTGGCGTATTTCCTGGGGCTGGAGGGTCCGGCGGTGTCGGTGGATACCGCGTGTTCGTCGTCTTTGGTGGCCCTGCATTGGGCGGTGCAGTCGTTGCGGTCGGGAGAGTCCGATTTGGCGTTGGCCGGTGGAGCGACCGTGATCTCGTCTCCAGCGGTTTTCGTGGGGTTCAGTCGGCAGCGGGGACTGGCCGTCGATGGGCGTTGCAAGTCGTTTGCCGGCGCTGCTGATGGGACAGCGTGGGGTGAGGGCGTCGGGGTCGTGGTGCTCGAGCGGTTGTCGGACGCGCGACGGCTAGGGCATTCGGTGTTGGCAGTAGTGCGCGGTAGCGCGGTCAACCAGGATGGCGCCTCTAACGGCTTGACCGCACCTAACGGACCTTCCCAGCAGCGGGTGATCCGGGCGGCGTTGGCCAGCGCAGGGTTGACCGCTGCCGATGTGGATGTGGTGGAGGCCCACGGCACCGGCACCACATTGGGTGACCCCATTGAGGCGCAGGCACTGTTAGCCACCTATGGCCAAGACCGGCCGCCGGGGCGGCCGCTGTGGTTGGGCTCGATCAAATCGAATATGGCTCACACTCAGGCCGCGGCCGGTGTGGCTGGAGTCATCAAGATGGTGCAGGCGATGCGCTATGGGGTGATGCCGGCGACGCTGCACGTTGATGTTCCTTCCCCTTACGTGGATTGGTCGAGCGGGGAGGTGTCGGTGTTGACCGAGGCTCGCGACTGGCCGGCCGACGGGCATCCGCGCCGGGCCGGCGTGTCCTCGTTCGGGATCAGCGGCACCAACGCTCATGTGATCTTGGAGGAAGCCCCCGCCGAGGCGACCGAAAGTGTCAGCGGTGCAACAGTTTCCGGTGAACCTGACCGAATGGGGCTGTCGGCGCTGCCCTGGGTGATCTCGGCTCGATCGGCTGAGGCATTGACCGCGCAGGCGAGCCGATTGCTGGCCCACGTGCAAGCTAACGAACATCTGAACCCGGCCGATGTCGGGTGGTCGCTGGCGCGGCGGTCGGTGTTTGAGCATCGAGCGGTGGCGGTGGGCGCTGATCGCCAGCAATTGATCGCGGGGTTGACCGGGATCGCCCGCGAAGAGCCGGGTGACGGCGTGGTGATGGGCCGGGCGGCCTCGGTAGGCAAGGCGGTGATGGTTTTCCCTGGGCAGGGTTCGCAGGCGATTGGGATGGGCCGCGAGTTGTATGACCAGTTGCCGTCGTTCGCCCACGCTTTTGACGCAGCGGCCGATGCGTTGGATCGGCATCTGCGACTGCCGCTGCGCCGAGTTGTCTGGGGTGATGATCAGGGTCTGCTCGACAGCACGGAGTTCGCCCAACCGGCGTTGTTCGCGGTTGAGACGGCGTTGTTCACGTTGTTGCGGAGCTGGGGTTTGGGCCCGGATTTTGTGATGGGTCATTCGGTGGGGGAGTTGTCGGCGGCATATGTGGCGGGGGTGCTGAAGCTGGCGGACGCGGCGATGTTGGTCGCCGCGCGGGGCCGGTTGATGCAGGGCCTGCCGGCGGGCGGAGCCATGGTCTCGGTGGCCGTTAGTGAACGCGAGGTGGCGCCGCTGCTGCGTGACGGAGTGGCGATCGCGGCGATCAACGGTCCCGAATCGGTGGTGATCTCCGGCGCACAGCCCGCAGTGAGCGCGATCGCGCAGCGTTTGGCTAAGCAGGGCCGGCGGGTCCGCCCGTTGGCCGTCTCCCATGCGTTTCATTCGCCGTTGATGGAGCCGATGCTCGAGGAGTTCGCGCGGATCACCGCCCGGGTTGAGGTGCGCAAGCCGCAGATTGACATCGTGTCGAACGTGACCGCCGAGCTGGCTAAGTCCGGCTCTGATTTTGGGTCGGCGAAGTATTGGGTGAACCATATCCGTCGGCCTGTTCGGTTCGCCGACAGTGCGCGCCATCTGCAAACCCGCGGTGCCACCCGCTTTATCGAGGTCGGCCCCGCCAGTGGTTTGACGGCCGCCATCGAACAGTCGCTGTCGCCCAACGAGATCGAGGTGGTCTCGGTGCTGGCCAAAGGCCGTCCCGAGGTGCCTTCATTGGTCACTGCGGCCAGTCAGCTGTTTGCCACCGGGATGCGGGTCGATTGGCCGGCGGTGTTTGCCGGCTCGGGTGGACGGCGGGTGGAGTTACCCACCTATGCATTCCAAGCGCGTCGGTATTGGTCTCAAGGGGCGTCTGCAGGGCCCAGTGATGCGACCGCCTTAGGTGTGGAAGGGGCAGAGCACCCGCTGTTGGGTGCGGTGGTGGAGCGACCCGATTCCGGTGGGCTGGTGTTGACCGGTCGGTTATCGCTGGCGGCTCAGCCCTGGTTGGCCGATCACTCGGTGGGCGGAGTCGTGCTGTTTCCCGGGACTGGCTTTCTGGAATTGGCCATCCGCGCCGGTGATGAGGTCGGCTGCGCCATCATCGACGAGCTGCTGCTGGCCACGCCGCTGGTGGTGCAGCCGGGCGCCGGAGTGCAGGTGCAGGTGGTGGTCGGGGTCGCTGGCGACGCCGGCAGCCGCGCGGTGTCGGTGTATTCGCGCCGCGATGAGTCCAATGCGGAGTGGTTGCTGCACGCCGAGGGCACACTTGGAATAACCGCCGCGGAGGCCTCGGTGGATTTGTCGGTGTGGCCGCCGGTCGATGCGGAACGCGTAGACATTTCGGACGGCTATGCGCGGCTCGCTGCGCGCGGCTACGGCTATGGCCCGGCGTTTCAAGGCCTGGCGGCGATATGGCGGCGCGGGCCGGAGCTCTTCGCCGAGGCCGCCATCCCCGCCGAGGCCGGTGTCCAGATCGACGGGATGGGAATTCATCCAGCCCTGTTGGACGCCGTCCTACACACCATGGGGCTTGCCGGCGACACCACCGAAACGATGTTGCCGTTTTGCTGGCGGGGGGTGTCGCTACATACCGGCGGCGCTGGCCGGGTGCGGGCCCGCTTCACCGCGGTGGGTGCGGATGCGATGTCGATAGAGGTGGCCGATGCTGCAGGGTCACCCGTCTTGACCGTGCGCTCGCTGGTGACTCGCCCGATGACTGCCGAGCAGTTGAACGCCGCGGTGACGACGGCTGCAGGCCGCCGCGACTGTGAGCCGCTGGAAGTGGTGTGGTCCCCAATACCGCCGAAGCTCAACACTATTGACGGGCCAGAGATGCTCCCGGTGGTGTCCTGGGAGGACTTTTGCGCTGCCGACGGTGGTGATGAGAGCGCTGATGCCGGGCGTGTTGTGGTGTGGCAGTGCGGATCTCCCGGTGACGATGTGGTGGGCTCGGTGTACGCCGCCACCCACGCCGCCCTGCACGTGCTGCAGCGCTGGCTGGCCGGCAGCCAGGTAGGCACCTTGGTGGTGCTGACCCACGGCGCGGTGGGGTTGCCCGGTGCGGGTGTCGGAGATCTGGCCGCCTCGGCGGTGTGGGGCTTGGTGCGTTCGGCGCAGGCCGAACACCCGGGTCGCGTCGTGCTGATCGACACTGACTCTGAGGTCGATGCGGCGGTGCTGGTCGCTGCCGGGGAACCTCAACTCTTGGTGCGCGCCGGTGACGTGCACGCCGCCCGACTGGTCCTGGCTCCGCGACTGCTGGCGTTACCGGCAGACGAGCCGGCGTGGCGGTTGTCGACTGGCGGCGGGACGTTCGAGGATCTTGCGATCCAGCCCTGCCCGCAGGCACAAGCACCTTTGCACGCGGGGCAGGTTCGGCTGGCAGTGGCCTCGACCGGGGTCAATTTCCGGGATGTGTTGGCGGCGTTGGATATGTACCCGGGCCAGGCCCCGGTGCTGGGTGCAGAAGGTGCCGGGATCGTCGTCGAGACCGGTCCCGAGGTCGCTGGTATGGCCGTTGGCGACGCGGTAATGGGATTGGTCGACGGGACGGGTCCGTTGGCGGTGGTGGACCAGCAACGGCTGGTCAAGATACCGCGGGGGTGGTCGTCCGCCCATGCCGCGGCGGTGCCGGTGGCGTTTATGACGGCCCTGTACGGGTTGGTGGATTTGGCCGCGATCCGTCCCGGGGAACTGGTGCTGGTGCACGCGGCTACCGGTGGGGTAGGCATGGCTGCGGTGCAGCTGGCCAGACAGCGCGGCGCGGAAGTGTTCGCCACCGCCAGCACTGGTAAGTGGGACACACTGCGCGCCATGGGTTTTGATGAGGACCACATCGGTGATTCCCGGACACTGACTTTTGAAGAGAAGTTCCTATCCGTTACCGGCGGCCGCGGGGTTGATGTCGTGCTCAACTCCCTTGCCGGTGAGTTCGTGGATGCATCGCTACGGTTACTCGTCCGCGGCGGGCGTTTTCTGGAGATGGGCAAGACCGATATCCGCGACGCCCAGGTGGTTGCCACCCAATATCCCGCCGTGCGCTATCAGGCGTTTGACCTGATCGAGGCTGGCCCGGACCGCATCGAGGAGATGCTGAAAGAGTTGAAGGAGCTGTTCGACACCGGGGTGTTGCAGCAGCCGCCGGTACGCACCTGGGATGTGCGCTCCGCCCCGGAGGCCTATCGCTTCATCAGCCAGGCCCGCCACATCGGCAAAGTTGTCTTGAACATGCCCTCGACCCTGGGTGCTGAGCTCGCCGAGGGCGCGGTGCTGATAACCGGTGGCACCGGGATGGCCGGTGCTGAGCTGGCCCGGCATGTGGTGAACGCATACGGGGTACGCCATATCGTCTTGGCCAGTCGGCGCGGGGGTCGCGCCGAGTTGACCGCCGAGCTGACCCTCGACTTGGCGCGGGCCGGCGCTCAGGTTCAGGTGCTGGCCTGCGACGTGGCCGATCGACGCGCGGTGGCGGACTTGCTGGCCCAGCTGGCTCGTCGGTTCCCGCCGTTGCGTGGGGTGATTCATGCTGCCGGGGTGCTGGATGATGCGGTGATCACGTCGTTGACACCGGATCGGGTGGATACGGTGTTGCGGGCCAAGGTCGACGCAGCGTGGAACTTGCACGAGTTGACCCGTGACCTGGGGTTGTCGATGTTTGTGCTGTGTTCGTCGATTGCGGGCACGCTGGGTGGCCCGGGGCAGGGCAATTACGCTGCGGCCAACGCCTTTCTGGACGCATTGGCCGCTCACCGGCAGGCCGCGGGCTTGCCGGGGGTATCGCTGGCGTGGGGACTGTGGGAGCGTTCCAGCGCAATGACCGCTCATTTGAGCGGTCGCGATCTGGCCCGGCTCCACCGTGACGGGTTGGGGGCGATGAATGCTGCGCAGGCGCTGGAGTTGTTCGACGCGGCGCTGGCGGTAGATCACCCCGCCGTCGTCGCCACCCGCCTGGATCGCGCGGCACTAGACGCCCGGGCCCTCAGCGGCGAGTTGCCGGCATTGTTCAGCGGTTTGGCGCGCCACCCACGCCGCCGTTCGGCAGACGACATCGTTGACCCAACCCATTCAAGGTCGGCGCTGACTCAACGCCTACACGCGCTGGACGCCGACGATCGGCACAGCCTGCTGGTAGAGACGGTGTGCTCGCATGCGGCGGCAGTGATGGGCCACACGGCCCCTGAGGAAATCGACCCTGACACCCCGTTCCGTGATCTGGGGTTTGATTCGCTGACCGCCGTTGAGCTGCGCAACCACGTCAAGACCGCAACAGGGCTGACCTTGTCACCGACCCTGATCTTTGACCACCCGACCCCGGCCGCAGTCGCCATCGCATATCGGGCAGCAACTCGCGGAAACCAGCGAAGCGGCTCAGATCTAGCGCACCGCCACCGGCAGCGGGGCGGTGGCGTCGTCCTGAGCGCCGGCCGTTCGGATGGCGTGGTCGCCGCGAGGATGGACTACCAAGGGCCACCAGAACCAGCGGCCCAGCATGGTTGCCAGGGACGGCATGAACAGCGTCCGCACCACCAGGGTATCGAGCAGCAGGCCGATACAGACCGTCGAACCGAACTGGCCCAACACTGTCAGGTCGCTGCCCAGCATCGCCGCCATCGTGAACGCGAACACCAGGCCCGCGGATGTCACCACCGCACCGGTGCCGGCCATCGACCGTACGTATCCGGTCTTGAGCCCTGCGTGTATTTCTTCTTTGAATCTCGAGACCAGCAGCAGGTTGTAGTCGGAGCCCACCGCCAACAGGATGATCACCGACAGTGCCACGACGATCCAGTGCAGGTGCATGCCGAACAGGTCCTGCCAGATCAGTACAGACAGTCCGACGGAAGCGGCGATCGAACTGCTCGCGGTCCCGACGATGACTAGTGCTGCCACCACGCTGCGGGTCAGCAGCAGCATGATCATGAAGATCAGCGTCAAGGCCGACACCACCGCGATCATCAGGTCGTACTTCTCGCCGTCGGCCATATCGCGGAAAGTCGCCGCGGTGCCGCCGAGATACACTTTGGCGTCCGACAGCGAGGACTGCTTGAGCGCTTCCTGGGCCGCGGTCCGTTCCGCGGGTACGCGGTCGATTCCTTCGGGCGACATCGGATCACCCTGGTGAGTGATGAAGAACCGCACCGACTTTCCGTCGGGAGAGAAGAACAACTTCACGCCGCGAATGAATTCCGGATTGGTAAACGCCTCGGGCGGCAGGTAGAAGAAGTCGTCGTTCTGCGACTTGTCGAAGCTCTGCCCCATCACGATGGAGGTGTTGCTCATCGCCTCCATCTGGTTGATCATCGCCTGGAACGTCTGGTACATGGTCAACGTCAGACCGTGCGTCGTTTTCAACGTTTCGAGCATGATCGGGATCAGCAGTTCCAACTCGTGCGAGGCCTGCGCGGTGCGGGTGATGTCGCCGGAGAGATCGTGGAACTTCTCGGCGAGTTGGTCGAAACCGTCGATCGAGTCGAACAACGACCGGAACGAGATACAGACCGGGATGTCGTAGCAGTGCTTCTCCCAGTAGAAGTAGCTGCGGATCGGCCGGTAGAAGTCCTCGAAGTCGGCGATGTGGTCGCGCAGCGTGTCGGTGATCTCCGACGTCTCCTGTGTGGTTTTCGCGCTGTCGAGAGCGGCGCTGGCCAGATCATGGGTGACCTTCGCCTGGCGTTCAGTCACGTTGATCATGATCTGCATCTCGTCGGCCATTTTCAGAAGGTCTTTCATTCTGTCTTTGAGAAAGTCCATGTTCTGCATGGTCGTCTGGCTCTGGATGCTGTTCTGGAACGGAATTGAGCTGTGCTGGATAGGAATTCCCAGCGGCCGGGTGATGTCCTGGATCATCGCAATGCCGACGGTCCGGATCTCATTCTTGGCGACCTTGTCCAACACCAGCATGTCGGCCGGATTGCGCATATCGTGGTCGGCCTCGATCATCAGCAGGTCCGGGTTCATCCGGGCTTCGGAGAAGTGCCGGTCGGCCGCGGCATACCCGATGTTGGACCGCGCTGATTCGGGTAGGTAGTGGCGGTCGTTGTAGCTTGGTTTGTATCCGGGTAACGCGACCATACCGACCAGGACAACAGCTGCGCTCACCGCGAAAACCGGTGCGGGCCAACGCACGACGGCGGTGCCGACCCGACGCCACAACCTGCCGCGGGCCTGTCCCTTCTTTTCGAAGAGGCCGAAGCGACTGCCGATGAATACCACCGCGGGCCCGAGCGTCAGCCCGGCCAAAACGACGACCAGCATGCCGATGGCCACCGGGTCGCCCATGGTGTGAAACCAGGGCAACCGACAGAAGCTGAGGCAGTACGTCGCGCCGGCAATGGTCAGCCCGGACCCCAGCACGACCGGGGCCACGCCCTTAAAGGTTGTGTAGTAAGCGCTTTCGCGGTCTTCGCCGGCGCGACGCGCCTCCTGATAGCGGCCGACGAGGAAGATGCCGTAGTCGGTGCCGGCCGCGATCGCCAGCATCGTCAGGATGTTCGCGGCGAACGTGGTGAGGCCAAAGGCGTTGTTGTAACCGAGAACCGCGACGATTCCGCGCGCGCACGCCAGCGCGACGAAGGTCATGAACAGCTGGATCAGTGTGGTGACGATCGAGCGGTAGACCAGCAACAGCATGATCGCGATCGCGGCCAGCGTGAACAGCGTGATCTTGGCCAGGCTGTCGTTACCGATCACGTGCATGTCATCCGACAGCGCCGCCGAGCCGGTGACGTGAGCCTTGATCCCAGACGGTGCGGGCTCGTCGTCGACGACCTTGCGGACGGCCTCGACAGAGTTGTTGGCCTGCGTGGTGCCTTGGTTACCGGCGATATTGACCTGGACATAGGAAGCCTTGGCATCGGCGCTCTGAGCGCCCGCCGCGGTGAACCGGTCGCCCCAGAAGTCCTGGATGTGCTGCACATGCTTGGTGTCTTTGCGCAGTTTGCGCACGATGTCGTCGTAGTAGCGGTGCGCGGCGTCGCCGAGCGGCTGCTGACTTTCCACCACCACCATGACCGTGCTGTTGGAACTGAACTCGTGGAAGTTGTGCCCCATCCGCATCATCGCCTGATTCGACGGTGCTTCCAGGGGCGCCATTGGCGCGGAATGGTTTTCGCCGACGATTTCCAGGCTGGGAACGGCGACGTTGACCACGACAGTCAGCACGATCCAGCCCAGGATGATCGGAATCGCGAAGATGCGAATGAAATGCGGGATAAAAGGGCGGTGCGGCTTGGCTTCTGTCGTTTGAGTGCCGGTGTCGGTCATGCGGACTTCACCAGGCAGAACGTTTGGGCGTTGTGGCCGTCCGAGCTTCGGTGCTCGCGTAGCTCTCCGTCAACGGTGATGCGGCAGCCGATATAGCCGGCATCCGTCTGCGCCATGATGTTGGCGCTCACGGCAGGCAGTGTGGTGGAAATGGTGTACGACCACGGCAGCGGCGCGTTGTTGATCTGGTGGGTGTTCGCGTCGGCGTCCCAGTAGTTGATGTTTGCGGTGCTCCCAGGCGGCCCGAGGATGTCGTACTTCACGACTTTCGGGTTGAACTGCACGATCTTGATTCCGGCTCCTGAATTCGCGTTGAGGTCCTGCGAGGCGAACACCTTGTGCAGCCGTGTCACAGCCAGCGCGGAAACCGACAGCACGGCCACCAGCAGCAGAGGTATCCAGGCGCGTTTGAGGAAACCGCTAATCGACATTGCCCTCACTCGCTCTCCTCCCGCTTCGCCGTCCGCAATGTTGTCCGCGAACGCATCAAGCTACGGATCCTTTCCGCGGTAGAAAAAGACGCGTTCGGGGCAGGCTTGCCGAAAGAGCTGGCTTCAGCCGTCATCATTGCTGATGTCTGACAGAACTTCGCTCGGCTAACGATGCTAAACGATAGGGCACGCCCGCGTTCTGTTAGGTCCCCTCACGGTTTCGAGGCTTGCAGCCCGGCGCGACCGGTGACGGGCGGAAGGTCGGCGAGCGTGACGATGCCCGGCTTGGCCGCCACGACGGCGGGCACCGCATTGGTCACTGGCATCGCGGTGTAGATCATGCCCAGGCCCATGAATCCCGGCTCGGTCCAGCCCTTGGGCGGCAGGCAGTGCACGACCGTGCGCATATTCGGAACGCCGAACACCTGAATGACGTGACCGTGCTCAAGAGGCTTGGGCGGCACCACGTGATCGCCCATGGTCCAGTTGAATCCGACGCTGACGACGTTGCGGTCGCCGACCCAGCCACGGTGGTAGCCGAACACGCTGCCGACCGTGCCGGCCGGGATCTTCATGAAGCCAAGGTCGGAATCGCCGGAGGCCGCGGTGAAGGTGACATCGAAGGTCATCTTGTCCAGCTTCGCCCCCATCGCATCGGCCATCATCGCTGCCGATTCGGCGAAGACTTCGCTTTCGCGGCGCACATTTTCGGCCAGCCCGGGTGTTTCCGGGTCTTGCGAGAAGCCCATCGCCGTCTGGGTTTCCGCCGATTCGTAGGTAGAGCAGTCCACTGATTCGGTGATGCGGATTTCGTCGACGCGTTCGCACGACCCGCTGAGCGCCATGCCGACCAGGTTCGTCATTCCGGGGTGTGCGCCGCTGCCGAAGATCGTCGACTGGCCCCGCTCGCATGCGTCGAGGATTCGTTGCCGGTCCTGGGGTGTCTGCTTGCCGCCAGTGATCCAGGCCGCGCTGGTGCATACGTTGACGCCTGATCCGAGTAGCCGAACCAATTCGTCGACGCTGGGCCACAGCGGGTTGTAGCAGCAGGCGTCCGGGCGAAGCGCCAGCAGCGCATCGATGTCGTTGGTGGCCTTGACCCCGGTTGGCTCCGGCCACCCGGAGAGCTCAGCGGCGTCCACCCCGACCTTGCCCTGCCCGTGCGCGTACACACCGACCAGTTCCATATCCGGTCTGCCGATGATGGCGTGCAGCGACCGCCGCCCGATATTGCCGGTGGTCCACTGGATCACACGAAGCGGATGGTCTGCTTTGGTCGCGCTCATCTGGGGCTCCTTTGCCGGTGTGATTGGTGTCATTATCTTCGACCGGTTGACGGCGAACCGTTCCGGGCATCTCTCACACAGAGTTAATTTTGCCGAGCCTGATAATTCTCGGGCTGTCACCGCAGCGGTGCGGCGATAGCGGTCCCGGCGCGTACCGATCGGGACTCGGTGGGCCGAAGCGAGCAACTGGCCGGCGTCGCCTATCGGTGTCGGCTGGACGTGACAGTGCGGACCGGTCGTATCCTGCCGACGCCCCGAAACATCTACTGCCGCAACACAAAGAGACATGGCAGCGTCAGAGCCGCCGATGGGTTGAGCCAACGGGGCCGCGGGCCACACAGCAAGTTGACAACTGACCTTCGCTCTACTTACTCTAGAGTAACCTACGCCCTCGTAAGTTGTTGGATTCACCGAAAGGGGTCTGATCGCATGAGCACACAGCAAACATGCGGTGGAAGACGGCCAAGAGGGTAGCTCGAGGCTTCGATGGCGCAATTACACGAGAGCAGCGCGCGGAGCACTCCCGAAGAGGGCGTGGTGTTTCCGTTGACGCCCGGATATGGGCAGTTGGATCCTTTGTCCGCGTGTGCGGTGCAGGATTGGGTTCGGCGAGGAAATTGCTTGCCCGTCGAAAATGTCCCGGTGGCTTCGATTCGCAATTCATACACGCCCAGGCAGAACAAGGCCAATGAACAACATATTCAGATACTGGCGCAATCACCGGTGCCGTTACCGCCGATAGTTGTTCATCGAACCTCGATGCGGGTGATCGACGGCGTGCATCGGCTTCGGGCAACCGAGCTCCGCGGCGATAGCACCATAGCGGCCAGGCTTTTTGAGGGGAACGACGCCGAGGCTTTCGCGCTCGCGGTGCATCTGAATGTCACCCATGGCCTGCCCCTAACACTTTCTGAGCGCAAAGCCGCAGCGCGGCGAGTTTTGCAGTCTTACCCGCATTGGTCAGACCGCTCGATTGGGTTAATCGCAGGAGTATCCAACAAGACAGTCGGCAGATTACGCGGGTGTGCAACCGAGGAAATCTCCCAGTTGGATCCCCGACTTGGGCGCGACGGAAAAGTCCGCCCGGTGAGTCCGGCTCACGGACGGCGACGGGCTGCCGAACTCTTGTCGGTGCATCCTCGTGCATCGCTACGAGAGATAGCGCGCAAAGCGGGGGTCTCGGTCACCACCGCTCGCGACGTGCGCCAGCGCATCAGCAAGGGCGAGAATCCGCTACCGGATAGTCTCGCCAAAAACTCGGGACTGCCCCCCGCGCGATCGAGCAATGCGGCAAGCACTGTCGTAGAACCGCTCCTGGTTGGGACCCGGGTGTCTCCCGACGGTCGGGGGAGCGAGCTCCTCCAGCGGCTGAGAAGAGATCCATCGGTCAGATCTTCCGAGCGGGGACGAGCGCTGCTGCGACTGCTGTCCGTCGTCGCGGTCGCGATCAGCGCCTGCAATGAGTTCGCCGAAGCAGCTCCGATCCACTGCTCGGGCACCATCGCCGAGATAGCGAGAAAGAATGCGCGGGCCTGGCAGGAAATCGCGGAGAAGTTCGACATCTGAGGACCCGGGCCGCGCACCTGGCCGGCCCCGCGAAGGTCAAAGTCCGCAGGCGCCGGCCGCGAGGAGCGCGCAGCCGATCGCGGCCAGCAGGATGGCGACATCACGGCGACGGCGCGACCGAATCCAGTCGTGCAGCGCTGCCACCGACCTGGCGGTTGGCTTTGGCGCCAAAAGATAGGCCAGCAGCGGGATCTCGACCAGCGCGAAGGCCACTACGTTGAACATCACCAGCACGGCGACCTGGGTCAGGGCTGCTGCCCCCGAAGCAAGGATGACCGCCAGCGCGGCCAGGTAGTCGACCGACGGCAGTGCGATGCTGAGGCCGGCAATCCCCGCAACCGGTAGCGAATCGCCCTTCAATATCTCCCAGGCTGGCGTCGCCAATTTCGCAGGCCGCGGTCCCAACCGCCCAGGCACGTCGACGGCCACGACGGCGGCGATGAAGAGAACGAGCAACCCGATAAGGATCTGAACCCGGGGCACTGTGACGAAGTTGGTTCCGAGCACTAGGCGTCGAAACACAAACAGGACAACCAGACCCACCGTCGTCCCCATGCAGAAACCGCCACACAGAAACGCGAATAGCTGCAAGGCGGGTCTGGGCCTGTTCAGCATGAGCACAGTCATACCGATTCGGAATGGTTCGACACTGACAGCAAGCGCCATTATCAGGACAGTTGCCAGCATGAGGTGATTCTTATTGCCCGCCCTCGGTCGGGCTAGGCGTCCAACCGGGCGAATTGGTCTTGGCGGTATTGCTCGACGCAGGCGGCGCGCCGAACCTTGCCGCTCGTTGTGGTCGGAATCGAACCGGGCGGCACGAGCACGAGGTCGCCGACGGTCAGGCCGTGCGCGTTCGAGATCGCCGCTGTGACATCGTTTCTGACCTCGCTGAGCCGATTCTTCGCATCCTCGTCGGAATCGCCACGCTTCTTGACCTCGATGACGGTGACCAGGTGCTCGGTGCCGTCCCGTGGAACCGAGATCGCTGCGACCCGACCCTGGGTGATTTCCTGGACGGTTGCCTCGATGTCCTCGGGGTAGTGATTACGCCCGCGGATGATCACCAGATCCTTGATCCGGCCGACGATGAAGAGATCTTCTTCGAAGATGAAGCCTTGGTCACCGGTTCGCAGCCACGGCCCTTCGGGCGTGCCCAGGGACGCATCGACAAGTGTTGCGCCGAAGCAGCGCTGTTCCTCCGGCGGCCGGTGCCAGTAACCCTGGGCGACATTGGCGCCATGGACCCAGATCTCGCCGACCATGCCATCCGGAAGCTCACGTTGGGTGTCGTAGTCGACGATCCGTACGTCAGGCGATTGCGGCACGCTGTATTTGACGAGCGTCGTGCCGGTCCCTTCCGGGCACCGCTCAGCGCTGCCGGTGCCCAGCTCACCGGGATCGAAAGTCTCGGCCCCCGATAAATCAGTCCAGGTGCCCGTCGCCACGAAGACCGTCGCCTCGGCCATCCCGTATGACGGACGCATCATGTGGTCTTTGAAGTGGAAGTGAGCGAACCGGTCGACGAAGCGCTGCAGTGTGGCCGGCTCGACGCGTTCGGCACCGCTGATGATGCCCAGCACACCAGCGAGGTCGAGGCCGGCGAGATCACTGTCGCTGGTTTTTCGGGCGGCCAGGTCGAACGCGAAATTTGGTGCCGCTGACCAGGTGTGGGGTGTCTCGGCCAACGCTCGCATCCATCGGGCAGGCTTTTCCAGGAACCCAACCGGGCTCGACAGCTCGCCACGATGGCCGCTCAGGATGGGTGCGCAGACGCCGAGTACCAAACCCATGTCGTGGTAGAACGGCAACCACGACACGAGGACGGCATCCGCTGGCGCACTGGTGTGGGGACCGGCGAAGAACGCGCGCATCAACTGCTCGAAGTTCACCTGCAGGTTGCGGTGCGTGATCATGACTCCGGTGGGCAGTCGGGTTGAACCCGAGCTGTACTGCAGGTACGCGACGTTGGGCAAACCGTCTGTCCGAAGGCTTATTCCGCCGTCGGCATCCAGGTTTATCGAATCGATTTCGACGATCTTTGGAATGTTGTCCAGGCGGGCCTCATCGACGTATTCGGCGACTTCTTCCGCGAATGCGGACGTGGTGAGAACGACCGAGGGCGACGTATCGGCGAGAACCGCGTCTACCCGTTCGTGGCTCGCGCCACGGTGCGGCAACGGGAGCGGGACTGCGATGAGCCCGGCCTGCATCGATCCCAGAAATGCCGTGATGTAGTCAAACCCCTGGGGAGCCAGGATGACCGCTCGATCTCCGGTAGATCCATGCGGGCCCAGTTCGCGTGCCACGTTGAGTGTTCTGCGATATAGCTGTGACCACGTGAGAGTCTCGCGCACGCCCGCCCAATCGTGCTCGTAGCTGGTGAACGTGTACGCAACGTCGTCCGGTCGCAGGCTGGCACGACCGTGCAACATCGAGAGAATCGTTGACTGGGACATGGATGTCAGGTTACGTCCGTACTGAGCAGTTGAGTGGTATGGGCTGGGGTCAGGCGCCAGCTTCGTTTGCGCCATGCGCCAACACGAACATGGCACCCGCGATGATCTGCGAGAAAGGATCTGCGCCGCCGCCGAATGTCGCCTGGTTGGCCGGCGCAGTTGCCTCGGCTGGGTCGAAGCCGCGCACCGGGTCCACCTGGACCGGAGCGGTCGACGGGTCGTCGTTGCGCGCATAGGCAGTGTTGACGCGGGGGATCAGGATGGCGTCGAGCTTGTTCAGCGTGTCTTCCGGGATCCCGATGTACTTCAGCGGCATGACAAGAGGAAGGTGCTTTTGCGGGACCATGATCGTGGTGTCTTTGGCACCCCGGGAGTTGATCGTCGTCCTGATGTTCTGCGGCGGCACCATACTCTTGTTCGTGAAGGCCACCGCGGTGTGTCCGGTGGCCAAGCCCATCAGCGTGTTGGCGAGAGCGAGCATGTTGTCCGGCCGGTCCGGGAAGTCTGCGATCGAGTCGTATGCGGCCACGAATCTGTCGGTGTCGTACTGGCTCTCGTACGGAGGCGGCATGGTGTAGTCGAGTGCGGGAACCACGCTGCCGACCGGGAACGTGGCGGACAGGAAACTCTGACCGAAGGCGTGGTGCCCGATCGGGTCGCCGAACGTGGCGAAATTCAGCGTGTTCGGCGGGGGAGCGTTAGGGTCAGTCGCCAGCCGGGCCTGCGCGCCGTCGACCACGAACCCGCCCTCGGACAGGCCGATTGACGTACCGGGCCGACCCGTGTTGCGGATCGCCGCAACGAGATTGTCCACTCCCACGTCGACCGAATAACCCACGGTGGGGCCGTCCAGGCCGATGCCCGGAAAGTCGTGGTCGAAATTGTCGATTTCCGGCTTGAGACCCGGGAAGAGGGTCGCCAGCACATGCCCCTGAACCTGGCCGGCCGGGTAGCGAACGATTTGGCGCCGCTGGCCGGGGAACCAGTCCGCGCCCTCCATCTTGATGTATTGGTCGTAGGGCACGCCCAGGACGTGAGCGCCGCCGAGGGCGTAGGCGGTCTGGTCACCGGGCGCTCCCGGAGTTGGCGGCCCGCTGATGGGCGTGTCGTCGGCGGTAGCGGCGCCGATGCCGAAACACCCTGTGGCGCTGATGCTTACCAGCGCACTAACTCCTGCGAGTAGTTTCTTCATCGCGACTCCCGACCACTCATCTTCGCCTCGTAGTCTCACACAGATCATCCAGGTACGCGAACCTTCGCAGCCCGCGATGGCCACCAGTTCGCCCGCCCGATCAGCGCCGCGAAAGCGGGAACCGTGATGGTGCGAACCAGGAAGGTGTCCAGCAGAATTCCGATGCCGATGATGACACCGCCCTGGACCACGGTACCGATGCTGGAGAACAACAAACCGGCCATCGAGGCTGCAAAGATCACACCCGCGGCAGTGATCACACCGCCCGTCGAACTCAGCGTGCGGATAATGCCGTAGCGCATGCTGCGGGGCGACTCGTCACGCATTCGCGAGACGAGCAGCATGTTGTAGTCGGCTCCCACCGCGACCAACACCACGAACGCCAGCGGCGGCACGCTCCAGTGCAGATGCTGGCCGAGGATGAATTGGAAGAACAGCACCCCGATGCCGACCGCAGACAAATACGAAATCACCACGGACGCAACCAGGTACAGCGGCGCGACGATCGCGCGCAGTAGCACCATCAAGGTCAGCAGCACGACGAGGAGCGTGATCGCGATGATGAACCGGATGTCGTGGTTGTAGTAGTCGCGGGTGTCCTTGAGGCCAACGGTGAATCCCGCCATCGATATCTTGGCGTCCGACAGCGCGGTATTCGGTTGAGCTCCCTTAGCGGCCGCAAGGATCGAGTTGACCTGATCCATCGCTTCGGTGCTGAACGGATTGAGCTTGGTCTGTACCAAGTACCGCACCGAATGGCCGTCCGGCGAGATGAAGACGTTGGCGGCCTTCTTGAATTCCTCCAAGTGCAGCAACTGTGCCGGGATGTTGAACCCGGCCATGGCGGGTTGGGCCGCGTCGTGTTTCAGCGATAACAGGAACGTCGCTGATTCGCTGAGCCCCGCACCCATCTGTTTGACCTGGTCAACGAGCTGAGCCACCGCGTCAGCGACCTCCCGGCTTCCACCGGCGAATTGGTCTGCGCCACTTTGCAATGCGTTGAGGTTCGTCTTGAGGGCGCCGGGCTGATCCATCCCCATGGATTGCAGTACACCGGTGAGCCTCGTGAATGAGGCCCGAATACGGTCTGCCGATGCCTTCAATGCCTGTTTGTCCGGGTATTGCTGCAGCTGGTGGGCCAGGTCGTTGATCGCATCGACGTCTTCTTGATCTCGCGAACTCAACAGCTGCTCGAACGTGCCGCGGGTGTTGCTGCAGGACTCATCGAGATCGCAAATAGGATTACCGCGCAGGGCCATCACCACCGGACCTATCCAGGCGAAAAAGTCCTTGGCACCGCCGTAAGTAATGCCCATGGCATTGGTGAGCGAGTTGACGTGGTCGATGAGCTGGGCGGTGATGTCGACTTGCTTCACCAGGGCGTCGCCGCTGTACTGGTCCTTCGTCGAGGACATGGCATTCTCCAGGTCCTGCACGCTGGCAGCGAGCCGGCTGACCTGGCCGCGCACGTCGTCTAGGTTGCTGGCGAGCGTGCCTGCCCCTTCCGACAGCCGGTTGAGGTCGCTGGTGTGGTCGTTGATCAGCTCCGAACCGCCCTGCAGCATGGTGCCGATGGCGCCCGCCTGATAGGTAGCCCTGAATTGTTCCGGCACATTCCCGGTCGGCCGGGTGATGCCGCTGATCGCCGCGATGTTCGGCAATTGGCTGACTCGGTCCGCCATTTGCTCCAAATCGGCCAGGGCCTGCGGCGTGCGCAGGTCGCGAGGCGATTGGATGAGGATGTATTCCGGAATGGACTGGTTTACCGGGAAATGTCGATCCAGCACGCTATATCCGACGGAACTGGGAGCGGAAGCCCCCAATGCCTTGCGGTCGTCATAGTTGTAACGGACAAAGGCAGAGCAGCTGGCCAGGATGGCCAGCACGAGCAGGCTGGCGACCAGATGAGTCTTGGGCCGGCGCACGATGCGGATACCTGAACGTCGCCACGACCGGGCGGTCAGCTCGCGGCGCGGCTTGACCCAGCCGCGGGGGCCGGCGAGCGAAAGGATGGCCGGCAGCAACGTCACCGCGGCCAGGAACGCCACGCCGATCCCGATCGCCGCAGCCACCCCGACCGTCTTGAAGATGCCCATGCGGGCAAAGCTGATCAGCAGGAATGTAATTCCCACCGAGGTGGCGGATGCCGCGATCACTTTGCCGATCGAGATCAATGCCCGCTTGACCGCCTGATCGGACGCCTCACCCAACCGTAGGTAGTCGTGATATCGGCTGATGAGAAAGACCGCGTAGTCGGTTCCGGCGCCGGCCATGATCGCGCTCAGAAAGACGATGGACTGATTCGAGACGCCGGCGGCGGTCAGCGCGGAGTAAGCGGCCACCATCGACTGCGCGATCATCAGCGACAACCCGATCGAGATCAGCGGCAGCAGCATGGTCACCACGCTGCGGTACACCACCAACAGAACGAGCAGCACCAGCACGCCTATTGCCAGCTCGATCGGAAGCCGATCCTTCTCGCCTGCGACGGTCAGATCCGCGACCGTCGCCGCAGGCCCGGTGATGTTCGCCCGCAGCGACGTCCCGGCGACGACGTGACTGACGACGTCAGTGATCTGGTTGTAGGCGGCGTAGGACCGTGGCGTTCCCAATTCGCCCGCAACACCCACCGGTAGCACCCAGGCTTTGTCGTCCTTGCTGGTCACGATGGAACGCAGCGGTGGCGTGGTGATGAAATCCTGCAGCATCACGACATTGCGGGTGTCCTGACGCAACGCGTCCACCAGCTTGCGGTACACCGCTTCGTCGTCCTCGCCAAGACCCTTGTCGTCGGTCAGGACCACCAGCAGCAGGTCTTCGGAGCCCGATTCGTGAAACGCCTCGGTCATCTTCCGAGCGGTGACGCTCGAGGGCGCATCGTTGGGCAGGATGGCGAGTGGATGCTTTTGGGCCATCTCGTTCAGCGACGGGAACGTCAACGGTAGCGCGACCGCAACCGCTACCCAGAGCCCTATCACTACCCAAGGCCACCGCACCACGAAAGCGGCTAGTCGCTGCATATCGCCCTCACCGCCCGAAAATCACGCACTTCAAAAAGCTCTAGCCTTGATTGCCCCACGCTATGCGACGCGTCCCCAATGTCCGCTGTCGGCGACCCGCACGCACACGGACTTCATTGCCTCCATGTAGCGAGTGACTGATTTGTGGGCGACTGGGTTGTCGGGATGCATGATTGCCATCACCGTGCCCTCGCCGTATCGAAACACATAAACGGTCAGCTGATACGAGTAACGGCCGTCGGAGTAGATACCCATGTTGTTAGCCAGACCCAGATCGGCTGCTGCCAGCACGGCGTTGAGCGGAGCAGCGCCGCCATGCAGAAAGTTCGACACCGGGAAGTTCGGTCGCGGCCACTTCAACCATGGCGCCAATTCCAATACGCGGTAGTACGGCACCTTCGCCATGTCCAGGCCCGAATCGAAAGAAGCCTGCGCAGCCCATGCGGCATCACCGAAGGAGGCCGCGGCTATCGGTACGGTGATCGGGATCAACCCGGTGAACCAGCCCTGCGTCATGAAGTTGTCTTGGCCCGTGCGGGAGTCCCGAGGGGTGAGCCCGTAATACGTAAGGGCACCAGTAAATTCATGCTCCACCAGCGCGAAACAGGCGAACAACCCGCCGACGAAGCGTGCGCCCGCCGCCGTGCAGCTTGATTCGAAGCGCTCGGTTTGTGCGCTGTCCAGCAGCAGTTCGGAGGTCATCGCACTGCTGCTGCACTCCAGTGAGTTACCTAGTGGAAGAGGGAATTCCGGAAAACTACCGCCGTTGCTCTCCGCAAAGTCGATCCAGGCCTGTACCCCGGGCGAGTCCAGAGTCAGCGTCGAGGTCTGTTCGCGCTCCCGGACGCAAAATTCGTCAAAGCTGCCCGCGTCGGGAAGCGCCAGGGTATCGCCCCCGCTGCTGAGCGATGCGTACATTCCGTTGGCTTCCAGCATCGTGGTGCCAATCAGCGACGCATCCCCGTGGACATGATCCATCGCGGTGAAGAAGGTGAACCCATCCTCGCGCTGGATGACCCCAAAGGTGAAGCAACCCCATTCCAGTGGATTGGGTATGGCCACGGTAAGAGCGCGTATCTCGTCAACAGTCAGGTGGCCGTGGTCGATCGGCTTGAACTCGATATCGGCCGGATCGGCGATCGTGTGTCTGATGAACTCCCCACTCTCAGCGTGCTCGAACCAGCTGCGAAAGGTGTCATGCCGCTGCAGGTACCTGTTGAGGCCAAGGTTCATGGCGGAGATATCGCACCAGCCGGCGACGTCGCAGGAAGCAATGATCTGTCGCGAAAAATCCAGCCCCGCTGCTGTACGTTCGTAGTAGTTACGAAGATGTTGACCCTGCATGTAGCTGACCGGGACAGAGCTGACCGGCGCTTGTTGGACTTTTTCCGCAGATGCTGTGGTTGGTTGCCAGGAGATGACTGAGCCGGGAGCCACCGTCCAGTCATCGACCGAGCCGATCGTGATCTTCCCGATGCGCAAACTTCGTCCTCCTCGATCCAAACGGCTCCGGTCACGCCACGCAGGCAGCCCGATCAAGATAACGTGCTTAGCTAAGAGTGTCGCACCACTGGTAAACCCAAGCACGACGTGGTATTTGGACGGCCGCGTGCGCGACGCCTCCGCGGCATTTGCATTACTTGTCCGCGACGGTGATCCTAGTGCCCAGCCGGGCCGCTCGCGGTGACCGAATCTTCCCCTTCCCCAAGCCGAGAGGACGCCGCTATGGGATCCGTCGAAGGTCCGAACAACCGACCACCAAGCTTTGCGATCGTCGGCTACGCGGCCCGCTTTCCGGGTGCCGCCGATGCCGACGGATTCTGGGATGTGCTGTCGCAAGGCCGGGACGCGATATCAGAGGTGCCCGCGGACCGATGGGATGTCGACGAGTTCTTCGACCCGGACCCCGATACACCCGGCAAGGTGGCCACCCGCCGGGCCGGTTTCGTTGATGATGTGACGGGCTTCGACGCGCCGTTCTTCGGCCTGTCGGTGCGCGAGGCCAGGCTGCTGGACCCGCAGCACCGGCTGCTGCTGGAGGCCTCGTGGCGGGCGATCGAGCACTCCGGGATCGCGCCAACGTCCTTGGCGGGCAGCAACACCGGTGTGTTCGTCGGGTTGGCCACCCACGACTACCTCGGAATGGCCTCTGGCGAGCTGACTTTCCCAGAAATTGAAGCCTATATGGCAATCGGGACGTCATCGTCGGCCGCAGCAGGCCGAATCAGCTTCCGGCTGGGGCTGCAGGGCCCAGCGGTCGCGGTCGACACGGCGTGCAGCTCGTCGCTGGTGGCGATCCACCACGCATGCCAAGCGCTGCAACTGGGGGAGTGTGACCTGGCGCTGGCGGGCGGGGTGAACGCCCTGCTCAGCCCCGCGACCATGATCACCTTCTCGCACGCGCACATGCTCGCCCCGGACGGCAAGTGCAAGACGTTCGACGCCGCGGCAGACGGCTACGTGCGCGGTGAGGGCTGCGGTGTCGTGGTCGTGAAGCGCCTGGAAGACGCCATCCGCGAGGGCGATCGGATTCGGGCTGTCATTCGGGGTAGCGCGATCAACCAGGACGGCGCATCGGGTGGTTTGACGGTGCCCAACGGCATTGCGCAGCAACGGGTTATCGGCGACGCGCTGAAGCGGGCCGGCGTCTCACCCGCGGACGTCGACTACCTGGAGGCCCACGGCACCGGAACGTCTCTGGGCGATCCGATTGAAATGCAGGCGGCCGGGGCGGTGTACGGCACCGGGCGTGACGCGGACCGGCCGCTGCTGGTCGGCTCCGCGAAGACCAACATCGGGCACCTGGAAGCGGCCGCGGGCATTGCGGGCGTGATCAAGGTCGTCTTGGCCCTCGAGAACGGACTTCTACCGCAGCACTTGCACTTTCGCGATCCGTCGCCGCACATTCCGTGGGATCGGCTTCCGGTTCAGGTGTTGCGTGAGGCCACTGCGTGGGCGCGCAACGACCGGGCCCGCATTGCGGGAATCAGCTCGTTCGGATTCGCCGGCACCAACGCGCACCTCATCCTTGAAGAAGCGCCCATTGCCGCGGGTGACGCAACAGCAGTCCCCCCTCCGGCCGACGAGCGATTCGGTCTGCTGCCGATCTCGGCGCGCACGCCCGAGGCGCTGGTCCAGCTGGCTGATCATTACCGCAACTGGTTGAGCGCGCACCCCGAAGCCACGTTGGCGGATTTGTGCCTGACCGCTGGAGCGGGTCGCGCTCACTTCGAGCAGCGGGCCGCCTTGGTGGTCAATTCCACGGCATCCGCCGCTGAGTTGCTCGGCGCGCTCGCGGACGACCGCCCGGCACCTGGCATGGTGCGCGGATGGGCCGATGACACACCGAAGACGGCGTGGTTGTTCACCGGGCAGGGCAGTCAGTACGTCGGCATGGCTCGCGAATTGTTCGACACCGAGCCGGTTTTCGCCGAGACGTTGAAGCGGTGCGCAGAAGCTGCCGACCGGCGTGCTCGAACAGCCACTGCTCGATGTTATTTTCGATATCGACCGCCCCAACAGCGAAGAGACGCTACGGCAGACCTCGTATGCTCAGCCGGCGTTGTTCGCGGTTGAGATGGGTCTGGCCAAGCTCTGGCAATCGTGGGGATTCGAACCCGATGTCGTGCTGGGGCACAGCGTCGGCCAGTACTCGGCAGCATGCGTCGCCGGCGTCTTCAGCGTCGAAGACGGAATGCGGTTGATGGCCGAGCGCGGCCGCCTGTTCGGCAGTTTGCCCGCGGGCGGACGGATGGTTGCGGTCTCCACCGCCGCCGAGCGGGTCGAGAAGTTGACTGACGAATTCCCAAGCCTCTCGGTTGCCGCGTACAACGGCGCTAACACCGTATTGTCCGGTCCCGCAGACGATCTGGAACAAGCGGTCTCTCGCTTGTCGGCTGATGGCGTCAAGTGCGACTGGCTGGAGACCAGCCATGCGTTCCACTCGGCGCTGCTGGATCCGATACTCGATGAGTTCGAGTCGTTTGCAGACCAGTTCAAATACGCTTCACCGCAACGGATCCTGGTGTGCAACCGCACTGGCGCCACGCTGGGCAGAAGTGTGAAGCTGGATGGCAACTACTGGCGCCGTCACGCACGCCAGCCGGTCGAGTTCGCCAAGAGCGTGCAGACCCTTTCGGATCTGAATTGCAAGGTGCTGCTCGAAATCGGCCCGCAGCCGGTGCTGACCGCAGCGGCTCTGCGGGCATGGCCCGACCCCGCCACCACACCGCGGGCGATCGCGTCGTTGCGTAAGAACACCGCCGACCACCGGCAGATCACCGGGGCGCTGGCCGACGCGTACGTCCTGGGCCACCTGCCCAACTTCGAGGCGGTTCAGCACGGGCCGGCACGAAAGCTCGACTTGCCGACATATCCGTTCCAGCATCGCCAGTACTGGTACCGCGACAATTGGAAGGCGCCGAAACAGAATGCCCGTCTCGAGTCGACGAGCGAAACCGTCCGACTCCTCGAGGAGGGGCGGATCGACGAGCTCGTCGCGCTCCTTGGCAATGCGGGCGACGAGCAGCAGACCGTGGACGTGCTGACAAGGCTTGCCGCACAGCACAACCAGCACCGCAAAACGAATTCAATTGCGGACGCGCGTTACGAGATTCGGTGGGACAAAACCTCTGCGGCGGGCTCGAGTGCGCAAGCCGGCGAGGCGTCAACCTGGCTCCTGATCGGTGACGATGCCGACGTTGCTCAGCCGTTGGTCGACGCGTTGACCGCGCTCGGGCACCAGCACCGTCTCCTCGGGTTGCCCTCGTCCGATGCGGACGAGGAGCAACTCGTGGCCGCGTTGCGTGCCGCCGCGGAAGCCGAACCGACGCTGCGGATCGTGCATGTCGCGGCGCTCGACTCCGACACCGCGCCGACGATGCGGTCGCTGTTGCACATGCAGCACCAGGTCATGGGCGGAACCCGGCGACTCTTCCGCGCTGCGGCGGCCGCTGAACTCCGCAGCCCGATCTGGATGGTGACCCGCGGCGCGCAACGTGTGGTCGACGGTGACGCCGTCTCACCCATCCAGAGTTGCCTGTGGGGATTCGGTCGTGCTGCATCGCTGGAATACCCGCTGATGTGGGGCGGCCTGGCAGATCTGTCCGAGGGCGGCAGTGACGAATGGTCTCAGTTCGCCAACCTAGTGGCGGCGCAGCGTGGCGAAGACCAGGTTGCGCTGCGTGACGGTGCGGTCTATGTACCCCGGCTCGTTCGGCGGACCGGAACGCCGGGTGCGACGCCGGTCGCAATACGCTCCGATGCAACGTATTTGGTGACAGGCGGCCTGGGCTCGATCGGATTGGAGATCGCCGCATATCTGGCCGCGAACGGTGCCCGGCAGCTGGTGTTGACCAGTCGGCGCGCACCGAGCGAGGCGGCGCAGCGGCGCATCGACGCGATTCGCGAACAGCACGGCTGCGAAACCCGAGTCGTGGCTGCCGATGTCGCCGATGCGCACGACGTGGCGAAGCTGCTGGCCACCGTGCAGGCCGAATTACCGCCTCTTGCCGGCATTGTGCACGCCGCAGGCGAGATCGGTACTACTCCGCTGCACTCCCTGGAAGACGCCGAGGTTGATCGGGTGTTCGGCGGAAAGGTCTGGGGTGCTTGGCATTTGAGCGAAGCAGTAGCTGACCTGAAGCTGGACTTCTTCATCAGCACCTCCTCGATCGCCTCGGTGTGGGGCGGGTTCGGCCAGACCGCCTATGGCGCGGCCAATGCCTTCCTCGACGGGCTGTCCTGGCGACTGCGTGGGCAGGGTGTCCCGGCGATCAGCGTGAACTTCGGTCCGTGGTCGGCAGGTATGGCCGACGCAGAGGCGCGAAAGAAGCTGGAGCAGCGTGGAATCCGGACGCTGTCACCTGCCGATGCGTTGGCTGGCCTGACCGATCTACTGGCGTCTTCGGCCAAGGGCGCAGTGCAAGGTGTGGTGGCCCGGATCGATTGGGCCAAATTCCTGCCGCTCTACCAGCAGACCGGCCGGCGGCCATTCATGGCGGAACTGGCGGGCGAGGTGCCCGACGCCGCGCCGACGCTGGCGCCTTCGGGCAAGACCCAGCTGGTCGAGCAGCTCACCAACGCCCCGGTGCAACAGCGCAAAAAGCTTCTCTCGAACTACCTGCGTGACGCGGTGGCCGAGGTTACGCGAGTCGACCCCGCGGAGATCCGCGAGGACGCCGGCTTCTTCGACCTCGGGATGGATTCGCTGATGGCCGTCGAGTTGCGACGCCGCATCGAACAGGGCGTCGGAAAGCAAATCCCGGCAACGCTGGCGATGGACTACCCACGTCTGTCGGACGTGGTGGACTACCTGCTGAGCGACGTGCTCGGGCTCAACGAGTCAGCGAGGTCGGGCCCTCAATTGGCCACGGCGGTGACGACGCGCACCGACGAGCCCATCGCGATCGTCTCGGTGTCGTGCAACTTCCCCGGCGCCCCCAATCCCGAAGCCTTCTGGGAGCTGCTGTCGGGCGGCGTCAATGCCATCAGTGAGGTCCCCGAGGACCGATTCGACATCGATGAGTTCTACGACCCGGACCCAGACGCGCCGGGCAAGATGTACAGCCGCTACGGCGGTTACATCGACGGGATCGACGGGTTCGACCCGGAATTCTTCGGTGTCTCTCCGCGTGAGGCTATCTGGATCGAGCCGCAGCAGCGGCTGGTGCTCGAAAACGCTTGGGAAGCCCTGGAACGCGCCGGGCTTTCCCCGGCTTCGTTGCGCGGCAGCCGAACCGGCGTCTTCATAGGTGTAGGTGCCAACGAGTATTCACATCTACTGTCCGCCACCTCGGTCGAAAAGATCGAGCCGCAGTTCATCACCGGCAACGCGATAAACGCCATTTCCGGCCGGGTCTCCTTCGCCCTTGGACTTGAGGGCCCGGCGGTGGCGGTCGACACCGCCTGCAGCTCGTCGTTGGTAGCCGTCCATCAGGCTTGCCAGGCATTGCATTCGGGCGACTGCGATTTGGCGTTGGCCGGTGGGGTGAACGTCCTGCTGAGCCCGGTGACCATCATCGCCGCGTCGCGCGCCAGAATGCTGTCCCCGAACGGACGATGCGCGACCTTTGATGCCGCCGCCGACGGCTACGTGCGTAGTGAAGGCTGCGGAATGCTGGTGCTCAAGAGGCTGAGCGACGCGGTCCGCGACGGCGACCGGGTTGCCGCTGTCATCCCGAGCAGCGCGGTCAACCAGGATGGTGCATCCAGTGGTCTGACCGTGCCCAATGGCGGTGCACAGCAGCGCCTTATCGCCATGGCGCTGGCTCGCGCCGGCATCAATGGCGGTGACGTCGACTACCTCGAGGCACACGGAACAGGTACCCCGCTGGGTGACCCGATCGAAGTTCAGGCGGCCGGGGCCGCCTTCGGTGGCGTTCGTGATTCTGACCGGCCGTTGCTGATGGGTTCGGTAAAGACCAACATCGGCCACCTCGAATCGGCCTCAGGCGCCGCCGGTCTGATCAAGGTCGTGCTGTCGCTGCAGCACGGAGTCCTGCCGCAGAGCCTGCACTTCGACAAGCCGTCGCCGCACATCCCGTGGGACTCGCTGCCGGTTCGGGTCGTCACCGAGGCGACCCCGTGGGAGCGCAGCCAGAGGCCGCGCCGCGCCGGTGTCAGTTCGTTTGGATTCACCGGGACCAATGCACACGTGCTGCTCGAGGAGGCACCGGCGCAGCCGGTCGTCGTCGAATCCGATTCGGCTGACGATGTCGCAGAGGCGCCGAAGTCGGAGAGCCCTGAAGAGTCGGTTGACGTACTGGCGCTCTCGGCGCGTTCGTCGGACGCCCTGGTGGAGTTGGCGCAGCGCTACGGGTCCTGGCTGGAGTCCCACCCGGAGGCCGACATCGCCGGTGTGTGCCTGACAGCGGGCGTGGGACGCTCGCACTTCGAACATCGGGCCGCGCTAGTTGTGGATTCGGTGCAGAGCGCTCGCGAGGGCCTCGCTGAGTTGGCCGAGAACCGGCTGCGACCCGGCGTGGTCCGCGGTGAGTGCACCGACCGGCCGACCACGGCGTGGTTGTTCACCGGTCAGGGTAGTCAGCATTCGGGGATGGCCCGCGAATTGTTCGACGCCGAGCCGGTTTTCGCGGAGACCGTGAAACGTTGCGCGGACGCGGTTGCCGACATACTGCCGCGCCCGTTGCTGGAGGTGATGTTCGCGACCGACCGGGAGACCGGCGGCGAAGCCGGAGAAACATTGCGGCACACCTCGTTTGCTCAGCCAGCGCTGTTTGCTGTCGAGATGGGTCTGGCCCGGCTGTGGCAGTCGTGGGGCATCGAGCCCGACGTGGTGCTGGGTCACAGTGTGGGTCAGTACGCGGCGGCATGCGTGGCCGGAGTGTTGAGCCTCGAGGACGGGGCACGGCTGATGGCCGAGCGTGGTCGGCTGTTCGGCAGCCTGCCCGAAGGCGGCCGAATGCTCGCGGTATTCGCCGACCCCAAGCGCGTCGAGGAAGTCGTCAACGAATTCTCGAGAGTGTCGGTCGGTGCTTACAACGGTCCCAACACGGTGGTGTCGGGTCCGGGCGAGGACCTGGAACAGATCGTCGCGAAATTCAGTGAGGACGGGGTCCGTTGCACGTGGCTGGAGACCAGCCACGCGTTCCACTCGGAGTTGCTGGAGCCGGTGCTCGGCGAATTCGAGGCGTACGCGTCGCAGATGCAGTACGCGGTGCCGACATTGCCGCTGGTCTGCAACCGCACCGGCGCGGTGTTGACCGCGGACACCCCGATCGATGCGCAGTACTGGCGGCGGCACTCCCGCCAGCCGGTGCAGTTCGCCGAAAGCGTTCGCACCATTGCAGCGTTGGGATGCACGGTGCTGATGGAGATGGGTCCCCAGCCGGTGCTGACCGGTGCGGCGGTGCAGGTCTGGCCGGAACATCTGGCGGCGCCGCGGGCGATCGTGTCGCTGCGCAAGGGCGTCGGTGACCGCCGCCAGATCGCAGACGCTCTAGCCACGGCTTATGTCAGCGGCCATCGGCCGAATTTCGCTGCGCTGCAACACCGGCCGCTCCACAAGGTCGAGCTGCCCACCTATCCGTTCCAGCGGCGGCGCTTCTGGCCGCAGACGTCGGGCATTGCCGCCGACGGTGCTGCCACGTCCGGACTTTTGGGCAGTGCAAAGGATCTGGCATCCGGCGACTCCGTTTACACCAGCCGGTTGTCGGTTAAGTCGCAACCGTGGCTATCCGACCACGTCATCTACGGCACGGTCGTTGTTCCCGGTGCGACGTACGCCGCGATGGCCCTGGCCGCAGTCGGCCCGCCGGGACGGGTGAAGGAAGTCTTCTTCTACGAGCCGATCATTCTGCCCGAGAAGGCTTCTCGCGAGGTTCAGTTGACCTTGCATCCGGTCGAAGACGGCGATGGCTGGAAATTCCAGGTGCACAGCCGGCCCTACGGTGTCCGTGATGTCGATTGGTCGCTGAACGCCGACGGCACAGTCCTCGGTGGTGTCGAGGACGAGCCGGCGCCCGAACAGGACCCCATCGACGTCGCAATCGAGCGGATGAACCGCATGCGTCCGCAGGAGCTGTTCGAGACCTTCGCCGACATGGAGCTGTCGTGGGGGCCCAATTGGTCAGGCTCGCTGAAGTCGCTGTGGCTTGGTGACGGTGAGGCGATCGGCGATATCTACGTCGGCGAGGAGCTCAGCGAGCATCTCGGATCCGAGCCGATGCACCCGGTCTTGATGGACCTGTGCACGGGTGTCGCCTTCCCGGCATTCCCGGCTCTTCTCGCCGCGGAGCAGGGGCTCAGTGACCTCTTCCTTCCGCTGCGGTACGGGCAGGTCATGCTCAAGGAGAAGATGCCACGACGGTTCTACTGCCGCGCGCGCTGGCACGCCAACGAACTCAATGCCGAAACCCAGGTATTCGACCTCGATTTCGTCGATCGAGACGGCCGCATCCTGGGCGGGATTCGCGAGTTCACGGTCAAGCGCGCGCCTCGAGAGGCGTTGTTGCGCGGGCTCGGCGGCGATGCCACCCGGCTGCTGTACACCCTCGGCTGGCACGAGGTGCCGCCGGCGGCGTCGAGCGACGGCGCCGGAAGTCTCCCCGGCATCTGGCTGATCGCCGGATTCGACGAATTGGCGGCCGAACTTGCCGGTTGCATCTCCTTCGACAGGAGTATGGACCCGGATCTGTTGGGGCAGCTTCTGACTCAGTCTCAAGAGCGCGGGGTGCCGATCTCCGGCATCGTCTGGCGCAGCACCGGACCGAGTGCCGGAGAGTCGAGTGCTGACTCTGCCGCGCGGCTGGAGAACGAGATCTCTTACCTGCTCAGTGCCGTGCACACCCTGCAGACCGACAAGGCAGTGACACTTCCCGGCGGACTGTGGATCGTCACCGAACGAGCTGTGGCGACCGAATCCGGCGAGCGGGTCGATCCTGTGCAGGCGGCGCTGTGGGGACTCGGGCGCACCATCGTCAACGAAGAACCTGGCCTGCGCTGCAGGATGGTCGATTGCGATGGATCAGAGCAGGCCGTGCACTTGCTGGCCGGTCTCCTCGGCGCACCGATGGAGGAACCCGAACTCGCGCTGCGGCAAGGAAAGCTCCTCGCATCACGGCTGCTGCCGTGGGCGCGCAGCGGCAACCTCGCCGTGCCGCGGGGGGCGGATTACGCTCTGGCGCCTACGGAGCGTGGTGCGATCGACAACCTGCGCATCACCGAGAATGAGGTGCCGCCGCCGGACGAGGGCTACGTGCAGGTCCGGGTCGAAGCCGCAGGTCTGAACTTCCGCGATGTGCTCAACGTGTTGGGCCTCTACCCGGGTGACCCGGGGCCGGTCGGAGGCGACTTCGCCGGCACCGTAACCCAATTGGGCGAGGGCGTGACCGGACTGGAGGTCGGCCAGCGGGTCTACGGCTCCATGCAGGGTGCTTTCGCCAGCCGGTTCAACGTGCCGGAGCAGTTCCTGGCGCCGATCCCGGACGGGGTGAGCGCGGTTGACGCTGCGACCATTCCGGCTGCGGCGCTCACGGTTCGGCTCTCGTTCGACTGGGCGAAGCTGAATCCCGGCGACAAGGTGCTCATCCACGCCGCGAGTGGTGGTGTCGGATTGGCCGCCATCCAGATGGCGCAACAGCAGGGTGCAGAGGTCTACGCGACTGCGAGCACCTTCAAGCGGGCGACGCTGCGCAAGCTCGGCGTGAAGCATGTGTACGACTCGCGCACAACCGATTTCGCCGACCAGATCCTCGCGGACACCGACGGTACCGGCGTGGACGTGGTGCTCAACAGCCTGACCAGCGAAGGGTTCGTCGAGGCGACCGTCCGGGCCACCGCCAAGAACGGCCGTTTCGTCGAGATCGCCAAGCGCGACATCTGGACTCCCGAGCAGATGGCCGAGGCCCGACCCGACATCGCCTACGAGATCGTCGCGTTGGACACGGTGATGTTCACCGAACCCGAGCGCATTCGCACCTTGCTGACTGAGGTGTCGGACGGGCTGGCGAAGGGGGAGTGGACGCCGCTGCCCGCGGAGATCTACCCCCTGGCGGAGGCCAGGACGGCGTTCCGCCGCATGCAGCAGGCACGGCATATCGGCAAGATCGTGTGCCAGATGCCGAACCCGCTACAGCCGCGGGGTGATCGGAGCTATCTGATCACCGGTGGTCTCGGTGCCATCGGTCTGCACACCGCGGCGTATCTAGCCCAGCTCGGCGCCGGTGACATCGTGTTGACCAGTCGGCGCACTCCAGATGCGGATGCACAGCGCCTGATCGAGGACATCACCGAGCGCTACAAGTGCCGCATTCACACCTTCGCCGCCGATGTCGGCGACGAGTCGGAAGTGGAAAAGCTGCTGGACCGGATCCGTGCGGAGTTGCCTCCACTCGCGGGAGTGGCGCACCTGGCAGGTGTGCTCGATGACGCGTTGCTGTCGAACCAGGACATGGACCGGTTCCGAACAACTCTGGCGCCCAAGGCATTCGGTGCGTGCTACCTGGACCAGTTGACGAGAAATGACAAGCTCGACTTCTTCATTGTGTCATCCTCGGTGTCCAGCTTGCTTGGTTCGCCCGGTCAGGCCAACTACTCGACTGCCAATGCGCTGCTCGACGGTTTGGTCGCGGATCGACAGGCACACGGGTTGCCGGCGACTGGTGTCAACTTCGGTCCCTGGGGCAAAGGTGGTATGGCCTCTTCAGATGCCGCGCTTGCCAATATCAGTGCGCAAGGCCTTATGCCGCTGGAGCCGTCGGCCGCGCTCAGCGCGCTCACGGAAGTTGTCGCCAACGGAACTGCGCAGGCGACGGTTCTCAAAGCCAACTGGCAGCGTGCGGCGAAGGTGCTGGGCAGTTCCCGCCCGCCAATTCTCGACCTCGTGCTGCCGAGTGCGCTCGGAGAGGTAACCGGTGACAGTGAATTGCTCCGGCAACTGCAAGAGACCCCGTTGGCACAGCGCGCCAGTTTCGTGACCGAGTTCCTGCAGCGAGAGGTGCAGCACTTCCTACGGCTCGCGCAACCGCCTGCGGCGACCAGTCGGTTTATCGACCTGGGTACGGATTCTCTGATGGCGGTCGAACTCCGCAACCGGCTGCACAGCCAGTTCGGCGGCGCGTTCACGATCAACGCGACGGCGGTATTCGACTATCCGACGATCGGTGGACTGGCCGAATACCTCGCGGCTCAGCTTCCCGATGCAGATGGTGAAGCGCCGTCCGATGCCGTGCCGGCGGCATCGGAGCCGGATGCTGTTGCGGCGCAACCGGAGACGGTCGACCCGCAACCGGAGACGGTCGACGCACCAGCGTCGAACGGATCGAAACCCGCAGTGGCGGCAGAGCCGACTTCAGAACCCGAGGCGGCCCCAGAGCCGAGTTGATGTTGGGCGGGTTCAGCCGGCGACCCGGAACGTTGCGTTGACCTTCGTCGGCTGGACCCGCACCACCAACTCGCCCGGCGCGCCGTTGCGCCGGCCGAATTCCTGGGCGCGATCGGGCCCCATGTAGCGTCCGCCGATCCGGGTGGCGACGTCGAGCAGGTCCGGCGCATTCTCTTCCGCTTTGGCGATGCCCTGCACCTGAACAAACGAGAACGGCGGATGCGGATCGTCGACACAGATGACGACCCGTGAATCCCGGGCCAGCGCACGACCTTTCGCTGAATCACGGTCGGTGTTGAATACCAGCTCGCCATTGTCGACGATGAACCACACCGGGGCCGCCAGCGGCCGACCGTCGGAAGCCAGGAACCCCAGCATCCCGGTGCGAGTGCCTTCGGAGAGAAACTCGACGACTTCGGCGGATAGCTCAGCCATTGCGTGCCTTACAGAGTGACGACTTCGTAGTCGCCGACCTGATCGATCAACACGTGCAGCTGGTCTTGGGACGATCCGAGGATGTGGTCGATCGCGGTCAGCCGCGCCGCATAGTGGCCGACCGGGTACTCGGCGGACATCCCGATACCGCCGTGCAACTGGATCGCCTCCTGGCCGATATGGCGGCCGGACCGGCCGATCTGAAGTTTGGCGCGCGCCGCGACGACGGGGTCGAAGTTGCTATCCGCGACCGACAGACCGGCGTAGAGGCTCATGCTGCGGGCCAACTCCAGCGAGACGTACATGTCGGCGGCGCGCTGCGTCAGCGTCTGGAAAGTGTTCAGGGTGACCCCGAACTGCTTGCGTTGCTTGAGGTAATCGGTCGTCAGCCGCAGCGCCTCTTCCATGGCTCCGACCGCCTCCGCGCACAACGCGGACTGTATCCGGACGAGGCCGTTGCGGATGGCCACTGATGCGTCCACCGCGTCGCCGAGCGGTTCGCCTGCGGCGTTGTCCAGGTCGATCTGGGCGCCACGCTGGCCGTCGAATGTGCGGTACGGGTGGCGGGTCACGGCTTCGCCGTCGACCAGGAACAAGCCGATTCCGCCGTCCGGCAGCTTAGCGCTGACCACCAGGGTGTCAGCGGAGTCGCCCGCGAGCACCGGGTTCTTCCGTCCGCTCAACACCCACGAATTACCTTGTTGTACAGCGGTTGTCGCGATATCTTCGGTGAAGGCCCCGCGTACACCGGGCTCGAGGTGTGCAAAGGCCAGTAGCCGCTGACCCTCGGCGACCTCGTCGAGCAGTTGCTTCTGGGCCTCATTGCCGACCTCGGCGATGATCGCGCCAGGTCCCAGCGCCGCGTGTACGACGGGTTCGGGTGCCAGTCGACGCCCGACCTCGGTGAGCACAGTCATCACTTCGATCTGCCCGGCCTCTTCGGGGTCGAATCCCAGCCCGAGAATTCCGATTTCGGCCAGCTGCGTCCACACCTCTTTACTCCAGCCAAGGTCGGAGGCGATGACCTTGTTCCGGCTCTCGGCGTCATAGCTGCGGGACAGGAGGTCGCGGGTGGTGTCGCGCAGCAGGACCTGCTCGTCACTTAATTGAAAGTCCATGTCTCTACCTCGTTTTCTGTCTTACAAGCCGAGAATGGTCGACGCGATGATGGTGCGCTGTACTTCATTGCTGCCACCGTAAATCGATGTCTTGCGATAGTTCAGGTAGTGCGGCGCGCTGCCTTGTGCCCAAGCCGGCGACGCGATGTCGTCGCCGGCTTCGAACGGCAACGCGTCCGGACCGGCGACCTCGACAAGCAATTCGGTCGCAATCTGTTGTAACTGGCTGCCGCGAAGCTTGAGCACCGATGACGCGGGGTTGGGCTTGCCGCCTTTCGATCCCGATGCAACTCGCATCTGAGTGAGTTCGAGGGCCAGCAAATCGTTTTCGGCTTCGGCGACTCGGGCGGCAAACAGCGGATCGTCGAGCAGGCCGGACTCGGTGGCGCGCTTCTTGACATCGGCGAGACGAACCTTGGTACGGCCGACCTGGGCGATACCGGTCCGCTCGTTGCCTAGCAGGAACTTCGCGTAGCTCCAGCCTTGATTCTCTTCTCCCACAAGCTGATCGGCGGGCACCCGGACATCTTCGAAGAAGACCTCGTTGACCTCGACGCTGCCGTCGATCAACTTGATCGGGCGCATCGTGATGCCGGGGGTGTCCAAATCGATGAGCAGGAACGAGATACCGGCCTGCTTTTTGGGTGCTTGCGGGTCGGTGCGCACCAGGCAGAAAATCCAGTCGGCGTACTGGCCCAGCGTCGTCCACGTCTTCTGCCCGTTGACCACATAGGTGTCGCCGTCACGCAGTGCGGTGGTACGCAGCGACGCCAGGTCCGAGCCGGCCTCCGGCTCGGAGAACCCCTGGCACCACCAGATGTCCAGGCTGGCCGTCGGCGGCAGGAATCGTTGCTTGATCTCCTGCGAGCCGAACTCGGCGATCACCGGGCCGACCATCTTGGCGTTGAAGTTCAGCGGCTCGGGCACACATGCCAGTTGCATCTCGTCCAGCCAGATCTGGTACTGAGCCGGCGTCCAGTCCTTGCCGCCCCATTCGACCGGCCAGCTGGGCACGGCCAGCCCGTGCTCGTTGAGGATCTTGTGGCTGGTCGCGATGTCGTCGCGGTCGAGCCCCTCGCCCGAACGGGTCCGCTCGCGGATCTCCGCCGGAATCTTCGTCGTGTAGAAGGTGCGCAGCTCGTCGCGGAAGGCGGCTTCGTCCTTTGTGAGCGCCAGTTGCATGGCAGTCTCCTCTGCTGGATCTGACGGTCCTGTGTTGCAATTTATCCGCCTGCCCAACCAACCAGTCAGGCGGCTCAGCGCTAGCCGGCTATGCACAGTCGTCTGCTGCTCCACAGGCGGTGCTTGTCAGCCGCGTGACCGCGTCGTCGCGACGGTTGGCGCCCCTACCGTCGGCACATGCGAACAGAACTGCCTGCCGAACGATTGCACCGGCGACTGGCTGCTCAGCCTGACGCGGTCGCGCAACCGGACCGCGGCGCCGACGACAGCGATGCCGACACCGACCCGAATTCACTGCTGCCGCGTTGGCTGCCGGACGGTTCGGCGCAGCATGACAGCTGGCTGGCCAGGGTGCGTGCGGACCCAGGCCGTGCGGGCGCTATCGCCCTGGCCGCGATCGCGGCGATCGCCGTGCTAGTCACCATCTTTACGTTGATGCGCGAGCAGCCGGCGCCGGTGGTGTCGGCGAAGCTGCCGCCGGTCGAAATGGCGTCCACCACGAGCCGCGGCCCGAGCCCGGGCCCTTCGGCCCGGCCCAACCAACCGGTGGTGGTGAGTGTGGTGGGACTGGTGCACACGCCGGGCCTCGTCACACTGGCGCCCGATGCGCGGATCGCCGACGCGCTGAAGGCTGCCGGCGGGACAACCGACGGCGCCGACACCCTAGGGCTCAACATGGCCCGCCAGGTTGACGATGGTGAGCAGATCGTGGTGGGGATCGCGCCGGCCAAAGGGCAGCCGGCCGTCTTGGGCAGCTCGGTGAGTCCCGATTCGGCGACGCCAAGGCCCTCCACGTCCGCGTCCCGACCGGTCAAGGATGCCCCGGTCTCGGTGATCAACCTCAATACTGCGACCGTCCAGCAGTTGGATGCCCTGCCCGGCGTTGGGCCGGTGACGGCAGCCGCGATCGTGGCCTGGCGGGATGCCAACGGAAAGTTCAGCAGTGTTGACCAGTTGGGGGAGGTTGACGGCATTGGCCCCGGGCGGTTGGAAAAGCTGCGCCCGCTGGTCCGTGTCTGAGGCCGGTGGCGCAATCACCCGGGGCCGACTCGACGGCAGCGCCCCTGGATGCGCGTTTGGTGCCGGCCGCGGTGACCAGTTGGGTCGTGACGGCAGCGGGGATCTTGTGGCCGATCGGAAATATCGTCGGAATCGTCTGCGCGGCAGGCGGTGTGTCCGGTGCGCTGCTCTGGCGCGCCGGAGCCCATCGGCCGCGGATGCGGGCGATCGGCATTGGGTTGGTCGCCGCGGGCATCGTCGGTGCGGGCTTCGGGTTCGCGATCGCGTTGCGCGCCAACGCAGTCGCTCACCACCCCATCGTTGCCGCTTTTGGCACCAGCGTGGAGGTGGCTGTAACGCCCACCGAAAGCGCCGTGTCGGTCGGGCACGGCCGGCTGCTGTTCCGTGCCGCGCTGCGGCAGCTTGGGAACGGCGAGACCTCGGGCCGCGCAGTCATTTTCGCGCCTGCACGCGACTTCGCGACCGTAATGGTCGGCCAGCCGATGCGCTTTCGCGCCAGAATCGCTCCGCCAAGGCGCCACGACTTGTCAGTGGCGGTGATCACTGCGATCGGTGCGCCGACGATGGGCCGCGCCGGGCCGGTGCAGCGGGCCGCCTACGCAGTCCGCGCCGGGTTCGCGGACACGGCTCGGCGAGTGCTGCCCGCGGATCAGGCGGCGATGCTGCCGGCGCTGGTACTCGGCGACATGTCGACGGTCACCCCGGTGACCGGTCAAGAGTTCCGGACGGCCGGGCTGACGCACCTGACCGCGGTGTCCGGAGCCAACGTCACGATCGTGTGCGGGGCGGTGCTGTTTTCGTCACGGCTGATCGGCCCGCGAGCCGCCGTGGGGTTGGCCGGCGTCGCCTTGGTGCTGTTCGTCATCGTGGTGCAGCCCACCGCCAGTGTGTTGCGCGCGGCGGTGATGGGCGCGATCGCGTTGGTAGGCGTGCTGTCGTCGCGGCGCAGGCAGGCGATTCCGGCGCTAGCCGGCACCGTTCTGCTGCTGATGGTTGTCGCACCGCGGTTAGCGGTCGACGTGGGCCTGGCGTTGTCGGTGGTGGCGACGGCAGCGTTGGTGGTCATCGCGCCGATCTGGTCGCGACGCCTGGTCTCACGGGGTTGGCCCAAGCCGCTGGCCGACGCCGTCTGCGTCGCGTGCGCCGCGCAGTTAGTGACGGCACCGCTGATCGCCGGTATCTCCGGCCGGCTGAGCCTGGTCTCCGCGGCGGCCAATCTCGCGGTCGCGGCGCTGATCGCACCAATCACCGTGCTCGGCACCGCGGCAGCCGCGCTGTGCCTGCTCTGGCCGGCAGGCGCGCAACTGCTGGTCCGGTTCACCGGCCCAGAACTGTGGTGGCTGCTGCGGATCGCACACTGGGCCGCGAACATCCCCGCGGCGAGCGTCGTCGTACCATCCGGGATTGCCGGCGTGCTGGCCGTCAGCGCCGCAGGACTGTTGGCGGTGTCGTTGTGGCGGTGGTGTTGGTTTCGGGCGGGGTTGGCGATAGCGGTCTGCGCGCTGATTGCCTGGTCGTTATCGGGTCTGCTGGCAGGGGCCGCCGGCGCTGTCGGCCGGACGTGACACGATCAACCGGTGAGCCAGCAGGATTCGGCATTGCATCTCGTCCTCGGGGATGAGGATCTGCTGGTCGAGCGCGCTGTCGCCGACGTGCTGCGCTCGGCACGCAAGCGCGCAGGCACCGACGACGTTCCGGTGAACTGGGTGCGGGCCGGCGACGTCGGTGTCTACGAGCTGGCCGAGTTGCTGAGCCCGTCACTGTTCGCAGACGAGCGCGTCGTCGTGTTGGAATCGGCCGGAGAAGCCGGCAAAGAAGCCGCCGAATTGATCGCCAAAGCCGCCGCGGATGTTCCGCCGGGTACCGAACTGGTGGTTGTGCATTCGGGCGGCGGTCGCGCCAAAGCCTTGGCGAATCAGATCCGCGCACTAGGCGCACACGTGCATCCGTGCGCACGGATCACCAAGGCCGGTGAACGGTTGGACTTCGTCCGCAAGGAATTTCGCGCATTGAAGGTCAAGGTCGACGACGACACCCTGTCAGTGCTGCTCGATGCGGTCGGCTCGGACATACGCGAACTCGCTTCGGCCTGTTCGCAATTGGTGGCCGACACCGGTGGGCAGGTCGACGCCGCGGCGGTGCGGCGGTACCACAGCGGCAAAGCCGAGGTGAAGGGGTTCGATATCGCCGATAAAGCGGTGGTGGGCGATGTCGAGGGCGCCGTCGAGGCACTGCGTTGGGCGATGCTGCGCGGCGAGCCGCACGTGGTGCTTGCCGACGCACTCGCCGAGGCCATCCACAGCATCGGGCGGGTCGGGTCGCTGTCGGGCGACCCCTACCGGCTGGCTGCCGAGCTGGGAATGCCGCCGTGGCGGGTGCAGAAGGCGCAGAAGCAGGCTCGGCGCTGGTCGCGCGACTCGGTGGCTACCGCGATGCGACTGGTGGCGAGACTGAACGCCGACGTGAAGGGCGCAGCCGCGGACGCGAACTATGCGCTGGAAGCGGCCGTACGAAAGGTTGCGGAGCTGGTCGCGGACTAGCTACTGAATCAGAGATTGTGGAGGGCGTGAGCCAGCGCGGACTTCTTGTTGGCCGCCTGGTTCTTGTGGATCACGCCTTTGCTGGCTGCCTTGTCCAGCTTGCGGCTCGTGGAAACCAGCAGTTCGGCGGCCTTGTCTTTCTCGCCTGCCTCGGCGGCCTCGCGGAATGCGCGGACAGCCGTGCGAAGCGCCGACTTCACCGACTTGTTGCGCAGTCGGTTGCGCTCGTTGGTGCGGTTGCGCTTTTGCTGCGACTTGATGTTGGCCACGCGTAATTCCTTCGCAAATCTTCAGAGGCTTGTGGTGTCACGGTTTGCTGTAGCGTTCTGACGCTTAAGCGGCGACTGCCCAGGGTATCAGTCCGTCGTGCATTCCCCCAAAGCGAAGAGCCGGCTATGCGGGCGTGGGCGTTGTGATGCAGCATGGGAATGTGGCCCTCCGAACCGTTCCCGTCGACACCAAGCGGCAGCAGCGTGGCAAGCTGCAGCCCTACGAGCCCATCTTTGACGGCTACAACACCGCCGATGGTTACGCGGAAGCGTTCGACGAGATGTTCGACGCCCAGGGCAGCGTCCGTGGTCCCTACAAGGGCATTTACCAGGAGCTCGTACCGTCGGACGCCGCCGACCTCGACGCCCGCGCCGAGGCGCTGAGCCGGGCGTTCAGCGATCAGGGCATCACGTTCTCGCTATCCGGCCAGGAGCGGCCCTTTCCGCTGGACCAGGTCCCGCGAGTCATCTCTGCCGCCGAATGGACGCGGCTGGAGCGTGGCATCACCCAACGCGTCAAAGCCCTCGAGATGTATCTCGACGACATCTACGGCGATCAGGAAATCCTGAACGACGGCGTGATCCCGCGCCGGTTGATCACCTCCTGTGAGCACTTTCACCGTCAGGCCGTGGGCATTGTTCCGCCGAACGGCGTGCGCATCCACGTGGCCGGCATCGACCTGATCCGCGACGAGAAAGGCACCTGGCGGGTCCTCGAGGACAATCTGCGGTCGCCCTCCGGGGTGTCCTACGTGATGGAGAACCGGCGCACGATGGCGCGGGTTTTCCCGAACCTTTTCGCCAGCCACCGGGTGCGCGCCGTGGACGACTATGCAGCGCACCTGCTTCGGGCGCTGCGTGCCTCCGCGGCCACCAATGAGGCCGACCCGACGGTCGTGGTGCTCACCCCAGGCGTCTACAACTCGGCGTATTTCGAGCATTCGCTGCTGGCCCGCCAGATGGGTGTCGAGCTGGTCGAGGGCCGCGACCTGTTCTGCCGGGACAACCAGGTCTACATGCGCACCACCGAAGGCGAAGTTCAGGTCGACGTCATCTACCGACGCATCGACGACATCTATTTGGACCCGATGCAATTCCGGCCCGATTCGGTGCTGGGAGTCGCGGGCCTGCTGAACGCCGCTCGCGCCGGCAACGTGGTGATCTCCAGCGCCATCGGCAACGGGGTCGGCGACGACAAACTCGTCTACACCTACGTGCCGACCATTATCGAGTACTACCTGGGCGAGAAGCCGCTACTGGCCAACGTGGACACCTTCCGTTGTTGGCTGGACGACGAGCGCGAAGAGGTGCTCGACCGGGTCGACGAGCTGGTGATCAAACCCGTCGAAGGCTCGGGTGGCTACGGCATCGTTTTCGGTCCGGAGGCGTCCAACAAAGAGCTGAACGCGATCAGCAAGAGCATCCGCGACGACCCGAGAGGCTGGATCGCACAGCCGATGATGCAGCTGTCAACCGTCCCGACGCAGGTCGGCGACACACTGACGCCCCGTTACGTCGACCTGCGGCCGTTCGCGGTCAACGACGGCGACGACGTGTGGGTGCTGCCCGGTGGCCTGACCAGGGTGGCGCTGGTCGAAGGATCGCGGGTGGTCAACTCCAGCCAGGGCGGTGGGTCCAAGGACACCTGGGTGCTGGCGTCACGCACGTCAGCGGCCGACCGGGAGCTCGGCGCCGCCGAGGTCGTGAAGAAGCTACCCAAGTCAGTCAGGACCAACGGCGAGTCCGATGGCGCAAAGTCGCAGTCCCAGAAGCAGTCCCAGAAGCAGTCCCAGACACAGTTCCAGCAGCAGAGACAGCCGAAGTCGCAATCTGCCCGGCAACAGCAGCCGGGTCAGCAGCAACAATTGCAGGCGGTGATTCGCTGATGCTCGCTCGTAACGCCGAAGCGCTGTACTGGATCGGCCGCTACGTCGAGCGTGCCGACGACACGGCGCGCATCCTGGACGTCACGGTGCACCAGCTGCTGGAGGATTCCAGCGTCGACCCTGACCACATATCACGAGTGCTGTTGCAGGTCCTGGGAATTGAAGCGCCCGACACCGAACTGGACGTCTGGTCGCTGACCGACCTGGTGGCATTCCAGCGCAACACCACTGGCGGTGGCACCTCCATCGTCGACGCCATCAGCGCCGCGCGGGAGAACGCGAGGTCTGCTCGCGAGGTGACGTCCACCGAGACATGGGAATGTCTCAACACCACCTTCAATGCGCTGGATGAACGTGAGCGGGCGGCCAAACGGCTTGGCCCGCACGAGTTTTTGTCGTTCATCGAAGGTCGCGCCGCGATGTTCGCCGGTCTGGCCGACTCGACACTGTCACGTGATGACGGTTACCGCTTCATGATGCTGGGCCGCGCGATCGAGCGAGTGGATATGACCGTGCGCATGTTGCTGTCGCGAGTCGGTGACAGCGCAGTGTCCCCGGCGTGGGTGACCGTGCTTCGCTCCGCGGGCGCACACGACACCTACCTGCGCACCTATCGCGGTGTGCTGGACGCGAATCGGGTGGTCGAGTTCATCCTGTTGGACCGCCTGTTTCCGCGGTCGATCTTCTACTCGCTGAAATTGGCTGAGCACAACCTCGACGAACTGTTGCACAGTCCGCACAGCCGCGTGGGGGCCATCTCTGAGGCGCAGCGGCTGCTGGGCCGGGCCCGCAGTGAGCTTGAATTCGTACGCCCAGGAGTGCTCCTCGAATCATTGGAGATGCGATTAGCGGGCCTCCAGAAGTCGTGCTACGACGTCGGAGAAGCGTTGGCGGTTCAGTACTTTCACGCCGTACCGTGGGTTGCCTGGTCTGATGCCGGCCATCGCGATCCGCTGCCGACCAAGCAGGGGAAGAACTGATGTGGCGCATGCGGGTACTGCATGCGACCGGCTATGCCTACCCGTCACCGGCGACCGCCTCTTACAACGAAGCCCGACTGACGCCACGATCGGACTCTCGCCAAAACGTCGTTCTCAACCGTGTCGAAACCGTCCCAGCGACAAGGTCGTACCGGTACGTCGACTATTGGGGAACCGCGGTGACCGCGTTCGACCTGCACGCACCGCATACCGAGTTGACCGTGACCTCCGCGTCGGTGGTGGAGACCGAGAAACCGGACCCACCGGCCCAAAAGCTCACCTGGTCTGATCTGCACGCAGAGGCGGTGATCGATCGGTATGACGAGGTACTCAGTCCCACCGAGTACACACCGGCGAGCAAACGTATTGCGGCCGTGGGCAAGCGGATCGCCAAGGATTGCGAACCCGCCGACGCGATATTGGCGGCTGCGGAGTGGGTTCGTGGCGAACTTGATTACGTTCGGGGCAGCACCGGGGTGCGCTCGTCAGGCCTGGATGCACTGCGCGAGGGCAAAGGGGTTTGCCAAGACTTCGTGCACCTATCCCTAATGCTCTTGCGCAGCATGGGTATTCCGGCACGCTACGTGTCCGGTTACCACCACCCCGACGAGGACGCGACGGTCGGGGAGACCGTCGACGGCCAGAGCCATGCCTGGTTGCAGGCCTGGACGGGAAGTTGGTGGGATCTTGACCCCATGAACGACAGCGAAATCAACGAGCAGTACATCAGTGTCGGCGTCGGCCGGGACTATTCCGACGTGTCTCCGCTGAAGGGAATCTATTCCGGACAGGGTGCCACCGACCTTGATGTCGTCGTCGAAATCACCCGATTGGCATAGCTTCCCCGCCTTATCGTTTCGGCATGGCCGATTTGCAGGAACACGACGGACCGTCGCTCACGCTGCTCGCCGCGATGTGCATTGCGTTGCTCTTTGGCGGCTTGGCGATCGGCGTCGCGCTCGGCGGCCTGATGCCGCTGCCGTACGGGCCGGTTGGTCCGGTCCAGCACTACGTGCGAACCCAACCGCTGGCGGTGCACATCATCGCGGTGGCGGCGTTCGGATCATCAGTGCTGCTGGCGGTTTACGCCGCGACCGCCAGTGCCCGGCTGCGCTGGCTCGGCGTCACCGGCGCGGGCCCGACGATAGCGTTGGCGGGCGGGATCTTGGCGGCCGGCAGCTTGGGCCTGACGGGATTGCTGGGCTGGACGTTGTCGCGACCGGAGATCACCGGGGACACCACATTGGTCCGGGCGCTGTACTTGCTGGCCTTTCTGGTCGGCGGCGCTGCGCACGTGGTGGCGCTTGGCATTTTCATCGCGGGCATCGCGACTTCCGGCTTGGCCCTCGGTCTGCTGCCGCGAGCGGTGGCATGGACGGGCCTAGCAATCGCCGCGCTCTGCGAGCTGACGATGCTGGTGCTGGTCTGGCAGCCGCTGGGACCGGTCCTGCCGGTGGCACGGGTTGCGGCGTTGGCGTGGCTACTGCTGGCAGGTGCCCGGCTGCCGACACGCCGCGACGGCTCGACCGCGGCTACCTGACCTGGCTATTCACCTGATTTTTGTCAGCTCCTTTCACGGTGACAGTTCTCGCCGTAGCCTGGTGTGAACCTGATCACACTTGGCTGGAGGCTCAATGCGGATTGCAGATGTGTTGCGCGGCAAAGGCGGCGCGGTGGTGACGATCAACCCCGACGCGACGGTCACGGAGTTGCTCGCCGGGCTGGCCGAACACAACATCGGCGCCATGGTGGTGGTCGGGCCCGACGGCGTCAAGGGCATCGTCTCCGAGCGCGACGTGGTTCGCCAGCTGCACGCGCATGGAGCGTCGGTGCTCTCCCTGCCGGTCGAGAAGATCATGACTCAGGTGGTCTCGACCTGTACGAAGTCAGACACGGTGGACAGTTTGACGATGCTGATGACCGAGCACCGGGTCCGGCACGTGCCGGTGCTCGAGGACGGCAAGCTGATCGGCATCGTCAGCATCGGCGACGTCGTCAAGACGCGGATGCAAGAGCTGGAAAGCGAGCACGAGCAGCTGCAGTCCTACATCACCCAAGGCTGACTCAGCTCCAGGAGTAGTCGCGGCGTAGCCGCGCGGCCACGACATCGAAGACAGTGCGATCCAGGATCGCGCCCTCGCGGCGGATGCTCTCCTCGGGGACGTCGAGCACCCGGTCCAGCCGCACCCAGCTGGGTCGGCCGTCGTAATCCCAACTGCCGCTACCGATCCCCACCCAGTCCCGGTCGGCGGCGTGTCTTTCCTGACTGGACATTATCAATCCGAGCAGCGTGGCGTGGTCGCGGCCGACGACCAGGACCGGGCGATCCTTACCGCGGCTGGGGTCTTCCTCGTAGGTCACCCATGTCCATACGACCTCGCCCGGGTCGGCGCGGCCGTCCAAGTTGGGTGAGTAGACCAGCTTGCGGGCTCGATGCGCGGTTGGCGCACTGTTCCGCGTCACCGGCCGGCCGGTGCTGATCTCGGCCGGCGCGTCCGCCGCGTTGCCCGCGAGGACGTCCAATCCGATCTTGATGCCGCGCTGGACGGTCGGCGACTGCTGCAACTGCCGGATCAACTTCGGTGCTTCGTTGAACACCAGATTTTCCGCCAGGCGCTGCAATGTCTTCCACTGTGACGCCATGTTCGCAGCATAGGTGAGCTGTCTGGAGTCATGGCGTCATCTCGTTCTCAGCGGAGATGGGCGCCCAGAGCAACGTCGGGCCCGTCTCGCGATTGTGCTGCAGCGCCCGTCCCTGGATACCCTGGTAGCGCCTAAGCCCGGCTTCACCAGGAGATTCCCATCAGCAGCTTCGCCGACAAGACCTTCACCGCGCCGGCGCAGATTCGGAACTTCTGCATCATCGCCCACATCGACCACGGCAAGTCCACGCTGGCCGACCGGATGTTGCAGCTCACCGGGGTGGTCGACGAGCGTTCGATGCGCGCCCAGTACCTCGACCGGATGGACATCGAGCGCGAGCGCGGCATCACCATCAAAGCGCAGAACGTGCGGCTGCCCTGGAAAGTCGACGACACCGAGTACGTGCTGCATCTGATCGACACCCCCGGCCACGTCGACTTCACCTACGAGGTGTCCCGCGCGCTGGAGGCCTGCGAGGGCGCGGTGCTGCTGGTCGACGCCGCCCAGGGCATCGAAGCCCAGACCCTGGCCAACCTGTACCTGGCGCTGGACCGCGGTCTGCACATCATTCCGGTGCTCAACAAGATCGATCTGCCCGCCGCCGATCCTGACCGCTATGCCGGCGAGATCGCCCACATCATCGGGTGCGAGCCGAGCGACGTCCTGCGCGTGTCGGGCAAGACGGGGGAGGGCGTCACCGAACTGCTCGATCACGTGGTTCGTGAGGTGCCGCCGCCCACCGGAGACGCGGAAGCGCCCGCGCGAGCAATGATTTTCGACTCCGTCTACGACATCTACCGCGGCGTGGTCACCTACGTGCGAGTGGTGGACGGCAAGATCACCCCGCGCGAGAAGATCACGATGATGTCCACTGGCTCCACACACGAGCTGCTGGAGGTGGGCATCGTCTCGCCCGAACCGAAGGCCACCGTCGGCCTCGGCGTTGGCGAGGTCGGTTACCTGATCACCGGTGTGAAAGATGTGCGCCAGTCGAAGGTCGGTGACACCGTCACCAGCGCGCGGCACGGGGCCACGGAGGCGCTGACCGGATACCGCGAACCCAAGCCGATGGTGTACTCGGGGTTGTATCCCGTCGACGGCTCCGACTATCCCGACCTGCGTGACGCGTTGGAGCGGCTGCAACTCAACGATGCCGCGCTTACCTACGAACCCGAGACCTCGGTGGCGCTCGGCTTCGGTTTCCGTTGCGGATTTCTGGGTCTGCTGCACATGGAGATCACCCGCGAGCGCCTGGAACGCGAATTCGACCTCGACCTGATCTCGACGTCGCCGAACGTCGTGTACCGGGTGGAGAAGGAGGACAACTCCGAGATCATCGTCACCAACCCGTCCGACTGGCCCGAGGGCAAGGTCCGCACGGTCTATGAGCCGGTGGTCAAGACGACCGTCATCGCGCCAAGCGAATTCATCGGGACAATCATGGAACTCTGCCAATCCCGCCGCGGGGAGCTCGGCGGAATGGATTACCTGTCGCCGGAACGGGTCGAGCTGCGTTACACCATGCCGCTGGGCGAGATCATCTTCGACTTCTTCGACTCGCTGAAATCGCGCACCCGCGGCTACGCCAGCCTCGATTACGAGGAAGCCGGCGAGCAGGAAGCCTCGCTGGTCAAGGTGGACATACTGCTGCAGGGTGAGGCGGTCGACGCATTCAGCGCCATCGTGCACAAGGACGCCGCGGCGGCCTACGGCAACAAGATGACCACCAGGCTCAAGGAGCTCATTCCGCGTCAGCAGTTCGAGGTGCCGGTGCAGGCTGCGATCGGATCCAAAATTATTGCGCGAGAGAACATTCGCGCGATCCGCAAGGACGTGCTGTCGAAGTGCTACGGCGGTGACATCACCCGCAAGCGCAAACTGCTCGAGAAGCAGAAGGAAGGCAAGAAGCGGATGAAGACGATCGGCCGGGTAGACGTGCCGCAGGAGGCGTTCGTCGCCGCATTGTCCACGGACGCCACGGGCGACAAAGGCAACAAGAAGTAGCCATGCGGACAATCGGGCTGGCCACGGCGTGCACGCTGATCGCCGCGTTCGCGGTGGGCTGTGGTCCGGTTGTCGATGGCACGGCGAAACCGGCGCCGAACCTGAAGCCGCGACCGCTGTCCGGTCAGATCGTCAAGCGAGTGATGCTCAACGACGTCGGCGCTGTCGCGGATGCTCGGCCAGCCGTTCGTCGCCCGCCAGCCCGCCCAGTTCGGCGGTGCCGACAAGCTCGACCAGAGCGACGCGCCGGCCGAGTCGGCCGACTGCCTCGGTGTGACGTCGATGCTGCAAAAGAGCGTGTACGGCTCCGCCGACGTCCAGACCGTCGCGTCCGAGTCGTGGTGGAACAACGGCGACCCGGCTCAGGTCATCAGCGTGATGGAGGGCGTCGTCGCACTGCCCTCGGCCGAGCAAGCTCAGGCGCTGTTCGCGAAGTTCCCCCCGCAATGGCAGCATTGCAGGGCCGCGACGACGACCGAACAAACCGGCCCGATCAACACGACCACGGTGATCGGCGACATCTACGTCGCGGATTCCGTTGTCGCCGCGACTAATACCGCGACCGCGACCCTCCCCAACATGCCCTCCCTACAGCCCACTCCGCAGGCGCGGGCCATCGGTGTCCGGTTGAACTGCCTCGTCGAAGTCGAAGTAGTCTTCTTCGGCGATCGGCGGCCGTCCGATCCGGGCACGGGCAATCCGGACACCAGCGCTACCGATATCGCCCGAGCGATGATGGACAGGGTCAGCGATTTGAGTTGACCCACCGGCCGGCGAGTATTGGCTTAACGCCCAGAGCGGAATTAGGGTGAGCCTGGTGAACGGAATCCTCAGTTGGTGGGACGGCGTCGAGCTGTGGCTGTCCGGGCTGGGGTTCGTCTTCCAGACCATCGTGGCGATGCCGGTCGTTCTGGCGCTGGCGTACGTCATCGCGGTAGCACTGGACGCGATGCTCGGTCGCGGTATCCATGTGATGCGGCGCGTGCGTCATAACGACGAAGCGCCCTAATGAGCCGAAATACCGGCATGCCGCGATCGCAGGTCACCTTGGTGCTGGTCGCATTGGTGGTGCTGGTGATCGTCGCCTGGTTGCTGACGCGCTGACCTGCATCAGCTTTGGCTGCGGGAATCGGCGGATTCTGTTAGGCTTCCGCCATGCTTGCAGCATCCGGCAGCACCGAGTGTCATGTCTTGACGCTCATTGCCGTGGGCGATTGTGCCGTTGCTGACGTGCACTGTTGTCGCTGATCTTCTGCCCGCGCGCCGAAATTCACCTTTCCTTCGCGACGGGATTTGTCAGCCGTCAAGCCCATTGTCGAAAGGTCGACCATTGTTCGACGACATCCGAAATGCCGTGGGGTGGCGGCACGCTGCCGCGCTGACCCTCGCCGCGAGCCTGATCGCGGCGTGTCACGGTGGTGCCAGCGATGTCGTCGGCGGCGGCGGGTTCGGCGACGCACACACCAGCATCACGCTGGTTGCCTACTCGGTACCTGAACCGGGCTGGAGCAAGGTGATTCCTGCGTTCAACGCCTCGCAGGACGGCAAGGGCGTCCAGGTGATCGCCTCCTACGGCGCTTCGGGTGACCAGTCCCGCGGTGTCGTCGACGGCAAGCCGGCCGACGTCGTCAACTTCTCCGTCGAGCCCGACGTCACCCGACTGGTCAAGGCCGGCAAAGTTTCTAAGGACTGGGACAAAGACGCCACCAAAGGCATCCCCTTCGGATCGGTGGTGACCCTGGTGGTGCGTCCCGGGAACCCGAAGAACATCAAGGACTGGGACGATTTGTTGCGGCCCGGCGTGGAAGTCATCACGCCCAGCCCGCTGAGTTCGGGCTCGGCGAAGTGGAATCTGCTCGCGCCATACGTGGTCAAGAGTGCCGGCGGCCGCGACTCCCATGCGGGCCTCGACTTCATTCACAAACTGGTCGGCCAGCACGTCAAACTACGTCCTGGGTCCGGACGCGAGGCCACCGACGTCTTCGTTCAGGGCAGCGGTGACGTGCTGATCAGTTACGAGAACGAGGCGATCGCCACGGAACGCGAGGGAAAACCGATCGCCCACATCAACCCGCCGCAGACGATCAAAATCGAGAATCCGGTGGCGGTGGTTACCAGTAGCCCCCATTTGAATGCCGCCGTGGCATTCAAAAACTTCCAGTACACCGCAGCGGCCCAGAAAGTCTGGGCAGCTGCCGGATTCCGACCGGTCGATCCCGCGGTCGCCGCCGACGTCCGCGACCAGTTCCCGGCGCCGGCTAAGCTGTGGACGATCGCCGACCTGGGTGGCTGGTCCACCGTGGATCCGCAACTGTTCGACAAGAAGTCAGGCAGTATCACCAAGATCTACACGCAGGCCACCGGATGACGACGATCGCACCGACCGGGATAACCGGACGCACCCGCGGACCTAACCCGCAGGGCGGCAATAGGTTACGCAGTGACGGCACATCGCTGCGGGTCGGCGTGGCGATTCTGTGGCTTTCCGTCATCGTGCTGCTGCCGTTGGCCGCCATCGCCTGGCAATCCGTCGGCGGCGGCTGGGACGCCTTCTGGCTCGCGATTACCTCGAATGCGGCACTCGAGTCTTTCCGCGTGACGCTGACGATCTCCGCGGGTGTCACGGTCCTCAACATGTTCTTCGGTCTGCTGATCGCCTGGGTCCTGGTCCGCGACGAGTTTCCGGGAAAGCGGCTCATCGACGCGATCATCGATCTTCCGTTCGCATTGCCTACGATCGTTGCCAGCCTGGTGATGTTGGCGCTCTACGGCAATCACAGTCCGGTCGGCCTGCACCTGCAACACACCGGATGGGGTGTGGGCGTGGCACTGGCTTTCGTCACGCTGCCGTTCGTCGTGCGGGCCGTGCAGCCGGTGCTGCTAGAGGTCGACCGAGAGACCGAGGAGGCGGCGGCGTCACTGGGAGCGAACAACGCGACGATCTTCACCACTGTGGTGCTGCCTTCGCTGACTCCGGTCCTGTTGACCGGCGCGGGGCTGACGTTTGCCCGGGCCATCGGTGAATTCGGGTCGGTGGTGTTGATCGGTGGGGCGGTGCCGGGCAAAACCGAGGTGTCGTCGCAGTGGATCCGGACGCTGATTGAAAATGACGATCGTACCGGCGCGGCGGCAATATCCATTGTGTTGCTTGCTATCTCGTTCGTGGTGCTTTTTGTCTTACGCACCGTGGGTTCGCGCGCCGCCAAGCGCGAGGAGATGTCGGCATGACCGCGCCGGCGACGATGCAGAGCGAAGCGATGAGGAGGGCGGCGCATGTCTGTCACGTCCGGTGCGCTATCTGATTCGCTTCGCTGCCCTCGCTTATGTGTTGGTGCTGCTGGTGGTCCCCGTTGGACTGATCCTGTGGCGGACCTTCGCGCCGGGCTTTGGCCAGTTCTTGGCCTGGGTCAGTACGCCAGCAGCGATTTCAGCGCTGAACCTGTCGGTGCTGGTGGTGGCGATCGTGGTGCCGCTCAATGTCATCTTCGGCATCCCGACTGCGTTGGTGCTGGCGCGCAACCGTTTCCGCGGCAAGGGTGTGCTGCAGGCGATCATTGACCTGCCGTTCGCGGTGTCGCCGGTCGTTGTGGGTGTGGCGTTGATCGTGTTGTGGGGATCGGCGGGGTTGCTGGGCTTTGTTGAGCGGGACTTTGGGTTCAAGATCATCTTCGGGCTGCCCGGCATCGTGCTTGCCAGCGTCTTCGCCACGCTGCCGTTCGTTGTGCGCGAGGTCGAGCCGGTTCTGCATGAGATTGGCACCGATCAGGAGCAGGCAGCGGCAACGCTGGGATCCAGCTGGTGGCAGACGTTTTGGCGCATCACGCTTCCGTCGATCCGGTGGGGTTTGACCTACGGCATCGTACTGACCGTCGCCCGCACGCTCGGTGAGTACGGCGCGGTCATCATGGTGTCGTCGAACCTTCCGGGCCAGTCCCAGACGCTGACGCTATTGGTGTCCGATCGATACAACCGGGGCGCCGAATACGGTGCTTACGCCATTTCGACCTTGTTGATGGTGGTTTCGGTGCTCGTTCTGATCGTTCAGGTGATTCTCGATGCTCGCCTCAAGCGGGCCACGAAATAGCCGTGACAAGGAGGGGTTGCGCTAATGACTAACGCAATCGTGGTGCGGGGCGCCAACAAACGCTATGGCGACTTCGCTGCGTTGGACAATGTCGATTTCGAGGTGCCCACCGGGTCGTTGACGGCACTGCTCGGTCCTAGCGGTTCGGGCAAGTCCACGCTGTTACGCGCGATCGCCGGACTCGATCAGCCCGACACCGGGACCATCACCATCAACGGCCGCGATGTCACCCGGGTGCCACCGCAGCGGCGCGACATCGGCTTCGTGTTCCAGCATTACGCGGCCTTCAAGCACCTGACCGTCCGGGACAACGTGGCCTTCGGCCTGAAGATCCGGCGCCGACCCAAGGCCGAGATCGCCGACAAGGTGGACAACCTGCTCGAGGTGGTGGGGCTCAGCGGGTTCCAAACCCGCTATCCCAGTCAGCTTTCCGGCGGCCAGCGTCAACGCATGGCACTGGCCCGAGCCCTGGCTGTCGATCCCCAGGTGCTGCTGCTCGACGAGCCGTTCGGTGCGCTGGACGCCAAGGTTCGCGAGGATCTACGTGCGTGGCTGCGCCGGCTGCACGACGAGGTGCATGTCACCACGGTGCTGGTCACCCACGACCAGGCCGAGGCGCTTGACGTCGCGGATCGGATTGCCGTGCTCAAGGACGGACGCATCGAACAAGTGGGATCTCCGAGCGCGGTCTACGACACTCCGGCCAACCCCTTCGTGATGTCGTTTCTGGGTGCTGTCTCGTCACTGAACGGCACTCTGGTTCGCCCGCACGACATCCGGGTCGGCCGCAGTCCGGACATGAAGATCGCTGGCGACGACGACGCCGGCGAGTCCGCCGGCGTGGTCCGGGCCGTCATCGACCGGGTGGTGATGCTGGGCTTCGAGGTGCGTGTGGAGTTGACCAATGCCGCCACCGGCGGCCCGTTCATCGCTCAGATCACCCGCGGCGATGCACAAGCCCTGGGCCTGAAGGAGGGGGACACCGTGTACGTGCGCGCCACCCGGGTGCCACCGATCCCCGAAGAAGCATTGGCGCACAATGACGCTGGAGTCGACGCACCCACCGGCGAGGCCCCGGTGAGGTCACACTAGGGGATGTTCAGCCTTTGATCGAGCCGACCCGGTCGGAACTGGAGTGCGCGACGCACCCCGCCGCGTGACTGTCCATGTATCGCGACTCGGTGCCCGGGGGCCACGCATCGACTTGAATCTTCGGGTCCCGGCTCGCTGTCGGTGAATACTTCGGCAACTCCGCTTTACACCGATTCTCGATCTGCTTCTGTTCCGCGTCGCTGTCCGGGAAACGAGAAAGCGCGAGCACCGCGAACACCTCGTGTGAGTGTGGTTTGTCGCAGCTCACAGGCGAATTGATGGCGTCATCGAAGCACTGGCCGACCTGCATCGTCGGTGCCGATTGCAGTGTGCCGGTGATCAGCCCGTCTTTGGGCCACGCGCCGTAGGCCCAAACCGCCCCCCACAGCACCGATATCACCATGCCGGCGATCGCCAGTCCTCGTCCGGACTGCCGGCCATCCTTGGTCTTGACCAGCGCGACGATCCCCGCGATCACGCTCAGGGGCGCGAGGCTCACCAGGCCGAGCAGGAACGCCGCGATCGCCCACCTGCTGACTGGACGAACGGGTCTGGCCTTTCCGGGATCCGGTGCCTGCGGCGAAGTCATAGAAGGCCACCGTAGCCCCACGCCGACCAGCCGGTCGTTCTTGCCGGATACCTCGGCCTGGTGTGTGCCAAAGATTCGCAGCTCGCGACCGTTCTGGCGTTTGCCATGGCTCTGTTTCACAGGCCAATTCAGAGGATCTCGAAGAGCAGGCTACCGGTTTTGCCGCTGCCTATTTGGTGTAAATGCTGAGTTCCTCCGATGACGAGAAATCGCCTAGAACCAGGCTAGTGCAAGCGCTGGCGTGGTCAATTCACGCCGCAACGGGCTCAGCTACCGCCGCATCGAAGCGATTCAATACCGTTTCGACTACCAGCCGATGCGCGCCTAGCGGCGCTGCCATCGGAATACCTTCTGCTGACGCATATTTCGCGACCCGATCGGTCAGTCGACCGGGAGCCAGGAACCACGGCGCAATGACCACGCGGCGGGCGCCGCGACGGCGCAGCCGAGTCGCGCCCTCCGCCGGTGAAGGCCCGGTACCGGTAGCGAACGCGGTTGTCGCACAGGCCCATTGAGTGCCCTCGATGAGTTTGTTCGCGACCTGGGAGGTGCGGGCGTTGGCTGCGGCACGCGTCGAGCCAATCGCCACAACCAGCACGCCCAGCTGCGGGTCGCGCGTGCTGACCCCCAACTCGGCCAGGCGCTCATGGAGCACGGCTACCAGCCGGTCGTCCTCTCCCAGCACGTCGGCCTGGCGCACAGCCGCACCGCAGCTCGCAATCTGACGAGGTATGTCGATGCGCGCGTGGTAGGCATCGGCCAGTAGAAACGGAGCGACCACCGCACCCGGCGTGACGACATCCTCTAGGCGTGGCGTATTCAGGTCGCAGAACGCGACACGTACGCGGAGACCAGGCCGGATGAAGCGAATCTGATTGGCCACGGCCCGAGCATTACTCGCCGATCGCGGATCTGCGCTGCCATGCGCGGCCAGCACCAGGGTCGTCATTTGGCGCCGCTCCTCTCATCGCTCGTCCCCCTCGCCGCTGCGCGGCTGGAGGCACCCCCACCGCATCGCCGCCGGCCGTCACGACGCGTGCAGCCCGCATTCGGTTTTCGACAGCCCCTGCCAGCGCCCGCTGCGCGGGTCGGCACCCGCGATGGGCTTGGCTGTGCACGGCGCGCAGCCGATCGACGGATAACCTTCGTAGACAAGCGGATTGACCAGAACATCGTTCTCGTCGATATAGTTCTGCATGTCATCGTCGGACCACGCGGCCAGCGGGTTGATCTTCACCAGCCCAAACGCCTCGTCGAAGCTGACGATCGGCGCGTTGGCGCGGGTCGGCGCTTCGACCCGACGCAGACCGGTCACCCATGCTGAGTAGCCACGCAGCGCCTTGGAGAGCGGGGCGACTTTGCGCAGCCGGCAGCATTCGCTGGGCTTGCGGGCGAACAGGTCTTTGCCCAACAGCTCGTCCTGTTCGGCAACGGTCTGCTCGGGCATGACGTTGAGCACGCGCACGTCATAGACCGCCTCGACCGCGTCGCGAGTGCCGATGGTCTCCACGAAGTGATAGCCGGTGTCCAAGAACAGCACTGGCACGCCAGGGCGGACCTTGGCGGCCAGATCGACCAGCACGGCGTCCTGCATGTTGGACGCCACCAGGTAGTTGCAGGTCGCGGTGGAACGGGGTCCTCCAACGCCGCCGAAGTTCTCGTCGGTCCAGCGCAGCAAGTCGGTGGCGGTGGCGCCCTCCAACTCTGCCGCGCCCTTTTCGGCCAGTTCGCGTAGCTCGGCTTCGGTCAAGCCGATCGCCTCCTTATTGCTCATCGCAAGTCCGCCTCGTCGGCGCGTAGTGCCCAATTCGCAAACCGCTCATCCCCGTCGCGTTGCTTGACGAAGTTGCGCACCACGCGGTCGATGTAGTCGCCTAGTTCATCGCTGGTGACCTTGTGCTGCCGCAGTTTTCGCCCGAAGCCGCTGTCGAGCCCCAAGCTGCCACCCAGGTGTACCTGGAATCCTTCGACGGAGCCGCCATCACCGTCGTCGACCATTTGGCCCTTGAAACCGATATCGGCGATCTGGATGCGGGCGCACGAGTTCGGGCAGCCGTTGATGTTGACGGTGACTGGCACATCCAGTTGCGCGTTGAGGTCGTCCAGCCGGCGCTCCAGTTCGGGCACCAGTGACTGCGAACGCACCCGAGTTTCGGCGAACGACAACTTGCAGTATTCGATACCCGTGCAGGCCATCAGGTTTCGACGCCAGCGCGACGGCTGCGACGGCAGCCCAAGCGCATCCAGGCCGGCGATCAACTCGTCGAGTTTGTCGTCGGCAACGTCGAGGATGATGAGCTTCTGGTACGGGGTGAAGCTGACCCGCTCCGAGCCGGCTCGCTCGGCCAAGTCGGCAACCGCGGACAAGATCGTGCCGGATACCCGACCGGCGATCGGCGCGACGCCAACGGCGTTGAGCCCGCTCTTCAGACGCTGCACGCCGACGTGATCGATCGGGTGTGTGGGGGGCGCAGGCGCAGGACCGTCGATGAGTTTGCGTTGCAGATACTCGGTTTCGAGTACCTCGCGGAACTTCTCGATGCCCCAGTCCTTGATGAGGAACTTCAGCCGAGCCTTTGCCCGCAGTCGTCGGTAGCCGTAGTCACGGAACAGCGAAGTGACGGCCTCCCAGACGTCGGGAACCTCGTCCAGCGGCACCCATGCACCGACCCGTTGAGCCAGCATCGGGTTGGTGGACAGGCCGCCGCCGACCCAAAGGTCCAGTCCGGGACCGTGTTCGGGGTGGTTGACGCCGATGAACGAGATGTCGTTGATCTCGTGCGCTACGTCCTGCAGACCCGAGATCGCGGTCTTGTACTTGCGCGGCAGGTTCGAGAACTCCGGGTTGCCGATGTAGCGGCGGACGATCTCGTCGATCGCCGGGGTCGGGTCGAGAACCGCGTCGAGCGACTCACCGGCGAGCGGAGAGCCCAGCACCACGCGCGGGCAGTCGCCGCACGCCTCGGTCGTCTGCAGCCCTACCGTCGCCAGCCGGTCCCAGATCGCGGGTACATCCTCGATACGGATCCAGTGGTACTGGACGTTTTCCCGGTCGGAGATGTCGGCGGTGTCCCGGGCGTACTGAGTGGAGATCTCTCCAAGCGTGCGCAGCGCCGCGGTTGAGAATGCACCGCCGTCGCAGCGCACCCGCATCATGAAGTACTTGGCCTCGAGCAGGTCGATGTTCTCGTCGCCGGTGTAGCTGCCGTCGTAGCCCTGCTCACGCTGCGTGTAGAGCCCGGCCCAGCGCATCCGGCCACGCAGGTCGTTCTTCTCGATGCTGTCGAAGCCGGCCTTGGAATAGTGGTTGAGGATTCGGTCGCGCACGTTGAGCGCATCGTCGTCCTGCTTGAACTGCTCGTTGGGGTTGAGCGGCTCGCGCTCACCAAGCGCCCACTGGCCTTGGCTTTTCGCGGGGCGGGGGGACGTCATTCAGCGATCTCCTCTGTGGAGTAGCCGGCGTGGGGCGCGCAGATCACCGGAGGCTGTACCGGCGGCGCAGATCCGGAAGCCAGCTGAAAGTGCAGGTGGACGGGTCTACGAAATCAAGCCGGACAGCGACAGCTGCACACACGCTTGAAGTCGATATGACGGCGCGCCACCAACGCGATGCGGTTCTGGCTGTGGTGGGCGATGGTCACTCGTCCATTGTGCCACGGATGTCACGGGCCGCTGTAACCAGGGGGGACTTTCGCTCATAGTGATCGAAACTACGGACCAAGCCTGAAATGTTCCGCAACGCTTTCTCCGATTTCGCTGGACGGCGCCGTCTGCTGCCGTTCGATGCGGCCGGCGTTGGTGGTTAGGCGTGTACTCCGGAATATTGGGAAGGCGTGACGGCATCCTCTCCGCCAGTCGGCCTTCCTGACCTGCAGTTGAGCACTGGGCCGTTCGGCATCTATGTACACGTGCCGTTCTGCTTCACCCGCTGCGGCTATTGCGATTTCAACACCTACACCCCCGCCGAGCTGGGCGGGGTCAACCCCGATGCCTGGGTGGACATGCTGCGAGCGGAGCTCGAACTGGCGGCTGCGCGGCTCGGCGGACCGACGGTGCAGACCGTCTTCGTCGGCGGCGGGACACCGTCGCTGCTGGGTGGCGAGCGGCTGGCCAAGGTGCTGCAGTCGGTGCGCGACAACTTCGAGCTGGCCGCCGACGCCGAGGTGACCACCGAGGCCAACCCGGAATCGGCGTGGCCGGACTTCTTCGCGGCCGCACGCGCCGCCGGCTGCACGAGGGTGTCACTGGGTATGCAGTCCGTTTCGCCGCGGGTACTGGGCGTTCTCGACCGGATCCACACACCGAACCGGTCGGCGGCCGCGGCCCGCGAGGCGCTCGCCGAGGGATTCGAGCACGTCAGCCTCGATCTCATCTACGGCACGCCCGGGGAGAACGACGACGACCTACTCAATTCGGTTGATACCGCGGTCGACACCGGCGTCGATCACGTGTCCGCCTACGCCCTGGTTGTCGAGGACGGCACCGCATTGGCGCGCCGGGTCCGCAGCGGCGAACTGACCGCTCCGGACGACGACGTTCTAGCGCATCGCTATGAGCTGGTGGACGAGCGGCTGTCAGCGGCCGGCTTCGACTGGTACGAGGTATCCAATTGGAGCCGACCGGGCGGGCAGTGCCGACACAACTTGGGGTATTGGGACGGCGGTCAATGGTGGGGTGCCGGCCCGGGCGCGCACAGCTTTGTGGGTACAACGCGATGGTGGAATGTCAAGCATCCCAACCCTTACGCGCAGATCCTCAGCGACCGGGCACTTCCGGTCGCCGGCTTCGAACAGCTGGATGGCGCCAGCCGTCACACCGAGGATGTGCTGCTGAGGATCCGGCTGCGTCAGGGTCTGCCCACCGAGCTGCTGGACGAGGCCGAGCGCCAGCGCGCCGGCGTCGCCGTGGAGGACGGTTTACTGACGCGCGAGGGTGAGCGCCTCGTGCTCACCAACCGGGGGCGGCTGCTGGCCGACGGGGTCGTGCGCAACCTGCTCGGGTAGCCCCGCGAATAAGTGCGGATCGACTCCTTACGTCGACGTTAGGTGTCAGTCTGACCGCATGACAGATGCCGAAGGGTACGTCGACCAGGCGGTGGCGGGCCTGGCCGAGCCACAGCCGATGTACAAGGCGTTGCGCGAGTCGACCCCGGTGTTCCGGTCGCCGCAGGCAGTCGTGCTCAGCCGGCTGGCCGACATCGAGATGGCGCTCAAGCACACCGAGTTGTTCTCGTCGAGCATGGAGGCCGTCGATCTGGGCAACATCCGGCCGCTGATCCCGTTGCAGATCGACCCGCCGGAACATGCCAAGTACCGCCGCATCCTCGATCCGCTGTTCACCCCGCGCGAGATGGCCCGACGTGAGCCACGCGTCACCGAGCTGGTGAACGAGATGATCGACCGCTTCGCCGATCGCGGCGAATGCGACTTCCACGAGGAGTTCGCCGTACCGCTGCCGTGCACGGTCTTTCTTCAGCTGCTCGGTTTGCCTTTGGAAGATCTGGACCAATTCCTGGCGTGGAAGGACGGGGTGATCCGCCCGGAGGGCGACTCCGGATACAACCGCAGCCACGAGAACATGGCACCGGCGGCCCAACAGATCTACGACTACTTCGATCGTGCGATCGACGACCACATCGCCAGCCCGCGCGACGACGTGCTGGCCTCGCTGATCGCGGCCAAAGTCGAGGGAGAACCGTTGACCCGCGAGGAAATCCTCGACATCTGTTTCCTCTTCCTGATCGCCGGACTGGACACGGTGACCGATTCACTTGACTGCTTCTTCGTGTATTTGGCCCGACACCCCGACCATCGCCATCAACTCATAGAGCAACCCGACGTTCTGCCGAGCGCCATCGAGGAGTTATTGCGCTGGGAGACACCGGTTCCCGGTGTCGTTCGGGTCGCCACCGAAGATGTCGAGGTGGGCGGTTGCCCGATCAGCAAGGGAGAGCGGGTCAGTCCGTTGCTTGGCGCGGCGAACACCGACCCCGCCGAATTCCCTGATCCCGATCTCGTCGACTTTCGCCGTAACCCGAACCGACACCGCGCTTTTGGCGGCGGTCCGCACCGCTGCCTCGGGTCTCACCTGGCCAGGATGGAACTGCGGGTGGCGCTGCGCGAATTCCACCGCCGCATACCCGATTACGAGATCAAACCCGGCACCGAGTTGGCCTACACGGCTGCGCTGCGGTCCGTGGAGTCGCTGCCACTGACGTTCCCGGTCCCCGCGTCGTGACTCGAGTTGGCGTCGACGCGGATCGTTGCGTCGGTCACGGGCGCTGTTACACGTTGGCGCCGAAGGTTTTTGATGCCGACGATGTTGGGCACGCGGTCGTGCTTGCCGAAGAAGTCTCCGGTGAAAGGGAAGTCCAGGCTGCCGACGCCGAGCGGAACTGCCCGGAGGGCGCGATTACGCTGTCGCCGTGACGGTGTCGGCGTCCTACTTTTTGTTGGCGCCAACTAGGGGCCGGCGCACTACGTGCTCTTTGACGCGGTGCGTCACCGACGCCCACGCCGACGGCGAGTAGTGCGTGGTCACTTCCTCGAACCCGTCGATCCGCGTAACGCTCAACACACCGGTGTGTTCGTTGACGGTGAGCTTGTCGTTCTCGGCCGCGTGGACCTCTTCTCCGTCAAGGAGTCGAATAACGAACAAGATGCTGTCCTCTCGTCGGAGCGCGGCCTCGGACGATCCTATGATCGGCCCGCCGCCGGATCACGCCCATTGTGGAGCGGGGGTGTGAACGGTGCGGAAACGTTGCATGACAACCAATCACGAGCCTGTCCCGCGGGCCGGACGGCCGGCCGGGCGGGCCGAAAAGCCATGCTCAGGCCTGCTCCGACGCTTTCTCCCATGGTTGACATCAGACTCGCAAAAAAGCACGTTGGCCAGCGCATAGACCGCTGTGGGGAGTCTTTGGCCACCGGAGTGCCCCGTCAGTTCATAGGTTAGGCTAAATTTACTAAACGTGACCCAAGTCGGTGTCGAAACCAGTCCGGCAGACGCCGCGTTTCCGTCATTTCCATTGCCGGCCGACATCACCCCTGCGGACCTCGCGGCCGATTTGGTGGCCGCATTGCCCGAGAGGGATGGCGAGCAGTACCTGCTCTACGAGCGCGACGGTCAATGGGTGCTGGCGATCGGTGCGCTGGCCTCAATCGAGCTGGACAGCGACGAATTGCGCGTCGTCCGCGACGGAATGACCCAGCGACAAACATGGTGCGGTCGGCCTGGGCCGGTGCTCGGTGAGGCGGTCGACCGGTTGTTGCTGGAGACCGAACAGGCGTTCGGCTGGATCGCTTTCGAATTCGGCGCCTATCGCTTCGGCCTGCAGGAGCGTCTGGCGCCGCAGACCCCGTTAGCGCGGGTGTTCTGGCCGCGTACCCGCATCGTCGTCACCGACCATGCGGTCCAGTTGTGCAACGCCGAGGATCACCACCGCGACATCGTCGGGCGGGTGCTCAGTGCGGGCCCGACGCCCGCACCGGCCGCATCGGGTGTCGACGTGACCGCCGACATCACGGATTACCGTGCCCGAGTTGCAACGGCTATCGGTGAGATCGCCGCAGGCGAATACCACAAAGTAATCCTCTCTCGCTGTGTCGACGTGCCGTTCGCGTTGGACTTCCCGTCCACGTATCGGCTGGGACGGCGGCACAACACCCCGGCGCGCTCGTTCCTGTTGCAGCTCGGCGGGTTTCGAGCACTGGGCTACAGCCCCGAACTGGTGGCAGCCGTCCACGACGACGGCGTCGTGGTCACCGAACCGCTGGCCGGCACCCGGGCGCTGGGCCGTGGGGCTGCGCGCGATCAGCAGGCGCGCGAGGATTTGGAGTCCAACACCAAAGAAATCGTCGAGCACGCCATGTCGGTGCGCAGCTCGCTTCAGGAGATCGAGGAGGTTGCCGAACCCGGCACCGCCGCGGTGGTCGACTTCATGACCGTGCGCGAGCGCGGCAGCGTGCAGCACCTCGGTTCGACGGTGACCGGTCGGCTTGCTGCATCGAAAGACCGGATGGACGCACTGGAAACGTTGTTTCCTGCCGTCACCGCGTCGGGCATCCCCAAGGCGGCCAGCGTGGCCGCCATCCTGCGTCTCGACGAGAGCCCACGTGAGCTATATTCCGGTGCAGTAGTGATGTTTTCGGCTGATGGCGGTCTTGATGCGGCTTTGACCTTGCGGACAGTTTACGAGCGGGACGGACGAACCTGGCTGCGCGCCGGGGCGGGCATCATCGCCGCGTCTGAACCCGAGCGTGAATTCGAGGAAACCTGCGAGAAGCTGGCTACGCTGGCACCGCATCTGGTTGCGCGTCGCCCAACGCTCTAGCCGACGTCGGCATCCGGCGAGCGCTCCAAATACTCGGCCAGTATCTGGCTGACCAGCGACTCGATGGTCGATTCGATCGACGAAGCCAGAGTGGCAGTGACGGATGCGACGGCCTGGGTGCGAAATCGAACCAGCATGGTGATCAACTCGGCGATTTCGGTGTCGGCGGGCAGGGCTTCGCGGGGTTTGATCCGGTCGGCGACGTGTTCGGCGCCGGCGCGTACCAACATCTCGCTGATCTGGTCGATCAGCGGAACGATGTGCTCATGCAGGTCGATGAGCTTGTCCATGTCCATGCCGTAGCCGCGGATCTCGTTGAACGCCTCGATCAGTTTCGGACGTGTGATGGTGGCCTGTCCGTCGTCGATGTGAATGACCTGCAGTCGTACTAGGCGGTCGAATGCCTTGGTGTCGTTGATGAGTCGTTGCGCCTCGGCCAACGGCATGTTCTTGGACTTCTCGGTGGTCCAGGTGCCCACGATCGCGGTTTCCAGGCCGAGCACGTCGCCGAGGTCTTTGCCCTCCTCCCAGGCGCTGAGCATCTCTCGGACGTGCGCGATGTTGTAGCCGCGGTCGAGCATCGAGGTGATCAGCCGCAGCCGGGTCAGATGGGTGTCGTTGAACAACGCGATCCGCCCGACCCGCAACGGCGGCGGCAATAAGCCCCGGTCGCGGTACACCCGGATGTTGCGGGTGGTGGTGCCGGCCAGCCGGGCCAAGTCATCGATGCGGTATTCCCCAGAGCCCAGTGCCTGCGGATGGCGGACCGCGGCGTCAAACAACTGCGACACCGCGTTCTCGACGACCTCCCGTGACTGTCGCCGGACGCGTTTGGGTGCGCGCCGGAGGTTCGCCAAAACACCGGCGATAGTGCCGGTTTCAGCACGGATCGGTCGGTCGACTGTCATCGTTCAGGCGGATGAACTGACGCGCACCGCAGCGTGCTCGACGGCGTCGTAATCGGCGTACTGGAAATCGCGCATCTGCCTGAGATACTGGGTGGCGAAGCCCGGGTACATCGACACGTTGAACCCGTCCTTGGTCAAATACCAACTACTGCAACCCGACATCCACGTCGTTTTGGTGAGCCGCCGCTGGATGCGTTCGTTGTAGCGCCGCTGCACGTCGTGCCGCACATCGAGGTAGCGCAAATCGCTGTCCAGGATGGTGGTGATGCCGCGCACAGCGTAGTCGAGTTGGCCCTCGATGTAGACCAGCAGCGAATTGTGTCCCGGTCCGGAGTTCGGGCCCGTCATGAAGAACATGTTCGGATAGCCGTGCGCGCTGGCACTTTTGTAAGCCTGTGCACCGCCTGACCATTCGTCGCTCAACGAGCGTCCATCCAGACCGGTGACGGGGAACGGCGGACCGGTCAGGTGTACGTCGTACCCGGTAGCGAACACGATGCAGTCGAGGTGGTGCTCGATGCCGTCGCTGGTGCGAAGGCCCACCGGGCTCAACGTCGCGATCGGCCAGTCGATGAGCTTGCAGTTGGCGCGCTGCAGGGCAGGGTAGTAGTCGCTGGAGACCAGCATGCGCTTGCAGCCCGGTGTGAAGTCGGGCGTCAGCTGGCGGCGCAGCCACGGGTCTTTGACCTGCCGGTGCAGGTGCATCCGGCCGAGTCTGGCGACCACTGACGTCAACGGGGTGTTCCACACCAGTGCCGTGGCGCTCGCCTCATGTCCCCAATACAAGGCCTGGCGCGCAAGCTGTTGCACAGCAGGGGCTTTGGCGAAGGCCGTCTGGACCGCGGGCGGCGTGGGAAAGTCGAAGCGGGGTAGCACCCAACCCGGGGTGCGCTGGAATACCTTGACGAACTTGGCCTGCTTGACCAGTTCGGGGATGATCTGAATAGCGCTGGCGCCGGTTCCGATGACCCCGACCCGCTTGCCGGTGAAGTCGTAGTCCTTGTCCCAGTGGGCGCTGTGAATCTTGTGGCCGCGGTAGGAATCGATGCCCCGGATGTCGGGGAAGCTGGAGTCGGGTAGCGGCCCGGACGCCAGCACCACCGTGCGGGCCCGAAAACGCTTGCGGGTGGCAGTGGTTGCGGTCCACACCCCGGCATCCTCGTCGAAGGACAGCCCGGTGACTTGCTGGTCGAACTGAATCTGGCGACGGATGTTGAACCGATCGGCCATGTCTTCGATGTGGTCGCGGATCTCATCGGCCGGGGAGTAGGTCCGCGACCAGGTGGGGTTTTTGACGAACGAGAACGAGTACAGCAGCGACGGGATGTCACAGCTGGCACCGGGATAGCTGGTGTCACGCCAGGTTCCGCCGACGCGGTCGCTGCGCTCCAGGATGACGACGTCGTCGACGCCGGCCTGGGCCAATTTGATCGCCGCGCCGAGTCCGCTGAAACCGGCTCCCACGATCAGCGTGGCATAGGTGTGTGTCTTCGCCATGATCACGCCGCCGGCTCGTAGGTGATTTCGCTAACCCAGGTAGGTACCGACGGCAGCAGGGGCCGCGGGTACCGGTCGGAAAGCCACACCATCGAATTCGCCAGCAGGTGGTACGGGTGGCGCGGATTTGTGACTACTCCGGCATAGCGCCTCAGGAACCGATAAGTCGGTACCCGCCCGGTGTGTTCGCCGCGGTCGCCAAGCTCTTTGAATCGTTTCACGGCCCGGTAGAGCCGCTCGGGCTCCATCCCCATGGCGGTGATCTCGTTGCGGATCCTGTTGATCAGCGGTGCACCCATGATCGCGCCGATGATGAGACCCGGAGTGGCATTGTGGCCGACGAAGTCGATCAGCAACCGTCGGATCTTCGCGTGCCCAATCATGTCGAGAACCTCGAAATCGACGACCAGATGGCGTGATTCGTCATTGTTGATCTTCTCGAACACCTGGTGACACACTGGGTCGTGCACCTCGTCCAGGAGGAATTTCAACAGGGCGCCGTCCAGCGCGACTTCCAGCATCGGGATGACGGTGCCGAGCAGCGACAGCGGCATGTCGTCGGCCCAGCGATCCAGCCAGTCGATGGCCAGCCGGATGTTCACGTTCGGCTCGGGAACCTCACCGTCCTCGAGCATGCCCCAGCGCTTCATCAGCGCCAGTTCCGCGTTGGCGTGACGCTGCTCCTCGGCGTGGAAGTAGCGGTAGATCTCAGCGATGGTCGGTGTTGGTGCCTTTTTCGCCAGCGCTGCAAAGCCTCTGGCACCGATGTTCTCGATCCAGCACAGGTCGGCCATGAACGCCTTGAGCTTTGGCCGCTGTTCGTTGGTGATCATTTCGGCGCCCGGTGCGTCCCAGGCGATATCGGCAAGTGCCCATTGGCGATCTTTGATCTTGGTCAGCATCGCTTCCATATCGATGGCCATCGCCGATCCTCCTTTGGATGGGTCTTTAGAGCGGGGTGATCCTGGACACCAGGCCCATGGCGCGGGTGTAGGAACCAGGGACTAAGCGTTTGATGTTCCAGCCGATCTTGGCTTCGAGTTGCGGCATGCAATACAGGTCGCCGCGATCGTGGGCGTCCAGGCAGGTGCGTGCCACTTTCTCCGCCGAGACTCCAGTCCAGCGCATAATTTTGTTCGCGAATTGGTTTGTGTCAGAAGAGATGCGGGCGGATTCCAGGATGTTCGTCCTAACAAATGTGGGACACAGGGCGGTGACTTTTACCCCAGTGCCGGACAATTCGGCGGCCAGGGTCTCAGAGAGCGATAATGCACCGGCTTTGCTGACGTTGTAGGCCGCCATGCTGGGCGCCGCGCCGAATGCTGCGGCGGAGGCGACGTTGATGATGCCCCGCGGAATGTTCGAGGGTTCGGCGGATCGCAAGATCGGCGCGAAGACGTGACAGCCGTGAATGGGTCCCCACAGGTTGATGCCCAGCACCCATTGCCAGTCTTCGATGGGGAGTTCGCCGATCCGGGCGCCGGCGGAGCCGACGCCTGCGTTGTTGATTACCAGCGTGGGTGCGGCGCCAAACCAGGACTGCGACTGGGTGGCCAGTTCGTGGACGTCGGTGAGTTTGGTTACGTCGCAGGTGATTGCGACGGCATCGCCGGCGTTGTCGGTGATCGTGCTGACCGTTCTCTTTGCAGCGACTTCGTCGATGTCGCTGCAGACGACCCGACTGCCCCGCAGGGCCAACTCGATCGCGAACGCCGCGCCGATCCCGCTGCCGGCACCGGTCACCACCGCACGCGCGTTGTGGCTTACTTTGGGCGATTTGCCGAACGGCCCGATCATCGTCAGCCTGCCTTCCCCGCCATGGCCTCAATAGGGTTGTCCTGCATCGAGGTGTCGATGAATCGCGCGACCTGCGCCCATGGCCTGGGCGGCTTCGGGCGACAGCCATCGCAGGGATCCACGGGTCGGCACTGACTCCGTCATGCGACTGAGTCAACACAGAATGGTGACATTAGTCAATGGCAACGTTGCCGTGTCGGATGACGATTGAGAATAAATGACCGGTCGTCTATTGTTGAGGCATGCCGCGACCTCCCAATCCCGAAGTCCGCAAGCGGCTGCTCGCAGCGGGCCTTGACCTCATCCACGCGCGAGGGTTCGCGGCCAGCGGCGTCAAAGACATCACCGATGCGGCCGGCGTGCCGAAGGGGTCGTTCTACGCGTATTTCCCCAGCAAAGAGGAATTCGCCGGGGCAATCCTGGAAGCCTATTGGGTCGATATCGAAACCCGACTTCTGCCGATCCTCGACGGAGAAGCGTCGACGCAGGAGCGGATCACGAGCTTCTTCCATGCGCTGGCCGACGAGCATGAGGCCGGCGACTTCCTACTCGGCTGCTTGATCGGCAATCTATCGCTTGAGCTCAGTAGCTCGAGTGAGCCGATACGCGGCCGACTGATCGACATTGTCGACCGCTGGGGCAGTGCTCTCGCCGAGTGTTTGCGCTCCGGCGACCTTCGGGAGGATCTCGTCGCAGACGAGGTCGCCTGCCGGCTGATCGAAGCCTGGGAAGGCGCGGCGCTTCGGGGCAAAATGATCCGCAACCGCGTTCCCTACGATCGGTTCGAAGCCGACACCGTCCCCGCACTTCTTTGCGGAACCGAGGGGAATGGCGATCCGGCAGCGAATGTTAAGTAGGCGACTGGTCATCTATAAAATGAGAGAGGCCGCGTTATGACTGCACAAGAGGATCTGGGTCGGGTCACGTTCGCCTTGAACACCGGCAGCGGCGAGATTCCGGCGCTTGGGTTCGGAACGTCGCTTTCCGATCGCACGAAGACGAGGGACGCGGTCAAAGCCGCGGTCAAGGTCGGGTTCCGGCACCTCGACGCCGCCGAACGGTATCGCAACGAGGCCGAGGTGGGCGCCGCGCTCAACGAGCTGTTCGCTGACGGCACCGTCCGCCGCGATGAGCTGTTCGTGACCACCAAGCTGTGGAACAACAACCATCGTCCCGAGCGGGTGAAGCCGGCGTTGCAAGCGAGCCTTCACAGGCTCGGACTCGATGCTGTCGACCTGTATCTGGTGCATACTCCGTTCGCGTTCAAGCCCGGCGATGACCAGGATCCCCGCGACGCGCATGGTTCCGTCATCTACGACGACGGAGTCACGTTAGAGGAAACCTGGACCGCGATGGAAAGCCTTGTGGACGAGGGACTTACCGGAGCGATCGGGCTCTCCGACATTAACGTGGACGGCGCAAAGAGGATCGCCGACAGCGCAAGGATCATGCCGGCCGTGGTCGAGGTCGAGTCGCATCCGTACCACCCGCAGTGGGAACTGCATCAATTGCGCGAGACACACGGGATCATCCTGCTGGCGTTCGCTTCGCTGGGGCACGCGCTCGAACCCCGACTGCTCGACGATCCGCTGATTGTCTCGACGGCACAGCGGTTGGGAAAAACTCCCGCGCAAGTGCTTTTGGCATGGGGCATTCAACGTGGCAGTGCGGTTCTGACGGGATCGGTCAACCCAGCACGCATCAGGGAGAATTTCGATGTCACCGCGATTCCCGAGAGCGCGATGCACGATATCAACGAACGTCTCAAGACCCGGCACCGGTTCAATTCCGTTGCCGACGGCGGGCAACCGGGATTCGCCGAGGTGCCCGCAGGCAGTTGATAGGGGTGAGGGATGAAGGCGATGGCCGGCGTCGGCGTGCCACCGGAACTGCCCATGACGGTCACCGCCGTAGACGGAACCACCCGCTGCCGTTGGGCTACCAAGGCGGGCCGTGATTTGACCGACTACCACGATCACGAGTGGGGTGTGCCGACGCACGACGAGGTCGTGTTGTTCGAAGCGCTTGCCCTGACATATTTCGAGAACGGCTTGTCGTGGGTGACCGTGTACGACAAGCGAGACAATTTCCGCCATGCCTTCTACGGTTTCGACCCAGCGCGGGTGGCTGTGATGACGCAGGACGACGTCGAACGATTAATGGGCAATACAGGTATCGTTCGCAACCGCCGGAAGATTGTAGCCACGGTGCACAACGCCCGCCTGATGTGCAAACACTCGCTGTCGCAACTGGTTTGGCAATACCAGCCCCCTGAACACCACCGACTGCGGAGTTGGGCCGACGGTCGGATGGAAAGCCCAGAATCGCGACGCCTTTCGCTCGCGTTGCGAAACGTGGGGTTTCAGATGATCGGGCCGGTTGTCGCCCATTCGTTCATGCAGACCGTCGGGATCGAAAACGGCCATTTCGAAGGCTGCTTCCTGGCGCCGGCCTCTTCCGAATGAGATCAGGCGGTCGAGCGCGAGATGGCGTCGACGATCTCTTTCGTCGAGACGACTGCGTTCGCGTAGTTGGGGATGTTTACCTCCAGAGCCGCGTGCATCTCCACGTCGGAATAGCTGGCCGTCGCATCGTTGACCACCGTCACCTCGTAGCCCAGCTCAGCTCCGAAGCGAACTGTCGCCTCCAGGCAGGTGTGCGCGATCAGTCCGATCATGATGAGCTGCTGAATGCCTTGCCGCTTGAGCAGCATGTCTAAATCAGTGTTGGCGAAGCCACTGGAGCACCAATGCTCTTGGGCGACAATGTCGCCCGGCCTGGGTTCAAACTCACTGCGCAGCCGGCCGCCCCACGTACCTTCCTCGAAGGTCTTGCGCGACCACGCTGCCTTCTGGATCGGCGCAATGTATTTCCACTTCTCGTAGTCGCCGGGCCGGTATCGGTGGTGCAGCGCGTAGAACACTTGAATATCGGCATTGCGCGCGGCCTCAAGGACTTGACTCATATGCCCGACACACCCATTGGCCTCGGCAACTCCCTTGAGGCGGTCCCAGACCTTGCCGCCCTCGGAAATGAAGTCGTTGTACGGGTCAATCACCACCAGGCCGGTGATGCTTCTGCGATATTTCACCTCGACAACTTTGCTCCAGGGCATCGACAAGCACCACCTATACCGCGCCGTTTTACATATGAGACTGGATATGTAACATAGCGGAGTATGGCCGCCGTCACACTCGCGCAGCGTGATCTCGCCGGGGCCGGCGATGTCACAACGTAAACCGCGGGTGGGCGTCATCGGCGCCGGTCCCGGCGGCATCGCCATGGGTATTCAATTGGCCCAGCATGGCTACGATTTCACCGTCTTTGAGCGCAGCGACGGGTATGGCGGAACGTGGCGCAACAACACCTACCCTGGCGCTGCGTGTGATGTGCCATCGCACTTCTACTCGTTCTCCTTCGCGCTCAACCCGTACTGGAGTAAGACCTACGCGAACCAGCCCGAGATCCTCGCCTACTTGGAGCGGGTCGCGCACGACCACCGTCTCGGTCAGCACCTGAAAGCCAACACCGCCGTGACGGCGATCCGGTGGTCAGATACCGACTCGCGATGGACGATCGAGACCGAGCAGCGGGATCGGCACGAGGTCGATGTTGTCGTCAGCGCCGTCGGCATGCTCGACGTCCCTAACATCCCGGCCATTCCGGGCAGGGAGCGTTTTGCCGGGAGGGTTTTTCACTCCTCACAGTGGGATCATTCGAAATCGACAGCGGGAGAACGGGTTGCATCGATCGGTACCGGCGCCAGCGCCGTGCAGTTCGTGCCTGCCATCGCCGCCGAAACCAAGCATCTCACCATATTCCAGCGCACCCCGATTTGGGTGGCACCGCGGTCCGACGACCCTTTCACCCCCGACCAACAAGCGTTGTTCGCGAGCCACCCCGCCGAAGCGCTCAAGGTCCGTGATGCAGCCTTCCAGCAGTACGAGGCGGCCGATTTCGACGTGGAATCCGACATGACAAAAATGCTGACCGAAATGTCGTACAGCTACCTGATGAAAAAGGTTCACGACCCGGAGCTGCGTTCGAAGTTGTTGCCCGACTACCCGGTTGGCTGCAAGCGTCCACTGCAGTCGAAAACCTGGTTCCCGGTGTTCGCGCTACCGAACGTCACATTGGAGACCGCTCCGATCGTTGCTTTCACCGAACACGGTCTGCGCACCGCCGACGGCGTCGAGCACCAAGCCGACACAGTGATCTTCGGAACGGGGTTCAAGGCTGCGGATTATCTGAGCAGCCTGGACGTCTATGGCGCCGGCGGCCGGCGACTTCACGACGACTGGCGTCATGGCGCCGAGGCATACCTTGGCACTGTGGTGCCCGGCTATCCGAACTTGTTCACGCTGTACGGGCCGAATACCAACGGGATCACCTCGATGATCTACATCCTCGAAGCGCAGGCTCAATTCGTTCGACGGCTACTCGACACGATGAGCCGAGAAGCGATTCAGGCAGTCGAGATCAAACGCGACCCGCACGACGTATTCAACGCCGAGATACAGGCAGCCCTGGACAGAACTGTCTGGGCAGCAAACTGCAGCAACTACTTTCGTCACCCGAGCGGCAAGATTGTGACTCAATACCCCTACAGCGGAAGCATGTTTGCCCAGCGGCTCGCCGCGGTGAGCTTGGATGTTTTCGATACCCGTCCGCAGCTTGGGAAGCTCGATGCAAAGGCTGGTGGCGCATGAATGGTGTTCACCACACGGCGATCGTGACCAGCGAGGTCGATCGCGCGCTGCGCTTTTGGCGGGACGGTCTGGGGCTCGCGCTCCTCTTCGATCATGTCTTTGCCGGTGATTGGCGGACCCTTTTCGACGCCAGAACCGACACCTTGCGGTCGATCTTTCTCGGCGACAGCAGCGCACCTGACACAGGCATCATCGAATTGGTTGTGTTCGACGATCCGGCGTCCGGGCACGAGCCGATAACGGGGCCGGCGCACGGTTTCTTCCTGGTCTCGTTGAACCGCGACGTCGAACCGACGCTTCGTCGGCTGGCCGATCTGGGATTCACTAAAGACGTACGGCAGATCCTTGTCCCCGCACCGCACGGAAAGCAGGTTCAGATGGCCGTGATCACGGCGCCGGACGGCGTCAGAGTCGAACTGATCGGACCGCCGCGATGAGTGCCATCGTGACCGGCGGCGCATCCGGTATCGGCAGCGCTGCCGCCGACCGGCTACGGAAGAACGGGCACGACGTCATCACCTGGGATCTGCGCGGGGGCGACATCGCCTGCGACATCAGCGATCCCGATGCGGTAGCTGCCGCGCTCAAGCAGACGCTAGCGAAAGGTGGGGTGCCCGATCGTCTCGTCGCCTGTGCCGGGGTTGGTGCCTCCGGAATGTTGATCGCGCAGGATCCCGGCGACTGGAAACGGGTGATCGACGTCAACCTGACCGGGACCTGGTTGACGATGCGGGCGGTCGCGCAGGCGATGATCGACCACGGCAGCGGCGGATCCATCGTCGCCGTGTCGAGCATCAGCGGCACCGTCGCCGATCGCGACATGGGCGCTTACTGCGTCTCAAAGGCCGGTGTCGACATGCTCGTTCGCGTGGCCGCAAGCGAATGGGGACCGCACGGCATCCGCGTCAATGCGGTGGGGCCGGGCGTCACACGAACCCCCATGCTGGCCCGAGCCGAGCAGTTACCGGGGTGGGTAGACGGTCTGAGCCAGCGAACAGCCCTCGGCCGCATAGGTGAGGCCGATGACGTCGCCGAGGCTATCGTCTCAGTACTCGAGATGGGTTGGGTCACGGGCCAAACCATCCTCGCCGATGGCGGTCTGGCCTTGCAGAGCCCGATTGATACTTACGGGCAGGTTCAGCGGCTGCGCAGCGGGTGCGGCTAGTCGATCAACGACTGGGTACCGAGAACGATTGCCAGGGCTAGCCGCTCGCCATCTTCGGCGTCGGGCTCGGCCGTGTAGATCATTTGCGTACGGCCGAACTATTCGACGTGGAACGCTAGCAGGCCATCTCCGAGACTCATGCTGGACGGAGACGCCAACGCTGCTCCTGCTCCGAAAAAAGTCGCGCCTGCGGCAAGCACCGAGAGGGCGGTTGACAAGAATGACCGCCTCGCCTCGACGCGGTCATTTACCGCGGGCGAATTGCTGTCAACACTTGCTTTCACTTTCCCACCTCATCTAATTGCAACACTGAGGTCGAGATTAGTGCCGAAAGCTAAAGAATCTCTGTCCGAACTCGGTGAATCCGGCTGCCGAATCTTAAGACTGTAATTGCCGGGCAATCGCCTTCTTATCGATCTTGCCGATCGGGGTGGTCGGCAACGAGGCCATGGCGTTCACTACATCGGGCCGAGCATGCCTGGCCACCCCGCGTTGGTCGAGATAATCGTTCAACTCCGCCAGCGACACCGGATTTCCCGCGAAAACGACTGCTGCACAGATTTTTTCACCCAGGTATGGATCGGGTAACGCTACCGCGGCTGCCGACAAGATCGACGGGTGCGTACGCAGATGCTCTTCCAGATCGGCTGCCGGGATGGTCTCACCGCCGCGATGGATGACGTCCTTCACCCGGCCGGTGACCTCTAGATAGCCGTCCGCGCGTTGACGGACTAGGTCGCCGCTGCGGTAGAAGCCCGCTGCGTCGAAGCAGCGTTCGTTGACGTCGTCGGCACAGAAGTATCCGTTGAACGTGTACGGGCCCCTGACCAGCAGCTCGCCTTCGGCTCGGGTGGGGACGGGGTTGCCCACGTCGTCGACGATACGCAGTTCGTCGTCAGCGCACAGCGGTCGACCCTGGGTGTGGTCGACCACGTCCGGCGGATCGCCGGGCCGGGTGTAGTTCAGCAGCCCTTCGGCCATGCCGAACACCTGTTGCAGGCCCGATGTCAGTGTCTCGCGGATCCGTTGAGCATCATCGGCTTCCAGCTTGGCGCCGCCAACTTGCAGTAGCCGCAACGATGTTGGGACCTCCGGCTCCCATTCGGTGGCTTGCGCCCACAGGTTGGCCAGTGCCGGCACCAGCGCGGTGACGGTGACACCGTGGCGTGCGATGGCGGCAAAGGCCGACTCCGGACTGGGGTTGCTGAGAAACACCGTGGTGGCCCCGACGGCGACGGCGCCCAGCAACCCGGGGCAAGCCAATGGAAAGTTATGTGCGGCAGGCAAAGCGGCCATATAGACGTCGTCGACGGTGAGCATGCAGAGCTCGGCGCTGGCGGTGGCGTTGTACACGTAGTCGTTGTGGATGCGGGGGATGAGTTTCGGTGTGCCGGTGGTGCCGCCGGACACCAGTAGCAAGGCGGGGGACTCGGGATCTGGGTTGGGGGGTTCGCGCCGGGCGGCATGACTTGCGCACACCTGCGACCACGATGTAAATGGTCCAGGCTCGCCGTCGACGATGATGTGACGCAGCCCGGGATGATCTCGCGACAGCTCCTGGGCCATCGGGCGGTAGTCGAAACCGGCTGCCTTATCCGGAACTAGCAGCGCGGTGGCTCCGCTGACGGTGGCGAAATGCCCTAACTCGGCCGCGCGGTGGCCGGTCAGGCACATCACCGGGATCGCGCCGACGCGCAGCAGGGCGAACAACGCCACGGCGAACTCGCAGCTGTTCGGCAGTTGCAGCAGCACCCGATCCCCGGTAGCGATGCGCAGGTCCGCTAGTCCAGCCGCCGCGCGATCGGCGCGCTCGTCAAGCTGCGCGAAGGTCAGTCGCTGCGGTCCATCGGCGTCGACCACGCCGATATGCGTTGGCCAGCGTTGTGCCGCGTTGGACAGCATTGAGTCGACGGTCTGGCCGCTCCAGTAGCCGGCGGCCCGGTAGCTCGCCGCGCGGTCCGGCGGGAACGGCACGAATCCTTCCAGTTGGGAAGACGGCATCTTTTGCCTCCAGTTCGGCTCTACCACACGCAAAGGGCGGGATGGACGACGAACGTCCATCCCGCCCAGCACGTCCGTTGCTTAGAACCTAAGCAGCCCGGTGAACAAATCAGGGGCCGTCGCACAAACGAATTCCGTCGCCGCCGTCGAGATCGACTCGCCCAGCGCCGTCACGAACTGCTCTGACCTGGCCACCAGCAGGCTGTCGTCGTTGAGCAATTCGGTGAACAATTTCCTCAGAGCCGCATGAAAACGGCCCCCGGGTGTTGTTCCGGAACAAGAGTCGCCAGCTCACGGAGAGCCGCGCTTGATGCCGTCACCTGGCACAAAGTCGTGCGCCGTCAAGCTTCCCCGGCCGTCATATATGAAGCTCAGCGGCTTCTCAGCGAACTGAACTTACGCTCGCGATCCCATGGTTACGGTTGCTTGCCTCGCATCAGGAGCACGTTGATGAAGATCGCATCCGTCATCGCCCGCCAACTGCTGGACTGCAAGGCTCGGCCGTTGGTGGAGGTTGAAATCATCACTGACACAGGCTATGTCGGCTGCGGGGCGTCACCGACAGGTAGTTCGGTAGGCACGCACGAGGCGTTCGTACTTCGTGACGGAGACCAGTCGGAATACAACGGGCTCAGCGTGCACCGCGCCGTCTCCGCCGTGACCGACGAAATCGCTCCCGTCCTAGTCGGCGCCGAACTTGACGACCCGCGGTGCCTAGACCGGGTCTTGATCGAACTCGACGGCACTCCAGACAAGCATCGGCTTGGCGGGAACGCCATCTATTCCACGTCGATCGCACTGGTGCGCGCGGCCTCGGCGGCGGCCGGCGTACCCACGTATGCTTATGTCCGCGCCCTGCTGGGACTTGAACCGGCGACCACCGTGCCGGCGCCCAGCTTCAACATGATCAACGGTGGCCGGTATGACGATGTATTCCAGCCGTTCAACGAGTTCCTCGTCGTGCCCTATCGCGCGGACTCCATCGAGTCGGCGGTCGAAAAGGGTGTGAGTTTGTTCGCCGTACTTGGCGAGGTGCTTGCGCGACGGCTTGGCCGCGCGCCGCTGATCGCATCGTCGTACGGGTACGTTGCTCCGTCCAGCGATCCGCGCGTCGTCATGGAGGCGCTGGCCGAGGCGGTCGAGCGCGCCGGCTGTGCCGACGTCATGGCGTTTGCACTGGACTGTGCATCCAGCGAGGTGTACGACAAGCGCACGCAGACGTACGCATTGAATGGTGAGCGGGTGGCCGCGGAGGTGCTGATCGACTACGCCCGGGCGCTGTCGGAGGATTTTCCGATGCTGTTCATCGAGGACCTGCTTGACGGGGATGACTGGGATGGCTTCACCAGGGCGGTACAGACCATCGACCGCTCGATCATCCTCGGGGACGACCTGATCGTCACCAACCCCGAACGTCTGGAACGGGCCGTAAAGACCTCGGCCGTCGACGGCTTCATTCTGAAGCCCAACCAGGTCGGGACCATCGCTGAGGCACTGGACTGCTTCGAATACGCCTCGCAGAACGCCATTCTGACAATCCCGTCGGGCCGGTCTGGCGGTGTCATCGACGATGTCGTAATGGACCTGGCGGTGGGACTAGGAGCGCCGTTCCAGAAGAACGGCGCGCCGCGGTCGGGCGAGCGCATCGAGAAACTCAACTTCCTGTTGCGCGCGGCCGAACGCATCCCCAATTGCTCGCTCGCAGACGTGCCGGCACTGGTGCGGTTCTGAGAGCTGTCGGCCGCTAGGGTCCGAACAGCAGCGCTCCCGCCAAGGCGGCCGCGCACACCGCCGACGCGATCGAAAGTGCCACCCAGTCAGCACGTTTCGGCTTCGACGGGACGGCCGAGATCTGACCGGTGCCGCCGCGGGCGGTGATCGCATCGCCCATCTCGTCCGCGCGACGCAGTGTCACGGTTATCACCGCGACTATCAGGTCGATCACATTTGTTACCAATCGCCCGAGACGAGCCCTGCGGGCGGGCGGCTTTTCTTTGGGCCGCAACCGGCGAGCGGCGTAGAGCACCCGGAACTCGTCGATCAGCATCGGGAAGGTGCGCAGTGCGAGCGCCAATGCGACAGACCAGTCGTCGACCGGGATCCGCAATGGCCGCAGTGGACGACCCAGAGTGCCCACCGCGGGAGCGATTTCGGCGACATTGGTGGTCCACGACACCAGCGCACCCAAGCCGAGCAACACGATCGACAGCGCGGTGAGACGCAAGAAATCCAACAGGCCGCCGAGACCGAGCGAGACCGTGCCCACCTGGATCACCGGACTGCCGCCGGCCAATACCGCAGTGATACCGACGACGGCCAGCAGGATCCACAGCCAGCGAGGCACCGACGGCAGCACGCCTCGGGGAATACGAGCTACCCGTACTCCCACTAGCACCGTCGCGGCCAGCAGTCCGATCGCCGCCCATCCCGGGTAGAACGTCAACAACACCGAAATACCAAATACGACAATCAGTTTGGTGCCGGCCCACAGCTCATGGATCGGGGAGCGCCCGGGCACCGGGCGCAGCAGCACGACCGGCCGAGGTGGGCGGCGGGTCCGGCGCTTCGCCGGCGGCGTCGCAGGCACGTCATTCCCCTTGCCCGCGGCCGACTCCGATTCCAGCACGCCGTCGCGCAGGTGCAGGGTACGCGGGCACAGCTCCTCGAGCCCGGCGAAGTCATGCGAAATGACCACCACGGTCAGACCGGTCTCACGGCGCCGATCCGCGAGCAGCCGCACCAGACCGCGCTGGCTGGCGGCGTCCAGGCCCGCCAGTGGCTCGTCGAGGATCAATACCCGCGGCGACCGCGCCAGCAATCCGGCCAGGACCACGCGGCGCATCTGGCCGCCGCTGAGCTGGTCGATGCGCCGCTTCGCCACCGCGGCATCCAGGCCGACGACGGCCAGCGCCGCGGTCACCCGGGCGTGATCGTCAGGCGGAAAGCCGCCCGCCGAGGCCACTTCCAGGCCGACCCGGGGGCGCATCAACTGGAGCCGGGCCGCCTGGAACTTGAGTGCGACCGCGCCCACCTGCTCGGCGACGGGGCGCGCGTCCAGCAGACAGGTACCGGTCGTCGGCGTCGTCAACCCGGCCATGATCCAGGCCAGCGTCGACTTACCCGAGCCGTTGTCGCCGTGGATCAGCATGCCGTCGCCCTCATGTACGACGAAGCTGATATCGCGCAGCGCGGTCTTGGCCCAGGGGGTGCCACTGCCATATTCGTGGCCGATACCGGCTAGCTCGAGCACCGGCGCGTGGGATTGGTGGCCCGCCGCGACCGTCGGCGCCGGCGCGGCCGCGGTCTCGACCATAGCGGTGTTATCCAGCGAATCGCTGAGGTTGATCGTGCGGTCGGCCGAATCGGCCTCGTCGTTGTAGTGAGTGATATACACCAGGGCCGTTGCGTGACGGTCGGTCAGACCCGACAGCACGGCCAGTAGTGCGACCCGGCCCTGCGGGTCGACCATGCTGGTGACCTCGTCGGCGATGAGCAGCGCCGGCTCCCGCGCCAGCGCCGCCGCCACGGACAGGCGTTGCAGTTCACCGCCGGACAGGCCGCCGGTGTCGCGTTCGGCGAGGCCGGCCAGCCCGACTTCATCCAATAACCGATCGACGTCAGTGGTCTTGCCGGGCGGCAGTCCCCAGACCACGTCGTCGGCCACCCGCGTGCCCAGCACCTGGGTTTCCGGGTGCTGCATGACGACCCCGGTGCCACCGAGCCGACCGAGACCCACGGCGCCGGGGCGTTCAACCGTGCCCGACGTCGGTTCGCGGCCGGCCAGGATCAGCATCAGCGTGGATTTACCCGAGCCGTTGGCACCGGTGATCGCGATGTGTTCACCTGCCCGCACGTCCAGGCTGATCGCACGCAGCGCGTCATGGTCGGTGTTCGGGTACCGGACGCTCACCTCGTCCAGCCGCACCGGGACCGGCTGGATTGGTCCGCTGCTGACTGGCGCGTCCAGTTTGTGCACATCGGGAACGCCGCGCAGCCGCTGCAGCACCCGCGACAGCGCCCACCAACCGATCACCGAAGCGACCGTGATCGCAACGGCGGCGTATCCGAGGACGAGCAGCGGCCAGTAATGCAGCGCTTCGGCGAACAACCGTTTGAGCTCCTGCGCCGGCGTCTGCAGGTGCGGCACCAGCGCCATGATCGCCGCGACTCCGTCCACGGTGGCCGTGATCGCGCCGAATACCAGCTGCCGAAGCCGCGCCAGGACGGTCAGCGCGATGACCACCACGACACCGACGACGACACCGGCGACAAAGGACACCGCGATAACGGTTGGCGTGCCGCGGCCGCGGCGTTTCACGATTCCAGCCAGCCCGCCGACATAGGCGCAGAGCAGGACGGTCATGAAACCGCTCAAGCCGACTACCAGGAAGCCGATTACGCTAGCGGCGACCGTCGCGGTGATCAGCACGCGGATCCGGTAGCGATAGGCGAGCAGCCCCATTGGCACGGCGCCCAGCAATCCCAGCCCCCCTGCGTGCGGGAGGACGACCGCAATGATCGCGATCGCCGCGCACAGGGCGCCCATCACCGATGCCTGCGCCATTTCGCCTGGTCGTAGCGCCTGACCCCGGTCACACCAGCCAGCCGATGAAGTGCGGCGGTTGTCAGCAGCATTCCGCTGACGTGCCCAAACCATTTGCCGCATCACCTGATCGATCCCGCGGCTGGTGTGCCCGGTCGGTGAAAGTAGTCCGTACCGAATGACAGGCACCAGCACACGCTCCAAAACAATTGATTCCACAATTTGTGTGCCAGGAAGACACGACGAGCGGTTTTCAGCATGTGAGCGTCAGAGTAAATGCGTGCCGTTGAGAACCCGCTGAGAAGGCCTCTGCGCCCGATTTACGGCGGACGGAAACCGTGCCGAACCCGAAGTCGCCGTGCGTTGGGACTCCGACCGCGCCGCAGCAGCGGAGGTACCGGACTGGGGCTGGTCATCGTCGCCGAACCGGTGGCCGCGCACGGCGGCACTATGGCGATCAACGACCGGGGCCGCCGTGAAGTTGCCTCAGCAGAGTAACCGGTAGCCGACACCGCGGACCGTTTCAATGGTGTTGGTGCCGAAGGGAACGTCGATCTTGCGCCGTAGATACCCCACGTACACCTCGACAACATTGTCAGGGCCTTCGTAGTGGGCATCCCACACGTTGCGCAGGATGTCGCCTCTTGTCACGACGGTGTCCTTGTTGCGCATGAAAAATTCGAGCACCCCATATTCGCGCGGCGTCAACTCGATCGGAGTCGAATCGCGATGGACCGTCCGCTGGACGGGATCAAGGGACAACGAACCCGCGGTCAACGTCACCGGCCGCCGTAGCCGGTAGCCGACACCGCGGAGCGTCTCAATGGTGTTGGTGCCGAAGGGAACGTCGATCTTGCGCCGTAGATACCCCACGTACACCTCGACAACATTGTCAGGGCCTTCGTAGTGGGCATCCCACACGTTGCGCAGGATCTCGGCCTTCGTCACGACGGTGTCCTTGTTGCGCATGAAAAATTCGAGCACCCCATATTCGCGCGGCGTCAACTCGATCGGAGTCGAATCGCGATGGACTGTGTGCCGGGCGGGGTCAAGCGACAACGAGCCCACCGTCAACACCACCGGTCGCTCTGGTGCGCCGCGACGTACCAACGCGCGCAGTCGCGCCACAAGCACCCGAAACGAAAAAGGCTTCGTCAGATAGTCATCCGCTCCGAGGTCGAACGCGTCAGTCTCGTCATACTCACCGTCCTTGGCTGTCAGCATGAGCACGGGTGTCCACACGCCCTGCGCGCGCATCCGGCGCAGCACCTCGTAGCCGCTGTGACCGGGGAGCATGATGTCGAGCACGACGACGTCGAAGCTATTCTCAGTCGCCTCGTGTAGGCCCTCGATGCCCGTATCGGCGGACACGACGACGAAGCCTTCGGCTTTCAGACCCATAGACAGCGTCGCCGACAATCGAGACTCGTCTTCGACGAGCAAAACCCTCATGTCGGCACGCTACTCGGCACCTTGGTCAACGCATGCTTCGCGGCATCGTTCATCACACCGTGATCCTCGATCTCGTTGAACATCGCCGGCAGTTCCATGACACCCACGTGCTGTCGGTCGGCTCCATGCTTACGGCAGCCGCGCTGAGAAAACGCTGAGATCATGGCTGATTCAGATCACCACGCCCGGGCGCGTCGGCCGCGCTCAAGGATGTCAACGATGCAGAGGACATCGACGTCACCGGCCAGCGTTGCCGTGGGATACCTGCGAAAATCGATGTTCCTTTGAGCGCGAACACTATTGAGACGACCGTGGCGTCGCTTACCGATTGATCTGCTGAGGCAACGTGACCAGCATCGTCGTTCCCCGCCCAGCCCGACCTTCGATCGCGACGGTGCCGCCGTGCGCAGCCACCACCTCGGCGACGATCGCCAGGCCGAGGCCGGCTCCTCCGCTGCTGCGGGATCGATCGGAGTCCAGCCGCACGAAGCGCTCGAACACGCGCCTCCGGTCCTCAGGAGCGATGCCCGGGCCGTCATCGCTGATCGCGACGATCGCCTCTGGGCTCCGCTCGGCGACGCAGACCTCGACACGCGACATTGCGTGACGAACGGCGTTCTCTAGCAGATTTCGTATGACCTGCGAGATCGCTATCGAGTCACCGGCCACCCGTACCGGAGTGATGACGGCATCGATTGTGCAACTGGCATCGTGGCGTGCGCGAGCCACTTCGGCCTCGGCAAGTTCGCTGACGGACACCTCATCCCTGCGCAGCACCAAGCGTCGCTCATCGGCTCGAGCCAGCAGCAGCAAATCGTCGATCAGCATTCGCATGCGGTGCGCCTCGGGAAGCAGAGTCTGACCTGCCAATCCCGTAGCGAGGAGCTCGGGATGGTCGTCGGCAGCTTCCAGCCCGGAGATGATTGTGGTCAGGGGGCTGCGCAGTTCGTGAGAGGCGTCGCTGACGAAACGCTGTTGGGCTCGGTGGCCAGCTTCAATTCGTACCAGCATCTCATTCATGGTGACTGCCAGCGCTGAAATCTCGTCGCGGCTGTCGGGGACGGGGACGCGATCAGCCAAGTCCGAGACGGAGATTTCAGCTACTCTGCTGCGAATCGCGTCCACTGACTGCAACGACTGGCGAACTAGCCGGTAGCTTGCGGCCGCTGCGACCCCAACGATAATCGGTGCGCCGCAGGCCAATAGCAGTGCGGCAGTCCGAGCGGTCGCCTCGACCGCCTCGCTTCCCCCTCCAACTATCACCGTGTATTCGCCGTGCGCCGTGTCAACCCTCTGGCCGCTGACACGCATATCGTCACCGGGCACGGCATCGTCGGGCATGCCGCGCAGCAACGCGCGGTCGAAGCGACCCACGGGCACTAGTGGCGTGGCGGGAGCCTCGCCGACGCGTTTAACTACGTCTCCATTCGGACCAACAAGTTGAATGGCGATGATGCGTTGGTTAGTGGTCAGTAATTCGTGGTCGAGGTCGTTGAGTGAACTCGTTTGCAGCGCGCCGACAATGTTGCGAACCCTGCCTGCAGTGGCGTCGTCGACACCTGCCAACAAGTAGCGATAAAGGACCAGGTCCAGGACCGAGCCCGCTAGCGTAAGCGCAACCAACACCGCGACCGCCGACACCGTAGCTGAGCGAGCGGGGATGCCCAGCCTTTTCATCCCCTCAAGGCGGGCTAGCGCGCTACGTCGAAACGACCGCACAGCAGACACTTACACAGTCTGATGCCGTGGTGCTGAGAATCGGCTGAGAACGGGGGGACCTCGTCACGGCTCTCAGTGGTTTCTCAGCGCTCCACTCCTAATCTGGCGCTCCCATGTTGATAACGACATATCTCACCGCACGGGCTCGCAGTCGCCGGATACGACTGCGGCGCCTAATGATTGGCGGAGTCGGTGCTAGCACCGCGTACAGCCGTAAAAGGCGGTTTTGTCGATGAACGCAGAGCCCGTAAGCAACCGCGATCACCGAGTTTGCCGGATCCTCCTGGAGCGGGCGCGCATTGGACGTACCGAACACCGGGCAACGGCTGATGGCAGTGGCCGCAACCCCGCTCTTTGGGGCGCTGATCGCGGCATCTCAATATCCGCCGCGTGGGCTCTGTGCGGGTTATTTCCGCTGTTAGCAATACCGTTGGTACCAGCTCGACTCGTTCCGGGGAATCGAGATCGTGATTCGTGTTCCGATGGAAATGCCGCAGCTGTTCGCTGTCTTCAGGAGGCAGTTCCTTAGCGATCCAGTGGGGTCGCCAATTACTGGGCGAAATTGCTTTGCTTGCAATGATTTTACGTCGTAGCGACCGCGAGAGAGGGGAGAGGCGATGAATTATCGGACTGATGCCGCGCAGGTGTCTGGCACAGCCGGGTCCGCCGCAGGTGTCGGCCGGGTGGGAAGTTTGAGCGAGCCTGTCACTAAACCGCGGCTTCGCGGATGGATCCACTTGTACTGCGCCGTCTCTGCTCTGGTGGCCGGTTCGGCCTTGGTAGCAGTGTCATGGGCGGTGGAGTCCAGGCTGGCCGGACACGCCACCTTGGCGTACACGTTAGCGATCGTGGCCATGTTCGCCGTCAGCGCCACCTACCATCGCGTCCAGTGGGCTTCGGCGGTGACAAGGGCTTGGATGCGACGCCTGGATCACTCCATGATCTACCTCTTCATCGCCGGCACCTACACACCGTTCGCCAGGCTGGATATGCCCCGCCCGACCGGCCATGTCGTGTTGGCCGTCGTATGGGGCGGGGCATTGGCGGGTATCGCGCTGACGTTGTTCTGGCCCGAGGCCCCCCGTTGGCTAAGCGTGGCTCTTTATCTGCTGTTGGGATGGGTGGCAGTGTGGTACACGGCGCTCATTCTGCACAACGCGGGCGTCGCCGCGGCGGTGCTGCTCGCGGTCGGCGGCGCTCTCTACAGTCTCGGCGCGCTTGTCTACGCGCTGCGCTGGCCAGACCCCTGGCCCACGACGTTCGGGTATCACGAGATATTTCACACCTGCACCGCCATCGCAGCGATCTGTCATTTCGTCGCGGTTTGCCTGGCCGTGTTCTGACCCGGAGGGACGTCACGACGCCAGGGGGCGGGGTAGGGAAGATGGGAGCCCGCCAGCTGCAGGCCAGGCCTCCAGTTCGGCTCTACCACAGGCAAAGGGCGGGATGGACGACGAACGTCCATCCCCGCCCAGCGCGACCGTTGCTTGGAAGCTTGAGCAGGCCGCCGAACAGATCGGGCAGCGTAGCCGTCACCGCCTCTGCCGTTCCTGTCGTCGCAGACTCGCCCAGCGCCGCGGCAAGCTGCTCCGGCCAAGTCACCAGCAGCGATTCGAGCAGGCTACCGCTGTTGAGCAGGCCAGTGAAGGCCTCACCCGTGCCGGCGTAGGGGCCGGTCCAACCGTTGAGAAGGGCATTGGTCAGGTCCGACGGCAGATTCGAAATGTCGGTGAATCCCTGGGTGTAATCGCCGGTGGAGAAGTCCGTGGCAATCAGGTCGACGTCGTTCGAGAGCGCGAAGGCACACGGCATCTCCTTCAGTGACCGTCACGGAAGCATCGCCATAACCAGGCGCGACGGACGCTACCTGAGATTTACCTGAGTCACAATGGATTGCCTACCTAATTAAAGTGCGGTAAGTCACACCGACCAAACCCGGGTAACCGCTGGTCCGCAATGGTTACCCGGGCTATCGAAAGAGTCGATTTCGGCGTTGCCGCGGGAGCGCCGCGCGCTGCATGGGGAAGATCCTTAGCGCTACCTGAGGGCGGTAGCGTGCCGGGCACCCCGACCACTAAAGTAAACCAGCAATTTAGGCTAGCCTCCACTAACTAGTGGGAGGGACGGTGTGTTGACTGGTGGGGTGAGGGCTTCCGTTGCTGGCAGCCCGACTGACGTGCGCGCTGAGGTCGCCAATTTACTCGGCGTCGGCGCCGACATCGTCGACCCACGGGGCAACCTCATCAGTCAGGGCCTGGATTCCATCCGGATGATGTCGCTTGCCGGCCGGTGGCGTCGTCGCGGAATCGATGTCGACTTCGCCGCCTTGTCCGCTGACCCCACGATCGAAGCATGGTCGCTACTGGTCTCGGCGGGCGGCGATGATGTTGCGGCGCAGCCGGACGCCGCTGTGGCGCCGACGGGTGGACCCGACGACGCGTTTCCGCTCGCCCCCATGCAGCACGCCATGTGGGTGGGACGTCATGAGAGCCAGCCGCTCGGTGGCGTGGCCGGGCACCTGTATGTCGAATTCGACTGTGGAGCAATCGATCCCGGGCGGTTACAGTCGGCGGCGACGGACTTGGCGGCGCGCCATCCGATGCTGCGGGTTCGGTTCCGCTCCGACGGGACCCAGCACATCGATCCGGCATCTGAGCAGATAACATTTCCGATCGCCGTTCACGACTTCCGCGACGTCGCTCACGACGTCGCCGCCGAGCGACTCCTCGGCATTCGGAGCGCCAAGTCGCACCAGCAACTCGACGGACAGGTTTTCGAGGTGACTGTCTCGCTGCTACCCGGCGAACGCTCGCGCTTACACGTCGATTTGGACATGCAAGCCGCCGACGCGATGAGCTACCGCACCCTGATGTCCGATTTGGCGAAGCTGTATCAGGGACAGCGCCTACCGGATTTGTCTTACAGCTACCGCGAATACCGTCACGAAGTCGCGCGTCGGGAAGCTGAGCCTCGACCGGACTACGACGCTGACCGGGAGTGGTGGTCGCAGCGGATTCCCGAACTCCCCGACCCGCCCAAGCTGCCGTCGTCGAGTCGAAAAATTCTCTCCTGCAACGGTATTCGGCATTGGCATTGGTTGGATCCGGAAACTCGGGACGCTCTGTTTGGATATGCCCGCCGTCTCGGGGTCACCCCCGCGATGATGTTTGCAGCGGCTTTCGCCCATACCCTGGCGTCCTGGTCGACCACGTCGCGATTCTTGCTCAACGTGCCGTTGTTCGGTCGGGAGGCTTTGCACCCCGACGTGGACAGCCTGGTCGGTGATTTCACCTCGTCGCTGCTGCTCGACGTCGACCTGACCGGCACGACCGACGCGTCATCGCGCGCATACGTTGTGCAGGACGCGATGCGAGCAGCAGCAGCGCACTCCAGGTATCCGGGCCTGTCGGTGCTGCGTGACCTGAGCCGTCACCGCGGCACCCCGGTGCTCGCCCCGGTCGTATTCACCAGCGCTCTGGGACTCGGTGATTTGTTCTGCGGCGACGTCACAGACGCTTTCGGCGCACCGAGCTGGATCATCTCGCAGGGACCGCAAGTTTCGCTCGATGCTCAGGTCACCGAGTTCGATGGCGGCGTGATGGTGAATTGGGATGTCCGCGAGGACGTTTTCCCGGCCGGCGTCGTCGACGCGATGTTCGCTCATCACACCGACGAGCTGCGCCGGCTGGCTTCAGACGGCGACGCCTGGACGCGGCCGGACCCACCGGCGCTGCCCGCAGATCAGCGGGCGGTGCGCGACGCGGTCAACACTCGCAGCGTCACCCCTAGCGGAGAGGCGCTGCATGACGGCTTCTTTCGTCGGGCGGAGCTGCAGCCGGGCGCGCCCGCTGTCCTGTCCAGTTCGGGAGATCTCACCTACGGTCAGCTCCGCGGCCAGGCGTTGGCCTTGGCTTCGGCTTTGCGCGCGAACGGGATTCGCGAGGGCGACACGGTCGCGGTGATGGGGCCCAAAACTGCCGAGCAGGTGCCGGCGCTGCTGGGAATCCTGGCCGCGGGCGGTGCCTATCTGCCTATCGGTGTCGACCAGCCCCGGGATCGCGCGGAACGCATCCTGCAGGCCGGCCAGGTAAAGCTGGCCTTGGTGTGTGGTGGGCGGCCGCTATCGGTGCCGTTGCCCGCGTTGACGATTGCCGACGTGCTGAGCGCCACGCCCGCCGATCCGATGTTCCAGCCCGCGAGGACCGATCCCGCCGAGCTTGCCTACGTGCTGTTCACCTCGGGCTCAACCGGCGAGCCCAAGGGCGTCGAGGTCACGCATGACGCGTCGATGAACACCGTGGAATTCATCGAGAAATATTTCGAGATCGGCCCAACCGATCGGTGCCTGGCGTTGTCGACACTGGAAGGCGATATCTCGGTGATGGATATCTTCGTCACCCTGCGCACCGGTGGATCGATTGTGGTCGTCGACGAAGCGCAGCGGCGAGATCCCGACGCCTGGGCCAATCTCATCGATGCACACCAAGTCACGGTGTTGCACTTCATGCCGGGTTGGCTGGAGATGTTGGTCGAGGTCGGCGGGGCACGGCTGTCGTCCGTGCGGGTGGTGCCGACCGGAGGTGACTGGGTTCGACCCGAGGTTGTCCGTCGGCTACGCGCCGACGCGCCCCTGCTGCGGTTTGCCGGGCTGGGCGGTGCGACCGAAACCGCAACACATAACACCATTTTCGAGGTTGGCGAACTCGACGGACTTCCGCCGGATCTGACCGCGTTGCCGTTCGGCCGGCCGCTCACCAACAACGCCTGCCGGGTTGTGAACGACAAGGGCGGCGATTGCCCCGACTGGGTCGCCGGCGAGCTGTGGATTTCCGGACGTGGAATCGCGCGGGGATACCGTGGACGTCCGGAACTCACCGCCGAGCGTTTCGTTGAGCACGACGGTGCGACCTGGTACCGCACCGGCGATCTGGCCAGGTATTGGCCGGACGGCGTCCTCGAATTCGTCGGACGCGCCGACGACCGCGTCAAAATCAGCGGCTATCGCGTCGAAATCGGCGAGGTCGAGGTGGCGCTGCGGCGTGTGCCAGGTGTAGCAATTGCCGTGGCGGCCTCAGTGACGACTACCGGCGGCGCCGAGGTATTGGCCGCCGCCATTCACGCGGACGACCCGCAGTTGACCATCGAGAAAGTCCGGGCGGCGATGGTCGACCTCGTTCCCGCGCACATGATTCCGCAGCACTTGTCGTTGGTGGACCAGGTACCGTTTACCCTCGCCGGCAAAATCGACCGACGCATTATCGCCGGTCAATTGGCCGCCGCCGTGGCCGACTCGGCGACGCCCGGCTACCGCGTCCCGTCGACACCGGTGGAATCCGCCCTCGCAGCAATCATCGGCGATCTGCTCGGCGTCGACGCGATCGGCGCCGATGACGACTTCTTCGCCCTGGGCGGGGACTCGGTGCTGGCCACCCAGGCCGTCGCCCGGGTTCGGGCCTGGCTGGACAGCCCCGACGTGATCGTCGCTGACATATTCGCAACCCGAACCGTGTCTGCGCTGGCCGACTTGCTCAGTCGTCGCGAATCCGACCCCGAGCGGCTCGAACAGGTCGCCGAGCTCTACTTGGAAGTTATCGGAATGGACGCCGTTCACGTTGCGGCGGCAGTCGCTGGAAGCGAAGCGGTGCAATGATTTTCGATAACCTGACGGCGGTCCGGAAAAAAGAATTCCCGCCGTGGATCAAGAAGGTGCCGGGTCGTGACGGGGGAGCGCGAGCAGGCGCAACCGTGGTGTTTCCGCATGCCGGCGGGGCGGCGACGGGCTACCGGAACCTGGCGACCGCACTGGCTGCCGGTGGCGATACGTACATCCTTCAGTACCCGCAGCGTGCCGAACGACTGAGCGAGCCGGCCGCCGAAACCGTCCAGGATCTCGCCCGCAGTCTGTTCGTCGCCGGTCCCTGGCGTCAGATGGCGCCGCTGCGACTCTTCGGTCACAGCATGGGTGCTGTCGTCGCTTTCGAATTCGCCAGGATCGCGGAAACCCGTGGCACTGCGGTGGAGCGGCTGTGGGCCTCGGCGGCTCCCGCGCCGTGTGCCGTCGAGACGAAGCCCGATTTGCCGACCAGCCACGACGACCTGCTGTTCGACATGGCCGAACTCGGCGGCACAGATGCCGAACTGCTCGCCGACCCGGAGTTCGCGGAACTGCTGATCGCCGCAATGCGGGCTGACTATGCGGCAATCAACCGCTACGCCTGCAGCCCCGAAACTCAAATCACGGCAGGTATTTCCGTGTTGGGCGCTCGCGGCGATAGCCGCGTCGACGCTGCCGAACTGCAACTCTGGGAATGCCACACCGCGGGCGCGTTCGAACTTTCCTGGTACGACGGTGGGCACTTCTACCTCGACGATCACATCGAAGATGTCGCTGCGCGGGTGAACGCGAATGGCTGAGGACCGATGCGCGGTTGCCTCCGACCCGGTGGTGATCGTCGGCATGGCGCTGGAAGCGCCCGGCGGAATCGACACCGCCACGGGTTATTGGGAGTTGTTGTCGCAGGGCCGTGAGGCGTTGAGCCCTTTCCCGGTCGACCGTGGCTGGTCCGTTCGCGAGCTGTTGGCGGGATCACGGCGCAATGGCTTCAAGGAAATCCATGACCGTGGCGGATTCCTTACCGGGGCAACGATCTTCGATCCGGAATTCTTCGGCATCTCGCCACGCGAAGCCGTCGCGATGGATCCCCAACAGCGGGTGGCGCTGCGGGTTTCGTGGCGAGCCCTGGAAAACAGCGGCATCAATCCCGACGACATGGCCGGCCACGACATGGGTTGCTACATCGGTGCGTCTGCCACCGGCTACGGACCCCAGATGGCCGAGTTCTCGGAATTCAGCGGTCATCTGCTTGCCGGGACGGCATTGAGTGTGATATCCGGCCGGATCGCCTACACGCTCGGATCGACGGGTCCAGCGGTGACGATTGACTCCTCGTGTGCGTCGGCGCTGGTGGCGTTCCACGCCGCGGTACGAGCCCTGCAGAACGGCGACTGTGATTTGGCATTGGCCGGCGGAGTCAACGTGCTCGGCTCGCCCGGATTCTTCGTCGAGTTCTCCAAGCAACACGCCCTGTCCGACGACGGCCACTGCCGCGCGTATAGCGCGCAGGCCAGCGGAACCGTCTGGGCGGAGGGAGCAGCAGTCTTTGTGCTGCAACGAAAATCGGCAGCGCTACGCGACGGTCGGCGTATTCTCGCCGAAATTCTCGGCAGCGCCATCAACCACGACGGCCGCAGCGCCGGTCTGAGTGCGCCGAGCGGCGCCGCGCAAGTCCGTCTGTTCCGCCGCGCAATGGCCGAGGGGGGAATCCGTCCCGACGAGGTCGGCATGGTTGAGGGGCACGGCACCGGTACCAGGCTAGGTGATCGCATCGAACTGCAATCACTGGCGCAAACCTATGGCGATACCGAACCTGATAGCGGCGCTCTGCTGGGTTCGGTGAAATCGAACCTCGGTCACGCTCTGGCTGCCAGCGGCGCATTGGGGCTGGCCAAGATCCTGGTGGCCGCCGAACACGGCGCCATACCGCCCACCCTGCATGCCGCCGAGGCAAGCCTAGAGATCGACTGGGACAAACAAGGTTTGCGCCTCGCGACAAGGCTGACGCCGTGGCCCGCTGTCCATGGGCAGCGGGTAGCGGCCACTTCGGCGTTCGGGATCGCCGGCACCAATGCGCACGTCATCGTCGCACTTCCCGAGGTCGCGTGATGCTCGCACAACCACTGCCCGACGGCCGCGTGCCGGTGCTGCTTTCAGCGCACGATGAACGGCTGCTCGGCCAGGATGCCTGGGCAATTCTGGGCTACCTCGACCGACTCGATGCGGAGCCCGATCCGACCGTCGACATCGCGTCCACCTTGCGGCGACTGCGACGGGTGCGACGCCACCGAGCCGTAGTGCGTGCCGCCGACCGCGCCGAATTGGTCGCCGGCTTATCGGCTTTGGCTCACGATGAAGAGCATCCGCTGGTAGCCCGGTCATCGAACAGCGTTGCGCCGGGCGTCGCGTTCGTGTTTCCCGGGCAGGGTAACCAATGGCAGTCGATGGGAGTGGACGCCTACCGGCGGTTGCCCGCCTATCGTGCGGTTGCCGACCGGTGCGCGGAGGCCTTCCTCGCGGGCGGGCTGCCCTCACCACTGCCGTATCTGCAGGGTGACCAAGAGCGGAGTTGGTCGCGGACCGAGATTCAGGGCGCACAGTTCATCCATGCGGTCGGCTTGGCCGCGCAGTGGCGATTCTGCGGCGTGCTGCCCGCCATGACGGTTGGGCACAGCCTTGGCGAAGTCGCGGCGGCCTATGTGGCTGAGAAGATTTCGTTGTCCGACGCGGCGGCCCTGGTGGGTGCGCGGGCCGCGGTTGTCGACCGATTGACGGGCCAGTACGCCATGGTGGTACTTGGGTTAGGCCTCGACGAGACCGAGGCTCTGATCGGAGCGACACCGGGCTGGTTGGAGATTTCGGCAGTCAACGGACCGTCGGCAACCGTTGTGTCGGGCGACCACGACGCGATCATTGCGTTGGCTGCACTGGCTCACACGCGCGGTGTATTCGCCCAGCAACTCATCGTGGACTATCCCGGCCACACCAGCGCGCTGCGACCGCTGGGTGTTGAACTGACTGCGCTGCAGCCTAACTCGGTGTTCCGCGATGGGCCGATGGCGTTCATCGGATCTGCGGTCGGCGCCGACGTGGGCAGTGACGCGGATTTCTCGCGGTACTGGTATGAAAGCCTGTGCAGCACGGTTCGTTTTGACCGGGCTGTCGTGGCGGCCCAAAAATGCGGAGCCGAGGCGTTTATCGAAATGTCGGCCCACCCCTCGCTGCTGTTCCCCCTGAACGAGCTGATCAATGACGACTCGGCGGTCATCGTCGGTTCGGGTCATCGCGACGGACCGATCATCGAAGTGCTGTCGGCCAATATCGCCACCGCTGCAATCGCGGACCCGAACTATCCGTGGTCCGACGCGCTACCCGCGACGCCTCGCCCACCTCTGCGCGAGTTCCCGAATGCGCCGATGCGGTCAGTGCACTTATGGGCCGCACCGGAGCCGACGACCAATAAGGCCGCCGACCCCGGTACCTCGTTGACCATCGCGGTCGAGGACTGGCAACAGGCGGAATTGTCGACGCCGGCTGGCGCCGCCCGGTGCGGCATCGCGATCGTAGGCGACGCCGGAGCGCCCGTGGTGCAGCAGCTGACGGCCGCCGCAATGCGTCGCGGATACGAGTCCGCGGCGCCGGCCGACGCGGAAATCGTTGCGGTAGTTGCGCCTGCGCTCCATCAGCTGGATGCGGCGGAAGCGGTCGAACAGATGGCCGGACGGGCCGACGCTGGGCTCCCGGACTACGAGGCGATCATCGGCCCACGGTGCCGAACGGTGTGGCTGATCACCGCCGGCGGCGAACTGGTCGTCACCGGCGACCCGGGGCCGAGGCCTGCTCAGGCGGCGCTGGCTGCAATGCACCGCAGCGTAGGCTTCGAATTCGGCGAGCAGGCCTTTGGAAGTCTGGATCTCGCGGTCGGCGAGGTCGACCACCAGACCGCGGCTGCCGCCCTCAACGTACTGCTGGGCGATGCCGGCGTGATGGCGCTGCGCAACGGCGATGGCGAGCTATGCCGATATAGCCGTACCCTGCGCCAACACCAAGATTCCGCGACTACCCGACCACTCGATGCGGCCACGCTGGAGAACGTGGTGGTCACCGGCGGCAGCGGGGCGATCGGTATGCAGTATGCGAAGTACTGCATCGAACGGGGCGCGCGGAGCATAATCTTGTTGAGCCGCAACGGTGTCGAGCCTGAAGCCTTAAGTCAGCTGATCGGCCGCCATCACGTCGAGGTGCACGCTCCGTTGTGCGACATCACCGACCGGGTCGCGGTAGCGAAAGTCGCCGCCGAATACGCCGGCACCGGCACCACCTTGTTGATCCACACCGCGGGAATCGCCACGGCGTCCCGCCGTTCCGAGCTCACCGGGGCTGGCCTGGCCGCGGTGTGCGCCGCGAAAGTGGCGGGTCTGGCGGCACTTGTCGACGTATGGCCGCTGCAGCCGGAATGCCGGATTTTGGCTTGCTCGTCGGTATTCGGTGTCTGGGGCGGCCATGGCCACGCCGCGTACGCGGCGTCGAACAGGATCCTCGACGTGCTGGCCGCGCAGCTACGTGCGATGGGTCTGGATTGCACGGCGATCCGATGGGGATTGTGGCAAGACGCCGGAGTCGTGCAAACAGCTGAAATCGCCCGCACCGAGCGTTCGGGGCTCGTCGCGATGCGGCCCGAATTGGCCGTTCGCGCCAGCCTGGGTCGATACCCCGACGACCCACTGATATTCGATGCCGACTTCGACCGGCTCCGGGTCTTCTTTGACAGCCAGGGAATCTCCGTGCCATCCGACCTGCCGACGGAAGCCGACATTGCGTTGCAGCGCAAGCACTCCGGGGCAGTACCGCTCTCCGAGGTCGTGCGTGCCGAACTCGCGGCGACGCTGCATTTCTGCGATGCGGTGTCGATCGATGCCACCGCATCACTCATCGACCTTGGTTTGGACTCACTGCTGGCACTCGACCTGCGGCGGCGACTGCGCCGGACGGTAGGGCACTCCGCGCCGGTGGCGCGGATGCTCGGCGGAATCACCGTCAACGAATTGATCGACATACTGAGCGCCGGCACGACCAACGGACAGGACATGGGGAAGGTTGGAATCCACGCGTGACTGACACCACCGGATTGGACACGCTTGACGCACAGCGTCTGGAATTGCTGCGCCGCAAGATCGCTGAGCGTGGTCTGGCCCGATCGTCCGTCGCCGAGGACGCCGACGCTAAAGGCGTACATCAACCGGTGATGTCCGCCGGTCAACGCCGGATGTGGTTTGTGCAGTCCGTTGACCCCGACAGCTCGCTGCTCAACATCTGCGTCTCCTACCGGGTTACCGGCGACGTCGACATAGCACGGCTGCGGCAGGCGCTCGACGCAGTAGCGCTGCGTCACCCAGTGCTGCGCACGGTCTATCAAACCGACGGCGACGGCGATCCCTATCCGGTGATCCGTAACGATCTGCGGCCGGCTTGGGCCGACCATGACCTGTCCGGACTGGCTGAGCAGGCTCGCCAGCTCAGGCTGGAAGTGCTGGCGCAACGGCAGTTTCGGCAGCCATTCGACCTGACCGCGGATTCACCACTGCGGATCGCGGCGGCGCGGGTGGGCACCAACGAGTTGATGCTGCTGCTCACCGCACACCACATCGCCTGGGACGACGGCTCATGGGCGCCGTTCTTCACCGATCTCATGCACGCCTACACCGACGCCGACACCAGCGCTGCCGCGCCGGCGCCGGCGGGCATAGCCGGTGACCCGGTCGAGAGCAGCGAACAGGACCTCGCCTACTGGCGGTCGCTGATGACGGATCTGCCCGAGCCGCTAGAGCTTCCCGGACCAAATGGCTCTGTGGTCCCCAGCACCTGGCGCGCGCAGCGGGCCACCGCGCAGCTGCCGGCGCAGACCGTAGAGCGCGCCGTCGCACTTGCCCGGGAGACCGGCGCCACCCCGTACATGGTGTTGATGGCGGCGTTCGGGGCGCTAGTGCACCGATACACACACGCAGCGGATTTTCTTGTCGCGACCCCGGTGCTGAATCGCGGCGCTGGAACCGAGAACGCGATCGGCTACTTCGGCAACACCTTGGTGATACGGATGCGGCCCGAGCCACGGTTGACGTTCCGTAAGCTGCTCGAGCAAACCAGGGACAGCGTGGTGGGTGCCCTGGCTCACCCGCGCGTCGACCTGGAATGGCTTGTGCGCGCTTCCAACCCCGATCGGCGGCATGGCGCCGAGCGAATGACGCGGGTCAGCTTCGGACTACGCGAAACCGACGGCGGGGGATTCTGCCCGCCGGGGGTGCGGTGCGAGCGCGCCGAGTTGCGCGGCCACTTCAGTCAGCTGCCGCTGAGCCTGATGATCGAACTGGACGGATCGGGTCGCGCCGCACTGGTCGAAGCCGAGTATCTGGTCGAAGTTCTGGATCGCCAACTGGTGGACCAACTGCTGCGTCACTACGGCGTTTTGTTGGAACATGCGCTCACGAACCCCGACACCGCCCTGTCGGCCTGCGAATTGATGAGCGAGGCGGACAGCGAGTGGCTGCGCCAAGTGTCGGCCGGTGAACATTTCAGCACCCCGGCCGTCACGCTGCCGGCCCTGGTTGCGCGCCGCGCCGCACTCACTCCGGATGCCATCGCCGTTGTCTACGAAGGCCGCCAGTACAGCTATCGCGAAATCGACGACGAGGCAAACCGATTGGCGCACTGGCTGATCGAACAAGGCATCGGGACCGAAGACCGGGTGGCGGTGTTGCTCGACAAGTCGCCTGAACTGGTCATAGCGGCGCTTGGAGTCTTGAGAGCCGGCGGCGTGTATCTGCCCGTCGACCCCACCTACCCGGATGACCGGCTCACGTTCATCTTGGACGACGCCGCTGCGAAACTTGTGCTGCGCGAACCGGTCACCGGCCTGGCGGACTACCCGGCGACCGAACCGGGTGAACTGCTCCGGCCATTGAGCCCGGACAACACCGCATACCTGATCTACACCTCGGGCTCGACCGGACTACCCAAGGGTGTTCCGGTGCCGCACGCACCGATCGCCGAGTATTTCGTGTGGTTCGGCGACGAATATCGGGTCGACGAAACCGACCGTCTGCTCCAGGTGGCGTCGCCGAGCTTCGACGTGTCGATCGGCGAGATCTTCGGGACACTGATCTGCGGTGCGCGGCTGGTGATTCCGCGGCCGGACGGCCTGCGCGACATCGGCTATCTAACCGAGCTACTGCGGCGCGAAGGCATCACCTCGATGCACTTCGTGCCGTCGTTGCTCGGGCTGTTCTTGTCGCTGCCCGGCGTCAACCAGTGGCGCACTCTGCGTCGTGTGCCGATCGGAGGCGAGCCGCTGCCCGGTGAGATCGCCGACAAGTTTCACGCCACCTTCGACGCGCTGCTGTACAACTTCTACGGACCCACCGAGACCATCGTCAACGCCACCAGCTACCCGGTGGAGGGCGCCCAGGGCACCCGGGTGGTGCCGATCGGCCGGCCCAAGATCAACACCCACATACACCTGCTCGACGACGCGCTGCAACCCGTCCCAGTCGGCGTGATCGGCGAAATCTACATCGGTGGAACGCATCTGGCGCGCGGCTACCACCGCAGGCCCGGTCTGACTGCTGAACGATTTATCGCCGACCCGTTTACCCCGGGTGGCCGGCTCTACCGCTCCGGTGACCTGGCACGCCGCAACGTCGACGGCGATATCGAATTCGTTGGTCGCGCTGACGAACAGGTCAAGATCCGCGGTTTCCGGATCGAGTTGGGCGAAGTGGGCGCGGCGATCTCGGTCGATCCCAGCGTGGGGCAGGCTGTCGTCGTAGCCGCCGACTTGCCGCACCTGGGCAAGAGCCTGGTTGGCTACGTGACTCCCGCCGACGGCGCCGGACGCGACACCGTCGACCTCGATCGGATCCGGGCCCGGGTTGCCGCGGCGCTGCCGGAATACATGACCCCCGCCGCCTACGTGGTGCTCGACGAAATACCGATCACGGCGCACGGCAAGATCGACCGCACTGCTCTGCCGGACCCAGACATCGTGGCCAAGACGCAATACCGCGATCCATCCACGGTGACCGAACGCCGCATCGCCGCGTTGTTTTCCGAACTGCTGGGTCATGATCGAGTCGGCGTCGACGACTCGTTCTTCGATCTTGGCGGCCACTCGCTGGTAGCCACCAAGCTGGTCACCGCGATCCGCTCGGAATGCGGTGTCGAGGTGGGCATTCGCGACGTTTTCGAACTCGGCACGGTGGGACTGCTCGCGGAGCTTGTCGACGACCTGCGCTCGGGTGCGCGCGCGCAGTCGCGGCCGAAGCTGGTGGCGACCGCTCACGACGAGCCATTGCCGCTGTCGGCCTCGCAACTGCGGAGCTGGTTCGCTTACCGCGTGGACGGGCCGAGCCCGGTCAACAATATTCCGTTTGCTGCCAGGCTGACCGGCCCGTGGGACATCGACGCGCTGATCGCCGCGGTCGGCGACGTCATCGCCCGTCACGAAATCCTGCGCACCACATACGTCGACGACGACGGGGTTCCCTATCAAGTGGTCGGCCCCGTCGCCGAGCTCGCGGTGCGGCGCGCCTCAGGCGCCGGTGAAACGTGGCTGCAGGAACAACTCGAGGTCGAGCGTCGGCACTGCTTCGAACTTGACCGCGAATGGCCCATCCGGGTCGCCGTGCTCGACACCGGCGAGCCCGGCGAGGTGCTGTCACTGGTCGTCCACCACATCGCCTCGGACCACTGGTCGGCCGGCGTGCTGTTCGCCGACGTGATGACGGCGTACCGGGCCCGCCGCGACGGAGAAGCGCCGTCGTGGGCGCCACTTCGTGTTCAGTACGCCGATTATGCTGCCTGGCAACGTGATTTCCTGGGCGAGCCGGGCGGCCAGGAGTCCGCGGTCGCCGTCGAGGAACGGGACTACTGGACGAGCCAGCTGGCCGGACTCCCAGAGGACAGCGGCCTGCGCCCCGACTTCCCGCGTCCGCCGTTGCCAAGCGGCGACGGCGAATCGGTGACTTTCACTGTCGACGCGGCCACCCGGGCTAAGCTCGCCCACCAGTGCCGTGAATTAGGCGTCACCGAGTTCATGGCGTTGCAGGCTGCCGTCGCGGTGGTGTTGCACAAGGCGGGAAGTGGTGTCGACATTCCGCTCGGCACGCCGGTCGCCGGGCGCACCGAATCCGAACTGGATCAGCTGATCGGCTTCTTCGCCAATATCCTAGTGTTGCGCAACGACTTACGCGGCAATCCCACCCTGCGCGACGTGCTGACCCGGGCGCGGGAGACCGCGCTGGCTGCGTATGCTCATCAGGACCTGCCGTTCGACCGCGTGGTCGACAGTGTCAGCCCGGTGCGCTCGCTGTCGCGCCATCCGCTGTTCCAAGTAGTCGTACATGTCCGCGATCACCTGCCCGCCAGGCGTGTCATCGAATCGGCGCCATACGGGACCGACGGGCAGGACACGGTGTGCACGTCGCTGGACCCCGTTTTCGACATGGCGCACGCCGACCTCAGCGTCAACTTCTTCGGCACCGACGGATCCGACGACATCGGCTACAACGGCAACCTGATCTTCCGGACAGACCTCTATGAACGGAACACCATTGAACGGTTGACCCGCTGGCTGACCCGTATCGTCGCGGAGTTTGCCAATGACATCGATCAAAGTTTGCGCGATGTGGTGTTGACCGACGCCCAGGAACAACAACGCATCCTGAAACAGTGGAGTCGCGGGGACCTGCCGCCGGCTGATAGGCCACGCACCGTGCCGCAACTGCTCGAAGCGAGCAGGCAGTACAACCCCGGTAGGACAGCGGTGCGCTGCGCCGGCGAAGACCTCGACTACGTTGCACTGCATCACCGTTCAGACAATCTGGCCGCGCTGCTCGCCAATCGTGGTGTGCGGCCGGGCTCATTCGTCGGCCTGTCAACCCGGCGGGGTATCGACATGGTGGTGGCGCTGGTGGCCATCGTCAAAGCCGGCGCGGCCTACTTCCCGATCGATCCCGGTTATCCGTTGGCGCGCAAGCAGTTCATGCTCGACGACGTGCAACCGACGGTCGTCGTCGCGACGGTCGAAGCGCTCGACACCATGCCGGCTGAGTCCGGGGCCACCATCGTGTTGCTCGACGACGCCGAGGTGCGAGCCGCGATCGAAGAGCTGGAGCCGACCGCGATACGACCGCCCCTGCCGCATCCCGACGATCCGATGTATCTAGTTTTCACGTCCGGATCCACCGGAAAGCCCAAGGGAGCGGTCGGTACTCAGCGTGCGATGGCGGCGCGGCTGGATTGGCAGCTGCGGCACTATCCGCCGCGCGCCGAGGACATCCGACTGTCGCAAGCGTCGATGACTTTCCTCGAAGGCGGCATGGAACTGCTGGCCGGTCTGGCGGCAGGCGCCACCATGATCCTGGCCGACGACACCGAGCATCGCGACGTGGAAGCGCTTGGAGCGCTGATGAAACGCGAGTCCGTCGCCCAGATCACCGCGGTACCTAGCTTGGTGTCCGCGCTGGTGGACAGCACCCCGGACGCCGTGAATTCACTGGCGCGGCTGGTGTGCGGTGGCGAGCCGGTAAGCATGTCGCTGCTGCGGCGACTGACGGCCGCGTGCGCGGAATCCGGTGAGCACGGCCCGGAGTTGCTGAACAACATTGGCTCCACCGAGACCTCTGGTGCGGTGTCGCGGGGTCGGCTGAGCCTGCCGAGCCCGCTGGTCGGCTCGCCGGTTGCCGGTGCGCAGGCCTATTTGCTCGACGACGGTCTGCGGCCGGTTCCGGTCGGCGTGGTGGGCGAATTGTATTACGCCGGTGACCAGTTGGCTCGTGGCTACTGGAAGCGACCCGCGCTGACGTCGTCGCGGTTCGTTGCCAATCCGTTTGGCGACGAACCCGGCAGCCGGCTGTATCGCAGCGGCGACCTGGCCCGGTGGACCGAAGACGGCCGGCTGGAGTTCGTCGGTCGTGCCGACCATCAGGTGCAGGTGCGCGGATTTCGCGTCGAGCTCGCCGAAGTCGAGGCCGCGCTGGCCGCGGCTGAGGGAGTTGCCGCCGCGGCCGCCCGCACCTGGGATGCTCACGACGGCGCAAGCCTGGCCGGATACGTTGTGCCGCAACGACCGGTTGCCGACGAAGCCGAGCAGGCGGCATTCGCCGCCTCCGTGCGCGCCGCCATCACCATGACACTGCCCGGCTACATGGTGCCGTCCTCGCTGACCGTGCTTGACGCGCTGCCCAAGACAGAGTCGGGCAAGCTGAACCGGCCAAGGTTGCCGCGGCCGGTGGTCAACACCGGCGGTCACACTGAGCCGGGCCGGACCGACACCGAACAGGCGCTGGCCGCGGTATTCGCAGACTTGCTTTCCACTGCGGAGGTCGGGCGATTCGACGACTTCTTCGCGCTAGGCGGAGACAGTATCCTGTCTGTCCAATTGGCGTCGCGGGCACGAGCGGTCGGGCTGCCCGTCAACCCGCGGATGGTGTTCGAGAACCCGACAGTGGAGCAGTTGGCCGCCGCCGTCGATGCGGTGGGCGATACCGCGTCGGATAACCCTGTCCCGGCGAGTGAAACCACGTTTGAGCCGATGACTACGTCGGGGTTGTCGGCGACCGACCTGGCCGCGGTGACGCAGCTGTGGTCGAAGTCGCGGGACGGAACGCCGTGACGGCCGCCGAAACCGAGACCGACATCACACCTGATATTGAGGACGTGATGGCGCTGAGTCCCCTTCAGGAGGGCCTGTATTCGCTGACCGCGCTGACAGAGTTCGCCGAAGGCGAACCCGCTGACGACCCGTACGTGATCGGCATGGCCGCCGACATCTACGGCTCGCTCGATGTCGCGTTGCTCCGCGACTGCGCGGCGAAGATGTTGATCCGGCATCCGAACCTGCGGGCGAGCTTCTTCAGTCGCGGGATCGCTCGGCCGGTTCAGATCGTTCCGTCGCGGGTCGATCTGCCGTGGCGGGATGTCGCCGCAGCTGAAGGGGACATCGAGGCGCTCGAGCTCGACGAGCGTCGACGGCCGTTCGATCTCGAGCGGCTACCGGCGCTTCGGTTTCTGCTCATCGAATTACCGGACGCGCGATGGCGTTTGGTGATCACCGCCCACCACATCGTGATTGACGGCTGGTCGCTACCGGTGTTCGTCGCGGAGATGATGATCCTCTATCGCGCCGCCGGCGATCTCGGAGCGCTACCCATCGCTCCACGGCCGTACCGCGATTACATCGGCTGGCTCGCTGGTCGCGACCAAGAAGCCAGCCGACGGATTTGGCGTGACCATCTCGCCGACCTGTCTGGTCCGACGTTGCTGGCGACCGCGTTCGGTGGCGACGACGCCGCGCGCACCTCAACACGCCTGCCGCAGCGCACCGAGCTGCAGCTGGATACCGAGGCCACCGAGCGCCTGGTCAAAGGCGCTCGCTCACGCGGGGTTACATTGAACACGCTGCTGCAGATGGCGTGGGCGACCGTCCTGTCGCGGCTGACCGACCGCGACGATGTCGTCTTCGGTGTCACCGTGTCCGGCAGGCCCGCCGAACTAGCCGGCGTGGAAACCATGGTCGGACTGTTCATCAACACCGTTCCGCTGCGGCTGCGCCTGGCCGCGTCCACGCGAGTCGGCGATCAGTGCCTTGCAGTGCAACGTGATTCGGCGATTCTGCGCGATCACAGCTATGTGGGACACGCGCAGCTGCGGGCGATGGGCGGCGTCGGCGAGATGTATGACACCTTGCTGGTCTACGAGAACTTCCCGACCGGCGGGTTGTCCGCGGGCGATGAGCTGGCTGGGACCGGTGTCACCTTCCGTCCCGCGGCCGTGGAAAGCCTCACGCACTTCCCGATCGTGCTCGCCGCGCATATGGCCGACGACCGACTGGTACTGATGGTCGAAGTCATCGACGGCGCGATCGGAGACACCACCGCGGCGACACTCGGCCAGCGATTGCTGGTCACCGCCGAGCAACTACTGCGACATTGGGAAGATCCGCTGCGCGACGTCAGCATTCTGCTTACCGACGATGCGGTGCCGCTAGGTGCTGGCTCGCCGGGACCCGCGACAGCGCAGGGGATTCACACCCGGTTCGCCGCGACCGCCGCCCGTACACCCGACAGCCCGGCGGTCACCTGGGCCGGCGGCTCGCTGAGCTACCGAGAGCTTGACGACGCAGCCAACCGGCTCGCATGTGCGCTCGTGGCGCGCGGCGCAAGGGCCGAAACCCCGATCGCCATCAAGCTCGCCCGCGGCCCGCAATATATTGTGGCGATCCTGGCGGCGCTCAAGGCCGGCGCGACATATGTGCCGTTGGAGCCGGGAATGCCCACGGAACGGGTTAATTCGATTCTGCGCCAAAGCGGAGCCACTATTGTCATCGATGCTGACTTCGACCCCGGCGTCGATGCCGGAGACTTCCAGCCGGTCGAGGTGAATCCTCAGCACGCCGCGTATGTGGTGTTCACGTCGGGAACAACGGGAGAACCCAAGGGCGTCATCGGAACTCACGCCGCAATCGGTGCTTACGCCGATGATCACCTGGATCATGTACTGCGACCGGCAGCGGCGCGCCTGGGCCGCCCGTTGCGCATCGCGCACGCGTGGTCGTTCGCGTTCGACGCGGCCTGGCAGCCGTTAGTCGCGCTGTTGGACGGCCACGTCGTGCACGTCGTCGATGAACAGACCCAGACCGATGCCGAGGCGTTGGTCGCCGCCATCGCCGAGCATGGCGTCGACATGATCGACACCACCCCGTCGATGTTTGCCCAACTGAGGTCAGCAGGTTTGCTGACGCGGGTGTCGCTGGCCGTGCTCGCGTTGGGGGGTGAATCCCTCGGCAGCAGTGCCTGGTCGTTCATCCGCACGCAGTGCTCCCACACCGACATGACGGCTTTCAACTGCTACGGCCCCACCGAGACCACGGTCGAAGCAGTGGTGGCCGCCATCGACGAATACGGTGAGCCGTCGATCGGTAGGCCGACCAGTCACACCCGCGGCTACGTGCTGGACTCCGCATTGCGCCCAGTAGCCAACGGCGTCGTGGGGGAGCTGTATCTCGGTGGCGCGCAGCTGACTCGCGGTTACCTGGGCCGCGCACCGGAAACCGTGCAGCGCTTCATCGCTGACCCATTCGTCAGCGGTGAGCGGATGTATCGCACCGGCGATCTGGTACGCCGCCAACTCGACGGGTCGCTACGATACGTGGGCCGTGCCGACGCGCAGGTGAAAATTCGCGGCCATCGGGTGGAGCCCGGCGAGATTGCGGTCGTCCTCGAATCACACCCTGAGGTCCGGCAGGCAGGCGTCGTGGTGTCCGATCGGCAGGGTGCTCCGCGATTGACCGCCTACGTGGCATTACGTGGTTCAACGAGCGCATCGCCGTCGGTGACTGAGCTACGTAGCACGCTGGTCGCCCGGCTGCCCCGCTATATGGTTCCGCAGCGCGTGATCATCGTCGACGACATCCCGCTGACCGCCAACGGCAAGCTGGATGAGGCCGCGCTGAAGACAATCGATTCGGTGGCGCCGTCGAAGCCGGGTCGAACCGAACCGGAAACGGCCACCGAGTCCGCTCTCGCCGGCGTGCTCGCGGACATACTGCAGGTCACGCAGATCGATCTTGACGCTGACTTCTTCGGGCTCGGAATCGACAGCATCGTGGCTCTGTCGGTGGTGCATTCGGCTCGTTCGCGCGGGATTCCGTTGCGGCCCCGGCTCATTCTGGAGGCCGGGACGACACGCGAACTCGCGGCGCTGATCGACTCCAGTGAGCAGTCTTCGCGATGTGCCTCGCCGGCTAAGGCACACTCGCCCGGAACCATTCCGCCGCTGCCGATTGTGTCGTGGATGTACGAATACGGAAACTTCCGGCGATTCAGTCAGGCCATCACGATCACCCTGCCGGGCGACGTCGATGCTGGACGGTTGAAGACAATATTGAAAACCGTGTTGGATCGCCACGACATGCTGCGCGGTGCTCTCGAGGTCGACGACACTGGCTATCGGTTGACCACTCGCCCTCCGGGCGCGGTGCGTGCGGATGAAATCCTCGTCCGCATCCCAGGACCGGCCTCCCGCACACTTGCCGACCACGCCGTCGCGGTGATCGACAAGATCGATCCGTTCGCTGGTGCCATGGTCCAGGCGTTGTGGTGCGATGCCGAGGGAGACGGTGCGAGTTGTCTTTTGCTGGTCGTGCATCACCTGGCCATCGACGCGGTCTCCTGGTACGTGCTGCTGGCCGCCTTATCGGCCGCGTGGAACGCTTCTGCGGACACCACGGTGGTCGGGCCGCCGGGGGAGTACACGACCTACCGGGAGTGGTCTCAATTGCTCGACAACCGCGCGCGGGAATCACACCTGCCGAGCCAGCGTGACTTTTGGTTGAGCCAGGTTGCTCCGCCCGACCCAGCGCTGGGGTCGCGGTTGCCTGATCCGGCCCGCGACACCTGGGAATCACTGAGGATCAACGAAACTCGCAGCGACGTAGCGCAGACCGAGGTGATGTTGCGCAAGGTAGCGTCCGCAGGTCCCGCTATCGGCGTACGCGAATTCTTGCTGGCTGCCTTGACTTTGACACTGACCTCATGGCGCGCCTCCCGTGGTGACCCGACCGGGGACGGAATCCTGGTCGCGTTGGAAGGCCATGGCCGCGAAGACGCGCTCTTCCACAGCGTCGATTCAGGCCCTGGCGGGGTGGATACGTCGGCTACTGTCGGCTGGTTCACCAATGTCTTCCCGGTACGGTTCGGCGCCGGTGACAGTCCTGTCGACATCGACACAGCGTGCGGCGACCACACTGCGGCGCTCGAACTCTTGCAGGGGATTGCAGAACATCTTGCTGCGGTGCCCAACGGCGGGCTGGACTATGGGTTGTTGCGATACACACAGCGTGACGCTGCGTTGGCGGCTGCTCGTCATCCGCAAGTCGAGTTCAATTATCTTGGCCGCCTTGACATGACGCCGAGATTCGATCGTGGTAGCGCATGGACTCTGGTCGCAGACCCCGAGTTGACTTCGGCGATACCGCTCGCTACTGAACCCGAACTGCCGCTGCGGTACACCTTCGACGTGATCGCGGTGGTGCAATCAACTCCCGCGGGCCCGCAGCTGCTCACCAACTGGATTTACAGCGACTTGCTCACCACTGAGCAAGAGGCGGCGGAGCTAGGTGCCCTGTGGCGCAGGGCGATTGCGGTACTGGGGGATGCGCTGTGAAGCAGATGGAGATCGTGACATGACAACACTTGCTGTGCTGGGCGCCGGGGTGAAGGCGGTGGCCGTCGGCGCCAAGGCGTACGTGTTGAGAGAGATGGGTGTCGACGCGCCGAACGTGGTGGCGATCGAGCGGACCGGGGTCGGCGCCAACTGGCAGGCAAGTGGTGGCTGGACGGACGGCGCGCAGCGGCTGGGGACCAGCCCGGAAAAAGACGTGGGCTTCCCGTATCGGTCGTCGTTGGTGCCGCGCCGCAATGCCGAACTCGACGAACGGATGACTCGGCACAGCTGGCAGTCGTATCTGATCGCCACCGGTCAGTTCGCCCAGTGGATCGATCGCGGTCGACCGGCCCCGACCCACCGACGGTGGAGCCAGTACCTGCGCTGGGTGGCAGACGAGATCGGCATGAACGTGGTGTACGGGGAGGTCGATCGTCTCGCCGTAGACGGTGAGCAGTGGGCGCTGCACACCGATGAAACCACCGTGCACGCTGACGGTTTGATGATCACCGGGCCCGGGCAGGCTGAACGTTCATTGTTGCCGGGCAATCCGCGCGTGCTGTCGATCGCGCAGTTCTGGCATCGTGCGGGCCAGCAGGAACGGATCAACGCAGAACGGGTGGCGGTCATCGGCGGTGGCGAGACAGCCGCGGCCATGCTGAACGAGCTGTTCCGGCACCGGGTTTCGACCATCACCGTGATCTCACCACAGGTGACGTTGTTCACCCGCGGCGAAAGCTTCTTCGAGAACGCGCTGTTTTCTGACCCCACCGACTGGACCGCGCTGACGGTGGACGAACGGCGCGACGCGATCGCTCGCACCGACCGCGGGGTGTTCTCGTCCAACGTTCAGGATGCTCTGCTGGCCGACGACCGCATCCGTCATCTGCGCGGGCGGGTCGCCCATGCGGTGGGCCGCGACGAGCAGATCCGGCTGACGCTGTCCACCAACCGGGGCAGCGAAAACGTCGAGACGGTACATGGTTTCGACTTGGTCATCGATGGGTCGGGCGCCGACCCGCTGTGGTTCACCACCCTATTCAGCCAGGACGCGCTTGACCTACTGGAGCTGGGACTGGGCGGCCCGTTGACCGGGGATCGTCTAGAGGATGCGATCGGATACGACCTGGCCGTCATCGATGTCGCGCCGAAGCTGTTCTTGCCCAACCTCGCCGGGCTCAATCAAGGTCCCGGCTTTCCTAACCTCAGTTGTCTGGGGCTGCTGTCCGATCGGGTGCTCGGAGCCGATCTGGGCCCCAGCGCCACTTCTTCGACCAGGAGAGATGATGAGCACCAATCCCTTCGATGACGAGACCGGCACCTTCGTCGTGCTGGTGAACGACGAAGACCAGCACAGCCTGTGGCCAACATTCGCCGACGTCCCGGCCGGCTGGCGCAAGGTATTCGGTGCGGCCGGGCGCGCGGAGTGCCTGGCGTACGTCGAGGAGAACTGGACCGACATGCGGCCCAGGAGTCTCCGCGAGGCGATGGACCGCTGATGGCGCGCGGGTTCCAGGGTGCGGTGCTGCGGGGCTTCGGCGCCCGCGACCACACCGCGACCGTCATCGAAACCGTCCGGATCGCACCGCATTTCGTCCGGATCCGGATGGAATCGCCGACCCTGTTCCAGGACGCTCAGGCCGAACCAGCCGCCTGGCTGCGGTTCTGGTTCCCCGACCCCGACGGATCGAGCACCGAGTTCCAACGCGCGTACACGATTTCCGAGGCCGACGTGGCCGCCGGTCGTTTCGCGGTCGACGTCGTGCTGCACGACCCGTCCGGCCCGGCGTCGCAGTGGGCGCGCACCGTCGAATCCGGCGCGACGATCGCGGTGATGTCGCTGATGGGCTCGTCGCGCTTCGATATACCCGACGAGCAACCCGCCGGCTATCTGTTGATCGGTGACTCGGCGTCGATTCCGGGTATCAACGGGATCATCGACGTCGTTCCCGACGACGTCCCGATCGAGGTATATCTCGAGCGCCACGACGACAACGACGGGCTGATCCCGCTCGCACAGCATCCGCGGCTGCGGGTGCACTGGACCGATCGGCGTGACGAGAAGTCACTGGCCGAGTCGATCGAGAACCGGGACTGGTCGGACTGGTATGCGTGGGCGACACCGGAAGCCACCACGCTCAAGCACGTCCGGAGCCGACTGCGCGACGACTTCGGTTTTCCCAAATCGGAAATCCATGCGCAGGCGTATTGGAGCGCAGGGCGTGCGATGGGCACCCGCCGCGGCGAGGAGCCGGCGCTTGTCGACACCGTCGCGCTCAATGAAGACACTGTCACGCCACAGTCGGAAAGCGTTGTGGTGCAACAGCAGCCGCCTGCGATTCCGGCGGCCCGCGGGAGCTGGCGAACGCAGGCCGCAGGCAGATTGCTCGGACCGCTGCGCTCGGCCTTGATCGCCTCCGGTGTGCTGCAGGCAGTGATCACGCTGGTGCAGCTGGCGCCGTTCGTGCTGCTGGTCGAGCTGGCCAGGCTCTTGGCGTCCGGCGCGGAGTCGTCGCGATTGAAGGAGATCGGATTCGCGGCGGTGGCGCTGCTGGGTATCGGCACCGTGCTCGGTGCCGCCCTCACGCTGTGGCTACATGTCGTCGATGCGCGGTTCGCCAGCGACTTACGTTCGCGGTTGTTGAGCAAGTTGTCACGGTTGCCGTTGGGTTGGTTCACCGCCCGCGGGTCCGGGTCGATCAAACAGCTGGTCGCCGACGACACGCTGTCATTGCATTATCTGGTCACCCACGCCATCCCGGACGCGGTCGCTGCCGTCGTCGCCCCGCTGGCGGTACTGGTGTACCTGTTCGTCGTCGACTGGAGAGTAGCGCTGGTGCTGTTTGCGCCTGTCCTGGTCTATCTGGTGTTGACCTCGTCGATGACGATCCAGTCCGGCCCGCGTATTCCACAGTCGCAGCGCTGGGCCGAGCGGATGAGCGGTGAGGCCGGCGCCTACCTCGAAGGCCAGCCGGTGATTCGGGTGTTCGGCGGTGCCGCCGCGTCGAGCTTCCGGCGCAGGCTGGACGAATACGTGGGCTTTCTCATCGACTGGCAGCGTCCGCTGGCCGGCAAGAAGACGCTGATGGATCTGGTCACCCGGCCCTCGACCTTCCTGTGGCTGATCGCCAGCACCGGGACCCTGCTAGTGGTCGCCGGCCGGATGAATCCCGTCGACCTGTTGCCGTTTCTGTTGCTGGGCACCACGTTCGGCGCACGACTGCTCAACATCGCCTACGGGCTCGGCGGCATCCGCGCCGGGTTGCTGGCCGCTCGTCGCCTGCAGATCACCCTCGACGAGACGGAGCTCTGCGCGCCGGACGAGCCGCGGCAAGCGTCCCGAGATGCGTCGGCCACCGTGGTGTTCGACCACGTCGACTTTGGCTACCGCCCCGGTGTGCCGGTGATTCACGACGTCTCGCTGACGCTGCGCTCCGGCACGGTGACCGCCCTGGTCGGCCCGTCCGGATCAGGCAAGTCGACACTGGCCGCACTCCTGGCTCGCTTCTACGACGTGCAGCAGGGTGCGATAACCGTTGATGGACAAGATATTCGGTGGTTGACGGCCGACGAGCTCTACACCCGCGTCGGATTCGTCTTACAGGAGACGCAGCTCGTGCATGGCACCGTTGCTGAGAACATCGCGCTCGCGGTGCCCGATGCCACCCCTGCCCAGGTCGAGGCCGCTGCCCGTGAGGCCCAAATCCACGATCGGATCATGCGATTGCCCGACGGCTACGACACCGTGCTGGGCGCCGCGAGCAGTCTTTCCGGCGGGGAACGGCAGCGGCTGACGATCGCCCGCGCGATCCTGGCCGACACCAGTGTCCTCATCCTCGACGAGGCCACGGCGTTCGCAGATCCCGAGTCGGAATACCTTGTGCAGCAAGCACTTAACCGGCTTACGCAAGACCGCACGGTGCTGGTGATCGCGCATCGGCTGCACACCATCATCGGAGCTGACCAAATCGTCGTGCTGGACCACGGACAAATCGCCGAAAGCGGCACCCACGAAGAATTACTCGCCGCCGATGGGCGCTATCGACGACTGTGGGATAGCGGCCGCCGCGACCCGGTGACCGCCACGACGGGGCCGGAGGCCGTGCGATGATCCGCACCTGGATCGGTCTGGTGCCGTCCGACCGCCGCGGCAACGTGATCACCTACGCAGTGCTGGCAATGTTCTCGGTGATCGTGCGTGCCGTTGGCACCGTCCTGCTGGTTCCGTTGCTGGGAGCCTTGTTCAGCGATTCGCCACACCGGGCGCTGGTGTGGCTGGGCTGGCTTACCGCCGCGACGGCGGCCGGGTGGACGATCGACACCGCGACCGCGCGGATCGGTTTCGATCTGGGCTTTGCGGTGCTCGACCACACTCAGCATGATGTCGCGGACCAACTGCCGGATGTCCGGTTGGAATGGTTCAGCGCCGACAACACTGCGACGGCGCGGCAGGCGATCGCCGCGACCGGGCCGGAACTGGTTGGCCTTGTGGTCAATCTGCTGACGCCATTGGTCACCGCCGTGCTGCTGCCGGCCGCCATCGCGGTGGCGTTGCTACCGGTGTCGTGGCAGCTCGGCGCGGCCGCCATGGGCGGTGTGCCGCTGTTGCTGGGCGCGCTGTGGGCGTCGGCACGACTGGCCCGTCGCGCCGATCACGCTGCCGCCGAAGCCAATACCGCGCTCACCGAACGCATCATCGAGTTTGCCCGAACTCAGCAGGCGTTGCGGGCGGCGCGCCGCGTCGAACCGGCCAGAAGCCTGGTCGGCGACGCGCTGGCCGCGCAACACGGCGCAACAATGCGGCTGCTGGCCATGCAGGTTCCCGGTCAGTTGCTGTTCAGCCTGGCCAGCCAGCTGGCGCTGATCCTGTTCGCCGGCGCCACAACGGCGTTGACTGTCACGCACACGCTGAGTGTGCCGGAGGCCATCGCGCTGATTGTCGTCATCGCCCGCTACCTTGAGCCGTTCACGTCGATCAGCGAGTTGGGACCCGCTTTGGAGAGCACTCGCTCCACTCTCGACCGGATCCGCTCGGTGCTCAGCGCGCCGGTCATGGCCGCCGGACCTGAGACGCGGCGTGGCCACTACGAAGCGCCGCTCATCGAGTTCGAAGACGTCGCGTTCAGTTATGGCGGGGCGAGCACGCCGGTGCTCGACGGCGTGAGCTTCGCGCTGCGGCCCGGAACCACCACCGCGATCGTCGGACCGTCCGGCTCGGGCAAGAGCACGATCCTGGCGCTGATCGCCGGTCTTTACCAGCCCGTCCGCGGCCGCGTCCTGGTTGACGGCGTCGACGTCGCAACGCTGGACGCGGAAGCCCGGCGCGCCGCCAGCAGCGTGGTTTTTCAGCATCCCTATCTGTTCCACGGAACGATCCGCGAGAACATCTCCGCCGGCGACCCTGCCGCCGGCGAGGCGCAATTCAGCCGGGCAGTCGCGCTGGCCCGCGTGGATGAGCTCACCGGCAGGCTGCCCGCCGGGGTAGAGACCATCGTCGGCGAAGCCGGATCTGCGTTGTCCGGTGGTGAACGGCAGCGGGTGAGCATTGCTCGCGCGCTGCTCAAGCCGGCGCCGATACTGCTGGTCGACGAGGCCACCAGCGCTTTGGACACCGAGAACGAGGCCGCCGTCGTCGACGCGCTCACCGCGGACCCGCAGCCGCGGACCCGGGTGATCGTCGCGCATCGGCTGGCCAGCATCCGCCATGCCGACCGAGTTCTTTTCCTCGACGGCGGCAAGATCGTCGAGGACGGCGCCGTCGACGACTTGCTTACTGCAGGTGGACGTTTCGACGAATTCTGGCGTCAGCAGCGCGAGGCCGCCGAGTGGCGAATCCACGTCGGCTAGCTGCAGTTACTCGCCAGCCCTGCTCGCAGATGGCTTTGATGCAGACAACAGGCGATACGACACGCCAGGGATAGGGTCGCTACAGACCGCGCGGTGACCAGCAGAATGACACCGATGATCAAGGTCCGAATCGAAGGGACAACGATGACCGTGAAAATGCTTGCCACCGGGGTGGCGGCCGTCGCCGCGATCGGAGCTGCCGCGGCCGGTGTGACGTCACTGGCCTCCGGCGCAGCAGTCGCACCCCAGGTGACGCCTGTCGTGCTCAGCGCACCGCTCGACCCGCCGCCGCCCGCGCCGGGCCAGCCGCCGCTGCCGAGCCCCGAGGCGCTGGCCGACCTGTGCAACCGCGTAACCGACCCAAGCGTGTCCTACAAGACCAAGTACAACCTGGTCGAAAATGGCATCAGCGACCACGAGGGGCACGACGCCGACCACTTACTGCGCAAGGCGGCTGATCACGGCAACTTCCCGGAGCAGTTCGCCGTCTCGAACATCGTGCAGATTCCTGCTCCGGGCGCGGTAAAGGCTGACGTCGCCATTACCGGACCCAAATTCCCCGCGCCGGTGCAACAGAACCTGGTGTTCGTCGACCAAGGTGGCACCTGGGTGTTGCAGCACGACGCGGCGCTCGCACTGGTCCAGGCGGCCACGACCGTCAACTAACCGGTCACCGCTCGCAGGTCGATTCGGGCTATGCGCCTGAGATCGGCCAGCACGTCGATCGCGGCGATCCGTCCCCCGCGAACGATGAAACCCATGATCGCGGTTGCCTGGCCGTCGACAAAGATCACCGCACCTGCGGCCCCATTGACGACGGCGGGGCGGACTTCGCGTTCCGGGGCGGCGTAGCCCCTGGCCAGCCCGGCAACCACGGATGCCCCTCGCACCGAACGCTGTCCGGCCGAACCGAAGTCGCCGCGCAACGACACGTCGGGGTCCAAAACGGCGACCAGCCGGTCAAGGTCACCGGCACGTCCGGCGGCGAAGAAGGCGTCGACGACGTGGTGCTGGGCCGTCAGGTCGCCATCGGGGTTGGGGGCTGCCTGGTCGACGCGGCGGCGCGCCCTGCTGGCCAGTTTGCGAGTTGCCTCCGCCGACCGCTCGACGATCGGTGCGATCTGGTCGAACGGAACCGCGAACACGTCGTGCAGCACGAACGCCAGTCGTTCGGCGGGCGGCAGCGTGTTCAGAACCACGAACAACGCCATTCCCACCGCGTCGGCCAGCATCGCCTGATGCGGGGGGGTGGCCGACGGCGTCGACGATGGGATCCGGCAGGTGGGCGACGAGCTCTTCGGGGGGACGGGCGTGGCGGCCGCGCAGATAGTTGAGGCAGATCCGTGCCACCACTGTGGTCAGCCACGCGTCGAGGTTGGCTATCTCAGTGTCGTCGATGCCGCTCAGCCGGAGCCAGGCCTCCTGTACCGCGTCCTCGGCGTCGTCGACCGAGCCCAGCATGCGATAGGCCACCGCTCCCAGATGCGGTCGCGCCGCCTGGAAACGTGCCGCCAGATCAGCGTTCCCGGTCACCGTCGACCGGTGTCGGGTAACGCGCACACCCTGCCGTCGCTGAAGCCGGAAGCCCCGATACCCAACGCTAGATTGAACCGGCCCCGAAGATTGCCGAGCGTGATGACGTGGGTCAGCCCGACCAGTTGAGCGTTGTCGAAATGCGTTCGCAGACCGTCGAATAGCTCATCGCTCACCTCTACGGTGTGCGGCTGAGCGCGGTGGCGTAGTCGAGAATGAGCTTGTCGAGATCAGAAAAGCAGGCGGCGTTCTGGTACGCGGACAGCGCCAGCAACTCGTCGTCGGTAAGCCCCCAGCCGCGCGCAATCGCTGAGCCCGGGTCGATGCAATACTCGCAACGCACCGTCATCGCCGACTTCAGCTCAGCGAGCGCGCGATGCCGGGGACTGAGTATGTCCATTTTGGATTCCGCCAGTTCCAGTCGACCGTATGCGTTGAGCAGTCTGGGGATGTACGCATACATCCGGAGCGGCTCCAGCATCGTTGCGGTCTCCAGCCCCGTCATCTGTCTGAAGTGCCGTTTGGTGAAGAAGTACGCGATCTTGGCGCCAAGGCCGGCGTCGCGGTCAGATATTCCAATGAGTCGTGGCATCGCGGTCCTCCAAACTGTGCGGCGGTGTCATCTACGTCGACACCGGCCGGCGCGGAAACGTGACCGAAGCTATGCCTGCTCAGCGTGTTGGGTGACCGCATCCAGATCGAGCAGCCGGGCGTGCAGCACGGTGCGATTTCGCAGCGCCGCGCGCACCGCACGGTGCAGGCCGTCTTCGAGGTAGCAGATGCCCTTCCACCTCACCGCGTGTGGGAACAGATCGCCGTAGAACGTGGAGTCCTCCGACAGCAGCCGATCCAGCGCCAGCACTGTTGTGGTGGTGACCAACTCGTCAAGGCGGATCTGCCGCGGCGGAATCCGCGACCAGTCCCGGTAGGACAGGCCGTGCTCCGGGTACGGCTTGCCGTCGCGCACACCCTTGAAGATCATCCGCGGCTCGTTTTCGGCGCGGCCCTCCCCGACGTGGCCATGCAGGACAGGCTAACGCGGCGACGATACGGGCCAAAAAGGCCGGGGCATGCGTGCGCGGACGAGTAGTCGCTGGTGATCCCCGTAAACTGGACCGGGTTAGGAGGATGAGTCCGGATGGGAACTGCCGACGAGCGCCGCTTCGAGGTGCTGCGCGCGATCGTCGCCGACTTCGTCTCCACCCAGGAACCGATCGGTTCGAAGTCGCTGGTGGAACGGCATAACCTCGGCGTCTCGTCCGCGACCGTGCGTAACGACATGGCCGTCCTGGAGGCCGAAGGCTACATCACCCAGCCGCACACCAGCTCCGGTCGGATCCCGACGGAAAAGGGTTATCGCGAGTTCGTCGACCGGCTCGACGACGTCAAACCGTTGTCGGTCGCCGAGCGGCGCGCCATCCAGAGCTTCCTGGAATCCGGCGTCGACCTCGACGATGTGCTGCGCCGCGCGGTCCGGCTACTCGCCCAACTGACCCGCCAGGTCGCCGTAGTGCAATACCCGACACTGTCGACGTCGACCGTTCGGCACCTGGAAGTGATCGCGCTGACCCCGGCTCGACTGCTGATGGTCGTGATCACCGACACCGGCCGGGTAGACCAACGCGTCGTCGAGCTCGGCGACGTCATCGACGACCACCAGCTGTCTCAGCTGCGCGAGATGCTCGGACAGGCGCTGGACGGCAAGAAGCTGTCGGCGGCGTCCATCGCGGTCGCTGACCTGGCCGCCCAGCTCGACGGCCACGGCGGGCAGTCCAAGAGCCTCAGCGACGCCGTGGGCCGCTCGGCGACCGTGCTGCTCGAGTCCCTGGTCGAGCACACCGAGGAGCGGCTGCTGTTGGGCGGTACCGCCAACCTGACCCGCCACACCGCCGACTTCGGCGGGTCGCTGCGATCCATCCTGGAAGCACTCGAGGAGCAGGTCGTCGTCTTGCGGCTGCTCGCCGCCCAGCAGGAAGCCGGCAAGGTGACCGTGCGCATCGGGCACGAGACCGAGGCCGAGCAGATGATGGGCACTTCGGTGGTGTCCACCACCTACGGCACCCTCGACACCGTCTACGGCGGGATGGGCGTGCTCGGGCCCACCCGAATGGACTATCCGGGAACTATCGCTAGTGTCGCTGCGGTTGCTTTGTACATCGGCGAAGTGCTGGGTACGCGATGAACGCGCATTCCAGGCACAATTCATTGGTGGCCGTTGTTATTCGGCCAAACAAGGCCTAAGAGCCTAAGGAAGGTCAAGCGTGGCACGCGACTATTACGGTCTGCTCGGCGTGGGCAGGAATGCGAGCGATGCGGAGATCAAGCGTGCGTACCGCAAGCTGGCCCGCGAGCTGCACCCCGACGTCAACCCCGACGAGGTCGCCCAAGCGAAGTTCAAAGAGATCAGCGTCGCCTACGAGGTGCTGTCCGACCCGGAGAAGCGGCGCATCGTCGACATGGGCGGCGACCCGCTGGCAAACGCCGCGTCGGCCGGCGGCGGCTTCGGGGGCTTCGGCGGTTTGGGCGATGTCTTTGAGGCGTTCTTCGGCGGCGGCGCCACCTCGCGCGGACCGATCGGACGGGTCCGGCCGGGCTCGGACTCGTTGCTGCGGATGCGACTGGATTTGGCCGAATGCGCGACCGGCGTCAGCAAGCAGGTCACCGTCGACACCGCGGTGCTGTGCGACCGATGCCAGGGCCGCGGCACGAACGGCAACTCGTCGCCGATGGCGTGTGACACCTGCGGTGGCCGCGGCGAGGTGCAAACCGTGCAGCGCTCGCTGCTCGGTCAGGTGATGACGGCGCGGCCGTGCCCGACCTGTCGCGGCGTCGGTGAAGTCATTCCAGACCCGTGCCATCAATGCGGCGGCGACGGGCGGGTCCAGGCTCGCCGCGAGATCACCGTCAAGATTCCCGCGGGCGTCGGCGACGGAATGCGGGTCCGGCTCGCCTCGCAAGGTGAGGTCGGGCCTGGCGGGGGACCGGCAGGCGACCTCTACGTCGAGATTCACGAACAGCCGCACGACATCTTCGTCCGCGACGGCGACGATCTGCACTGCACGATCTCGGTGCCGATGGTCGACGCGGCGCTGGGCACCACGGTGACCGTTGACGCAATCCTCGACGGCCTGACCGAGATCACCATCCCGGCGGGCACCCAGCCCAGTTCGGTGACGACCCGCCGCGGCCACGGGATGCCGCATCTGCGTTCTGGCGCCCGCGGCGACCTGCATGTGCACGTCGAGGTGGTGGTGCCGGAACGGCTCGATCACAACGACGCCGAACTGCTGCGGGAATTCAAGAGCCGCCGCGGCCGTGACGTGACCGAGGTTCGATCGACGCATGCGGCTGCCACCAACGGCGGATTGTTCAGCCGGCTGCGTGAAACCTTTACCGGGCGCTAATTGCCTGGCCTGTTCTACATCGACGCGCTGCCCGACAGCGGTGAGCTGGCCGTCGTCGACGGCGACGAAGGCTTCCACGCCGCTACCGTGCGACGCATCCGGCAGGGCGAGGAGCTGATCCTAGGTGACGGCGCCGGTGGCCTGGCTCGCTGCGTCGTCGAGGAGACCGGCCGCGACGGGCTGCGGACCCGGGTCCTGGACCGTTGGCAAGTGCCGCCGAGCCGGCCGCCGGTGACCGTGGTCCAGGCGCTGCCGAAATCCGAGCGTTCCGAGCTGGCCATCGAGCTGGCCACCGAAGCCGGCGCTGACACGCTGGTGGCCTGGCAGGCCGCGCGCTGCGTGGCCCGATGGGAGGGCGCCCGCGCCGACAAGGGTCTGCGGCGCTGGCGCGCGGTTGCACGTGCCGCAGCACAGCAATCCCGTCGGGGGTATATCCCGTCGGTCGACGGCGTGCTGTCCACTGCGGCGCTGACCGAGCGGATCCGCGACGCGGTGGCGGCCGGCGGCACGGTGCTGGCGCTGCACGAGGCGGCCGATGGACCGCTAATCGGTCTGCATTTGGCGCAGGCGAAGTCGGTGACAGTGGTGGTGGGTCCCGAAGGCGGCATCGCCCCGGACGAGTTGGCCGGGTTCGCGGCTGCCGGTGCCATTGCAGTTCGGCTGGGCCCGACCGTGCTGCGCACCTCGACCGCGGCGGCCGTCGCATTGGGCGCACTGGGCGTATTGACGGCGCGGTGGGAACAGCCCCAACGCGGGTCTGGCAGCGGCTAACCATTGGGTTCGCCAACCGACCGGCGGTAGACTCGAGACGCTAACCCGCTGGCTACACCCCAGAAAGCAGGCATTAGGACGCACGTGACGCCCCGCGAAACCAACGCTGCTGGTCCGTCCATATCTCCGGTTCGCAGCAGCATCGACGTTCCGCCCGATCTCGTCATGGGCCTGCTCGGTTCCGCCGACGAAAACCTGCGCGCCCTCGAACGACTCCTGGCCGCGGATCTGCATGTGCGCGGCAACGCTGTGACGCTGTCGGGCGAACCCGCTGACGTCGCGCTGGCCGAGCGGGCGCTCTCCGAACTGGTGGCGATCGTGGCGGGCGGGCAGCCGCTGACCCCGGAGGGTGTACGCCACAGCGTGGCGATGCTGACCGGCACCGGTAACGAGTCGCCGGCCGAGGTTTTGACGCTGGACGTCTTGTCCCGTCGTGGCAAGACGATTCGGCCCAAGACACTCAACCAGAAGCGCTACGTCGACGCCATCGACGCCCACACAATCGTCTTCGGGATCGGCCCGGCCGGTACCGGCAAGACCTACCTGGCGATGGCCAAGGCGGTCAACGCGCTGAAGACCAAACAGGTCACCCGCATCATCCTGACCCGTCCCGCGGTGGAAGCCGGTGAGCGGCTAGGCTTTCTGCCGGGCACGCTGAGCGAAAAGATCGACCCGTACCTTCGTCCGCTGTATGACGCGCTGCACGACATGATGGATCCCGAACTGATCCCGAAGCTGATGGCGTCCGGGGTGATCGAGGTTGCGCCGCTGGCCTATATGCGCGGTCGCACGTTGAATGACGCGTTCATCATCCTCGACGAAGCCCAGAACACCACCGCCGAACAGATGAAGATGTTTCTTACCCGACTGGGATTTGGCTCCAAAGTCGTTGTCACCGGCGATGTTACGCAGGTCGACCTGCCCGGCGGCAATAGGTCGGGTCTGCGGGCGGCGGTCGACATCCTCGACGGCATTGACGACATTCACGTCACGGAGTTGACCAGCGCCGACGTGGTTCGGCATCGGCTGGTCTCCGAAATTGTCGACGCCTATGCACGCTACGAGGAGCCCGGTCTGACGATGAACCGGGCTGCGCGACGGGCCCCGAGCGCGCGCAGCCGTCGGTGACAGCGTCGTGACCATCGAAGTCGCCAACGAATCCGGAATCGACGTCTCCGAATCCGAATTGATCAGCGTCGCAAGGTTCGTCATCGATCAGATGGAAGTCAATCCAGCGGCCGAGCTGTCGATGGTGCTGTTGGACATGGCGGCGATGGCTGATCTACACATGCGCTGGATGGATTTGCCGGGCCCGACCGACGTGATGAGCTTCCCGATGGACGCGCTGGAGCCGGGTGGTCGTCCCGACGCACCGGAGCCGGGACCGGCGATGCTCGGCGACATCGTGCTGTGTCCCGAATTCGCCGCAATACAGGCCGACACTGCCGGTCACACGCTGGGGCATGAGCTGGCGCTGCTGACGATCCACGGCTTGCTGCATCTGCTGGGCTACGACCACGCCGAGCCGGACGAGGCCAAAGAGATGTTCGCCTTGCAGGGCCGCCTGCTCGAGGAGTGGGTTGCCGACCAAGTCCAGGTCTACCGTCAGCAGCGCCAGCACGAGCGTGATCAGCGGTTGCTCGACAAATCAAAGTATTTCGACAATTGAATAGCTCCGCTTCGCTGCTCGGTGCGATCGTGCTGATCTGCCTGGGCAGTTTGTTCGCGGCCATCGACGCGGCGATCAGCACGGTGTCGATGGCACGGGTGCAGGAGTTGGTTCGCGACGAGCGACCGGGCGCGGTGCGTCTGGTCAAGGTGATGGCCGACCGGCCCCGACATATCAATCAGGTTGTGCTGCTGCGGATCGTCTGCGAGATCAGCGCGACGGTGCTGTTGGCACAGTTCTTCTATCGGGCCGTGAGCCGCGACTGGGGCCTGTTCATCGCTGCTGTCGTCATGGTCGTGATCAGCTTCGTCGTCATCGGTGTCGGCCCGCGGACGCTCGGCCGCCAAAACGCCTACCCGATTGCCCTGGTGTCTGCGCTACCGCTGCAACTGATTTCGGTGTTGCTGGCACCGATCAGCCGAGTGCTGGTGGTGCTCGGGAACATGCTGACGCCTGGTCGCGGCTTCCGTAACGGGCCGTTCGCGTCTGAGATCGAGTTGCGTGAGGTCGTCGACCTGGCTCAGCAACGCGGTGTGGTCGCCGCCGACGAGCGCAGGATGATCCAGTCGGTTTTCGAACTCGGCGATACGCCGGCCCGTGAGGTGATGGTGCCTCGCACCGAGATGATCTGGATCGAAAGTGACAAGCCCGCGGCCGCGGCGACATCGCTGGCTGTGCGCAGCGGCCACTCCCGCATTCCTGTCATCGGCGAGAACGTCGACGACATCGTCGGCGTAGTGTATCTGAAAGACTGTGTGCAGCAAACGTATTACTCGTCGGCTGGCGGTCGGAACACCACAGTAACCGACGTGATGCGCCCGGCGGTGTTCGTGCCCGACTCCAAGCCGCTGGACGAGTTGCTGCGGGAAATGCAGCGCGACCGTAACCACATGACGTTGCTGGTCGACGAATACGGCGCGATCGCCGGCCTGGTAACGATCGAGGACGTCCTGGAGGAGATCGTCGGCGAAATCGCCGACGAGTACGATGCCGCCGAAGTCGCACCGGTGGAAGACTTGGGCGACAACCGCTTCCGGGTGTCGGCGCGATTGCCGATCGAAGATGTCGGTGAGCTTTATGGTCTCGAATTCGGGGAGGATCTCGACGTGGACACGGTCGGCGGGCTGCTGGCTTTGGAGCTGGGCCGTGTGCCGCTGCCTGGCTCCGAGGTGGTGTCGCACGGCCTGCGGCTGCATGCCGAGGGTGGCCCCGACCATCGGGGGCGGGTCCGCATCGGCACCGTACTGCTCAGCCGCGCGGAAGCAGTCAGTGCGGAAAATGACTGAGTTCCATTCCGGCTTCGTGTGTTTCGTCGGCCGGCCGAACACCGGCAAATCGACTCTGACCAACGCGCTGGTCGGCTCAAAAGTGGCGATCACGTCGGATCGCCCGCAAACCACCCGGCACACGATTCGGGGCATCGTGCACCGGGACGACCTTCAGATCATCCTGGTCGACACCCCGGGGCTGCACCGACCGCGCACCCTGCTGGGTAAGCGGCTCAACGACTTGGTCCGCGACACCTACAGCGAAGTCGACGCCATCGGATTATGCATCCCGGCCGACGAGGCGATCGGACCGGGGGACAGGTGGATCGTCGACCAGATCCGATCCACCGCCCCCAGAACGACTTTGATTGCCGTTGTCACCAAGATCGACAAGGTGCCGAAGGACAAGCTGGCCGCGCAGCTGGTCGCGGTGAGCGAACTGGTGGGTGACTCCGCCGATGTCGTCCCGGTCTCGGCAACCACCGGTGAGCAAGTCGACGTGCTGATCGGTGTGCTGGCCGCTGCGCTGCCGCCCGGGCCGCCGTATTACCCCGATGGCGAGCTGACCGATGAACCCGAAGAAGTTCTGATGGCCGAATTCATCCGGGAAGCTGCCCTGGAAGGCGTGCGCGACGAGTTACCGCACTCGCTGGCGGTGGTGATCGACGAGGTCAACCCGCGCGAGGGTCGTGATGACCTGATCGACGTGCACGCCGTGTTGTTCGTCGAGCGAGACAGCCAGAAGGGCATTGTGATCGGCAAGGGCGGCGCGCGGCTGCGCGAAGTCGGCACCGTGGCGCGCAGTCAGATCGAGAAGCTACTGGGCACCAAGGTCTACCTCGAGTTACGCGTCAAGGTTGCCAAGAACTGGCAACGAGACCCTAAACAGCTTGGCAGACTTGGTTTTTGATGTAGCTACTTGATGCCGGCCGGCTGGTAGGGGCCCATCTGGGCCGAGGTGAACTCGTAGGGGCTGTTCTCGTCGCGCAGAGCCAAGTTCGGCACCACCAGACCGCCCACGGTGGCGGCGATCGCACCGGCCACGCCGTTGCGCCAGTCCTGTGGACTGATCGCGTCTTCCTGGTTGAGAGCCTTCACGTAGGCGATGCCGATCGGCACATGCAGCAGCAGGGCGGTCAGAACGCCCGGGCCGTAGCGGTCACCGGCTCGGCGTGGAAGCACCAGACCGTGCAGCACCGCTTGACTCCAGCCGAGTATGACCGCAGCCAGGCCAAGCCATTTGGGCCGGCGCAGTACAACAGGCCCGAGGTAGAAGGGATACGCCAGGGCGGTGTTGATGATCATCGCCGTCTGCGGGTTCAACGGATAGTTGCGTGGGCTCTCGCTTTTGAACATCCCTCGATTGAACTGGCCGGGGAAATATCCCGGGTCAACGTACTCCTCGTACTGGTGAGCCAGCAACGCCGCCAGGTTCGCCGCCGAGAGCAGCCGCGTCTTGGACAGCCGTCCTCCTACGAGTGCCATCAGGCCGCTGAGCAGTAACGCGAGTAACGCTCCGATGCGTGGCCACTGCCGCCGGTAGACGTCCAATAAACCGTCACCCACGAGGCCTCCTCCAGCTCTGGATTCGTTCGGCGATCATCGCAGCGCAGGCCCGCTGGACACCGGCGGTATGTCAGTCCCGGTGTTCCACCACACCGCGGGTTGTTTGGCCGCCCAGCCGCCCAGCGCTTCCAATTCGGCCGCCAGCGATACCAGCAGTGGTTCGCTGTTGGCCGGGCCCATCAATTGCACGCCGATCGGCAAGCCTTCGGAAGTGAAGCCCGCCGGGACATTGATTGACGGCCAGCCCAACACATTCCACGGCCAGGTCACCGGGCAGGCAGCGATCATCGCGCGATCGGTGCCCAGGCCGCTGAGCCGGTCGAAGGCATGCACCGGTAGGGGAGGCAGTGCGGTCGTCGGCGCGAGCACGACGTCGACGATGCGGAAGATCGAGCCCACCCGACGCTGATCAGCGGCTTCGTGCGCGCGGGCGGCACGCAATATCTTTTGTGAAAGCACCCGGCCCATCCGCATGTTGGAGAGCGTCCGGTGATCCCACTCCACACCGTCACCCAACCGCTCGGCCCAGTCCAGCAGCCCGGATGTGGACCGCGACAAGAAGTTCCATGACAGCCGCAGCCCGTAGTCGGGATTACCCGAGACGACGTTGTGGCCGAGCAGTCGAAGCTGGTCGCCCGTCGATTCCAGCGCCGCCCTTATCTCCGGATGCAGCCGGGCTCGAAAAGCGGTGAACGGGAAGCCGGTTGACAGCGCAATGCGCAGCGGACCGGGTGCGATGCCGACATGGTCGGACACCTTCACCGGTCGCGGCTTGTGCAGGTCGCCGTCGACGTTGCCGGACGCCGCGTCGAGCACCAGCGCCGCGTCGGCGACCGTGCGGGCCAGCACGCCGTTGACCGTGATTCCGTTGAATGCCTCGGGCAGCGGCCACGTCGAGATGCGGCCACGCTGGGGTTTGATGCCGACCAAGTGGGTCCAGGCCGCCGGGATGCGGACGCTGCCCGCGCCGTCGGAGCCGATCGCGGCGGTGACCAGGCCGGCGGCCACCGCGGCCGCGCTACCCCCGGAGGATCCGCCCGGTGTGTGCCGGCGTGACCACGGGTTGCGGGTATGGCCGAAGCTGGGTCCGCTGGTGAACGGCCATTGGCCCAGTTCGCAGGCGTTGGTCTTGCCGACGATCACGGCGCCGGCGGCCTTGAGGCGGCGAACCACCTCGGCGTCCTGGGTGGCCGGCTGCACATACCCGGAGGTGCCGAAGGCGGTTGGCTGCCCGGCGACGTCGACGTCGTCTTTGACCGCGATCGGCACACCCAGCAGCGGTGCCTGGTCGCCGGCGGCGCGCCGCCGGTCGGCCTCGGCGGCGTCAGCCAGCGCCGTCTCGGTGAGCACCACCCGAAAGGCGTTCAGCGTCGATTGGCTGACGCCGATGGTGTGCAGTGAGCGACGTACCAGCTCGGCAGAGGTCACCTCACCGCTGGCCAGCTGGTAGAGCTGGTCGGTCAACGTCGGGAACCGGCGATCGGGCGAGTTACTCATTGGTACCGACATTATCGGCGCGTGCATCGGGTGCCGTCGCAACGTGGTGACAAACTGATATCTATGCGGCTGTACCGGGATCGAGCGGTAGTGGTGCGCCAGCACAAGCTCGGCGAAGCCGACCGGATCGTCACCCTGCTCACCCGCGACCACGGGCTGGTCCGCGCGGTGGCCAAAGGTGTGCGCCGCACCCGTAGCAAGTTCGGCGCGCGACTGGAGCCGTTTGCGCATATCGACGTACAACTGCACCCGGGCCGCAATCTGGACATCGTCACGCAGGTCGTCTCGCTGGACGCGTTCGCCACCGACATCGTCAGCGACTACGGCCGCTACACCTCCGCATGCGCGATGCTGGAAACCGCCGAGCGCCTGGCCGGCGAGGAGCGGGCACCCGCCCCGGAACTGCATCGACTCACCGTTGGCGCGCTGCGGGCGGTGGCCGACGGCAGCCGACCCCGTGAGCTGGTGCTCGACGCGTATCTGCTGCGCGCGATGAGCATCGCCGGGTGGGCCCCGGCGCTGACCGAATGCGCCCGCTGCGCCGCACCGGGCCCGCACCGGGCATTTCACGTCGCCGCGGGCGGCAGCGTCTGCAGTTACTGCCGTCCGGCCGGGGCGACGACACCGCCGCTGGGTGTGCTGGATCTGATGTCAGCGCTGCGCGACGGCGATTGGGCGGCCGCGGAGAGCACGTCGCAGTCGGCTCGCAGCCACGTCAGCGGATTGGTGGCCGCCCACCTGCAGTGGCATCTGGAACGGCAACTGCGAACGCTGCCGTTGGTCGAGCGGATGCGGCGGGTGGATGTGATCGATCAGAGCCTCCTGGACCGTCGCATAGCTCTGGTCAGGCAGGATGTGGCCCATGGAGACGAGCCGGGTGAGCCGCTCAGAGCGGAGGGCTGAGCGCAAGCGGAAGTCCGACTTCCCACAGCTCGCCCCGGCGCCCGACGACTATCCGGTTTTCCCTGACACCTCTACGTGGCCGGTGGTTTTCCCGGCGTTGCCGCCCTCGCCCGACGGAGGCCCCCGCCGTCCGCCGCAGCACATTTCCAAGGCTGCCGCACCCCGGATCCCAGCGCAGCAGCTGCCGAATCACGTCGCCATCGTGATGGACGGCAATGGCCGCTGGGCCACTCAGCGCGGTCTGCCCCGCGTCGAAGGCCACAAGATGGGCGAGGCGGTCGTAATTGATATCGTTTGCGGTGCAATAGAAGTCGGTATCAAATGGCTCAGCCTCTACGCGTTCTCCACCGAGAACTGGAAGCGGTCCGCCGACGAAGTCCGGTTCCTGATGGGGTTCAACCGCGACGTGGTGCGCCGCCGCCGGGTCACCCTCAACGAGATGGGCGTCAAGATTCGTTGGGTGGGTTCGCGTCCGCGCCTGTGGCGTAGCGTCATCAACGAGTTGGCGATCGCAGAGGACATGACCCTGAACAACGACGTGATCACGGTGAACTACTGCGTCAACTATGGCGGCCGTACCGAAATTGCCGAAGCGGCAAGGGATATCGCGCGTGAAGCTGCCGCAGGCAAGCTGAACCCTGAGCGGGTCACCGAGGAAACCGTCGCCCGGCACTTGCATCGTCCGGACATCCCCGATGTGGACCTGCTACTGCGGACCTCCGGTGAGCAGCGGACCAGTAACTTCATGCTGTGGCAAGCGGCTTACGCGGAGTACATTTTTCAGGACACACTGTGGCCCGACTACGACCGCCGCCATCTGTGGGCGGCCTGCGAGGAATACGCGTTGCGCCATCGACGGTTCGGGACGGCCTGATGCCGTCGTTGCAGGAGCGGTTGCTCACGGTGCTGTCCGAGGTACTGCCCGTCGACGAGGAATCCGACGGAGCGTTGACTGTGCATCACGACGGCACCATCGCATCGTTGCGGGTGGTGACGATCAGCGAGGATCTCGACCTGGTATCGCTCACGCAGATGGTGGCGTGGGATCTGGTGTTGACCAAGAAGATTCGCGACAGCGTGGCCGAGCAGTCGCGGTCAACTCTGCTGGGCTCGGTGGCGCTGGTAGAGAAGGCAGCGGCCGGGTCGACCAAACGCAATTCCGGCAAGGCCGCAGACGTGGTGTTGCGCTACAACTTTCCGGGCAATGGCCTCAACGACGAGGCGCTGCGTACGCTGGCGCTGATGGTGCTCGACAAAGGTGCTGAAATCCGGCGTGCGGTAACCGCATAACGCCGCGTTAGCGACGGCAATCCGAACAGGTGCCGTAGATCTCGATGGTGTGGCTGACATCGGAGAAGCCGTGCTTGGTCGCGACTTCGGCGGCCCACGCCTCGACCTCGTGGTCACCCACCTCGACCGTCGACCCGCAACTGCGGCACACCAGGTGGTGGTGATGGTGTTCGGAGCAGCGCCGGTACACCGATTCACCGGTGTCGTTGCGCAACGTGTCGAGCATGCCCGCGCTGGCCATCGACTGCAGCGTGCGGTACACGGTGGTCAGGCCGATGTTCTCGCCACGTCGCCGCAGCTCGTCGTGCAGCTCTTGCGCCGAGCGGAAATCGTCGAGGGTGTCCAGCAGGCTCGCGATCGCCGCCCGCTGCCGAGTGGACCGAACGCCCGCTTTCGTCTCGCCGGCCGCCGCGCTCATCGGCGCCGCTCCTCAGCATCGCTGCGCTCTGCATTGTCGCTGGCGCGGCTCATCGGCGCCGCTCCTCAGCATCGCTGCGCTCTGCATTGTCGCTGGCGCGGCTCATGGTTTGTCCTCGCCGGCGTGTGCGACGGCGTCGACCACGATGTGCGCCAAGTGGTGATCGGCCAGCCGGTAGAGCACCTCGCGTCCAGACCGCTCCCCGGCGACCACACCGGCCGCCTTGAGGATCTTCAGGTGCTGGCTGACCAGTGGCTGTGGCACACCCAGCGCATCGACCAGCTCGTGCACGCAGCGCTGGGACACATGTAGCTGCAGCACGATCGCGATCCGCACCGGCGCGGCCAGCGCGCGCAGCAGCTCGCCGGCGGCGTCCAGAATTTCCCGCGGCGGTGGCGCCGGCAGCTCCGCGGAGTCGCTGTGCTGGTGTTCGACGACCAATTCGTCGCCGTCAGCTGCAGTCGGGGATGAGAGGGACATATTGCCTCCACTGTCACATGCAGGATCACGCATGTCAAAGAGCCTGGGGTCGATCGCTACGATGACGGATGCTCACCGGCACGCATTAGCTCTGTGCCGGGCACGATCGCTTCCGCACCGAAACACAGGAGTCATCACCTCGTGGCGTCCGTCATCGACACCGTCGTCAACCTCGCTAAACGACGGGGCCTGGTCTATCCCGCCGGCGAGATCTACGGCGGCACCAAATCGGCGTGGGATTACGGGCCATTGGGCGTCGAGCTGAAGGAGAACATCAAACGCCAGTGGTGGCGTGCCGTGGTCACCGGCCGCGACGACGTCGTCGGCCTGGACTCCTCGATCATCTTGCCGCGTGAGGTGTGGGTCGCCTCGGGACACGTCGAGGTCTTCAACGACCCGCTAGTGGAGTCGCTGATCACCCACAAGCGCTATCGGGCCGACCATCTCATCGAGGCGTATGAAGCCAAACACGGCCACCCGCCGCCCAACGGCCTTGCCGACATCCGCGACCCCGAGACCGGTGAGCCGGGCAGGTGGACCGAGCCGCGCGAATTCAACATGATGCTCAAGACGTATCTCGGCCCGATCGAGACCGAGGAGGGGCTGCACTATCTGCGACCCGAGACCGCGCAGGGCATCTTCGTCAACTTCGCAAACGTTGTGACGACCGCGCGCCGCAAGCCGCCTTTCGGCATCGGCCAGATCGGCAAGAGTTTCCGCAACGAAATCACGCCGGGCAACTTCATCTTCCGCACCCGCGAGTTCGAGCAGATGGAGATGGAGTTCTTCGTCGAGCCGTCGACCGCCAAGGAATGGCACCAGTACTGGATCGACACCCGGCAGCAGTGGTACATCGACCTCGGCATCAACCCAAAGAACCTGCGTTTGTACGAACACCCAAAGGACAAGCTGTCGCATTATTCCGACCGCACCGTCGACATCGAGTACAAATTCGGATTCTCGGGCAACCCGTGGGGTGAGCTCGAGGGGGTCGCCAACCGTACTGACTTCGACTTATCCACGCACGCAAAGCATTCCGGTGTCGACCTGTCGTTCTATGACCAGGCCAACGACACCCGCTATACGCCGTACGTGATCGAGCCGGCGGCGGGCCTGACCCGGTCGTTCATGGCTTTTTTGATCGACGCCTATCACGAGGACGAAGCGCCTAACGCCAAGGGCGGCGTGGACAAGCGGACCGTGTTGCGCCTCGACCCGCGGCTGGCGCCGGTGAAAGCAGCAGTGCTTCCGCTGTCGCGCCACGCCGACCTGAGCCCCAAAGCCCGCAATCTGGCCGCCGAATTGCGCAAGTACTGGAACGTCGAGTTCGACGACGCCAGCGCGATCGGACGGCGGTACCGACGCCAGGACGAGATCGGCACACCGTATTGCGTGACCGTGGATTTCGACTCTCTCGAGGACCACGCCGTGACGATTCGTGAACGGGACGCGATGACCCAGGAGCGGGTCGCAATCGACTCGGTCGTCGACTACCTCACCGCGCGCCTACGGGGCTGCTGAAGCGACAACGCGTCCAATTTTCCGGAACTATTGCCCTATTGCTCACACGGTCAATATGATGAGTGCGTCGACGCGGCGGCTCACTAGGGCGTGGTGAGCTGCCGCGTCCACCATTTTAGGGCAAAACATTGCGGTTAGAACCGGCCGCCGCCCCCCATGAACCCGCCGTCGGATGAGCCGGAGCCACCGAACGACGTCGGACCCCAGCCGCCGCCGAAGCCGCCTCGCATCGCGTCGCCGAGCATGTCGCCAATGATGATCCCACCCATCATCGCGCCGGTGTGGTCACCGCTGCCGTAACGGGAGGTGTACGCGAGCTGCGCGGATTGGACGTCGGCCTCGGCCAGCGACTGGGCCTGGGCGGCCAGCGATGCTGCGTTGTTGGCGTGGGTGATCGCCCCGTCGAGGTCCGTCGCTTTGTTGTCCTGCGCCGCTTCGATCTGCCGGCTCGCCTCGGACAGTCGCGTACGCGCCTCGGGTCCCACACTGCCTCGGCGGTTGTCGATGTACTCGGACACGGCGTGCACCCGCGACTGCGCGGTGAACAATGCCTGCTCCAGCGTTCGGGTGAGTCGCTCGGAGGCGGCCTTTTCTTCGGCGACCGTGGCCAGCAGCCGATTCAGCTCGGCGTTGGTTTTGGTCAATGCGGTGAACGAGGCGAGCGGATCGGCTGAACCGCCGGTCGTCGCGTCGTTGACTGACCTGGCCGCCGCTGCCCGGGCGCTGGCCAGATCGCGCAGGTGCGGCGCCTTGGTTTGTTGCGTGTTCTGTAGCGCGGTGTCTGCCTGCTCGATGCCGGACTGAATGTCGGCGATCAACGACGGCAATGTGGCGACTGCGTGCCGGATGTCGGTGGCGGCGCTGTCGACAGCGTCGAGCAACGAGCGTGCTTGTCCCAGCGACGATTCCGCCGCGTGCACCGCGTCGACGAGTCCGCTCTGTTCGCCGCTGACCGGTCGGGCGGCCAGATTGCGCGCTTGGCTGAGGTTCTGTTCTGCGAAGGCCAGCCGATCCTTGGCGGTCGTGACGTTGGTGGACACCGAAGCCAGTGCGGCAGAGTCGAACTCGTTGTGCAGCTCGGTCATGCGTTGTTCAGCCGGTTCGATGCGTGCGGTCAGGGCGACGACCTGCTGAGTCAGGGCGTCCAGGCGCGACGGTGCATTGACCACTAGATCACGCATCTCCTCGAAAGCCTCCCGCTGCGACTCCAGCTCGACATCGGCGCGTGCCGCGGAAACGATGACCTGGGTCAGCAGCTCGCGCCGCTGCTGCCGGGTCTCCGGTATCGCGTCGTCGAGTTGTTGACGCACGGTGAATGCTTGGGACAGAGCCGCTTTGGCATTGTCCACGGCACGGGTGAACGGCTCGGTACGCTGTTCGCCGAACTCTTCAATGGTCAGCGCCAGCTCGTTGGCGCTGGTGCGTACCGCGTTGTCGACGTCGACAACCTTCCATCGCGACAGGTCGTCGAGCGCGCCCAACGACAACCCCGCCAACGCATCGGGGTCGGTGGCGTCAACCCGTTTGGCCGCGGCCAGTTCGGCGGCGCGCCGCCGGCGGCGCCGGTAACGCGTAAACACATATAGAGCCAGCACCGCAACCAGGATTACACCCAGCCCGATCAGCAGCGGCGCGCTGCTTGCCGGCTGCTGGCTGCGGTCCAGCCCGTTGGCCGCCGCGACCGCCGCGCCGCCCCAGTCGCCGCGCCGCAACGCGGGTTCGATCTGGTTGCGCCGCAGATCGTCGACCTGACCGCCGCTGATCGTCTGCACTCGGTGCGGAACCAGAAATGCGTAGGAATGGTCCACGGTAGCCACCGCGAGTATCGCGTCGAAATCGCCCAGATCGCTGGCAGCGCGGGTGTTCTCCGCCCAGCTGACCGCTGGTTGTCCGGCGAAGTCATCGACGAACACGACCCACAGCTGAATGTGCCGGTCGGAGTACAGCTTGCCGGTGGCCGACTGAATCGCCGCGCGGCTGGAGCCATTCAGTGCTCCGGCGTTGTCGGCGATGTAGCCGGACAGCCGAAACGGCGGCTGGGCTGTGGCCGATGGCGCCACCACGAGTGCAGTGATCAGCATCGCCATGAACACGGCGACCGAACGGAGGGTGCTCATGCTCGACAATCTAGCCCGGCAAGGAGTCGGGTCCCAGGGCAATCCATGTAGTGCACTGCGCGGCGCCGGCCCTGGCGGCTGGCAGACTGTGCGTCGATGACTCAGCAAGACCCCTACGACGATTTCGACCGCGAGCGGGTGGTGGTCGAGGTGCCGAAGACCGCGGGCTTGCCGGGCAGTGAGGGCCAGCGCCGCACCGACTTCGCCCGGGACCGCGCGAGGGTTTTGCACAGCGCCGCGTTGCGCCGTCTCGCGGACAAGACACAGGTCGTCGGACCGCGTGAAGGGGACACCCCGCGTACCCGACTGACGCATTCGCTTGAGGTCGCCCAGATCGGACGGGGGATGGCGAACGGATTGGGCTGCGATCCCGACCTCGTCGACATGGCCGGTTTAGCTCACGACATCGGGCATCCGCCCTACGGACACAACGGCGAGCAGGCGCTCGACGAGGTGGCGGCGGCGTACGGCGGCTTCGAGGGAAATGCGCAGAATTTCCGGATCCTGACCAGCCTTGAGCCCAAAGTCCTTGACCGGCAAGGCCGTAGCATCGGCCTGAACTTGACCCGGGCGGCCCTGGATGCGGTCACCAAATATCCATGGTCACGGGATCGGCATCGGCGCAAGTTCGGCTTTTACGACGTCGACCGCGACGCCGCCGAGTGGATGCGCGACCGCGCACCCGCAGATCGGCCCTGCTTGGAAGCTCAGGTAATGGACTGGGCTGACGACGTCGCCTACTCGGTGCACGACGTGGAGGACGGTGTTGTTTCCGGGCGGATCGACCTTCGCGTGCTCGCCAACGATGACGAGGCAGCCGCGCTGGCCAAACTCGGCGAGCGCGACTTCGCCGGAGTCCGTGCCGACGATCTGGCCGCGGCCGCGCATCGGCTGGCGGGGCTCCCGGCGGTTGCCGCGGTCGGCAAGTACGACGCCACACTGTCAGCCGCGGTCTCGCTTAAACGGATGACCAGCGAACTGGTTGGCCGGTTCGCTTCGGCAGCGATCGCGGCCACCCGCGCGGACGCGGGCCCCGGACCGCTGGCCCGTTACCAGGCCATCCTGTCCGTGCCGGACGTCGTGCGCGCCGAGGTTGCCCTGCTCAAGACGCTGGCACTGCAGTTCATCATGTCCGACCCGCGACACCAGGAAATCCAGGCGCGGCAACGGGAACGGATCCATCTGGTCGCCGAAGGGCTACTGGCCGGAGCACCCAACACCCTCGACCCGATATTCGTCCCGGCCTTCAACGCCGCCGCCGACGATGGCGCGCGGCTCCGGGTGATCGTCGACCAGATCGCCTCCTGCACCGAGGGACGTCTGGAGCGCATCGAGACCACTCAGGCCTGAACCGCCGGACCGCCGCAGGTGCGCCAGGACGGTGCGGGTTACCTGGTGACCACCACCGACGCGTTCACCAGGGACGATCTACTGGCCGGCACCAAGACAGCACTGTTGCTGCACGGTACTGAGCACAGCCCCGACGCCGAGAAGCGATTTGCGTGTGGCGCGATCGGCACCGGCTAATCCCGCGGCGCCATCGCGCGGGGTTGATTGCCCGGCTCCTCCTCCCTCCGCGGCGCTTCGGGCGTCGTCGCCGCGCGGCGGCTCTACACTGAGCCGATGGCCGGCCGTATCTCCGATCGCGATATCGCCGCCATCCGCGAACGAGTCCGCATCGAGGACGTCGTCGGCGACTACGTCCAACTGCGCAGGGCGGGCGCGGATTCGATGAAGGGCCTCTGCCCTTTTCACGACGAGAAGTCGCCGTCGTTTCACGTGCGGCCCAACCACGGCCACTTCCACTGCTTCGGCTGCGGCGAAGGCGGCGACGTGTATGCCTTCGTCCAGAAGATCGAACACGTGAGCTTTGTGGAGGCCGTCGAGCTCCTGGCCGACCGGATTGGGCACACGATCAGCTACACCGGGGCCGCGACCACCAACGTGCAGCGCGACCGGGGGAGTCGTAGTCGGCTGCTCGCCGCCAACGCCGAGGCGCTGGCGTTCTACGCGGCGGCGCTGGAATCGCCGGAGGCCCAGCTCGGGCGAAAGTACCTGACCGAGCGGAATTTCGACGCCGACGCCGCGCGTCACTTCGGCTGCGGCTTTGCGCCGTCGGGCTGGGATTCGCTGACTAAACACTTGCTGCGCAAGGGTTTTGAGTTCAAAGAACTCGAGGCTGCGGGCTTGTCGCGGGAGGGTCGCCGTGGCCCGATGGATCGATTCCACCGCAGGCTGCTGTGGCCGATCCGGTCGTCGGCCGGCGAGGTGATCGGGTTCGGCGCGCGACGGCTGTTCGACGACGATCCGATGGAAGCCAAGTACGTCAACACGCCAGAGACCTTGCTGTACAAGAAGTCGTCGGTGCTGTTCGGCATCGATCTGGCCAAGCGCGAGATCGCCAAGGGGCATCAGGCCGTCGTCGTCGAGGGCTACACCGATGTGATGGCGATGCACCTGGCTGGGGTGAAGACCGCGGTGGCATCCTGCGGCACGGCATTCGGTGAAGAACACCTGGCCATGCTGCGCCGACTCATGATGGACGACAACTTCTTTCGCGGTGAGCTCATTTATGTGTTCGACGGCGACGAGGCGGGCCGGGCAGCGGCGCTCAAGGCGTTCTCCGGTGAGCAGCAACTGGCCGGCCAGTCTTTCGTCGCGGTCGCGGCCGACGGCATGGATCCGTGCGATCTGCGGTTGGCGTCCGGTGACGGCGCGCTGCGCGATCTGGTGGCGCGACGAACTCCGTTGTTCGAGTTCGCGATTCGCACGACGCTGAACGACATCGATTTGGACAACGCCGAAGGCCGGGTATCCGCACTGCAGCGATGTGTGCCGATCGTCGCCCAGATCAAGGACCCAACCCTGCGTGACGAGTACGCGCGACAACTCGCGGGCTGGGTCGGCTGGGCCGACGTCGCACAGGTCATCAGTCGAGCGCGCGAACAGGCGAAAAACCCGACGGCGCAAGGCCGCGCTTCCGCCAGGCTCCGTGGGGCCGGGCAGCTTTCGCCTAAGGCGGCGCCCGTTCCTGCCGTGCCTCGTCCCGATCCCAAAGACCCGACACTCTGGCCGCAGCGCGAGGCGCTCAAGTCGGCGCTGCAGTATGCGGCCCTGGCCGGGCCGGTTTTCGATGCGCTCACCGTCGAAAGCTTCACCCACCCCGGTTACGCCGCGGTGTGGACGGCCATCGAAGCAGCCGGTGGCACCGCGGCCGGGATCAGCGGGGGGGAATGGCTTGATGCGGTGCGGCAGAAGGCGCCATCGCCCGCGGCTGCCGGGCTGATCAGTGAGCTTGGCGTCGAAGCCATCCGGGTCGAAGACGACGAGAAACTGCCGCGCTACATCGCCGGCGTGCTGGCCCGTCTGCAAGAGGTCTGGGTCGGCAGGCAGATCGCGGACGTGAAGTCCAAGTTGCAGCGGATGTCGCCGGTGGAGCAGGGCGACGAGTATCACGCGCTGTTCGGCGATTTGGTCGCGATGGAGGCCTACCGCCGCAGTCTGCTGGAGCAGGCCAGCGGCGACGATCTCACCGCCTGAGGTCCGCCGTCAGGGATTTAGTGTCCCGCTGCCCGGCTTCGCCGCGCTTGCGATCGTCAGGGATTTAGTGACGACCCGCTGCGCCCGGCTTCGCCGCGCTTGCGATCGTCACGGCGCGGAGTGCGGGCGTTGCGGCTCCTCCACGGTGGTCGCATCGTCGATCTCGGTCAGCGTCACCATCCGCGCGTCCGGCGACACGCGATTGGCGACCTTGCGCCGTCCCGCTTCGATCATCGACTTGGCGGCGGGGCTGCTGGTCAGAGCGCGGTAGGTGCCGACGATCTGGTCGTAACGGCGCCGACCGGCCTTTGTGCCCAACACATAGCCCAGTCCCAGCACGACGACGTAACGGATCAAAACGGTCCCTTTCGCGGTTGGCGCTTATGCGTCCATCCTGCCCCATTCCGGCGGTGTGGTGCCCCGCGGCGGGCGATCGGTCTGGTTGGGCGTGCGCACGCCGGTACGCTAGAGTCATCCAGCGTTCCGCGCCGATGTGCCGCGGACACCAAGCAGTCCCCTGTAGCTCAATTGGCAGAGCATTCGGCTGTTAACCGAAGGGTTGGTGGTTCGAGTCCACCCGGGGGAGCAACCGCTCAACTCCCTCCTCAACCGCCTTAACGACCAAGACCTGGGATTAGCGGTTGGGTGGTGTGCTGGCTCGACTTGGTCAAGTAGTCCGGACAGTAAGCGCTTGATGCAAGCGCCGCGAATTTCATCGCACCGCCGGCGGTCAATCCAGGATTGAGCGTAGCCAATTTGTTGACCACGTCCTGTTCAGAAGTACCTGAGTTCATCATGTCGCAGGCCAGTCTGCCGGCCGCGACGGCATCGGACTCTTTACGAAAGGTCATGCCCGCTTTGTTGAGCGAGGCGATGAAATTCCCATCGGCAGCGGGGTCGGGGGGAGCGGGGGGATCGGGCGGATCCGCCAGCGCGGGCACGGCCAGACCGACCATGGTGGCGACGGCGGCAAGTGCAAGTGACAGTCGCATCCGCTTATTGTCGGCCAGATCGGCCTGGTTGTCCTGTTAAGGCCGGTTGTGCTGCGGAGAATGGTGGCCGCGGGATCGGAGTCGGGGTTGGATGGGGCGTGTGACAACAGTGAAGTCGCGATCCGAGGCCGTGGCGGAAAACTCGATCACCTGGACCGACAGCGCACTGCTGGCCATCGACCAGCGCCTGCTGCCGGGCGAGCTGCGCTGGTTGCGGATCACCACCGTCGACGAGATCATCGACGCGATCCAGACCCTGGCCATCCGGGGTGCGCCCGCACTTGGGGTGGCCGGCGCCTTCGGCGTGACGCTGGCGGCATTCACGCACGCCGGCGATCCCGACAAGACGACTTCAGAGGCGGCGCGAATCGCATCGGCCCGGCCCACCGCGGTGAACCTGGCCTGGGGCGTGCGGCGGGCGCTGGCCGCGTTGCCCGCTGGTCCGGACGCCGTGCTCGCCGAGGCCCTGCAGATGCTGGCGGAGGACGCCCGGGTCAACCGGATACTTGCCACTCACGCCGCCGACGTGGTGCTGCGGCTGTGCCCCGACCGACCGCTGCGTGTGCTCACGCACTGCAACACCGGTCGGCTGGCCACCACCGCGTTTGGCACCGCGCTTGGCGCGCTGCGGGTGCTGCACGCCCGCGGCAAGGTCGCCGAGGTCCTCGTCGACGAGACACGACCGCTGCTGCAGGGAGCCCGGTTGACCGCGTGGGAACTGGCCGAGGCAGGCATTCCGCACCGGCTGACGATCGACTCCGCCGCGGCGTGGGCGATGGCCACCGGGCAGGTCGATGTCGTCATGGTCGGAGCGGACCGCATCACCGCTGATGGCTCGGTCGCCAACAAGATCGGCACCTATGCGCTGGCCGTGGCCGCGCACCGGCACGGCATCCCGTTCATCGTCGTCGCACCCGAGTCGACTCGCGACACCGCGACCGCAACGGGACGCGAGATCGTCGTCGAGGAGCGGGCCGCGGCCGAAATCACCCATGTCGCCGGCGTTGCCACCGCCCCGGAGCGAACCGCCGTCTTCAATCCCGCTTTCGATGTCACGCCCCCGGAGTTGATCACCGCCGTCGTTACCGAGAACGGCGCGATCGGCGAAGCGAATGCCGCTGTGGGACAGCAGATTGCCGACATCGCCCGAAGCCTGTACGCGCGTGGCTGGATGCCCGGTACGGCGGGCAACATTTCGAAGCGCATCGGTCAGACCGCGGTGATTACCGGCAGCGGGTTGTCCAAGGGTGAGCTCACTGCCGACGACACGGTGACGGTGACTGTCGACGACTCACAACCGGTGACCGGTAGCCGCCGCCCGTCAGCGGAGACCGCCATTCACACCGCGATCTACCGGGCCACCGACGCCCTGGCTGTAGTCCACGTTCATGCACCGAACGCCACCGCCCAAACGGTTGGCGTATCAGGCACTTTGACCTTCAGCGGCTACGAGCTGATCAAGGGACTGGGCGCGACGGACACGATCAGCGTCCCGGTGTTCACCAATCATGCGGACGTTGCCCGCATCGGGGACGACATCGAGCAGCACCTGAGTGAGTATCCGGACGCCCCGCCGGTCTTGTTCATTGCCGGCCACGGAATCACCGGGTGGGGCGCCGATCTCGCGCAGGCCCGCGACCGGATCGAATGTTTGGAAGCCATCTGCGAATTGGCGTCGGTGACCGGGCGCCGCGAGATAGGGACCGAATGACACTGCTACAGGTGATGGCCGACAACGACGCCGACGACGTGCGGTTGCGCACCGAGGACACTCGACTCATCGGCAGCGAACTGGCCACCCGCGGAATCGTTTTCGATCGCCGGCCGATTGTGGCTGACCTTGAAGCGAGTCAGCCGCCCGAGCGAATCTTGGCCGAATACGCGGACCAGGTTGCCGCAATCAACTCCGACGACCGCTACCGGCATATCGATGTGGCCGCCGTGCAACCCGACTGCAATGACCCCGACTGGCGCGCCAATGCGGCCACCGCGCGCTTAAAATTTCTCGCCGAGCACCGCCATGCCGAAGACGAAGTGCGCTTCTTCGTCGCGGGACGCGCCTGCTTCTATCTGCATCTCGAGCCCGAAGTGTTTGCGGTGGTGTGCGAAGGCGGCGACCTGCTGACGGTCCCGGCGGGCACCCGGCACTGGTTCGACATGGGCTCGGAGCCCAACTTCGCGGCGATCCGGTTCTTCGAGCAGGCAGACGGCTGGATCGGCGACTTCACCGGCGATGCGATCGGAGAACGCTATCCGACGCTCGACGAACTCGTTCCGACGTGATCGCAGCGATCGTCATCGACATCGAGGGCACCACCAGCCCGACCAGTTCGGTACGCGAGAACCTCTACGGGTACACCCGCCACCATCTGGGGCAATGGCTGGCGGACAATGTTGGCGGCGCCGCCGATCCGGTGATTGCCGAAACCCGCGAACAGGCAGCGCAACCCGACGCCGGCCCGGGTGAGGTGGCGCAAATCCTTTGCGGCTGGCTTGATTCCGATGTCAAGGCTGAGCCGTTGAAAACCGCCCAGGGCTTGGTCTGTTCAGAAGGGTTTCGCCGCGGCCAACTGCACAGCGAATTCTTCGACGACGTCCCTGCCGCGCTGACGGCCTGGCGCGCCGCGGGTATCGACTTATACATCTACTCGTCGGGTTCAGTTCGTAATCAACAGGATTGGTTCGCTCATGCCCGCTGCGGTGAGCTGTCGTCGCTTTTCAGCGGCTGGTTCGACCTGGCCAACGCCGGCGCCAAGCGTGCGAGCCCCTCGTACGAGAGGATTGCCAAGGCAATCGGCCTAGCCCCTGACCAGATCCTGTTTCTGTCCGACCATCCCGATGAGCTCGACGCCGCGGCCGGAGCCGGTTGGTCGGTGCTCGGGGTAATGCGTCCCGGCGAACCGAATTCCACGCGCCCGCCGCACCGTTGGATCAGCACGTTCGACCAGATCGACTTGCCCGAGCGATGATCGCCGCCTGCGACCAGGCATGAATTGAACTCACGGTGATTTCAAATTGCTGCTCGACGCCGGCGCCGGGAAACTATGAAGAGGGCAACAGTCACCAGGGGTTGGGAGCCGGAATCGATGATCTTCACGCAGCACTACCTGGACTGTCTGTCACAGGGGTCGTACCTGATTGGGGATGAGACCACCGGCCGGGCCGTCGTTGTGGACCCGCGCCGCGACATCGATGTGTACCTGACCGAAGCCGCTGAGCACGGACTGACGATCGAGCGGGTGATCGAAACGCACATCCACGCCGATTTCCTCACCGGCCATTTGGAGTTGGCGGCCGCCACCGGGGCGCAGATCTCTTATAGCGAAGAGGCCGAACTGGAGTTCACGGTCGAGTCTTTATGGGATGGCCAGCGAATTTCGTTGGGCGAAGTCACATTAGAGATCCTCGCCACACCGGGTCATACCCCGGAGTCGATCTCTGTCGTGGTCTACGAACACCCCGACGACAAGGTGCCCTACGGAGTACTCACCGGCGACACTTTGTTTGTCGGCGACGTGGGGCGGCCGGATCTGCTGTCCGGCGAAGGCCTGTCATCGGAGCAGTTGGCGCGATCGCTCTACCACTCGCTGCACGACAAACTGTTGAAGCTGCCTGATGCCACCCGTGTGTTTCCCGCACACGGTGCCGGCTCCGCATGCGGAAAGAAGATGTCCAGTGAGACCAGTTCGACGATCGGCGACCAGCGCCGCGACAACTACGCACTTCAATTCAATGACGTCGACCAGTTCGTCGCCTCGATCACTGAGGGTCAGTCGCCGCAACCGCACTACTTCCAGTTCGACTCTGTGCGCAACCGCGAGCAGCGCCCACTGCTCGGCGACGACGCGCCGCCCCTGCTGGGCATCGACGAGGTGTGTCGGCACGCGGCGGTGGGGACAATTCTGCTGGATGCTCGAGACCCGGCCGAGTACGCTCGCGGCCACCTGCGCGGTGCCGTCAACATCGGTCTGGAGGGGCGGTTCGCCGAAAGCGCGGGGCAAGTTTTTCCGCCCGATCGCGACATCGTCCTTGTCGGTGATACCGCGATCGCACAGGAATCCAAGATCCGCCTGGCCCGAGTCGGCCTGGACCGAGTCGTCGGTCAGTTGGATGACTTGGCGGGCGTTTTCGCACAGCACCCGGATCTGGTCGAGACCGCGTCGCGCTTTACCCCTGAGCAGTTGGCCGAATTGCGCAACGACGAGCCCGGCCTACAGCTTGTCGACGTGCGCAACCCAGGCGAGACGGAGGACGGCATCGTTCCGGGGGCGCAAGAGATTCCATTGCCGACGCTCACCGATTCGTTCGAAAGCCTCGACCCGACCGCGCCTGTCGTCACCTACTGCGCCAGCGGATACCGGTCACTGGTAGCTGCCAGCGTGCTGCGTGCAGCGGGGTTCGATCACGTCGGAGACCTGCTCGGCGGGTACGGCGCCTGGCAGGAATCCGGCGCCGCTTAGATAGAGAAGTCCTCGCCGTGCCAGACACCGGCCTCGGGTGGCCGGATGACGCGGTCGGTCTGCGGTGTGTCGGCCTGGGATTCGAGCCTGGCCACCCTGGTCAGCAGGGACTGCAGGCTGATCCCGACCAGGTCGGGGATTGAGGCGTCACTGCCGCTGGAGCCGTGATGGCTGATGGCCTGCCCGGGGACGCCGACGACAACGGCGCTGCTCGGAACTTCTTTGACGACAACGGCGTTGGCGCCGATACGGCTGTCGTCGCCGACTTTGATCGCGCCGAGGACTTTCGCACCGGCGCCGATGATCACCCGGTCCCCGATGGTGGGGTGGCGCTTTCCGGTCTCTGCCCCGGTTCCCCCGAGCGTTACGCCGTGATAGATCGTGACATCGTCGCCCACCTCGGCTGTTTCGCCGATTACCACGCCGGTCGCATGGTCGATGAACAGGCCAGTGCCAAGGGTGGCTCCCGGATGGATGTCGACCCCGGTCAGGATTCGGGTAACTTCGCCAATCGTACGTGCGGCCACTTTCGCACCGCGTCCCCACAGCCAATGGCTGACTCGATGGCCCCAAATCGCGTGCACACCTGGATAAGCGAAGACGACTTGCAGCGTGCTCGGGATGGCGGGATCGCGCTCCTTCGCCGCCTGTATGTCGTCGCGGAACGCCTCGAACATCGCTAGTCCGCCAGATCGGAAAACAGCACCGTGCTCAAATACCGTTCACCAGACGAGGGCAGGATGACGACCACGAGCTTGCCTTTGTTTTCCGGACGGCGGGCGACCTCAAGCGCAGCGACTACCGCTGCGCCCGAAGAGATCCCGGCCAGGAGGCCTTCTTCGAGGGCCAGGCGGCGAGCCAGGTTGAGCGCATCGTCATTGCCGACGGTGATGATCTCGTCGACCAGATCTTCGTCGAGAACCGGGGGGACGAACCCGGCGCCAATGCCTTGAATCGGGTGTGGCCCTTTTTGCCCGCCGGACAGCACCGGCGACGCGGACGGCTCGACGGCGATGAACTTGATGTCCGGCTTGCGTTCTTTCAGGACCTGCGCGACACCGGTAATGGTGCCGCCGGTGCCCACGCCTGAGATGAAGAAGTCGATCTTCCCGTCCGTCTGCGTCCACACCTCTTCCGCAGTTGTGGCGCGGTGGATAGCCGGGTTGGCCGGGTTCTCGAACTGCTGCGGGACGAAATACCGCTGGTCGCTCTTGGCCAGCTCCTCTGCCTTGGCGATCGCGCCCGGCATGCCGTCTTTCCCCGGAGTCAAAACGAGCTCGGCACCGTACGCGCGCAACAACACTCGGCGCTCGATGCTCATGGTTTCCGGCATGGTCAGAACGAGTTTGTAGCCGCGCGCCGCCGCGACCATCGCCAGCGCAATGCCGGTGTTCCCACTTGTGGGTTCGAGGATGATGGTGTCCGGCTTGAGCAGCCCCGCCTCTTCGGCGGCGTCGAGCATCGCGACCCCGATGCGGTCTTTGACGCTGCCCCCGGGATTGAAGTACTCCAACTTGGCGACCACATCGGCTACGGCGCCCTCGGTTACTCGGCGCAGCCGGACCAGCGGCGTGTTTCCGACTAGTTGTGTGACGTCTTCGGCAATGCTCATTTACGATTCGCTCCCACGGTCGCGGATCAAAGTTCGTCGGTCTCCCAGCTTATGTCGAACTCTATGGCTGTCTCGGTGGGGATGGCTAGCGCAACAGGGGTAAACGGTTGGGCCGCGGGGTCCAACGCGACACCGGTCAGTACGCGTCCGTGCAGATCGGCCGGAGGTTTCGCGGTCAATGTCGCCGTCGACGAGCCCGACGCCGGGCGTAGATAGAAATCGGTTCGCGGCTCCACTGAGTCAATCGGAAAACCATCAGCGTCAACTAGGTGGTGTCCATCTGAGGCGGTGAGCGTCAGCGGCGTAGCGACCTGGAAGGGTCCGACGAGATCGGCGTCGGCGACAGCATGATCATCGATGAGTGTCGGCTCGACGTCCTTGTGGGTGGTGCGAACAGCCGCGGCAGCTCCGGTGAGCAGGTAGTTGTACAGGTGAACAACCTTGTCGGAGTTGCGGTAATGCCGAGCACCGGTCAACCAGAAATTGACATGCTCGATTTTCGGCGTGCCGGTGTCGGACGTGGCGATCAACCGGTAGTAGCGATACCCGCGTCCGCCGCGGCCGTGGCTGCTGGTCGACAATGTGCTGCCTTCGCCCAGCGTGCGCTCGTATCGGCCGGCGTCGGGGCCGGTTGTCAGCAGTGAGCCCGAAACATCGTGCCAAACAACGCCATTGGCGGATTTCTGTAGCCTGAGCACGACGGAGGTGTCCGACGCGCTCCACACGGAGTAGCCGCCGAGTTGAGGTTCGCCGTCGAATTCGAACGTGATGACCGGTCCGCGAGCGCGATGCACGGCGTCCGGCACGTTGAGTGGCCCGGTATCCAGGGCCAGTCCATTGGTCAAGAACCAGATCGCCGCCTGAGTGGCGGCAATCGCTTCGTGCTCGCTGATGTTGGCCGGCCCGATCGGGTAGCCGGCCTCGCGTACCCGACGGCTCAGTTCGGCCGTGGGGAGCAGGGGATAGGAGTGCCGCAGGATCCAGTCGACCTCGGCCTCTTTGCCCGACGCGCGAAGATGTGGCAGCTCCGACCACGTCCCCGGTTGGTAGCGCGACGGGTGGCGTGGCGAGACGCCGGTGAAGTCCAGCGAATAGGCGGGCACGTTGGGGTTGAACCGAATCAGGTCGGTGCGCGCGCAGCTGCCGTCGATGAAGATGACTTTCTCCACCGTGTGCGAATAAGTGCCGCCGCGGTAGCGGGTCAGGCGCGACAGTTCGCTGGCCGGACGTATCGCGGCGCGGCTGACGGTCGTTATCTGTCCCGCGGTACCGCGGGTGGGAAACAGAACGGTCATTGTTGCTTGAGCTTCCTGAAAGACTTTGGAGCGGTGCGCAATTCGATCCCTCCGGCCAAGCGGAAGTGATCGCCCTGAGGCGGGGAAGCGCGAAGATTTCTACAGCGTCAGAATGGCGTCAGGAAATCAACGACAACAACAGCAACAACAGCTGGCGGTGAGGCAGCGCGAGGGGGCGAAGCGCGGCTTTGCGGCGTGTTGCATAGCGTCACTATAGGGCAAGATTTGCGCCGAACAGCTCATGTACTAAAACACCGCACCCCGCTTGTTGTAAAAATCACGGTGAGTTTTACACTTGGCAAGGCTCGGTGCGGTGCCCCCGGTCGGTCAACATTCTGCGATCCGACCTCCCACCAGCAGTCCACGACGGAAGGACCATGATGACTTCGGCTCAAAATGAGTCACAGGCACTCGGCGATCTTGGTGCCCGGCAGCTAGCCAACGCGACAAAGACTGTTCCCCAGCTTTCCACCATCACCCCGCGCTGGCTGTTGCACCTGCTCAGCTGGGTGCCGGTGGAGGCGGGCATCTACCGGGTCAACCGGGTGGTCAACCCAGAGCAGGTCGCGGTCAAAGCCGAAGACGGTGCGGGTACCGAAGGTCCCCTGCCCGAGACATATGTCGACTACGAGACCAGCCCTCGCGAATACACGCTGAGGACGATCGCCACGCTGCTCGACATTCACACCCGGGTTTCTGACCTGTACTCCAGCCCGCACGACCAGGTCGCCCAGCAGCTGCGACTGACCATCGAGACGATCAAAGAACGCCAGGAGTTCGAGCTGGTCAACAGCCCCGAGTACGGATTGCTGGCGCAGGCGACTCCCGAGCAGACGATCCAGACGTTGGGTGGTCCGCCCACGCCCGATGATCTCGACGCGTTGATCACCAAGGTCTGGAAGACGCCCAGCTTCTTCCTGACGCACCCGCTGGGTGTCGCGGCATTCGGTCGCGAGGCCACGCGCCGGGGCGTGCCTCCGGTGGTCGTCAGCCTGTTCGGCGCACAGTTCATCACGTGGCGAGGCATCCCGATCATCCCGTCGGACAAGGTGCCGGTGGAGAAGAGCAAGACCAAGTTAATCCTGGTGCGCACCGGTGAGGAGCGCCAAGGCGTGGTAGGGCTGTTCCAGCCCGGCCTGGTCGGCGAGCAGGCGCCGGGGTTGTCGGTGCGCTTCACCGGCATCAACGAGTCGGCGATCGCCCGCTACCTGGTGACGTTGTACACATCCCTGGCCGTGCTCACCGACGACGCGCTCGCCGTTCTCGATGGCGTTGCCGTGGACCGATTCCATGAGTACAAGTGAGCACCGCGCGGTAGACGCCGAAAGCGACTTGCCTCTCAGCGCTGCGGAAATCTCGGCGCTGGCCAGCCAGTTGTACGCGGCCAGCATCCGGCCGGGTTTCGACAGTCCACCGCAATCGGCGCCGGTTGCCCCGCGGGGCAATGTGCCGGACACGACGTCGGCCGCTTCGGCGGGTCAGACGGCGACCGGCTCCGCGGATCAATACCCGGTGCCGGTTCCACTGCTCGGTGTCTCCGACGTCTATGTTCCCGCTCCAACGACCCCGGAGCCCGAGCCGCCGCCACAGGCGGTGCCGGTTGCGCCCCGGGGCAACGTGCCGGATACCACCGCAGCGCCGTCGGCCGCGGCGACGTCCGGAGGCATCGCCGATCCGTTCGTGCCGGCCGACCTCAGCGCGTTTGCGGTGCCGACCGAAGGCATCGTTCCGACGGTGCCCGGAGTGCTGGCCGGAGGAATACCGACCGTTCCGGTGGCTCCGCGCGGTTCAGCGCCATCGTGGCCGACAGGTGCACCCTCGGTTCCTGAGCTGGGGTGGACGGATACTGTGCCCGTCGCGCCGGATGCGCCAGCCGGGGATGAGGGCAACTATCACTTCCTCACCGCCGCCGACCCGGTGCCGCAACTGGCCGACGAGCACGAGGTGTTCGACGTCAACGCGGTCCGTGCGGACTTCCCGATCCTCAAGGAAGTCGTCAACGGTAAGCCACTGATCTGGTTCGACAACGCCGCTACCACCCAGAAGCCGCAGGTGGTGATCGACCGGCTGGTGAAGTTCTACTCACACGAAAACTCGAACATTCACCGCGCCGCGCACGAGTTGGCGGCCAGGGCCACTGATGCCTATGAGGAGGCGCGCGACACCGTTGCCGAATTCATCGGCGCACCCTCGTCGGAGAACATCGTGTTCGTCCGCGGCACCACCGAGGCGATCAACCTTGTGGCGCACGCCTGGGGCGGCAAACACCTGCAGCCGGGTGACGAGATTGTCATCACCCACCTGGAGCATCACGCGAATATCGTTCCCTGGCAGCTGATTTCGCAGAAAACCGGAGCGATCCTCAAGGTGGCTCCGATCGACGACGCGGGCAACCTGCTGCTGAACGAGTTCGAGGAGTTGTTGGGTCCGCGGACCAAGCTGGTCTCGGCCAGCCAGGTGTCCAATGCGCTGGGCACGGTGGTCCCAGTCGACAAGATCGTCGAGCTCGGTCACCGCTACGGCGCCAAAGTCCTGATCGACGGCGCGCAGTCAATTCAGCACATCCCGGTCAACGTCGCCGAGCTGGGCGCCGACTTCTTCGTGTTCTCCGGACACAAGATCTACGGACCCACCGGCATTGGTGCGCTGTACGGCACCGAGGACGCGCTGACCGAGACGCCGCCGTGGCAGGGCGGCGGCCACATGATCGCCGACGTCACGCTGGAACGGTCGCTGTACCAGGGTCCGCCGACCAAGTTCGAAGCCGGCACCGGCAATATCGCCGACGCGGTGGGGCTCACCGAAGCATTGCGCTACGTGCAGCGTCTGGGCATCGAACGCATCGCGGCCTACGAGCACGCCTTGCTCGAGTACGCGACGCCACGGTTGGCCGACATCCCCGGTGTTCGACTGGTGGGAACCGCCGAGGAGAAGGCCAGCGTGTTGTCCTTTGTGCTGGCCGGTCACGAGCCGCTCGAGGTGGGCAAGGCGCTGAATGCCGAGGGAATCGCGGTGCGCGCGGGTCACCACTGCGCGCAACCCGCGTTGCGGCGGTTGGGGCTGGAGGCGACGGTGCGCCCGTCGTTCTCCTTCTACAACACACACGAGGAGATCGACGTCTTCCTCAGGGCGGTGCGGCGCATCGCCGAGGGCGGCACCAACGTCGGCTGACGCCCTTTCGATTTGTTCCGACAGGCCCCGGACACGGTGTAGCACCGTGTCCGGGGCCCGTCGGTAGTTCGACATCTACCCCGCTCAAAAGGCGATTTTGGCGCGCGGGTGCACTAGTGCCAGATTTCTTCTAGTTGATTTGAAATCTCGCGCGAGCAGCCGTTTGTCCGTAACTTTTCGACGTGGTCTGTGTGTGCAGGCGGGTAGTGGCCTGGGTGCCGCGCGCTTGCACGTGTGCATACCCGCAGACAGCAGAATGATTCAAAAACTCCCGTAGCCAGAGGAGGGCGATGACGTGCATCACGACCCCGCAGATCGAGCAAACTCGGTGAGCGCCGTCGTTGTTGCCCAAACCGCGCAGGTCTACGGGCTGTTTTGCCAGTTAAACGGACAAATTCCAACCATTCGGACGGCCCGTCCAGTGCGCCGGTTTGAGACCGGCGAGCAAACTAGCCTAGCAATAGCATCATGGTCTTCGCCACACCGGTACGGCTCTCGGCGGAGCGGATAGGCTGTTGCGGCAAAGAACTGCAGGGCCGACGGTAGCCGGGCTCGATTGGTCCAAGCCCGCCAGTGGCATCGGCGACTTCGTCGTTCTGGCCGGCGAGACCTTCGCTGCCGCCTTCCGGCGACCCTTCGCCTGGCGCGAACTGATCGATCAGATCTGGTTCGTCGCGAGGGTGTCGATTGTGCCGACCCTGGTGTTGTCGATCCCCTACACCGTCCTCATCGTTTTCACGCTGAACATTGTGCTGATCGAGGTGGGCGCCGGTGACTTGTCGGGTGCCGGTGCCGCGCTGGCCTCGGTCACGCAGGTGGGGCCGGTGGTGACGGCGATCGTGGTCTCCGGTGCGGGCTCCACGGCGATGTGCGCGGACCTGGGCGCCCGGACCATCCGCGAGGAGATCGACGCGATGAAGGTCATCGGCGTCAACCCCATCCAGGCGCTGGTGGTACCGCGGGTGATTGCCGCGACATTCGTTGCGCTGCTGTTGTATTCGGCGGTCGCGGTGGTGGGCCTCACCGGCAGCTACTTCTTCGTGGTGTACGTGCAACACGTCACACCTGGGGCCTTCATCTTTGGGATGACACTGCTGACCGGCCTTCCGCAGGTGATAACGTCCCTGGTCAAAGCACTGCTCTTCGGCCTTTCGGCTGGTCTGATCGCGTGCTACAAGGGCCTATCCGTCGGCGGCGGACCGATCGCGGTGGGCAACGCCGTCAACGAGACTGTGGTGTTTGCCTTCATGGCCTTGTTCTTGATCAACATTCTGGCCACCGCTTTCGGTGTCAAGGTGTCTCCATGAGTACCACCGAAGATGAGAGGTACGTACCCGGTTCCGAGATCGTGAGTCGGGTGGTCGACTCGGTCCGCAGCTTGGGGGAGCAAACGGCGTTTATCGGCAAAGCGCTTGGCTCCACCGTGGACGCGGTTCGGCGTTATCCGGGTGAGGTACTGCGGTTGATCGCCGTCCTGGGCATGGGGACCGGGGCGCTCGCCGTCATCGGCGGCACAGTGGTCATCGTCGGATTTCTGACGCTGACCACCGGCGCGCTGATCGCCGTGCAGGGCTACAACACCCTGTCCAACGTCGGGATCGAAGCCCTCACAGGGTTTTTGGGTGCTTTTCTCAATGTCCGCTTCATCGTGCCGGCAACCGCCGGGGTGGCGCTGGCGGCCACCATCGGCGCCGGCGCAACCGCGCAGCTCGGGGCCATGCGCATCAACGAAGAGATCGACGCATTGGAAGCGATGGCCATCCGGCCGGTCACTTACCTGGCGTCGACCCGCATCGTGGCTGGAGTCGTAGCGGTCATCCCGATCTACACCATCGCGATGTTGATGGGGTTTTTGGCGACTCGGTTCGGTACGACAGTCGTTTACGGGCAATCCCGCGGCGTATACGACCACTACTTCACGTCGTTTCTGCACCCCACCGATCTGTTCTGGTCGTTCGCCGAGGCGCTGTCGATGGCGGCTGCGGTGATGGCGATTCACACGTATTACGGCTACAACGCGACCGGCGGACCGGCCGGAGTGGGCGAAGCGGTCGGACGGGCCGTGCGTTCTTCGATCACTGTGGGGGTTTTCATTCTGTTGACCATCACGCTGTCGGTCTACGGACAGTCCGGCAACTTCCATTTGTCGGGGGGGTGAGATGAGCCAGGAGACGCGGAAACGCCGAGGCATTGATCCTATTTGGTGGGCACCGGTGCTCGTTCTTGTGGTCGTCGCGGTCAGCACCCTGACCGCGATGGCGTTCGAAGGGACGTTGAAGACGACCGTTCCGCTCACCGTCATTTCTGACCGGGCCGGTTTGGTCATGGAAGACGACGCGAAGGTGAAGTTGCGCG
>CAVTEZ010000025.1:0-214946 GCA_963733755.1 uncultured Actinomycetota bacterium
GGGTCCGGTCGAAATGGGCATCGCAATGGAAGAGATGGGCCGGACGCTGCTGGTCGGCCCGTTCCTGTCGACCGCGGTGCTGGTGCCCCGCTTGCTGGGCGCGACCGGCGACACTGCCGAGTGTGGCGCGGTATTACCCCGGATCGCGGCAGGTGAACTGATCGCGACCGTCGCCTTCGCCGAAGACGGCTCGCCCGGTTGCCGGCGACGATAGCCACGTCCGCAGGTCACATCGGCGACACCTGGCACGTCACCGGCTACAAGCATTTCGTGCTCGACGGGCAGTCGGCAGAACTGTTGTACGTGCTTGCCGCCACCGATGCGGGCCCCGCCGTGTTCGCGGTCGATGCCGGTGCTCCCGGCCTGGCTGTGACACCGCTGACCACGGTCGACCCGACCCGCAAGCAATGCCGTCTGCAATTCGTCGATACCCCGGCACGTTTGATCGGCCGGCCGGGTGCCGGCGTCGAGGTGTTCAATGCGGCGCTGGACGCCTGCGCGCTGGCCTTGGTCAGCGAGCAGGCCGGCGGGGCACGGCGCGCGGTCGAAATGGCCACCGAGTACGCCAAGACCCGTTACCAGTTCGGTCGCGCGATCGGCAGTTTTCAGGCCGTCAAGCACATGTGCGCCGACATGCTGCTGGAGGCCGAATCCACGGTGTCGGCGGCACGCTTCGCCGCTAACTCATTCGCCGAGCATGCACCCTCCCGAATCGCCGATCTTGCTCTGGCACAAGCATATTGCTCGGATGCCTTCGTCTTCGTCGCAGCGACCAGCATCCAGGTACACGGCGGCATCGGATTCACCTGGGAGCATCCGGCGCACTTGTATCTGCGCCGAGCCCGAAGCGACGCCCAGCTGCTGGGCAGCCCATCGTGGCACCGGGAGCGCTACCTGCAGCAGATCGGAGCCTGAGCTGTGACTGACGACGAACTGCGCGACGAGGTCCGAAATTGGTTGTCGGCCAACTGGAATCCGGACATCGATCGCGCCAGCTGGGCCCACATCGTCGTCGATGCCGGATGGGCGGTCCCCAGCTGGGAACCAGAGTGGTACGGCCGCGGTGTTTCGGATGCCCAATCCCGGCTCGTTGCCGCGGAATTCGCTGCGGTCGGCGCGCATGGCTGCGGTCACGACCGTGGGAATCTCTTCGCCTGCACGCTGCATGATGTGGGAACCGACGAGCAAAAGCGACGGCTGATTCCGCCGTCGATCCGCGGCGAGAGCAAATGGTGCCTGCTCTACAGCGAACCCGGCGCGGGGTCGGATTTGGCCGGTCTGCGTACTCGGGCCGAGCGCGACGGTGACGAGTGGGTGATCAACGGGCAGAAGGTGTGGACGTCGTTCGCCAAAACCGCCGACTACGGCATGCTGGTGGCCAGGACCGACTGGGATGTGCCGAAACACCAGGGCATCAGCTTCTTTATGCTGCCGATGCATCAGCCCGGCGTCGAGGTTCGGCCGATCCACCAGATCACCGGCGAATCGGAGTTCAACGAGGTCTTCATCGAAGACGCTCGCCTTCCCGCCGAGAACCTGGTTGGCGAGCTGAACGCCGGGTGGTCAGTGCTACAGACCGCGCTCGGTTACGAGCGACGGTTCATGGCAGACATAGCCCGCACCGCCAAGGACGCCAAGCGACCCCAAGCCGAGAAGGCCCATCTCCTTGTCGAATTGGCGCGGGAAGCCGGCCGGCTGGAGGACCCCTACATTCGTCAGCAGATCGCCCGCGTCGACGCGTTGGCCACCGTCAACCGTTGGAACACCCAACGGTCGAAGGCTGCGGTCGATCGGGTCGAGGCGGCCACACTGATGGCGCTCGGCAAGATCGCGATGTCCCGGATCCTGCACGAGACGGCCCGCGTCGAAACCGAAATCGTCGGCGCGGAAGCAATGTTGACCGGACCGGACAATCCCATCGGTGATGCGGTGACGTTCCGGACGTTGAACGCCTACTTCACCTCGATCGGCGGCGGCACCGATCAGATTCAACGCAACATCGTCGGCGAACGCGTGCTGGGCCTGCCGAAAGAGCCTGAGCCATACCGCAACACACCGTTCCGCGAGCTGCCGCACTGATTCGGCGCGCTGCGACGCGCCCGGGCAGATGCTTGAACTTTGCCTGCGCTACGCCCATCCTGACAGCGTGGCCCCTCCCGAAATCCCGTTTCGCGGGATTCTTGACCCGGTGGCACGCAAGCTGCGTCTCCCGTTCCGGACGCCGGACTTCATCGATCGGATCATCCGCGGAGGGGTGAACCAAGCCGGTCGACGAACGCTGCACATGCTGATCACCACTTGGGATGCCACCGGCGGTGGTCCGTTCGCTGCCAGCGCGATCGCCACGGCGGGGCTGGCCAAAACGGTCGACGTCGCGCAGGGACTGTTCATCGGCCCGGTCTTCGACCCACTGCTCAAGGCGCTCGGTGCCGACCAGATCACGTTTCGCGCCGCGCTGTGTTCCTCGCAAGTGGTCGGTGTGGGCATCATGCGTTACGTGGTGCGCGTCGAGCCGATCCAGTCGATGGATGTCGACACTCTGGTCGACGCGGTCGCACCGACGTTGCAGCGCTATCTCGTCGGCGAAATCTCTTGATTCACCCTGCCGCGTAGACCATTTGCCCGCTGATGACGGTTGCGGCCACCATCCCTGCGTCCAGTTCGGCGAGCGCGGTTTCGGGCGGCACGCTCAGCACGCACAGGTCCGCCGGCTGGCCGGGTTCGAGAGTTCGCAGCTGGGTGGGCTGATCGGGTCGGCCCAGGAACATCGTCAAAGCCGTTCGGGCAGAGACGCATTCATCGATGCCCAGCACGGCGCCGCTGGGCGTGGAGCGGTGCACCGCGGCGCGGATCGCCGCCCACGGGTCACCGTCGCCGAAGGGCATATCGGTGGACAGTGCCACCGGTATGCCCGCGTCGAGCAGCGACGCCACCCGCCAGAGTTGACCGTGCTCGGCGGCGGGGATCTCATCGAGGTACTGATCACCGCGCTCCGCAACGAAATTGGGTTGGGTCACCACGGTCACCCCGAGGTCGGCCAGATCGGCGAGACAATCCGCCGGAACCACAGCGGCGTGCTCGATGCGATCGCCCGGCCTAGAGCCGGCTTCGCGCAGCGCAGCGATGGTGACCAACAATTGAGCGGCGGTGACACAGTGGATGGCCACCGGGTGGGTGTCGCGATGCCGGCCGGCGATCCAGCCGACTAGCTGCTCGAGGTCCAGGTCGTCATCATGCAGGATCCGCTTACCCGGGGCCAGGCAATGCACGCGCTGCCGCAGTTCGCCGTGCCGGTGCAGCTCCGACAATCGGACCATGTCGGCGATATCGAGATCCGGTGTGGCATCGGTGATTCCGGTGACGCCGCAGCGGCTGAGCCGTTCGCTGAGGTCGGCCAGGCTGGTCACGCTGCGACCCAACGCATCGGCCCAGGAGTCGGTGCTGCGCAGCCGGCCATCCGGGTGCTCGGCCAGACCGACGCGCTCCAGACCCGCCGAGTTGAGGATCCACAGCACTCCGCTGCGATGCTGAACGCGCAGTGGCACCGCGGGAGCCACGGCGTCCAGCATGCCGCGGTCCAGCGGTCCGGCGACCGAGTCGTGGTAGCCCACGGCGCGGATCCAGCCGTCTTCGCCGGCTTCGGCGCTCGCCAGTGCGGCGGCCAGTCCGTCGCGATCGCGGACCTGGGGCGGGCCTACCCTTATCGAGTTCGCCGCGGCGGCCGCGGAAAACAGGTGCACATGGTGGTCGTGCAGGCCGGGCAGCACGGTCCCACCCGCTGCGTCCAGCACGTCCTCCCCGGGCCGTGGCGTCAAGGTGTCGGCGACCTCGTCGATCGATTCGCCCACCCGTAGGTCGACGGCCACACCATCCAGCGTCACCGCGCGCTGAATCAGCATGGTGCACAGAGCCTCTCGGATACGAGCAGCTCGACCGCGGCGTTGTCGGCTCCCAGCGGCGACGCCGGCGGAACAGCCGGCGGCGGCGTGGGCGGCTCGGCCGGCGCGTCGGAATCCGTCGACTGCGGCAGGGCCGCGTATCGGGCGGCCACCTGGGCCATCGACACCTCAACCACCTCACCGCCGCCGCGGCGCAGCGACTCCCCCACCGCGCGCGCCGCCTCCAGCCCGGTGAGCGGGTCCGCGATCGCGTCGCCGCAGAACACCGGCCCGTCGGCGCCGCCACCGACCAGTCCGCCGGCGACCGCGGCGTCATCCCCGAACGCCGGCCGGTCTGGCTGGTCGCGATAACCCCTGATACGCAACCAGATTCGGCCCGTCCGGCCGGCCAGATCCTCGGCGCTCAATCCACGCCGTCGCAGCGCCGCGGGACGGGAGCCCTCGATCACGATGTCGGCAACATCGAGCAACCGGTGCAACGCATCACTTTCGCTGTCGAAATCGAGGCAATACGAGAGCTTTCCGGCATTCATCCAATCGAAAAAGGCCGGCTCGCCGCGTCGGGTACCGTCCGGTCGGCTTGGGCTTTCCACCTTGACGACGACGGCGCCCGCGCGAGCGAGCAGCTGACCGCACAGCGGCCCGGCCCACAACGACGACAAGTCCGCCACCAATAGCCCGTCGGGCCGCCGCGGCCCGGCGCTGGTGCCGCAGCGTCGCACGGTCGGTGGCTCGGCCGCGGCTTCGCCCAACGCTGCGGCCGCGATGTCGAGGAGTCTGGCGCGGTCTACCACTTCGTCAGTAGAATACGTTGCAGCCCAGCGGGATAGCGCTGCCCACGGATCGCCGGTGACCGCGTCGACTTCCATCAGCGCCGGTAGCGCCGCGACGTCGTCGTCGCGCGGCAATGCGACCGCGCACCAGCCGTCGGCCGTGGGCAGCAGTCGGGTGGCGCCGCCGGCCGAGATGCGGCCCCGGCGGGTCAGATCCAGGATTGCCGCCCGTCCCGCCAGCATCGTTGCGGCGTCGACTTCGACACCGAGAAGTCCGGCGATATCGGTGGTCACCCGGCGGGCTTCGGCCAGCACCGCGGCCCACTCCGACGCTGTGTTCACCTCCTGGTCCACACCCGCCATTGTCCGTGCCGTGCCTTTCCCTCGCGCGCACTGGCTAGCGGAGTATGCCGAGCGGACCCAGGCGACGAATTGGAAGGTTTTCATGACTGCTCGTCCCCTGTCTATCCCTCATCATAACGGGCCGCGAAACCCCTGGCTATACGGCGGCCTCCCCCGGTTTCCCGCGGCAAACCACCGGTGTTAACCCCCGGCCCCCAAAAAACTAAATCCCCTCCCCCCCCCTTTTTCCCCGTTGGGGAGGGGCGCCCAGCCCACGGGCGGAAAATCCCCGGAGCGGCTGCTTGGGTCCCGGGCGAAAATACCACGGCGGAAAAAAGTCCCCGCCCCCAGGTCCGTTTTTCCCAACCTATTTTTTATTCTTGTTTCGCCCCCCCCCCCCAGGCCGAAACCCCAAGACTCGTTTTTGCCTTCCCTCCTTTCCCCCTTACCAGGGCAAAAACCTCCCGCCCCCCCTTCTGGGAATTCTGTCTCTCCCTCCCCGGGTTTTATCCCGGCGTCGTCCACCGACTCCACCGACAACACCTTCACCCCACCCGCTCTTCCCACTCCAAAATTCCCTTTTTCACCCCTGCAAATCCTTCTTTCTTTCATGCGCGCCCTCCTCCTCCTTCCTCTATCCACCATGTTGTCACCTGCGCCCTCCTCAATCTCGCTCCGTGGCCGCGCGTCGCCCTCCCCCACAGCCTCCTCCTCCCCCCCGCCGGGGCAGCGGCCCATCCTCGGAAACCGGTGTGCGCCCGGCCTCCCCCCCTCCCTTGTGTACCCCCCGCCCCCCCCCCCCTCTCGTCTTCCCATTTACCCCCCTCTTAACCGCTCCAACCCACCCCCCTTCCTCCCCAAAAGAGGGCCCCCCCCCGACAAATTGCCCCTAACCACCCCCCCCCCCCCCCCCCCCCCCCCCGCCCCCCCCCCCCCCCCCACCCCCGTTTCGCCCACCCCCCATCCCCCCCCCTCTCCCTCGACCCCCCCCCCCTCCCCCCCACCCCCCCTCACCCCACACGCCCCCCCCCGCCCCCCCCCGGCCCCCCCCCCCCCCCCCCCCCACCGCCCCCCCCTCCCCCCCCCCCGACCCCACCTACCCGGAGGCCCCCCCCCCCCCCCCCCCTTGCGCAACCCCCCCCCCCCCCTCCCCGCCCACCCCCCCCCCATGGCCCGCCGGCCCTTCCCTCACCCCCCTGCCGGCGCACCCCCCCCCCCCCCTGCCCACCCCCCCCTACTTTGCGGCCGGCCGGGCCCCCCCTTCCCCTCTCCCTTCTCCCCGGACCCACATGGCACCTTCCCCTTCTCTCTCCTCCTCTTTTGTTCCCGTGATCCTCACTGGGACGCCGCCCCCAACCCCTCTCTCCGGTGGGGCGTACTGGACCTTCCCTTCTTCCACCCCTGCCACCCACCCCCGCACCCCCCCCCCCTGCCCCTCTTTTCTCGACCCCCAACACGAGAACTGCAGCGCGGTGAAGCGCCAGTCCAGGACTTGGCGTGGCTCGTCGGGGATATCGCTGAACGCATAGACCAGCGATCGCAATCCCAGTACGCCGCCGCCATCCGTCGGCTCGGCGGATTCGATGTGTAGCTCGCTGTAGAGGGTGTCGCCCTCGTACACCGGACCAGTGTGGTCGCAGGACTGCCAGCCCAGCACGGTCGCCAGATTCGGCAACAGCTTGCTGGTCTGCGCCAGCGCCAGCCCGATGGTGTGGCCGCCGTAGACCAGGCGACGTCCACCGAGGCGCGAATCATGATGCACCCCGGCAATATTCAGGGTGAGGCGGGCCAGTTCCGGCGCACTGGTCACTACGTCGGCACTGCTGTGCAACACCGATCCGGCCAGTCCGGCATCGAAGTGCGGCCCGGTGACACGCTCGCGAAAGACCTCGCCATTCCAATCAGCGGCCGCCGACGGCACCGGCGCCAGATCGGCACCGACCTTCGACAGGTCGTCGTCATGGTCGGCGGAGTCCGGGTCGGCGCCGGCGCTCAACGGCAGCATCGCGCAACGGTAGAAGTCGAGGATGAGCCGATCGGCCTGGTCGATGGTGGTGATCCGCAGGGCCATCAGGCCGGTGGGCGCCCGGCCCGGCTTGGCGGAATTCTTCTTCAGACCGACCACCTCGGTGCGGGTGAACAATGTGTCACCGATCGCCGGGAACCGGAAGAACGTCAGGCCGCGGTAGAACAGGTTGGCTTTGACGTGCTGGGTGGCCAGCGTCGACTGGCCGATCGCGACGTCGCAGACCAGGCCCGGGTGCGCCAGCGGCGCGGGCAGGCCGGTGACCGCGGCGGACAGCTCGGCGTCCAGCGGCAACCGCAGCCGGTCGCCGAGGATGCCTTGGTGCACGGCGGCCAACCCGGGAGTGAGGGTCATCGCTGGCGCGCCGTTGAAGACCTGTCCGGTGTGTACCTGATCGAAGTACGGCCCGACTGTCATAGTTGCCCCGCTTCGCCGCATGCCAACATTGCCGCATGGGTACTGGGCTGAACGACGACGAGGCGATGCTGGTAGCGACGGTGCGCGAGTTCGTCGATAAAGAGGTCAGGCCGACAGTGCGCGAAGTCGAGCATGCCAACGAGTATCCCGAAGCGTGGATCGAGCAGATGAAGCGCATTGGCATCTACGGCCTGGCGGTGCCCGAGGAGTACGGCGGCACTCCGGTGTCGATGCCGTGCTATGTGCTGGTCACCCAGGAGTTGGCACGCGGCTGGATGAGCCTGGCCGGCGCGATGGGCGGCCACACGGTGGTGGCCAAGCTGCTGACGCTGTTCGGCACCGAGGAGCAGAAGCAGCGCTACCTGCCGCCGATGGCCACCGGCGAGGTGCGCGCGACGATGGCGCTGACCGAGCCGGGCGGTGGCAGCGATCTGCAGAACATGTCGACCACCGCAACGCCCGATGGCGCTGATGGTTCAGTTCTCGTCGTCAACGGCGCCAAGACATGGATTTCCAACGCGCGTCGGTCCGGGCTGATCGCGCTGCTGTGCAAGACCGACCCGGCCGCGCAGCCGCGGCACACCGGCATCTCGGTGCTGCTCGTCGAGCACGGGCCGGGGCTCACGGTGTCGCGCGACCTGCCCAAGCTGGGCTACAAGGGGGTGGAAACCTGCGAGCTGTCGTTCGACGGCTATCGGGTGCCGCACTCGGCGATTCTCGGTGGTGAAGCGGGCCAAGGCTTTTCGCAGATGATGAAAGGCCTTGAGACAGGCCGCATTCAGGTGGCGTCGCGGGCGTTGGGGGTGGCGACCGCGGCGCTGGATGATGCGCTGGCCTACGCGCAGCAGCGCGAGAGCTTCGGCCAGCCGATCTGGAAGCACCAGTCGGTCGGCAACTACCTGGCGGAGATGGCGACCAAGCTGACCGCCGCCCGCCAACTCACCCGCTACGCCGCCGAGCGCTACGACAGCGGCGAGCGCTGCGACATGGAGGCCGGGATGGCCAAGCTGTTCGCGTCCGAGGTGGCGATGGAGATCGCGCTGAACGCCGTGCGGGTCCACGGCGGTTACGGGTATTCCACCGAATACGACGTCGAGCGGTACTTCCGCGACGCCCCGCTGATGATCGTCGGCGAAGGCACCAACGAGATCCAGCGCAACGTGATCGCCGCGCAGCTGGTATCCCGCGGCGGGCTCTGACGCTCGCCGAATTGTCGGTGCCCAGAGATAGCGTCGCCCCATGGTTTCCGTTCGAGAAAAGAAGATCCATGCGGCATTCGACAAACTGGATTTGACGCTCAAACGCATTGCCGAGATACCGGCGCATGAGCTGACGTTCCAGGAAAGGTTGACGTTGTGGGCTCAGCTGGAAACGCTGCGTCTGGCTTTGACTGACGCCGCGCAACGACTCCGACGCGGCGCTTCGTGAGCTACCACTCCACGCCGGTGGAGACGCAGAACTCGTTCTGCTCAGGGTCCGACATTCTGACCCATCGCGTTCCCCCGAAGCTCTGCATGCCATCGTCGATGCGACGAGCGCCGAGCGCTTGCAGCCGGCGGACTTCGGCCTCGACATCGTCGACCACGATGTCGAGGTGCATGCGGTTCTTGCCCGCTTTGGGTTCCGGGACTCCCTGAAGGAGAAGCGGTGAAGCGGTCCCTTCTTTGGGAACGAGCACGACCAGCTTCGCGTCGGCGTAGACGTCGCGATAGTCCAGCGCCTCGCGCCAGAACTTAGCGAGCCTCGTTGGCTCTGCGCAGTCGAGTACGATTTCTATTGTCGCCTTGCGTCCCGTCACATGTCTCCCGGTCGAAAGTCGCCGTTAGCTTTTCGCATCCGCGAGGCCCCAGGTCACGGCGGTGTCGGCGTCGATGCTCAACCCGCTTAACACTAAATAGGCTGTGCGCCAACGCCCTATCCGCCGGGTCACGCTCACGGTGCCACCGGCACCGGGAATCAGGCCGAGGCTCAGCTCGGGCAAGCCGAGCACCGAATCAGCCGCAGCCTCAATCCGGCCGCAGAATGCGGCCATCTCCAATCCGCTGCCCAGCACCTGGCCGTGCACTTCGGCCCGGCACGCCGCACCGAGCCGGGCGGTCACCGCGTCGAGAGCCAGCGCCGGGCTGTAGCGGGTGCGGGCCAGATGCGCACTGGCCGGATCGGTGAACGTACCGAACTCAGCGAGATCGCCACCGCTGCAGAATGACTGCCCGTTGCCGGTCAGCACCACCTCGGCGACCGACGAATCGAGCTGCGCCACAGCCAAAGCCTCCAGCAGCGCAGCGCGAGCGTCAGTGGAGAACGCGTTGTGCCGCCGCGGGCGGTTGAACGCGATCCGTAACGTGTCGCCGTCGCGTTGGGCTAGCACCGGATCCGCGATGTCGGGCATTACAGCCGGGCCGCGGGCAGCCAGCCAGCGGGCGAACTCTGGGCCGGCTTGCAACGTGGAGTAGGCCAGCGACTCGGTCACCACCCCCGACAGTGCCGGCCCGGCCGGATCCACCGAGCGCAGCACATCGTCACACGTCGCCGCGGCGATCGGCCACTTTTCCACCCGCGCGGTCAGGTTGTCCAGCGCCGCGTCGATCGATGGAACGGTGACTGCCCGGCGGTCGTCGGCCTCATCCTCGGTGAGGGTGAATGTCGCGTGCTGCAACCAGAATTCAGTTGCGCCCGCCAACGACCCGATGGCCACCACCGGGAAGCTGCAAAACGCAGAGTCGAGCGCGGAGTCAGGCTCCGACACCTTGACGACGCGCAGGGTCACACCGAATACTTCTTGACCAGTTCGTGTTTGAACATTTTTCCGGTATCGGTACGCGGCAGCTGAGCTTCGAACGAGATCGAGCGCGGACACTTGTAGTGCGCCAGGCGATCCCGTATCCAGGTCAGCAACTCGTCGGCGAACTCACCGGTCGCGTCCGCCGGATCGACGGTCTGTACCGCCGCTTTAACGCTCTGGCCCATCTCGTCGTCCGGAATGCCGAACACCGCCGCGTCGAGCACCTTTGGATGGGTGACGAGCAGGTTCTCGGCTTCCTGCGGATAGATGTTGACGCCGCCGGAGATGATCATGTGGTGTCGACGGTCGGTGAGAAACAGGTAGCCGTCCTCGTCGACGTAACCGACGTCGCCCACCGTCGTCCAGCCGTGCTTGTCGCGGGCTGCCGCGGTCTTCTCCGAGTCGTTGAGGTACTCGAAGGAAAAGCCTCCCTCGAAATAGATTTCGCCGGGATGACCGGGAGGCAACTCGTTACCGTCCTCGTCGAGGATGTGGAGTTGGCACATCATCGGCTTACCGACCGAACCCGGGTGGGCCAGCCACTCGTCGGCGCTGATCAACGTCGACCCGATGGCCTCTGAGGAGGCGTAGTACTCGTCGACAATCGGCCCCCACCAGTCGATCATCTGCTTCTTGATCTCCACCGGGCACGGCGCCGCCGCGTGCATCACCCGTTCCAGGCTGGTCAGGTCGAACGAATTACGCTTTGCTTCAGGCAGTTTCAGCATTCGGGTGAACATGACGGGCACGAACTGCCCATGTGTCACCCGATGGCGCTGGATGGCGTCCAGGCAGCCTTCGGGATCGAACTTTTCTAAGACAACCGTCGTGATGCCGCCGGCCTGCACCGTCATCGACCACACTGACGGCGCGGTGTGATACAGCGGCGCCGGGCTGAGATAGACCGCCTCCGGGTGCATCCAAAATCCGACCAGAGCCGACATCATGCCCGGCGCTTCAGCGGGCGCGACGTGCGGCAACTCCCGTTTGATCCCTTTGGGACGGCCGGTGGTGCCCGAGGAGTACTGCAGCAGATCGCCTTCGATCTCGTCATCGATCGGCGTATCTGGTTGATCCGCAACACATTCGGGGTAACGTTGCCAGCCGTCGAGGTCGTCGTCGGCAATCAGCAACATGTCGGGCAGACCGCCGGGCAGCTGCTCCGCGAGGTTCTCGCAGGTCTTGCGTAGCGCGGCCGAGCCGATGATCGCCGTGGCGGCGCTGTTGTCGATGATGTACGCCGCCTCCGCAGCGGTCAGGTGCCTGTTGATCGGCACGTAGTACAGCCCGGCCCGGCGAGCCGCCCACATGACCGCGTGGATGTGCTCGTTGTTCTCCATCAGGATCGCGACCGCGTCGCCTTCAACCAGGCCGACCTGCCGAAAGTAATGCGCCAGCCGATTGGCCCGGGCTTCCAACTCGTCGAACGTGATCACCGTGCCGGACGGATGAAGAATGATCGCGGGTTTGTCGACCGCGCCCTGAGCAGAGGTGTGCTGGCGAATCTGCATGGGCAGACTGTACCGCCGCGAAACTTGACAGCTGTCAAGAGGGCGCTATCTGCTCCGGAGTTACCGCTCGTGCACCGGTTCGGGCTGGTGCGGGTGACCGCCGTGCCGCTTGGCCCGACCGGCGAACGGAGCGGCCAGGGTCGGCAGCACCTGGCGGCGATTGCTCACCACCGCGACAGCAGCAACCACCGCGTACACGGCGCTGATGGCGAAGCGGCCCTCGGTCGAGGTGAGCGGGAACTGCACGACGAACAACCCGAGCAGCAGCCACGCGGCCCAGCGCTGGAACCGCAAGCCGAGCAACAGCGTCACGCCCATCAAGGTCTGCGCCGCGGTCAGCACGATCTCCTCGATTTGGCGGCCGTCCAGGTGCATCGACGCACCGCCGCCGCCGAGCATGAACGCCACCGGCAGCGACCCGATGAGCAGGGTCCACTGGTTGACCTTCGCCGAGACCAGTGTCGAGATCGCGGCGCCACCCTTACCCCGGGCAGCGAAGATGGTTGCGATGATGAACTCCGGCGCCTCCGACGCGAGCGGGGCCAGCCATTGCACCAGCAGGAAGCGGTCGATCCCCAGCTGAGTGCCGGCGCCGATCAGGTTGTCGGCGAACGGCTTTGCGCACGTCACGATCACCGAGGCGGCGAAAATGAACAGCCCAGACACCGCCATCCGACGCGCCCGGTCGGGAAGGGCGCCCAGCGCCGCGGCGGTGCCGACCAACTCGGGCTCCTCGACCTCGCCGCGGCTCAGCTTGTACAGGTAGAAGCCGAACCAACCCAGCAGTGCCACCCCGAAGGCAATGTGGATGCGGCCGGTGACCGGGATGACGAAGGCCGCCACACCGGCGAACATCAGGAAGCCGATCTCCACCCGGTTGCTGGCATCAAGGTCCAGTCCGCCGACTTTGCGGCCGGTCGCCCGGCGCGCCACCAGGACGCTGACCAGGACGACGACCGGCCACCCTAGACCCATCAACAGCCGATTCGAGCCGGTCATGTTCGCCGCCGCGTACTGCGTGTAGGCGGGCATGTGGCCGGCGGTGTAGGCGTAGTACAGGTCGACTGCGTATTCGGGAAGTACGGCGATGACGGCCAGCACGGCGACGGCCAGGCTGCCGGACACGTCGATCTGGGCGGCTTCGGCGGCCCACGCCAACACAAAGCTGGCGCCCACGACGGCGCCACCGAAAACGAGCAGACCCACCACGGGCTCAAGGTGGACCCCAAAGATGCGCAGCACTAGAGCGGGGCAGATGACGACGCTGACGATCGCGAGTGAGCGGAACAACGTCCGCGACCGGGCACCGGGCTCCGTTACAGCGCACGCGGTGTCTGTCACGTTGTTAAAGTACCCGCCGGGCATCGATCCAGCAACATAGCCTGGCTAGTGAACAGATCCGGCGTACAGATCAAATTTGCTGCTCAGCAGGGTCGCAACTGAGAGTTCGGCTGGCCGATCTTTAGAATGTGGCTACCCTGCCGTAGCCCCCGCGGGCGCTTAGTCGGCCTCAGCCAGCCGCTGCTTGAGCGACTCGAACTCGTCTTTGACGCCGGTGGGTAGTTTGTCGCCGACGAACTCGAACCACTCCTCGATCAGCGGGAGTTCCCGGCGCCACTCGTCGGCGTTGACCGCCAGCGCCCGGTCGACGTCGGCGGCGTCGACGTCGAGGTTGGCCAAGTCGAGGTCGTCCGAGGTGGGAACGACACCGATCGGCGTCTCCTGGCCACCCGCTTGGTGCTCGATGCGGTCGACGATCCACTTGAGCACCCGGCTGTTCTCACCGAAGCCCGGCCAGAGGAATTTGCCGCCCTCGCCACGCCGGAACCAGTTGACGAAGAACACCTTCGGCAGCTTGGACTCGTCAGAGTTCTTGCCGAGGTCGATCCAGTGCTGGAAGTAGTCGCCGACGTTGTAGCCGAGGAACGGCAGCATGGCCATCGGGTCGCGGCGCACGTCGCCGACTTTGCCCTCGGCCGCGGCGGTCTGCTCGCTGCCCATGGTGGCTCCCATGAACACACCGTGCTGCCAGTCACGCGCCTCCGTCACCAGCGGCACCGTGGTCTTGCGGCGGGCACCGAACAGGATGCCCGAGATCGGCACGCCCTGCGGGTCATCCCACTCCGGCGCCAGGATCGGGCACTGCGACATCGGGGTGCAGTACCGCGAATTCGGGTGCGCGGCCTTGGTTTCCGTTTCGCGGAGGACCCAGTCGTTGCCCTTCCAGTCGATCAGGTGGTCCGGCTCGCCTTCCAGGCCTTCCCACCACACATCGCCGTCGTCGGTCAGCGCGACGTTGGTGAATACGGTGTTGCCACCCTCGATGGTGCGCATCGCGTTCGGGTTGGACTTCCAGTTGGTCCCTGGTGCCACGCCGAAGAAACCGAACTCCGGGTTGACCGCGTACAGTCGGCCGTCCTTGCCGAACCGCATCCAGGCGATGTCGTCACCGAGGGTCTCGGCGCGCCAGCCCGGGATCGTCGGCTGCAGCATGGCCAGGTTGGTCTTGCCGCAAGCCGACGGGAAGGCAGCGGCGAAGTAGTACGCCTTGTTCTCCGGCGAGATCAGCTTGAGGATCAGCATGTGCTCGGCGAGCCAGCCCTCGTCGTGGGCCATCGCCGAAGCGATTCGCAGCGAATAGCATTTCTTGCCTAGCAACGCATTACCGCCATAGCCGGACCCGAAGCTCCAGATTTCGCGCGTCTCCGGGAAGTGCGTGATGTATTTCGTGTCATTGCACGGCCACGGGACGTCTTTTTCACCGGGCTCCAACGGAGCACCGATCGAGTGCAATGCCTTCACGAAAAAGCCGTCATCACCGAGCTTTTCCAGCGCGGCCTTGCCCATTCGGGTCATGACCTTCATCGAGGCGACGACGTACTCCGAGTCGGTGATCTCCACGCCGAGCTTCGGGTCGTCCGCACCGAGCGGGCCCATGCAGAACGGGACCACCCACATCGTGCGTCCGCGCATGCACCCGCGGTACAGCTCGGTCATGGTCGCCCGCATCTCGGCCGGGGGCTTCCAGTTGTTGGTCGGGCCCGCGTCGACTTCGCGCTCAGAACAGATGAAGGTTCGCGACTCGACTCGCGCGACGTCGGACGGATCGGACAGCGCCAGGTAGGAGTTCTTGTGCTTCTTCTCATTCAACTTGGTGAACGTGCCGGCCTCGATCAGTTGGTCAGCGAGCCGCTGCCATTCTTCGTCGGAGCCGTCCGCGAAGACCACCCGGTCAGGCTGGGTGAGCTCAGCGATCTCTTCCACCCAGGACAGCAGGCCCTGGTGTTTCGTCGGGGCAGTATCCAGACCGGGAATCGTCGCTGAAGTCATCAGAATCTCCTGCTGTCGCGTTGCACATGTTGCGCGGCTTGTTTGCGGCGGCTTCACCACAGGTTATCGCGAGCTGTATACCCATAATGGGTCGAGGGTGTATCGACTAACTCACACGAACGATTCAGAACACGTTATCGGCGGTATTCGTCGGCGAACTTTCGTCAATTTCGCCATCGTCGGCATCGGAGGGCACCGACTTCTCGGACGGGACGCCCGCGGTATCGGACGGCGTGTCGGCGTCATCCTCGGGCTCCGCCCGTTCGCCGAGTTCGGCCCGCACCGCCTCGAGAGCGGCCAGCAGGGTCGGCATCTCCCGGCCACGCAGCGCCGCGGCCCGGGCGCCGACGACGGAGTGCTCGCGCAGCTCAGTGTCGATGACGCTGATCTGCTCGGCGACCCGCGTGCTCTCGCCCTCATCCTGCTCGCTCAGCGCGGCGGTCAGCGAAGACTCCGCCGCCAGCACCCGAGTAGCCACCAGCTGCTCGACCGCGGACTGCAACAGCGCGGTTGCCTCGCCGGCCCAACGGTCGAGCAGCCCGCGGTCCCGCAGCAGCCCGCGAGTGCCGACCACCCAGACCGTGAGCGCCAGCCCGATCGCTGCACACGCGACGGCTCCCGCCGCCGTGAGCCCGGGTGTCAGGTCGGCCAGCAGCCGACTGAGGGTCAGCGCCACCCCTAACCCAAAGCCCGCGCCCACCAGCATCATCAGCCGGGTCTCCAACCTGCGCGACTTCAGCTGCGGCGCCGGCAGCTCGATCGTCGGGAGCGGAGCCGACGCCGGGTCGTCGACGTTCAGGCCGAGTCCTTTCGCGAGGTCGGCCAGATGCGTGGTGGTGCCGTTGTCCACCTCGGTAATCACCTCGTTGAGGCGAACACCCGCGTAGGACTCGAACTCCGGCAGCTTGGCCCTGGTTAGGCTCGCGGCATCTTCCTGCAGCTCGGAGCGGACCGAGGCGCAGCGGTTACGCGCGAAGTACGACAGCTGAACCCGCGCCTGCTGGGTCTGGCTGCGCAGTGCGATCGTCCGCTCGGACTTGGACAGCCGTCGTTGTCGCAGAATCGCGCTGCGCTCATCCCGCAGCACCTCGACCCGTGCCCGCCGGCCCGCGCCATCGGCGTCGCGATCGTACCGGTCGGCGACGGTCTGCAGTCGAGATTTCCACGCCCGCAACCTGTTTCGTCGTGGAAGGTCCGGGTCGGCAAGTCGGTCGGATACCGCGGCGGCAAGGTCGTCGATACGTGGTTCGCCGGCTTCGGGCGCGGCGGCCGCCCCGACCCACGGTACGTCGCGGTAGCGCGACGCGTGCGACGCCAGCACCTCGCGGTCGGCGGCCAGGACCTCTTCCCAGTTGTGGTGCACGTCGATCTTGGACACCACACCGATCAACGCGTCGGTCTCGGCCACCGACGCGTCGAGCAGAGCGCAGTCGGACTCGGTCAACGTGGCGGCCGCCGAGACGACGAACACCACCACCGTCGGCGCTTCACCGGGCTCCAGGTCCGTCGGCTCGACGAACTTGTGGTCGGGCAGCCGTTCGGTCAACGTGGCGACCACGCCGGTCACTCCGGACAGCCACGGCCCGGTGACCAGCACGGCGTCGAGCCGGTTGATGCTCGGCGCGTCGAGGCGGGGGCCGATCGCCGCCACCAGGGCATCCACCTCGGCAACCGCGTCGTTGCCTGGCTTTTTGGTCACGCCGCCCCTCCGACCTTCGTCCACAGCCGCAGTGAGCCTCTGACGATGTCGGTGCCGCAGGCGCGATAAGCACCGACGACCGGCCCGCCCCGGTAGCGCTGCCAGGACACCGCTCGGCCTAGGTGTGCGGCAGCGGTGTCGCCGCGATCGACCTCGATGCCGACCGCCTCGACCACGTCCACCGCGTCCATCATCCGGGCGACCAGCGTGTCGTCGCGGGACAGGAACCCGCTGATTCGCCGGTCGGTGACAGCCAGCGTCTCCAGTTCGGCGACGGCGTCCAGGACGCGCTGGTAGCGGACCTGCGCGCCGAGCGCCTCGACCTTGTCAACGACCTGGTCGATGCAGCTCAGGCTGCGCAGCAGGGCACCGACATCTGCGCGGGTGGCTCCGCGCCGGATCGCAGCCGTCGCCTGCGCGATACCGAACTCGTCGAGAGAGTTGATCAACCGACGCCGCACGTCCGCGTCCACGGGGCGCCCGCTGGCCAGCGTCTGCAGCCCGGCCCACCCGGCGTCGTCCAGCAGGTCGTCCAACGCGAGGATCCCCACCAGAAGTTCGATCGATGTGCCGGCGTGGACAGATAGCCGCGCGCACCGGGCTCTGGCCGCACTGGTCGGCCCGTCGGGGTGGCAGCCGGATTCGGTGGTCGCGATCAGGTCCGCCTTGTTCAGCACCGCGAGCACCGGCCGCCGGGCCGTCGATAGAGCGACGAGGTCCTCGGGCTTAGCCACTTCAGCGAGAACGTAGATGTCCAGGTCGGCATTCGACGAGGTGGTCAGGGCAATCGTCCCGCGCTGGTCACCGGCCAACGCCAGAGCGTGCGCGACCGTGCGGCGCCCGACGCCGCGGCGGCCCGCTACCGCCACCCGTAACGGGGTGGCCAGCCGCCTGGCGATCGCGGCGCAGCGTGGATCGGAAACCACGGCCGCAAACCGCTCCAGCTCTTCGACGAAAATCGGATGCCCCTATCCGCTCATGATTCGCCTTGCAGTTGCTGCTAACGCCCCATTGTGGCCGAGCAGGGGCCAATTGCTGCGCAGCAGCACCGGTTTGTCCGTCGATGGTGACATTTGCACCGCGTGGAAGCGAGTCACCCGATACCAGCAAAAGGCAACTGTTGGGTATCAATCTGGCCCGCGGGCGGCAACATGGTGGGTTCATGGGTAACGATGAACGGATGCGCGCGCAGCCCTGGGTGGACGCGGCCACACCGCCGACACCTTCTCCCGACCTGCCTGCGGAACGTGGCGTTGGCGGCTACCGCCGGACCACCAGTTTCCGCACCCGGCGCTCGCAGCTGTCGGCGGCCCAACAGCGCACCTGGGAGCGATTGTGGCCCGAGCTTGGCTATGTCGCCACTTCACGCCACCACCCCGAAGCGCCGCCCGAGCCGCTGGACACCCACGCCTGGTTCGGCCGCGACGCGCCACTTGTTCTCGAAATAGGCTGTGGCACAGGAACTTCCACAATGGCGATGGCGCAATCCGAGCCGGACGTCGACGTGATAGCCGTCGAGGTGTACCGGCGCGGACTGGCCCAGCTGCTGTCCGCCATCGACCGCGAAGGCGTCAACAATATCCGGCTGATCCGCGGGGACGCCGTGGACGTGCTGGACCAATTGATCGCGCCCGGCTCGCTGACCGGGGTCCGGGTGTTCTTCCCGGATCCGTGGCCCAAGGCCCGTCACCACAAACGCCGGCTGATGCAGGCCGACACGGTGGCCATGATCGCTGACCGGCTGCGTCCGGGCGGGGTGCTGCACGCCGCCACCGATCATCCCGGCTATGCCGAGCAGATCGCCGAGGTAGGCGATGCCGAACCACGGCTGTCCAGGCTGGATGCCCACGCTGAACCGGCGATCTCCGTCGTCCGCCCGGCCACGAAATACGAGGGCAAGGCGCACGTCGCAGGCAGCCCCGTCACCGAATTGGTGTGGCAGAGAAGCTCCGAAAGAAACCGCCCATGAGTCTCACTGAAGAAAAGACCGGCGACCCGGTGGGGCTGCCCGGCGATCCTGCGGCGGAAGAAGCGCCGACGGCCCGGCGCGTACTTCTGGTCTGGGATGCGCCAAACCTGGACATGGGTCTGGGATCCATCCTGGGTCGTCGGCCGACCGCGCTGGAACGGCCCCGCTTCGACGCGCTCGGCCGCTGGCTGCTGAGCCGCACCGCCGAAGTGGCCGCCAACCGGGACGACGTATCGGCCGAGCCCGAGGCCACGGTGTTCACCAACATCGCCGCGGGCAGCGCCGACGTCGTCCGACCGTGGGTCGATGCGCTGCGCAATGTCGGATTCGCCGTCTTCGCCAAGCCCAAGCTGGATGAGGACAGCGACGTCGACAGCGACATGCTCGAGCACATCGCGCAGCGTTCGCGGGAGGGTTTGGCAGCGCTGGTGGTCGCGTCCGCTGATGGCCAGGCATTCCGGATTCCCTTGGAGGAAATCTCCCGGGGCGGGGTGCCCGTTCACGTGCTTGGATTTCGCGAACATGCCAGTTGGGCGCTAGCGTCGGATACCTTGGACTTTGTCGACCTGGAGGACATCGTCGGTGTGTTCCGGGAGCCACTGCCGCGAATCGGCCTCGATTCGCTGCCTGGGAAGGGGGCGTGGCTGCAACCGTTCCGTCCGCTGTCTTCGTTGCTGACCTCGCGAGTCTGACAACTCAAAACCAACGCGCGGGTCGCCGCAGATCCAGTAAGGAGCTTACGTGTTCGCCTGGTGGGGTCGAACTGTATATCGCTACCGGTTCATTGTAATCGGCGTGATGGTGGCGCTGAGCCTGCTCGGCGGCATCTTCGGGATAAGCCTCGGCAAGCACGTGACGCAGAGCGGGTTCTACGACGACGGCAGCCAGTCCGTCAAGGCCTCGGTACTCGGCGACAACACCTACGGGCGTGACCGAACCAGCCACATCGTGGCGACCTTCACCGCACCCAAGTCGGTCAACGATCCGGCGTGGCAGAAAAAGATCGTCGACGAGCTCGACGCCTTCAAGAAAGGCCATTCGGACCAGGTCGTCGGCTGGGCCGGCTGGCTGGCCGCGCCGACCAGCACCGACCCCGTCATCAAGGGGATGGCCAGCGAGGACGGCAAGCACACGTTCGTCAGCATCCCGTTGAAGGGCGACAATGACGACACCATCCTGACCAACTACAAGGCCATCGAGCCGGATCTGCAGAAGCTCAACGGCGGCAAGGTCCAACTCGCCGGTTTGGAGCCGATCGCCAGCGCGTTGACCGGCACCATTGCGACTGACCAGAAACGAATGGAAGTGCTGGCGCTGCCGCTGGTGGCGGTCGTGCTCTTCCTGGTATTCGGCGGCGTGATCGCGGCTGCCCTGCCAGCGATCGTGGGCGGCCTGAGCATCGCCGGCTCGCTGGGCATCCTGCGACTCATGGCGATGTTCGGACCCGTGCATTTCTTCGCCCAACCGGTCGTGTCGATGATGGGCTTCGGTATCGCCATCGACTACGGGCTGTTCGTGGTCAGCCGGTTCCGTGAGGAGATCGCCGAGGGCTACGACACCGAGGCCGCGGTTCGCCGAACGGTGATGACGGCCGGTCGCACGGTGGCGTTCTCGGCGGTCTTGATCGCCGTATCCGCGGCTAGCCTCTTCTTGTTGCCGCAGGGCTTCGTGAAATCGCTGACGTACGCGGTGATCATCTCGGTGACGCTGGCCGCGATCCTGTCGATCACCCTGTTGCCGGCCTGCCTGGCCGTGCTGGGTCGCCACGTCGATGCGCTCGGCGTGCGCACGCTGTTCCGCATTCCCTTCCTGGCTAATTGGACGCCATCGCGCGTCTACCTGAATTGGCTGGCGGACCGACTGCAGAAGACCAAGACCCGCGAAGAGGTCGAGGCCGGCTTCTGGGGCAAGCTGGCCAATGCGGTGATGAAGCGGCCGCTGACCTTTGCTATCCCCATCATCATCGGGATGATCGCGCTGATCATCCCCCTGCACAACCTCTCATTCGGCGGCGGAATCAGCGAGACCTATCTGCCGCCGAACAACCCAGTTCGCTTGGCGCAGCAGAATTTCGACAAGCTCTTCCCCGGCTACCGAACGAACCAGCTGACGCTGGTGATCGAGAGCAACAACCACAGCAAGGTCACCGATCAACAGGTTGCCGAGATCCGTAACGACGCCGCCTCGATCAGCGGGTTCACCGACACGACCTGGCAGGAGCGGGCCTGCCCGGCGATCGAGGGCAACCCATGCGTCTCGGGACCGAATGGGACGCACCCCAAGAACGACTCGGTCCGGGTGATCCAGAACGGTTTGGCGAACGCCAGCGATGCGGCCAAGAAGCTCACCGAACTGCGTTCGATATCGCCACCGAGGGGGCTCACCGTCCTGGTCGGGGGCGTGCCCGCGCTTGAGCAAGACAGCATCCACAGCCTGTTTGACAAAGCTCCGCTGATGCTGGTGGTGCTGCTCACCACGACGATGCTGTTGATGTTCCTGGCGTTTGGATCGGTCGTGCTGCCGATCAAGGCCGCGTTGATGAGCGCGTTAACCCTGGGCTCCACGTTGGGCATTTTGACGTGGATCTTTGTCGACGGACATTTCTCCACCTGGCTTAATTTCACACCGGCTCCGTTGATGGTCGTCCTGATCGCGTTGGTGGTCGCGGTCGGATTTGGCCTGGCCACCGACTACGAAGTGTTCCTGGTATCGCGAATGGTGGAAGCCAGAGCCCGCGGTATGTCCACTGCCGAAGCAATTAGGATCGGAACCGCGACTACGGGCCGCCTCATCACCGCGGCCGCCCTAGTGCTCGGCGTGGTCGCCGGCTCGTTCGTCTTCTCCGACTTGGTGATGATGAAGTGCCTAGCGTTCGGCTTGATGGCGGCGCTGCTGTTGGATGCCGCAATCATTCGGATGTTCCTGGTGCCGTCGGTGATGAAGTTGCTCGGCGACGACTGCTGGTGGGCGCCGACGTGGATGAAGCGTCTGCAGAATCGCTTGGGACTCGGCGAGATTCACCTGCCCGACGAGCGCAAGCTGCCGCCGCGTGCGCGGTCGTCGCGGCCGGCGGCCACCACGCGCCCACCGGTCACGCCGATACCCCGTCCACCGCACGACCCCACGCATCCCGGCGCCGAGGCTCCGCCGCGGACAAGCAGGCCGGCTGGGCCCGCACCTCGGCCGGATGTCCGGCCGCCCGCTCAGGACACGCCATCGGCCGCCGGCACCACGAAGATGCCGGCTCCGGGGCGGGCTGAGCCCAAGGAGGCGCCGACGACCCGCTTCTCGGCTCAGCCGAACCCGTCGGGACGTCCACCGGTTCCGCCGCCGGGCGCCCCGGAACCGGCACGCCGAGAAGACCGCGAAATCGAGTCGTGGCTCAGCGAGCTGCGCGGCTCCCAGCCCGGCGAGCGTCCCGACCCGCGCGGTGCGGGCCCCACGCCGCCGCAACCGTCCGCCGACGAAACCCGTGCGCTGCAGATTCTGCGGGAACAGCCGTCAGGGCAACCGCCGACGGAACCCGAAGACGCCACCACGGCGATCCCGACCGCCCCGCGGGAGGACAAGGATCCTGATGTCGCCACCGAGAAGATGAATGCTCGCGGCGACAACCCCGACCGGCCACGTCCGCGCCGAGGCGGCGGTCTCAGCGCTGCGGATCTGCTGCGCCGCGAAGGCCGCATCTAGCCGCGAATTCGCTTGCCGCTATTTGCTTTTGGGCTTCAGCTCGTCTGGTTCGGCTTGGAGCATCGACGCGTCGTCAGCGTCGTCCTCGGGCGCGGTGGCCGGATCCTTGGCGAGTAGCACCTGGAACGCGTTGTTGAAGAACGCGACCGTCGGGACAGATAGCAACGCACCGACGACGCCCGCGAGCACGCCGCCGGTCGAGATCGCCACCACCACCGCAAGCGGATGGATCGAGACCGCCCGGCCCATCACCAGCGGCTGCAGAATGTGGGCTTCGAGCTGGTTCACCGCGACAAGCAGGCCAAGGGTGATGAGCGCGTAGACGAATCCCTTTGCGAGCAAAGCAACTATCACCGCCAGGAAGCCGCTGAGGACGGCACCGACCAGCGGGATGAACGCACCGAGAAACACCAGTGAGGCCAGCGGCAGTGCCAGCGGCACGCTCATGATCGCCAACCCGGTGCCGATGCCCACCGCGTCGACCAGCGCGACCAGGAAGGTGGCCCGGATGTAGCCGGTCAGCGCGCGGAATCCGGCGGCGCCCGCGGCGCGTACCCGGTCCCGATGGTCAGCGGGAAATATCTTGGTCACGTACTGCCAGATATTGCGACCGCCGTAGAGGAAGAAGATCAGGGTGAACATCATCAGCAGTGCGGCCGTGAGGATTTCGGTGATGGTCGCCGCGGTCGATAAGGCGCCGCTGGTCAATTTCTCCTGATTGTTCTGCAGCGCCTGAACCGCCGAGTTACCGGCATGGTCGAGCTGCTGGCGACTCAGATGCAGCGGTCCTTCGATCAGCCATTTCTTGGCGGACTCGATGCTGCGGGTGACCTCGTTGACCAAATCTGGTACACCGACGATGAATTGGCTGACGACGAACGTGAGGATCCCACCCAGAATCGCGAAGCCGGCCAGCAACACCAGCGCCACCGCGCCACCGCGGGGCGCACCGCGGCGGTCCAGCCAGTCGACCATCGGAACCAGCAACGCACTCAGCATCAACGCGAGCAGCAGCGGGACGACGATGACTTCCAGCCGCTCGATGACCCACAACAACGCAATCAGTGCGGCCAGAATGACCAGCAACCGCCAGGCCCAGGCAGCGGTCTTGCGAACGATCGGTTCTACAGAGTCGGCGTCATCGGCGGCGGCCTTAGGCGGCATGCGGCCAAGCCTAACCGTCGGCGCGCAGGTCACCCGTGGGTAAGACACGGCGGACACTTGCGCCTCGAAGCGATCCGGGCGCGACCTGCGCGGCTACGCTGATATACGTGTCGCACGGCGCAGCGGCCCACAACGTCAACGGACAGCTCGAAGAGCACGTCCGCAGCAAGTATTGGTGGCTGCGATGGGTCACCCTGGCCGTCGTCGCGATCGTGCTGGCCGTCGAAGTGGCGCTGGTGTGGGACCAGTTGGCCAAGGCCGCCCGCAGCCTCTACTCGGCGAAGTGGTGGTGGCTACTGGCCTCGGCTCTGGCGGCCGTCCTACTGATGCACAGCTTCGCCGAGGTCCAGCGGACCCTGTTGGTGGCGGCCGGGGTACGGGTCAACAAGTTACGATCCGAAGCCGCTTACTACGCCGCCAACTCGCTGAGCACCACGCTGCCCGGCGGCCCGGTGCTCGCGGCGACATTTCTGCTTCGGCAGCAACGGATTTGGGGCGCATCGACGTTGGTGGCGTCGTGGCAGCTGGTGATGTCGGGTGTGCTGCAGGCCGTGGGGCTGGCGCTGCTCGGGCTGGGTGGTGCTTTCTTTCTCGGCGCGAAGAACAACCCGTTCTCGCTGTTGTTCACCCTCGGCGGCTTCGTCGCGTTGCTGCTGCTGGCCCAGGCCGTGGCATCACGACCGGAACTGATCGAAGGGATCGGTTGCCGGGTGTTGGCGCGGTTCAACTCGTTGCGCGGCAGGCCAGCCGATGTCGGGCTGGCCAAGTGGCGAGAGATGCTCTGCCAGTTGGAATCGGTCAGCCTCAGCCGCCGCGATCTGGCGGCCGCCTTCAGTTGGTCGCTGGTCAACCGGTTCGCCGACGTCGCGTGCCTAGGTTTCGCCGCGTATGCGGCGGGGGCACACGCGTCGCTGGGCGGGCTGACGGTCGCCTGCGCGGCCGCCCGCGCGGTCGGAACGATACCGCTGATGCCCGGCGGGCTGCTGATGGTGGAGGCGGTGCTGGTGCCGGGTCTGGTGTCCAGCGGCATGTCGCTGCCGGTCGCCGTCTCGACGATGCTGATCTACCGGCTGATCAGCTGGTTGTTGCTGGCAGCGATCGGATGGGTGGTGTTCTTCTTTATGTTCCGCGCCGAGAACGCGCTCGATCCCGACGACGTCCAGTCGGAGACGGCGCCGTGCCACGACACCGTCGAGGGGCCCGACCAGGCCCTACAAGGTCCCCTACCGCCGTCCGAGAACGAACGATTTACTTGAACGCGCTGATTCCCGGCACGGCTGCGGCGCCGGGCACGGCGGGGGCGCCGCCCGTCGGCAGCGCGTTCTGGGCACCGGAGATAGCCTGCGCCGCGCCCGGCAGGCCTCCGGGCAATCCGCCCGGCATCGCGCCCTGCGCGTTCTGCATGAAGCCGAGCACCTGCGGCAGGCCGATCGGCATCTTGCACCGGCTCGACAGCCCGGCGAGCGGCAGCGCGATGGTCTGCATGTCGCTGGCGGCCTTGGGGTTGGCGTCGAAGTAGCTCTTCAGCGAGTTGACCGAATTGGGGCCCGCCGGCTCCTGCATGACGGTGGTCATCGCCTGGTTGGTCTCTGGGTGCCCGTCGAGGTAGTCGCCCGCGGACCGCGCCACGTTGCTGATCGTCCTCGCCATCTCACTGGCAGCACACGGGTCCGATGCGCCGACCGCTGCGGGCGCGGACAGCAACACCACCGCCGTGGCGCCGCTCAGCCCGGTCGCGGTCAGTACGCCGAACAGCCGACGGCGCAGCGTCGCAGTACTCCCAGTCAGGGACGTCATTAGGTAGCTCCTTGAGGCGTGCGAGGAAAGGTTCGGCCCGCAGACAGCTGACGGCGCAGTGCCGACACTCGGTGGTCATCCTGCCATCGATTCCGTCGCCGTCACCAACTCAGCGCACCGCGAACTCGTCACACCTGTCCGGGAATCGGCATCGTTGCCGAGTTGTTGCAGCTCAGCGACCCATAAGCGGCATCCACAGGTAGGTTGCTGGGGTAGGCTCGCGGACACGCAACGCTAATGCGGGGAGACTGAAATCCAGCACTTCATGATGCGCTTGAGCAGCAACCTGCGCAGGTTCCGCTGGCTGGTCTTCACGGGCTGGTTGCTCGCGCTGATACCAGCCATCTACCTGGTGCTGACCCAGTCGGGTCACCTCACCGGTGGCGGTTTCGACGTACCCGGATCCCAGTCGCTGCGCGTCCACGACGCACTGGAAGCGCACTACCCCGACCAGGGCACGTCCCCATTGGCGCTGGTGGCGGCGCCGCGCGCGGACGCCAGCTACGAAGACATGAATGCCGCCGCCGGCTTTCTGCAGCAGGTCGCCAAGCAGTTTCCGGATCTGGCGGTGGTGCCCAACCCGGTCCAGCCGTTGCCGCAGCCTGACCGGCCGTACGTGGTGTCGCTACGGCTGGACTCCACCAACAACGCCAGCGCCAGCGCCAGCGACGCTGCCAAGAAGCTGCGACTCAAGGTCGGCGTCCAGGGTGAACGGCCGGGCCAGATGGCGGACGGCCGGGTGCGGCTGTACGTCATCGGCCAGGGCGCGCTGAGCACGGCCGCGGCGGCCAACACCAAACACGACATCGCCAAAGCCGAGCAGTGGAACTTTCCGATCATCCTGATCGTGTTGCTGGCGGTGTTCGGTTCGCTAGCCGCCGCCGCGATTCCGCTTGCGCTGGGTATCTGCACCGTCGCAATCACGATGGGCCTGGTCTATCTGCTGTCGGCCTACACCACGATGTCGGTCTTCGTCACCTCGACGGTGTCAATGTTCGGTATTGCGCTGGCGGTCGACTATTCGCTGTTCATCCTGATGCGCTTCCGCGAGGAGCTGCGCGCCGGACGCCAACCCCAGGAAGCGGTCGACGCGGCGATGGCGACGTCGGGCCTAGCCGTCGCGCTGTCCGGGATGACCGTCGTCGCGTCGCTGACCGGTATCTACCTGATCGACACCCCTGCGTTGGCTTCAATGGCCACCGGCGCGATTCTTGCGGTTGCCGTGGCGATGCTGACGTCGACGACCATGACGCCGGCGGTGCTCGCGACGTTCGGAAGGTCGGCCGCCAAGAGGTCCGCGGCGCTGCACTGGTCGCGGCATCCCGAAACCACCCAGTCGCGATTCTGGACGCACTGGATCGGCGCGGTGATGCGCCGACCGTGGGCGTCGGCGCTGACGGCCTCGGCTGTGCTGCTCGCGATGGCGGTGCCAGCGCTGTCAATGGTGTTGGGCAACAGCCTGCTTCGCCAATTCAACTCGTCGCACGAGATCCGCGCCGGGGTGTCGGCGGCATCAGAGGCGCTGGGTCCCGGCGCGCTCGGCCCGGTGCAAGTGCTGGTGACCTTCCCCACCGGCGACGCGTCCTCGGCCGCGCACTCTCAGACGATCGAGGATCTCCGCAAGCAGATAAGCCAGTCCCCCAACATCACCTCGGTGGCTCCGCCGGTGTTCGCCGACAACAACAGCAGCGCATTGCTGTCCGCGGTGCTGTCGGTGGACCCTGAGGATCTCGGTGCCCGCAACGCCATCACCTGGCTGCGCGGCCACCTTCCCGAAACCGGCAACGGCTCGGCGCAGGTGAGTGTGGGGGGACCGACGGCGCTGATCAAAGACTTCGACGATCGGGTGTCCAGGACCCAGTGGCTGGTGTTGGTCTTCGTCGCGCTGATCGCGTTCGTGATGCTGCTGCTTTCGATTCAGTCCGTGTTCTTGGCGCTCAAGGGCGTGGTGATGACCATGTTGTCGGTGGCCGCGGCCTACGGCAGCTTGGTGGTCGTCTTCCAGTGGGGCTGGCTGGAAAAGCTCGGGTTCGCGCCGATCACGTCTATCGACAGCACTGTTCCGCCGCTGGTGCTGGCGATGACCTTCGGCCTATCGATGGACTACGAGATCTTCTTGCTGACCCGCATCCGGGAAAGGTTCTTGCAGTCGGGCAACACCCACGACGCGGTGGCCTACGGCGTGAGCACCAGCGCGCGCACCATCACCAGCGCCGCGCTGATCATGATCGCGGTGTTCATCGGCTTTGCGTTCGCCGGTATGCCACTGGTGGCCGAAATCGGGGTGGCGTGCGCGGTCGCGATCGCGGTGGACGCGACCGTGGTGCGACTGGTGATGGTGCCTGCCCTGATGGCGATGTTCGCTGAGTGGAACTGGTGGCTGCCGGCCTGGCTGGAGCGCATCCTGCCGTCAGTGGACTTCGAAAAGCCTTTGCCCTCAGTCGATCTCGGGGATATCTTGATGATCCCCGACGATATCTCGGCGCCCGCGGTTCCCAGCGCCGACTTGCGGATCGTACTGAAGTCCGCGGCCCGGCTGAAGAACCTGGTGCCCGACGCGATCACTGTCGCCGATCCGCTGGCATTCATCGGATGCGGACGCAGCGGCGATGTGCAGGCGCGGGTTAAGGACTCTAGCTACGTGGCCAGCTCCGCCACCCGCCAACTGGCGGTGATCGGGAACCCGACCGGAACCAACGGCCATTCGGTGCCCAGAAAGTTCGTCGGGGGCCGCTCGCACCGCAACGGCACCGGGCGCGTGGCACCGCGTGCGGTGCGGCCCGTCCATCCGGTCACGCTGTGGCGTGGCCGGCTCTCGGTCGCCCTGGACGCGCTGCAGTCCGAGGCCGAGCCCGACCAGCCGCAGTTCGAGCGGCGAAGCCCACTGGAGACCACCCACGTCCAGCTGCCCACCGGCGACCGCCTGCAAATCCCGACCGGCGCCGAGACGCTGCGGCTCAAGGGTTACCTGATCATGAGCCGCAACAGCAGCAAGGATTACGCCGAATTTGCCGAGCTCGTCGACACGATGGACCCCGAGACTGCCGCGGTAGTGCTGGCCGGTATGGACAGGTATTACTCTGGTCAATCACCCCGGCGGCAATGGATCGCTAGCCAGTTGGTGCGTCGCCTTGCTGACCCGCATCCGTCAGATCTTGATAACGACGGTTGGCCCGAGTCCGATACGAAGGCAGACTGGGAAGGGGTCAGGCAACGCTGCCTGTCGGTAGCGGTGGCGATGTTGGAGGAGGCGAGGTGACGTTGGCCGCGGATCGACGCCATGGACCGGCGCCGCACCGTCCTCCAGAGCGCCCTCGTAACGGCGATCGGCCCGTCGAATTCTGGCCGACGTCCGCGATCCGCTCGGCGCTCGAAGGCGGCGATATCGCCACCTGGAAGCAGATCGCCGTCGCGATCAAACGTGACCCGTACGGGCGCACCGCCCGGCAGGTCGAGGAAGTGCTGGAGACTTCGCGGCCGTATGGCATCTCCAAAGCTCTGGCGGAGGTACTCGACCGCGCCCGAGAACACCTGGCGGCCAACGAGCGCAACGAAGTCGCCCGCCACGTGGGCGTCCTGATCGAACGATCGGGGTTGAAGCTGCCCGAGTTCGCATCCCGGATCGGCGTGCCCGTCGACGAGCTCAGCGCCTACCTCGATGCCACGACGAGCCCGTCGGCGTCATTGATGATCCGGATGCGCCGGCTGTCTGACCGCTTCGCCAAAGCCCGATCGCACGAGCCTCAACAGCAGCCGCCCAACCGCACTCCCCAGCGGCCGCCTCGCGGCTACTGATGATCGGCCGGCCCGACGATCTGACCCTGCGGCATATTCTGGCCGAGACCCGAACCATCGCGGTGGTCGGCGCATCGGACAAACCGACGCGACCCAGTAACGAGATCTACTCGTATCTGCTGTCGACCGGCCAATTCCAGGTTTTTCCGGTCAACCCGACGATCACCGAAATCGATGGTGCGCAGGTGTATCCGCGCTTGGCCGACTTGCCGGTGGTGCCCGACATGGTCGACGTGTTCCGCCGGCTCGACGACCTGCCATTGGTTCTGGCCGAGACACTCGCCCTCGCGCACCGCCCGAAAACCCTGTGGCTGCAAGAAGGTTTGTGGCATGAGGACGTCGGCCGCGACGCCGACGCCGCCGGCCTGCAGGTCGTGATGGACCGTTGCCTGATGGTCGAGCACGCCAGGCTGCGCTGAGCCGTATCAGCGCGCGTTGAGCGGCGACACGCCAACAATCAGCCAGTGGTTCTGCTGTTTGGTCAGCGTCACGCGCAGCGCCAGAACTGCGTTGCTGGTGGGTTGGCCTGGTTCGTTCTGGGTGGCTCGCATAACCACCGCCACGCTGGCGGCAGCGGGTCCGATCGCCTCGAGGCCCGCCTCCATGGTCGACGCGGTGGCGGTGACGTTGCGATGCGCCAAATCGGTTGTGGCCTTGCCGAATTGGTCCCTGAATGCGTTGCCCTGCTCGGGCACCATCATGGCCACCGCGCGGTCGATAGCCGCCATCGGTTCCTGCGGCGAGAACGTCGCCGTCGACTCGGCCATGCCGGTGGCGATGCGCACCACCTCGGCCGTGTCGACCTTCAGGTCGTGGTCCGGGGTCGTCCAGTGCCGGTAGCCAGTGAGCACGGCCGCGATCACCGCCGCCGTGCAGAGCGCGACGACCGCCAGGCGCAGGCCAGGTGCGTCGTCGTCGGTGCCAACCGTCACCGAATCACGGCGCAGCAGAAAGACATTCACCGCTACGCCTTCGACGATCAGCAGCACCAGCACCGAACACAGCGACACCCACCACGCCGGCCACGCCAGCACCATTCCGATCGCCAGCAGCGCCGCGATCGCGGCCAACGGCGCCGCGACGTCAAACGCCAGCACCCGCCAGACGTTCCTCATCGGATCGACTCCAGCCGCGACACCATCAGCTTGCCGTCCACGTCGGAGATCCCCAGCCGCAGGTTCCAGTGCACGGTTTGCGGCTTGCCGCCGGCGTTTTCGCTGACCGAGGTGGCCACCACCATGACGGTGTCGGTGCGACGCGCGATCGAGGCCGGCAATTGCTCGGCCGGCGCGGGTCGACCGGGCTGGGCGTCAAGGTCGTGGTGCACCGCCTCGAAGGCCACCGCCTCCACCTCGCCGCGGCTGCGCGACTGCAGCCGCTGCACCACTTGCTGATAGGGCTGGATTGAGGAGTCGAAGTCGGCGTTCAGCTGGCCGACGGTCCCGTCGCGCAGTCGCTGCAGGCTGGCCTGGATGTTGTCGGTGTTCATGTTGATCAGTACGCCGGTCCAGTCGGCGGCGGCCTGCATGGCCCGACTCTGGTAGCCCCACTCGGTGACGTCGTTGCGGTGGTTGGTCCAGATCACCGCGCCCAGTGCGATGGCGGCCACGCACAGTGCACCCAGCACCGCCGACGCGATGCCATAGGCCGAGAACATCCGCCCGTCCGACTCCTCGGGTGTCGCCTCCTCAGCACCGTCGTCGGCCGCTGGCTCGGTCTGCTCGTCGTCGGGCATGGCCGTGAGCCTAGCCGGGCGACGATGCGGAGCCCGCCACCCCGGCGATCAGACCCGGCCTGGCGGTTAAGGAACAATGGTGGCGTGACGGTAGAAGCTATCCGCTCGGGCATCGACCTGAGCCATGTCGACGCTGGTGCCCGCCCCCAGGACGATCTGTTCGGGCATGTCAACGGCCGCTGGCTGGCGGATCATCAGATGCCCGCCGACCGCGCCACCGACGGCGCGTTCCGACTGCTCGCCGACCGCGCCGAGGAGCAGGTGCGCGACATCATCACCGACGCCGCCGCGTCGAAGGCTGCCGAGGGCACCGACCCGCAGCGGATCGGCGACCTCTACGCCAGCTTCATGGACACCGAGACCATCGCGCGCCTGGGCGTCCGCCCCCTGCTCGACGAACTCGCCGGCGTCGACGCCGCGCTGACGCCCGCCCAGCTGACCGCCGAGCTCGGCGAGCTGCAGCGCACCGGCATCGGCGGTGGCACAGGCGTCTACGTCGACACGGATTCGAAGGACTCCACCCGCTACCTGCTGCACATGTCGCAGTCGGGGCTGGGACTGCCCGACGAGTCGTATTATCGCGACCCGCAGCACGCGGCGATCCTCGCGGAGTACCCGAAGCACATCGCGCGGATGTTCGCGCTCGTCTACGGCGAGCAAGAAGCCGACTGGGATGCTGCCGCAGCGCAGATCGTCGCGCTGGAGACCAAGATCGCCGCCGCGCACTGGGACGTGGTGAAGCGCCGTGACGCCGACCTGACCTACAACCTGCGCACCTTCGACGAATTGAGCTCGGAGGCAACCGGCTTCGACTGGGCTGTGTGGCTGCACGCGTTGGGCGCGTCCGACGAGCAGGCAGCCGAAGTGGTCGTGCGGCAGCCCGACGCGCTGACCGCATTCGCCGCGCTGTGGGAGAGCGAGGACCTCGAGGACTGGAAGCGCTGGCTGCGCTGGCGCGTGATCAGCGGGCGCGCGTCGATGCTGACCGACGACCTGGTCGACGAGAACTTCGCGTTCTATGGGCGCACGCTGTCGGGCACCGAGAAGTTGCGCGACCGCTGGAAGCGCGGTGTCGCGTTGGTCGAGAGCCTGATGGGCGACGCGGTCGGCCGGCTCTACGTCGAGCGGCACTTCCCGCCGGACGCCAAGGCCGCGGATGGACGAGCTGGTGGCCAACCTGCGCGAGGCCTACCGCGTCAGCATCACCGACCTGGAGTGGATGACGCCGGAGACCCGGCGGCGGGCGCTGGAGAAGCTCGACAAGTTCACGCCGAAGATCGGCTACCCAGCCAAATGGCGTGATTACTCGACGCTCGTTATCGCCCGCGACGACCTGTACGGCAATTTCCAGCGCGGTTACGCGCTGGAGTACGACCGCGACCTGGCCAAGCTCGGCGGCCCGGTCGACCGCGACGAATGGTTCATGACGCCGCAGACCGTCAACGCCTACTACAACCCCGGGATGAACGAGATCGTCTTCCCGGCCGCGATCCTGCAGCCGCCGTTTTTCGATGCCGAGGCCGATGACGCGGCCAACTACGGCGGCATCGGGGCGGTCATCGGCCACGAGATCGGCCACGGCTTCGACGACCAGGGCGCCAAGTACGACGGCGACGGCAACCTGGTCGACTGGTGGACCGATGACGACCGCGCTGAATTCGGCCTTCGGACAAAGGCTTTGATCGAGCAGTATGAAGAATACATCCCGCGGGAACTCCTCTCCGGCGACGCCGCCCACCACGTCAACGGCGCATTCACCGTTGGGGAGAACATCGGCGACCTGGGCGGCCTGTCCATCGCGCTGCTGGCCTACCAGCTGTCACTCGGCGGCAAGGAGGCGCCCGTTATCGACGGGCTGACCGGTGTGCAGCGGGTGTTCTTCGGTTGGGCGCAGGTGTGGCGCACCAAATCGCGTGACGCCGAGGCGATTCGGCGACTGGCCATCGACCCGCACTCGCCGCCGGAGTTCCGCTGCAACGGCGCCATCCGCAACATCGACGTCTTCTACGACGCGTTCGAGGTCACCGAGGACGACCAGCTCTTCCTGGACCAGCAACGCCGGGTCAGAATCTGGAACTAGCGGGGCTTAAAGCTGCCAGTCGTTGGAGCCGTCGTTCTTGCTGTAGGTCCCGACGGAGTTCTTCACCACGATGGGGTCACCGGTACCGAAGTTGGTGAAGAACCATTTCGCGTTCGTCGGGCTGATGTTGATGCAGCCGTGGCTGACGTCGCGCTTGCCCTGGTCGGCCACCGACCAGGGCGCGCTATGCACGTAGTCACCGCTGTTGTCGAACTGCACGGCGTCCTCGACGTTCACCTTGTAGCCGTATGTCGAGTTGACCGGCACACCGTAGGTGGACGAATCCATCACGACCTTGGCCTTCTTGTCCAGCACGTAGTAGGTGCCGTTCGGGGTCTGGTGTCCGCCCGCGGCCATGCCCATCGACATCGGGAAGGTCTGCTCGACCGTCCCGTTGCGGGTGACAATCAGCTGGTGGGTCGCATCGTCGGCGGTGGCGATCAGCGAGTCACCGGTGACGAAGTTCTCCTGGGTGCCGGCCGCGTCGACGTGCACCGCGGTGTGCGCGGGCCAGAAGCTGAGCGGACGCCAGCGCACCTGGCTGGAGGTCAGCCAGTAGAACTTGCCGGACACCGGCGGGGTCGACGAGACGTGGATCGCCTGTTCGGCCATCCGCTGGTCGGCGATCGGGCGGGCGAAGTTGATGATGATCGGCTCGCCCACGCCGACTGTTGCGCCGCTGACCGGATTGAAGGTCGGCGGCACGAACGGCGGCGCGCCGGTGAACGGCGCCGGGTTCTGGCCGACAACGGGTCCTGTCGGCGCGGCGGCCGGGGTGGCCGGCGGCACAGCCGGCGCCGGTGCCGCTGGGTCGCCCAGGGGCGGCGGAGGTGCGACTGGGTTGGGCGGCGGCGGAAGCGCCAGCGGGTCGGCCGGAGGAGGCGGCAGCGCCGGGTCGCCGGGTGGCGGCGGAGCCGGGGCATCGATGCCGGGCGGGGGCGGCGGGTCCGGGTCGGCGAGCGCCATGCCGCTGCCCAACATCAGCGCAGCGGTCACTCCCACCGCGCTGAGCGCAGCGGCCTGAGGACCCTTGGTCCATCGCGACATTTGTATCCTTCCAAGTCACGGTCTGAGCCCAGTATGCCGTAGCGGGTAGCCCGACTATTAATTCAGCGGTCGCCGCAGCACGCCGTCAGCGCCCATGAGCAAGCCGCTGAACTGCGGTTTTAGCCGCTACGGCCGAGCTGTGGCGGGGACGTCGAAGAGCTGGCGCTCGGCGGTCATTCCGGCCGCTCCGATGCCGATCAGGGCCGCCGAGGCGGCGAACATCGCCAGCACACCGTGCTCGTAGAACTGGCCGCCCGCGAATGACCCGGCCATGATGCCCACTTGGAAGGCCGCCATGTACAGGCCGGACGCCCCGTCGGGATCGTCGGCGCCGGCGCGCATCGCCGCTGCTTGGAGCATGGGCGACACCGCGTTCGCAAACGCACCCCACAACGCGATGGCGATGACGCCGACCAGGGCGGTCGCCACCGCCGGCAGGCGGTGGAAGGTCAGCGTGGTCAACACCAACAGCGTCACGTACAGGCCGACCATGCAACTGATCGCGGCGGCGCGTGGGTGATGATCCAGCGGCCGGGCCACCAGCGGCATCGCCAACAGGCCTGCGATCCCATAGATGGACAGCAACCAGGCGATATCAGGTCCCCGAATGCCCACGACGTCGCGGATGATCACCGCGATGAACGTGAACGAGATGTAGTGACCGGTGACCGCGATCATGGTGAGCAGGCTCACGATGATCAGCCTCCGATTGCGGTAGTGCCCGGCGCCCCGGCCAACGCGGGCGCGCTGCTCGTCACTCAGCGACAGCGGCGGTAGGACCGCGGCGGCCGCGACGGTGACGACAGCCGCGATGACCGCTACCGTCCCCACGGCGATCCGCCAGCCCCACAGCAGGCTCATGGCCGCGGTGGCGGGGCTGCCGACCACCACGGCCAGGCTGATGCCGACGTAGATGGACGTCGTCGCGCGTCCGGAGTGGCTGGCCGGAACCAATCGGGTGGCGATCGGTGCGATGACCGACAGGATCAGCCCGTGCGTGACCGCCGAGAGCGCCCGGGCGCCGGCCAGCACCGCGAAGTTCGGCGCCAGCGCCGAAATGAGCTGGGACACGGTCAGGCAGGCCAGCGACACCAGCAATGCGCGGCGACGCTGCCAGTGCGCGGTCCAGCGGACCAGCGGAATCGTCGTGACCGCCGCGACCAGGGCGTACCAGGCCAGCAATGTCCCAACCGTCGGCACGCTGACGTGCAGGTCTCGGGCGATCGCGGGCAGCGCGCCGACCGGCAGCAATTCCGCGGTGACGTAGGTGAAGGCCGCCGCGGCCAGCACGGCCAACTGGACGGCAATTCGGGGAGTCCATGGCCCGCTGGTCGCGGTTCGCCCCTCGGCGGCACGGGCAGGCACCACGGCCACTACTCAACCACGCATTGCAGCGTGGCGTTAACGATCAGGACCGGACGAGTCGCGCAATGGCCGCCGAGGCTTCGGCGAGCTTCTCGTCGGCCTCGCTACCCCCCTCGGAGACGGCGCGGGTGACGCAGTGGCCGAGGTGTTCGTCGAGCAGGTTGAGTGCCACCGACCGTAGTGCGTTGTTGGCGGCGCTGATCTGGGTGAGGACGTCGATGCAGTACTTGTCGTCTTCGATCATCTTCGCGATGCCGCGCACCTGGCCCTCGATACGCCGCAAACGTTTGGCGTAGTTGTCTTTTTGCGACGAGTATCCGTGTGCGGGTGCCATCTGCCCCTCCAACATCGTGGTCTTCTGATCGTGCTCGGGCCATCGGGACGGCGCCGGTGTTATCACCATTGTCGCCGTCGGCCCCGATCCGCGCCAGGGCGTCCTGGTGAATCGGCATTTCGTCGGCGCGGCGGTGATACCCCGTAGGGGTAGTTTAATGATTTTGGCCGACCTGCCGCGACACGCATACTTGAGGCGTGTCTGAAACCAAGCCTCACGGCAACGATCCCATCGACATCAAGCCCCGCAGTCGCGAGGTCACCGACGGTCTGGAAAAGGCCGCTTCGCGTGGGATGTTGCGTGCGGTGGGGATGGACGACGAAGACTTCGCCAAGCCGCAGATCGGGGTCGCGTCGTCGTGGAACGAGATCACGCCCTGCAACCTGTCGCTGGACCGGCTGGCCAAGTCCGTCAAGGAGGGCGTGTTCGCCGCCGGCGGCTATCCGCTCGAGTTCGGCACGATCTCGGTGTCCGACGGCATCTCGATGGGCCATGAGGGTATGCACTTCTCCCTGGTCTCACGCGAGGTGATCGCCGACAGCGTGGAAACCGTCATGCAGGCCGAGCGACTCGACGGGTCGGTGCTGCTGGCCGGGTGCGACAAGTCGCTGCCCGGAATGCTGATGGCCGCGGCGCGGCTGGACCTGGCCGCGGTCTTCCTCTACGCCGGCTCGATCCTGCCTGGCCGCGCCAAGCTGTCCGACGGCACCGAGCGCGACGTGACCATCATCGATGCGTTCGAGGCCGTCGGCGCCTGCGCGCGCGGCCTGATGCCGCGCGAGGACGTCGACGCGATCGAGCGGGCCATCTGTCCCGGCGAGGGCGCCTGCGGCGGCATGTTCACCGCCAACACCATGGCCAGTGCAGCCGAGGCGTTGGGCATGTCGCTGCCCGGCAGTGCTGCCCCGCCGGCAACCGACCGTCGGCGCGACGGATACGCCCGGCGCAGCGGTGAAGCCGTCGTCGGCCTGTTGCGCCGCGGCATCACGGCGCGCGACATCTTGACCAAGGAGGCCTTCGAGAACGCGATCGCGGTGGTGATGGCATTCGGCGGCTCGACCAACGCGGTGCTGCATCTGCTGGCCATCGCCCATGAGTCCGACGTGAAGCTGTCGCTCGCGGACTTCAGCCGCATCGGCGCGAAGGTGCCGCACTTGGCTGACGTCAAGCCGTTCGGCAAGCACGTGATGTTCGACGTCGACCGCATCGGCGGGGTGCCGGTGGTAATGAAAGCCCTGTTAGACGCTGGCCTTTTACACGGCGATTGCCTGACGGTGACCGGGCAGACCATGGCGGAGAACCTTGCGCACATCGCCCCGCCCGACCCGGACGGCAAGGTGCTGCGGGCATTGGACAATCCCATCCACCCCACCGGCGGGATCACCATCTTGCACGGCTCGTTGGCGCCCGAAGGCGCGGTGGTCAAGTCGGCCGGCTTCGACTCCGACGTGTTCGAGGGCACGGCAAGGGTTTTCGAGCGCGAGCGGGCAGCACTGGATGCTCTGGAGGACGGCACCATCACGCACGGTGATGCGGTGGTGATCCGCTACGAAGGCCCCAAAGGCGGACCGGGGATGCGGGAAATGCTCGCCATCACCGGCGCGATCAAAGGCGCCGGGCTGGGCAAGGACGTGTTGCTGTTGACCGACGGCCGGTTCTCCGGCGGCACCACCGGCCTGTGCGTCGGGCACGTCGCCCCCGAGGCGGTCGACGGCGGGCCGATCGCCTTTCTGCGCGACGGCGACCGGATCCGGCTCGACGTCGCCAACGGCACGCTGGACGTGCTCGTTGATGTCGACGAATTCGCTTCCCGTCGTGAGGGATTCACCCCGCCGCCACCGCGCTACACCTCCGGCGTGCTGGCCAAGTACGTCAAGCTGGTGGGATCGGCAGCCAACGGGGCGATCTGCGGGTAACCGCTCACTTCACCAGCGCGATCGCGAAGCCGTCCCAGTGCTTGGCGCCCACCGTCTGCAGCACCGCGGTGTCGAGTTGAGGATGCTCCCCCATCAGCTCGAGCACCTTTCTGGTTCCGCGCAACACGGCGTCCTGGTCGGGCGACAGGATCGCGCCCTCGCGAATCACGTTGTCCACCAATATCACTGAGCCGGGGTGGGTGAGCTTGACGGCCCACTCCAGGTAACCGGGGTTGTTCTCCTTGTCCGCGTCGATGAACACCAGGTCGAACGGGCCGCCGGCGACACTCGGCAAGGTATCCAGGGCGGCGCCGACCAGCACCTCCACCCGATCGCCGACGCCGGCGCGCTCGAGGTTGGCCCGGGCCACCTCGGCGTGCTTGGGCTCGTATTCCAGCGTGGTGACTCGACCAGCTGGACCGGCGCCGCGAGCCAGCCAGATCGTGCTGAAGCCGCCCAACGTGCCGATTTCCAAGATGCGACGGGCGTGCACCGCCGTGGCCAGCAGGCTCAGGAACTTGCCCTGTTGCGCCGACACGGCGATCTTCGGCAACCCGGCCGCGTCGCTGGCCTCGAGCACCGCAGACAACACGGGATCGTCGTCCAGCACGGTGCTGTCCAGGAAATCGTCGACTTCGGCGGGGGTTGGCTTTTGGGTCATGAGCCAACGCTAGCCCGGCGGCCAGGCGCGCCGCCACCGCATTAATCGTCCTTGCTCGATACCCCCCAGGGGTATAGTCTGACTGGTGTCAGGCCCCGATTCATGAGAGGTGGAGAAGATGTCCAACGAAGCAGGCACGCTGTTGAGCTGTGGTCACGACGGCTGCGGCTGCCGCGTTCGCATAGAGGTCGCATGCCACTGCAGCGACACCGACCAGGCATACATCTGTAAATGCGGCGACGAGATGGTCGAGGTCAGCTAGCGCACACCCTCTTTCGCGTAAACAACCCGCAGTACATGCCCGGCTTCGGGCCCCATGACCAATTCGGCCAGGATGCACAGCGTCGTGACGTACTGCGATCCATGCGCCGGGTGTACGTCGCATAGGTGATGCGCGATCTCGTGCAGCACAACCAGCTCACGCATCGCCCAGTCGGCGTCCTGATGATCGGGTACCGCGACAACCCCTGTGCCGTCCTGTTTTTCGTAGTGAGCGGCGGTGGAAGCCCGTCGGGCCCGCACTCGCAGCGGCGCCACCTCGGGCCACTGCCGCCGCACCGCCGGCAGGGCCAGCACGTCGTCGACGTAGCGCTGCACCGCGGCCAACGACCCGAACCGCGCCTCGGGCGGCAGCGTCAACTGCGTGCCGAAGAACTCCACGCTGTTCGAACCGTGTTCGGCGGCGCGGTCGAACAACGTCCGTACGAATTCCTCGGCGGCGTAGACCTTCGAGCGCTGCGAGTCCTGAACGGACGAATTGTCGACGTTCACCCCTCCAGCGCGCTCCGTGCCCCGGAGAGCTCCGGGCCGCTGCCCAGCCTCGCCCGCTTGCCGGCCCGGTCCCCCGCCCGCCGGGCCGCCGACGAATAGCCCGCGGCGGCCCGGCTCGCCTGCCAGGTGCCGCGCGCCTTCGACGCGGTGCGGTAATAATCGCGAAGCTCTAACTCCTTGTTCCGCAACGCTATTGCCGTTCCAGTCGGACGACGGCGGTCCTTTTTGGCTTCTCGCTGGGTCTGCTCTCGGGCCTCGGCCAACCGCTGACCGACCCGCGCGCCGAACGCCAGCTGAAAATTCAGCCGGGCGGTGATCGTCGGGGTCGGCCGATGCGCGCCCGACGAGATGTAGGAGTCCGACGCGCGGACCATCTGGACGACCAGGCTGGCATACAGCGCGTGGGTGGCGTCGATGTCCTCGGCGAACCCGTAGGCGTAGACGAACGTCGAGTTGGAAGCGATGTCGCAGCGCACGTCGTTGGCCGAAGCGATCACCACGAACAGCTGCACATAGGTCCGCAAGCCCTTGGTGCCGGCGGCGCCGATGGTGATCGTGCGCTGAACCGGCGACTGGGCGGGCGTGCGCTTGTCGGCATGCGACCGTGCGACAGCCAGGTCTATGGACGTCGCCGTGGCCAGCCGTTGAGCGGCCGCCATGAATGCTTCGGCCTCGTGCGCGTTGTCGGTGCCCTCGGCCTGACGCAACAGGGCTGCGATGCGCGCCAGCATCTTGTCGTCAGTCATGACCACCAAACTAGGCGAGCCGAACGACGTTCCGCGCGCGGCCATTCACAGTCTGGCGTGGATCCACGACACAACGTCGTCGAGGACCTGGTCCTGCTCCGGCTCGTTGAACACCTCGTGATACAGCCCCGGATAGACCTGCAGTTCGACATCGGCACTGCCTACCGCCGCGACCAATTGGCGGCTGCCGTCGACGGGGATCAGCCGGTCGTCTGATCCGTGCACGACCAGCAACGGCGCGGTCAGCGAGGGCGCTCGCTGCGGCATCGTCTCGCCGACCCGCAACAGCTCGCGGCCGACGCCGGCGGGAATCTTGCCGTGATACACCAGCGGGTCGGTGTTGTAGGCGTCCACAACGGCCGGGTCGCGGGACACCGCGCTGGCATCGAGTGCCTGCATCGGCAAGCCCGGCGCGATGACCCCGACAAGTTTGGCGATCGATGCCAGCAGCGGCGAAACGGCGGTCTGGGCGGCCACCGCCGGCCCGGACAGCACCATCAGGTCGTAGTCGTCGGGATGTTCGACGCCGTAGGCGAACACGATGCCGCCGCCCATGCTGTGGCCGAGCACGATGCGCATCGCACCGGGATGTTCCTTGCCGGCGATCCCGACCAGGGTGTCGAAGTCGCCGGTGTATTCGGAGATATTCCTGAGCAGCACCCGCTTGCCGCCCGAACGGCCGTGTCCGCGATGGTCGAGCGCGTAGGTCACCAGTCCCTCGCGGCCGAACCGCGCAGCGACGTGGTCGTAGCGACGGGCATGCTCGCCCAGCCCGTGCGCCAGAATCACCACACCCCGAACCGCGGTGTCGGGAGTCCAGACGTCATAGACGATGCGCACACCGTCGACACCCTCGAAGGATCCTTCGGCACGCGTCGTTGTCATCAGGGGCAGCGTAGACCCAACGTCGGAGTCGATACGTAAGCTCGGTCCGGTGAGCGTGCTCGCCCGTGAATTGGCCGATGACGGCAGTACGAATTTTTCTGCGACCGCCGAGCCGTACCGGCGTGAACTGCTCGCGCATTGCTATCGCATGACCGGGTCGCTGCACGATGCCGAGGACCTGGTGCAAGAGACCTTGCTGCGGGCCTGGAAGGCCTACGACCGCTTCGAAGGCAAGTCGTCGGTGCGCACCTGGCTGCATCGGATCGCCACCAACACCTGCCTGACCGCGCTGGAGAACCGGCGGCGCCGGCCGTTGCCGACCGGGTTGGGCGCAGCCGAGTTCCGACCCGACCGCCGAGCTGGTCGAGGGCGCCGAGGTGCCGTGGCTCGAGCCGCTGCCCGACGGGTCGAGCGATCCGGCTGATCCTTCAACGATCGTTAGCACTCGCGAGTCGGTCCGGCTGGCGTTCGTGGCGGCCCTGCAGCACCTGTCGCCCCGGCAGCGGGCGGTGCTCTTGCTGCGCGACGTCCTGCAGTGGAAGGCCGCCGAAGTGGCCGACGCGATCGGCACCAGCACGGCCGCCGTCAACAGCCTGCTGCAACGTGCGCGGTCCCAACTAGAGGCTGCCGGTCCGAGCGCCGACGACCGGCTGTTGGCACCCGAGTCGCCGGACGTGCAGGACCGGTTGATGCGCTATATCGCCGCGTTCGAGGCCTACGATATCGACCGGCTGGTCGAGCTGTTCACCAATGAGGCGGTCTGGGAGATGCCACCGTACGTCGGCTGGTATCAGGGGCCGCAGGCCATCGTGAGGCTGATTCATCAGCAGTGCCCGGCCGACACACCGGGCGATATGCGGCTGATCCCGTTGACCGCCAACGGGCAGCCCGCCGCTGCGATGTATATGCGCGTCGGCGACGGCCATCTGCCCTTCCAGCTACAGGTGCTGGACATGCGGGCCGACGGAGTGTCCCGCGTGGTGGCTTTTCTCGACACCGCGCTGTTCGCGAAATTCGGTCTGCCTGAGCGCCTTTGACCTTTCGACCGTCGAGCGGCCAGCTATGTCACGAAATTCCGCGGTGGATTCATGCGGTGAGTGCAACATCCGTGGATTTGGGGGTTGCGATGCCGAGTGGATATCCGCATTCGAAGACGGTGCGCTGGGGGTTGTTCGATCAGGTGTGTCTGGGTGTCCCGTTATGGCGGGCTGCCCAGGAGACGGGCGTGTCGACGACAGCTGCCTTTATCTGGTGGCGTCAGGCTGGGTCGATGAAATTGGTTGGAGGTCGCGGCGGCGGGCTGGCTGATCCAGGAAACCTGTCGCTGCCCGGTGGCCGGGGACATCGCCTGAGTCTGGATGAGCGCATCGTCATCATGCGGGGCCTCGATGCTGGGCTCAGCCACGCCGAGATCGGTCGGCAGACGGGGCGCGACCGGATCACCATCTGGCGCGAAGTACGCCGAAACCGCAACGCTGACGGCGATTATCACGCCCGGATGGCCCACGCTCGCGCCGCCCGGAAAGCCCACCGGCCCAAGGCGTTCAAGCTGGTTGACAATCCGCTGTGCGCCGGTATCGAGGCGTGGATGGATGACGGGTGGAGTCCAAGGCTGATCGCGCAGATGTTGGCGCGTGATCACCCCGATGACAGGCTGGCACGGGTGAGTCACGAGACGATCTATCGGTGTCTGTACGTGCAGACCCGTGGCAGTCTGCGCGCCGATCTGCACAAATGCCTGTCCACCAAGCGGACCGCGCGTAAACCCCGAGGTCGCATCGACAACCGACACGGCGCCTACAGCAACGGGGAGGAATTTCGGATCAGCGACCGTCCGCCAGAGGCCGCTGATCGGGCCGTACCCGGACACTGGGAAGGCGATCTGATCGTGGGACCCCGCAACAGTGCAATCGGCACCTTAGTCGAACGCAGCACCCGATTCACCATGCTGCTGCACCTGCCCGGCAACCACACCGCTGACACCGTGGCCACCGCAATGATCGACGCGATGCGCGAACTCCCCGAGCATCTGCGCCGCTCCATCACCTGGGACCGCGGCAGCGAGATGGCCCAGTGGCGGCGCATCCACCTACAACTCGCCGCCCCGGTCTACTTTTGCAACCCCCACTCGCCCTGGCAGCGCGGCAGCAACGAGAACACCAACCGGCTCTTAAGATTCTGGTTCGAAAAAGGCAGCGACTTAAGCGGATACACCAAAGCCGACCTCAAACGGATCCAAGACACCCTCAACCGCCGGCCCCGGCCGACACTGAATCTCGACACACCCGCGCAACGCCTCGCCGCACTCCTTGAGCAAGCCGCCTAACCCGACGTTGCACTGACCGCTTGACATCGCCCGCGAGGCACCTGCGATAACTAACCATTCAACGGCAGTCAACTTTGTTCTGACCACTGCCGGACCGGAGCGGCCGGACTCCAAGAGCCCACGGTCGATGAGTTTCGCCACGGTTTCCAGTCTGTATCCCAGACACGTCACCAACGGGACTCGAGGAGAGCACCATGACTGCCACCTACACCTTCGACGTCTTTTCAAGCCTTGATGGCTTCGGCGGCGTCAGCGGCGGCGACTGGGGCGGCTACTGGGGCAAGCAAGGCCCCGAGTTGCTCGACCACCGCCTCGCCCTGTACGGCGAGAAGCAACGAATGGTCCTCGGCGCCAACACATACAGGTTGTTCGCGCAAATGCTCGCCGAGAGCACGGAGGAGTCAGAAGTGCGCGACCCGTGGGTCACCCGGATGAGGCACCTGCCGGCCACGGTGGTGTCGTCCACCCTGGATGGAATTCTCGACTGGCCTGACGCGTCCATCGTGAACGGCGACGCCGTCGACGTCGTCGCCCGGCTCAAGGAAGGGTCCGAGGTGCCGTTGCGATCGCACGGCAGCCTGTCAATGAACCGAGCGCTGATGGCCGCCGGTCTGGTCGACCGCGTCCAGTTGACCCTCTTACCCGTGATCACCGGTCAGACCGGAGATGACCCGATCTTCAAGGGCGCGGCGGACTTCGACCTCGAGCTGATCGAGACCCGAACGCTCGACAGCAATATCCAAGAGCTCATCTACCAGCCCACCCCGCATCTCTGAGTCCATCCTGCACACCACCGCGTCGGGCAGCCGAACCTGACCAGAAGTGGCCGCTCGACGCAGGAAATTACGAACAGCCGACTGTCCGGTGCCGGCCCGGCGACCGACCGGACCAATCCGGCGCCGGTGACCAGCGGCAGATCCAGCGCCGACAGCAGTCCGGGCTGAGACTGGCAGACCGCTGGGATGGCATTGACCATCCGAGATGCGCCGGCGATCCGGGCACCCAGGTCGTGATCGTGGTCGTCTGCCATCTCGAACTCGCAGCGCATGCTCGGCGAACCCTCGATCTCGACGCGGTAGAGACCGCGTCCGGATGCCGCACCGAAGCCGAGGTCGCGCGGGGTTATCGAGATGTGCGGTTGCGGCCAATCCGGCGCGAGGTCGTCGCTCATCCGGGTGACGTGATCGATGACGAAAGTTGGCTTACCGTCGACATATCCGGTCAGCGTGGAGCGCATCGCACCGACCGTGCCGGCGGCGATGTGTCCGGTCGGTGTGTCGAACGACTCCTCGGCGACGATCCGCTCGACGTTTTCGTCCAGGTTGTCGATCTTGACACCCAATCCTGCGGCCAGCTGATGCAGCACCGGGCCCCAGCCGAAGGTGAACATCCCCGGCGCCGCGGCAAATGCGGTGAACTCCGGTGGCTTGCCGAATCCCAGGATCTCATAGACCGCGTCCTTGTCCGGATACGTCGCGTAGTTGAACATCTCGGTCACCCGGACCGACTCGATGACCCGCGACACTCCGGTAAGCACCAGTGGCAGAACATCATTGGCGAACCCGGAGTCGATCCCGGTGGTGAAGAACGACGCCCCCCCGGCTGCCGCGGCCTCGCGTAGCGACGCGGTGAACGCCGCATCGACGCCATCCGGGTACACCAGCGGCACCACCGAGCACGACACCACGTTCTTGCCGGCCCGCAGGATCGACACCATGTCATCGATCGCCTCGGCTGGGCGCAGGTTGGCTGCGGCCGCATAGACCACTACGTCGGCGTCACCGGCCAGCAGCCCCGCGGGGTCCTGGGTTGCCGTCACGCCCACCTGGTCGATCCCACACAATTCCCCCGCGTCACGGCCCGCCTTGGCGTCGCTGTGGACGACGAGATCGACGAGTTGCAGTTGCGGGTGATCGATCACCCCGCGCAGAGCGATCAGCCCCATCGACCCCGGACCCCACACGCCGACCTTGTACATCGCTTCTCCTAATATTAGGAATCGATAAAGTATATTTAGGACGGATCGTAGGAAGGTCGCGATGGATTCGTCAACAGCGCCGCCCAGCGCGACCGGGCCAGTCAAGTCGCCGCCCACCGGTCGCGTGATGGATGTGCTTGCGTCGCTGTCGGATTCACCGGATGGTCGGACATCGGCCGAATTGGCCAAAAGCTGCGGGATCAGCACGTCGACCTGCGCGCTGGTGCTGGCCGAGCTCGAACAACGCGCCTGGGTGACCCGACGGGGCGATCGCCGCTACACGCTGGGCAGCGGATTGTTCCGGCTGGTACACGGCTTGAGAGCGCAGTTCCCGCTGCTGGACCAGGGTCGCGAGGCGCTGAACTTCCTGCACACCACGCTGGGCGCGGGCTGCTCGATGTCGAAGATCGGCCATACCCATCTCGTCACCGTCGACGCCGTCGGCCACGGCACCGATGGTGAGCGCGCGGTCGGCCAGCGCTTCCCCATCGGGCCGCCGTTCGGCCTGGTCGCGATGGCCTGGCGGGACGAGGACGCGGTCGACGGGTGGCTGCGGCGGGTCACGCCGCGGCTGACCGACGCGGACATCGCCGGGCATCGGCTGGTGCTGGCCCAGATCCGCGACCGCGGCTACGGGGCCTGGCGGTTCGATGCCGCTCACAGCTCGCTGCACGAGCGGCTCGCCACGGTGCTCGCGTCGTTGGAAACGACCGCGCAGGTGACCCGCGAACTCAGCGCGCTGATGACCATCGTGACACTGCAATCGGTGACGGATGTGCTCGAAACAGAGTTGGCATCAACCGAATTCGTGGTACTACCGATATTCGGGCGCGATGGCCAGCCCGAGTATCAGATCGAGATTCATCTGGGCGGCCGGAACGGGTTGATCCTGGCCGACCTCGACGCCGCACTGCTGCACGCCCAGGCGTTGCTGAACCCCGGGGTAACGTGACATCGTGTCCGCCACTGCTGAGATTCGGCGTGCCGCCGACCGCGGGGCCACCAGGACATCGTGGCTGGAATCCCGGCACTCGTTTTCGTTCGGCGATTACTACGACCCGGCCAACACCCACCACGGTGTGCTGCTGGTCAACAACGACGACGTATTGGCGGGGGCAGCCGGCTTTGATACCCACCCGCACCGCGACATGGAGATCGTCACCTGGGTGCTGGAAGGCTCGCTGGCGCATCACGATTCCGCGGGCAATAGTGGCATCATCTATCCGGGCCTCGCGCAACGGATGTCGGCCGGCTCCGGCATTTCGCACTCGGAGAAGAATGCGTCCGACACCGATCCCGTTCGCTTCGTGCAGATGTGGGTGCGGCCGGACGCCCCTGGGATCGCGCCCGGCTATCAGCAGCATGCCATCGACGACGATCGGCTGGGCGGACGACTGACCACGATCGCCTCCGGGATGCCGGGGCACGATGCCGCGATCACCATCCACAACCGATCGGCGGCGTTGCACGGCGCACGGTTGCGGGCCGGCGCCGAACTCACACTGCCTGCGGCGCCATATCTGCATCTGTATGTCGCGCGGGGGCGGGTGGACGTGCACGACGGGGCTGCGCTTGCCGAAGGGGACGCAATCCGGTTCACCGCGTCGAGCGGCGTGAGAGTCGCGGCCCGCGAGGACGCTGAATTGCTCGTCTGGGAGATGCACGCAGGGCTCGACGACTAGGGTTGGCGCGGACGAACAGGAGTCGGAATGTCTGAACCGCACACCCCTCACGCAGCATCCGACGCCCAGAACGGCGATGACGCCCCCGCAGCCGCCCCCTACAGCATTGGTAGCCCGAAAGCGACTCGGACAGCGCGCTTTTGGGTCCTCCCGATCGTCATCGCGCTCGCGGTGCTGTCGGCGCTGGCTGCCTTCTATCTCGGTGGAATTCTGCAGCCGATGACAAACCTGCGGCATTTCCCGGTCGCCATCCTGAATGAGGACGCCGGGCCAACCGGCGCACAGGTGGTCAAGGGCATGCTGTCGGGTTTCGACAACGATGCCTACGACGTCCGGGTACTGAACCACGACCAAGCCAAGCGGCAGATGGATAACGCCGAGATCTACGGCATTGCGGTGATACCGCCGAACTTCTCATCCAAGCTGCAGGCCTACGCGAAAAGCGCGCTGTCGCCCGGGCGCGTCGAGCGGGCGGTCATCATCGTCTCGACGAATCCGCGTGCGGGCACATTGGGTGCCGGTATCGCCGGCCAGACCCTACAGCGTGCCGTCGCCACGGTGGATCACCGTGTGGGCCAACGGCTTTCACAAGAAGTCGCGGAACAAACCGGCAAGAGCCCCGAGCCCGGTGCGGTCGCGTTGATGCTCGCCAATCCGATCGAGGTCAAGTCGACGGTGCACAACGTACTCCCGGACGGCACCGGTAATGGCCTGTCCGCCTTCTACTATTCGTTATTGCTGCTGCTCGCCGGCTTTACCGGCAGCATCGTGGTGAGCATGATGGTCGATTCGATGCTCGGCTTCGTGCCGGCCGAAGTCGGTCCGGTCTATCGGTTCGCCGAGCAGGTCAAGATCTCCCGGTTCCGGGCGCTGTTGATCAAGTGGGCGATGATGGCGGTGCTGGCACTGCTGACGTCGACGGCCTATCTGCTGATCGCCGCCAAGATGGGCATGCCCATCCAGAGCAGCTTGGCGTTATGGCTTTTCAGTGCGTTCGCGATTTTGGCAGTGGGTGTCACCTCCACAGCCCTGATCGCAGCACTGGGAGCACTCGGTGTCCTGGTCAGCATGTTCGTGTTCATCATCCTCGGGTTGCCGTCGGCGGGTGCGACGGTGCCGCTACAGGCCACCCCGGCTTTCTTCGAGTGGCTTGCGAAGTTCGAGCCGATGCACCAAGTGTTCTTGGGCGCAAGAGCTTTGCTGTACCTGGGCGGCCGTGCCGACGCGGGTCTGTCGCAGTCGCTGGAGCTGACCGCGGGCGGTCTGGTGATCGGTGTTCTACTCGGCGTCATCGTCACCCGTATCTATGACCGGGGCGGCTACCACCGCGTCTCGACGGCGCCTCCGGCCGATGCGCCTGTTGGGATCGCCGGCCCACCGGAGGCCTAGGTCGACCACCCCGAGCCGTAAGCCCCCGGACGGCCGTAAACATCCAGCGGCCGAACGTCATTGGACTGCGGCTGAACTGTCACGCTGCTGTTATGCAAGTCGCTGTGTAATACCTGTGACTAATGCTCTGCTATTTGCAATGACTTTCGCGCCGAAAGGGCAACCGTGCCATATCTCGCCACCGCCTTCCGGCGCATCGCAGCCTGCGGCGCCGGTACCGCGCTGTGCCTGACGTTGGCGACCAGCACGGGGCAGCCGGTTGCGCGCGCCGAGGCGCGCGAGCTTCTGGCCAGTGCCATCGCCAACACTCAGGGGTCGTACCTGGTGTACAACTTCGGCGGCGGACATCCGGCACCGATGCTCAACGGCGCCGGCAATTGGTACGACGGGGGCAGCGGTGGCCACCTGATGATCATCAAGGCCGCCTCTCAACGACTCGAGCCGCATCTGCTGGTGGACAGCCACCACGGTTTCCAGTCGCGCTGCGAACGTAACCCGCACGCCCGCACCGGCGATGGACTTATCCAGGCATCGGAGACCTACACGGCGGTGCAGGCCTGGCAGGTGCTGGGCCAGCCGACTATCGCGATCAACGCCAACTTCTTCGACATCCGCGGACAGAAGGGCGGCTCGTGGCGCTCGACGGGCTGCAGCTCGCCGCTGGGCGCTTACGTCGACAACACCCACGGGCAGGGCCGGGCCAACCAGGCGGTCACCGGCACCATCCCCTACGCGGGCAAGCAAGGCCTGTCCGGTGGAAATGAGAATTGGAGCGCGCTGGCTACCATGATTCTGCCGGTGCGTGGCGCGCCAACGGTGTTGTGGCCCAGGGGTGGGCGGGACGGGCATGACTACGACGCGGCCACGTCGGCCGTCACCGGGCTGGTGGACCGTGGCGAGCAGTTCGTCGCGGTAAGTGGGCTCGGGTTGTTGGCTCCCGGAAATACCGGACAGCTCAACGACGGCGGTCCGAGCGCAGCCCGTACGGCGCTGGCTTATTCCAAGCCGCGCGACGAAATGTATGTGTTCCAAGGGGGTAGCTACAACCCGGACAACATTCAGGACCTGTTCCGCGGACTGGGCAGCGACACCGCGGTGCTACTGGACGGCGGCACCTCGTCGGCCATCGTGCTGCGGCGCGATACCGGCGGCATGTGGGCCGGTGCCGGTGTGCCAAAAGGCAACTGTGACACCCGCGAGGTGCTGTGCGACTCGCACGAGCGCTCGCTGCCAGGCTGGCTGGCATTCAACTAGAACTTGGGCGTCAAATCCAGCGAGGTGATGGTGGTCATCTTGGTGACCAGCCAGCGAGAGTGATCCCGTTGCAGGACAAGGCGATACGACAAGTATTTCAGCGAGGGCACCTCTTTGGTCGACGGACTTGCCGACTCCGTGTTGGTGTAGACGATCGCAGTGGCGTCTGACCCGCTCAACGACTCGACCGCCGCACCGATGACCTGGGTGCTGTTGGTGATCTGGGCCTGTTTGTTGGGTGCGACCAGTGCGTCGATGTATTTACGGTAGGCAGCTTCGAAATCGCCGCTGAGATATTGCGAAGCCCGGTCGGCCAGTTTGTCGATGTTCTGCGGCGTGTAGGTCCACAGCGTTGTGATCGCATTGGCCGCGGTCCGGGCGACCTTGAGCTTGATCGCCACCGTCGCACGGTCGCTCAAGTAAGGCTGCACGGCGGCTCCGGCAAATGCCGCGGACCCCACGAACAGCGCCGCCGCGGCACCCGCCGCGATCGCCGACCACTTGCCGACCGGTCGCCGTTGCTTCACGCCGACGACCGGTTCCTCGGCGGCATCGGCGTCGTCTGACTCCTCGTCTTCGATTGTGCCGTCGGCGTTCTCGGCGCTGTCGGTCTCGTCCGGATCGATGTGCGCAGCTTCGGTGTCTGCGACGTCGGTGTCGACGGCCGAATCCACTCCCGACGTGCTACCGGGAGACTCTTCGGTCAGATCACCTGCTGCAGGCTGCTGATCTTCCACTGGTTGCCTTCCCGCTGGGCAGTAACCACCCAACGATTTGTGTTATCGATCTTTTGCTTTCCGTCCGGGGATTTGAACGAGACGTCGGTCGCCACCATGACATTGGCGCTACCGTCGTCGTTCCACCGTTCCACCCCCGCGGCGAGAGCGGTGCCCGTGGTCGGCTCAGCCTGGGCGATCTGCACCAGGATTTCGTTCTGCTTGTCGTGATACTGCTTGGCGAAATCACCTGTGGCGTTGGCTATTACCCGATCATAGTAAGCGTTGGCGTGAAACGGATCCAGCGTGGTGAACCCGGTCATGAACGCCTTGACGTAGCCAAGCACGTCGACTTCTTGCATCTCGTCATGGTGGTGCGACCGTTGGTTGACCAGGACGACCGACGATGTCGCGATGGCGGCCGCGGTGAGCAGCGTCGCGCCGACCACCGCCGAGGGCAGCGCCCACGCCCGCGACGGCTTCCACCACCGAACCGGCAACGTCGGTCGCCACCTCGACCACAGCGTCGCTTTCGCCACCTTCAGCAGCGGCTCTTCCCCAGGCTGGATTCGCCTGCGGGGGCTCACTTTTGCCCCTTGGGTGGAGTCGGCCCCGCGGGTGGAGTCGGCGCCTTGGGTAGCGTCGGCTTGGGTCTCGTCACGACATCGAGGTTGTCGACAAGCCAGCGCCCGTCTTTGCCTTTCACGAGCGAAACTCGAACGGTGGCGGTGATGAATCGTTCGTCGTCGCCGCCGCCACGGTGGCCTTGCATGAACAGCAGCATCGTTGCGTGGTCCCGTGTTGCTGACAGCACGGTGCTGTCGGTTACCCAGTATTCGTTGATGACGGGGTGACCCTTTTGCACCGACTCTTGCTGTTTGACCAACTCCGGCCGATATCTATCGGTGGTCAGCGAACGGGCCCGTTCGAAGTCCTGTTTCAGCGATTTCGGGTCGTAGGTGAGCATCTCGGTGACCATCTTGGGCCCCTGTGCATTGACCGCATCGCGGGTCTGGTCAGCCGCCCGATCAGGCAGGAAGATCGCGAAGACGCTCACCGCAGCGCCGGCTACGCAGAGTAATACGGCGGTCCCGACCGCAATCGCGGCGTGCCGCCGGATGTCGGCGGGACGCCGTTCGAATTCCATGCTATGCACCTCTGTGTGCAGCAGCAGGTCGGCGAAGGTGCGCTTGCGCGAATCCCACAGCGGCCACAGCCATCCGACGAATACCGACAGGGTGTCAAGCAGGTGGGCGAGTTCCCTCAACATCAGCCGGCCCACTCCGATGGCGACCCCGTCCGGGCCTACGACCGCGATTCCGAGCAGCGCGCGCCCCAGGCTCCAACCGAGGATCGCGGGCAATATGGCCCGGTTGGCCATTGTCACTAGGACCGCGCCGACGAGAACGGGTAGCGACACCCACCACCACAAACTCTGCGTCGGTACCGCCAACCAGACCAGTCCAGTCGTCGCCACCACGGCGGCACCAGGCAGGACATCGACCGCGAGCGCAGCCGCCCGAATGTGCCAGCGCGCCAACTCATTCGGCGCTGAGCTGTCAACTGCCGGTGGCGCGTCGGTCTCTTCGACCAGCACCGTCACCTCGCCACCTGGTCGAGCTTGGAAATCCGGTACTTGCCCTCGTCGCGCACCATCGTTACCCGCAGGCGGTAGCCCGCCTCCTGGTTCTGCGTCTCGGCGTTGGACACTTTCACGCGCAGTGGCACCAGAATCTCGATGGAGCCGTCGGCGTTGTTGCGTTCTACCGCCGCACGCAGATCCGAAACCTGGACGTGTGCGTTCGCTGCTTGATAGGCCTCCACGAGCAGGCCGCTGTACAGGATCGCCTGTGACCGGAAGGCGCCGGTAGCGCAATCGATCATCTTCTGCCCACTGGCAGCCATCGCATTCGTGTCGGGCGCCTGCGTCGCCGCTACACAATCGGTGGCGGCGAGCACGGCAGCTGCGTCATTGCGCGCGATGGCCTGGCGATCCTCGTGATAATGCAGCGCCAGGTAGCCGCCCAGCCCGACACCGCCGGCCAGCACGACAAGTGCGGCCGCGATACCGATGAACCAGCCGCGACCCAAACGTGAAGTGACTGCAACGTCGGCTTGCGCTTCGCTCACATCGTCGGCGCTCGACTTGGTGATCTCGGGTGCGCCGGCTTCCTCGGATTCTGCCGAATCCTCGGCCGTCACCTCGGTTGTCTCGGTTCTGGATTCGTCAGTTCCAGCATCGGGCTCTGACGACGAATCGTCGGTACAGTTCGGGTTCAGCCGGCTGGCGCCAGCATCTCCTTCCATCCGTCGTCTCCTGTGTTGCGCGAGTTGGTGAGGGAGTATTTGGAGCCGTCGGGGCCTGTCACCTCACCACTCATCGGACTATAGATAGCCGTCGATGGCCCCCCCGGAGTGTAGATGCAGGGGTTGGGTTGCTGCCCATTGCACTGCACCGTACCCGAACCCGGCCGCTGTAGCGGATCGCTGGTCGGGGGCGGTGTCAGCCCTCCTGGCGGCAGCTTACTGGCGGGCAGCGGGTTCAACCCAGTATTGATTGACGGTGCCGGTATCACGTGACCCGGATCCACCGGTTGATCACAGCGGGCGCCGGGCGCCGGGCAGTTCAGGATCTGGTTGGGATCGCCGAACCACGGGTTGGTGCCCAGCGGCACATACGGTTTGTTGCTCCGACACTCGCGCGGCGTCGCCGCACGTTTGCCGGGAACGTCGGCGCACGGAATGTTGCGCGATCCCCGCACCGCGTTGGCGGGAGTGTCCTGGGGGATCTTGCAGTACGCATTGTCCGGTAGCGGCGCCAGACTCACATCCGCGGGTGCCCGCCACTGCGATGCTGGGACGAAGCCGGTGAGACATGGTGGTGGCAGGCCGATCGACAGTGAGAGGTCCAATGCGAGCTGGCGGTCTTTCTCGTACGGCGCGGATATCGCCTGCGCGACAGATGAGTATTCCGGCAAGATCACCAGCGTCTGCTCGACGCCCTTGTGGTAGCGCTTGAGCATGTCGAACGCGATCTCGAGGTTGGCCAGGACCTGCGGCAGAGATTCGCGGACGTCACTGAACACCGAGTTGAGCTGGTCGGCGGTCGGCGCCGCTTGAGTCAGAATGCTTTTCAGATGCGAGTCCGTCTGGGCGGCTTCCCCACCCAAGATGTTGAGATTATGCGCCCACCGGTCGATCGCATTACTCGAGACGGCCTGGCTGTCCAGGATGGGTGCGGAGTTCGTGATGATGTCGTCGACTTGGTTGATGTTGGTTTTGAAGTCACCGACGATGGCCTGGGTCGAGTCGACCAGCCGCTGCAAGGCCGGGCCCAGGCCGCCGACCGCTTCCGCCGTCTCATCCAGTAACTTTCCGATCTTGTCCTTCGGCAGCACCGTCAAACCTCGGTTGGCGGTGTCCAGAGCCGGGCCGATCTCGCTCGGCACGGTGCCCTTGGTCATGGTCTGGCCGGGCGAGAAAAACCCGTGCGCTTTGCCCTGCGAGACCAGGTCGAGATATTGCTCGCCGACCGCCGACACCGAATGCACGTTCGCGGACGCATCGAGCGGGATCTTGAACTGGCTGTCGATGCTCATCGTCGCCTCGGCGCCCTTTTCGGTGGGCTCGACGGCGGTGACCTTGCCGATGGTGATACCGCGATAGGTCACGTTGGACGTCGGGTACAGGCCACCGGAGGCCGGCAGCTCAGCTTTCAGCTGGTATTGGCCGATACCCATCAGCGAAGGAATACGCAGGTAGTAGACACCCAGGACCAGCAGGGCCACCGCAGTCAGGATGCCGAAGATGACCAGCTGGCGCTTGATGAAACGAGTCAGCATTGCCGGTCCGCCCTCTCCACCAGTGGTCCACCGGGGGCGTCGTTGGGGTTCGGCGTGTAGCGCACGTCCGGAACCATCGCCTCGGGGTCACGGCCGAACGACTGCTCGAGTGCCCGCAACGCGCCGGAGAACCCGGTCCCGGTGAGCAACACGTTGTCGGTCTTCGACAACGTGGTGTCGAGCGTGAGCGAGGAGTTCATGAAGTCGCCGCGAATCAACTTCGGAGCGGTGTCGATATCGAACGGGATGGTGAGGACCAGCTTCAGCGCGCTGAGCAGATCAGGCGACGATCGGCCCAGTTCTCTCAACGGGCACTGCAGTAGCTGCAGGTCTTGATGCAGCGGGCCCCGCGTTTCGGACAGGTATTGGTTTGCGGCCTGGCCGAGCTGGCCCACCGACTCGGTCGCGTCGATGAGATGCTGTTGGTAGTCCTTGTCCGCGAGAAACTTGATCAGCGGCGGGAATTCGGTCAGGGCCCGATCCAGTACATCCGACCGGGTGGCCACGTAGGCCAGCAGGCGGTTGGTCGAGTCGATGGCGTGGGTGATGTCGTCACGCTGCTCGTTGAGTTGCCGGGTGAAGGTGTCCAATTTGCCCAGGAAAGCACGGATCTGCGGCCCCCGGCCGGTCAGGATCTTGTTGACCTCGTTCTGCAGGACCTCCAGGTTGGGAAGGCCACCGCCACGCACCACCATCGCCAGGCTGGCCAGCGTCTGCTCGGTGCTGGGATAGGCCGACGAGTTCTTCAGCGGGATGGTGTCACCGTTCTTCAGCATCTGCGTCGATGGGTCGGCCGGTGGGGCCAGCTCGATGTGCTGGGAACCCAGCAAGCTGGTCTGCCCGATCTTGGCAGTGGCGTTTTTCGGCAGCTTGACGCTCTTGTCCAAGCCCAGCGTGAGGGTTGCCACCCAGTTCTTCAGCTCTATCTTGCGGATGGAGCCGACGAAGACATCGGCAACCATGACCTTGCTGTTGCCGTTGATTGCCAACGTGTCCGGCATTTGCACATACACGGTGTAGCCGGCGCTGCCGCCGCCAGGCCCGCCGGGCAGCTCAACGTTCGATATGCCGCGCCAACCGCACGAGCTGAGCACCATCGCGGCCACCAGCAAAGCCAGCCCCTGCCAGATCCGATGGCGGACCTGGCGCATCGCCACGCGCATCATTGGCCACCTCCTGGTGTGGATGCCGCCTCAGCGGGCAATGCGGGTCCGGGCGGCGCCTGTCCTGCCATCGGCGACGGTCCGGGTGCCGGCACGGGCGCGACGGGACCGGGAACCACCCCAGGTCCGGGCGGCGGCGGCGGTATCGGCCCCGGGTTACCCGGCACGCCAATAAAGGGCGCCGGACCAGGCTCCTCGTTGTAGGCATTCGGCGGTCCCGGCGGTGTCTGCAGGTTCGATTGAACCGGCGCGATGTCCGGACCGCCCATCAGTTCGCCCAGCGATTCGGGTGTCAGCAATCCCGCGGTGATCGGCCCGACCTTGACACCTTGCATGCCGGGCGCGGTGATCCAGCCATGCTGGGTGTTGCGGTGCGACGTCGGCGTGTCCGGTACCCAGATCCCGGGCACGGTGGTGTCCTTGTAGCCGTTCGGCGGCTGCAGGCGCGGCTCGGAGTAAGCGACCTCCTTGGGTAGCGTCGCTGTGGTGCTGAACAGGTTCAGCCCGATCGGGATGTAGTTGAACTTGATCGCATCCAGAATCGGCGAGAGGTATTGCGCACACAGTTCGGCGGACTCTTGATAGCCCATCCGGCTCCCGGCCTGAATGGCGCTGCAGAAGAACTGCATTGGGTTCGCGAAACCAATCATGCCGGCAAGTGAAACAGGCTGGCCAACCAGCGCACCCTGTGCCGGGTGATAAATCTGCATGGCATTCGCCAGCGCCGTCGGCGCTACGTGCAGCACATTTTCCAGACCGTTCAGCGGGTCGGGTTGGACCAGCGTGTTGGTCGTGTCGGCGAGGTTATTGATGTCGTGCGTCAGCACGTCGCGGTTCTTGTCGAGGAACGGGCGAACCGTTGTGAGCAGACCGTCGAACTGTTCTATCGCGTTGGCCAGGTCGCGATCGGAGCTGGTCAGATTGTTAGTGAACTGGACCAGGTTCTTGTTGAGCGCCACGAACTTCTGGTCGTCGGCGTGCAGGGCGTTTACGAACAACGCCAGGCTGCGCACCACCGCGAAAAAGTCGCCGCGGCCTTGGTTGAGGGCGGTCAGCGCCCGCGACAAGTCGTTGAACGTGGTGTTGATCTGTTTGCCTTTGCCGGCAAGCCCATTGGCGTAGGACTCGATGACGTCACCGAAGGGCCCCTTGGGCTGCTCTTTGGTGGGCCCCAGTTTGGAGATGACATGGGTGATGGTGTTGCGCAGCTCGTCCCACTCGGTAGGCACCTGGGTGCGCTCTTCGGGGATCACCGCGTTGTCGGCCAGCACCGGTCCGCCCTTGTAGGGCGGCTCTAGCTGCACCAGTCGCGACGCGACCAGCGTCGGGTTGAGGATCACCGCCTGCGCGTCGGCGGGCACCTTGTACTTGTTCGCGTAGTGGAGGGTGACCTTCATCTTGTCGCCGGCCGGCTCGATCTTGTCGACCGCGCCGACTTTGACACCCATGATCTCGACTCTGTCGCCGTTGTAGAGGGCGTTGGCCACTGGGAAGTAGGCCACGACGGTGTTGTTCGTCAGCTTCTTGTACAGCTCGAGGCCCAGATACCCCAGGACGAGCGCCACCACGATCGCGAGCGAACCGATGATGATCGAGGCACGGGACAGCTTCGGCAGTCGCAAGTTGCGGAAATCAAAGACGGTGCTCAATTCTGGCTACCTCCTTGCGCACCGCTGCCTCCAGCTCCGCCGGTGTTGCCGATATACGGTGCCGGCAGGTTATTGCCGGGTCCCGGCGGGGCCGGTGGTCCCGGCGCCGCCGGTCCTGGCGGTGGTGCCGCCGCGGGATTCCCCGGAGCGGGGCCCGGCAGCGGTCCCAGCGGCTCGGTGCGAGCCCCGGGGGGTCCCGGTGCGATCGGCACGGGTGTGCCCGGCACGTCGGGTTGGACCTGGCCCGGCCGCCCGGCGATCGGGATTCCGGGGGTCGGGGGCAGGCCGTTGGGGTTCGGCGGCGACGACGCGATATCGGGCGACGCCGGGTACGGCCCGTTGGGTCCGAAGGGACCCTGGTCTTGATTGATGCCCGCGCATGGCATCGGATTCCACGGCCGCGGCAGCAGTTCCGGCGGCGGTGTGTACGAGCAGGGCGTCCCAGGCGGGACGGCCGGACCCGGGTGATCCGCGGTGCCCTCCAGCAACTGAGGTGCCGGTGGTGGAGCACCGTTGGGGAATCGAGTGCCGTTGGGGTCGGGGAACTTCGCCGCCGGCAGACCAGCGCTGCGCCAGAAGTCCTCAGGGTCGAGACCGCGCTTCTTGAACGCCGCATCCACCCACGGCTGCAAGATCCAGTACGGCAACAGGTTGGACACCGATACCTTGAAATAAGGTCCCGAAGCGACAGCCTCGTTCAGGCCCACGACGTTCTTGCCGAGCATTACGAGCGCTTGAGACAGGTCGTCCTTGTGCTTCTCCAGCAGGTCGCTGACGGTACGCAGCTGCTCCAACACGTGATTCAGGTTCGGGTTGTTGTTGATAAGGGCCTCCACCTGGGTCGATAGGGCGGAGACGTTTCCTAACAGTGCACGGATCGCCTGGCTTCGCTGGTTGAAAGCGGCCAGCAGATTGTTCGAGTTCACGAACAAACGGTCGATCTGTTGGCTTCGATCGCCCAAAATGCTGGCGACCTGGTTAGCCTGCGCGAGCAGATGCGTGACCTGCTCGTCGCGTTTGCCGATGGTGTCGGAGAACTTGGCCACGCCATCGAGGGCGGCGCTCAGGTGCGGGTAAGTCTGATCGATGGTCTGCGACAACACATTCAGCGACTGTTTGACGGTGTCGATGTTCCACCCGGCGGCCGCCTTGGTGACGTCGAAGAACGCGTCGTAAATCTGGTACGGCGTGGTGCTCTGGCCCAGCGGCAGAATGCCGTTGGGGCGCAACGTCTGGGTGCCGCGCGGCTCGATCTCGAGCACCTTCTTTCCCAGGATGGTGTCGGTCTTGATCGCCAGCCGGCTTTCCGTGCCGATCGTGTCGCTTCCGGTCGAGAACTTCATCAGGACGTGGTCGCCGTCGATCTTGATGGCCAAGACTTGGCCGACATCCACGCCGGCAATCCGGACCTTGTCACCCTTGTTGAGCTGGCCTGAGTCGGTGAACTGCCCGTAGTAACTGGGCTGAGCGAACAGCTGCGGAATGCTGGTAAGGGTCTGGCCGACGCCCACGGCGAGCACGGTCACGATCACACCCATCAGGCCGATCCGTCTGCGGTTGGCAGGTTCCAGCGTTCTCATTGCGGCGTGCACCTACCCGTCGGCTGCGCCCAGATCTTGACCGTGCGGACCGGTCCGCCGGCCTGCAGCCCGTTGGTTTTCAGCGTCAGATCGCAGACGTAGAACGCCAGCCAGTCTCCGGAGCTGAAGGCGCGGCCCACGGTGTTCAACCCGGGCGGCGTGCGGTGGATCATATCGTCGTACTGATCGATCTGGTCGATGAGCGGTTGCTGGATCGGCTCCGCGTAGTTCAGGGTCTTGTGAAGCAGGGTCTGGTTATCGGCCAGCAGGTCGGCCAGCGTTCCGGCCCCGTTGCTGATGTTCGCGACGCCGGCCGCCAGCGCGTCGCCATGGTTGTTAAGTCCGGTGATCAGTTTCTCGAAATTGTCAACGGTCTCGTCGAAGTCCTTGCGGTGCTTGACCGTGGTGTCCAAGACGATGTTCAGGTTCTTGACGACCTCGCCGATCGCCTCGTCGCGCTCAGCGATGCGGGACGTCAGTTGCGCGGTCTGGTCGAGGATGTCGTTGATGGTGCCGCCCTGACCCTGGAAGACGGTGATGATGGCCGTTGCGATGTTGTTGACCTTCTCTGGGTCGAGCGCCCGGAACAAGGGCTTGAACCCACCGATCAACGCGTCCAGGTCCAGCGCCGGTGAGGTGTGCGAGAGCGGGATGTATCCGTGGGCCGGAAGCACCCGGTCAGAACCCTCTCCCTCGCCGCGCTTGAGTTCGAGGTAGCGGTCACCGATCAGGTTGAGGTAACGCACCTGCGCCGTAGTGGACTGGTACAGCGGTATCGCGTGATCGACGTCGAAATCGACCCGCACCCGATGGCCGCCGTCAACCAGCTTGATGTCCTTGACCTTGCCGATTTCCACCCCGGAGGCACGAACGAACTGGCCGTTGCGCAGCCCGCTGACGTTGTTGAACTCCGCTGCATAGCTGGTGGTCCGATCGAAGCGCATCTGACCGAACACCACCACAATCAAAGCGGTGAAGAGCAGCAACACCGTGGCGGCGATGCCGAGCCTGACGAGGGTACCGGTGATTTTCATGGGTTGATCGTGTAGTCCCCCATTTGGCGGCCCCAGACGTACTCGATTGCGTACGGCGAGCCGGTATCGATGTGGTTATACGGCGCAATGCTGACGCCGGTGTCCATAACCAAGTACGGAGCGGGCCAGAAATCGCGGGTGATGGTCTGCCAGCAGCCGGGCGCACCGCCCGGGCCACCGTGAGCGTTTATCCGCGGCAGATTGTCCGGATAGACATACGGATTCGGCGCGCCGCCGACCACACCGGCCAGCGCTAACAGGCCCATTGAGGCGGCCGTCAAGCCGAGCCCTGGGGGACTCAGAGCAAGCCCCAACCCCGAGAGCAAAGCACTATCAGATCGCAGGGCATAAGGGCTCGTGGCCGCGGCGACCTTCGGTTCTACGTCGTGCAGGTTCCGGACGGTGCAGTACAGCTCGGGGCTGTAGGTGTCCAGTAGTTGGGCCGACGGCACCAGGTCCTTGGCACCGCGGGCCAGATACGGCCCACCCCGGTTGAAGATGTCGGCGCCGGTGGCGCCGAAGCCGGCCGCCGCCAGCAGCGCCCGATCCAGATCCTTCTCCTGCGCGTGCACCGTGTGCGCCGTCGTCGACGCGTTCTTGAGGAAGTCGAACAGGTCGGGTGAGGCGTCGGCGTAGATGTCGCCCAGCCTCGCCAACTGCTGAATGTCGTGACGGATGATCGGCATCCGCGGATTGACTTCGTCGAGGGCCGCACTGCCGTTGATGATCGACTGGCCGAACTTGTCGCCCAATCCACTCAACGCCTGCGCCGCCGCGCTCAGGGTCAGGTTGACCTTGACCGGGTCCACCTTCTCCGCGATCGAGGTGATGGTCTGGAACAGCGTGTTGATCTCTGTCGTCACCGACCGGGCGTCGATCACGTTCGACGGCGTAATCCGTTGCGCCACCGGGTGTTCCGGCGCGATCATCGACACGTACTTCTCACCGAACACCGTGGTGGCAACAATTTTCGCGTCCACGTTGGCCGGGATCAGGTGCAAATACTTGGGATACACGTCCAAGGTGAACTTGACGGCAGGCTTGCCGTCCCGTTCGACCTCGTCGATCTTGTCCACCCGGCCGATCTGCACGCCGTTGTAGGTGACCTTCGAGCCGGGGTCCATCACCAGGCCGGCCCGGTCGGACAGCATGGTCAGTTTCGTCTTGTCGACGAAGTCACCGCGGTATTGCAGGAACACCAACCACAGCACCAGCGCGGCGATCAGAAAGACAATGAGACCGGCCACCCGATAGGGCTGAAACGGCGCTTTGTTGATCTTCCCTCGTGGACTCGTCATGGCCGCCTACACCGTGAAGTTGAAGTTCGGATTGACGCCGTAGAGCGCCATTTCGGCGCACAAGATGACGATCGGGTTCGCGACCAATGAGAAGCGCATCGAGCGACCGACCCCCTCGCCCACACCAACCGGACCGCCGCTGGCGTTGTAGCCGTAGTAGCAGTGAGACAACATCACCACCGCGGCGATGATGATCACCTCCACGAACGACCAGAACACATCGTCGGGGCGCAAGAACGTTCGGAAGTAATGCTCGTAGGTGCCAGAGGTCTGCCCGTACAGGAAGGTCGTGACGATCTGCGGCGAGAGGAATGACAGGATCAGGCCGACCGAGTACAGCGGGATGATCACGACGAGGCCGGCCAGCATCCGGGTCGACACCAGATAGGCCGTCGACTTGACGCCCATCACTTCCAGCGCGTCGATCTCCTCGCTGATTCGCATGGCACCCAGCTCGGCGGTGGCGCCGGCGCCGACGGTGGCTGCCAACGCGATGCCGGTGACGATGGGTGCGACCAGACGGACGTTGATGAAGGCGGCGACGAACCCGAGCAGGGTCTCAATACCGATGTGGCCCAACGACGCCAGACCCTGGATCGCGACCAGCGAGCCGGCCGACATCGTGACGAAGCCGATGATCACAGCGGTGCCGCCGATAACGGCCATGGCACCGGTGCCCATGCCGACCTCGGCGATCAGTCGCAGGATTTCCTTGCGGTAACGGGTGAGCGCCCAGACCATGTCGCGGACACCGATGATCGCGAACCAACCGATCTTGCCGGCCTCGTCGAGCGGTTTGGTCGCGGCCTCGCCGTACTTACGGAGCGTGGCGGACGCCCGTGGGAACCGGCCGCGCAATACCTGAACGGTCGACATGTCACATCCCCGTTCCGAAACGCACACCGATGGTGGTCAGCACCACGTTGACCGCGAACAGCGCGACCACACACAGCACCACGGTCTCGTTCACGGCGGTGCCAAGTCCCTTGGAACCACCCTTCACCGTCAGGCCGCGGTAGCAGCCGACGAGTCCTGCGATGAGCCCGAAGGCCAGCGCCTTGATGGTCGCGATGACGACTTCGGGCAGCCCGGTGACGAGGGTCAGCGTGGCGAGATACGCGCCGGCTGAGACGTGCTGCATGTAGACACCGAAGAGAAATCCGCCGACCAGGCCGACCATACTGACCAGGGCGTTGAGCAGCATCCCGCACAGGGCACAGGCCAGCACCCGCGGAACCACCAGTCGGTGGATCGGGTCGATGCCAAGCACTTCCATCGCGTCGATCTCCTCGCGGATGGTGCGCGCACCGAGGTCTGCACAGATGGCTGTCGAGACCGCGCCGGCGATCACCAGCACGGTGTTGATCGGGCCGATCTGGGTGATGACGGCGATACCTGCTCCAGCGCCTGAGATGTCAGCGGCGCCGACCTGGATCAGCAAAATGTTGAACGTGAAGATGAAAAGCGCCGTCACCGGCACCGACACCGCCATCGTCGGCAGCAGTGCCACCCGCAGGATGAACCAGCACTGCAGGATGAACTCTTTCCACTGAAACGGAAAGCGGAACACTGCTTTTCCGGTCAACACACACATCCGGAAAAAGCCGCCGATGAGAACGAGCGCTGGGCCTATCTGATCACGGACGTAATCAGTGACTCGAGGCTGCGTCGTTGTCACTGGCACCCCCTTTCGCCGCAACCCTGCGCCTTGCGGGGGAGTGGCGAAAAGTCTCGCACAACTCCTCCTTGCCCCGTCCCTAGGTGTGTGACCCCCGTCTCCCTACCGGTTGGTAGTAAGGCGGACCACAGGACTGTACCCGATGGGCTCGTGGGCGTGCATGGCATCGGCGTTATTAGCCTTTCGTCAATTTGACCTGCGGGTTCTTGGTTATGTCAGCTTCACCCGCCGTGTGCTGGATCCGTTGACGCAGAGGCGCTTTGACGGGCAGCCGAAGACCCATAGCGCGTCCGTAATTCGGTCTTCAACACCTTGCCTGCAGGGTTACGCGGCAGCGCCTCGACGATCTCGAGGCCCTTGGGGTGCTTGTAGCGTGCGAGCCGCGCGTTGAGGAACTCGTCGAGATCCTCGATGCGCAGAGCCGACTCTGCCGTGACGGCCGCGACTGCGATCGGCACTTCACCCCATTTCTCGTGCGGACGACCGATGACGGCGACCTCCACGATCTCCGGGTGACTGGCGAGGACGTTCTCCACCTCCGCGCAATAGATGTTCTCGCCGCCGGAGATGATCATGTCCTTCTTGCGGTCAACCACCCACACGTAGCCTTCGTCGTCCATTCGAACCAGGTCACCGGAGTGGAACCAGCCGCCGTGAAACGCCTCGGCGGTCGCTTCCGGGTTGTTCCAGTAGCCGCTCATCAATGTGGGTGCGCGGTAAACGATTTCACCGACCTCACCGATAGGCACATCGTTCATGGCCTCGTCGACCACGCGAGCAGCCACGGTCGGAATCACCTTGCCGACCGAACCGAGCTTCCTGATCGCGTCTTCGCCGAGCAACATGCAGGTGACCGGCGACATCTCGGTTTGACCGAAGGCGGCCAGGATCTGCGCCCCTGGGAAGGTTTCCGACATTTGTCGCAGCAGGGTATCGGACGCCGGCGCGGCACCCCAAGAGATCACTCGCAGCTTCACGTCACGTGGATTCGCCTGCTGCGCACTACATACCGCCTGCCACTGCGCGGGGACCAGGAAAATCCCGGTAACCTTTTCAGCGGCGAGGACATCGAGTAGGTGTCCGGGGTCGAACGCTCCGAGCGGGTGAATCACCGTAGGCAGACCCATCAACATTCCGGTTAATAGGTTGCCTATTCCGGCAATGTGGAAGAACGGGACGCCGATGAAGCCGACGTCGTCGACGGCGAAGCCGTGGGTGTACAGATTGGCCGTGGTCTGACAGGACAGGTTGGTGTGGGTCAGCACGGCACCCTTGGGCCGGCCGGTGGTACCGGAGGTGTACATGATCAGAGCCGGTGAGTCGTTGGGTACGTCCGCCGGCCGGGTTGGATCGCCCGGCTCGTTCACCAGATCCTCGTAAGCCAGCAGACCCTCATCGGCCGATTCGCCAGCGACCACGATGGTGCTCAGCATGGACGTAACGCCGCGGACCCCGGCCGCAACCGGAGCCAGCACCGGCTCGGTGATCATCACCCGGGCCTGGCAGTCCTCGACCAGGAATGCGATCTCCGGCGGCGTGAGCCGGAAATTGATCGGGACGGCAATGGCCCCGATCATGTTGGCCGCCAGCACCGACTCCACGAACTCGGTCCGGTTCAGCATCAGGACCATCACTCGGTCGCCCTGGCCGACCCCTCGGCGGCTCAGGGCACCGGCCAGAGCAGCGACCCGGCCGCGGAGGCCCGCCCACGTGATGGTGTTGCGCAGAAATCTCAGCGCAGTCGCGCCCGGCTGCATGTATGCGTGCCGTTCGAGTTGATTGACCCAATTCTGTCGGCGCGCCAAATACGGCTGTTCGCCGACGGCGCCGGGGTGGGCATCGCGGGCTTCGTGAGCCTGGTGGCCGGTCAGCTGCGCCGTCAACTGTCGCTCTCCTTTGCTTGCTAAGCGTGGTGCTTAAGTTGATATTTGATAAAACTTCGTGTTGTCTGGATCACACTATGGTCTTGGCGCCACGAAGACAACCCCGGTGACCTCGCTGAGCGAACCTGCGACGAGGCGGCCTTCCGCGCAGCGGGAGGCCCGGTTTCCGCTGCGCCGAGCGCAGTTGTCCGACGAGGTCGCGGGCCACTTGCGGGCCGCGATCATGTCCGGCGCCCTGCGGCCGGGAACGTTCATCCGGCTCGACGAGACGGCGGCCAAACTCGGCGTCAGTGCGACACCGGTGCGCGAGGCGCTGCTGAAGCTGCGCGGCGAAGGGATGGTGCAACTCGAGCCGCACCGCGGCCACGTCGTCCTGCCGCTGAGCCGTCAGGACATCGAGGACATCTTCTGGGTGCAGGCGACCATCGCCAAGGAACTCGCCGCGTCGGCGACCCAGCACATCACCGACGCCGAGATCGACGAACTCGAACACCTCACCGACGTGCTGACCACCGCCGTCGCCGCCGCTGACGTCGAAGCGATCGCGGCGACGGAGTTCGCGTTTCACCGGGCCTTCAACCACGCCACCGGGCGGATCAAGCTGGCGTGGTTCCTGCTGCACGTGGCCCGGTACATGCCGTTGATGGTCTACGCCGCAGATCCCGAATGGGGTGCGGCCGCCGTGCAGAACCACCGGGATGTTGTCGCCGCGCTGCGTCGCCGCGACACAGCTGCGGTCGTCGAGCACACCACCCAACAGTTCACCGACGGCGCCCGCCGGCTCACCGAACGGCTGGACAGCAGCGGGATCTGGGACCAGCCGCAAACTAGCTCGACGACGCGAGGTCCTCGGCGCGCTTCTTGAGGTTCTCAGCGAGATAGTCCAACACGTTGCCGGCCAACTGCTTGACCATCGGCGCGGGAATCGGCAATGACGGCTCGACATCCAGGTCCACGGTCAGCAGCGACGACCCACCCGTGTCCACCACGCTGAACAGCTGCTCCTGCTTTTTGAAAAGGTTGCCCTGCTGCAGCACGGTCTGAATCTGAGTCGGGCTCGGGTAATAGACCGCCTGGATCAAACTGTCCTCGATGGCCTCGTACTTGGCGTCGAGACGCAGCTGGCTTGGGCGCCCGTCGTCATAGCGGGCCAGCACCCACAGGCCCTTAACTCCGTCGTTCCACTCCGGGTAGGACTCGAAGTCGGCGACGATGGCCAGGATCGCGTCTGCGTTGGCGGCAACCTCAACGGTCTTGCTGACAAAAGGCATTGGCCGAGCATAACGAGAACGCTTCGACCGCTAACTCACGCAGGCCGTCGACAGCAGCGAGCGGATCCCGTCGGGAATAGGCACCGGTCGGCGCGTGGCCTTGTCGATGTAGACGTGCACCCAATGCCCCACCGCGGCGATCGGTTGCGGCTCGATTCGGCGGCCGATTCCTCAGCGCCGCGAAAGACGCCGAGCCGGTAGGTCACGCTGCTGTTGCCGAGCCGGGTCACGGCCACCCCGACGGCAAGCCGTTCGGGGAAATGCAGTTCGGAGAAGTAGCGGCAGCCCGATTCGGCGACGATGCCCTGCGCCGACGCCGTCACCGGATCGAGGGTGACGTTGGTCTGAATCCAGCCGTTGATCGCGGTGTCGAAAAGTTGGTAGTACACCGCGTTATTCAGGTGGCCGAACATGTCGTTGTCGGCCCATCGAGTCAACACCGGCCAATGCACCGGAAAGTCGCGACTGGTGAGCCCGTCGGAGTGCGGCGGCACCGCAGAAACCGGAGTCATGGTTGTATTCGACCATGCTTGAAATCCGGGGCGCCGTGCTGGAGCGGATCGGATCGCCTCGGCCGTTCGCGCAATCCCGGCCCATCATCATCGCCGACATCGAGCTGGCCCCGCCCGGCCCCGACGAACTGCTGGTGCGCATCGAGGCCGCTGGCGTGTGCCATTCGGACCTGTCGGTGGTGGACGGCAACCGGGTGCGGCCAACGCCGATGTTGCTCGGTCACGAGGCGGCCGGAATCGTCGAGCAAGTCGGCGACGGGGTCAACGACATGGCCGTCGGTCAGCGAGTGGTGATGACGTTCCTGCCGCGTTGCGGTCACTGCGCGGCATGCGTGACGGACGGGCTGACGCCCTGCAAGCCGGGCAGCGCGGCTAACAACGCCGGGACGCTGCTCGGCGGCGGAATGCGGCTGAGTCGCGGCGACGACAAGGTCTTTCACCACTTGGGTGTGTCCGGTTTCGCGACGCATGCCGTGGTCAACCGGGCCAGCGTGGTGCCGGTCGATCGTGACGTTCCCCCGCCGGTCGCCGCGCTGCTGGGCTGCGCAATGCTGACCGGCGGCGGTGCGGTGCTCAATGTCGGCAAGCCGCAGCCCGGGCAGACGGTGGCCGTCGTTGGCCTCGGCGGCGTCGGGATGGCCGCGGTGATGACCGCGCTGTCCTACGCCGGCGTGCATGTGGTCGCTGTCGACCAGCTACCCGAAAAGCTAACCGGTGCTAAGACTCTCGGGGCCCACGAGGCCTACACACCGCAGCAGGCCATCGACGCCGGAGTCAAGGCTGAGGTGGTCGTCGAAGCCGCCGGCCACCCCGCCGCCCTGGAGACGGCCATCACCCTCACCGGCGCCGGGGGTCGCACCATCACCGTCGGTCTGCCGCGGCCGGATGCCCGGATCAGCTTGTCCCCGTTGGGTTTTGTCGCTGAAGGCCGGTCGCTGATCGGCAGCTACCTCGGGTCGGCGGTACCCGACCGCGACATCCCGAGGTTCGTCGAGCTGTGGCGCTCGGGCCGGTTGCCGGTGGAATCGCTGGTTTCCTCGCGAATCACCCTCGACGAAATCAACACCGCGATGGACAATCTGGCCGACGGCACCGCGGTCCGTCAGCTGATCTCGGTCGAGAATGCCTGAGCCGCAGCACTTGTCACAGAAGTCTCATTAGCCTCCACGGCCCGGGACATGCGATATGCCCGACTGTTCCAGATGCCGCGCTCACGCTCCGTAGAAAGCTCGCCGCAGCGCACGACCCTGCAGGGCGAACAGCTGCTCGGCGACTTCCCAATCGGGTAACAGCGAGTCAAACCCGTGGCAGGTACCGGCGAAGACGTGCAGTTCGGTGGGGATTCCGGCCCGCAACAGCCGCAGCGCATAGTCGAGCGCCTCGTCGCGCAACGGATCGATGTCCGAGCAGGTGATGAATACCATTGGCAGGCCATGTAATTCATCACGGCGGGCGGGTACGGAACTCGCCGACGGCATTGTCGATCCCAGGTAGTGTCGCCACATCTGCTCGGCGGCCGGACCGTCGAACGCCGGGGTCGCATCGAACTCCGTCTTCGATCCGGTGACCCGGTCGTCGAGTACCGGCTGGTGCAGCATCTGAAACATCACCGCGGGCAGCGAGCCATCGGCGGAGCGTTGCGCGAGGCCTGCCGCCAACGCGCCGCCGGCGCTGCTTCCGGCCACCGCGATCCGCGATATGTCGGCGCCGAGTTCTTCGGCGTTGGCGCTCACCCAGCTGAGCACCGTCGCGGCGTCGTCAACCGCCGCCGGGTAGGGATTTTCGGGCGCCAACCGGTAGTCCACCGACACCACCGAACATTGACCGCGGCGCGCCAGTTCCACGCACTGCCGGTGGTCGGTGTCGAGGTTGCCGAGCACGAATGCCCCTGCGTGGCAATAGACAACGACGGGTGACGGCGTGGGTGCGCCGCGGTAGATGCGCACCGGCACGCCGGACACGACCTCGTCGTTGATCGAAATGCCGGTGGCGTCGACGTCGGCGATACTGGCGCGACGACGTTCATCGAGCCCCGCACGGACCGGGCCTACCGTCGACAGGTCGGTGCGGGTCGTCGCGACCGCACGCAGCACGGGGTCGAGCCGCTTCCATCACGCCGGCGCCGATGATGCCAACCCTCATTGGATTTTCAGGCACTGGCCGCCGTCGATGACGAGCTCCGAACCGGTGATGAACGACGCCTGTTCGGAGACCAGGAACGCGATTGCGTCGGCCACCTCGGACGGCTGCCCGATCCGGCCGGACACCGACGTCGTCGCCAACCGCGCCTGGGTCTCCGCGTCGAGCATCGGTGTCGCGATAGGACCGGGAAACACCGCGTTCACCCGAATCCCCGCCGGGGCGAGTTCGGCCGCGGCGGCCTGAGTCAACCCTCGCAGCGCCCACTTCGCCGAGCCGTAGGCGGTGTGGTTCGGAAAGGGGCGGATAGCACCCGTGCTGCAGGTGTTGACGATGGCGGCGCCCTCGGCGGCGCCCAGCGCGTCCAGCGAGGCCCGAATACCTAGGAAGGCACCCAAACAGTTGACCCGCCAGGCTCTTTCGAAACCTTCGACCGACTCGTCGGCGATCGACGCGCGGTGCAGCAGGCCCGCGTTGTTGATCAGCGTGGTCAACGATCCGAACTGGTCGACGGTCTTCGCCACCGCCTGCTGCCACTCCCACTCCAACGTCACATCCAGCGGAATCCCGATCACCGCATCATCGCCCAAGCTCATCACCGCGGCGCGCAGCTCGGCGGCATTGACGTCGCAGGCCGCCACGAAAAATTCGTCGGCGCGCAGTCGTTGGGTAATCGCCCAGCCCTGCCCGCGAGCGGCCCCGGTTACCAGCGCCACACGCCCCGTCACCGGTCGCCCTTTGCTTGGTTGAGGCTCGCAGCGGCGCCATGCCGCAGGGCCTGGGATTCCGACTCCAGGGTGAGCATCTGAAAACCCAGTTGCGCCATGGCATGTCCGGCCTTGGCGTTTCCGGCGTGGATCGCGGGCACCAGACCGGCGGCTGACGCTGCACGGTAGATGCCGGCGATGGCCTCGCCGACCGCCGGATCGGTAGTGGCCTTAAGGACGTCGACGCCCATCGAGATCGCCAGATCGGCGGGTCCGACGTACACGCCGGCCAGCCCGGGCACCGTGCATATTTTGTCGACATCGTCAAGGGCTGCGGCGGTTTCGATCATGGCGAACACGCTCACCCGCGATTCCAGCTTGGTGGTGTCGGCGCCCAGGCTGGCCTGCAACGGGCCGAAGCTTCGCGAACCGGCGGGCGGGTAGCGGGTGGCTGCGACCGCCGCGGCCGCCTGGTCGGCCGATTCGATCATCGCGATGATGACGGCATCGGCGCCGGCGTCGAGAACCCGCCCGATCGGTGCCGCGTCGGCGTTGGGCAGCCGGACCGCCGTGCCGATCGGTACGTGTTCGAGACGGCGCAGCATGCTGGCGATGTCGGCGTCATCGATGTAGCCGTGCTGGGCGTCGAAGCCGACATAGTCGTATCCGGCCCGGGCGAATTCCTCGGGCCCGATCGCGGTTGGCCCGGTGATCCAACCACCCCAGATCGGTTCGCCCCGGCTAAGTGCCTGCTGCAGTCGGCTTTCCGTCACTGCTCACCGGTCTCGGTGATCGCGATTTTTCCGCGCCCGGATACCGGACGGCAGGCCAATTCGAAGGCGCCCTGCACGTCGTCGATGCCGAATGTGTGGGTCAGATAACCGGTCAGCAGACCGGCGTGCTCGGCGGCGAATTTGTTGGCAAGCTCCAACATCCGTGGACGATCCAGTGCCACACCAGATTTCAACGTCAGGTTATGCCGCAGCATGGTACGCATGCTGATCGGGTAGCTGTCGTCGTCAGGCACGCCGAAGTAGAACACCGTGCCGCCGGGCGCCGCAGCTTCGATCGCGTGGCCGAGCGTGGCGACCTGATGACCCACGGCTTCGATCACGACGTCCGGCCGGTCGTCGCGGGCCAGTTGACTGACCCACCGGTCGCTGGTGGCCCGCGCGTACGTGTCGACACCGAACTTCGTCGCGATCTCCGCGCGGTCGATCGGGTCGACGCCGGTGACACGACGGGCGCCCGCAGCCTTGGCCGCAGACGAGAACAGCAGCCCGATCGATCCCTGTCCGATCACGCCGACATGCAGGCCGTTGAGGTCAGGCAACTGCTCGATCGCGTAGAGCACGCAGGCCAACGGTTGCAGACCGACGGCCTGCGCCGGGCTCAGCGTCGGGTCGTAGGACGCCACCTGATTACCGTCAGTGACGACCCGCTCCATCAGGCCGTCGAACGCCGACGCCCACCCCACCACTCGATCACCGGGCCGATGTCGGCGGTGCCGGCTGGCGATCACCTCGCCGACGACTTCGTGGATCGGGTAGCCATCCTTCTCGGCGCCGCTGCGCCCGTCGTCGCCGGGCAGTTTGCCACGAACGCCGCGGAAGGCCGGCATGTCGCTGCCGCACACGCCGGCGGCCAGAAACCGCAGCAGCACCTGGCCGTCGGCAAGACAGTCGGCCGTCTTCTCGGCTATCGAGGTCCGCTCGAATTGGTAGGGCGCAACGATCCGGTAGGACCACATCTCACACCTCCACCGGCAACCGGCTCCAGCCCCACTGAAAGCTGGACGGCGGGCGGAATGCCGCCTCGTCGATGATGCGGTAATCCGGCACTCGCCGCAGCCATTCGGACACCAGGACAGCGACTTCGAGGCGGGCCAGGTGGTAACCGAGGCAGAAATGCTGTCCCCGGCCGAACGCCAACGAGCGGGCGATGGGACGGTTCCAGACGAACTCGTCGGGCTGTGCGTATTCGCGCTCATCGCGGTTGGCGGACGCGAGCAGGGTGATGATCCGCTGGCCGGGTTCGATGGTGGTGCCGTGAATTGTGTACGGCTTGCGGGCGGTTCGGGCGAACCACTGTGCGGGGGCGCAGTAGCGGATCATCTCCTCGCGCGCGACGGGGATGTTGGCGTCGGGGTCGGCGCGCACCGCCGCGAGTTGGTCGGGATGCCGCAACAGCTCCCACAGCCCGTGCGCGACGACCTTGGGCACGGTCTCGGTTCCGCCGATGAACACGCAGAGCATCTGGGTGGCGACCTCGAGGTCATCTAGCGCTCTGCCGTCGGGCAGTCGGTAGCCGAGCAGGCCGTCCACAACGGGCAATGCCCCGTCGCCCGCGTCGACTCGTCGGCGCCGGACCGCGGGAATGAGGTGTTCGAGATAGTTCGGTCGGGCCTCTGCGGTGTCGACTCCGCTGCCAGGTTCGGCGAGACTGCCCGCGTTGATCGCCACCAGCACATCCTGCGCGAAATCAACGGGAATGCCGAGCAATTCGCATACCACCGACGCGGCGACGATCCCGCCGTATTCCTGGGTGAGGTCGAACGTGCCGCGCGGCAGCAGTTCGTCGAGCCGTTCGTTGGCCAACTCGCGGATGCGGGCTTCCCAGCCGGCGGCCGACTTCGGCCGGAAAGGTTGACTGTGCGCACGGCGCACGCCGTCGTAGATCGGCGTGTCGAAGTTCGCGTGGAAAGGCAACGGTTGCAAAGGCGGATCGGCCACCGGCCCATGATTGTGACGGGCCAACACGGTCGCCGGCGGCAACGAGCCCTCCGAGGCGACGAACGTTCCGTCGTTGACCGCCAACACATCCCAGATGTCGGCAAATCGCGACAACGCGAAGGTATCCCACTGAGGCAGGTAATAGACCGGGTGGTGCTCACGCAGGACGCGGTAGTACGGCAGCGGGTCGGCCATCACCGCCGGGTCGAACGGATCGTAGGCGAAATCGATCATTGCAGCGGCGACGGTGGAAGTGCTTGCAGGATCGAGTCTTCCCAACCGTCACGTAGCGCCGGGGCAACGCTCATCCAGGTGACGATCTCGGCGGGCGGGCTTTCTTTCCACGACGGATAGTGCTCGGCGAAGCATTCCCAGCCGCCTTCGAGCGCCCAATAGTGGATCACCTCGTTGAACCGGAACGTGGTGGTGAACGAACCAAGCCAGTGTTTACCGGTGCGCTCCGACCAGGGCACGTAGAGTCGTTCCAACTCGCGGATGTAGTCGTCCTGACGGCCGGGCTTGGTCTGCATGATCTCTTGAATCACGACGGACGCACTGAAATTGGCGTCACGCAGCTGGGCGAGCGTCTTGTTGCTCGGCCCCGGGTACATGATCCGGCCCTCCCCCGCCGCACCGATGTCCGCCAGGAATGCCGACCATTTCTTGGCCGGTCCCTGGTGGCTGCCGCCGCGTGTCTGCGCCGATCCGATCCGGGCGTAGTCGGCGAATGCGTCGATCTCCCAGATGATCGTGACCTGCGGCCAGTGCCCGTTGTAGGGCGCGGTTTCCCACAGTCCGAACAATCGCGCGCCCAACTCGTTCATCATCGGCTGATAGGTGTCGATGAATGCATCGGTGAATCGCTCGCTCGATCCCGAGCCCAGCGCAATCGTCTCGTGCAGGTAGAGCAGGGTGTGGCTGTGGTACTTGCGCATCAGCCAACCGGGATCAGCTCGGAATCGACCGGCAGGGACGCTTTCATGTCGCCGCGTAGCGTCTCGGTAGGGCCGACCGTGCCCGGGATACCGGCTGCGGCCAGCGCGTGACGCTTGAACACGCGCGCGGCGCCGCTGAGCACATGCTGCACCGTGGTGGTCCGGTGGCAAACGGCCAGCGGCCAATCGTCATGCCAGAGCGTCACTTCCGTCATCCAGCGATCCAGCGCGATGAGAACCTCCTGCCGGATTCGTGCATCTGACGCGAACATGTCGGCGCTGACGGCCAGGCCGCGGGCCGCGCATTCGGTGCTGGTGGACGGGAACTGCCGGTCCAGTTCAGCCACCTGCATGCCGAGGATCTGCAGCGGGCGGTTGTCGCAGCGTCGCGGTACCAGCACGTGGACGTCCCAACCGGCCCGCACCCGGTCGTACAGCCAGCCGCCGACGGAGGCCACCACGTCAGCGGGGCTGGAGGCAATCACGTCAAGCCGGTAAGCGACTGATCCGCCGTGTGCGCGCGGCCGCCGTTCCTCGAAGGTCCTCATCGCATCCCCTCACGCGTCTCCAATGACCCGGCCGACTCAGCGTGACACTTTTACGCCAATCTGTAAAGCTTCGATTCGATCAAGACTGGCGCCGTACCTTCAGCTCGGCGAGGACCTCGTCGGTGTGCTGGCCGAGTTGCGGCGCAGGTGAACGCGGCGCCCACGGCGTGCCATGAAAATCGGCCGGGGTCGCGATCATCGGCACCACTGCGTGTCCGTCCGGGACGTCGACCATCCCGCCGGCGGCGTGAAACTGCTCGTCAGCCAGGACATCCTCGATCGAGTTGACCGGCGACCAGAAGAAGTCCGGTTCACCGGCGAAAATCGCGGCCCATTCGTCCAGGGACTTGGTGGCAAAGATCTGATCCAGCTCGCCGATCAACTCGACGGCGTTGACAGCCCGTGACCGCGCGTCGGTGAACCGCGGGTCATCCAGCCACTCGTGCTTGCCGACCGCGCGGCACAACGGGGGCCAGTGCCGGTCGACTTCCAGCCCGACGATCCAGAATCGCCGGCCGTCGCCGGTGGCGTAGTTGTTCATGCACGGGTTGAACATTTTTTCGCGTTGCCCGATCGCGATCGGCTGACCCGACATCAGGTAGGTGTTCAGGTCGAAGCTGACGGTGTACGCGCCCTGTCGGTACAGCGATGTGCTGACCAGCTGACCAGTTTCGGTGCGGCCGCGGGCCACCAACGCCGCGCAGACGGCCGCGGCCAGCGTCATACCGGCGGAGTGGTCGCCCATCCCGCCGCGTTGGAAGGGCGGCGTCTCACCGGGTCGGGTCAGCAGGTGGGCCAGCCCGCCGCGGGCCCAGAACGCGGCGACGTCGTAGGCCGCCCGGTCGGCGTCCGGCCCGGTCTCGCCGTAGCCGGTGATCAGCCCGTACACCAACCGCGGGTGGTCCGGAGCAAGCGACCCGTAGTCGAGCCCGAGCCGTTGCAACGCCCCGGGCCGAACGTTGGTGATGAAAACATCTGCGCCGCTGATCAATTCGAGCGCGGTGCGGCGACCGTCCTCGGTGGTCAGGTCGATGACGACGCTGCGCTTGGACCGGTTGTCCATTTCGAACGGCGGGCTGACGTCGACGTCGAGCCCAAGCATGCGGCCGAACATCCGCGCCGGATCGCCGGTCGGCGGTTCGATCTTGATGACATCGGCGCCCCAGTCCGCGAGAATCCCGCCCGTCGCCGGCCCGGCCACCCAGACGCCGAGCTCCACGACCCTGACGCCTTCCATCGGTCCAGCCATGCCACACACCATGCCACGCGTACCCTCAGGATTCATGAGCATGGTCACCGGTCGCGGGCCATTGAGCAGTGCTCCGGCCGGCTGGTTTTCGCCGCCGATGCCCGCCGGCGCGGTCTACGTCGAGCCGCATCCCCGCCGCGTTCAGGCGGTGAAAAACGGGCGCACAGTGATCGACACCGAGCGTGCATTGCTGGTGCACCGGCCAGATCGCCCGCTCAGCTTCGCTTTTCCCGCCGACGAGGCACACGGTTTAACGAGTGTGCCGGTTGCCGAAGCGCCCGGATACGTGCACGTGCCGTGGGACGCTGTCGACACGTGGGTCGAAGAGGGGCGGACACTGGTGCACTATCCGCCCAACCCGTACCACCGTGTCGACTGCCGCCCCACCCGACGGCGGCTGCGTGTGCAGGTGGCCGGGACGACGCTGGTGGATGCCGACGAGACGATGATCGTGTTCGAGACGGCGCTCGAGCCCCGCCTGTACGTCGATCCGGCACATGTGCGGACCGACGTTCTGCGACAATCGAATACGTCGACGTACTGCAACTACAAGGGCCGCGCGACCTATTGGTCAGCAGTCGTGGGCGACTCCGTCATCGAGGACGTGGCGTGGAGCTACTCGGACCCGCCTCCGGAGAGCTCGCCGATCAAGGGCTTCCTTAGTTTCGACGCGGCCCGCGCTGACGTCGTCGCCGAGCTGCCGGATTCTCAGGCCCTCGGCGGCGAATAGTTCGGCCGTCCCAGCCCCAGTGCGTGCTGGGCGATCATGTTGCGGAACACCTCGAGGGTGCCGCCGTAAATACCGACGGGTGAGGCCAGCCGGAAGATGTATTCGGCGCCGCCGTCGCCGGCCGCACCCTCGGTGTCGACCGGCAGCGCTGATGCGGTACCCAGGATGTCCATCAGGTCCGGCGCGACGTCGCGCATGGTCTGCGCGTTGGCCACCCGGCCGAACATCCCCGGAGTGCTCAGCGCCGCCTCGGTGCGAGCAACGCTGCGGCCCAACCGATATGCCACCGACTTGTCGTCGAGCAGGCGGCGGCCATCGGCGCTCTGTCGCGTGACCAACGCTGCGATAGCGTCGATCGCCTCGGCCATCAGCGTCAGATGCTCGCTCATCACCGCGAGTCTTTGCAGCCCGTCGTCTTCGTTTTCGACGGTGCCGTGCTCCACGTCGAGCGCACCCCGCAATACTCCCCAGCCGCCGTTGACGGCGCCGATGCGATATCGATCGTCCACCCGCACGTCGCTGTAGAAGACGATGTTGGTGCGGTCGCCGTCGATCGTGCGGATGGGTTGAATATCGACGCCGGCCGAATCCAGCGGGACCAGGAACATGGTCAGGTTCTTGTGTTTTGGTGCGTCCGGGTCGGTGTTGGTCAGCAGGAAGACGTACTTGGCGTTGTGCGCATTGGACGTGAACATCTTGGAGCCGTTGATGATCCAGCTGTCGCCGTCGCGGACCGCGCGGGTTTTGCACGTCGCCACATCCGATCCACCCTCCGGCTCGGTGTAGCCAAGGCACAGCCGGGTGTGGCCGGACAGCACGCCGGGCAGCACCTCGTCGGTGAGTTCCGGCGGTCCGAACTCGCGCACCATCTTCGCGACCACGGCGGTGGTGCCCCAGTGAAACCACGGCGTATGGGCCCGGCCGATCTCCAAATCCCAGATCCGCCGGCGCAACGAATTGAAGCCGCCATCGGATTCGTCGTTCCAGTCGGCGGCCAGATATCCCTTGGCGCCCAGCGCCAGGTGCACACCGTCGTCGAAATTCTCGCCGGTCTCGCGGTCCCGTCGGATCACCTCATCGGTGACCACGTCGGTCAGGAACGCCCGCAACCGATCACGGAATTCCCGGTCGTCCGAGGACAGTTCGACGGCCGAGAAATCCATGAGTGTTACAGCCGCGCTTCGGTTTTGATGGAAGTGTCACTGGTGCGCAGCGGGCGGATCAACGCGTCCTGGGCGAACGACGCGATCAGCTCACCTTCTTCGGTGTGCACGGCGCCGCGGACATACGACATGCCCGCACCAACCTGGGTGCTCTCGTGGGTGTACAGCAACCAGCCGGTCCACGAGACCGGCTCGTGAAAGCTGACCGAGATGGTCATCGGCGCGGTCGACACGGTCAGATGCGACTGGGCGGTGCCGATTCCCTCGTGGGCCCGCATCGTTGTCGAAATACCAAGATGACCAGTGAAATACGCGATCAGTGCCTTGGCGAGATCGTCGCGGGTCGGGATCGGGTCGTAGTGCAACCAGGCGTAGAGCTCCGGGGGCCCGACCTCGTCGGGGCTGTTCACGTCGACCACGTCGACCAGTCGCAGTTCCCGTCCGGCCATCGGCATCGCGCCGTCGTTGGCGTCGGCGGGTGCGGTCACCTCGGGACGGGGCAGGTGGTGGCGGATGACGTCGTCGGTCGGAACGTCCAGCAGCGCCGTCACCGTGATGGCCCGACGTCCGTTCTGCGACACGCCGACCACCGCGGTGGCCGTCGAACGCCCCTCGGAGACCACGTCGATGTCGAACTCGACCGGTGGCCCGACCAGCACCGCGCGGGCGAACACGGCGTGCACCGAGCGCACCGACTTCTCCGGAAACCGTTTGGCCACTGCGACAATCACCTGCGCGAGCACCTGGGTGCCCTCCACCACCTGACGTTCGTCCTCGGCGGCAATGCCGGTGTCGGCGGTGAAACGGCTGTCGCCGGCGGGGCGCGCACCGAACAAATCGAGGAGGCCGGCGACCGACCAGTGCGTCTGCTCAGAGTCTGTTGTCACATAGCGAGAATGACATTCTCATCAAATCTTGTAAAGCCTTGCCCGTGGCCGTCGCGGGCTCAGGGGGCATCGACAACCAGGGTCTTGAATCGGTCGATGACTTCAAGCGCATGCGCCAGACTGTCACCCGGCAGGCCCACCTGCACCCAGTTCACGCCCAGCTTGGCCAGGCGTTCCAGGCCGGCCAGGTAGGCGTCGGCGTTGAAGTCGTCGTCGGCCGGGCTGCCGCCTTCGAAGTTGCTGAAGACGATGTCGATCGTCGAGGCGTCGCGGCCCGCCTTGTCGAGTCGCCGGTGCAGATCGTCGATGCCGTCGGCGAGGGCTTCCACGGAATCGATCGACGCCGTGCGCGCGGTCTGAGCCAGCGCGGGGGGCGCGGCGAAGGGGCACCATCCGTCGCCCTTCTCGGCGACCCGGCGTCGGGCGGCCCCGGTGTTGCCGCCGATCCAGATCGGCGGATGCGGATCGCTCACCGGTCGTGGATGCGCGGTGATGCCGCGGGCATTGAAGTGCCTGCCCTCGAAGGTGACGTCGTCGGTGGTCCAGATGGCCCGGATTACCTCGAGCGCCTCGTCGAACAGCGCGGCGCGTTCCTCGAAGTCCACGCCGAGCGCAGCGAACTCACGCTTGAGGTAGCCGACGCCGACGGCCAAGGTGAACCTGCCGCCGGAGAGCAGGTCCAGTGTTGCGCCAGACTTGGCCACTACGAACGGGTTTCGATACGGCAGCACCACGATGTTCGGTATCAGCCGCAGCGTGGTGGTACGGGCCGCCGCGTATCCCATTGCGATGAACGGGTCCAGGGCGTCGTGTCCGCCCGCCTCGAGCCAGCGCTGGCTGGGCGCCGGATGGTCGGTGAAACCGAAGCCGTGGATACCGGCAGCCTCGGCGGCCGCGGCCACCGCGGCGATGCCCTCGCCGCTGATCAACTCGGGATTGTAGGGGTGGCTGTGCATCGGGTGGGTGATGGTGAATTTCATCTGCCGCTTTCCTTAGCTGAGCGCCGACGAGGTTCCTGCAAAATACCGCGTGACATTTGTACGATAATCTGTAAAGCCGGCCGGGTGATCGGCCGGTCAGTTTTACGGCCGCAGAGGAGCGACCCGGATGACGGCGATGGTTGAGGGCCTGACCCCGCTGGCGACGGGGTTCTGCTTCGGCGAGGGTCCGCGCTGGTTCGAGGGTCTGCTGTGGTTCTCCGACATGCTGGGCGAGGCCGTGCACACCGTCACCCTCGGTGGATCGATGACCACGCTGCCGCTGCCCGGGCATTCGCCGTCGGGCCTGGGATTCCGTCCGGACGGCTCGCTGCTGATCGTGTCCACCAAGGACCGTCGCCTGCTGCGCTACGACGGCGAAACCGTCGACACTGTGGCCGATGTGAGTGCTCTGGCGCCGGCCGACCTCGGCGACATGGTCGTCGACGGCCATGGGCGTGCCTACATCGGTTCGCAGGCCTTCCACGGCGGCATCATCCTGCGAGTCGATCCCGACGGCACGGTCAGCGTGGTGGCGCACGACCTCGAATTCCCCAACGGCATGGCCATTACGCCGGACCAGCAGACCTTGATCGTCGCCGAGTCGATCGGCCGGCGGTTGACCGCGTTCAGCATCGACTCCGACGGCGGATTGTCCGATCGACGGGTCTTCGCCGATGGCCTGGACGGGCCGCCCGACGGCATCTGCCTGGACGCTGCCGGCGGGGTGTGGGCGGCGATGACACTGGCGCACCAGTTCGAGCGCATTGAAGGCAACGGCGGCAAAGGGCACGTCACGCATCGCATCGACATCGGCGATCGCGCGGCGATCGCCTGCGTGCTCGGCGGAGCTGAGGACCGCACGCTGTTCATGCTGTCGAGCAGCGACGCCTATCCCCAACGCCTGATCGGCACCCGGCTCTCCCGGGTCGACACAGTGATCGTCGATACTCCTGGCGCCGGTCCGCCCTGAAAGGTGAACGATGACCGACTCGTACTACGAGCTGATTGACGCCGCCGATCCGTTGGGCGAAAAGTTCTGTGCCACAGACTTAGTCAGGAGCACGTGGACGGCGGCCATTCAGCATGCCGCGCCGGTGTCGGCGTTGTTGGTCCGCGCGCTGGAACGGTGTGCTGCCCGTGACGACACCCGGCTGAGCCGGGTCGCCATCGACCTGCTGGGCCCGGTGCCGGCCGACGGCGACATGTGGGTCCGCTCGAAGGTCGAACGACCGGGTAAGCAGATCGAGCTGATCAGCGCCGAGACGCTGGCCTTGGGGCCCGACGGTCAGCCCCGGCCGACGGCCCGGGCCACCGGCTGGCGGCTACAGCAACTCGACACCGCTGATCTGGCGCACGCCTCCGCAGCGCTGCCGCGTCCACTCAGCGAGGCCCGTAGCCGCGACCTCGCGAAGAACTTCGACCGCAACTACGTGCACAGCCTGGACTGGCGCTGGCTAACCATGCCGCTCAACGAGGGCCCCGGGGAGTCGTGGATCAAGCCGACCACCAACCTGGTCGACGGCGAGACGATGACGCCGTTGGAGCGGTTGTTCGCGGTCGCCGACTGCGCCAACGGCATCGGCTCCAAGATCGACATCACCAAATGGACGTTCCTGAACAACGACCTGGTCGTGCATGTGCACCGGATTCCGGACGGCGAATGGGTCGGCATCCGGGCCGAGACCAGCTACGGGCCGGACGGCATCGGCACGACCGTGGGCACGCTGTTCGACGAGACCGGTGCGGTGGGCAGTATCCAGCAGTCGGTGTTGGTGCGGCGACGTCCCGGATCCTAGTCGGCCAGCCGCAGGGCGGCGGCTGGGCACTGAATCACGGCCTGCTGCAAGCGATCCCGGTCAGCCTCGGCCGCGCGAGGTCGACTTCGAGCTTCATGGGCCGCGATGCTCCGGTGACAGGGTTGGTGCGGGGATGGGCGGAATTACGTCGACGACCCGCAGATGCCTCAGGTCCGGGGCACATATCGCCTCGGCGATCAGGCGGCCGGCGTGGTCGGGCGGCACCTGCCCGGTCGACCGCACGACCGAGGCTCGCACCCCGGTCCCGACGAACTCGGCGTCCAGACCGCAAACCCACGCGTCGAGCATCCGATGCGCGCCGACCGGTGACGCCCCGATCAGCTCCGGACTGAGCAGTACCACGTCACCACGGCCGTTGTCGATCATCGGCGTAACGAGTCGCGCCACAAGGTGTTGCGCGCCGACCCAGGATCTGTCGGCAATACCGGCGCTGCTGATCAGGACGTCGACGGCACCTACCAGGTAGTCGGCGGACTGCATGAAGCGATCTATGGAAGGCGGGTCGGCGAGATCCAGATGTGCGGCGAACACCGCAGCGCCATCGGACCGAAGACGGGCAGCAAATTCCTCGCAAATGCGGGTCCGGCGGCCGCCCATCAACACCAGATGCCCACCGGCAGCCAACCGGGCCGCCGTCGCCAAACCGACGGGTGACGAGGCTTCGGTAATGACGACCGTCCTGGACTCGCTCACGACGGACGCCGATCAATCTCGGAATGCCCGGTTAAGCTTTGGGGGTCAGCTACCTCGGGTGGGGCCGCAAAAACCCCGGTCAGGGAACATGGCAGTGACACGAAAACAGCGTGACACTTCGGTTTAATTTTGTAAAGTTTGGTTTATGGAGCAGACGCCAACTCTCGAGAGCGACGCCTCGACGCAGCAGCGGATTCTTGCCGCTACGGCCGAGGTCCTCGGCCGTAACGGCAAGCGCAAGCTCAGCCTGTCCGATGTCGCTGTTCAGGCCGGGGTGTCCAGGCCGACGCTCTATCGCTGGTTCGCTTCCAAAGAGGACTTGCTCTCGGCGTTCTCCAAGTACGAACGGCTGACTTTCGAAAGCGGCATGAGCCGGGCGACAGCCGGCCTCAAAGGAGCCGACAAACTCGATGCGGCGCTGCGGTTCATCGTCGACTACCAGCACTCGTACACGGGTGTGCGGATGGTCGATATCGAACCCGAACATGTCATCAGTCAGTTCTCGAACGTCATCCCGCAGATGCGGGATGGTCTGCAGCGGCTGATACCCGGCCCCAACGCCGCGGTGAAGGCGGCCACTGCAATCCGAGTAGCCTTCTCGCACTACATGATTCGCAGCGACGACGCCGACGAGTTTCTGGCTCAGCTGCGCCACGCGGTCGGAATCAAAGCGCCGGGCTAGTCGAACAGCACGGCGGCGTTCAGATAACCGGTCGGGTCGAAGGCCGTCTTCAGCGTTCGCATCACCGCGATGTCAGCGGCTTCGCGTGACATGCCGACGTAGCGACGTTTGCGGCTGCCGACACCGTGCTCGGAGCTGACGTTGCCGCCGCACTCCGCGATCAGATCCATCATCGCCGCGTACAGATCGCGCTCCTGTTCGTCGCTGCAGCGCAGCACATTCAGATGCAGGTTGCCCTCACCGATGTGCCCGAACAGGACGCCGATGGCATCGGCCGCGTGCCGCTGCACCAGCGCCTCGGCGTCGCGGGCGAACTCGGCGATCGCCGACAACGGCAGCGAGACGTCGAACTTCAGCGGCGGCCCGAACAAGCCGACTACCTCGGCCAGCGATTCGCGGACCCGCCAAAGTCGTTGTTGCGCAGTCAGATCAACGCCCACGGCAGGCTCGCCGGTCGTCGGCACGCGATCCAGTGCATCGGCCAGTCGCTCGGTCTGATCGAGGTCGGAGGCCAACTCCACCAGCAGCAGCCAATCGCCACGCACCGGCCGGGCCACGGCCAGTTGCTCCTCGGCCAGCGCACTTGCCCGCCCGTCGATCAGCTCCAGCGCCGCGATGCCGTCCATGTCGCGAAACACTCGGCCGGCGTCGACTAGCGCGCCAAGGTCGTCGAAGCCACAGATGGCGGTCACTCGATGCGGCGGATCCGGGTGCAGGCGCAGATCGAGCGCGGTGATCACGCCCAGCGTTCCCTCGGCGCCCACGAACAGTGCCGGCAGGTCGTAGCCGGTGTTGTCGGCCCGCACCCGCGAATGCCGTCGCACCACCGACCCGTCGGGCAGCGCGACATCCAGACCAATGACCTGGCTGCCCATGTTGCCGTAACGCACGGTGCGCAACCCGCCGGCGTTCGTCGAGGCCATACCGCCGACAGTCGCAGTGTCGCGGGCGGCCAGGTCGACACCGAACACCAGGCCGACCGCGCCGGCGGCGCGCTGCACCGCGGACAGAGTTGCCCCCGCTCCGGCCTCGATGCGGCGGTCGGTGGTATCGACATCGCTTATGGTGCTGAGCCTTTCGGTCGACAGCAAGACGTCGTCGTGTTCGGGGACCGTGCCGGCCACCAACGACGTCCGACCGCCCTGGACGGTGACGTGCATCCCGGCATCGCGGCACAACCGCAGCACCTCGGCGACTTCGCCGGGCGAGCCGGGACGCACCAGGGCGCTTGCGTGCCCGCGGTAGCGACCGGTGTGGTCGACGCTGCGGCCAGCCAGCACATCGGGATCGGTACTGACGTATTTCGGCCCTACCAGCGACGACATCCTCTGCCGGACGTTCGGGGTCATGGCGTGGGTCTATCACATCGCCCGACGACGATGCAGAGCGCGCATCGCGATGAGGTGGGGGCACCTCCCGCCTGCGGGGGATAGCCGCGCAATTACCTTCAGCGGATAACGCTGACGCCGCCATCCACTGGGATCACCGCGCCGGTGATGTAGCTGCTCGCCCGGCTGGTCAGGAAGACCGCGATGCCGGCCATGTCGTCGGCCTGGCCGATCCGGCCCAGCGGAAAGCCGGCGCCGACGGCGTCCGAACCCGCCCGCAACAACTCCTTGGTCATCCGGGATTCGAAGAGCCCAGGCGCGATCGCGTTGACCAGAATCCGCGGCGCCAACTCCCCGGCCAGGTGCTGGGTCAGCATGTGCACCGCGGCCTTGCTGGCGCTGTAGGAGAAGTTGTCCCGCCCGCGGCCCGGCGGGACGATCCCGTCGATGCTGCCGGTGTTGATGACGCGGGCCGGGTCGTCCTCGGTCGCCCCGGCGGTGAGCATCGGGACCAGCGCACGGGTGAGCAGGAAGACGCCCTTGACGTTGACGTTGAACACCTTGTCGAAGCCGGATTCGGGGAACTCGCCCAACGGCGCCCCCCACGCCGCGCCGGCGTTGTTGAACAGCGCGTGCACCGCGTCCGTCCGCTCGGCGAGGTCGGCGACCAGTGCCTGAACTCCGCCGACGGTGCCCAGATCGGCGGCGATGGCCTGCACTGGCCCGTGCGCCGACAACTCGGCGACGGCGGCATCCAGCTCGGCCTTCTTGCGGCTGGACAGATACACCGACGCCCCAGCTTGCAGCAGTCCGCGCGCGATCATCACGCCGATGCCGCGGCCGCCGCCGGTGACCACGGCGACCTTGCCGTCAAGGCGAAACATGTCAGTCATGGTCATCAGTCTCCGACGTTGATGGCTCAAGAACGACGCGCGGCTGTACCGATGTCGGTTCCGACGCCCAGCGGTGACTCCACCCGGATCGCCTCGTCGCGGATCAAGCCCCGCAGCAGTGCGGTGCTGAACTCGGCGGCGATCTCCTTGGCGCTGCGGCGTCCGCTCGGCCGCAACCAGCGGTAGGCCCCCAGCGTCATCCCGATGTAGCCGAGCGCCAGGACGTGCGAGTCGCAGTCATAGAACTCGCCACTGGCAATGCCGCGATCGATGAGACCGTGTACGTGCTCGTAGACCTGGGTTTCCTTCTCGCGGACCGCGGCAACCTGCTCCTCGGTGAACCATTCGGTGATGTAGGGCTGCTCCTGGAAGTACACCGCCGCGCCTTCGGGGTTGCCAGCGATGCCGGTGAGTAGCCGCACGGTGTACTGGTAGAGCGCCTCGCGGGCCGACATCGTCGGGTCGTCGTGCACGGCCGCAAGTGTGCGTTCGGCAGCCTGCTGATAGATGTCGTAGAGGATCAGCGACTTGCTGGCGTAGTAGTGGTAGACGGTGGCCTTATTCAGCCCGACCACGTCGGCGACGTCGTCCATCCTGGTGCCGTGGTAACCGCGCGCGGCGAACAACTTGGTGGCAACAACCAGCAGCTCCTCGCGGCGGGTGAGCCCGTTCTCGGATGGCATGTCTACTCGCTATCGGCAGTCCGGGAAACGCCCGGAGTCAATCAACTAGTTGGGTAGTCTAGGCAACACGACAGTTCACTGTTGCGCGTTGCCCGGTAGGACTAGACTCCGTCGGGAAGCACGTCGCGAGTCGAGAGGTGGTCCGATGAATCCAGATCCCGATCCCAGCTACGACTTTTCCGACGAGCTCGAGTTCTTCTTCAAGTACTCGCTCTGGGGACTGCGCGGCGTCACCGACGGCCAGGGTTACCCGCCGCCGGCCTATCCGCCCGTTTAACGGCTTACAGCGCCTTCAGTTCCTCGGCAACCGCAGTCACCGATTTCTTCGCGTCACCGAACAGCATGGTGGTGCCCTCTCCGTAGAAGAGCGGGTTGTCGATACCTGCGAATCCGGAGTTCATCGACCGCTTGAGCACGATCACCGACTTGGCCTTGTCCACGTTGAGGATCGGCATGCCGTAGATCGGGCTTGACGCGTCGTTGCGGGCCGCCGGGTTGGTGACGTCGTTGGCCCCGATGACGATCGCAACGTCGGTTCGGCCGAACTCGTCGTTGATGTCGTCCATGTCCTTCATCGCGTCGTAGTCGACCTCGGCCTCAGCTAGCAGCACGTTCATGTGCCCGGGCATCCGGCCGGCGACCGGGTGGATGGCGTACTTCACCGCGACGCCCTTGTCCTCCAGCAACGCGGCCATGTCCTTGACCGCGTGCTGGGCCTGCGCGACGGCCAGCCCGTAGCCCGGCACGACGATCACCTGGTTGGCGTAGGCCATCTGGATCGCGGCATCAGCCGCCGATGTCGACTTGACGACCTTGTCGCCGGCGTCGCCGGCATCTGGCGCCACACCGCCGCCGCCGAACCCGCCGGCGACGATCGCCGGGATGGAACGGTTCATCGCCTTGGCCATCAGGTTGGTCAGGATCGAACCTGACGCGCCGACGATCATGCCCGCGACGATCATCGCGGTGTTGTTCAGCGCCAGGCCCGCCGCGGCGGCCGACAGACCAGTCATCGCGTTGAGCAGAGAGATCACCACGGGCATGTCGGCGCCGCCGATCGGCAGCACCACCATCAGCCCCAGCGCGGCGGCGGCGGCCAGCAGACCGATCATCCACCACAGCGAGGCTCCGCCGCTGCCGGGATGTGCGCGCACGCCGATGACCACCGCGGCCACCATCGAACTGACCAGCACCAGCAGGTTGACCGGCTGCTGGGCCTTCCCGAGACCGATCGGCGAGCTGGAGATGATCTCCTGCAGCTTGCCGAACGCGATGATCGAACCCCAGAACGAGATCGACCCGATGATCGCGGCGAATAGCGACGCGACCACGATGTGCACCGTCGGTGACTCGCCGTGCTCGAAGGCTGAAAAGCCCTTGGTCTCAATGAATTCTGCGAGCGCGATAAGCGCAACCGTGCCACCGCCGACGCCGTTGAAGAACGCCACCAGCTGCGGCATGGCGGTCATCTTGGTGAAGCGGGCGGGCGGGACGCCGAGCACGACGCCCACCACCAGGCCGGCGATGATCAGCACCCACTGGTCGGTGTGGCGGATCTTGATCAGCGTCGCCGTCACAGCCAGCGCCATACCGACCGCGGCGATCAGGTTGCCCCGCACCGCGGTCTTGGGCCCAGTCAGGCCCATCAAGCCGTAGATGAAAAGCGCAAACGAGATGACATAGAGACCGATCACCAAGTAGTTCATTTGGCGACCTCTTGCGTCTTGGCCGGCTTCTTGCCCTTGAACATGCCCAGCATCCGGTCGGTGACGATGAAGCCGCCGATGACGTTCAGCGTGCCGAATACCACGGCCACGAACAGGATGATCTGCACCGCTAGCGACGGGTGCTCGACCTCACCGAATACGACCAGCGCGCCGAGCACGACGATGCCGTGAATGGCGTTGGTGCCCGACATCAGCGGGGTGTGCAGCGTGTTGGGCACTTTCGAGATCACCGCGAACCCGACGAATCCCGACAACACCAGGATCGCCAGGTTGGATAAAAGTTCGTCATACATCCCGTGCATCTAGGAGTCCTCCCCCGTCTCGCGCGTAACGCATGAGTCCGCGATGACTTCGTCGTCGAAGTCCGGGGCCAGCGCGCCGTCCTTGATCAGCAGGTCCAGCAGCGCGGTGATGTTCTTGCTGTAGAGCTCGCTGGCGTGCTCGGGCATGGTTGCCGGCAAGTTCAGTGGCGAGGCGATCGTGACGTCGTGCTTGACGACGATCTGGCCAGGCTCGGTGAGCTCGCAGTTGCCACCGGTCTCGCCGGCCAGGTCGACGACCACGCTGCCCGGCTTCATCGCCTCGACCGCGGCCGCGGTCACCAGCTTGGGCGCCGGCCGGCCCGGCACCAGCGCAGTGGTGATCACCACGTCGAACCCGCTGATCGCGTCCACCAGCGCTTTCTGCTGCTGCGCCCGTTCCTCGTCGGTGAGCTCGCGGGCGTAGCCGCCTTCACCCGCAGCATCGATGCCGATGTCCAGCCATTGCGCACCGACCGAGCGGACCTGGTCGGCCACCTCGGGCCGCACGTCGTAGCCGGTCGTGCGTCCGCCCAGCCGTTTCGCCGTCGCCAGGGCCTGCAGGCCGGCCACGCCGACACCGAGGACCAGCACGGTGGCCGGCTTCACGGTGCCGGCCGCGGTGGTCAGCATCGGGAAGAACCGGGTGGACTCCGAGGCGGCTAGCAGCACGGCCTTATAGCCGGCGACGTTGCCCTGCGACGACAACGCATCCATCGCCTGCGCGCGCGAAATACGCGGAATGGCCTCCAGCGCGAACGCCTGCACACCGGCTGCCTTGAGTGCGCCGATCGAGTTGTCGGCGTTGCGTGGGGCCAGGAAGCCGATCAGCGTCTGGCCGCTGTGCAGCTTGCCGACCTCCTCGGCGGTCGGCGGTGCGACCTTGACGACGACGTCGGCCGCCCAGGCATCACCGATGGTGGCTCCGGCCTCCGTGTACAGCGCGTCGGGAAGTAGCGCGCGCTCGCCGGCACCCGACTGCACTACGACTGCGACCCCGCTCTTCACCAGCGGCGCGATTGCCTTCGGGACCAGCGCGACCCGTCGTTCGTCGGCCCCAGACTCGGCAACCACGCCGACCGTCGTCTGCGTTTCTGTCATGGCGTCCGCATCTACTTCCTGTACTCCCTAACCCCGGTAGATCGGCAACAACCCTAACCTGCTCGTCCGGCTCCTCCTCCCGCCTCCCCGAGGCGGGCATCGTCACCGGAGACCAAGCTCACCAGAGCGGAAAGTCCTGCCCGTGCTCAGCCGGCCCACGCGGTCCGAAGTAGCGGCGCTCGGACTCGTCGATCGACGACGTCGTTGATGCTGGCCTCGCGCCGAGTCATCAGGCCTGCCTCATCGAACTCCCACAATTCATTGCCGTAGCTGCGCCACCACTGGCCGGAGGCGTCGCGGCATTCGTATTGGAAGCGGACGGCGATGCGGTTGTCATGAAAGCTCCACAGACTCTTACGCAGTGCGTAGTCGAGCTCGCGCTGCCATTTTGCGGTCAAGAACGCCACGATCGCCTCACGGCCGACGATGTGCTCGCCCCGGTTTCGCCACAGCGAATCGACGGTGTAACCGAGGCTCACACGCTGCGGATCCCGACTGTTCCAGGCGTCCTCAGCGGCCTGAACCTTCTGGATCGCGGTGTCCAACGTGAACGGCGGCAACGGCGGGCGGGTGTCGGCCATGTGGTTCATCCTGCGCCCCCGGTGTGCCCTCGTCGCGGGTGGCTTATCGTGACGGTCATGGACTTCGCGATGTCAGCCAAAGCAAGCGACTACCACAAGCGGCTGAGCGAGTTCATCACCGATTACGTCTTCCCTGCCGAGGCGGAGTACGACAAGTACCGCGAGGAAGTGGGCCCAAACGATCACACCGTTCCGCCGATTATCGAGGAACTAAAGGTCAAGGCAAAGGCCGCCGGCCTGTGGAACCTGTTCCTGCCAGCCGAATCCGGGCTGACCAACCTGGACTACGCCCCGCTTGCCGAGCTGACCGGATGGAGCCTGGAGATCGCGCCCGAGGCGATCAACTGTGCAGCACCGGACACCGGCAACATGGAGACCCTGCACCTGTTCGCCACCGAGGAGCAGCGCAAGCAATGGTTGGAGCCGTTGCTCGATGGCCAGATCCGCAGCGGCTTCTCGATGACCGAACCCGCCGTCGCCAGCAGCGACGCCCGCAACATCGAGACATCGACCGTGCGCGACGGCGCCGACTACGTGATCAACGGCCGCAAGTGGTGGACGTCGGGTGCCGCGGACCCGCGCTGCAAGATCCTGATTGTCATGGGCCGCACCAACCCTGAGGCGGCAAGCCACCAGCAGCAGTCGATGGTCCTGGTCCCGATCGACACACCGGGCGTGACCGTGGTCCGCTCGACATCGGTCTTCGGTTATCAGGACCAGCCCGGGCACTGCGAAATCATTTACGACAACGTCCGGGTACCGGTCACGAACTTGCTCGGCGAGGAAGGCGGCGGCTTCGCGATCGCCCAGGCGCGGTTGGGGCCGGGTCGCATCCACCACTGCATGCGTGCCCTGGGCGGAGCCGAACGCGCGCTGGCCCTGATGGTGCACCGAGCCAACACCCGGATTGCCTTCGGTCGGCCGCTGGCCGACCAGGGTTTGGTCCAGCAGGCAATTGCCAAGTCCCGCAATGAGATTGACCAGGCTCGGCTGTTATGCGAGAAGGCCGCCTGGACCATCGACCAGCACGGTAACAGGGCCGCTCATCTGCTGGTGTCGCAGATCAAAGCGGTGGGCCCCCAGGTGGCTTGCGATGTCATCGACCGCGCCATCCAGGTGCACGGGGCGGCCGGCGTCAGTGAGGACACGGCGCTGGCCCGACTCTATGCTTGGCACCGCGCGATGCGCATCTTCGACGGGCCCGACGAGGTGCACATGCGCACCATCGCGCGCACCGAGATCGGCCGGGAGCAAAGCGCTTTCGCTGCGGCGGTCACCTAAGATGACGACAGGCCTGCGAGATCTGCAGGGCGCCTGGAACTTTCGCGATGTCGCCGACACCACCGGAGTACTGCGACCCGGGCGGCTGTTCCGCTCCGGCGAACTGAGCGAGCTGGGCGACGAAGGCCGCGACGAGTTACGCCGTTTGAGCATCACCGATGTCGCCGATTTGCGGTCGCGCAGTGAGGTATTGCGCCACGGCCCCGGCTTGGTGCCCGACGGTGTCGACATCCACCTGTTGCCCATCCCGGACCTGGCCCCCGACGAGGCCAACCCGGACGGCGAAGCTCCCCACGAACACGCATTCAAGCGGCTGCTGGAAGACAAGCCCGACGACGAACCAGTCAGTGACGCGGCCACCCGCTACATGGTCGACGAGTACAGCCGGTTCCCCACCTACCCCGGAGCGCAGCAGGCGCTGCACCGCGTCGTGAACCTACTGGCCGACGGGCGCACCGTGCTCGCGCACTGTTTCGCCGGCAAGGACCGCACCGGCTTCACCGTGGCACTGGTGCTGGAGGCCGCCGGTGTCGACCGTGACGCGATCGTGGCCGACTTCCTGCGTAGCAATCAGGCCGTCCCGCATCTGCGGGAGCGCATCCTCGACGCGATCCGGCAGCGGGCCGACGTCGACATGACGCCGGAGCTGATCTCGATCACCGAGGCGCGGCTGTCCGAAGAAGTGCTCGGCGTGCGCGCGGAATACCTCGACGCCGCGCGACGGACCATCAACGACAACTTCGGCTCCCTCGACGCATACTTCCGCAGCGCGGACATCACCGAGTCCGACGTCGATCGGTTGCGCGCCGCACTGCTGGGCTGACTCGACCAGCCTGGCGCTGTATCACCCGCGCCATCGAACTGAAAGCGGCATCAACCCTTGCGGCCAGGGATTGAAGTGGCCGCGGAAGCCTGTGTGGTTCAACCGACCCCGTGAGGCAACGTGTCGGCCGCAGCAACAAACTTAATTTTCACTGACGAAAACCTGTGTATTTCTCAGACAACGGCGTGGAATCGGAGTAGAACATATGTCGAATACCGCGCCGCTCGGGCCATTTAGTGCCCTCGCGACTCCGCCCAACGTCGGGAGGTCCCCAATGTCAGACCGCAAGCTTCGTTGGCTGGGATTAGGGCTGGTGACGACGGCTGGTGCCGGTGTCCTGGGGCTCTCCACGATGATGAATCCGGCATTCGCCCACGCCGACCCCGACGACCCGCCCGAAATCATCGGGCTGGTCATGGGCGGCAGCGGCGATCCGTACCCGGGACCTGACTACGTGGCGGCGGCCAATGGGCTGTACATCGACAATCCCCTGCACCCCAATTTCCCCGGCACCACGTACCCCGCCCCTTACGCGAATGGCCTTTACACGCCCGAACAGTGGTATCCGATCGAGGGCGTGCACAACGAGTACATCAACTACCCCAACGACGCCGCCGGCTTTTCAGACCAGAGCACATCGGTGGGCCAGGGCGTCACCATCCTGGAAAACGCGATCAACTCCAACACGGGTGATGTTTCGACGGTGTTCGGCTACTCGCAGAGCGCCATCATCGCCAGCCAGGTGATGGAGCAGTTCGACCCGACCGACAAGCCAGGGGCCGGCTCCATCCCGCAGGCCGACCTGCAGTTCCTGCTGATCGGTGACCCGAACAATCCCAACGGCGGATTACTCGAGCGCTTCAACGGTTTCGAGACGACGGCGGGCACTGCCGTCCACGACGAGCTGAACCTCCCGAGTCTTGGCGTCGCGTTCGACGGCGCGACGCCCGCTGACGCCTACCCAACCGACATCTACACGCTGGAATACGACGGGCTAGCCGATTTTCCGCGCTACCCCTTGAACTTCTTGTCCGACCTCAACGCATTCTTGGGTTTCGCCGAGATCCACGGCACGTATCTGGACGGGGGCGTGGACGGGGTTGGCCCCACGGCCGAACAGATCGCCACCGCGACTCTGCTGCCGGGTTCGGCGCTCGACAGCGTCACGGACAGCCTCACCAACTACTACATGATCGACGAGACGCCACCACTGGTCGCGCTGCTGCCGGCGCCGCTGCAAGCGCTGCTAGGGCCCGACCTGACGTACCTGATCAACCTGGGGTACGGCGACGGCAGTGAGGGTTACTCCGTGACACCCGATTCGCCGGCGGACGTGGCCACCCCGTTCGGGCTGTTTCCGGACGTCAGCATGAAGGACGTGTTCACCAACCTGATTGCCGACACTAAGGACGGCATGGCCACTTTCCAGTCTTACCTGGCCGACCCCAGCAGCTTTACGGCGGCGACGTCGCCGCTTGACTCGGGATTGGCTGGCCAGAGCCTTGCCGACGTCATGTCGACGCTGCACGCCGACCTCGCCGCCGACCCGTCAGCATCGCTGACCGAGCTGATCAACGCGCTCACGTCCGCGTCGTCGGCGGCCTACTCCGCTTTGTTGCCGACGGCCGACATCATCAACGCATTGGTGACCAGCATGCCCGCCTACGACGTCTCGCTGTTCACGGACAGCCTGTCGAACGGCGGCGGACTGCTCGACGCGCTCGGCCTGCCGCTTGCGGCGGACACCGCGCTGGTCACGCTGGCCGCGGGCTTCGAGGTCGATGTCATTCAAAACACGATCGCCGCAATCGCCAGCGCGTTCTCAGGTGCGTTATAGAACAGGCGGGATGGAACGGCGCCGCCACCGCTGAGGGGTGCGGCGCCGTTCTATAGGGAGAGGCACGCAGTTCTAGGGCTCGAGCACCACCTTGCCGAACACCCGGCCGTCGGCCAGGGACTGCAGCGCGTCACGACCTTGTGACAGCGGATACCGTTGCGGCGGAGGTGGTTTCAATCCAGCCGACACCAGTTGGTTTAGGCCCGAGGCGAATAGCCCCGCCGAGCCAGGCACCTGACGCAGATACTCGCCCCAGGCGACGCCGAGCACGCCGACGTTGCGCAGCAGCAGGCGGTTGACCTTGACCGTCGGGATCGCACCGGCGGCAAAGCCGATGACCAATAGCTTGCCGTCGATGGCCAGCACTCGCACGGCATCGTCGAAGGCCTGGCCACCGACCGGATCGACAACGATGTCTACGCCCCGGCCGTCAGTGTGCTCGCGGACCGCCTGAGCCCAACCGTCAGCCAACGGCAGCACCACGTCAGCGCCCAGTGACGCGACGAAATCCGTTGCGCTGGTGCGGTGCACCACCGCGATGACCTTGCTGGCACCCATCGCCCTGGCCACCTGGATGGCCGCGCTGCCCACCCCGCCCGCCGAACCCAGCACCAGCACGCTGTCGCCGGGCCGCATGCCGGCCCGGCGTGCCAGCGCGAAATACATGGTGTTGTAGTTCACCAGCAACGACACCGCTTCGTCGTCGTCGAGTTCGGCGGGGCTGCGGGTCACGTTGGCCACCGGCGCAAGCACCTGCTCGGCAAAGCCACCCAGGATCCCGAACGCCGAAACCCGTTCGCCCACCGTGAATTCGGAGTCCTCAGGCGCCCATTCGACCACACCGGCGGCTTCCATGCCGGGGATGAACGGCGGCGGTAGCTTGAGCTGGTATTCGCCTTTGCTCAGCAGCAGGTCGGGAAAGCAGACCCCTGCGGCTCGCACACCGATGACCAGGACGTCATCGTTACCGGCGACGTCCGGGACATCGGTATAGACAAGACCGTCTGGACCTGAAAGCTCCTGTACGACACAGGCTTTCATGCTGGCTCAATCAGCGGATCGAGAAATCGGCCGCCTTCGCCGCGGACAGGTCGTCGATCTCACCCCAGCGCGAAGCGATGTCGTCGACCGACGGCGGCGTCTTGAAAGTGACGCCCTCGTTCTGGAACAGCGCAACGCGCTGCACCTTGCCACCGCCGACGATGAAGATCGAACCGGTGTCAGGCACCTCTTCGGTGACCAGGTAGGCCACCACCGGCGCCACGAACTCCGGCGTGAGGTTCTTCAACACCTCGGGCGGCAAGATGTCCTCGGTCATCCGGGTGGCCGCGATCGGCGCCAGCGCGTTAGCCTTGATGTTGTACTTGGCGCCCTCCTGGGCCAGCGTGTTGATCAAGCCGACCAGCCCCAGCTTGGCGGCGCCGTAGTTGGCCTGACCGAAGTTGCCGAACAGTCCACTCGTGGAGGTGGCGACGAGCACCCGGCCGTAGCTCTGCTCGCGGAAATGCGGCCACGCCGCACGGATGACGTTATAGCCGCCGTAGAGGTGCACCTTCAGCACGGAATCCCAGTTCTCGAACGACATCTTGTGGAAGGTGCCGTCGCGCAGGATGCCGGCGTTGCTCACCACGCCGTCGATCTTGCCGAACTCGTCGAGGGCGGTCTTGATGATGTTCTCTGCACCCTCGGACTCGGCCACGCTGTCGTAGTTGGCCACCGCGCGTCCACCCGCGTCCTTGATCTCTTTGACGACCTCGTCGGCCATGTTGTGTCCGGCGCCGGTGCCGTCGCGGGACCCCCCGAGGTCGTTGACCACGACGCTCGCGCCTTCCTTGGCCAGGGTCAACGCGTATTCGCGACCCAAGCCACCACCGGCTCCCGTAACGACGACAACACGATCCTGCACTCCGGGCATTACGTTCCTATCTCTCGATCCTCAGTGATCAGCGGATTCAAATGGGGCCGGTAAAAAGCTAGAACAGCCGGCGCGCCAACTTCCACGCCTTCTCTGTATACGGCGGGTAGATGAAGCTGGCGATGTCGGGTCGGGTCGGCTTGGTCAGCACGGACTTGCGGTGGCTGAACTCCTCGAAGCCGAACTTGCCGTGGTAGGCACCCAGCCCGGACGGGCCGACGCCACCGAACGGCAGCTTGTGAGTGGCGAAGTGGAACAGCAGATGGTTGACCACCATGCCGCCGGCCGGCACCTCTTTGATCACCCGTTCCCGGACGGCCTTGGTCTTGGTGAACAGGTAGGCGGCCAGTGGCTTGGGCCGCGAGTTGACGAATTTGATTGCCTCGTCCAGGTTTTGAACGGTCAGCACCGGCAAGATCGGGCCGAAGATCTCATCGGTCATCAACGGCTCGTCGGCTGCGGGGTCCACGACCACGGTCGGCTCGATGTTCAGCTTCGACGCGTCCGAGCCGCCGCCGATGGCGACGTTGCCCTGGGTCGCGGCGAGCGCGGTGGTGAGCCGGTTGAAGTGCCGCTCGTTCACGATCCGCTTACCGCCGGTCGTGTTCTCCGCCTCGAACCCGGCGACCGCCTTCTGGATCTCGTCGACCAGCTGGTCGCGGATCGGCGCTTCGGCGAGGACATAGTCGGGCGCGATGCAGATCTGCCCGGAGTTGATCAGCTTGGTCCATGCGATCCGCTTCGCGGCGACCTTGATGTCGGCGTCTTTCGACACGATTACCGGGCTCTTGCCGCCGAGCTCAAGCGTCACCGGGGTCAGGTGCGATGCCGCACCCTCGTAGACCTTGCGCCCGATTTCGGTGCCGCCGGTGAACAGCAGGTGGTCGAAGCCCTGCGCGATGAGCTCCTGGCTGACAGCGCCGTCGCCCTCGATGACGGCGATCGCATCGCTGTCGAGGTAACGCGGTACCAACTCGGCCATCAGTGCCGAGGAGGCGGGTGCCACCTCAGACGGCTTGAGCAACACGGTGTTGCCCGCAGCGATCGCGCCGACGGCGGGACCCAGCGTCAGAGCGAACGGGAAGTTCCACGCGCCGATGATCAGCACGGTGCCGTACGGCTCGTACTCCACCCAGCCGCGGCCAGGCAACTGCGACATCTCGAGCAGCCGGTGGCGGCGCTTCGCCCACTTGCCCACGTTCTTCGCCGCGTACGTGCACTCGCCGGCGGTGTTGGCGACGTCGGCGAGCCACGCCTCGAACGGCGACCGCCCCAGGTCTTTCTCCAAGGCGTCGGCGATCTTGGTCTCGTTCTCGACCATCAGTCGCTTGAGCGCACGCAACTGCTCCTTGCGCCACTCCAGATTGCGGGTGCGACCGGTGGCAAATGTCTGCCGTAGTCGCGCGACCGTCTTCTCGACATCGGAGCCGGGGGGCTGTGTTGGAGGTGCGGCTGGTCCAGTGAGTTCGGTGGCTTGGGTGGCTTCGGTGGTCATGGGGATTCCCTTCCTCGACCGGCGAAAACCCAATCCTAATGAACCATCCTGTTGGGCAACAGGTGCCCTCAGCTATCCCAGCCGATCGCGGTCACGGCTTCTCGGCGGAGATCCAGACGGCCTGGAACGTCGCCGCGACGCTCGGATCTTCCGGCAGCGGCCGCCCGAGCTGAGTGAGGTAGTCGCGGCCCTTCACCGCTTCGACGCGCCAGTTCTGCGCGTCGAACCAGGCTGCCGGATCCCGTCGCTCGTCCTCCGTGTACCAGAGGTCGCCGGGATCGAAGACGTTCTCATCACCCAGCCGTCGGCGCAGTTCTTCGGCTCTAATCCGACGCTTCTCGTACCCCTCACGGGCTGCGTCGTCGAGGGTGAAGTCCTCGATGCAGGCCCGGCTACCCGGCGCACTCAGCGCGTCGATGTCGGCGAACAACCGCTCCTCAGCCTCACCCGGTAGGAACATCAACAGCCCTTCGGCCAGCCAGGCTGTTGGTTGCTCGGGGTTGAATCCGTTGTCGCGCAATGTTTTCGGCCAATCGAACCGCAAGTCGGCCGATACCTCGCGACGGTCGACCACCGGCTGGACGCCGTTGGCGGCCAGCGTCGCGGCCTTGTACTCCAGCACCTTGGGCTGATCGATCTCGTACACCACCGTCCCGGCCGGCCAATCAAGCCGGTAGGCCCGCGAATCCAACCCGGACGCCAGGATCACGTGCTGACGAATGCCGGACGCCGCTGCCGCGGCGAAGTACGCGTCAAAGAAGTGGGTGCGCGCGGCCTGGTAGTTGACCATGTGTGCACGGACTGCCGCCTGCTCGGGGTCGGCCGTGTAGGTCGCGGTCATCTTCGCGACCAGCTCGGCCAGCTCCGGGCCGTCGATCAGCAGTTGTGCGAACTCGTCGCGAATCAGCGGCTGCTCGCTGGCCGTCTCGACGGCTCGCGCGGAGGCGACCATGACGGCGGTCGCGCCAACGCTGGTCGCGATGTCCCAGGTGTCGCCGTCCGAGCGACCCGCGCTGGTCATGCGAGTTCGGCGGTCACGAACTGCGAGAAGGCATCCCGGTCGTCGCCCGACGGCACGCCTTCCACCCAGCGGTTCAGCCGGCGCATCTCGTCGCCGGAGTTCTGCCCGATGGCCCGCCAGCCGTGGTCGTTGAGCCACGCGGCGACATCGGCACGATCGTCGTCGTGGTAGATCAGGTCCTGGATGTCGACGCTGCGCTCGATGCCGAGTTTGGCGGCCACCCGCTCGAGGCGGTCCCGCATCTCCTGGCGACGCTCGTCGGCATGGTTAGCCGCGGTTTCGGCGGCGATCCGGCTGCCCGGTGCGCTCAACTCGGTGATCTGTGTGAACAGTCGGTCCTGAGCTTCGGCGGGCAGGTACATCAGCAATCCCTCGGCCAGCCACGCGGTCGGCGCCTTCGGATCGAAGCCCGCCGCGATCAGCGCCGCCGGCCAATCCTGCCGCAGGTCGATCGGCACCTCGTGGCGATCCGCCGACGGTGTGGCGCCGTGCGCGGCCAGCGTCGCCGACTTGTACTCCAGCACTTTGGGCTGGTCGATCTCGTACACCGTGGTGCCGGTCGGCCAGTCCAGCCGATAGGCCCGCGAATCCAAGCCGGAGGCCAGAATCACCACCTGTCGGATGCCGGCGGCCACCGCCCCGGCGAAGTGGGCGTCGAAGAAGTGGGTGCGCACCGCTTGATAGCTGCGCATGTGCTCGAAGACAGCCGCCGCCTCGGCGTCGATCGACTCCACCTTGGCGAGCAGCGAGCCGTCGAGCATCTTTTCCCAGACGCCGGTACCGGCCTGGTTGACCAGCACCTTGGCGTACGGGTCGCGGATCAACGGGTCGGGCTTGTCGGTTTCCGCGGCGCGGGCTGCGGCCACCATTACCGCGGTGGTGCCGACGCTGGTGGCGATGTCCCAGGTGTCGTCATGACTGCGCAAGGTGCTCATCGGGGTCCTGCCTCCTGCGAATGTGGTTGGTAATCAATCAGTCGCGCCGAGCTGGGCGCGCAGCAGAGTGGTGGTGAAGGCCTCATCGGCAAGGTCCGGCGGGATCGGCCGGCCCAGCCGCGCCATCTCGTCGACGTTACTCACCGCGGTCACCTGCCAACCGTGCTCGGTCAGCCATTCCGCGGCGTCGGCCCGACCGCTTTCCTGGTAAGTGAGGGTTTCGACGTTGATGTCCAGGCCGAGGCGTTGGCGCATCCGGTCGAAGCGAGCACGCCGCGCGGTACGACGGGCCTCGTTGTCGGCGGCGCCCAAGCTGAACGCCTCGACGGCTACATGGCTGCCGGGCGCGCTCAACTTCGTCAAAATTTCGAACAGCCGATCCTGCGCTTCGGCCGGTAGATACGGCAGCAATCCCTCGGCCAGCCAGGCGGTCGGCTGGCTGTGGTCGAAACCCGCAGCCGTCAGCGCGGCCGCCCAGTCGTCCCGAAGATCAACCTGGACAGTGCGTCGGTCGGCGGTCGGAGCGGCACCGGCCGACTCCAAGGTGGTCGTCTTGTACGTGACCACCTGGGGCTGGTCGATCTCGTAGACCGTGGTGCCGGCGGGCCAGTTCAGCCGAAACGCCCGTGAGTCCAGCCCCGCGGCGAGAATCACCGCCTGCCGGATTCCGGCGGCGACGGCCTCGGTGAAGTAGGAGTCGAAGTAGTGCGTGCGCACCGCTTGGTAATCGACGGACATCCGGTGGGCACGTCGCCCGTGCTCGTCGTCGCCGATCCAGTCCAGCGAGCTGGCCAGCCGCGCCCATGGCTGCCCGGCAGTGGAGACCAGCAGGTAGGCGAATTGATCGCGGATCAGTGGATCAGTTGCTCCGGTCTCGACGGCGCGGGCCGCGGCGACACTCAAGGCGGTGGCGCCCACACTTTCGGTGATATCCCAGCTGTCGCCCTCAGAACGGACGGAGCACGCATCGGATAGACCAGTCATAGCGCATTCGATGCTACCTAATAACTTAGGCAATCTATATGCTTCTGTGCGCTACATCACTGCACTTAATCGTGCCGCCGGGCGAGGCTGCGGGCCAGCATCGTCTTCAGTTGATCGGTGACGGGGTCGAGTTCGTGGCGGCTGCCGATGAAGCCCGCATAGAAACCCACGCCCAACAACAGCGCGAGCAACATCTCGGTGAGCGCTGAGGCGTCGGTGTCGGCGTTCAGTTCGCCTCGCTGGATTCCGTCGTTGATCGCCCACAACAGAAACGCCCGCGTGGTGCTGACCGAATCGGTTCCGGGCCGGCTCAGCTCGGGGTGGCGCTGCGACTCCAACGTTGCGGTGATCAAGAACGCCGCGGCCGTGCGGTTTTCGATTTCGGCTTCGATCGAGCCCTCGATGAACGCGGCCACCCGGCCGGTCAGAGTGCTCTCGGCCCGGGCCCGCTGAGCGCTCGCGGCGACGACGGCATTGTTTGTCTCGTCCAGCACCTGCCAATACAAGACGCGTTTGTTTGCGAAGTAGTGATTGATCGCGGGCCGGGTCAGGTCAGCGCGGATCGCTATCGCCTGAAACGTGGCGGCGTCGTAGCCGCGTTCGCTGAATACTTCGCGAGCAGCACGCAGGATGCGTTTACGTGTTTCAGCTGCCTTTGCTGCGGGGGGGCGACCCGGCCCCCGGCTCGCGGGCTGCACCACAGTATGAATTGTGCCACAGCTCACACTCCTGCCCGCCGAGTCGGGAGAACCGCCGGTTAGCCAGCGGTGCCTACGTCGCGCGGTGCGGCATCAACCCGTCGGCCGGGACGCTGCCGAACTTGCCGGACTGAAAATCGTCGACCGCCTGGATCACTTCGGCCTTGGTGTTCATCACGAACGGGCCGTAGTGGAACACCGGCTCGCGGATCGGCCGGCCGCCGAGGATCAGCACCTCCAGGGCTGGCACCCGCGACTCCTGCGATGCAGCGGCGTTGACACTGATCCGGTCGCCGGGACCCAGGACTGCCAGTTGACCTTGCTGGATCGGATGCCCGACCGGACCCACCGATCCGCGTCCGGCGAGGATGTAGACCAGCGCGTTGTAGTCCCGGTTCCACGGGATGTTCAGCTGCGCACCCGGTTGAATTGTCGCGTGCGCCATCGTGATCGGCGTGTGCGTGATGCCGGGCCCGCTGTGGCCGTCGATCTGCCCGGCGATGACGCGCATCAGGGCGCCGCCATCGTCAGAGCTCAACAGCGCGACGTCGGCGCCCTCGATGGCCTGGTATCGGGGAGTGGCGAACTTGTCCTTCTTCGGCAGGTTCACCCAGAGCTGGATGCCGTGGAACATCCCACCGCTCTCGACGAGTTCCGCTGGCGGCGTTTCGATGTGCAGAATCCCTGCACCGGCGGTCATCCATTGCGTCGCGCCGTCGGCGATCAGCCCGCCGCCGCCGTGCGAATCCTGGTGCGCGAACCGGCCGTCGATCATGTAAGTGACCGTCTCGAATCCGCGGTGCGGGTGCCAGTCAGTGCCTCTGGGCTCGCCGGGCTGGTATTCCACCTCGCCCATCTGGTCCATGTGGACGAACGGATCCAGCGCGGCGGTGCTGACTCCGGCGAACGCGCGGACCACCGGGAATCCTTCACCCTCATAGCCACGCGGACCGGTGGTGATCGAACGCACCGGGCGTTCGGTATCTGTCGGGCCTGCCGGCGAAACCCGCAGCAGGGCCAATGTGTCTGCGGTGATCGCGGGCATCTTTAGCCTCCTATGCTTCGATACCCGCTATAACCGGACCGCGGTCCGATTATTCCGTCACCGGCGCTGAGGCGCGGCCGGCGTCAGCTCAGCTCTTGCTCCGAGCGGACTTTGCCGCCGATTTCTCAGTCGAAGTGCCCTTGTGAGCTAAAGCCCCGCCGGAGTTCTCCAAGTGCGCCCGCACAAACCACTGGAACTTCTCCAACTCGGCAGCGTGGTCGATCAGGATGTCCTGGGTGACCGGATCCAGCTTCTCGGTTTCCTCGATGCCCCTGCGGGTGTCTTCGATGACGCCGTTGTAGACCAGGTCGACCGCGGCCAGGTGCGCCTGCACGGTGTCACGACCCACCGAGTAGTCGTCCCAGGTACGGTCTTTGAGAATCGCGCCCGGCGTGCCCTGCGGCGATCCACCCAGGGTCGCGATCCGCTCAGCGACCTCGTCCGCGTAACCGCGGACAAGCTCCACTTGTGGGTCGATCATTTCGTGCACACCAATGAAGTTGGGGCCAACCACATTCCAGTGGACATGCTTGAGCGTCAGATGGAGGTCGTTGTAGGTGCTCAACTGCTTCTGCAGCAGATCGACGATCTTGGCTCCTTGCTTATCGGTCAAGCCCGGAACAGTGAATTGGGCCATGGCTACCTCCCTGAGGTCGTCCCCTCCGTCGGGCGACGAATACCCGATGACCGCGGGAAGTAACCCCGGGCCAAATCACAGCGCGCGAATATCCTGAACCGGCAGTCGAGCGCCCCGGCGCGGCTCGTAGGCAAGTCGGCTGGCCTCCAGCAACCGGACCACCCGGTGACGGTGTGGGCGCATCGGTTCGAGAAGTTCGACCATCTCGTCGTCGTCGATCGGGTGACCCAGCAACGTCCAGCCGATCATCTTGGGGATGTGGTAGTCGCCCACCGACAGCGCGTCGGGATCACCGAACGCACGTTGCGCCGTCTCGGCCGCGGTCCATATCCCCACTCCCGGCAGCGACATCAGCGCCTCGCGCGCTTTCACCGCCGGCCATGACGCCAGCCGCTCCAACGACGACGCCCGCTGCGCGCAACCGAGAATGGTGCGGGCGCGTCCCGGATCGACGTTGGCCCGGTGAAATTCCCACGACGGAATGCGCCGCCACACCTCGGCCGACGGCAGCACCCGCATTCGCGCCGGCGCGGGTCCCGGTGCTTGCGTCCCGAATTTGGTGACCAGTAAGCGCCAGGCGCGGAAAGCGTCCGCACCCGGCACCCGCTGCTCGAGCACGGCAGGGATCAGAGCTTCCAACACCTGATCGGTGCGGCCGAGTCGCAGGTGCGGCACCCGCTGCTGCGCGGCGACGACGATCGGGTGGTCGGGAGCGAAATTCGACGAATCATCTTGCGCCCCAAGCATTGCCGGAAGGGCGTCGAGAAATTCTTCGGCGCCGCTTCCCCACGCCGTGCAGTCGACCGCGTTGGCTGCGGCGCGGCTGATGCGCGCCGTGACGGGTCCGCTGGGCAACAGGCTGGTCCGCCAGATCGCGCCGTCGTCGTCGACCTGGAAACAGGGATCCCCGGGGCCCCGGCGCAGCGGGAAGAGAGTGATCCCCGGGCTGACCACACCGGGGAACGTCACCGTGCGAGCGCTACTCACCATCTGCTCCCGCCGGATATCGCAACTGCTCAATCCCGACGATCATAAGTCCGGCTGTGGCCGCGCATCCTTATCTGACGCGTCATTGACCGGCAACTGTATTCCGCGTCAGGATGGCGATGTGACCCGCGCCGGCGACGATGCAGAGCGCAGCGATGCTGAGGAGCGGCGCCAATGACCACGCCAGTCGACGATGCAGAGCGCAGCGATGCTGAGGAGCGGCGCCAATGACCACGCCAGTCGACGATGCAGAGCGCAGCGATGCTGAGGAGCGGCGCCAGTGACCACGCCGTTTGACGACCCGCAGACCGAGCTGGCGTGGATGTTTCTGCAGTGCTTGTCCGAGGGCGGCGACGTCGACGAGTGCTTCGGGCTGCTGAGCGACGACTTCACCTACTGGAGCCTGTTGACCCGCAACTCGCTCGACAAAGCGGCAATGCGCGACGAAGTCGAGCGGCGCAAACGCCGGGTCGATCTGAACCTCGACTTCATCCAGTGCTTCAACGACGGCGGGAGCGTGGTGATCGAGGCCGAAGCCGACGGCGAGACCGCCGATGGTCTGCACTACAACAGCCCCGCAGTCTTCATCTTCGAGACCCGCGATGGGCTCATCGCATCGCTGCGCGAATACAGCGACACCCAGCTGACTTCGCAGGTATTCGGCCCAGCTAACCGCTAAGCGGTGTCGACGCTGATGTCAGCCTTGTCCGGATAGAACGCCACGTGGCCGGCGATGGCCGCCACCGCCGGGTAGGGCTGCTCATACGTCCAGATCACGTCTTCGACTGTGCCCGCAGCGGTGGCCACGCTGTAGTAGCCGGCCTCGCCCTTGTAGGGGCAGTAGGTGCTGGTGTCGGTGCGGGTGAGTCGGTCCTGCACCACATCCTCCAACGGAATGTATTGCACCGCAGGATAAGTGGATTCTTGAAGTTGTAATGCCTGGTAGCTGTCAGCGACGACTTCGCCGTTGACGCGAACCACGACCCGCGTTCCAGTCGGGTTGATCGTGATCGGATGCTCGGCGGTCGGCTCCAAAACAGGTCGACTGGTCATGATGACGTCTCCTCACGTGGGAATAGTTGGTTCAACGCCAGTCGGCGCGCAAGATTCCCGTCGCGGGACTTTGGTTCAGCCCGCCGGCGCGAGCATGTCCTTCCACCCGGAATCTCCGGTGTGCCTCGAATCTTCGAGGGTGTATTTGGCGCCGTCGGGCCCCACCACTTCGCCGCTGGACGGGAAGTAGATCGCGGAAGGGCCGGCCGGCGTGTAGGTGCACGGGTTGGGCTGTTGCCCGTTGCACCGGACGGTGCCCGATCCGGGCCGCTGCAGCGGATCGTTGACCGGCGCAGCCGGCGCGGGCAGCCGATCGGCCGGCACCGGGTTGAGGCCGTTGTTCACCGACGGTGCCGGGATTACCCTTCCGGGGTCGACCGGTTGGTCGCAGCGGGCACTGGGCGCCGGACAGTTGCGGATCTGGTTCGGGTCGCCGTACCACGGGTTGGTGCCCAGTGGGACGTACGGCTTGTTGTCGCGGCATTCCCGCGGGGTCGCCGCGCGCTTTCCGGGGACGTCGACACAGGGATAGTTCCGCGCGCCGCGCACCCCATTGGCCGGAGTCTCCTGCGGGATCTTGCAATACGTCCCTTCCGGCAACGGCGCCGTGCTGGTATCCGCGGGTGAGCGCCACTCCGAAGCCGGCAGGAAACCGGTCAGGCACGGCGGCGGATTGTTCAGCGAGAGGTTGAGATTCATCAGCACCGATCCTGGGGCGGATGCGACCAAAGTCTGTGCGACCGAACCGATCTCGGGCAGGAACACCAGTAGCTGCTCTAGGCCTTTGTTGTAGCGCTTGAGCATGTCGGCGACGACTTCCAGGTTGGCCAACGTCTGCGGCAGCGATTCGCGGACGTCGTTGAACACGTCGTTGACCTGATCGGCGGTCGGTGCGGCTTTCGACAGAATGCTCTGAACGTGCTGATCGGTTTGCGCCGTCTGGGCGGCGAGCACCTTGAGGTTGTGCGACCACAGCGCGATCGAGTCGCCGGAATCGACCTGACTGTCCAGGATCGGTGCCGCGTTCGCGATGATGTCGTCGACGTCGGACATGTTCGTCTCGAAGTCACCGACGATGGACTGGGTGGAGTCGACAAGTCGTTGTAGCGCCGGCCCCAATCCGCCTACCGCCTGGGCTGTTTCGTCAAGCAGCGACGCGATCTTCTTCTTGGGAAGTACCGACAGGCCGCGGTTGGCCGCATCGAGTGCGGGGCCTATTTCGCTGGGGACGGTGCCCTTGGTGATGGTCTGTCCGGGCGAGAAGAACTTCCCCGGATCGCCGGTGGACACCAGATCCACGTACTGCTCGCCGATCGCCGACACCGAGTGCACATTGGCGGATGCATCGACGGGGATCTTGTACCGGCTGTCGATGCTCAGCGTTGCCCTGACACCGTCTGCGGTCGGTCGGACCTTGGTGACCCGGCCGATCTGGATGCCCCGATAGGTCACATTGGACGTGCGATACAGGCCGCCCGACGCGGGCAGTTCCACAACCAGCTCATACTGACCGACGCCGAGCTGGCTCGGGATTCGAAGGTAGTACCAGCCCAGCGCGACCAGCGCCGCTAATGTCAAGGCAGCGAACACAATCAACTGAGTGCGTATGAATCGGGTCAGCATCCGTTATTCGCCTCGCTCCACCGGCGCATCGGCCGGGTTGGGCGTGAACCGGACATCCGGGATCATCGTGGACGGGTCGCGGCCCCAGGACTGCTCGAGGGCACGCAACGCTCCGGAGAACCCCGTCCCGGTGAAGATCGCGTTGTCGACGGTGCTCAGCGTCAAGTCCAGCGCTCCTGAGACGTTGATGTAGTCGCCGCGCACAATCTTGGGCACGCTGTCGATGGCGAACGGCGGCGATAGCAGCAGCATCAGCGCGTCGACCAAATAGGGTGCGGCACGGCCGAGTTGCTTGAGCGGCCGCTGCAGCTCCTGTAGGTCCTGATGAAGATTGCCCCGCGCGTTCGACAAGGTCTGGCCGGTGACGTTGCTGATGCGCCCCACTGCCTCGACGGTGTTGGCGAACAGGTCGCGTTGCTTCGCGAAATGGTCGACTAATGGCGGGAACTCGGTGAGAACTCGATCGAGGGTGTCGGTGCGGGTGGCCGCGAAGGACAGTAGCCGGTCGGTGGAGTCGATGGCGTGAACGATGTCGTCACGCTGCGCGTTCACCTGGCCCGCGAAGGTGTCGAGCTTTTCGAGGAAATCCCGGATCTGCTGAGCGCGCCCAGCCAGGATCCTGTAGACCTCGTCCTGGACGACCTCCAGATTCGGAATGCCGCCGCCGCGCAGCACCATCGCCAGGCTGGCGAGCGTCTGCTCGGTCGAGGGATATGCCGACGAATTGGTCAGCTGGATGGTGTCGCCTGCCTTGAGGAGCTGCGGCGACGGATTCGGCGGTGCGGCCAATTCGATGTGCTGAGACCCCAACAGGCTGGTCTGGCCGATCTTCGCGGTGGCGTTCCTGGGAAGTTTCACGCCCTTGTCCAAGTCGACGGTCAGCGTGGCGACCCAATTTTTCAGGTCGATCGAGCGGACCGTGCCGACGAAGACATCGGCCACCAGGACTCGACTATTTCCATTCAGCGCCATCGTGTTCGGCATCTGAACAAAGATCTTGTAAGAGTTGGGTCCGCTACCGGGCCCACCCGGCAGCGGCACATTAGCGATACCGCGCCAGTGCCCACATGACGTCAGCACCACCGTGGCCATCAGCAACGCCAACGCCTGCCAGGCCTTGCGGCTCACCAGCCGCACCACGCTCACCGGCCCGGCCCCGGAGGTACCGGTGCCTCAGCGGCGCCGAGCGGAATATCGGGCGGTGGCGGCGGCGCAGTGGGCGACGGCAAGGGCTGCGGGTACCACGGCGGTGGCAGCGGGTTGTTCTCGTCGTAGGCATTTGGCGGGCCGGTCATGTTGCGGGCCGGCGGCGGCAGCGGGATGTCGGGCCCGCCCATCAATTCGGCCAAGGACGCCGGCGTCAACAGATTCGCCGTGGCCGGTTGGACCTGCACTCCCTGCATCCCGGGAGCGACGATCCAGCCGGGCTCCGAATTCCGATGAGACCACTGGGTATCCGGCGAGAAGATGCCGGGAACGGTGGTGTCCTTGAAGCCGGGCGGCGGCTGCAGACGCGGCTCGGAGTACGCGATGTTCTTCGGCAACGTGTCAGCGGTGCTGAACAGGTTGATGCCGTAAGGGAAATAGTTGAACTTGATCGCATCCAGGACGGGCGCCAGGTATTGCGCGCAGAGTTCCGCCGAGTCTTGATAGCCGAGCCGGCTGCCAGCTTGAATAACGCTGCAAATGAACTGCATTGGGTTAGCGAAGTTGGTGAAGGCAGCCACGCCGCTCAGACTTCCGTGAGCCGGTTCGTAAATCGCCAGAACGTTGGCGGCCATGTTCGGCAGGATGTGCAGCGCGGTCTCCAAACCGTCGCGCGGGGTCGGTTGCATGATCGCGGTGGTCACGTCGCCGAGGTTGTTCACGTCGTGGGTCAGCGCGTCGCGGTTCTCGGTTAGGAATTTCTGGGCGGTCGACAGCAGGCTGTCGGTTTGCTCAATGGCGTTGGCGGCGGATTGATCCGAGCTGGTGAGGTTGCCGGTCAACGTCGCCAGATCTTTGTTCAGTGCCACGAACTGCTGATCGTCCTGATGTAACGCATTGACGAACATCGCCAGACTACGCAGCAGCGAGAAGAAGTCACCGCGACCTTCGTCCAGGGTGCTCAGCGCGTTCGACAGGCTATTCAGCGTGGTGTTGATCTGTTGGCCCTTGCCCGCCAGCCCGTCGGCGAAGGACTCGATCACGTCACCGAAGGGGCCCTTGGGCTGATCCTTACTCGGTCCGAGTTTGTCGATGATGTGAGTGACGCTGTTGCGCAGCTCATCCCACTCCACTGGCACCTGGGTGCGCTCGATCGGGATCACGGCGTTGTCGGCTAACAGCGGTCCACCCTTGTACGGCGGCTCCAATTGGATGCTGCGCGAAGCGACCAACGTGGGGTTAAGCACCACTGCGGAAGCGTTGGCCGGCACCTTGTATTTGTTCCGGTAGTGGAACGTCACCTTCGTCCGGTCACCGGTGGGTTCGATCTTGTCGATCGCACCGACGCGGATCCCCATGATCTGAACCTTGTCCCCAGCATAGAGGGCGTTGGCCGTCGGGAGGTAGGCGACCACTGTGTTGTTGGTTAGCTTTTCGTAGAGCTGCCAACCCACCAGCGCGGCAATGAGACCCGCGGTCACGACGAGCGATCCGATGATCACCGCGGCTTTGGACAGCTGCGGTAGCCGTAGCTTCTGGATGTCGAAGATCGTGCTCATTGGCCGCTACCCCCCGTTTCCGCCGGGTGTGATGAATGGAACCGGTAGCTGTGGGCCCGGGCCCGGAGGCGCGGGGGGTCCGGGCGGCAAACCGGGCGCGAAGGTCGACGGCGGATTGGAACCGGCCGGCAGCAAGCTATCCCGTCGCGCCCCCGGCGGTGCGTTCGGCGGCAGTTGCACCGGAGTACCCGGCACGCTCGGAGCCTGCTCTCCGGGTAGCCCGGCATCCGGAACCCCGGGCGTCGGCGGCGGGCCATTAGGATTCGGCGGCGATGAAAGCACATCGGGCAGCGCGGGATACGGCCCGTTGGGCCCGAATGGGCCCTGCCCTTGATCGAGGCCGGCGCACGGCATCGGGTTGGCCGGCCGCGGTGACATCTCCGGTGGCGGCGCATATGAGCACGGTGATCCCGGCGCGACGGCCGGCCCCGGGTGGTCCGGGGTGCCTTCGAGCACCCTCGGCGCCGGCGGCGGTGCGCCGTTGGGGAAGCGGGTTCCGTTCGGATCGGGCCACCGGAACGCGGGCAATCCCGCACTGCGCCAGAAGTTCTCCGGGTCGATCCCGCGCTTCTTGAACGCCGCATCTACCCACGGCTGCAGGATCTGGTAGGGCACCAAGTTGCCGATCATCACCTTGAAGTACGGGCCCGAACCGACCGCCTCACTCAATGCCGCGGTATAGTTGCGCAGCGTATTCAGCACGGAGACAAGGTCGTTCTTGTGCTCGACCAGAACATCAGTGACGCTGTGCAACTGCTCGAGCAGATGATGTAGGTTCGGGTTGTCGTGGATCAAGCCCTGCACTTGGGTGGAAAACGCCGATACATTGGCCAGCAGTGCCTTAACAGCCTTGCCACGTTCGTTGAACGCAGCCAGCAACGACTGGGTGTTTCGTAGCAGCGCGTTGATCTGCTTGCTGCGATCACCGAGTACGCTCGCCACTTTCCTGGCTTCGGTGAGCAGGTGCTTGAGTTCGTCGTCGCGTTTACCGATGATGTCGGAGAACTTGGCCACGCCGTCGAGCGCCGCGCTCAGGTGCGGATAGGTCTGGTTGATGGTGTGCGACAACACATTCAGTGACTGTTTGACGGTGTCAATGTTCCACCCGGCGGCGCCCTTGGTGACGTCGAAGAACGCGTCGTACACCTGGTAGGGAGTGGTGCTTTGGCCAAGCGGTAGTACATCGTTCGGTCGCATCCGCTTGGCACCGCGTGGCTCGATCTCCAGTACCTTCTTGCCGAGCAGGGTGTCGGTCCGGATCGCCACCCGGCTTTCGGTGCCGACGGTGTGCGTCCCGGTGGTGAACTTCATGACAACGTGATCGCCGTCGATCGAGAGATCCTGCACCGTGCCGACATCCATGCCGACGATGCGCACTTTGTCGCCTTTGCTCATTCCGCCCGAGTCGCTGAACTGCGCGTAGTAGCTCGCGGTCGCAAACAACATCGGCAGGCTGCTGAAGCTTTGTCCCACACCGACAATGAGCACCACGAGCGCAATCGCGAGCGTCCCGACGCGCACCCGGTTGGCAGGCTGAAGCGATCTCATTTCAGCGTGCACCTACCCGATGGCTGTTGCAGAAGTTTGACCGAGCGGACCGGTCCGCCCGGCTGAAGCCCGTTGACCTTGAGCGAAAGGTCGCAGAGATAGAAGTTGAAGAAGTCGCCGTAGATCCCGCTGGCGCGGCCGATGATGTTGAACGCGGCGGGCACTTTTCCGACCAGGTCCCCGACCCGGTCGCGCTGCTCGACAAGCGGCTCGGCGAGGGTTTCCAGGTGGTTCACCGTCTGGTGTATCAGGGCCCGGTTGTCGGCCAGCAGGTCGGCCACGGTCCCGGCTGCGTTGCTGATGTGCGCGGTCCCGTCGGCCAGTGGGGTGGCCCGGTCTTTCAGCCCGGTGATGAGTACTTCGAATTTGTCGATAGTCGAGTCGAATTGATCGCGGTGCCGGACGGTGGTGTCCAGCACGGTGTTCAGGTTGTGGATCACGGCCCCGATCGCCTGGTCGCTTTCGGCCAGGCGGTCGGTCAACTGCGCGGTCTGGTCGAGGATGTCGTTGATGGTGCCGCCCTCGCCCTGGAAGACGGTGATGATCGACGACGCGATGGTGTTGACCTTCTGCGGATCGAGTGCCCGAAACAGCGGCTTAAAGCCGCCGATGAGCGCATCCAGGTCCAGCGCGGGCTGGGTGCGCGAAAGCGGGATGAATCCTCCAGGCGGCAAAGCTGTTTCAGTGTTTTCGCCTGTCCCCCGGCTGATTTCCAGGTACCGGTTGCCGATGAGGTCCTGGTAACGGATCTGCGCGGTCGTTGACTGGTAGAGCTGCACCGAGCGATCGACGGAGAAGTCGACGCGGATCCGCTTGTCTCCGTCGACAAGTTCCACCTTCTTGACCTTGCCGACTTCCACGCCCGAGGCGCGGACGAACTGACCGGCACGCAACCCGCTGGCATTGCTGAATTCGGCGGAGTAGCTGTTGGTGCGGTCGAAGCGCACCTGGCCGAAAACCACGATGATGACCGCGGTGAACAACAGCTGCACGGATACGACCGCAGCCAGCCGCGCGACTGTACCGGTGATTCTCATGGGTTGATCGTGTTCTCCCCGTACTGGCGCCCCCACACGTATTCGTTGGCCAGCGGCTGGCCCAACTCGAAGTGGTTGTAGGGCGCAATGCTGTTGCCGGAGTCCATCACCAGATACGGCGCCGGCCACAGGTCGCGGGTGATCGGCGCCCAACACCCCGGCGTGCCGCCGGGTCCCCCCCGGCCGTTGATTCTCGGCAGGTTGTCCGGATAGACATATGGGTTCTCCGTACCGGCGATTGCCACCCCGAGTTGCGCCGCGTAGTGGTTGCCACTCTCCAGCACAGCGACTTTCGGTGCAATGTCGGCGAAATTGCGAATGGTGCAGAACACCTGCGGACTGTAGGTGTCGAGCAAATGGGCGGTCGGCAATAGGTCGGCCGTAAGCCGTTCCAGATAGGGCTTGCTGCGGGTGAAGATGTCGTTTCCGGTATTGGCGAAGCCGATCGCCGCCAGCAGTGCCGCATCGAGGTCGGCCTGATGACGATTGAGCGTGCGCGCCGTCGTCACGGCATTTTCAAGTGCGTCAAAGAGATCCGGTGCGGCCTTGGCGTAGACGTCGCCGAGCGCCGCGAGCTGCTGGATGTCATGGCGGATCCTCGGCATCCGCGGATTCAGGTCACTGAGGATCTTGTTGCCGTTGACGATCGACTTCCCGAACTTGTCGCCCAATCCTGTCAGCGCCTGCGCCGCGGCGCCCAGCGTGAGGTTGACCTTCACCGGATCGACGTTGTCGGCAAGTTCGACCAGCGTCTGGAAGACGGTATTGAACTCCGTCGTGACAGATGTCGCATCGATCACCGATGACGATGTAATCCGTTGCGGTGCAGCATCCTTAGGCGATATTAGCGATACGTACTTGTTGCCGAACACCGTGGTGGCCTGAATTTTCGCGGTGACATTGAGCGGGATGAGCTCGACGTATTGCGGGTCGACATCGAGGGTGAATCGTGCGGCCGGCTGGCCGTGATGCTCGACCTCGGAGATGCCGGCGACCCTGCCGATACTCACGCCGTTGTAGGTGACTTTCGAGCCCTGATCCATCACCAGCCCGGCGCGCGCGGCCAGCATCGTCAGTTTGGTCTTGGGCGTGAAGTCACCACGAAACTGCCCGTATATCAACGCAAGTAACAGCGCGGACGCCAGGAACAGCCCGACGCCGGCAACGGTGTCCGGCCAGGTCCGGGTCTTTCGCTCCTGCTGTTTTTTCCGGTGAATGGTCATCACAGCGGTCACACCGTGAGGTTGAAGTTCGGGTCGACGCCGTATAGCGCAAGCGAGGTCAACAGGACGACGATCACGGTGGAAACCAGCGAGAAACGCATCGAGCGCCCGACCGCCTCGCCGACTCCGACCGGTCCGCCGCTGGCGTTGTAGCCGTAATAGCAGTGGGTGATCATCACGATCACCGCCATGACGATGACCTCGCCGCCCGACCAGAACACGTCCTCGGTGCGCAGGAAGGTTCGGAAGTAATGCTCGTAGGTGCCCACCGACTGTCCGTAGAACAGCGTGGTGACGACTCGGCCCGACAGAAACGACATCACCAGCGCCATCGCGTAGAGCGGGACGACCACGACCAGTCCCGCCATCAGTCGAGTCGACACCAGGAACGCCACCGACTTGATGCCCATCACCTCGAGTGCGTCGATCTCCTCGCTGATCCGCATCGCGCCCAGCTCTGCGGTCGCACCCGCACCGACCGTCGCAGCCAACGCGACGCCGGTCACCACCGCGGTGACGACGCGCACGTTGGCCAGGGCGGCGAAGAACCCGGTGAACGCCTCGACGCCGATGTTGCCCAGCGACGCGAAACCCTGGATGGCGATCAGCGATCCGCCGGACAGCGTCACGAACCCGACGATCGCCGCGGTACCGCCGACGACGGCCATGGCACCGGTGCCCATGCCGATCTGGGCGATCAGCCGCAATGTCTCTCTGCGGTAGCGGCGCAACGCCCATCCGATCGACCAGGCGCCGATGACGGAGAACCGGGTCAGGTGTCCGGCCTTGTTGAGCCCGCGGATGACGCCGCCGGCGTAGTGATTGACGTTGGCCACGGTGCCCGGAAAGCGCGCACGAACCACCGCGGCGGTCGACATGTCAGCGACCCGTGCCGAACCGGACGCCGATGGTGGTGAGCACCACGTTGACCGCGAACAGCGCGATCACGCACAGCACCAGCGTCTCGTTGACTGCGACGCCGACACCCTTGGGCCCACCTTTTGTGGTCAGTCCGCGATAGCAGCCGACCAGCCCCGCGATCGTCCCGAAGATCGCGGCCTTGATCGTTGCGATGAGCACTTCTGGTAAGCCGGTGACCAACGTCAACGTGGCCAGATACGCACCGCCCGAAACGTTTTGGAGCTTGACACCGAACAGGAAGCCGCCGACCAAACCGATCGTGATGACGGTTCCGTTGAGCAGCGTTGCGACCACCGTCGCGGCCACCACCCGCGGTACCACCAGCCGGTGGATGGGATCGATGCCAAGGACCTCCATCGCATCGATCTCTTCGCGAATGGTGCGCGCACCCAGGTCGGCGCAGATGGCCGTCGAGCCGGCGCCGGCCACCACCAGCACGGTGGTCAGCGGGCCCAGCTGGGTCACCGCCCCCAGGGCGGCGCCCGCGCCAGAGATGTCGGCGGCGCCGAAGGCGGCGAGCAACGTGTTGAGCGTGAAGACGATCAGCACGGTCAGCGGTATCGACACCGCGACCGTGGGCAGCAGCGCGACTCGGGTGATGAACCAGGTTTGATCGATGAACTCGTTCCAGTGAAAAGGCCTACGGAACAATGCTTTTCCAGTGAGCACGCACATTCGGGCGAATCCACCGACGGTCGCCAAAGGCGGCGTCAGTTGGTCACGCAGATAGCCGGCGAGCCCTACGGACGTCGTAGCGGTCACCGTTATTCCACCGCCCCACCGCTATGGCGATCGCGCGGTGCAGGGTGACGTGTTTCAGCGCGGTGCCACCACACATCCACCATGCGTCACACTATGTAACAAAAATCACTTCAGTTACCTGAGACACGCGGAGAGTCGCGCGTAAGAAGTTAAGCGCGATTCCGATTTACTCGGACGGCGCAGACTTGCTGCTTCGCCTGGCATTCTTCATGTCGGCCCAAAATCGCGCGGCCTCCCGAATGGAGTCTTCGACCGGCCTTGGCTCCCAACCCAATTCGCGGGTGGCCTTGCTGTGGTCGACGGGGGCTTCGGCTCGCATCATTCGCACCGAAGCCATGCTGAGTTCGGCGTCCTTGCCCGTCAACCTTGCTCGCAAGCTCCCCATCACACCCAGGCCGTACAGCATCGGCACCGAAATCGATCGCCGTGGCGGTGGCACGCCCGCCTCATCGGCCGCGATCTCGACCACCTCTTTCAGCGGGATCATTCGCTCGGAAATCAAATAGCGCTCACCATTGCGGCCCCGCTCGGCTGCCAACAGCAAGGCCTTCGCGGCGTCGTCAACACCGACGACTTCCAACTGAATGCCGTTCATCGAGAACGGCAGCTTCCCGAACACCGCGCCCGCGATGAAGGCGCCGTGCGGCGTGCGGCCCCAGTCGCCGCTGCCGTAGGTCGTCGAGACGCACATGGCGACCGCGGGCAAGCCGGCTTCGTCCGCGTACCGCAGCACCAGGTCTTCGGCCTGGACCCGTGAGTCGACGTATGGGGTGAGGTTGCGTCGGTCGATGGGGTCGTCCTCGGTGGCCACATGGCCGTGACGGCGACCCACCGTTGCATATGTGCTGGTGAACACGAACCGCTTCAGGGTTGCTGAAATAGGCTCTGCCACAGCTATATCCAGGACACTGCGCAGACCATCGACGTTCGTGTGGAAGAGCGGCGACGGGTCTTGCAGCCAGGCCCGGGTGTCGACCACGCAGTAGTACACCTCGTCGCAGCCCTCCATCGCCTCGCGCACGGTGGCCGTATCGAAGACGTCACCGTGAAAACGCGTGACGTCCAGGTCGTCGATGCTGCGGGTGTTGGCGGTCGAGCGGACCATGGCGCGCACGTCGGCGCCGGCGGCGACGAGTTGGCGGGTGACATGCGAACCCAAGAAGCCGTTGGCGCCGATGACCAGTTTGGGTGCGCTCACTGTGTCCCTCCGAATGTCCCGCCGTATGTCTGCAGCCAGCGGGCGGCGTCGTCATCGAGCGTGCCCAGTGCCTCGGCCTTTTTGCACCACTTGATTCCCGCTTGCAGAAAGCGCAGCGGGTTGTAGATGTCTTCTTGCCGGCACCACTGGCCGTCGCCCGCGTAGGTGATGATCGAGATGTTCGTCGCGCTGATGATCGTGCCGTCACCGGGGTCGACCATCGGGTTGTCGAGTTCGCAGATTATTCGCCCGCCTGCCTCGTCGATCACCGACCACAGCGACGGGAAGGCCGTCATGTGGCTGCCCGGAAAAGTTGTCATCGTCTTGCGGATCCAGGTGAGCACCTGCTCGCGGCCCTTCATGGTGCCGGCGGCGTGCTCGATGTAGTCGACGTCCGGCGTGTAGTGCTGCACCCAGTGGTCCCAGTTCCTGGTCTCGGCGGCGTGGGCCACGGTCTGCTCGAAGGTGGCGAATGCGGCGGCCAGCTCGTCGTGGGTAAAAGCCTGCTTCACGCAAGAAACTAGAACACGTTCTATTGCGGTTTGTCGAGCAATAGTCCGATTGTGCGACCAGCGGCCGGCGCCGCTGGCAGCCGGTGCCACGACTCTGGATAATCGAGAGGATGACGGACTACAGCAAGGCAATACTGGCCGGCGGCTGCTTTTGGGGCATGCAGGACTTGATCCGCAAGCAGCCCGGCGTGGGGTCGACCCGAGTTGGCTACACCGGCGACCCGAATCTCCGTAACGCCACTTACCGCAATCACGGCACCCACGCCGAGGCCATCGAGATCACCTACGACCCCGCAGTCACGGACTTTCGCGCAATCCTGGAGTTCTTCTTCCAGATCCATGACCCGACCACCAAGAACCGGCAAGGCAACGATATCGGACCCAGCTACCGCTCCGCGATCTTCTACGTCGACGACGACCAGAAGCGCATTGCGCTGGACACCATCGCCGACGTCGAGGCCTCAGGGTTGTGGCCCGGCAAGGTGGTGACCGAAGTCAGCCCGGCCAGCGATTTCTGGGAAGCCGAGCCCGAACACCAGGACTACCTGGAGCACTACCCCAACGGGTACACCTGCCACTTCATCCGCCCGGACTGGAAGTTGCCGCGACGGGCAAGCGTCGAAAGTTAGTTGCCGATCGCGCGCAGCTGGTAGAGGCCGCGGGTAGTGGCCACCGTCTTATCGTCGGCATCGGTCACCACCGCCTCGAGAGTGAAGTCGGACTTGCCCCGCTCGGCCGCCTCGGCTTCGATTCGCGCGATCGTCTCGTCGTCGAGGCTGGCCGCCGCCCTCAACTCGGACCGGGCCATGCCGACGAAGGCGATGTCGACGTTTTTGACCAGCGGGAAGTACTTGGAGCTGTCAAAAGTGCTCAATGCGATGATGCCGCCAAGAATTTCGGCCACGGTGAACTGGACGCCGGCGTAGATGACGCCGAAGTGGTTCCCGTTGCCCTCCACCGGAACCGTGGCCGCGGCAAAACCGCGACGGGCCTCCACAACTCGCACGCCCATGTTGTGCGCGGTGGGGATGGTGGATCCCAGGGCGCCGTTCATCAGCTCGACCAACTGGTTGTCATCGGCAGTCACGAGCGACGATCTTATCGCCGATGGACCACGATCTTCCCGCCGTCCTTTGGCGTGTACGCGACACCGCGCGAGTGCAGCTTCTCCCCGGGGGCGTTCGTGGTTTGGATAGTGAAGTGGCGCAATACTGTTCGCAGCACCACGTCCATCTCCATGTTGGCGAACGCGGCCCCCACACAGCGTCGGGCCCCGCCACCGTATGCGAGCCAAGCGAAGCTGGGCGGCTTGGTTCCAACGAAGCGCTGCGGATCGAAGCTGTCCGGATCGGGGAACAACTCCGGGTCGGCGTGCAGCTTCGAAATGCTGACGATGATGGTGTGTCCGCGCGGGATAGACCATTCGCCGAGTTCGAAGGCCGGTGAGTGGACGTGTCGGCCGATGGCATCGATGACCGTTCGGCTTCGCTGCACCTCAAGAATCGTGGCCTGTCGTAACTCGCTGTCGTCGGTCTCGGCCTCGGCGACCAGCGCGGTCAACACTTCGGGGTGTCGGCTGAGCTGTTCGAATGCAAAACCGAGCGTGGACGCGGTGGTCTCGTGTCCGGCCGCGAGCAGAGTGAGCAGCTCATCTCCAATGTCCTTGCGCGACATAGCCGAACCGTCTTCGTAGGTGCTACGCAGCATCATCGCCAGCAGGTCGGTCCGATGCTCGAAGTTCGGGTCTGACCGCTCGTCGGCGATGAGCTTGTCGAGAATGGCGTCGTAGCGGCGCCGGTATTCGGCCAGCCGGCCCCACGGCGAGTAGCGACCATAAGTCCGAGCAGGTTTGGGCAGCGGGGCCATCCGCGAACCCAGCGTGACCCACGGCGGCAGGATCCGCCGGAGCTCGTCCAGCTCGGCGCCCTCGGCGCCGAACACCGCCCGCAGGATCGCGTTGAGCGTGATGCGCATCGTGGACGGCAGGGTGGCGAACGCAGTTCCCTGTGGCCAGTCGGCGATCTCGCGCAGCGTTTCCTCTTCGATGATCGACTCGTAGTTCTTGATGCTCTTGCCGTGGAAGGGCGGAGCGAGCAGCCGACGGCGCTGCCGGTGTTCGTCGTTGTCCAGCGCGAACACCGAACCAGATCCGAGGAACCGACTCAGGTTGGGCTGAATGTTGCCGAGCACTTCCGGATTGGCAGTGAAGACCTGCCTGGCCAGCTGTGGACTTGCCGCCACCACCATCGGGCCGTACACCGGCACGTGCAGCGAAAACGCGTCACCGTAGCGGTGCGCCGTCTGATGCATGAACCGACGACGAATGAACGCAAAGGCAAACCCCTGCAACACTTTTGGAATCCGGGGCCCAGGCGGCAACGTGTTCGCAGCCGTCGTCGAAGCCCCGCGCGTGTCGATGGTGCTCATGGCGTTGCGCTCCCAGCATCGGTGTGGTACTGCGCCGTACCACAGCTCCTTCCGGTACGGTACCGTGTGGTACCAGGTGCTGGCAAGGGTTGAGACGGCGCTGGTTTCACGGGAAGGAGGCGCCGTGGCGACGACCGTCGCGAAGGATGCGTCCTCGGCTGGGAGTTCGCCCAAGCCCGGTGACTTTGACCCGTTTCGGCAGCGACTGCTCGACGGCCTCGCGGCCTCGATCACCGAGCGCGGATACCGCGCCAGCACCGTCGCCGACATCGTCCGGCACGCCCGCACGTCCAAGCGCACCTTCTACGACCAGTTTCCCAGCAAGGAGCAGTGTTTTCTCGAATTGCTGCACGCCGACGTCGGAAAGCTGGGCGAGGCTATCCGTGCCGCCGTCGAGCCCGACGCCGACTGGCAGATCCAGATCCGTCAGGCCGTCGAGGCCTACGTCGGCCACATCGAGTCCCGACCGGAGCTCACCCTGAGCTGGATCCGCGAGCTGCCGTCGCTGGACGCGGCCGCGCGACCGTTCCAGCGTCGCGGAATCCAACTGCTGACCAGCCTGCTGGTGAACCTCAGCGAGAGCCCGGGTATTCGAAGCGCCGACCTACCGCCCTTGACCCAGGCGAAAGCGGTGATCCTGGTGGGCGGCCTGCGTGAACTGACGGCTCTGGCGGTCGAAGACGGGCACAGCGTGCGCGAGATCGTAGAACCCGCGGTGCAGGCCTCAGTGGCGATGCTCGGCTATCGGCACTGATCAGATCTCGACCGCTCAGGCCGCGACCAAGTCGCGATCTTTCGGCTTGGCGTCGCTGCGGTCCTTCGGCGGCAAGGCCAGCCTGATGATCTTGCGCACGACGGTGCCGAACTGCTTCGGTAGCGAGCCCGAGTTGTACGGGATGCCGTAGCGCCGGCAGATTTCCTGCACCTCAGACGCGATCTCCGAATACCGCTGAGCCGGCATGTCCGGAAAGAGGTGGTGCTCGATCTGGTGCGACAGGTGACCGGACATCAGGTGAAAGGCCTTGCCACCGGTCAGGTTTGCCGAACCGAGAATCTGGCGGAAGTACCACATCCCCCGCGACTCACCCTGAGTCTCCTCGACGGTGAATTCCTGTGTGCCGTCCGGGAAGTGGCCGCAGAAGATGATCATGTACGACCACACGTTGCGCATCAGGTTGGCAGTCAGGTTGCCGGTGAAGACGAACGGGGCCAACGGTCCGGCCAGCAGCGGGAAGGCAACATAGTCCTTGAGCACCTGCTTGCGGGTCTTGCGCCAAATCTCTTGCAGGATCTCCTGCTTGTCAGCGAGCCGGATCTCGCCGGAACGGATGCGCTCGGTTTCCAGCTCGTGCAGGGCGACGCCGTATTGGAACAGCACCATCAGCAGGAAGGCGTAGACCGGGTTGCCCAGGAAGTAGGGCTTCCACGGCTGGTCCTCACTCATTCGCAGGACGCCGTAGCCGATGTCACGGTCCATGCCCACGATGTTGGTGTGGGTGTGGTGCATGTAGTTGTGCGAGTGCCGCCATTGGTCGGCTGGGCATGCGGTGTCCCACTCGAAGTCGCGGCCACGGATCGACGGGTCTCGCATCCAGTCGTACTGGCCGTGCATGATGTTGTGGCCGATCTCCATGTTGTCCAGGATCTTTGAGATCCCCAGCATTGCGGTGCCCGCCAGCCAGGCTGGCGGAAAGATCCCGGCGAACAGCAGGGCGCGGCCACCCACTTCGAGGGCGCGCTGCGCCTTGATGACGCGACGGATGTGGTCAGCGTCGCGCTGGCCGAGGTCGGCCATTACGCGTTCCTTGATGGCGTCGAGTTCCCGACCGAAAGCGTCGGCCTGCTCGTTAGTCAGATTGATCTTGGGCTGCGACATGGTGGAGCCTCCGATTCTCTAGAGAGCGATGTCGACGTCACCGACGGGGACAGACACGCAGATCTGCACGTCCTCGTCGGGCGCGGTCGACACCGCACCGGTGGTCAGGTTGCGCACGACACCGCCGGTTTTGCGGCGCGTGCAGGTGTGGCAGATGCCCATCCGGCATCCACTCGCCGGGGTCAGGCCCGCCGATTCGGCCTGCTCTAGCAGCGGGCGTCCATCGTCGGTGATATCAATACCGCTGTCCGCGAACGTGACTCGTCCACCGGACGGTTGCGCCGGCACGTCCAGCGCGGGCGCCACGAAGCTTTCCGAGTACACGTTCTGGCAGTGCTCACGGACGGCATCGACCAAAGTTTTTGGGCCGCAGACGAAGACGGCGTCAGGTTCCGGCATGGCCGCCGCCAGGTGGTCAGCGCCGAAGCGACCGTTGAGATCGCCGTCCGCGGATCGGGTGTGGCCGTGCAGCACCCGCACACCCGCCATCGCAGCAAGCTCGTCGCGGTAGCACGCCTCGGCCCGGTTACGCGAGTAGTGCACGAAGGCGATCTCGCCGGCATGGCCCTCGTTGACCAGCGTGCGCAGCATCGCCATGACCGGCGTGATCCCGCTGCCGCCGGAGACAAACATAATGCGGCGGGGTCGCTGCGCCGGCATCACGAAGTCGCCGCCGACCCCGGTCAGACCGACCACCATCCCGCGACGGGCACGCTCGTAGAGATAGGTCGAGACCAGTCCGCCGTCGTGATGCCCGATGGTCAGCTCGAGGTCGGAGCTGCCCTCGGCGTTGGCCGGCGAGTAGCACCGAGTGTGCCGGCGCCCGTCGATCTCGACGCTGAGGTTGACGTATTGCCCGGCCTTGATGGTGCCGGCGAACGCCTGGTTGGGCGCCAGCACCATGGTGACGCTGCGTGGGGTGTCCCGTCGTACGTCGATGACCTTCCCGCGGCCCTCGGCCAACGTCCAGGTCGGATCCACCTGTTCGGTGTATCGGTCGACGCCATGCGGACCGGTCAGCAGGTTGACTAGGTTTGATCCCAGCACCCGCCTTGTCAGAGTTTGTGTGGAGTTCTGAGTGAACATTTGTATACCGTGCGCCCATATACCCCAGCTCGTCAAGGGTTTCCCCAGGTCTGTGGTACGGTTCACACGGTGAACAGTCGTGCGCCTAGCTCACGGTCACACCGGTCGAGCCGGGGGCGTAGCCGCGAGGGCCCGTCCCGCGAGGAGCGCAAAGAGGCGACCCGCCGGGCGATTGTGGCCGCCGCGCTCAAACTGCTCGAGGAGCACAGTTTCAGCGGACTGAGCCTGCGCGAGGTGACCCGGGAAGCCGGGATCGTGCCAGGAGCGTTCTATCGTCACTTCGAATCGATGGAGGCCCTCGGACTGGTCCTGATCGATGAGTCGTTTCGAACCTTGCGCGACATGCTGCGCGGCGCGCGCGCCGGCAAGCTCGACCCCAACCGGGTCATCGAGTCCTCGGTCGAGATCGTCGTCGCCAGCGTCACCGAGCGTCGTGAGCACTGGCGTTTCATCGGACGCGAACGCTCCAGTGGCGTCACGGTGTTGCGGTATGCGATCCGCACCGAATTTCGGCTGCTGACCTCGGAGCTGGCCACCGACCTCGCCCGGTTCCCGGGGCTGAACGCATGGAGCACCGACGACCTGAATGTGCTGGCGAGTCTGTTCGTCAACTCGATGATCGTCATCGCCGAGGCGCTCGATGACGCCCAGGGCACCGAGGCGATCGAAGACATTCGTCGTACCGCGGTCAAGCAACTACGGATGATCGTCATTGGCGTCACCGGTTGGCGCAGCAGCCCCTAAGCATCTTCGACGTTCTCCGCGCAGCGCAGTAGCACTTCGGCTACGGTTCTCCGATCGCGGGCCGAAATACCCTGCAGCATCAGTGCTTCCACGCCGAACACCGCGTCATGAGCAGCGCTCAGCCGGCGCGCCCCGAGGCGGGTCAAGGCCAACGATCGGGATCGGCCGCGCGGCGGCGCATCAGCAGTCTCGACCAAGCCGTCAGCCCTTAAGCCGGCTAATACGTCCTGCAGCGACTGCCTCGTCACGAAACACAGCCGGGCCAACTCCGCCGCCGAGGCATCGGGATGTTCATGCAGCGCTCGCAACGTCGAGTACTGGGCCATCGACAGTCCGGTCGGCTTCAGCGCGCTGTCACATCGGCGCCGCAGGCCCTGCTGCACCCGTTTGACGAGATAGCCGATTGAGCGTTCGGCCTCCGACGGTTGCATGGCAGGAACCTTACACCGGTGCTATCGTTACGTCAGGAACCTGACAAAGGAGAAGTCATGTCGACCATCACCGCACACGCCGACCACGCGACGTTGATCAACGTGTTCACCGTGCCGCCCGAGCGGGCTCGAGAACTCGCCGACCTCCTGACGGCGGCCACCGAGGACGTGATGCAGCACATCGACGGGTTCATCTCGGCGAATATTCACCTCAGCACCGATGGCACCCGTGTCGTCAACTACGCGCAATGGCGCAGCGAGGACGCATTTCGGGCGATGCTGAGCAATCCCACGGCCCGCCAACACATGGGGCAGTGTGCGGACCTGGCCGACAGCTACGAACCGCATCTCTACACGGTCGAGTCGGTGCATTCCGCGCCATGATGGTGCCATGGGCACCAGAATGCGAGACCTGCTCGGCAGCGCGCTGACGTCGCTGCGCTACGAGCCCACCGAAAAGCGCCTTCGGATTCACCTGGACGGTGAGCCGGTGGCCGACACGATCGACGGCCTGCTGGTATGGGAACCGCGGCGGTTGGTCCCCACATACGCCGTGCCACAAGGCGATGTCGCGGCCCGGCTGGAATCGGCCGGCCGGGTCGACGACCTCGCCGACTTGCCCGTCCTGGTCCCCACGAATCCCTTTGCGGCGCACACCTGTACCGGCGAGAAGTTCGACGTGATCATCGGTGGGCGGCGATGCCCGGCGGCGGCATTTCGGCCGGACGATCCGGACCTGGCCGGGTATCTCACCTTCGACTTCAGCGCGTTCACCTGGCAGGAGGAAGACGAACCGATCGTCTCCCATCCGCACGATCCGTTCAAACGCATCGACATCCTCGCCAGCACCCGGCATGTCCGCTCCGAGTGGGAAGGCCAGCTGCTGGCCGAGTCATCACGTCCGCTGCTGTTGTTCGAGACCTCGCTGCCGATCCGGTTCTATCTTCCGCGCGCCGACGTCGCCGTCGCTCTCGAGCCGAGCCAGACGGTGAGCTACTGCGCCTACAAGGGCCGGGCGTCCTACTTCTCGGTGCCCGACGGGCCCGCCGACATCGCCTGGACATATCACCATCCGCTCCGCGAAGCGGAACCCGTGCGCGACCACATCGCGTTCTTCAACGAAAAGGTGGACATCATCGTCGATGGGCAACGCCGGCAACGGCCCATCACGCCATTCTCGGACTGACTGTTGTGGCTGACGCGCACCGCAAAGAGGGCAAGCTGGCCGACATAACCGGCCCCGGCCTCACTAATCGGTGGGGCGTGACGTGCACCGACCTCGGCGCGTCGGTGATCGCCCCCAACGGCACGCTGGTGTCGGTGTTCGGAGATACGTTCTCCGGCAACCGCGTTGGGCAGGGTGAATGGCGCTCTCCGGTGATCCTCATCGGCACCGGAGACGCCAGCCATCCGATCACCTACCACCGCGCGGGCGGAGGCAATCCTGATTTCGCACAACAACTTTGGCGTTACGCACACCGCACCGGCCGGTCCGGGCGACCGCGCCGCGGCATCAGCACGGTGATCCCGTCCGATCTGCTACGGGTGGGCGAATCGCTCTACCTGCACGCGATCGTCAACCGGGGCTTCGGCAACGTGGTGTGGACCGAGATCTGGCGCTCCGACGACAGCGGTATGTCATGGCACCACCTGGGCGGCAAGACGAGGTTTCCGGCCGGGCTGCACGACGGTCATGCACAGTGCTGGTCTTGGGACTACGACCCGGTCGACGGTTGGATCTACGTGGTTTCCACCGGCTTTCAGCGCGACAAGGGAATCATCCTGAAGCGAGTCCGCCCGGAACACATCGGCGATCCGCGCAAGTACTCCGGATGGGGACGCACCCGCGGGCTCTGGTCTTGGAACACTGAGCCGACGCCGCTGACTCCGCCGGGCGAGACCTGGGGTGAGCTGTCCCTGCGGCGACTGGCCAACGGTAGGTGGATTCTCGGCGGATTCCTGTCCTCGGAATACGCTCTTGGATACCGGGTGATGAAATCCCCCACCGCTGTAGGTACCGCGCCGCTGCAGCATCCGATCGTCGGATCCGACTGGGACGATGAAGACCATGCTGGCAGCCGGGTCGCGCAGCTCTACGGCGGATACCTCCTGCCGGGCTCGAAGCTTGACGTGATCGGCGGCGTCGGCCTGATGGTGTCGCAGTGGAACACCATGCACGGATGGCCTTATCGGGCAATGCAATTCACCGCGACGTTGCGCGACACCAGCAAAGCTTCACCTGTCGACATTGAATAGCGAATCGCCATCCTCGGGAGTGCCGTCGATCTGACCGCGATGCACGCGGACTGAGCGCTCCGGAACCGGATTTACGGCAGGTGGCAACTCCGGCTCTTCTGCGGCGAGCTTGTATTCGAGGGACTCCCCCTCGCGTTCTTCGCGCTCCGTCATCCCGAACTTATCGGCCTCACTCCAACCGTCGGGCGGATCAACGACGATGTCGCCGTCGTCATTGCGCACCTCATCGGAGTCGGTCGACTCGCTCGGGCTCAGGGTGTCGCCTGGGTCGGCTTGGGGATCGCCACTGTCGCTAGCCATAGCAATCGGTTCCCCTCGTTGGTGGACGGCTAAACGCCATTAGACCTGTCGGCTACGTACTTGACTCCTCAGCGACTACCAGCTGTGAGTGACTCGTCACATTGGCCGAACCGGCTTCACCCGCTCGTCGTGAGATGCATTGGAGGTCAATGAGGATCTGTGACATGCACCATCACAGTCGAGGAGACCATCATGACAAATCTAGACCCGCAGACCACGGGCGACTTCTGGGATGCATACCTCCGCGCCGCCAGTGCCAGTACCAAGCTGGCGCAGGTCAGGCGCACTTTTCCCGATGCCCCGGACGAACTCTGCTCTCCAGTTAGCGGGCCGGTGCCAAACGTGGCAAGAATTGCCCCTGCGGCAATAACATTCGCCTGGGATCTAGTTGTGCTGCGGACTCCGATCGCTGTGGGCGCACCACCAAGGGCTGCGTAAGCGGCGGAGCAGAGCGGCGAAAACTTGAGTGATCTGTATTCAGCGCGGCGGCCGCCACATCGGCCATAGGGTCGGGCCGCCATCGGGAATGACGAGCTCGCCGGTGACCTCGAAACCGAACCGCTGGTAGTACGGGACGTTTTCGGCTTTGCTGGATTCCAGATAGGCGGGGGCGTGCTCCGCATCGATGCGGTCGAGACGAGACTGCATGAGCGCCTGCCCGTAGCCTTTGCCACGCACCGAGGTGTCACTGCCGATCACCGCGAGGTACCAGTGCGGTTCTTCCGGGTGGTGTGACTTCATCTGCGCGAACAACGCGCCGAGCTTGCGGCCCAGTGCCAGCCGCCGCCCGAATCCGAGAACCAACGACGGCAGCATCATCAGCTGTTCGCGCCCCGACTGCTTCCACCGGCCCGGCGGGTCCCAGAGTGCCGCCGCCCCGATGGTCGACCCGCCGGTCGCCACCTCCACACCGCCACCGGCGAGGTGGTGGTGGCGGGTGACGGTCGCGAAGAATTTCCGCAGATGCGCGGCCCGTGCTTTGGGGTCGGGCATGATCCAGACCGATACCGGGTCGTCGTAGAAGGCGCGGCCGAGCGCGTGCGACAGCTCGGAGATGTCAGCCTTGTGCCCGGGACGCGTGTGGATTGTCATCGGCAGCCAGCGTAGTAGCGTCAGAAGCCGTGTGGGACTTCGAAACGGACCCCGAATACCAGCAGAAACTGGACTGGGTCGAAGAATTCATGGTCAACGAGCTCGAGCCACTCGACCTGGTGGCGCTCGACCCGTACGACAAAAAGAATCCCGAGACCATGGCGACCCTGCGGCCCCTGCAGCAGCAGGTCAGGGATCACGGCCTGTGGGCCGCACACCTGAAACCCGAACTCGGCGGTCAAGGCTATGGCCAGGTCAAGCTCGCGCTGCTAAATGAAATTGTGGGACGGTCCCGCTGGGCACCGTCGGTGTTCGGCTCGCAGGCACCCGACTCGGGCAACGCCGAGATCCTGGCGCTGTTCGGCACCCCCGAACAGAAGACGCGCTATTTAGAACCGCTGCTGGCCGGCGAGATCACCTCGTGTTACTCCATGACCGAACCGCAAGGCGGCTCGGATCCGGGCCTGTTCGTGACCCGCGCCGAGCGTGACGGCGACAGCTGGGTGATCAACGGCGAGAAATGGTTTTCCACCAACGCCCGGCACGCGACCTTCTTCATCGTCATGGCGGTCACCAATCCCGAGGCGCGCACCCGCGACAAGATGTCGTTGTTCATCGTCCCCGCCGGTTCGCCGGGCCTCGAGATCATCCGCAACGTCGGCGTCGGCACGGAGTCGCACGCCACCCACGGCTACGTCCGCTATGCCGACGTCCGGGTACCGGCCGATCACATACTCGGTGGCGAGGGTCAGGCTTTCGCGATCGCGCAGACCCGGCTCGGCGGCGGCCGCATTCATCACGCCATGCGCACCATCGCGTTAGCCCGGCGCGCATTCGACATGATGTGTGAGCGGGCGGTCTCCCGCCAGACCCGGATGGGTCCGCTGTCGAATTTCCAGATGACCCAGGAAAAGATCGCCGACAGCTGGATCCAAATCGAGCAGTTCCGGTTATTGGTGTTGCGCACCGCCTGGCTGATCGACAAGCATCACGACTACCAGAAGGTCCGCCGCGACATTGCAGCGGTCAAGGTGGCGATGCCGCAGGTGTTGCACGACGTCGCTCAGCGCGCATTGCACTTGCACGGCGCGCTCGGGGTCTCCAACGAGATGCCGTTCGTCAAGATGATGATCGCCGCAGAGTCGTTGGGGATCGCCGACGGTGCCACCGAGCTGCACAAGATGACCGTGGCTCGCCGCACGCTGCGTGAATATGAGCCGGTGTCAACGCCTTTCCCGTCGCAGCACCTGCCGACCCGGCGCGCCGAGGCGGAGGCCCGGTTGGCCGAGCGCCTAGAGCACGCGGTCGCCGAGTTCTAGCTGCCGGCGGTGACGCGGTCGATGTGGGCCAGAAAATGCTCCAGCACCGCGTCGGGTGCTTCGAGCTGCGGCCAGTGCCCGATGTCGTCGGCAAGCATCACCACATCGGCGCCGGGTATCACCTCGGCGTAGCGGCGCGCCATGTGCGCGCCGGAGTTGGGGTCGACCGGCCCGTCGATCAACCGCATCGAAACATCGGTCTGCCTCATCGCCCGCACCCATCGATTCCGGTGTGTGTGGCGATCTTTGATGAAGCGGCCGACCTTATGCAGCACACGCCGGCCGTCGTTGTAGTCCAGGATCTGACCGAACACGTCCATCATGTGTCGCGTCGGTTTGGTGTTCGGGCCGAACATCTCCCGCAGCGTCGGCTCAAGCAGCCGACGCGACAACGAAGTGTTCTGCACCGGACTCAAGATGTCGCCCAACGGAGTTCCCGACATCAGCTTCTGCGCTGCCCGCGGCGTGTAGGTCTCCACGAACATGCCGCCGTTGAGCCAGGTGATTGAGTCTATACTCAATGCGCCATAGGCATGATCACCAAATTCGTGGCGCGCCAACAACTCCTGACCCACCGAGTCGCCAATATCGTGCGCGAGGATGTGTGCGTTGCCGATGCCCAGGTGGGCCAGCAGCGCCTCATGCATGTCGGCATGGTCGTGTACGGAGTATTCGTAGGCGACGGGCTTCGCGGAGAAGCCCATGCCCATCATGTCCGGCGCGATCACGGTGAACCGTTGTGTCAGCGTCGGCCAGATCGGCGCCCAGTCAAAGGAATTGAACGGGTAGCCGTGAATCATCAGTAATGGAGGGCCGCTGCCCTCCACCCGGTAGAAGATGTCGAAGCCGAGATAGTCGAAGTACAGTCCGTCGTCCAGCCAGGAAGCCAGGTCTGCGTCCATGACCCGCCGCCCTATGACATGTAGCGAACGACGCTCTCGGCCACACAGGCCGGTTTGTCTGAGCCCTCGACCTCCACGGTCGTCGACACGGTGGCCTGCACCGCGCCGTTACCCAAGTCCTCGATGTTGACCAACGAGCTTTTCGCCCGCACCCGGGAGCCGACCGGGACCGGCGCCGGGAAGCGAACTTTGTTGAGGCCGTAATTGATTGCGAGCTTGATGCCATTGACGGTGTACATCTGGTGCTGCAGCCGCGGCAGCAGCGCCAGTGTCATGAAACCGTGCGCGATCGTCTTGCCGAACGGGCCCTTGGCCGCTCGCTCGGGGTCCACGTGGATCCACTGGTGATCGCCGGTGGCGTCGGCGAACAGGTTGACATCTTCCTGGCTGATCGTCACCCAGTCGCTCTCTCCGATGCTTTCACCCTTGATCGAGGCGAGGTCGGCTACTGATTCGAAGGTGCGCATAACGTTTCTCTCCTTTGAGTCGGCCCGGCGGCGACGCGGGCGGCGCTGGTTAGCATCGTGCCACTACGCCGACTCGGCACTGCCACCGGGATGTTTGGCCTGGAATGCCGTCCGGGTAAACCTTGATGATGCGAATATGGCGCCGGAAAGGCCATCGGGCAAGCAAGGACAGGTAGCGATCAGCCTTGGTGGAGGATGGCCTGGTGAGGTTGCTGCTGATCGCCGATACGCACGTGCCGCGACGCGCCCGCGATCTGCCGCCGCGCGTCTGGGAAGAGGTGCCTCAGGCAGACGTCGTTCTGCACGCCGGCGACTGGGTGGTGCCAGAGCTGCTCGACGAGTTGACGGCAAAGGCCGAGCGACTGGTGGCTTGCTGGGGCAATAACGACGGGGACCCCCTGCGCTCGCGACTACCCGAACGTGCTGACGTCGTTCTGGATGGGTTGCGCTTCACCGTTGTTCACGAGACCGGCGCCAGCGCCGGCCGGGACGCCCGCATGTCTCGCCTCTACCCCGACACCGACGTCCTGGTCTTCGGCCACAGCCACATCCCCTGGGACACCACGACCGCCACCGGCCTGCGACTGCTGAATCCGGGCTCACCGACCGATCGTCGTCGGCAGCCGTTCTGCACCTACATGACTGCGCGCGTCGACGGCGGTGCGCTCACCGACGTCGTGCTGCATCGGTTGGAGAAGTAGCTCGCTGCTAGCTCGGACATAGCGTCCACACATCTTTAGCTCGTAGACAGATACAAGTGACCACTCTCATCGACCCCGTCACCGAGGTGTCGCGCGTAGTCGGCAGATTCCGCCGGCAACTCCGTAGGTCGGCCGAACGTGGTTTCGACTCCGCACAGCTCACCGAATCGCAGTCGGAGTTGCTGTGGCTGGTCGGCCGGCAACCGGGCATATCAGTCAGCGCTGCCGCTGCGGATCTGGGCCTGGTCGCCAACACGGCCTCCACGTTGGTTTCCAAGCTGGTCGGCAAGGGCCTACTGGTGAGGACGGTGGCCCAAACCGACCGTCGCGTCGGCCAGCTACGACTGGCCGGGGCCGCTCAGCAGATCGTCGATACCTCACGCGCGAACCGGCGGGCAGCGCTGTCCGAGGTACTCAAAGAACTCGATGAAGACCAAATCGATTCTCTGGCAAAGGGATTAAAAGTGCTCGAAACGATGACCCGACGACTACAGGAGCGATGACCATGAGCCGAGCACTGCCGATGGCGGTCGACGCCCGCAATCTGACGCACCGCTATGGCCAATTCACCGCCGTCGATAACGTGACGTTGCAGGTGCGGCCCGGCGAGACGATGGGCTTGCTCGGGCCCAACGGCGCGGGAAAGACCACGGTGGTGCGGATGCTGACCACGCTGACACCCGTGCAGCACGGCGAGCTACGCATCTTCGGCTTGGACGCCCGCCGCCAGACGATCGATATCCGCAGCAATATCGGCTATGTGCCGCAGCAGCTTTCGATCGAGTCCGCGCTGACCGGCCGACAGAACGTGGCCTGGTTCGCCCGGTTGTACGGTGTGCCGCGTGCCCAGCGACCCGAACGCGTGGATGAGTCGCTGGATGCCATGGAGTTGCTCGACGTCGCCGACCGGCCAGCCGGAACCTACTCCGGCGGAATGGTCCGCCGGCTGGAGGTGGCGCAGGCGTTGGTCAACCGACCGTCGCTGCTGGTGCTCGACGAACCGACGGTGGGACTGGACCCGATCGCGCGCGACCGTGTTTGGACCCACGTGCTCAACATGCAGGGTCAGTTCGGCATGACCGTGCTGCTGACCACGCATTACATGGAGGAAGCCGACGCGTTGTGCGACCGCGTCGCGCTGATGCATCACGGCAAGCTTCGCGCCGTCGGGACGCCGACAAAGTTGAAGTCGAACGTGTCGTCCTGCGCCACGCTCGAAGACGTCTTCCGGCACTACACCGCGTCAGACTTGGCGGAGCAAGCCGAGACTTCCGGATCGTTGCATGGAATCCGTTCCAGCAGAATGGTTGCCAGCCGTGCCCGTTGACACCACCTGCAAGCCCACGGCCGCCACACTGGCCCCCGCTGCGCGCGGATGGCACCGCGTGCCCGCGACGCTAAGCCGCGTCAGCGCGTTCGCGATCGTGGAGATGCAGAAGCTGCGGCACGATCGCACCGAGCTCTTCACGCGGATGGTGCAGCCGGCGCTGTGGCTGCTGATCTTCGGCACGACGTTCAGCAAGCTGCACGTCATCAACACCGGGCAGGTGTCGTACCTGGCCTTCCTGGCGCCGGGCATCATCGCCCAGTCGGCGTTGTTCATCTCGATCTTCTACGGCATCCAGATCATCTGGGACCGCGACGCCGGGATCCTGGCGAAGCTGACGGTGACGCCGGCGCCCGCGTCGGCGCTGATCGCCGGCAAGGCGTTCGCGGCAGGGGTGCGGTCGGTGGCGCAGGTCGTCGGCGTGTTGGTGTTGGCCTATGTGATGGGCATCGGGATGACGATCAACCCGCTGCGGATCCTGGCCGCCATGGCCGTCGTGATGCTCGGCTCGGCGTTCTTCGCCTGCCTGTCGATGACGTTGGCCGGCCTGGTGCGCAGTCGCGACCGGCTGATGGGGATCGGCCAGGCGATCACCATGCCGCTGTTCTTCGCGTCCAACGCGCTCTATCCGGTCTCCGTCATGCCGGCCTGGCTGCATGTGGTCAGCACGGTCAACCCGCTCAGCTACGAAGTCCATGCCCTGCGGGCACTGCTGATCGGTACCCCGTTCAATCCGCTGGACGTCGCGGTGCTGGTGGTCGCGGCGGTTCTCGGAATTGCCTCTGCATCAAGGCTTTTGCGGCGTCTCGTCATCTAGATCACGAATCTGTAACGCCCCCTGCTGAATTCGATTCGGCAGGGGGCTTTTTCTGACCTCAGCGGCTCCGAGTCGTAATCGTTATCTCCAAGTAACGCTGCGAGCCCCAATCGTTAGCGAACCGCGACCCCACACCCCGAGTCGACTAACAGGCTTGTAGTTACTGGCGTGTTTGACTGCCACAGACAGCTATTCGACCGCTTATGCGGCAAATGAAAGTTGGGATAGGAGCTATGAAGTTCGCAGAGAAGTTCCGCGGTGCGGCGTCGCGTTTGCCGCGCCGACTGGCAATCGCGACCATCGGGGCAGCACTGCTGGCCGGCGTGGTCGGTGCTATAGGCGGCTCGGCGACCGTGGGGGCGTTCTCCAAAAAAGGTCTGCCGGTCGAGTATCTGAACGTCCCATCCGCAGCGATGGGCCATGACATTAAGGTGCAATTCCAGGGCGGCGGACCGCACGCGGTCTACCTGCTCGACGGCTTGCGCGCAACAGACGACTTCAACGGCTGGGACATCAACACTCCCGCGTTCGAGGAGTACTACCAGTCCGGCCTGTCGGTGATCATGCCAGTTGGTGGACAGTCCAGCTTCTACAGCGACTGGTATCAGCCGGCCTGCGGTAAGGCGGGCTGCTCGACCTACAAGTGGGAGACGTTCGTGACCCGCGAACTCCCGACGTACCTGCAGGCCAACCGGGGCATCTCCCCGAACGGCAATGCCGCGGTGGGTCTTTCGATGTCGGGTGGTTCGGCAATGATCCTGGCCGCGTACTACCCGCAGCAGTTCTCCTACGCCGCATCACTGTCCGGCTTCTTGAACCCCTCCGAGGGTTGGTGGCCAACGCTGATCGGTCTGGCGATGGGCGATGCGGGCGGATACAACGCCTCCAACATGTGGGGTCCGACCAGTGACCCGGCATGGAAGCGCAACGACGCGATGGTGCAGATCCCCCGCTTGGTGCAGAACAACACCCGCATCTGGGTCTACTGCGGCAACGGCACTCCGAACGAGCTGGGTGGCGACAGCATGCCGGCCAAGTTCCTGGAGCAGTTCACGCTGCGCACCAATGAGCAGTTCCGGGATAACTACACCGCTGCGGGTGGCCGCAACGGCACGTTCAACTTCCCGCCCAACGGAACGCATGACTGGGGTTACTGGAACCAGCAACTGGTTGCCATGAAGCCCGACATTCAGCGCACGCTGAGCGCTGCTCAAGGCGCCACCTGATCGACCCAACAGCATCGGCCGCAGCGTTCCCCCAGCGCTGCGGCCGATGTTTTTGTGGGAAGGCTAATTCAGCAGGGTGCGCCGATCCTGGTGGAAATAGGTATAGCCGGTTGCCAACATGCACATCGCCGACGCGAACACCAGCATCCCGGTGCCGTTGACGAACAAGCTGATGACACCGCCGACGGCGGCGCCGAAGATGAAGCTGCCGAACAGCAGGAAGTAACCGAACCAATCCGACAAATTCCCGCCGGCGATGTGCCGTTCGATGCCCTGGCCCATCTTGACCAGCGTGCCGGTCACATAGCTCAACGGCACTGACACCTCGCCGTCTTTGACGAACGACGTGTTCAACGCACCAATACCGAAGGCCAACAACATAATCGGCGGGAAGTCGAGCTGATTCTCTTCCCAGCCCTCATCGAATACGTCCACCACGGTGGCCGCCAACAGACTGAAGGTCGCCAGCATCGTCGGGCCGTGCGGATGCGCGACCCAGAAATGCCGCCGACACACCGATGCGACCACCACGCCGGCGACGAAGCTCAGTAGCAGCAGACCGGCCGTCACCGACAGCACCACGTCGTCGCGGAAATATCCCAGCACCGCGCGCTGCGCGTTTCCGGTCATGAATGTGACGAAATAGCCGGCCGAGTGGGTGAAGGCCGTCGCACCGAGCACACCGGCAAGCACCGCCAGCACCCACGACAAACGCGCCTCACTGTCGAACGTCTCACGAAGCATGGAAACCATGCTTTCAAAAGAACTACACCGATGGCAGCGCGGGGACGGCCATTCAGGCGAGACTCACATCAATCTGCTACAAACTTGGCGATCGCCCGCAGCGGAATGGGTAGCCAGCTTGGCCGGTGCCGAGACTCGTAACCGGTCTCGTAGATCGCCTTGTCCAGCTCATACGCCGCCAAAATGAGCGCCGAATCACGCGGGTCGACGCCGGATGCCGCGGCGTAGCCGTCACAGAAGGCTGTTCGGTTGCGCTGCACCCACTCTCGGGCGCGCGCCGCGAGTTGCTTGTCGGCGGACTGATCGACCAGAGGCCCATAGGCGGCGTAATCGAACGATCGCAACACCCCAGCTACGTCGCGCAATGGGGAGTCCGGTGCGCGGCGCTCCTCCAGCGGCTGGCCCGGCTCGCCCTCGAAGTCGATCAGCAGCCAGGACTCCGGCGTGCGCAGCACCTGCCCCAAATGCAGGTCGCCGTGCACCCGCTGCACCGTAATGGTCTGCCCGGCCAGCTTCTGGAACCGCTGCTCGATCGCCGGCGCGTACTGCTCGAGCTCTAAAACTGCTCCGGCCGTCGACGACAACCGGGCCAGCATGGTGTCGACCGGGAACGGGGCCTGCGCGGTGCCGAGCGCCTCGGCGAGCCCACCATGCACCGACGCGACGGCTTCGCCCAGCCGGTAGGACTCGCCGGCGAAGTCACCGCCCACCTCGTAGGCGTAGAGGTCGCCCTCGGCGAACAAGTCGCGAACGCTGGCGGTGGCCATCGCCCAGCCCTCGGCCGCGTTGCCTTCATACTCGGTCACCATGCCCAGCGGACAGCTGCTGTCGGTGTCCGCAGCGGTCAGCTCGTAGGTGCCCAGCAAGCGCGCCACATGCGGGTTTCCGGCCCGGCCGAGGACCCGGTTGAGCTCGATGTCGGGGTTGACGCCGGGGCTGACGCGGCGAAACACCTTCAAGATCGCATCGCGATCGAAGATCACGCTGGTGTTGCTCTGCTCGGCGTCCGACACGCGTGGATAAGCATCCAGTGGCAAGGTGACGTCCGGCTCTTTGCCGAACGACACGTCCTCCCGGGTGGCCGACGAGTCAACCAGCGACAGCAGAAACGCCGCGGAGTCCGGATCGTAGAGCGCGTCGAAGGCGGTCCGATCGCCGTCGGCGCCGATGGTGGCGACGTTGTTGTACTCGGAGGGCAGCTCGGAATCCCAGCCGACGATCACCTGGTAGCGCTCGGTCGAACCGTCGGTGTAGGTCACGTCCACCAGCACGAGATCCAGATTGTCGCGCAAACCCACGACGAGACCGGGCTCTGCGGTTGCCAGCGCGCGGCTACGCCCGGCATACCAGCGCTGCTGGGGTAGCCAATCCGCCCACGGCAAGTTCATTGCGACTCCTCAGACCCGCACAACTGGAACCAGTAGAACCCATGACCCGGAAGTGTCAGCAGATAGGGCAAGTGGCCGATGCGCGGGAATTCGACATGTCCGGTGAGCTCGATCGGGGTGTGACCGCTCCAATGTTGCAGGTTCAGCTCGAGGGGCTGGGGGAAACGAGACAGATTGTTCACGCAGAGCACGACGTCGCCGTCATCCGGCGCTTGGCGCAGGAACGCCAGCACCGACGGGTTGGAGCCGCCCAGCTCCTCGAAGCTCCCGATGGCGAAGGCGTCGTGTCTGCGACGAACCGCGAGCATCATCCGGGTGAAGTTGAGCAGCGACGTCGAGGTGTCGCGTTGGGCTTCGACGTTGACGGCCTGATATCCGTAGACCGAGTCCTGACTCGGCGGCAGATACAGCCGGCCGGGGTTGGCCTTGGAGAATCCGGCATTGCGGTCCGGGGTCCACTGCATCGGCGTGCGCACCCCGTCGCGATCACCCAGCCAGATCACGTCGCCCATGCCGATCTCGTCGCCGTAGTACAGCACCGGCGATCCGGGCAGCGACAGCAGCAGTGCAGTGAACAGCTCGATCTGGTTGCGGTCGTTGTCCAGCAGCGGCGCCAACCGGCGGCGAATCCCGACGTTGGCCTTCATCCGCGGATCCTTGGCGTACTCGGAGTACATGTAGTCGCGCTCTTCGTCGGAGACCATCTCCAACGTCAGCTCGTCGTGGTTGCGCAGAAAGATCCCCCACTGCGCCATGTCGGGGATCGCCGGCGTCTGCCCCATGATCTCCGAGATCGGGAAACGCGACTCGCGCCGCACCGCCATGAAGATGCGTGGCATCAGCGGGAAGTGGAACGCCATGTGGCATTCATCGCCGCCGGTGCTGGCGTCGCCGAAGTACTCGACGACGTCGCCGGGCCACTGATTGGCCTCGGCCAACAGCACCCGGCCCGGAAACTCGTCGTCGACGACTTTTCGCACTCGCTTCAGAAACGCGTGGGTCTCGGGCAGGTTCTCGCAGTTGGTGCCTTCGCGCTCGAACAGGTACGGCACCGCGTCCAGCCGGAACCCGTCGATCCCGAGATCCAGCCAGAAGCGGAGGACGTCGATCATCGCTTCCTGAACTACCGGGTTGTCGTAGTTCAGGTCCGGCTGGTGGGAGAAGAACCGGTGCCAATAGAACTGGTGCCGCACTGGATCGAACGTCCAGTTGGACTCTTCGGTGTCGATGAAGATGATTCGGGCGTCGGTGTACTTGTCGCTGGTGTCGCTCCACACGTAGAAGTCGCCGTAGGGGCCGTCGGGGTCGTGGCGCGATTCCTGAAACCACGGGTGCGATTCGGAGGTGTGGTTCATCACCAGGTCGGTGATGACGCGGATGCCCCGCTCGTGCGCGGCGTTGAGCAGCGCGACGAAGTCGTCGACGGTGCCGAACTCCGGCAGCACTTTGTAGAAGTCGCGAATGTCGTAGCCGCCGTCACGCAACGGTGAGTCGTAGAACGGCGGCAGCCATATGCAATCGATGCCGAGCCACTGCAAGTAGTCCAACCGCTGCAGCAGCCCGCGGAGGTCACCGGATCCGTCGGCGTCGCCGTCCAGAAAGGCCCGGACCAGTACCTCGTAGAAGACCGCGTGCTTGAACCAGGTGGGGTCGGCGGGCAGCGACTTCGCTTCGGTGAACTCGTCGGCGTTGGGATGCTCGACGACGCCGTCTTCGACGCGGCTTCCCTCCGCGGGATCGTGTTCGGACGCGTGTTCTCTGTCCCTGGTCAAGTCCACGACGTTACACGTACCCGGGGTGCGGCATCGAAAACCTTATGCGCCAGACGAATTGAGCACAGCCGCATCAGCTGCGACGTTGGATCAGCCCGGCGGGCCGTCCCCCAATGTCACGTTGGTCTCCCGTCCGCCCAACCCCACGCTGACACTGTCGCCTGGGTGGTGCTGATCGAGGATGTTCGTCAACGCGGTGGCCGAGTTTACCGGCTGGCCGTTGATCGAGGTGATCACGTCACCCGGGTTGATCCCGGCACCGGCGGCCGGGCCGGTCGGGATCACCTGCCGGACGATGGCGCCTGCGCCGCCGGCGGCGTCGTTGACTCCGACGCCGAGGAACGCGGTCGGCCCGATGTGCACCGTCGGCGACGAGGCGCCAGAGCGGATCTGCCCGGCGATGGCCATCGCCTCGTTGATCGGGATCGCGAAGCCCTGGCCGCGGCCGAGGTGGAAGTTCTGCGATGCGGCGGTGTTCATGCCGATCACCTGGTTGGCGGCGTTGACCGTCGGGCCGCCGGAGTCGCCGGGGCGGATGTTCGCGTCGACCTGGATCAACCCGTTCAGGGTCTCGGTGCTACCGGTCAGTGCATCGTTCGCCGACACCGTCTGGTTCAGCGCGCCGATGCGCCCCTCCTCAACGCTGGGCGCACCGCCGGCACCGCCGGCGTTACCCAGCGACACGACCGGCTGGCCGACCGCCACCGTGTCCGAGTTGCCGATATTGGCCACCGGTAGGCCGCCCCCGGCGAGTTGCAGCACGGCAATGTCGTGTTGGCGGTCGAAGCCGATCACCGTGGCCGGGTAGGTCTGGCCGTTGGCGATGGACCTCGCAGTGAGGTCGGTCGCGCCCGCGACCACGTGGTTGTTGGTGAGGATCACACTGGGGTCGATCACGATGCCGGTTCCGGCGCCGATCGCGCTCTGGAACCCCAGCTTGGCGTCGATGTCCACGATTTGTGGGCCCACCTGTGCCGCGGCGGTCTGCGCATCGCGCGGCGCCGGCGGTCGCAGCGGTGACGCGTGCGCGGGCACCGTTGCCAGAGCGAGTCCTGTTGCTGCCAACAGACCGAGCAAGCGCAGCGACCCCCGCGGTTTACGGCGGTGCGATCCGCTCATCCCGTCACCTCCTGCATGAGTTCCAGCCCGAATTGAGCCAGAAATGTCGCAACGTTTGCATGTTGGCGACACAACTTTGTTTGTCTAACCGTAGCCTGCGTCGCTCAATCAGGCATTTCCGTGTCGGGTTTTCCGGACTCTCTGGGCGCTGATAAGCCGACATATTGCCAGGCGGTAGCTTCATAGCTTCGGCTGAACGGCAACAGATGGGCAAAGGTGTCTTTCGCATGGGTGTGCTTGATACATTCCGGCTCGACGACAAAGTCGTGATCGTGACCGGTGCTTCGTCCGGGCTGGGTGTGTCGTTCGCCCAGGCATTCGCCGAGGCCGGTGCTGATGTCGTTTTAGGTGCGCGCCGCGTCGACAGGTTGGCCGAGACCGCCGCTCTCGTCGAGGCCGGCGGCCGCAAGGCGCGGACGATCGCCACCGACGTCAGCGCGCCGGAGCAATGCCAGGCGCTGGTCGACGCTGCGATGCAGACGTTCGGCCGGGTCGACGTGCTGATCAACAATGCCGGCGTGGGGACCGCGCACCCCGCGACCCGGGAGACTCCCGAGCAGTTCCGCTCGGTGATCGACGTCAACCTCAACGGCGCGTACTGGGTGGCGCAGGCCTGCGGGCGGGTCATGCAGCCCGGAAGCTCGGTGATCAACATCGCCAGCATTCTGGGGATCACCACAGCCGGTCTACCGCAGGCGGCCTATAGCGCGAGCAAGGCCGCGATCATCGGACTCACCCGGGATCTGGCGCAGCAGTGGGGCGCACGCAAGGGCATTCGGGTCAACGCGCTGGCTCCGGGATTCTTCAAAACCGAGATGACCGACGAGTACAAACCCGGTTACCTGGAGAGCCAGTCGCATCGACTGATCCTCGGCCGGCTGGGCGACGGACGTGAACTCGCTGCCACCGCGGTCTGGCTAGCATCGGCGGCCGGCGGATATGTGACCGGGCAGACGATCGTCGTCGACGGCGGCCTCAGCATTACCTAAATCCTCTCCGGCACCTAGGCTCGGCGATGTGGTCGACTTCGACCCCAGGACCCGCTTCGCGCACACACCGGTAGCCCGGTTGGCCACCGCCTCTCTCGATGGCCTGCCGCACCTGGTACCGGTGGTATTCGCGCTGCACGACGAGGTCATCTACACCGCGGTCGACGCGAAACCCAAGACGACTCAACGCTTGCGCCGGCTGGCCAACATCGAACGCAACCCGCAGGTGAGTGTGCTGGTCGACCACTACGCCGAGGACTGGACGCAGTTGTGGTGGGTCCGCGCCGATGGTGTCGCCGCGATTCATCATGACGGCAACACCATGCACGAGGGACGCGATCTGCTGCGCGCGAAATACGCCCAGTACCAGTCGGTTCGGCTGGACGGTCCGGTGATCGCCATCGCAGTCCAGCGCTGGAACAGCTGGCACGCCTGAGCGCCGCCACTGCCCGATCTGCCTTCACCGCTCGTTCACCCTTGTGTTGCGCGGGCGCTAGGAGAAAAGTGACGTGCATCACGATGACGCGGGACGCGAGGAGTGACGTCATGGCAGACAAGTCCCACGGATCGTCTGGCGCAGGAGCCGCTCCCGCCGTAGACGATCCGGCCGCCGTACGGAACGTGGTGCTGGTAGGCCCTTCCGGCGGCGGTAAAACCACTCTGATCGACGCGCTGCTCGTCGCCTCGGGCGTGTTGTCCAGACCCGGCTGCATCGCAGACGGCACCACGGTCTGCGACCACGACGAGGCCGAGATCCGCCAGCAGCGGTCGGTCAGCCTCGCGTTGGCATCGCTCGCTCACGACGGGGTCAAGGTGAACCTCGTCGACACTCCCGGTTACGCCGACTTCGTCGGCGAACTACGGGCCGGTCTGCGTGCTGCGGACTGCGCTCTTTTCGTGATCGCGGCCAACGAGGACGTCGACGAACCGACCAAGTCGCTGTGGCAGGAATGCAGCCAGGTCGGGATGCCCCGGGCCGTGGTCATCACCAAACTCGACCATGCCAGGGCCAACTACCAGAGTGCACTCGCAGCGGCTCAAAATGCGTTCGGCGACAAGGTTTTACCGCTCTATCTTCCTACCGGTGACGGCGTCATCGGTCTGTTGTCGCAGACACACTACGAGTACTCGAGCGGCAAGCGCACCACGCACGCACCGGACGCCTCCTACGCCGACCAGATCGAGGAGGCCCGCGGCACGCTAATCGAGGGGATCATCGAGGAGTCCGAAGATGAGTCGCTAATGGAGCGTTATCTGGGCGGCGAGAAGATTCAAGAAGCGGTGCTGATCGACGATCTGGAGAAAGCGGTGGCCCGCGGCTCGTTCTTCCCGGTGATACCGGTCTGTAGCAGCACCGGCGTCGGCACCCTGGAACTCCTCGAGATCGCCACCCGCGGATTTCCGTCTCCACGGGAACATCCACTGCCGGAAGTCTTTACGCCGCAAGGCGCTGTCTTCACCAAGGTGACGTGCGGCTCCGACTCGCCACTGCTGGCCGAGGTGGTGAAGACGACGTCAGACCCTTATGTCGGCAGGCTCAGCCTGGTCCGGGTGTTCTCCGGGACCATCAGGCCCGACACGACTGTTCATGTGTCGGGCCATTTTTCGTCGTTCTTCGGCTCATCGGACGACGCCGGCCCCGATTCCCTGGCCGGCCACGTCGACCACGACGAGGACGAGCGCATCGGCGCGCTGTCCTTCCCGCTGGGCAGGCAACAGCGGCCCGCATCGGTGGTGCTGCCGGGCGACATGTGCGCAATCGGACGATTGAGCCGAGCTGAAACCGGTGACACGCTGTCGGACAAGGCACAGCCACTGGTGCTCAAGCCGTGGATGATGCCGGAATCGTTGCTGCCGGTCGCTATTCAGGCACACGCCAAGACAGACGAAGACAAGCTGTCCGTCGGGCTAGGGCGATTGGCCGCCGAGGATCCGACGCTGCGGATCGAGCAGAACCCGGAGACGCATCAGATCGTGCTGTGGTGCATGGGCGAAGCGCATGCCGGTGTGGTGCTTGACGCACTGGCCAACCGATACAGCGTCACCGTGGACACCGTCGAATTGCGGGTACCGCTGCGAGAAACCTTTGGCAGCAAGGCTAAAGGGCACGGACGGCACGTCAAGCAATCCGGCGGACATGGTCAATACGCGGTCTGCGACATCGAGGTCGAGCCGCTGCCCGAAGGCTCGGGGTTCGAGTTCCGCGACAAGGTGGTCGGCGGCGCGGTGCCACGCCAGTTCATCCCGAGCGTCGAAAAAGGTGTGCGCGCCCAGATGGAGAAGGGTGTGCACGCCGGTTATCCCGTCGTCGACATCCGGATCACCCTGCTCGACGGCAAGGCGCACAGCGTGGACTCCTCCGATTTCGCGTTCCAAATGGCCGGGGCGCTGGCGCTGAAAGAGGCCGCGGCGGCGGCCAAGGCGGCTCTGCTCGAACCGATCGACGAAGTCTCGGTGCTTATACCCGACGATCTCGTCGGCGCGGTGATGAGCGACCTGTCCGGTCGTCGCGGCCGGGTGCTGGGGACCGACACCGCCGGTAACGATCGCACGTTGGTGAAATCCGAGGTGCCACAGATCGAGTTGACCCGTTACGCAATCGATTTGCGCTCGCTGTCACACGGAGCGGCCTCGTTCACCCGCGCCTTCGCTCGGTACGAACCGATGCCGGAATCCGCTGCGGCCAGGGTGAAGTCGGCGGGTTGACGCCGCATCGGCACACAGCGGCCGCATAGGCAGGACGTTTTGCGCTTGCCACACCGCGCCTAGCGTAAATGGGCATGACCACGTGACAGCAGCTATTGGCCGTGTGAACAGGGGCGATGGTTGCCCCCTCGATCCGCCCACGACGACTTGCGCAATCAATGATCCGTTTGCTGAGCGCCAGATAGGGCATATTAGAGATACGGAATGTGAGCGCTTCGGGCTTGCATCGGCTCGGAGGGTGGACACCGTGGGTGGAGCGATTCGAATTGGGTGGCGCGCGGTATTGACCGTAATGCTGGCCGTGGCGGGATCGGTCGCCACCGGCTCGGCGGCGATCGCACCGCCAACCCCTGCCGCCTCCGTCGCCTCGATCCAGCCGGCCAACGGCGCGGTGGTCGGCGTGGCCCACCCGGTGATCGTCACCTTCACCGGTCCGGTCCGGAACCGGGCGGAAGCCGAGCGGGCAATCAAGATCAGCGCGCCGAGCCACATCGCCGGGCGGTTCGATTGGGTCGAGACCAATGTTGTCGAGTGGAAGCCGGACGGCTACTGGCCCGCACACAGCCACGTCGGTGTCGAGGTGCATGCTCTGTCAACCGGTTTCGACACCGGCGACGCGGTTGTCGGAGTCGCCAGCATCTCGGCGCACACGTTCACGGTCAGCGTGAATGGCGAGGTGCTGCGCACGATGCCCGCATCGATGGGTAAGCCCAGCCGTCCGACACCGATGGGAAATTACTCCGCGCTGTCCAAAGAGCGCACGGTCGTGATGGATTCGCGAACCATCGGCATACCGCTCGACTCGTCCGAAGGATACAAGATCACCGCCTCGTACGCCGTTCGCGTCACCTGGAGTGGCGTCTATGTGCATTCGGCGCCATGGTCGGTGGACTCGCAGGGCTATGCGAACGTCAGCCACGGCTGCATCAACCTCAGCCCGGACAACGCGGCGTGGTACTTCGACACCGTGCACATCGGTGACCCCATCAACGTGGTGGCCTGACCCCGGTTTCTCCAGCACACTGTCGCTGTGACGACGGTCACACCGGAACGACGGAAGACATCGCCGGGCCGCTTGTGTTGCGCCTACAGACGGTTGAAACACGTGGGTAGCGTGGAGGCGGTGCGGTAGGCCACGGTTACCTGTTTAAGCTGTTGCAGCCGAAGGTATTCCGCAACGACGAACCGGGAGATGACGATGGCAGCTGGACAAGCGCGAGCAGTCCGTTTCGATCGCTACGGCGGGCGCGAAGAGTTGTACGTGACCGATATCGATCGGCCGGTCCCCGGTGCGGGCGAGGTGCTCGTCGAGGTTCGCGCCGCCGGCATCAATCCCGGCGAGATCGGTATTCGTAGCGGAGCACTCCATGACCGATTCCCGGCCACCTTTCCGTCCGGCGAGGGCAGCGACCTGGCCGGCGTCGTCCTCGAAGTCGGCGATGGCGTCAGCGATTTCGCCGTCGGCGACGAGGTACTGGGATTCAGCTTTCAGCGGTCGAGCCATGCCACCCACGCGAAAGTCCCGGTCGACCAGCTGATTCACAAACCAGCTGACATGAGCTGGGAAGTCGCCGGTTCTCTGTACGTCGTCGGCGTCACCGCCTACGCCGCCGTTCGCGCGGTCGCGCCGCAGCCGGGTGAGACCGTCGCGGTCTCCGCGGCTGCGGGTGGCGTCGGCAGCCTGGTGGTGCAACTCTTGGCGTTGCGCAACGTACGGGTGTTGGGTATCGCGTCGTCGGGCAACGCGGAGTGGCTCCGCGCCCACGGCGTCGAGCCGATCGAATACGGCGACGGGCTGGCCGACCGCCTGCGACAGGCCGCACCGGATGGGATCGACGCCTTCATCGACCTGTTCGGACCGGACTACGTGCAGCTCGCAGTCGACCTCGGCGTGCCGACCGAGCGGATCAACACCATCATCTCGTTTGAAAAGGCTGCCGAGGTCGGTGCCAAAGCCGAAGGCAGCGCCGAGGCATCGACGCCCGCGGTGCTCAGCGAGATCGCCGATCTGGTCACGTCCGGCGCGATCGACTTCGACGTCGCCGCGACCTACCCGCTCGACCGGGTCGTTGACGCGTTCGCAGAACTCGAACAACGACACACCCACGGAAAGATCGTTCTGCTGCCATAGCCGGCCGCACGACGTGAGTGCCCGTTGGCGTTCCGTAACGCCTAGGCTCGACGGTATGTCTATTACGTTGCAAGACCCTCGAGTCGCCGAAACCCTGAACCGGATGTACGCCGAGTCGCGCGAACAGATGTCGCTGCTGCGCGAGAGACGACCGGACATGTCGGCCGCGCGGACCGCGCAGGAGCGTGCCGACACGATGAGCGATTTTTACATCCCGGTGACACCGGAGGCCGGTCGACTGTTGTACTCGTTGGTGCGCGCGACACGTCCCGCCACCATCGTGGAATTCGGCATGTCGTTCGGCATTTCGGCGCTGCACCTGGCCTCGGCGGTGCGCGACAACGGCGGTGGCCGAGTGGTGACCACCGAGCTCAGCGAGACCAAGATCGCCGCGGCGACCAAGACGTTCACCGACACCGGGCTGGACGACGTGATCACCGTCCTTGGCGGCGATGCGCTCTCCACCCTGGAAACCTTGGACGGGCCAGTCGATTTCGTGCTGCTCGACGGCTGGAAAGAGTTGTATCTGCCGGTGATCAAGCTACTCGAACCGCGTCTGTCACCCGGCGCTCTCGTCGTCGCCGACAACACCGAGATGGCTGACGCGAAGTCCTATCTCGACTACGTTCGCGACAGCGGAAATGGCTATGTGAGTGTGAACTTCGCTGCCAGGGAGAGTGACAGCATGGAGATCAGTTGCCGCGCCGGCGTTTAGTCAGCGCGCGCGCAGCGATTCCTCGATCCACGGCGTGAGCCACTGCACGCCTTCCTCGGTCAGGTGCACGCCGTCGCTGCGGACCTGCATGCCGCCGACCTTGTCGGTGTACCTGCCTTCGGGGCACAGCTTCTTTTTGAGGTCCAGTACCCGCACGTCCGGACGATTGCCAATCGTCTTGCCTAGCATGGTGTTCCACTCGTCCACCCGCTCGGGCTTATCCTCGGGATACAGGCTGCCGTCCGGCCGTTCACCGCGCCGGCTGTAGGGCAGGTTCGCGACAATCAGCGGCGCACCGCTGAAGCTGAGGATGTCCACCGCACGCCGCAGCTCGGTGCTGATGTAGGAGTCGAAGGCCGGATCCCCGATGTGAGTCCAGCGTCCCTCATTGACCCGGTCTACGGTCTCCCAGCGGCCGATGACCAGCAGGACGGCATCGGGCTGGTCAACGGCGATCTGCGATGTCCACCTGCCGGGCCATGATTCGCATTCGCTTTTCTGGTCCAGGGTCTGGCCGAGGTAGCTGTAAGGGCCGCCGCGCACCAGGCTGCAGCCGATCACGGTGTGGTCGATGAATTGAAACCCGGGCGTCGCCGGCAGGAAGTGCATCATCGTCCAGCCGATCGAGTCGCCGAACACCGAAACAGTGAACGGCCGATGCGGGTCTCGCTGCGCGACGGCCCGCGCGGGCCTGACCGCTTGCGGAGGCGATGGTGAAACGACCGCAACCGGCGACACACCGGGCGGAAGGCTGGCGTCGAGTGCGCTGACACCGGGTTTGGGAACGACCGGGACAACCAGCAGCGTCACCGCCGCGGCTGTTGCTGCGGTCGCTCCGGCCAGCGGCAGCAGCGGCACCTTAACCGGTCGCCACCTTCGGACGGGCTGTTCGATCGCCCACCACGACACCACCGACACCACCAGTGTGGCGGCGCAACGGACACCGAACAATGAGAGCCCGTGCCATCCCGTCCGCTGACCGTTGAGAACCAGAAAGATCGGCCAGTGCCACAGATAGATGCCGTACGAGATGGTGCCCAGCCAAGCCAGCGGACCCCAGGCCAACGCGGCGGCGACCGGTCCGCGCTGGTCCAGGGCCACTGGGGCGATCACCAACACCGCCGCAATGGCAACCACGATCAGTAGGCCGCTGCGGAATTCACGCGCGTTGCCGGTGGCGTAGTGAACGGCCGCACCCAACAGCGCCAGGCCGATCACCGGGAGCACCCGGGCGATCCACCTGCCCCACCGGGAGCGGATCAGCGACCATCCGCGATTCAGCGATGACCAGTCGCCCACCAGCAGCGCCGAGGCCGCGGCGCCCACTAGCAGCGCCTGGGCCCGGGTATCGGTACCGAAGTAGACCCGGTCCCGGGTTGGGTCGGAGGCGAGCAGGATGGCGGCCGCGGCAGACCCCAGCGCTCCGAGCGTGCTCAGCAGAAACACCGTCAAGCGGACTGCGCCGAGGGCGGCCCGTTTGCCTTGACGACGCGCTCGCGCCGCCAGCACGACAGCCACCGCGACCAGCACCAACGGCCAGACGATGTAGTACTGCTCTTCCACGCCGAGCGACCAGGCGTGCTGCAGCGGCGACGGCGGAGCGCCCTGGGCGAAATAGCCGGTCTTGTCGGCGACGAACATCCAGTTCGCGACCCAGAAGAAGGCGGCAACGGCGTCGTCGCGCAGACCCACGATCGCCTCGGGCGAGAAGAATTGACGCCCGATGGCCACGGCCAGCACCATCAAGACCAGCGCCGGCAGCAATCGGCGGGCCCGCCGAATCCAGAAGTTGGCCAGGTCGATCCGGCCGCTGCGGCCCAGTTCGTCGAGCAGCAGCGAGGTGATCAGGAAACCGCTGAGCACGAAAAACACGTCGACGCCGAGGAATCCGCCCGCCATGCCGGGTATGCCGCCGTGATCGGCAAGCACCAGTGCGACGGCCACCGCCCGAATGCCGTCGAGCGCGGGAATGCCCGGCCGGCGTCCTTCACCGTCGCTACTCCGGGTGGTGGTCTGGCCGCCGACTGGCGGAGCGACCCATCGGGCACGCCGAGCACAGCGAACCGGCGCGGGGTAGGCCCCGGCCGGTTCCATGCTCACCTCTTTTTCAGCGCACCGCCCCTTCACCTGGCCGATGCCTCCGGTCTGACCGATACGTCGATGCCCTCCCTACTGGCTCGACGGTCAGTTTAGGTGCGCCAGAACCGCATTAACGGGAGACACGACGCTGCGGCAGCCGAAATATGCTGCGGGTTTCCTGACGTCTTTTCGGCTTTAGAGGCCGGCGAAATCGATAATTCCGCGGATGTTGCGGCCTTCGCGCAGGTCCACGAACGCCTCGTTGATCTGGTCGAGCTGGTAGTGACGGGTGACCAGCTCGTCTAGCTTCAAGGCGCCCGCCTGATACAACGACAACAGCATCGGCACGCTCGTGCGCGGATTCATCCCGCCGTAGAGCGCTCCTCGGAGTTGTTTTGCCGACAACACCATCTCCTGCAGAACCAACGGCACCGGGGGCTCTGTGAAGGGGGTGATGCCGGTGAGCACGCATATCCCGCCTTTGCGAAGCAGCGTCATCGCCAACGGGATCAAGTCCACGTGCACAACGCCGGGAGTGACGACGACACGGTCGGCCATTACGCCGGCGGTGATCTCTTTGACCAAAGGGATCGCTTCCTCGGCGGAGGCGGCGGTGTGCGTGGCACCGAAGATCTTGGCCGAATCCCGCTTGGACTCAACCGGGTCCACCCCGACGACATAGCTTGCGCCGACAGCGCGAGCTCCTTGCAGGGCGTTCATCCCGACGCCGCCTGTCCCGATCACGACAACAGTGTCGCCGGGCTCGGTGCCTGCCGAGACCGTTGCCGAGCCCCAGCCGGTGCTGACGCCGCACGATACCAGCGAGGCGGCATGGAACGGGATCGCATCGTCGATCTTGATGACGGACCTTTCCGATAGCACCGCATATTCGGCGAACGTGCCGAGTTGTCCATAAGCCAACAGGTTTTCGTCGCCCAGATGCCGGCGACACGTTCCGTCGGTGGGCATCTCCCTGACGAACAGGCTCGCGCCGATGTCGCAGATGTAGCTTTGACCGTTCACACAAAACCGGCAATTGCCACACGCCGGAATGAACGAGAGCGCCACCCGGTCCCCCGGCTGCACCGTCGTCACACCCGGCCCGACCTCTTCGACGACCCCGGCGCCCTCGTGACCACCGAGCAGCGGGAACCAGTCTGGCGCAGGCTGACCGCTTGCGGCCAGCACCTCGGGGGTCGGCACCACATCGCCGGTAAACAGATGGTCATCGGAGTGGCAGATTCCGGCAACCGCCATCCGCACCAGGACCTCACCGTTGCGGGGCGGGTCGAGATCAATCTCACGGATCTCCCAGTCCATGCCAACCCCGCGCAGCACAGCGGCACGGCACTTCATTGCAACCTCCCTGATGATGGCCTCGCCCGGCTCAGTCGTCGGCCAGACGCCACGTCCAGGTCGGTCAGCCCAACCGTCTGTCCCGCCTCGCCTTTTTCGATCTGAACTGCTGAAAACATCTGTGCCTCAATTCCTTTGCGGTCGACTGAAGCTATTGCGCGGTCTATTCGGGCGCGTAGCCCAAGGTGCTCTTGACCTCTAAATACTCGTGGAAACCGAACTCGCTCCACTCTCGACCGTTGCCGCTGTGCTTGTAGCCGCCGAACGCCGCGTTCATATCGAAGGCGTGATTGATCGTCACCCAGCCGGCCCGGATCTTGCGGGCCACCTCCCGCGCCTTGTCGTAGTCGGCTCCCGAGACATAGCCGGCCAAGCCGTAATCGGTGTCGTTGGCGATCTCCACGGCCTGATCGATGTCGTCATAGCCGAGGATGCACAGCACCGGCCCGAAGATCTCCTCGCGCGCAATCGTCATGTCGTTGGTGACGTTGGCGAAGACAGTTGGCTTGACGTAGTAACCCTTGTCCAACCCTGCCGGGCGATCCGGGCCGCCGGCCACGACGGTCGCCCCCTCGTCGATGCCTTTCTGGATCAGGCCCTGGACCTTGTCGAATTGTGCCCTCGACGCCACCGGCCCGATCGCAGTTTTATCGCGGGGGTCGCCCACCTTCACCTGCTCGGCGGTCTCACGCGCGATGGTGATCGCCTCGGCCATCAGCGAATTCGGGACCAACATGCGCGACGGCGCGTTACAACTCTGCCCGGAGTTCGGCATCATGTTGACCACGCCGGCGCGGACGCTGTCAGCGAAGCCCGCGTCGTCGAGGACGATGTTGGGACTCTTGCCGCCGAGTTCCTGAGTCACCCGTTTCACTGTCGGAGCGGCATTCGTGGCCACCTGGACACCGGCGCGGGTCGATCCGGTGAACGACACCATGTCGACGTCGGGGTGGCTCGCCAGCGCGACGCCCACGCCGGGGCCATCGCCGTTGACCAGGTTGTAGACACCGGCCGGCACGCCCGCGGCATCAAGGATCTCGGTGAAGATGTAGGCCGAGAATGGTGCAACCTCAGACGGTTTGAGGACCATCGTGCACCCAGTCGCCAACGCCGGGTACACCTTGACCGCGATCTGGTTGAGCGGCCAGTTCCACGGCGTGATCAGCCCGCACACGCCGATGGGCTCCTTGGCGATCAGCGTTGCCCCGTGCTGTTCTTCGAATCCGAAGTTCTTCAGCACGTCGATCGCCGTCACCAGGTGACCGATCCCGAGTTGGACCTGCGGACCGGCCGCCAGCGACGGCGGCGCACCAATTTCCTCGGTGACCGCGTCGGCGAGGTCGCCCGCACGCTTCTGGTATTCGGCGAGGATGGCCTCCAGCAGGTCAAGGCGCTGTTCCCGACTGGTCTGCGACCAGTCGGTGAAGGCACGTCGGGCGGCCTTGACCGCCACATCCACGTCGGCGGCCGAGCCGAGCGAGATCTGCCCGGACACCTGCTCGGTGGCCGGGTTCTCGACGTCAAAGGCATTGGGCCGCACCGGGTCAACCCAACGTCCGTCGATGTAGAACTTCAGGTATTCACGCATCAGATCATCCTTTTCTTACTGGGTGCCTTCGGCGTACCAAGTACGGAATTCGTCGTACTTGGGCATCTCCTCGGAATTGGCCTTGGGATCTATACAGACGTGCACGACGGCGGTCTTGCCGCTCGCGTAGGCCCGCTCGATCGCCGGACCGATCTCGCCCTCCTTCTCGACGTACTCGCCGTGGCAGCCAAAGCCCTCGGCTACCTTGTCGAGTCGGACGTCCTTGCTCCAGTGCACGCCGGGCTGCGGCGACGGCTGCTGGAAGGTGCGCTTGTAGACGCCTACCTCGAGACCCCACTGGTGGTCGACACCCACCACGCACACCAGCGGAAGCTTTTGCCGCGCAGCGGTTTCCAACTCGGCGATATGGAAGAGGAATGCCGAATCGCTGGTCAGCAGCATCACCGGGCGCTTACCGCCCTCAGCGACCGATGCTCCGACCGCGTACGGTAAGCCGGTGCCGAGATGGCCGAAGTTCTGGTTCCAGATGACGTCGCGCGGTTTGGCCTGCGAGTAGGTCCACTGGAAGATGACGGTCGCGCCACCGTCGCGGACCATGATGCCGTCCTTCGGGAACGCTTTGGTGGCCTCGACGACGAACCGCGCCGGGTGTACCGGCGTCCGGCCCGCCGGCGCGTTCTCGGCGAGCTGCGCCAGCTCCGCTGCGTCCTCCTTGATCCAGCGGTCGAGATCGACCGATGCCTTTCTCGGATTGTCCCTGAGCGCTTCCACCAACTGAGGCACCACACCGCGGAGGTCACCGACCAGGGGGACGTCAATGGGACGGTTGACGCCGATCGCCAACGGATCCTGTTCGACCAGAACCCATTTGCGCTTCGCGTCGTTCTCCGCCCAATGGCGCGTCTTGCCGTAGTGGCTCGGTTCGCCGAGCTCCGTGCCGAGCGCGACGCACAGATCGGACTTCACCACCGCCTCGACGGCCGCCGGCGAGAAGCCGTACGCGAACGTGCGGTCCTCGAGACCGTCGATGAACGACGTGCCGCCGGAGGTCTGAATCACCGGGCAGGCCATCAGGTCGGCCAGCTCCCTGACCGCCGCACCGGTGCGCGATGTGTGGACTCCGTGTCCGACCAACAGGATCGGGCTTTCCGCCGCCCGGATCAACTTCGCCGCTTCGGCCACCTCACGCTCACCCGCGGTCTGGTTGACGAGCCGGTACCGTTTGGGCGGCAGCGGATCCGGCACGTCGAGCTCCTCGAGGATGACGTGCGACGGATACTCGATGTAGGCCGGGCCAGGTGTGCCCGACATGGCCCGACGAATCGCCTCGTGGATGATCTCATCGGTCTGGTCGGCGTACTCGATCGAACTGCTGTACTTGACCGACGGCGTGAAAAGGCCTTCCTGCTGGACGAACTGGATGCGTCCGCGCCGGACCCGGCGCTCGGTGATGCGGGCGCGCTGGCCGCCGAGGAAGATCACCGGTGAGTTCTCCACGAGTGCACACATCATCGCGCCGGAGATGTTGGCCACGCCGGGGCCGAGCGTGCCGATGCATAGCCCGGGCTTACCCGTCATACGTGACGCCGCCTCGGCCATGAATCCCGCGCTCAATTCATGATGCGGCGCGACCACCGACCACCCGCGAGCGTCGGCCTCTGCGAACATGTGCACGAAGTTCGGGTCCGGGATACCGAATAGCGTATTGACACCCTCGGCCTCGAACAGGTCGAGAATGCGTTTGTAGACGGGCACGGGCATGTTCAGATCTCCTCTACTTCGTGAGCAGATCCCCCGCAAGCGGGAGGTACCACCAGCAAAATCACTATCTGGCAGGCCATTTCGGGTGATTTCGGGGACTGCTCGTGCCAATTTCGGCGAGCACTTCTGCGGTGTCGGCGCCCAGCTCCGGCGCCGGTCCCGCAACGCGACCCGGTGTCCGAGAGAACCAGGTGGGAACGCCCGGGAAGCGCACCGGTCCGTGCGGGGTGTCCACGGTCTCGAACATGCCGACGGCGTTGAGATGCGGATCGTCGAACAGGTCACCGGGCGTATTGAGTGGTGCGGCAGGTATTTCGAGTTCGCCGAACAGCGCCAGCCACTCCTGCGTCGAGCGTTGTTTCATCGTCTCGGCCACTAATCCGTACACCGCGTCAATCTGGTGTGCACGCTGCTCCAGCGTCGAATAGAGCTCACTGGCCCACGGCGGCTGCACCGCGTTCATGAACGCGTTCCAGTGCTTGTCGTTGTAAATCAGTGCGGCGATGTGGCCGTCACTGGTGCGGTACGGACGCCGGTTGGGTGCCACGGTGCGCGGATATACCGCCGGCCCGAGCGGGGGGTCGAACAAGGCGCCGTTGGCGTGCTCGACGAGCATGAACGAGGCCATGGTTTCGAACATGGCGACCTCGACTTCCTGGCCCTCCCCGGTGCGCTCGCGGTGGAACAGCGCCATGGTCGTCGCATACAGCGCGGTCAGCCCGGCGACCTTGTCGGCCATGATGGTTCCGACGTAGTCGGCCTCGCCGGTCAGTTGCTGTTGTACCGCCGGCAGACCGCATTCGGCCTGGATCGTGTCGTCATAGGCGGGCCGGTCGCGGTCGGGTCCGCGACGCCCGTACCCGTAGCAATTGGTGTAGACGATCGCCGGGTTGATCGCGGCGACATCCTCGTAGCCGAAGCCGAGCTTGGCGATCGCTTTGGCGCGCATCGAGTGGATGAACACGTCCGCGGTCTCAAGCAGCGCGCGCAGCGCCCGTGTTCCGGCGTCGGTTTGCAGGTCCAGCACGATGCCGCGCTTGCCACGGTTGACGTTGACGAACACCCCACTCATGCCCGGCGCCGGACCGACAGAGATGTAGCGGGTGTTATCGCCTTGTGGCGGTTCGACTTTGATCACGTCGGCGCCCATGTCGGCCATGATCTGCGTGCAGTATGGTCCCATCACCATGGCGGTGAGGTCGATCACCCGCACACCGGCCAGCGGTCCCGTCCACGTCCGGCTAGCCATGCAATGCGCCTCGATCGCTTGAGCCGTGCGCCAGTTCGAAGCTGTAACGGATGTGCTGGTTATGACCGTCGGGCACGACCGGAAAAATTAAGCGGCGCCTCCATCTTTCGAATCGCCTCCAGATGCTCGCCGACATCCTCGACCGTCCACGACGGCCGGCACACGCCCGGAGCCTCGGCGACGACCGCCCGCGCCACCCGGCCCGCCAGCGCGATGAACATCTCCCCGGTCACCGAACAGGATTCATGGGCCAGCCAACCCACCACGGGCGCAACCAGATCCGGACCCATCGGCGGGTAGGCCGAAGTGTCGATCCCGTCCGCCATTCGTGTCACCGCGGCCGGAACGATCACGTTGCACGTCACACCGTCGTCGGCACCCTCGATAGCCGCGACGTTGGACAGCCCGATCACGCCGGCCTTGGCGGCTGCGTAGTTGGCCACGTCGCGGTTGCCATACAAGCCGCCGATCGAGGACGTCAGCACGATGCGCCCGTAGCCGGCCTGACACATCACCGGAAACGCCGGCCGCACAACGTTGAACGCGCCACGCAAGTGCACGTCGAGTACCGCGTCGAAATCCTCGTAGCTCATCTCCTTCAGCGAGCCGCGACGGACGTTGCCCGCGTTGTGGATCAGGATGTCGATGCGGCCGTAGTGTTCGAGCGCGGTCTGCACGATGGCATCGCCGCCTTCGCGGGTCGTCACCGACTCGGCACACGCGACGGCTTGTCCTCCGGCGGCGGCGATCGCGCTGACCACCTGCTCGGCCGGCCCGGCGTCCACACCCTCGCCGGCGAGGCTGCCGCCCGAGTCGTTGACGACGACCTTCGCTCCGCGCGACGCCAGCAGTTCCGCGTAGGCGCGGCCCAGGCCGCGGCCAGCCCCGGTCACGACGGCGACGCGGTCGTCGAATCTAAGTTGCTGCAAGGGGTTTCCACTCAAGTGAACGGTTCCTCACCCAGTGCGAATTGAGCATGTTATGACCGTCATTGGCCCAAGACCAGGCCTTCCAGCTCGCCCTTGTCGCGCCACTCCCGTGATCAGGTCGTCGAACACGTAGAAGCCCGGCATGTAGGGATCGCCGATGGCCGAGCGGATGCCCTCGCCGCCTCCGCCGCCCTCATTGTTGTAGTAACCGGGCGTGCAGGAAATCGCGAATTCCGAGGCGTCTATCGAGGTTTCGCGGATCGTCTTGACCCAGTTGTCTTGAGCTTCCTGGCTCGGCTCGACGGTCGTCGCGCGGCGCGCCACTGCTTCGGAAATAATGTATGCGATGTGTTCGGCCTGTTGCTCGAGCATCGCGGTGGTGTTCCCCGCCACGCCGCCCTGGATGAAGCCGGTGAAGAACTGATTGGGGAAGCCTCGGCTGGTCATGCCATGGAGCGATTTGTAGCTGTCGCGCCAGTGTTCGAAGAGTGACAGACCGTCACGGCCCTCGATTACATCGACTGCGTACCGACGGCTGATGTCAGTGGTGATCTCGAAACCGCTGGCGAAGATGACGCAGTCGACTTCGTACTCAACGCCGTTGGCGACGATCCCGTTCTCGGTGAGCCGTTCCACGCCTTTGGATTCCGACACATCGACCAAAGTGACGTTCGGGCGATTGAAGGTCGGCAGGTATTCGTCGTTGCTGCAGGGCCGCTTGCACATGAATCGGTAGTACGGTTTGAGCGCTTCGGCGGTCTCCGGGTCCTCGACGAGCTCCCCGACGCGGCGCCGCAGCCGCTCCATCACCTTGTAGTCCTCTTCTTCGCGGATCACCATGATCTGCTCGATGGTCAGTGCTGCCGGATTTTCGGCGGCCGCAATCCGGGCGGTCAGGTTGCGCCCGAGTTCAGTCCAGAAATCGCAGACCATATCTGGCTCGTCGAATACCGCTCCTTCCCCCAACGGCGACCAGCGGTGGAAGTTCCGCTTGCGTTGCTCCTGCCAGCCGGGCTGCAGGGAAGCCGCCCACTGCGGGTCCGTGGGCTCGTTGCCACGCAGGTCCACCGATGAGGGCGTGCGCTGAAAGACATAGAGGTGCTGGGCATCTCGGCCCAGGTGCGGAACCAGCTGCACGCCGGTCGCACCAGTACCGACGAGCGCAACCCGCTTGTCATGCAGCTTGTGCAGTCCGCCGTCGGCGGCGCCACCCGTGTAGTCGTAATCCCAGCGAGCGGAATGGAACATATGTCCCTTGAAGTCCTTAATGCCAGGGATGCCGGGCAGCTTCGGCCGGTTGAACGAGCCCTGTGCCATCACCACAAACCGGGCACGAATGTCGTCACCGCGATTTGTACTCAACCGCCAGCGCTTGATCGTCTCATCCCAGCGCGCCGCACGAACCTGGGTGGAGAAGATCGCGCCGTCGTAAAGCCCGAAATGCTTTGCGATGCGACGGCAATGCTCGTAGATCTCGGCGCCGTCGGCGAACTTCTTTGACGGAAGGTAGTTGAGTTCTTCCAGCATCGGGATGTAGCAGTACGCGTCGTTGTCGCATTGGATTCCTGGAAAGCGATTCCAATACCAGACCCCGCCGAAGTCCCCGCCCATCTCGATGATGTGGACGTCATCGACGCCCGCCTTCTTGAGGTATGCGCCGGCCAGCAGGCCGGTGATGCCTCCGCCCAGAACCGCCACCTCGATGTTCTCGTCGATCGGCATGCGTGGCGTCACCGGCGTGTGAGGATCGACCTCGGCGAATTCCGCAAAGTCGTCCTTTAGTTCCACGTATTGCTTCGACCCCTCCGGACGCAGCCGCTTATCGCGCTCGTGCCGGTATTTCTCGCGCAGCGCGTCGATGTCGACGTCGTCGGGGGTCTGTGTTGGCCCGCAATCATTTTGGTACATCGTCATGCCAGCGGGGACTCCTCGCCTGAAAGTTCTCGGGGCTCACCGGTACCCATGTACTTCGACAATTGGTGGTGCAGATTCACGGTGCTGCGTTCGCGGTACGGGTTGGGCTTGGTGCCCGGAAAGCCGAGGGATTTCATGCCCTGCTGCACGGCGGCCATGTTGGAGAAGTCCTGGGGGAGAACAGATCGCCACTGGGGGTCGCCGACCGGTGTGTAGTCCCACTGGGTCTGGGGCTCTTGGTCCTTCGGGTACAGCTCGAACACCGACACCTCGAATATGCACTTGTCGGGGTTGTAGCTGGGGTGCGGGCGCGCGCCGTAGCACAGCGCACTGGTCAGGCCCTGCCCGATCTGAAAGTTCGGAAAGATCTGCCATGCGGTGCCGGCCTGCCCGAGGATGTCGGATGGGATCGTCGGCCAGATCACGCCGCGGGCTTCGTCGTCGCGGCGCGCTGAGGCCAGCCAGTGCTCAAGAACTTTGTCGCCCGGTGTGCCCTCGGGCAATTCGTCGACCAGCCGCTTGGCGGCGTTCACCAACGTCTGGGTTGTGGTGGCGTTGGTCTCTTCCATCGTGTAGACCTGCATCTCCGCGGTGGACACCCGCGGATCGGCTCCCGTGCCGAGGCGGATCTTGGACTTGGTGGCCTCCAAGTCCTTTGGCGCGTCGTAGCCGATGTTGCTGTGTTTGCCTTGCGCCTTGGCCCAGCCCTTGAATTCGCCGAACTTGTTGAACTCCGGATGCGTCGTGAAGACGTGGTAGGTCTCGTTGAAGGCCTCCATCGCGACCTTCCAGTTGCAGTCGAACGACAGCCACTTGCGCCATTTGTAGCGCATGTTTTCCAGGCCGAACGGGTCGAGGATCTTCGCGGCCGGAAACAGGTAATCGGCGAGCGGCTCGCAGTCGGGATCCATGTTGATCCACAACCAGCCGCCCCAGGTGTCGACTTTGACCGGCCGCAGGTGGGTGTTGTCCGGTGTCAGCGCTTCTTGCCAGTCCTGTCGCTCGCGAATGTGAGTGCACGCCCCGTCCAGGCCATAGGTCCAGCCGTGGAAGCCGCAGACGAACGATTTGCGGGCGCGGCCACAGGCGTTCTTGGCGCCCTCGGGTGTGTCGATCAGCCGGCGACCGCGGTGCATGCAGACGTTGTGGTGGGCGTGAAATTCGTTCTCGCCGGTGCGCACCACGATGATCGAGTCGTCGAGAATGTCGTACGTCAAATAGCTGCCCACCTCGGGCACCTCTTCGACGCGGCCCACCTGCTGCCAGACTTTTCGCCACAACCTGTCGCGCTCGGCGCGGGCGTAGCTCTCGCTGATGTACGCCTCGACGCCTATCGTCGTGGGTTTCGAAAGTTCCTCAGCCGCTGCCGAATTCACATCCTTGGCTAGATCGGTCATCACATGCTCCTTATCGCCGCTCGGAAGGAGTCGTCTTTGAGGAAAAGCGAGGTGTTGTCGGCGTCCAGATGCGTCCATTTGAGGTCGAGGCCGCCGTCTACCAGAAGCGTTTGCCCGGTGATGTAGCTGGACAGGTCCGACAAGAGGAACAGAATGGCGCCGGCGATCTCCTCGGGGCGGCCGCGCCGACCCATGGCGATGGCGCGGCGATCGCGTTCGGCGTCTTCGTCGACGTAGGTGCGCGATGCGGGTGTCACGGTAATGCCGGGAGCGACGGCGTTGACCCGAATTTCGTCGAGGGCGAGTTCGACGGCCATTGTGCGGGTCATCGCCGCGACCGCTGCCTTGGCCGTGCCGTAGGCGATGTGGAACGGCGCGGTGTTCATCCCACTGATCGAGGAGATCGACACGATCGACCCCCGCCGTTGGCCGGCCTTGAGTTCCCCGGCGACGGCCTGGCTCATGAAAAACGCGGTTTCCAGGTTCTGCGTGAACAAGTCGCGCCAGTCGCTGCGGGTCACCCGGGTCGACGGCATCCAGGTTTCCGGCGCGGCACCACCGGCCACGTTGACCAGCCCGTGCAGTTCACCGTCGGCTCGGACCGCCTGCTCCATCGCGGCGGCCACACCGTCGTCGGTCGCGACGTCGGCCGCTACCGGAACGATCGACAGCCCCTGTTTGATCAGCGGCGCGATGTGGTCGTCGAGATTTTGCTTGGAGCGGCTCACCGCGACGACCGTCGCGCCGGCCTCGGCGACCATGCGTGTCACCGTGGTGCCGATACCGCCGCCCGCGGCGCCGGCCACCACGACCACGCGACGCTCGAGATTGAGCAGGTTATTAGCCATTACGGCGCTTGTCCGGACAAAATAGGCAAATGCGCATAATTGAGAATATGATTCTCTGCAAATGGCTGGGCGTCAAGTGCGGCCATCAGAGCATTCCCAACCTATTGTCTGGACCAATCTCGGTTGCTAACGTCAGCCGCGACGCAACCGCCCCGGAGGTCACCATCGATGTTGCTACACGAAGGGCGCTCCGGCATAGGGGTGTCACCCACCCTCGCCGAGGGCTGGCGCATGGAGCGGCTGACCCCACCCAGCCGGCTGTTCGGCGCCAACGGACTGCGGACCGGTCCCGACGGCCGGATCTACATCGCGCAGGTGACCGGCAGCCAGATCAGCGCGCTCGATGTCGGCAGCGGTCGACTGGAGACTGTCAGCCCCAAGGGCGGCGACATTATCGCGCCCGACGACGTCGCCTTCGGACCGCGCGGTGACCTCTACGCCACCGAGGTGATGGACGGTCGGGTCAGTGTGCGCAGCGCGGACGGACGCACCCGGGTGCTGCGCGGGGATGTCCCGTCCGCCAACGGCATCACCGTTCATCAGGGCCGGTTGTTCATCGGCGAATGCCGCGAGGGCGGAAGGCTTCTCGAACTCGACCTCGATGGTGGCGAGCCGCGGGTGCTGCTGGACAACGTTCCGTCGCCCAACGCGATGGAGGTCGGCCCCGACGGCTTGCTGTACTTCCCGGTGATGGGCGCCAACGAAATCTGGCGCGTCAACCTCGACGGCGGTGCACCCGAGACGGTCGCCTCCGGTCTGGGCGTGCCCGATTCGGTCAAGTTCGATTCGGCGGGCCAGATCGTTTCGACCCAGGTGCACAGCGGCCAGGTGTTGCGCATCGATCCGCGCAACGGCGAGCAGACGGTGCTGGCCGATTTGAACCCCGGACTGGACAACTCGACCTTCGTCGGGGATCGGCTGTTCGTCTCGAACTTCACCGGCGAGATCACCGAAGTCCTCGCCGGCGGCGCGACGCAGACCGTGCTGCCGGGCGGATTGAATTGGCCGCTGGATCTGGCCGTCGGTTCCGACGGCAACCTGTATGTCGCCGACGGTACGTACTTCTATGTGCTGCTGCCCGATCACACGTTGCAGACCGTCGGCATGCTGTTCACCCCGGGGTATCCAGGGTTCCTGCGGGGGCTGACTCCGTCGGGTCCCGGGGAGTTCATCGTCACCACGTCGGGTGGTCAGGTATCGCGGTATCGGCCGGGTAACGGCGAAAGCGAAGTACTGGCAGACGGATTCGACCAGCTTTACGGGGTGGCGATCGCACCAGACGGTACCGTCGCGGCGTCCGAGCTTGGCACCGGACGGCTTCTCTCAATCCGGAGCGGCCAGGTAGAGGTGATCGCTTCCGGACTCAACGACCCGATCGGGGTGGCGATCGCACCCGACGGTGGCTGGCTGGTCGCCGAAGCAGGCGCCGGGCGGGTGGTCAAGCTCATCGGATCGACCGTCCACACCGTGGCGGCCGAACTGAGCCGCCCACAAGGGATTCTGGTCTACGGGAGCCAGCTGTACGTCGTCGACGCCGGTGCCAAGGCGCTGATCGCCGTGGACTTGGAGGATTCGACACGGCACACCATCGCCTCCGAACTGCCGCTCGGCGCCGCGCCCGGTGTAGTCCCCAAGCCGCTGAAGGGAATGCCACCGTTCTCCGGACCACAGGGGCCTTTCGCCGGCATTGCCGCCGGAGCCGACGGCACTCTCTATGTCTCGGCCGACGGGGACGGTAGCGTGCTGGCCCTTCGGCGGGATCCTGGCCATGACTGACACCCAACCGACCGACCACCGCTACCTGCAGGTGGCGCGCGCCTTGCGAAAGGAGATCGTCGACGGAGTGTACCCGGTGGGGTCGCAACTTCCCACCGAACACCAACTGTGCGAACGCTTTTCGGTCAGCCGGTACACCGTCCGAGAGGCGCTGCGACGGCTACGCGACGACAACCTCGTGTCATCCAGGCCGCGGGCCGGAACGCTCGTCGTGCCGCGTCCGTCCTCGGACTCCTACGTCCAGGACGTCGTCTCGATCAACGATCTGCTGGCCTTCGCGACCGGAGCACAATTCGCGATCGAATCCACCGGCATGGTCCGGATCGACGACGAGTTGGCCACCCGGACCGGGCTAACCAGCGGCGAAGAATGGTTGGCCGTGCGTGGTTTCCGGCAGATCGAGGATGCCGAGTTCCCGGTCTGCCGTACCGAGTACTACATCAACCGGGCGTTCGCCGGGGTGGGCCGGCTGCTGGCGCGTCACACCGGTCCGATCTTTCCTTTGATCGAAGACATCTTCGGGTTGAGCATCGTCGAGGTGCGCCAGGAGATCGCCGCAGTGCTGATCTCGCCGACGCTGGCCGGCCAACTCAGCGTCGAGGTCGGCAGCCCCGCACTCGAAGTGCACCGCACCTACGCAACGTCGGACGGCGAAGTCGCCCAGCTGACCATCAACACCCACCCCGGATCCCGTTTCCGCCACTCGATGACGATGCGACGGGTCCGCGGCTAATCTCACATGCGGCGATGTCGAACACCAAACTGATCGGTGGACGAGCGGTCCGCTGGGACGACGAGCGGTCCGCCGAAGCCTATGCGCGTGGATGGTGGGTGCGCGACACCCTGGCCGAATCACTGGCCGAGGCCGCGCAACGCACACCGCAGCGCGTGGTGCTGATCGACGGCAACTGCCGAGTCGACTGCCAAAGCCTCTATGCGCAGGCGACGGCGCTGGCGCAGACAATGCTGGAGCGGATGCCGGTCGGCAGCGTCGTGTCGTTCATGCTGCCCAATTGGCACGAGGCCGTAGTCATTTACCTGGCAGCGACGTTAGCCGGAATGGTGGTGAACCCCATTCTGCCCTCGCTACGAGATCACGAGCTGCACTTCATCCTGAACGATGCGAACACCCGGATGATCTTCGTGCCTTCGGTTTTCGGCCGCCATGATTACGCGTCGATGCTGACCCGGGTCGTCGGGCAGATGGAGTCGCCGCCCGAGGTCGTCGTCGTGCGCGACGGCGCGTCGCTACCTGAGCCGAACGACCCGACAGTCGAGCTGCCCACACTGGACCCCGATGCGGTACGGATGATCCTATACACCTCGGGAACCACCGGCCGACCGAAAGGCGTTCTGCACAGCCATAACTCGATGCATGCGCTGATCACCCAGCTTCGTGACCATTGGCAGGTGCAGTCCGGCGACCGGTTTCTGGTCCCGTCGCCAATCGCGCATATCGGCGGTTCCATCTACGCGTTCGAATGTCCGTTACTGTTAGGCACGTCCGCCGTGCTGATGGACCGCTGGGATGCCGACACGGCTGTCCAGCTGATCCATGACCACCAGTGCACTCATATCGCCGGTGCCACACCGTTCCTCGAACACCTGCTCGCGGCGGCCGAACGAGCGGGAACCCGACTGCCGGAGCTGAAGCTGTTCGTCTGCGGTGGGGCGTCGGTATCGCCGTCCTTGATTCGCTGGGCGGCAGACTACTTCGAGCGCGCCGCCGTCACCCGGGTGTACGGCTCGACCGAAGTTCCGGTGACGACGGTCGGCGCCCCCCTGGACCCCGACCATGCCGCGGACACCGATGGGCGGGCCGGATTCGCCACGATCGAACTCCGTGGCGCCCGTGGAGAGATCCACGCCCGCGGCCCGCAGATGCTGGTCGGCTACCTGCACCCTGATGACGAAGCCGAATCATTCGACACCGACGGCTATTTCCGCACCGGGGATCTGGCGCGCTGGGTCGACGGCGACTACCTCGTCGTCACCGGGCGAGCCAAAGATCTCATCATCCGCAATGGCGAGAACATCGCGCCCAAGGAGATCGAGGACCTTCTCATCGGACACCCCGGCATCGCCGAGATCGCCATCGTCGGCCTGCCCGACGCCCGCACCGGGGAGCGGGCCTGCGCGGTCATCGTCCCCACCGATCAACCGGAACCCGACGTGGCCGGCCTCCGTGACTTCCTGCAGTCGCGGGGTGTCGCGATCTTCAAAACACCCGAACAGGTGGTCATCTGGGACGCGCTACCCAGAAACGACGCCGGCAAGGTGCTCAAGCATCAGATTCAAGCGGCCCTGACAGCAACGGACGGATGACATGCAAGTAGCTATCGTGACCGGCGCGACCGGTGGTATCGGATTCGGATGTGCGACCAAGTTGGCCGACACCGGCATGGCGGTGCTCGCCACCGGGCGGAATGAGAAACGACTCGACGAATTGGCCGCAGCAATAGGCGATCCCGACCGAGTCGAGACGGCGGCAGTCGATCTGACCGACGACGACGGACCCGCGCGCGTCGTCCGCGCCGCGGTCGAGAAGTGGGGCCGGATCGATTTCCTGATCAACAACGCTGGAGTGGGGAACCCGACGCCGCTGCACGGCACCGACGACGAAACCCTGGATTACTTCCTCAACGTGATGTTGCGGGCGCCGTTTCGGCTCGCACGAGATGTGCTGCCGCACATGAAAGCCGGATCGGCCATCATCAACATCACCTCGACCTTCGCCGTCGTGGGCGGGCTTCGCGGCGGGCCGTACTCCGCGGCGAAAGGCGGCCTGACCGCGCTGACCACCCACATCGCCTGTCAGTACGGATCGCACGGCATCCGCTGCAACGCCGTCGCTCCAGGGGTTATCCAGACACCGATGACCGAAGAACGACTGCAGGACCCGCGGTTTCGCCGAATGCAGATCGAGATGACCCCGCACCAGCGACTCGGCACCGTCGAGGATGTGGCCAGCACGGTGGCGTTCTTGTGTTCGCCCGGGGGCAGTTTCATCAACGGGCAGACCATCGTGGTCGACGGTGGATGGAGCTCGACGAAATACTTGTCGAAGTTCGCCTTGACGTCGGAGTGGACGGAGCGGTGAACGCCGCAGGCCGCTAACAGTTTTCGAAGTGGCTGCGGATGCCGGCCAGCATGGCGATGTGCGCAGTGACCGCTTCACGTTGGGTCATCGGGGCCAGCAAGCGGGGAGCCGCGATGTTCAGCCGTTCGGTCAGACGCGTGCCCGACTCGATAGGCTCGAAGGTCACGGTGCCGTTCAGCCGTACCTGGGGGAACTGGCGCGCTTCGGTGATCACGTCGCCGTGCTGCGGGACCTCGACCCGCGCCCAGTAGGCGATCCCCAGCGACAATGGCCCCAACGGAATCCGGTCGCGAACCCGATAGGTCTGCTGGTAACCGTCCGCAGTGTGGTCACGCGATAAGGTTTGCACCGAAACAACCAGTGGATGAACGACTTTGATGTTGTCGAGATCGACGTAGAAGTCACGCACCTGATCCGGCGGCGCCGGTATCTCTTCGCTCAGCGTGCAGGCGGTGTGGGCGATCCAGAGGCTCACTGCGGTTTGACCTCAGCGACCGCGGGCCAGGGACTCGAGGAATCCGTTGATACGGTCGCGCGTCTCCTCCGATATCCAACTGGCCCGGACGTCGGTATCCGTGGTCGTGCCCGCGTCGATCGCTGCGCGCACCGGCTTGTGCAACTGTCGCTTGGTATCGGCATACGCGGTCGGCGAGTACTGGCCGAGCTCGCGCGCGGTGGTCAGCGCCGCAGACACCACCTCATCCTTCGAGACCACCGCGTCAATCCATCCGCGGGCCAACGCGGTCTCTGCGTCAATTGTCTTGGCCTGCAGCGCCGCACGGGCCGCCGATACCCCCATCGCATCGCGGCATATCTCGAGCGCGGCTACCGGAAACGGGACACCGACAGCGAGTTCGGTGAGACCGATCGTCCCGCCGGACATCAGTCGCACATCGGCACACATGGCCAGCACGCAGCCACCGGCGATCGCGTGCCCGTTGATCGCCGCGACTACCGGTGCCGGGTGGTCATAGATCGCCAGAAAAGCCTCCGAGAGCGCGGTGACGAAGCGCCCGGCGTAGTCGGTACCGCCATCGGCGAGGGCACGCAGGTCGACACCGGCGGAGAACGCTCGGCCCGCACCGGTGATGACGACCGGACCCTCGACGCTTCGCATCGAGGCGATGATGACTTCCAGCAAGTCCAGGTCCAGGGCATTCACCGGCGCATTGTCGAACCGGACGATCGTCACACCGTCGGCTGTCTCGAGCTTTGTCACGAGTCCTTCTTACCGCCCCGGCCTCAGCGTCGACACCGAAGGGGCGAAACCGGCGACTTCGGGCCGGCCATTGACAATCTCGGCCATCCGGCGTGATAGTTGTCGAATACTAAACGAAAATGCTGTTCTCAGATAAGGCGCGTGATGCAGGACCTGTCCGACTACGGGCTGACTCCGGGATGACCGGCCCACGTACGCGACGGCGAAGCAAGCTCGCTCCAAACCCTGACGTGCGCCGCGGAATCGTCGCCGCCGCCTCAGAAGCGCTGCGCGAAGAAGGAGTTCGTGGACTCAGCGTCGCCGCCGTCCTCGATCGCGCGGAGTTGAGCACTCGCGCGTTCTACCGGCATTTCGATTCGAAGGACCAGGTGGTTGCTGCCGTCTTCCTCGAGATGGCCTACGCCGAGAAGCGAAGGCTGCAAAGGAAAATGGCGAAGGCCGCCAACCCCGTCGAGGCGGTTGTCGCATGGATCGACGGTCGCCTTGATCTTGCGTTCGACGAGAACATCAAATCCGATCTGCGCCGCCTGTCGTTGGAGGCACAGTCACAGATGTTCGCCGCTCCCGAGCTGATTCAGCCTGCTTACGAGGAGATGCTCGAACCGCTGATCGAACAACTCAACGACGGGCTGCGCCGAGGTGTGTTCCACGACGTGGATCCGGTGACCGAAGCACAGTCAATTCAGGGTGTGGTGTGGGCGAGTACTGAACGGCATTGGGCTGCAGGTGATTGCACCCGTGTCGAGGTGCGCCGACGGATCGTGCGTTTCTGCCTGCGCGGTCTCGGGGTGGATTCCGAAATCATCACCGACGTCGCCGCGCGCGACCGACTGTAGGGAGCAGCAATGGACCTGGGTTTCGCCGGATCGACGGCCGTCGTCACCGGCGGCAGCAAGGGCATGGGGCTGGCGATCGCCCAAACTCTGGCAGCAGAAGGAGCCAGTGTCGCGGTAATGGCCCGAGGCAGGGCAGCCTTGGACACCGCGGTCGAATCGCTCCGAGACGCCGGCGCACCCGACGCCGTCGGGATCGTTGTCGACATGACCGACGCCAGCTCGATCCTGACCGGCTTCGAGGAGGTGGCCGAGCGATGGGGCCGGCTGAACAGCCTGGTCCACACCATCGGTCCGGGCGACGGATACTTCGAGCAGATGGACGACGCCGAATGGGACGCCGCCTTCACACTGGGCACCATGTCGGGCGTCCGCTCCATTCGCGCGGCATTGCCGATGCTGCGCGCGGCGGACTGGGCGCGCATCGTCACCCTGTCGGCGCATTCCATCCAGCGGCAGAATCCGCGCATCGTCGCCTACACAGCATCGAAGGCGGCCCTGTCCAGCGTCACCAAGAACTTGTCGAAAAGCCTTGCCAAGGACCGAATTCTGGTGAACTGCGTCTGCCCGGGAACGATCGTGACAGCGAGCTTCACCGAAAACCTCAAGGACATCCTCGCCGCAGACGGCCTGGACGCAGCCAACCCGCACGATGTCATGACCTGGATCAACAACAACTTCCACCAGCCATGCGACCTAGGGCGTGCCGGGTTGCCCGAGGAGATCGCATCGATCACCGCCTACCTGGCCTCGAGGCGGAACGGCTACGTCACCGGCGCGACGGTGAACGTCGACGGCGGATCGGACTTCGTCTAGTCGCAATTGCGGGAAAGCCGCCGGGAAGAATAGCATTCTCCTTATCTGCGAATCAGTGTCTCAGGGCTCGCGACGGAGGGAGCTCGATTGACGGCGACCGAGACGTTGAGCGTGCAGCGACCACACGACGGTGTGGCCGTCCTGCGGCTGAACCGGCCCGAGCGACTCAACGCGATCAACGACGTCATGGTCGACGAGCTTGGCCGGACGCTGGCCGGCCTAGGTTCGGACACCTCGATCAACGCGGTCGTCATCACCGGCGCGGGCCGCGGCTTCTGCTCGGGAATCGACATGCGTGATTTCGGCCCGCGCATACCGGAGGCCACGGCGCCCGCGATCGACCGCCTGCGCTTCCAGGAGACGATGGCGGCATTGCCAGAGGCGGTCCGCGACATCCCGCAGCCAGTGATCGCCGCGGTCAACGGCCCATGCGTCGGCGCTGGTCTGGCGCTCTGCCTGGCCGCCGATATCAGAATCTGTTCGACCGCAGCAACATTCGGCAATGCGGCGATCCTGCTCGGTCTATCCGGCGCCGAGATGGGGATGAGCTATTTCCTGCCGCGCATCGTCGGTACAAGTGTCGCCGCCGACTGGATGCTGACCGGCCGCACGGTATCGGCGGAGGAGGCCGACCGTCGCGGGCTGGTCAGCGAAGTCGTAACGGCCGAACTGCTCGTTGATCGCGCGCTCGAAATCGCCTCGCAGATAGCCGCACTCACCCCGCTGGGCGTGCAGTTGACGAAACGTGCGTTGCAGATCAACACCGACGCCACCGGGCTGAACCCCGCACTCGAACTCGAGAACCGCAACCAGGTGCTCAGCCACGCCACCGAAGAAGCCGCGGCTCGCCGGCAATCGTGGTCATCATGAACGATGTGCGTGTGAGCTGTAGCAACTGAGTATCGAAAGGATGATCAGTGTCTTGGGACTTCTCGACTGATCCGGAATGGGCCACGCAACTCAAGTGGGTTGACGAGTTGGTGCGCTCCGAATGTGAACCAATCGACTTGATCGTCAAGGAGTCTCATGATCTCAACGACCCGGTCCGCCAGGCGCTGATTCCCCCGCTGCAGAAGATCGTCAAGGAGCGTGGGCTGTGGGCGACCCACCTCGGCCCGCATCTGGGTGGACCCGGATACGGCCAGGTGAAACTGGCGTTGCTCAACGAAATCCTCGGCCGCTCCGAATGCGCGCCGATCGTCTTCGGTTCGCAAGCACCGGATTCCGGCAACAGTGAGATCCTGGCCCACTATGGCACTCCCGAACTCAAACAGCGTTACCTCGAGCCGTTGCTGGACAATCGGATCATCTCCTGCTTCTCGATGACCGAGCCGCAGGGCGGAGCCGATCCAAAAGAGTTCACCACCAGCGCGGTCCAGGATGGCGATCACTGGGTGATCAACGGCGAGAAGTGGTTCTCCTCGTTTGCGTCGATGGCGTCGTTTTTGATCGTGATGGCCGTGACAGACCCTAATGCCTCGCCCTACCAACGCCATTCGATGTTCGTCGTACCTGCCGAGACGCCGGGCATCAACGTCTTGCGTGATGTCGGGCTCGGTTACCAGCCGCTTGGCGGCGGGGGCCGTGAGGGTTATGTGCGATACGAGAACGTCCGGGTTCCGGCCGATCACATGCTTGGCCCGCGCGGTGGCGCTTTCGTCGTCGCGCAGACCAGGCTCGGCGGCGGCCGGATTCACCACGCGATGCGCACGGTCGGTCTGGTCCGCCGGATCTTCGACATGCTTTGTGAGCGCGCGGTTTCGCGGCACACCCAGGGACAGATGCTGAGCGACAAGCAGCTCGTCCAGCAAATGGTTGCCGACTCGTGGATGGAGATCGAGGCGTTCCGGCTACTCACTCTGCAGACGGCGTGGAAGATCGACCAGCACAACGATTACAAGGCCGTCCGCGCCGACATCTCGGCGGTCAAGGCGATGATGCAGAAGGTCTTGCACGACGTGTCCGCCCGCGCGCTACAGCTACACGGATCGCTGGGCACGACGCATGAAATGCCATTCGTCCAGCACCTTGTCGAGTCGTTCGTGCTGGGGCTGGCCGACGGCCCGACCGAGGTGCACAAGGTCACGCTGGCGCGACTGCTGCTCAAAGACCGCACCCCGTCACCCGATGTGTTTCCGTCCGAGCACCTGCTGCGGTTGCGCGAAGCGGCCGAGGCCAAGTTCGCCGACAAACTCGCCGGCGTGCCGCGGAGCTAACCGAGCAATTGGCCGGCCCGCGACAGCAGATGCGGCAGCACCGGCGCCATCGCCTCAAGCGCCGGATCGGGCGTGTTGCGCCGTCGATTGTGCTTGACGATCAGTGACCACGTCGCGGTCGACTTGAAGCAGGCCAGCGCGCAGAACCAATCCAGCTCCGACGCTTGGCTTTCCATCGCCTCACGATAGGTGGTAGCCAGCTCGTCGAGCGGTGGCACTGACTGGCTGTATCGCGTAGGGCGACGGTAGGTGCGCGGGTCGCAGTTGATCAAGAACCATCCGGCATCGACGCGCGGGTCCCCGACCGACCAGATCTCCCAGTCGATGACGGCGGTGATGCGGCCCTGCTGAGCCAACAGGTTGCCCAGCCGGAAGTCACCGTGCACGATCGCGGGCGGCAGGCTCGGCGGTGAACTGCTCCGCAGGGCCGCTGCGACATCGTGCCATCCCGGTGCCAACGCCGGATCTATCGTTTCCAGCGTGCGGCACCATCGCTCGACTTCGTCGAGCGGCCCGGTCACGGGTTCCGATGCCATCCCCAGCTCTCCCGGCTCGAGGCGGTGCAGCTGCGCCATTACTGCTGCCGCATTCCAGAACCGTTCCGCAACAACGGGTTCAGGCCCAGCATCGAGGTCGTCGAACAGCGGTTCGCAGCTGACGCCGTCGAGGAAGGACATCACGAACAATGGCGGCACGTCGGGCGGATCGCCGGCATCCTCGAAGAGCAGTTCGGGAACCGGCACCGGTGTCGGGCCCAGCGCCCGAATGGCGCGGGCTTGCCGCAGCACGTCGCGGTGCGCAATTGGGCGAACACCCGGCGGTGCGACCTTGACGACAACTGCCCGACCGCCGTGTTGTCCGGCGTAGGTGAGACTCGATGCCCCGCCCGCTAATGGCCGTAAGCCCGAAACATCACGTGCCGCAAGGCGCTCATCGAGTTGCGTCGGCAGCGGGTCGTTCAGTGCAACCACCCGATTTCCCGCAGGAACGGCTGCGTGTGGGCGATCCGCCCGGTCATCGACTTGGGATCCGCGGTCACCAGGGTGAGCGCGGTTTGAGTGATCAGCTCGATGTCTTCGGTGTCGGTTTTGGCCAGGTCGAGCGTTCCGGCACCAGGGGTGGCCACCGGATTCGACGGGGCGGCGGTGTTGACCGCGATGCCGTCGTCATAGAGCTCTGCCGCAAGGCTTTTCGTGAGCCGGTTCAACGCCGCCTTCACCGTGCCGTAGACCCCGAAGCCGGCCGACCGGTCGAACTCGGAAAACGGCGGACCCTCCGGTAGGTCGCCACCCACTGAGGTGATGTTGAGGATCCAGCCGCGGCCCCGTTCCCGCATGGCCGGAATCGCCAGCTGCGCCAGGTGCATTGGCGCCAATACATGCATCTCGATCATCAACCGCGCGCGCCGTTCCGGAAACTCATCGAGGGGCCGCAAGAAGGTCACGGCGGCGTTGTTCACCAGGATGTCCGGAGCACCGGCACGCCCGACCAATTCGGCGAAAAGCCGCTCTCGGTCGTCGGGCTTCGACAAGTCAGCCTGGATGGCGACTGCCGAGCCGCCGGCGGTGACGATCTCGTCGAGCGTTTGTTGCAGCGATCCGTGATACTTGGGATCTGGCTCCATGGTGCGGGCGGTGATCGCGACCGTCGCGCCTTCGCCGGCCAATCGTTGTGCGATCGCCTTGCCCAGTCCACGGCTGGCGCCGGTCACCAGAGCAACCTTGCCGTCGCAGGCTCCCGTCATCGTCCGACCCACCTCCTTGGAGCGTGAGAACGCCTTCTCCTATGGCGAGAATGCCGTTCCCGGATTGGTTCGGAGTATAGATTCCGCGGTCGCGGTGCGTAGCCAAGCCGAGAGGGCTGAGCGCTGCCTGAGTCGCGCTGTGGATCGGCTCAGGCGGCGTGCGACGGGCCTGGCGGCCGGCATCTGCGGGGCCTGGGATGTTTGTTCATTGATGGCCCGTCGCGCTAGGCGTAAGAAGATGCCATGGCTCAAACTGATGTCGCCGGCGTGGTAGAGCGCTATCTGGCGTGTCTGGCGGTGCACGACTGGGACGGCCTGGCGGCCACGATCGCGGACGAGGATCTGATCCGAGAGGGCCCGTATCGCGACGTCGTCGAGGGCAAGCAGCCGTATCTGAAGTTCCTGCGCGGCGTGTTCGCCTCATTGGAGGGCTACCGGCTAGACGTGCACCGGGTCTCACATGCTTCGGATCGGGTGTGCTACGTCGAGCTGAGTGAGAACTTCGACATGGACGGCGTGCTCACCGAGTATCCGGAATGCCTTGTCTTCGAACAGAATCCCGATGGCCTGATCAACCGGATCAGCGTGTTCATCAAGCAGGTGGGCAGCTGACCTGTCACTCGCCGCCCATTGCGGCGGCCTGGGCTTGCGTCATGAGCTTGACCGCCTCGTTGCGGGACAGCGACGCGAGCATCGGGGCGGCGGCGCGCATCATCTCGCCGACCATCAAAGTCGGCCCGTTGCAGAGGTTTTCGAAGGCCTCGGTAATCACCTGCTCGACACTGTCAGCATCCTGCGGCGCAGTGTCTTCGGAGCTGAGATGTCCGCGGCTGTGTTCGAGTCGGCGCAGCGCCGGTGTGTTGGTCTTGCCCAGAATGAGGCCGAGCACGTCGACACCCTTGTCGTGCAGTTCGCTCCACAGCGCTTCGGCGAACACCATGTCGAATGCTTTGGTGGCGCCGTAGGCCACCATGTTCGGTCCGCCGGCGAGCCCGGCGCCCGAGCCGAACAGCACGATGCCGCCACTGCCCCGCTGCACCATCGGCGTGGCGAAGTGATGGCAAAGTTGCATGGGCACCGTGCAGTTGCGATGCACCATCGCCTCAGCGGTCTCGATCGAGTTGGCCAGGAACGGCTCGAAGTTGGGGTCGGCTCCGGCGCAGTAGACCAGGAAGCCGACCTCGAGCTCGGCGGTCGCGGTCGCCACCTGTGATGCCGCGTCGTGCCCGGCGAGATCGATTGCCAGCGTGCGGGTTTGAACGCCCGTGCGATCGGTAATTCCGGCGGCCACCTCGTCGAGCACAGCCTGGCGCCGCGCTATCAGCACGACATTGACCCCACGCTCGGCAATCCCCTCGGCGAACGCGGCGCCCACACCGTCGGAAGCACCGGCGACCAGCGCCCACGGACCGTACTTGGATGCGAACGTCATGCCGGATCCCCCACCGGGGCCACCCGCACCTGGATGAATCGGCGACGGGCCACCCGCCAGCCGTCGTCGCCACGGACCAGCTCGTCGTCGTAGAAGCCGGCGGCGTTCACACCGGAGTTGGTGTCGCCCACCATGATCAGCGCGTCGACGTAGGTCCGCGACTGGGCGTTGTCACCGTCGACCGCGATCACCTGATTGGTCAACCGGTGCATGGTCTGGCCGGCCATCGAATGCGCCTGCTGCATGAACTCCGTGATCGCGTCGACGCCCTTCCAGGACCCGACCTCGCCGTAGTCCAGCTCGCAATCGTCGGTGAAGACCGAGCGGAACAACGACCAATCGCGCCGATCGATCCCGGTCGCATAGCGCACTAGAACATCGGCTATTTCGTCCCGATCCTGACGGTCATTTGGCTCGCTCACTTCACGTCTCCGTTCGGGTGGACAATGATTCGCGCTGGACCGCTGGACTTTCGGGCTAAGTCGAGTGCGTCGGGCACCTCGTCGAGGCCGACGACCGCTCCGACGCTGGGCAGCGGATCCAGTCGACCAGAAGCGATCGCGTCCAGTGTGCCGTACCAGTCCTGCGGGTGCGGGCCGCCGCCGAATTGGATGGTGACGCCCTGACGGGTCGCGTCGGTGATACTCAGCGAGTCGCCGGTGTACCACCCACCTGCGCAGTAGATCCGGGTTCCAATGTCGACCGAGTCGACGATCTTCTGAATCAGACCGGTGGCCCCGACACATTCGAAGACGACCATCGGACCCCACAAGCCACGCTCGACACGTACCTCGCGCCACACGTCGAACGGCGATCGTTCGGCGGGGTCGACCGCGAGGTGCGCTCCGAAGCTTCCGCAAGCCAGTTCGCGGCGCTCGGAGTTGTAGTCCGACACGATGATCGGCTCAACGCGGCGGCCGGCCAGCGCGGCGACCGCGGACAAGCCGATCGCGCCGGCACCGATGACCACCGGTATCTCTCCGGCCTCCATCCGCGCGGAGCGCACATAGAACTCGCCCACCGCGAACGCGTCAGTCAGTGCCGCAGCATCGCTTGATACCTCGCCGTCGACGGGTTTGGCCAATGTCTCTGCCACCACCACCAATTCACCGAAGCTGCCTTGCGCCTCCGGGTGTTGCCCGATGATCCGCACGCCGCCCACGCCGCCGTTGACTACCCGAATGGGAATGGAGGTGACGCGGGCGCCGGCCGGAAATTGTTCGGTGCAGTCCGGTCCATACCCGATGACCTCGCCGACGAATTCGTGGCCGAGCACGATGTCGCGGTCTGCGTCGTACAGCGAGCGGCCGGTCGGATCATTGATCCCCATCTCCGGGTGGTCCATGAAATGCACGTCCGACGCGCAGATCGCGGTGCTCAACGTTCGCAGCAGCACCTCCCCCGTACCGGGCACCGGGTCGGCGACCTCTCGAACCTCAAGCCGACCGTCACGCAGCACCACTGCCCGCATCCGTGCACTCCTTCGTGCTTGGCTGTTCTCGATTATTCGAGATATCATCTCGATAATCTGAAGCCAGACTACGAAGCGCCGCGAAAGGAAGTCAAGCCATTCCGTCGTCGCCACCGACCACCCGCGTACTCGATGTCATCGAACTGCTCGCCGCCTCGGGCGAAGATCGGCTCCGATTTTCCGATGTGGTTCGCGAACTCGGGCTGACCCAGGCGACCGCGCACGCCATCCTGACCACGCTGTCGGATCGCGGCTGGGTTAGTCGCGATCCGATCGACAAGACGTTTTCGCTGGGGCCTGCGCTGGCGGTAGTGGCGACGCAAGTCGAGACGGCCCGACCGCTTGCGCACGCCGCGCGTGCCGCGGCGCTACGCCTTGCCGGGGAATTCGGTTATGCCACCTCGGTTGTCGAGCGAGTCGGCGATTCACTGGTGATCACCGCCTTTGAGGACGCCGGCCAGCGGTCCAGCGGCGCACCCGGTGAGCGGATCCGCTACGCCCCGCCATTCGGCGTTGCGTTCGCAGCCTGGGATACCCCCGACGAGCAGCAAGCCTGGATTCGGCGCAGCTCGGCCACCAACGCGGTGCTCACGCGTCGCCTGGAAGAGGTGCTAGCCCGCACCCGTCAGCGAGGATTCGACGTGGACTGCACGACGCCGGCATTGACCCAGGCGGCCCACGTGATGGGAACCCTGCCCAGTGACGGATTGCCCGAGCATGTCCGCGAGATCACCGATCAGCTGTTGATGGAATTCACCACGATCGGCTTCCTGCCCGATGCCGATAACGCGCGTCGAGCGCAGCCCGTAGCGACGATCGCCGCACCGGTCTTCGACTCCCGCGGCCGGGTCGCGATGATCGTTGCCGTCCATCCGCTGGAGGCCTTGGCGCGCAGACGGATCGATGCCATCGGGCAGCGCGTCGCACGAGTCACCGCCGCGATCAGCGACCGCTGATCTACCAGCTGTTCCGTCCCGCAAGTTGATAGATCGGCTAAATACTTGTTATGCTAACTAAGTACGTCCCGACTATCCAAGGAGCACGCATGCCGCGCACCGATAACGACACCTGGGACCTCGCGACCAGCGTTGGAGCAACAGCCACGATGGTTGCCGCGGCCCGAGCCGTCGCCACCAAGGCCGACAATCCCCTGATCAACGACCAGTTCGCTGAACCCCTCGTGCGCGCCGTCGGGATCGACTTCTTGACTCGTTTGGCCACCGGAGACCTGAACGCCGCCGACGTCGACGAGGAGGATTCCAGCTGGAAGCTCCAGCAGATGCCCGACGCGATGGCCGCCCGGACCCGCTTCTTCGACGCGTTCTTCGCCGAGGCGACCGAGGCAGGCATCCGCCAGGCGGTGATTTTGGCCTCCGGTCTTGATGCGCGCGCCTACCGGCTGGACTGGCCGACCGGCACGACCGTCTTCGAGGTTGACCAGCCCGAGGTGATCGCGTTCAAAACCGAGACCCTGGCCGAGTTGGGCGCAGCCCCGACCACCGATCGCCGCACGGTCGCTGTCGACCTGCGTAACGACTGGCCGGCCGCGTTGACCGAGGCCGGCTTCGACCGGACCCAGCCCACAGCCTGGATCGCCGAGGGATTGCTCGGCTACCTGCCGCCCGACGCGCAGGACCGCTTGCTGGACAACATCTCCGCGCTCAGCGCCGACGGCAGCCGGCTGGCCACCGAGGCCATCCCGGACATGCCCGACGTCGATCAGGAGAAGGCGCGCGAGTTGATGCGTAAGGCCACCGACAAGTGGCGTGCCCATGGCTTCGATCTGAACTTCGAGGAGCTCGGCTACCAGGGTGACCGCAACGACGTGGCCGAATACCTGAACGGGTTGGGCTGGCGCTCGGTCGGCCGACCGATGAGTGAGCTGCTGGCCGAGCACGGCCTTCCGCCGGTCCCGCAGACCACCGACTCCGTGTCGATGGCCGACACGATCTACTACACCTCGACCAAGTGACGCAGACACCGCAACGTCGCGGTTTCAACGACTTCATCACGCGGTTCTGGGGTGTAGCGGCTCCCGCCTACAACCTGCCGTTCCTGCAGCAGTGGGTCTACCGTCCGGCGCACGACGAGGTGGTCGCGCAACTGCGTGACCACCAGTCGGCGCGGGTAGCCGACATCGCTTGCGGCACCGGCATTCTGGCCGACCGAATCGAGCGCGACCTGCATCCCGCCGCGGTCTACGGCGTAGACATGTCCGAGGGCATGCTCAAGCAAGCCCAATCCCGGTCAGCCAAGGTGGAGTGGCTACGTGGCCCGGCCGAGCAGCTGCCCTTCGACGACGGGGCCTTGGACGCGGTCGTCACGACCTCCGCGTTTCATTTCTTCGATCAGCCGGCGGCGCTGCGCGAATTCCATCGCGTGCTAGCGCCGGGTGGGCTGGCGGCGGTGTCGACGCTGAGCGCACGACACGCATTGCTGCAGGGCCCGTCGAGCACTAAGTGGAAGCCGTCACACAATCCACTCCCGCCGAGATGCGGGAATTGTTCGAGAACGCCGGGTTCACCCTCGACGAGCAGCACCGGGTGCGCCGCCCGCTATGGACGCGGGCCATCTCCGACCTGATCACGGTCGGCATCAAGAGCTGACGCCGCTCGATGCGGTGAGCTCGCCGAGAGTCCACACGCACCCAAGCAGCACAACGTCTTTCAGCAGGAACTGGCCGGGCAAAGCCGATAGCACCGGGATCGGGCCGGCAAACCGGCTTACCACTCCGGGCGTGGTGAACAGAAAGCTCAGCGTCCCGCAGAACAGCACAATCGCCAATCGCGCTGCCGATCGCCGACAGCCGTGCCGACACAGGGCTGGCAACAATCAGGATCGCCGCCACGATCTCCATGGTTCCCAGTCCGCGCGCCACGGTGTTGACGCTGAACACGTCGTAGACCCAACTCATCAATGGGCTGTGTTCGATCAGGACCGGGCTCTCCATCTTGATGTACTTGCCGAAGCCGATCCACGCCAGCGTCAGCGCGAGCCCGTATCTAGCTGATTGCTTGCCCCACCGCTGAAAGCCGCATCGGCGCTATCCATTCTTTCATGTCAGCTCTGGTCCCGACAAACTCGGCCGCGGCGCGGTCACCCGTCCCATCGGTCGAGGTTCACTACCTCGCGCAGCGGGCGGCGACGCACCGGGCCGTGGCGTCCCTTCGGCCAGCCCACCACAATGTGCCCGGCCAGCATCCAGTCGTCGGGCACGCCGACGGCATCGCGCAGCAGCTGCTCGCCGCCGTAGGCTCCCCAACTGGTCAGACACGCACCCAGGCCTTGAGCGCGGGCCGCCAGCAGGAAATTCTGCATCGCCGGAAAAATCGACCCGCCCAGCAGGAGTTCCGACGCCGTCGGAAAGTGCTTCTGCGCGAACAGAACCGACGTGAATTCACCGGCGCGATCGTGTAACTCATACGTTGCGCGGTTGGTGCGGGCACGTCGGCTGTCGTCATCGTCGGACGGTCGGCTCATCCCATAGACAGGCTCGATCACCTCCAACGCGCGGGTCGCCGCTTTGGCCACCACCGCCCGCTGTTCGGGGGACCGCAGCACGACGAAGCGCCACGCCTGCGCGTTGGCCCCCGATGGCGCCCACATCGCCGCCTGCAGACATCGTTCGAGCGTGGCGTCGTCAACCGGCTCGTCAGTGAAGCGCCGGATCGTCCGCGCGGTCGACATCGCTTCCCAGACGTCACTGGTAGCTCCCGACATGCCGGCTCCCTTCTGGCTTCCCTCCCCGCAGAGAACCTAGTGCGCGCAAGTAAGCGACGGCAGTATCGCGGCCACCGGCCACAGCATGCTCGCTTCGCCCAGCGCCGCGAGCTGGTAATTGGTTCCGGCCGGCAACTGCAGCCGCTGTTCGAGCTGTTCCTGTATGCGCTGCACGCCGTCCGGATGGAAGAGCGACCAGGTCAGCCCGACCGTGAGGTATCCAGCGGCCAGCCACACCGTCACCTCGGTCAGCCCGCCGACGCTCACCCGCCGGTCGAGGATCCGGCGCAGCCACGGCAACAGCTCAGCGTCAGCCGACACAGACATGCACTAATAGCAGGGCCGGCCAGAGTGCAATGGACCCCATTACCGAGACCAGCAGCTCGACGCCGCGAAGTCCATCCACCGAATGCGCGTGGGTACAGGCCCAGACCAGACCGATCAGCAAGTACGGCCCCGCCAGGATTACGCCGACGCCGATGAGCTCGGCGAGGCTGAGCTCAAAGTCCATCAACCGGCGAAACCTGGTGAGCATGATCCGGGATGCTAATCACCATTCCGCCGGCGCGGGACCACGTTCGCCGATCTCAGGTGCGCGGTGGACGCTGGTCGTTGGGATCGTTCGGATCAGGCTCACCGAACCATCGCGACGGCTCACGCTCGCCGTATTCGTCGTGCCAGTCCCACCATTCGTAGGGCGCGCTCTGGGGATAGCCCTCCGGCGAGTCCTCCCAAAGTTCCTGCCGGCCCAGCGGCGTCATGTCCAGAAAGCTCCAGGTGTTGCCCAACACCTCGTCGCCGCGGTTGTTGATGAAGTAGGTGCGGAAAACCCGGTCGCCGTCGTGGATGAACACGTTGGTGCCGTGCCACTCGTCCACGCCGAAGTCCACGTCGAAGTTGTCGGTGATCGTGTACCACGGCATCTGCCAGCCCATCCGCTCCTTCAGGCGCTCGATGCCGGGCTGCGGTGCGCGCGAGGCGAACACCAGCGTGGCATCGCGGGCGTTGAGGTGGGCCAGGTTGCCGATGTGGTCGGCGATCATCGAGCAGCCGCGGCAGCCATGATCGGGCCAGCCGTCGATGTCGGGCCCGACGAAGGCGCGGTAGACGAGTAGCTGACGCCGGCCCTGAAAGAGGCCCAGCAGGTTGACCTTTCCCTCGGGTCCTTCGAACTCGTAGTCCTTATCGACAGCGAGCCACGGCATCCGCCGTCGCCGCGCCGCGAGCGCGTCATGCGCGCGCATCACTTCCTTTTCCTTCACCAGCAGCTCTTGATGCGCAGCCGTCCACTCCTGCGCCGACACGATCGGGGGTGTGTTCATGGTGTTCTCCGCCTTTCGATTTCAGTTGTTCGCGGCCAGCGCCGACAGGCCTGCCGCTGTGAGGAGGTAGGAGCCGTGATCCCGGTGCCGACCCGTGGCGAGCTCCAATACCGACCGGCCGACCTGCTCTGCGGTGAGCGCGGGGCCGCCGGCCTTGACGAATGTCTCGACATCGACGCCCTGCCGACCGGCGTACGCCGCGACCGCTTTGGCGCCCAGCTGGGTAGCGGGTGTCAACCGCGGCAGCACGGAGACGAATTCGATGCCCAGTCCGGCCCGCTGCGACTCGATCGCGGCGTAGTCGGCGATGAACTTGACGGCGGCCTTGGCGCCCGCGTAGCCGCCGCTGAGCGGTGAGCCGTTGACCGCAGCGCCGCTGGACATCGCGATCACCGAACTACCCGGCGCCAGCGGGCGCCGCAGCGCATGCCGACTCCAGTGGAACGCCTGCGCCACGTCCACGTTCCAGGTCTGGCTGAAGCTCTCCCATGTCTGTTCCTGCAACGGGCTCATCGTCGGGCTCGCCCCTGCGCACAGCACCAGCGTGTGCGGGCGGTGCTGGTCGATGAGCCGATTGGCAACATCCGGGTCAGCCGCGTCGGCGGTCACCGGGCTGAACGAGTCGCCGAGCTCGTCGTGCAGCTCCTCGAGCTGTGCGCTGCCGCGGGCGACGCCGACGACATGTGCACCGGCTTCTGCCAGCGCCGCAGCGATGGCGCGGCCGAACCCGCGGCTGACGCCGGTCACGATCGCGGTCGTGCCGGCCAGCGGATCGGCGTGGTTCTCAATCGGTAGGTAAACGGTCATAGTGATTTCGATACGTCGCGAGGCCCGAATTCATCGCTGCGAGAGCGATGAATTTTCCGGGCCGGATGTCTCTGTACTGATGTAGGTATGCGTACCCGTCACCCGCAATAGGAGAACGACCGTGCCGGCCCAAGAGGATTTCATCGAGCAGGCGGCGCCGTTTCGTGGTGAGTTGATTGCACACTGCTATCGCATGCTCGGCTCGGTGCACGATGCCGAGGATCTCGTCCAGGAGACTTACGTGCGCGGCTGGCGCGGCTACTCGGCATTCGAAGAACGCGCCGCGCTGCGGACCTGGTTGTACCGGATCGCCACCACCGCTTGCCTACGCGCATTGGAAAACAAGGCCCGCCGGGTGTTGCCCGCGGGTCTGGGTGCCGGCTCGGACGACCCGGACACCGACCTCGACACACACAGCGGCGGCCATCACTGGCTTGAGCCACTACCAGATGCGTTGACGCCTGAGACCGCGTTCCACGCTCGGCACAGTCTGCGGCTGGCGGTCGCCACCGCCCTGCAAGAACTTCCGGCGCGTCAACGCGCGGTGCTGATCCTGCGCGACGTCGTGCAGTTCAGCGCCGCCGAAGTCGCCGAGCTGCTCGAAACCACGCCGTCGGCGGTCAACAGCGCGCTGCAGCGAGCGCGCGCTCACCTTGCCGACGTTGCGCCGAGCGAAGAGGACGTGGCCGAGCCCGATGACGCGGATCGCCGCGAGTTACTCGACCGCTACTGCGCGGCCTTCGAAAATGCCGATCTCGCGGCGCTCACCGAGCTGCTGCAAACCGACGTCAGGCTTGAGATGCCGCCGCTGCCGGTCTGGTTCACCGGACGCGACGCCGTGACGCGTTTCCTGGCTCGCCGAGCGTTCGCCGAACCCGGCGACATGGTGCTCGTCCCGACGGCCGCCAACGGGCAGCCCGCCGTCGCCGAGTATCGCCGTGCGCCCGACAACGTGATGCGGGCGCATTCGATACACGTCATTACTGGCGGCGTGACGGGGATCGCCGGGATCGTGGTTTTTCTTGATCCGGAACTGTTTTCGGTGTTTGGTCTGCCGCCGACACACTGATCTGCTTTCAGGTCAATCAGCCAGAGCGACCCGCCGCATCTGTTTAGCTTTAGCCCGGGGGACGACCACTATCGGTTACCGCACAAAGGAGCCAGTGATGTCCCTCTCGGAGTTCATGTCGCATCGAGCGGTAGTCGGCGTTATAGGCGCCGGGGCGATTGCCGGCACGCTGCTATCCAGCGCCGCGGGAATTGCCGCGGCTGATCCGACGCCTCGGCCACCCAACTGCTCAGCAGCAGACGTGGCCAGCGTTGCAGCCGGTGTTGCGGCGGCGCTCTCGACCTACCTGTTCACTCACCCGGATGTGAACGGGTTCTACACCGGGCTTCAGGATCAGCCCAAAGATCAAATCGGGGCCCAGGTACAGAACTACTTCAGCACCAATCCGCAAGAGGAAGCCGAACTCGAAGGCATCCGTCAACCGCTGACCGACATCAGGGAACGTTGCCAGTGGACTCCACTACTTGGGCAGGGCGGCGCATGAGCCCGAAGCACGTGCGGTCCTGGATTGCCGCCGGGATAGCGGTGCTGGCCGTCACGTCGAATGCCGTTGTGACCACTGATGTGGCCAACGCCGACGTGTGCGCAAGCGTCGGCAGGCGCGTCTCGGTGAGCGGGTGCACCAACGTTGCCGACACGATCAACGGCTACGTCCCGCCGCCGGCCGACTATGCGCCACTGCCGGGGGATTTTCCGCCCCCGCCACCACCGCCGCCGGTCAACGTCTGCGTTGGCGCCGGCCGACGAATCCATGTCAGCGGCTGCACATAAATCCGATCGGCATCTGACGGATCGGCACACTCGCACGCGCTAGGTGCGAGTTCTTCGCACGGCTGCACGCTGTCGTAACACGTACGCTCGTCTAATAACGGGGGTGACCGCTTTCTCCCCATTTCGTCGTACAGCCAAGGCCGCCACTGTGCCGAGGCGGCGCTGATCGACACCGTAGACGTTGTGAAGGATGGGTAATGAAAGTTCCAGGTGTAACCGCCTTGGTCGGCGGGGTCGCCGGTGGAGCGGTGCAGATGTTGCAAGCCGGGGTGCAGGGCGTGACGACGGCCGCAGATGCGGTGCAGACGCTCACCGGACCGGTGCTGGATTCGGTGAGCCAGTCGACGGCACGCTTGCTGGGGACCAGTCGTCCGGCCAGCGGCAACGGGGACGGCGCCTCGGCGACCGTGCGTTGGCAGAGCGGGCAACGAGTGCACCTGGACCTGGACCCGCTACTGCCGTTCCCGCGCTGGCACGAGCACGCAGCAGTGGTCGAAGAGCCGGTCCGCAAGATCGCCGGCGTGACCAACGCTCATGTCGAAGGTGCTTTGGGCCGGCTGGTGGTCGAGATCGACGACGGTGTCGACGCCGACGACGTCCTGGAAACCGTGCGCGACGTGGTGAACTCCGCGGCCGCCGACCTGGCCGCTGCGGGACGAGAGCCGCAGATCCGGACCGCGCCGTTCGCCGATCCCGGTAATCCGTTGGCGGTATTGGTGCCGCTCACCGCGGCCGCCTTCGACGCGGTGGCGATCGGTGCCGCGGTCACCGGTTGGGTCATCAGGTTGCCCGCGGCGCCGCGGACCACCCGAGCCGCCGCCGCCCTGCTCAACAATCAGCCGCGAATGATCGCCGTGCTCGAGTCCCGGCTGGGCCGGGTCGGCACCGATCTCGTGCTCAGCGCGTCGACGGCCGCCGCCAACGGGTTGACCCAGGCGGTCGGCACGCCGCTGCTGAACTTGGTCGAGCGCGTCCTGCAGATCTCGGAAGCCGAGGCGCACCGTCGCCGCTGGCGCGACCGGGAGCCGCAGCTGGCCTCCCCCACCAGGCCGCAGGCTCCGGTCGTTCCCGTTATCTCGTCGGCTGGCGCCAAATCGCAAGCCTCCCGGCATAATTGGGCAGCGGCCGCAGCAGGCGAAGCATCGCACGTCGTGGTCGACGGATCGATCGACGCCGCCATCGACACCGCGAAGGGCTCGATGGCCGGACCGGTGGAGGACTACGTCGATCAGGCCGCAAACGGTTCGCTGATCGCGGCCGCGAGCGCCTTGGTCGCCGGCGGTGGACCCGAAGACGCGGCAGGCGCCGTGCTGGCCGGGATACCGAAGGCCGCCCACATGGGCCGTCAGTCGTTTGCCGCGGTGCTGGGCCGCGGGCTTGCCGACGACGGGCAGATGATCCTCGACCCCGGCGCCCTGCGTCGGCTGGATCGGGTGAAGGTCGTGGTCATCGACGGTGCCGCGCTGCGCGGCGACCACCGCGCTGTGCTGCACGCCCGCGGTGACATACCGGGCTGGGACGACGACCGGGTCTATGAGGTCGCCGACGCGCTGCTACACGCCGAGGAGCCGCCGGAGCCCGACCCCGACGAGTTGCCGGCCAACACCGCACGGTTGCGATACCTGCGCGCGGAGGGGCCCTCGGCCACCCCCGCACAGGGCCTCGAACACGCCGACCTGGTTGTCGACGGCGAAACGGTCGGCCACGTCGAAGTCGGCTGGGAGGTCGACCCGTTCGCGATTCCGCTGCTGCAAATCGCGAACCGCACCGGCGCCCGGGTGGTGCTGCGTCACGTGGCCGGCACCCAGGACCTGGCCGCCAGCGTCGCCGCCAGTCATCCGAGCGGCACTCCGCTGCTGAAGCTGGTGCGTGATCTGCGGGCCGATCGCGGGCCGGTGCTGCTGATCACCGCGCTGCACCGGGACTTCGCCTCGACCGACACCCTGGCCGCCTTGGCCATCGCCGACGTGGGTGTCGCACTGGACGATCCGAAGGCGGCAACGCCGTGGAGCGCCGACATCATCACCGGGACCGATCTGGCCGCCGCGGTGCGGATTCTGTCGGCTCTGCCGGCCGCACGGCAGGCCAGCGAGTCGTCGGTCAACCTCGCCAAGGGCGGAACTACCCTGGCCGGGCTGCTGCTGGTCACCGGTAATCCGCAGACGCCGACGAACCGGCTGGACGTTCGCCGCTGGCTCAACCCGGTCAACGCCGCGGCCGCCAGCGCGCTGGTCTCCGGGGCCTTTTCGGCCAGCAAGGTGCTGCGCCAACCCGACCCCACGCCGCAGCCGCTGACTGCCTGGCACGCACTCGACCCGGAGATCGTCTACGCCCGGTTGGCCGGGCGGGCCCGGCCGCTGGATGTCGAGCCCGGCATGCCGGGTTGGCGACGTGTGCTCGAGGACCTGTCCTACAGCCCGGTGCTGTCGCCGCTGCGCGGGCCGGCACGTCAGGCCGGCAAGCTGCTGTCGGCGACGCGGGCCGAGCTCGCCGATCCGCTCACTCCGATTCTGGCCGTCGGCGCGGCCGCGTCGGCGATCATGGGCAGCAACGTTGACGCCCTTCTGGTCGGTGGCGTAATGGCGGTCAACGCGTTGACCGGCGGCGCGCAACGGCTGCGGGCCGATGCCGCGGCCGCCGAATTGTTCGCCGAGCAGGACCAACTCGCCCGCCGCGTCGTCGTGCCGACGGTGGCGACCGCCCGGCGACGGCTGGAGGCAGCCCGCAACGCCGAACGCACGGTCACGGTGTCCGCAACCGCATTGCGACCCGGCGACGTCATCGACTTGGCGGCTCCCGACGTGGTGCCCGCCGATGCCCGTCTGCTGGTTGCCGAGGATCTGGAGGTCGACGAATCTCTGCTCACCGGTGAGTCGTTGCCGGTCGACAAGCAGGTCGATCCGGTCGCGGCCGCCGACACCGAGCGGGCCAGCATGCTGTTCGAGGGCAGCACGATCGTTGCGGGCCATGCCCGGGCGATCGTGGTGGCCACCGGTGTGGGCACCGCGGCGCACCGCGCGATCTCAGCCGTCATCGACGTCGAGTCGTCGGCCGGCGTGCAGGCCCGGCTGCGCGAGCTGACCGGCAAGGTGCTTCCGCTGACGCTGGCCGGTGGAGCGGCGGTGACGGGTCTGGCGTTGCTGCGGCGGGCGACGCTGCGTCAGGCGGTCGCTGACGGCGTCGCGATCGCTGTGGCAGCCGTTCCCGAGGGTTTGCCGTTGGTGGCGACGCTGTCCCAGCTGGCCGCCGCTCAGCGGCTGTCGACCCGCGGCGTGCTGGTCCGGGCCCCCCGCACCATCGAGGCGCTCGGCCGCGTCGACACGATCTGCTTCGACAAGACCGGCACGCTCACCGAAAACCGTCTGCGCCTGGTGCAATCGGTACCGGCGGCGACCAACCCGCACGGCCCCTTCCCCGGCGTCGCCGAACCGGAGGCGGCCCGGGTGCTGCAGGCGGCCGCGCGCGCAACGACCCAACCGCACGAGGCCCAGGGGCATGCCCACGCTACCGACGAGGCAATCGTCAAAGCTGCGGCATCACTCAAAGACGATGTCGAGTGGAACCTGCTCGCCGAAGTTCCGTTCGAGTCCAGCCGTGGCTTCGCCGCCTCGATCGGCACGCTCAGCGCGGATCCGACAAAGCCTCTGCTGATGCTCAAAGGCGCGCCGGAAGTCATCCTGCCGCGCTGCCGGTTCGACGACCCGCAGGCCGATCAGGATCACGCGGAGTCGTTGGTGCACGCCCTTGCCGAGCAAGGCTTGCGGGTGCTGGCAGTGGCTCGGCGCAGCTGGGTACACGAAACCGAAGACGACGACGACACCGACGCCGACGCGGTCGACGCCGCCGCGCACGATCTCGAGTTGATCGGCTACGTCGGATTGGCGGACACCGCACGACCGTCAGCGCGCCCGCTGATCGAAGCGCTGTCGGAGGCCGACCGCGACGTGGTGCTGATCACCGGCGACCACCCGGTGACCGCGCGGGCGATCGCCCGTCAGCTGGGGCTACCCGCCGATGTCCGAGTGGTCACCGGCGCCGACCTCAACGGCCTCGACGAGGACGCGTCCGCCAAGCTGGCCGCCGATGTGCAGGTGTTCGCCCGCGTCAGCCCGGAGCAGAAGGTGCAGATCGTCGGGGCGCTGCAGCGCTGCGGGCGAGTGACGGCGATGGTCGGCGACGGAGCCAACGACGCCGCCGCGATCCGGATGGCCGACGTGGGTATCGGGGTGAGCGGTCGCGGTTCGTCGGCCGCCCGCGGCGCCGCTGACATCGTGCTGACCGACGACGACCTGACCGTGCTGCTCGACACCTTGGTCGAGGGCCGCGGCATGTGGGCCGGTGTGCGCGACGCGGTGACGATCCTGGTCGGCGGAAACGTCGGCGAGGTGCTGTTCACCATCATCGGCACGGCGCTGGGCAGCGGCCGGGCGCCGGTAGGCACTCGCCAACTGCTGCTGGTGAACCTGTTGACCGACATGTTCCCGGCGCTGGCGGTCGCCGTCACCCCGCAGTTCGAAGAACCCGACGCCGACGAGTACGAAACCGAAGAAGAGGCCGTCGAGTCCCGCCGCGCCTATCAGCGCTCGGTGCTGACCGGGCCGACGCCGTCGCTGGACGTGGAGCTGATGCGTCAGATCGTCACCCGTGGGGCCGTCACTGCTGCCGGCGCGACCGCGGCCTGGGCCATCGGCCGCTGGACTCCTGGCACTGAAAGGCGCACCTCAACAATGGGGTTGACCGCTCTGGTGACGACACAGCTGGCCCAGACGCTGCTCACCCGGCGGCACAGCCCGCTCGTCGTCGCGACGGCGCTGGGCAGTTCGGCGGTGCTGGTGGCGATCGTCCAGACGCCGGGCGTCAGCCACTTCTTCGGCTGCACGCCGCTGGGGCCGGTCGCCTGGACGGGTGTCGCGGGAGCAACCGCGGCGGCCACCGGGCTGTCGGTGCTCGCGCCCAACTGGTTGGCCAAAACCGCGGGAATGGTGCAGCCCGAACTGGCGTGAAATTTCAGCGTGAGTGACGGTGCCACCGGTCCAAATATGGTGCCGCCTCGAATCAGCCTGTCTCGCGCCACGACCGCGCATAGGGTCGCCGACGTCCTTAGCTTTTGACGGTGTCTCGGCGTGACAGCCCGCGCCGGCTTTCTGATGGTCGGAAGCCAATCGTCAATCGCACCATAGACTTTGGCGCCAATAGTGCGGGGCAGCAGACAGGTCCGTCGCTGCCCCACGGGGCATGGCGGTGCTTCATCAAACTCGGCATTGAACCGCGCAAGCCGCCCGACCGTGTCCTATGCAATTGAGCCACCGGTCCGAGTCAAGCTGACTGGCCAGTTACCTCACTAGCCAGTTGCACTGTGCGCTGGCGGATGTGGGTGCGACCCCGGGCGGCTGATGATGAGTCCAAAGTACTGGAGGAATCGAAGATGACGTCTGCCGTCGCCGAGTTGCATCGAGTCATCGCTTGTGTCGATGACGACGGTGGTGAGCGGATAAGCGCTTTCGGAATGGATCGTGCAGAGATCTGCGGCGCGTTCAAGCCAGCAGGCCGCCCATACTGGCTGATATATATCAGTACCACTGTGGCCGAAGCTGGCGGCCGGTCGCATGCCCGCCTGGTCCCGCCGCACCTTCAGCTAGGAAACCGGCAGAACGCCCGTGAGTGGGTTGAACTAATCGCCCACCTTTACCAACGATCGGCGACATCGTGAGCGCGCCGGGTAGGCAGCTCTGGGCATCGCCAGGTCGCGGCGAAAGTGGCTCCGCGCGAACGCAGCCCGGCGTGACAATCCGGCGAGACCGCCCGCCTCTCGGTCGCAGCCGGATCATCACTGCGCGTGATGGTGTCCGGCTGTCCGTGCGTGACTATGGCTCTCGCGCACCTGACCACACTGTGGTCCTTCTGCATGGCCTTTGCTTAGACCAATCGTCGTGGGATATTCAGATCGGTCAGCTGATCCGCAAGTGGGGCAATGACATTCGGATCATCAGCTACGACCATCGCGGCCATGGCGACTCCGCCGACGCGCCCATGCACACCTACCGCATCGAGCAGCTCGCCGACGATCTGGCCTCGCTGCTCATAGCGCTTGGCGTTAAAGGCCCACTCACCCTTGTAGGGCACTCCATGGGCGGCATGACAGCCCTGGCCTACCTCGCCCGCAGCGCCAGTCATCGCCCCGTCGAACCGAAATCGCTTGTCCTCGTCGCCACTGCTGCAGGCAAACTCGCCAACCGGGGCCTCGGTCGGCTTTTGGCCACCCCCGCGGCGAAGATCCTCCACGGGCTCGTGCAGCACACGCCGCATTCGATGACCGACGCGATAGTTCGGGCTCTCGCCCGCCCGGTGTGGCCCGCCCTGACGAGATATGCCGAATACGCGGCAGGCAGCGGTGCTCTCGCCGCGGTATCCGCCGCAAGCATCAACGCAACCCCATTGACGACCAAAGTCGGGTTCCTTCCCAGCCTGCGGAACTACGACCAATACCACACGCTTGGTTCTATCTCCGCCGCCACGACAGTCATCGCTGGTGGAGCCGACAAGCTCACCCCGCCCTCGCATGCCCACGATCTAGCGGCCGGCATCCCCCGGGCCATGCTCGTGCACGAGCCCGGCGCCGGACACATGCTGCTGCATGACGCCCCGGACCTCGTCACACACACAATCAGCCGCGCCCTCACGCGATCCGGGGAACCGCCTACGCCACAGGATGTTCCGGCATGATCGGCCAAAGCGGCCAAACGCGCGACTTCGAGATCGGCACTAGCACTTGCACTGTGCGCTGCCGGATGTAGGTGCGGTCGCGGGTGCCTGGTGCTGAGCCCAGCACGAGCATCAGCCGACCACCTGTTATCGGTCGGGAACCCAAAGTGTGTCGCCATCACACCGCTGCACCGGATCACATGTCATGGTCCTCGTTGTCGAATCCGTCAGTTGGATTAATAGACGGAGGGGGAAATCGTCCCCGAGCGCATTACGCAGGGGTGCCCGCCGAGTTCGTTGCCGAAGCCGTCACCACCCTGGGGAAGCAGGTCACCGACGGGTTCCGTTCCTTCGACGTGGAGAATCCGCACGACGACGGCATTTCTTTCGACACCTTTGTGGATTGGCTCATCGACGCCGGCCACCAGATCTACCGGATTGGCAACTACAACGAGTGGCTCACCCGGTTTGAAATCACGCTGAAGGCGCGACCGGAGAAGCAACGACAACGGTCGGTGCTGCCCCTGCTCGGCGCCTATCGCGAACCTGAAAAGCCGCTGCGCGGCGCCCCTACGGCCACCGAGGTGTTTCAGACCGCTGTACGGGCAGCCGAAATTGGCGCCGACAAAGACATTCCGCACCTGTCGACCGCACTGATCGACAAATACGTCACCGACCTGCAACACCTGGCTCTGCCGTCAAATCACGGCTAGGCCGACACGCTCGGACCTCAGCAGCGGCAGGTTGCGCTGATTCCCGACGCCATTCCTGGCCTATTCGCGTTTTAGCGCCGCGCGATCTCGAGAGGGCGGCAAATTCACGTTTTGGCCATCCATTGGTGGGCACTCCCAGCAAGATCAACAGTGCGCGGTTGCCGAGACCAAGGTTGCCGAGACCAAGAAGGAAGTCCGATGACCAAGACCAGTGCTACTCCGACCCGAGCCGCCAATCTGGCGCAGCTGTTCCTGCAGCGCGTCGACAAATCAGGCGACAACGAGGCTTTCCGCATCCCGGAGAACGGCGATTGGACCTCGATCACCTGGAAGCAGGCGGCTGACCGGATCGAGCCGTTGGCAGCCGGACTGTTGTCGCTTGGTGTCGAGCCTGAGGACCGGATCGGTATTGCCTCGACCACCCGGCTTGAGTGGATCCTGGCCGACCTGGCGATCTTGTGCTCCGGCGCCGCAACGACCACCGTCTACCCGAGCACGAACGCCGAAGACACCGCCTACATCCTCGCCGACTCCGACTCGAAGATCGTCTTCGCCGAGGACGACAGCCAGCTCAAGAAGCTCACCGAGCAGCGCAGCGAACTGCCCAACCTGACCAAGGTCGTGCTGATTGATGGAACCGCGGACGACGATTGGGTGATCACCCTGGACGACCTCGCCGAGCAGGGCGCCAAATATCTGACCGATCATCCGTCGTGCGTGAGCAAGATCGCCGACGAGATCAAACCCGAGCAACTGGCGACGCTGATCTATACCTCCGGGACGACCGGTAAACCGAAAGGTGTGCGGCTGCGCCACAAGGCCTGGGTGTACGACGGCGCCGCCATCGCCGACATTGGGCTGCTGAGCGAGGACGATGTACAACTGCTCTGGTTGCCGCTGGCGCATGCCTTCGGCAAGGTGCTGATCTCCACCCAACTGGCCTGCGGCTTCGCCAGCGCGATTGATAGCCGGGTCGACAAGATCGTCGAAAATACCCGGGTGGTCAAGCCGACCTTCATGGGCGCCGCCCCGCGCATCTTCGAGAAGGCCTACTCCAAGGTAGTCACGCAGCAGAGCGGGGCCAAAGCGGTCCTGTTCAACCGAGCATTCGCCGTCGGGAAAAAGGTCGCCCGTCGCCGTCGCGAGGGCAAGTTCGTGTGGCCGCATTTGGCGTTGCAGCAGAGGCTGTTCGACGAGCTGGTTTTCGCCAAGATCCGCGATGTGTTCGGCGGGCGGATCCGGTTCTTCATCTCGGGTTCCGCGCCGCTCAACCGCGACATCGCCGAATGGTTCGAAGCCGCCGGCGTGCTGATCCTGGAGGGCTACGGGCTGACCGAGTCGTCGGGCGCGGGCTTCATCAATCGCCCGGACAACTACAAGCTTGGCACCGTCGGCCTGCCCTTCGAGGACACCGAGGTCCGCATCAGCGACGCCGGTGAGGTCCAGTTCCGCAGCGACGGCGTGATGGCCGGCTACCACCACTTGGACGACGCCACCGCCGAGGCGCTCAGCGATGACGGCTGGCTGTCCACCGGCGATCAGGGCAAGCTCGATGACGACGGCTTCCTGTCGATCACCGGCCGGATCAAGGAACTGTTCAAGCTGTCCAACGGCAAGTACGTCGCGCCGCCGGCGATCGAGGCGAAGTTCGCGACGCTGTGCCCGTATGCCAGCCAGTTCATGGTGTTCGGCGAGGGAAAGAACTTCGCCGTCGCGCTGGTCACCCTGGATGAGGAGTCGATCGGCGGGTGGGCCAAGGACCACGGCCTGGACGGCAAGCCCTACGAGGAGCTCATGAAGTCCGATGCGGTGCACGACATGATCGACGAGGACATCAAGAAGCTGAACGCCAGCCTGAATCGGTGGGAGACGATCAAGAAGTGGGCTGTGCTCGACCACGACCTTTCCGTCGAAGGCGGCCAGTTGACGCCATCGCTCAAGGTGAAGCGCGGGGTGGTCGCTGAGCAAAACAAGGAGACCCTGGATGGCTTCTACTCCTGAGCCGGTTGCAGCGCAGTCGGCTCAGCTCCCTGACGCCGATAACGCGGCGCTACCGGGTCACCTGCTCCGCACGCTTGAGTGGCGCGCCGGCCTGGAGTACGTCTCGGCTCGCCTGGCGATGCGGCGCATCGCGGGCTGGCCGCACGGGGACGGCCATCCCGTTCTAGTGTTGCCGGGGTTCCTGGCCGGCCCGTTCTCGACTGACCTGATGCGTAACGTGTTGCGCCGCTTGGACTATCGGGTCTACGACTGGGGGCACGGCACCAATATGGGCTATCGCGCCAGCATGAAGGAGACACTGCCGGCGCGGCTGCACCACATCCGGGAACAGGCCGGCGGCCGCCGGGTCAGTCTGATCGGCTGGAGCGCCGGTGGAATCTATGCCCGCGAACTGGCGCGCGCGCTGCCCGACGATGTCCGGTCGGTGATCACCCTGGGGTCACCGTTCCGGGGCAACCACCAGGCCACCACCGCCTGGAAGGTGTGGCGCTTGATAAACCGCGGCGCCGACTCCGACGAGTCCGTCTCCGCGAGAGCGCTGACCCGGCGCGCCCAACCGTTGTCGGTGCCGACGACGTGTATCTACAGCAAATCGGACGGCATCGTGGCCTGGCAGTGCTGCACCAGCGTGCCCGCACCCCAGACGGAAAACGTCGAAGTCCGCAGCAGCCACTTGGGCTACGGCCACAACGTGCAAACGCTGTCGGTGATCGCCGACCGTCTCGCGCAGCCAGAAGACAGCTGGCAGCCGTATCAGCGGTAGTTACCAGGCCGCCGCTTCCAGGTCGGGATAACGGTTGGACGAACCGCCATCGTTCATCGACGTCGGGCCGACGTGACGTTCGAAGATGCGCCATCCATTCTCGGTGCGACGCAGCCGGTCCGTCATCGCGGAGTAGATCCAGATCTCCGGCGCATCGACCGCACCCGCGACCACCTGGCCCGAGACGATTCGGGGCGTGGCGGCCTGGACGGTGTTCCGGACGAGCAGGTTGTGGTACCGAACGATCACCCCGCCGTCATCGTCGGGATCGACGATCGGGTTGAGGGCTTGCCGGCTGACGCCAGGCATCACGTGCGGGCTCTGGTCCTGGAAGAAGCGCCGGGTCTCGAGCGTGCCGCGGGTGACACCGTGGGTGTGAAAGGTGGCGCTGTCCGGCAAGAAAGCCTCGACCATCGCGTCGATATCCCACGCGTCGAACAGCCAATTCACCCGGTTGATGAAGTCGATCGCGCTGATCCGGTCGGCGGGGTCCACGGCACTGTCGAGGACCACCGCGGGCAAGCTGGTCGTAAGCATCTGTCTACCTTCCGGTCGGTCATCGGTTCCCGGAGCGGGATACCAGACCTGGCGTTTTAACCTTTTGTTCACTTTAGATTCACTATTTGTCCAGCGCGAGTTTACCTGATTGTTGGCCTACCGCCAGCTTCTAAACTGTGAATTCCCGACGCGTGTTCGGCTCGGCCGCCGCGGCGAACCGTTTCCCGTCGGTGTCGGGAGGGCGAATACTGCCGCTACAGACGGTGAACGGCGTACGAAAACCGTTCTCGGTAAAGCGGATTGGCGGGTGGTCGATTGCCCGTGCGATCTGGGCTGCGCCATGATCGGTGATATGGCCGACATCGACTTTTCGCTTCTGGACGTGCCGCGGTCAGAGCCGGTGGACGACCCGGAGGCATATCTGCGTGCCGCGATCGCCTGGCACTTCGGTGAGCAGACCGGCAGCGCGTTCTGGCTGCGGGCAGCCCGCACCCTGGACTTCAACCCGCAGACCGATGTCAAAACCTTCACCGACTTGCGACGGTTTCCCAATCTCCTCAGCGAGTTGCGAACCGAGGCCGTTGAGGACCTGATTCCACGCGGCTACGGATCACCGCCGCCGGTGCCGCAGATCTTCGAATCCGGTGGCACCACCGGTGCCCCGAAAAGGACTGTCCAGCTGCCGGATTGGGTCGACCAGATCATCGAATGGCAGACCGAGGACTTCGCCAACGGCGGTTTCCTGCGCGGCCGCGGCTTCTTGTGCATGATGCCGAGCGGGCCACACGGCGTGGGCTACTTCTCTCGGCTGGTCTCCGAACGGCTCGAGTCGACCTTTCACGCCATCGACCTGGACCCGCGCTGGGTCAAGAAGATCACCGCACGCAATGCCGCCGCGGAGGTGACGGCATACGTCGACCATCTCGTCGAACAAGCCGTCCACGTGCTGCAAACCCAGCACATCGCGAACTTGCACACCACCCCGCCGCTGATCGAGGCGATGGCCCGCAATGACGACGTGGTCCGCCTGGTTAACGAGAAGGTCGGCTTTATGTTGCTCAGCGGCGCACACGTGGACGTCGACACGTTGGACCTGCTGAGCGGAATCTTCCCGCGCACGACGATCGCAATGGCATTCGGCAGCACGATGATTCTCTCGCAGGCGATCACTCGCCGCCGCGACAACAACGACCCGTTCGTCTTCCACCCGCGCAGCCCCTATGCAACCTTCTGGGTAGTGGATCCCGACAGCGGCGACGAGGTGCCGTATGGCCAACGCGGGCAGGTGGTGATGAACCACATCAGCAAGGGGATGTTCCTGCCAAACAATCTGGAACGCGACAGCGCCATCCGGATACCCGGACTCGATGGCCAAGTGGGCGATTCGCTCAGCGAGGTGCGGCCGGTCGCCGCCTTTGAAGGCGAGCCAGTCATCGAGGGCGTCTACTGAGATGGTCTCCGACCCAACAGATCTGATAGCCATCGATGCACTCGGCCCCGACGGTGCGTACCGGACCCGCAACCGCGAGCCCATCACGACCACCGATGGCGTCGCGATCGCCGAGCTCACGATCACGCCGCCGCTGTATGTGTCACGGGCGGTCATCGCTCAACGCGGTGTCACGCCCTTGCCGGCCCACGAGCGGGAATCCGCGCTGACCAAGGCCGCCGACATTTTCGCCAACGGTGTGATCGCGGGGCTGGATTTCGACGCCTATACCGTTGCGGCCAGCCGGATTTCCGGCGTGCCCATCTCGGCGACCCGGGCCGGGGCCCGTAGCGTCGCCGATGGTGTCGCATCGGCATTCGGCGCGGTGCGATCAGCCCGGCCCACGGGTGCGGAGCTCGACTGGCGCGACGGGACCACCCGCGGAGGCGGTGCGGTGTGGGCCCGGCGCGGCGACGTGTTCGCGGTACTCGCGTCCGGCAACGGTCCGGGTGTGCACGGACTGTGGCCGCAAGCGCTCGCACTTGGCTACCGGGTCGCGGTCCGCCCGTCACGCCGTGAGCCACTCACCGCTCACCGCCTGCTAAACGCATTGGCTCAGGCCGGATTTCGGCCGCATGATGCGGTGTACCTGCCCACCGATCATCGCGGCGCCGACGAGCTGATCCGGTCAGCCGACCTCGCCATGGTCTACGGCGGTCAGGATGTCGTCGAGAAATACGCCGGCGATGCAACGGTGTTCGTCAACGGCCCCGGACGGACAAAGATTCTGATCACCGCCGACCACGACTGGCGTGACTACCTCGATGTCGTCACCGATTCGATCGCCAACCTGGGCGGGGTGGCCTGCGTCAACGCCACTGCCGTGCTCTACGAGGGCGATCCCACTCCGCTGGCCGAGGCGATCGCCGAAAAGTTGTCGATGATCCAGGTGTTGCCGGCGGACGACGAGCGCGCCATTCTGCCCACACAGAACATCGGCGCAGCAACGGCGTTGGCGAGCCATCTAGCGACCGTGGCCGCCGGAACCACGCCGCTGCTCGGAGCCGACCAAGTGGTCGCCGCACTCAGTGACAGCTACGCCGCACTGCGCCCGGCCGTACACCTGCTGGCCAAGCCCGACGTCGCCAAGCTCAACGTCGAATTGCCGTTTCCGTGTGTCTGGGTCTCGCCGTGGTCGCGTGCTGACGGTTTAGAGCCACTGCGACATTCTCTGGTGATCAGCGCGATCACCGACGACGAAGGGCTGATCGACGATCTGCTCGCCGAGCCGACCATCGCCAACGTGTACGGCGGCCGTCATCCGACCCACCACACGGCTCCCCATATGCCGCATGACGGCTTCCTGGCGGACTTCCTAATGCGCAACAAAGGATTCATTCGCGACTGAGCTTGTCAGCCTTGGCTTTTCGCTGCTGCTACCGGCGACGGCCGTAGCGGTGATAAAACTTCTCCACTCGCCCGGCCGTGTCGAGCGTGCGCCGCGACCCTGTCCAGAACGGGTGCGAGTCGCTGGACACTTCGACCACCACCAAGGGGTAGGTCTGCACACCGATTGGGCTTTCCCGTTCGATCGTCCGTGAACTGGTGATCGTCGAGCGGGTGACAAACTGCGCGCCGGTGTTAGCGTCTTGGAACACCACCGGTCGATAGTCGGGGTGGATGCCAGGTTTCATGATGATTCTCCGTTGTTGTTGCGGTGTGCCGAGAATTCGCCAGCCATATCAGGTGTTTCGTAGCACGGGTCTTGGTGCCAGTCGCCGAACGGGTCGGCGTAGCGGCCCCAGGAGTCCGGGTGCGCCAGCTCGTCGTCGGTGAGCAGCGCGCCGTTGAGCGTGTCGGCGATCGTGATCGGGTCGGCACCGCACGCCAGAATCGTCATCGAGGTGTGCCGGTCACCGAATCGGTGCTCCCACATCAGATCTGCGAACGCCCGACGTTCCGGGTCGACGTAGCCCACGTCCGATGAAGTCATGGCCGCCAACCACTTTCCGGCCGAGGCGACCCGCAGACCACCGCCGGCCGATTCCAGCCACATGACCTGGTCGCCCCGGTTGGCGAGCCAGAGTCGACCGCGCGTGCGAATGACGCCGTCGAGCAGCACATCGACCGCCGCATGCAGCCGCTCCGGGTGAAATGGCCGTCGGGCACTGAACTCGAGAATCCTGATCGCGCCGTCGGCAGCCAACGGCGGCAGGCCGGCCAATAGTGGGGCATGCGGGTGATCGCTGCGTCCGCGGCGTGAGTCGTCGTCCAGGTGCGCCAGGGCCATCTCGACGCGGTCGACGCCGACGGTGATGCGCGCGCGGGGTGCCAGTCGGCGCAACACGGCCAGCGTCGCCGGATCCGGGTGGTTCAGCACGAGCAGGTCGGCGAACTCGGCCTGACCGACCACGACTTGAGCCACCGTGCGCCCATCGGAGAGTTCGTCATCGCCCAGGGCCTGCCCCAGCCAATCGACGGCCTCCACGCAGTTCGCCACGCCGGCGATCACCACGTCACGCGCGGCGGGGCCGTCGATGTATCCGGGGCCGACGCGCACCCAGGTGTAGTTGATCGCCCAGCAGATCGGCTCAGGCTCCAGCCATGGCGCTAGGTGCACGACGATCCGGTCGACGTCGCCGCGACGGTGCAGTTTGCGTAGCAGCACCAGCAGGTCGTTGCGGATCGTGCACGCCAAGACAGCCGTGCGCCAACTCGAGCACCTCCTCGGCGACCACGAGGTCGCCGTCTCGCAGTACGACCAGTGTCCGGCGCACCACCTGGCCGTCGAACCGGTGCTCGACCACCACCGTGCCGGGTCGGCGCAACAAGACTCCGGCCACCGCGTCGGTGTCGCCCTGGCCCGCAACGAGAACTACGGGTGTCCGCATCCCCACTCCCTCTTGAAAACGATTTTCAATAAGTCTCTAAGCACGCTACAGTCCTCGGCGGAGCTTGTCGAAAACGATTTTCATTAAAAGGGAGGCCCATGTCCGCGCGCTGCCAAGTCACCGGACGCTCGGTGAGTTTCGGCAACACCGTGTCGCACTCACATCGGCGCACCCGACGGCGTTGGTCGCCGAACATCCAGACCAAGACCTACTACCTGCCATCGGAACGCCGCCGGATCAGGTTGCGCGTCAGCGCCAAGGGAATCAAGGTCATAGATCGCGACGGCATCGAAGCGGTCGTGACACGGCTTCGCCAGGCAGGAGAGCGAATCTGATGGCGCGCAATGAGATTCGCCCGATCGTGAAGCTGCGGTCCACCGCGGGCACCGGCTATACCTACGTCACGCGCACAGAACCGGCGCAATGACCCCGACCGGCTCACGTTGAAAAAGTACGACCCGGTCGTCCGCCGCCACGTCGAGTTCCGGGAGGAACGCTGAATGGCCAAGAAAACCAAGCGCACCCGACGCTCCCCTTCACCCGAGACGAAACCCGCCAAGCGGAATCTGTTGAAAACGCTGGGCGTCAACGCAGTTGACTACAAGGACAGCAACCGGTTGCGGATGTTCATCTCCGATCGCGGCAAAATCCGGTCCCGTCGGGTGACCGGTCTGACCGTGCAGCAGCAGCGTCAAATCGCCACGGCGATCAAGAATGCCCGCGAGATGGCGCTGCTGCCCTAGTCGGCCTCGGCGGTCATCTTCTCGTTGAAGACCGGGTAGATCTCGTCGAATGCGCCGTCCCGCTCGGCAAACCGGAATCCCTTCGCGCGTTCCACAACTATCTCGGCGGCGTCCGGCTTGGTTTGCAGCAGCGTCATCGTCTCCGTGATGAATTCGTCGAGCGGCATACCCCGCGGGTCGAATCCGCGGTCCCCCTGCAACGCCGTCTGCACCCGTGGCGGAATGATTTCGATGACCTGGACCTCGGAGTCGCGCAGCTGAAAACGCAGCGACTGGGTGTAGGAGTGCAGAGCGGCCTTGCTGGCGCAGTACGACGGTGTGAGCGCGCTCGGCATGAACGCCAGTCCGGAAGTGACGTTGACAATCGCCGCGCGCGGCCTCCCGAGCAGTAAGTGCAGCAATGCCGAGGTGAGCCGGATCGGGCCGAGCAGATTGATGGCAAGCGTCTGCTCCGCCGTGCCGGGGTTACCGGTGGTGAGGTCCTCGACGCGCTGAATCCCCGCGTTGTTGACCAGCACGTTGAGCTCGGGGTATTTGTCGGACATCTCGATGGCGAATCGCCGGATGTCGGCGGAGTCACCTTGATCCAGCGACAGGAATTGGATGCCCGGGTTGGCTTTCGCCACGGCTTCCAGTGTGTCGAGGCGGCGGCCGGCGATGATGACGTCGTTGCCTAATCGGTGGAATGCCTCGGCGAGTCCCCGGCCGATTCCGGTACCACCTCCGGTGACCAGAACGGTGTTACCCGTCATCTGCATGCGTTGTTCCTCTCCGTCGCTTTCTGCTACCTGCATACTCGCGGCAGCGGGCCCGGTATGCGGTTACCGCGTCAAAGTCTTCGTAAACGTGTCGGCGTCCTGAACTAACCTGTAGCAGTGGCGCAGTTTCCGCGGACTCGCTACGCCAGTTGCGGCGAGGTCGACATCGCCTACCAGGCGTTTGGCGATGGACCGAACGACGTGCTGGTGCTGCCGGGCCCGTCCATCCCGATCGACACCATCGACGCCGAGCCGTCGATGTACCGCTTTCACCGGCGGCTGGCATCCTTTAGCCGGGTGATTCGGCTCGACCAGCGCGGGGTCGGCATGTCGTCGCGCGTTTCGCGGGACGTGATCGGGCCGAAGTTCTGGGCAAAAGACGCCATCGCGGTGCTGGATGCGATCGGATGCGAGCGGGCGACGATTTTCGCCCCCGGGTTCGCCTCGATGACCGGACTGATCCTGGCGGCCGACTATCCCGAACGGGTGAGCAACCTGGTGATCGTCAACGGCGCGGCTCGGACGCTTCGCGCTCCCGACTACCCGATGGGGTTCGAAATCGTCGAGGAAGACCCCTACACGACGGTGGCGATGGAGCCGGATGCCGTCGACCAGGGCTTCGACATGCTCGGTTTCATCGCGCCCAGCATGGTCAACAACAACGCATTCCGCTCGTGGTGGGACATGGCCGGAAACCGGGCGGCCTCACCCAGCATGGCCCGCGCCATCATCCTGACCGTCCGGCATTGCGATGTCCGTGACACGCTGGCGCGGATCACCGCGCCGACGCTGGTCTTGCACCGCAAGGATTCGGAGTTCTGCCCGATCGACAACGGCCGGTACATCGCCGAGCACATCACTGGAGCACACCTCATCGTGCTGCCGGGAGCAGACGCCTTGTACTGGGTTGGCGACACCGCCCCGATGCTCGACGAGATCGAGGAATTCGTCACCGGCGTTCGAGGCGGCTTCGGCGCCGAGCGGGTGCTCACCACCATCATGTTCACCGACATCGTCGGCTCGACCGAACGGGCCGCCGTACTGGGCGACGGCCGGTGGCGAGACCTCTTGGACAACCACGACACCATCGTGCGTCACGAACTCGAACGGTTCGGCGGTTTCGAAGTGAACACCGCCGGTGACGGATTCGTCGCGTCCTTCCCCAGCCCGAGCGCCGCGATCGCGTGCGCCGACTCCCTTGTCGACGCGATCCGGGTGCTCGGCATCGAGATTCGGGTGGGTATTCACGCCGGCGAGGTCGAAGTGCGCGGTGACGATGTCGCCGGGATGGCTGTTCATATCGGCGCGCGAGTCGCGGCGCTGGCTGGCCCCAGCGAGGTGCTGGTGTCGTCGACGGTGCGCGACATCGTTACCGGCTCGCGGCACCGGTTCGCCGACCGCGGCGAGCACCAGTTGAAGGGTGTGCCAGGCCACTGGCGCGTGTGCGCCCTCGAGCGAGCGCTCGCGAACGTCAAGCAGTAGTGAGCCGCGCCGCGACAATGCCTTCACAGCGGGGTCATAAGTTGCGTCGCTAGGCTCGGCGATATGCCACCGCGACTTAATCTGTTCACTAATCGCCAGCGGGCCAACTCATTTGGTGGTGCGGCACAGAACTACGACACGTATCGTCCGCACTACCCCGACCGGTTGATCGGCGACGTGCTGGCACCCGATGCGCACCGCGTCCTGGAGGCGGGTGCCGGCACCGGGATCGCCTCGATGCAGATGATCGAGCGCGGCGCCGACGTTCTCGCGGTCGAACCCGACACCCGAATGGCCGCCGTCGCGCAGGCGAAAGGCATCCCCGTTGAACTCGCGACCTTCGAGGACTGGGATCCCGCGGGACGTCGATTCGACCGGGTGGTGTTCGCCGCGTCATTCCACTGGGTCGATCCGGCCGTGGCGCTGCCCAAAATCCGCGGCCTCCTCAACGACGGCGGAAAGCTGGCGCTGATCTGGAATCGGCTACGGCCAACCAATCCCACGCGCGCCGAGTTCGAAGCGATCTACCGGGATTACATGAACGTCGAAACCCGCAGGGGCGACGGCAATCCCGGCGAGGTCATCGACATGATCGCCGCGGCGGGCTTCACCGTCTCCGAGCGGAAGTACCCGCACGACCTGCACTACTCCGCTCAGCAGTGGGTCGACATCGCGTTCACGTTCTCCCACCAGCTGGTTCTCGCCGCCGACAAGGCGACCGAGCTGCGGGCACGATTGGTCGAACGGATCGGCGCCGCCGGCGTATCGGTTGGTGGGGACGCCGTGGCAATTTTGGCCACACCCACATAGCCGCGGTCGTCTAAATCAAAAGCTCTGTCCCGGTTTCCTTTTCGCCGAACTCGAACACCCTTGCGGCGGTGTCGTAATCGCACGCGAGCGTCGACCGGCCGATGAGCACCGGGCCGCCCTTCAAGCCGAGCCGGCCGTCGACGCCCACATAGCTGCCGGTCGGAATCGGCTCGCTGATGCAATACAGCGTCGGCGCAGCGCCTTCTTCGATGTCGTTGCCGAACCGGTTGGCCAAAGCCGTAACTGCCTTGTGAAAGCCCGCCATCACCGGCTTGTCCGACACTTGAGAAAGATTCGAGGACACCCAACCGGGGTGCGTGAGCTGAGTGGTGACCCGCGACTGCGCCGCGCGCAGACGGCGGTCGAGTTCGAGGCCCCAGAGCATCACCGCAAGTTTGGAACGCGCGTATGCCGGATACGCCGTCCACTTGTGCGAGCGCAGGTGCATGTCGTCGAGGCGCAGCCTGGCCGACTTGTGGGCGTCGGATCCGACGTTGATGATCTGCGAACGCACCCTCCCCAACAACAGGTTCGTCAACGCGAACGGGCCCAAAAAGTTTGTGCCCATGGTCATTTCAAAGCCGTCCACCGTGTCGGTGCGGTGCTGGACAACTGCTCCGGCGTTGTTGATCAAAATGTCGACGTCGCCGTCAAACTGATCCGGGAAGGCGCGCACCGACGAGAGGTCGGCGAGATCGAGCTTGGCGACCGAGGTGGAACCGCCGATCTCGGCCGCGCGCTGTGCGCCCAACTGAGTGTTACGGACGGCGAGGATCACGTGTGCGCCCGCCTGCGCGAGAAGGCGTGCGGTGCCAAGGCCTACTCCATTGGTGGCCCCGGTCACGATGATGCGTTTGCCGGACAGGTTGCCGAGTCGGCTCGGCGACCACTGCGTAGTCACGTTCTGACACTAGCCTCGCCGCCCATACGGCTACCTCGGCGGGTGGAAGGGTCCGGCCCCTCGGCGTAGGCTGCGGACGGAAGCACGGGTAATGCGAATCGCGGTTTGTCAATTCGTAAATGCCTGTCGAACTTGATATTTCGTCGAAGGAACGCACGTGACACGCGCCCGCGACAATGCAGCGCGAAGCAACGAGGAGGAACGGCGCTAATGACCGATGTGACTACGACGCTCCCGCCGGCACTGAGTCGGGCACTGGATCTGCTGATCGACCCACCGAGCGAGCCGGATGTCAGTCACGGCTATCTGGACCTGCTCGGCACCTCGGTCGACGGGGACGACGAGGTGGCCAAGAACGCCGGAGCCATCCAAGCGGTATGGGCGTCGGCGATCGGGTCTTTCCTCTACGACAACGCTCAGGCGCTGACCCGCCGGTTCATCGCCGCGTGGCAACTTCCCATCGACTGGTTGGACATCCCGGAAGGCGGCGTCGCGTTGGACGTCGGTGCCGGTCCGGGTTCCATCACCACATCGCTGGCCCATGCCGCCGGACCCGACGGGCTCGCGCTCGGTGTCGACATCTCCGAGCCGATGCTGGCACGCGCCGTGCGCGCTGCGGCGGGTCCGCAGGTCGGCTTTCTGCGGGCAGACGCGCAACGACTCCCGCTGCGCGATGAGACCGTCGACGCCGCCGTCTCGATCGCGGTGTTGCAGCTGATCCCGGATCCCGCGGCGGCGCTGTCCGAAATCGCCCGCGTGCTGAAGCCCGGCGGACGACTCGCGGTAATGGTCCCCACCCTCCATCCGCCGGTCGACCTGTGGCGGGCCCTACCCACCGGCGGAGTTCATATCTTCGGCGAGGACGAAGTGGGCGACATCCTGGAAGACCACGGCTTCACCAGCGTGCGCGTCAAGAGCATTGGAACGTTCCAGTGGGTGCGCGGCAGGCGCGGCTGACAGCGCGGTCGTCAGACCAGCGGTTGGTTCTCCCGCACGCCGCCGTACATGCCGCGTCGCACGATCAACGGCATCACCAAGCGTTCGACCGGCCATGACGGCAGCCGAAACGCCTGACCGGTCGGGAGGAAAACCTCCAGACCGTTGGGCTGGATACCCAGTACCGAGCCCCACCGCCGGCCTGGCGCGCGGTACGTGCGCAGACGTCGGCCGTCGAGCTCGGCGCGGACGTTGTGAGCCACCAGAGCATCCCCGCGGTTGCGGGCGGAGCTGCGGAGTGGGTCGGTGGCCGCGATGTCGCCGGCCGCGAACACACCCGGATGGTCCGGCACGCGCAGCTCGGGAGTCACCCGGACGAAGCCGTGTTCGTCGAGCAGTTCGCGCGGCAGCCAGTCGGTGTTGGGTTGCACCCGCCCGATTGCCCAAAGCACCGCGTCAGCCGACGTCGAGGGTTGTCCCGTGCTCCACTCGACGGACCCGCTGGTGATGTCGTCGGCGGCGAAGCCGTCGGCGAGCGCGGCACGATGCCCCGGGTGCAGGCCCACGCCGAGATCGGTCAGCCGGCCGTGGATGCGCTGCCAAGTCCGCGGGTGATAGTCGCCCAGTGCCCGCTCTCCCGGGAAATACAGGTGGATTCGCTTGTCCGGCCACGTGGTCGCCAGGTTGACGGCGCTGGTGACCGCGGCCGCGCCGCCGCCCACCACGATCACTGACTGGGCTGCGGCCAGTCGATCGTGGTCAGCATGCAGATCGGTGCCGACCTCTGCCGCCGACTGCATGGTCGGCCGGCGCCAGAAGCCGTTGCTGACCCCGGTCGAGATGACCAGCGCGTCGTATCCCTCAACGAACGTTTGACCGTTGTCGCCGCGTCCGAAGACGGTTCGGGCGGCCAGGTCCACTCCGGTCAGCGCACCCTGGACGATCCGGACCGGATCCAGGCGACGGAATCTGTCGAAGGGAATCCAGTAATCACGGGCCCAATCGCGGGGGCGGGCCAACCGGACGCCGAGTTCTTGGCCGCTGACCAACCCCGGTTTGACCGAGACGCCGACGACGTCGAAATGTTTGGCGAGCCGGATCGCGGCGAGAATGCCGACATCGCCTAAGCCCGCGACGACCACGCGTTTGCGGCTCATGCGGGCAAACTGTAACACGTTCTAGTTATTGGCCGACCAGTGCTGGTACTGCGCTGCGCGCCGATGTCATGACGGTAACCTGCGGGCTTTTCGACGGACGATGACGATTCAGATTTCCGGCGCACATTCGCCGAGTGCTTCCGATATTAGGAACAAGCTGGCTACACTTCGCCGTGTGATGACCCCGTCGACCCCGTGGGGAAATGAACGTGGGCACCTTCCCCAGCGGTTGCGGGTGGGCAATCAGATCGTCGGCCGCCGGCAAGCACGACGACTCAGTCGGCGCTTCGCGCGCGTGGGCATCACAACTCCGCCGGATCGGCTTTGCCAGATGCTGGCGGGTGCGCCGGCCGCCTACGCCGAGGTGGCCGATTTCAACTTCGCGCTGATAGCCACCCAATTCAAGCGTGAACAACTTGGTGCAAAGATCCGGCGCATGAAACGGCGCGGCACACGCTCGCTGCTTTTCGTTGGCCTGGTTCTGGTCACGCTGAACTTCCTCTTCTGCATGGCTTACGCCCTGCTCAGCCTGACGCTCGAGACCCCGCCACTTTAGAGTTCGCCCTCCCCGGGGAACGTCGCGGCGGCGAGCTGAAGAATTTCCTCGCGATCCGCAGGCAATAGGAAACCCGACTGGATCGCCGAGTCGAGCGACGCGGTGAAGCGTTCTAGATAGTCCGCCAGTCCGCCTGGGTAAAGCCGTTGCACGGTCACGTTATCGAACGGTTCGCCGGAGCCGAAGATCCACGACATTGTGCTCTCTTCGCCCCCGATGCCGGAGGTACGGGCGATCGGCACGTCCACCCACGGTGTCCTGATGCCGCCCCGGGTCAGTCCGTGCTCGTCGAGAACAGGTTGCTCACCATTCAGTTCGAGGGGCGCGCCGCCAGGCGCGGGCCGATGTGTGCTCACCCAGTTGTGCAGATGCGAGAGTGCCGCCTGCAGAACGTAGTGGTGCTGCGGCCCGAAGTTGATGCAATGGTTCAGCTGCTGACCCATCAGCATGTTCGTCGGCGCATAGGCCGCAACGATGTCGGCCAACGCCGCGGTCCCGTTGTCGATCGGCGCTACTTGAATCGTGTAGTTGTCCGCATGGGCCGTACCAGCGATCTCCCACACCCGAAGTTGTTGATTGTCAGGCTGTCTCGCGTTGTGGTAGCCGTTCCGCACTCCGCCCACGAGGTCTGTCTCGGTGATGATCGTGACGAGCGGGACGCGCAGATCGGGACGGAACGCGACAGACTGGGCTGCATCGCTCTCCAGCTCATCCAAAATCGAGGCGCCGTCCAACGGGGCTGCGGGACCGAACCTCGAATGCACCAGAAAGCCGTCGTAAACCCGGGCCAGCGGGTCGACGGCGTTGATGTAGGTCGTCAGGAACAGCGCCGACTGTGACTCGCCCACTGCGATGACGTGTTCCGCGTGCAGTCCACGCAGAATTTCCGTGTTGCTTGCCAGTCGCCCAGCTTGGGAGAAGATGTCGTAAGCGTGGGCGTCGCCGGGGTGGTGCAGCGATGAATACCGCGCCGGGTCTTGGGTTTTCAGCGACATGTCGATACCCATGAGATTCGCGCCGCCCTCGACACCGACGCGTTGCGCCGACACCGCGACGTAGGCGTAACCGGCGCGCAGCATTTCGCGGTGCGCCATCATCCAGACCGCGGGCGCATCGATGCCGCCGCTGACATTGAGCCACTCGACGAGCACTGTGCCGTTGAACCGGGCCTGATCCGCCGGCGTCAGCACCACGATTCGGGTGGTGTAGCCCGCGGCGGTCGCCGGTGACACGCTCCACCGGCCATCCGCGCCGAGTTCGCCCGCGGGACTGTACGACGATGCCGATCCCGAGATAAAGAGTTCAACTGCCACATATCCCACACTGGCGATGTCGAAGGCGCCCAACAGGAGTGCGGGTTTCCCGGGCACCGGCGTATACGTCGCCGCATCACCGCTGGTTGCCACCTGCGCATCATAGAGCCGGCTTTGGCTACGCGGGCTGTATCAGCGCCAGCAGGAGCCGTCTGCCGAGGTGAACTCCGGGATAAATGCGTTGCGGCGCCCGCCCGGCCGGGAATAACTTCCCAGGCGGCGTGGTCGTGTCTGATCGCGACCACGAGGAGGAATGGCGTCGATGATCTCGTCGAACGGTGCAACCGGCCTGCTGAGTCGGACGCGCTCGCAACCGGCCGGCGCGCGCCTGGAGTTCGGCACAGTGTTGGCTGTCCTGCTGGTAATCGGATGGGTGGCCAACCATTTCGTCGCGCTGATGCCCTCTATCAGCGATCGCCGGCACCTCAGCACGGCGACACTCGACGCGATCTTCGGCATTTATGCGGTGGGACTGCTACCCGGGCTGCTCATCGGCGGCCGTGCATCGGATGCGTTGGGGCGTAGGGCGGTGGCGCTGGCGGGTTCGGCGACCGCCGTGGTGGGCACCGTTGCGATGCTGCTTTCCCAGCAACCCGACGTCCTGCTGGTGGGACGTTTGATTGTGGGCGTTGGTGTGGGTCTAGCGATGACCTCCGGGACCGCATGGGCTTCAGATCTGAAAGGTCCCGCCGGCGCGGCCACCGCCGGCGCGGTATTGATCGCCGGCTTTGCCATCGGCCCGTTCGCCGGAGGGTTGATTGCCGGGGCGGGAGATCTCGGCATCCGCGTGTCGTTCGGGGTGGCCGCAGCCCTTGTTGTGGTCGCAATGTCTTTCATGATCATCGCCGCACGCAGTATCCCGGCGGCAGCGCCGGCAGCAGAACTTGACTCGGAAACCTCAACGACGCCGCGGCATTCGAGCGCTCGGGCATTGAGTTGGGCCATGCCGTTGGCCCCCTGGGTGTTCGCCTCGGCGACATTGGGATTCATCACCATTCCGGCCCGAGTCCACATCGGGCTGGCAGCATCCACAGCCGCAGGTAGCGCGGCCCTGATCGTCAACGGCTCGAGCGGGCTCATACAGATCATCGCCCGGTTGGGCACATGGGGCCCGCGCGCCGGCACGGTAGGCGCGGCGTTGGCTGCGCTCGGCTACACGTCGATCGCGGTGGCGCCACCGACGATGACACTGACGCTGAGCCTGTCGCTGCTGTTGGTTCTCGGCTGCGCATCCGGTCTTTCGCTGCGTGAGGGCCTGATCGACTTGGAAGCCGCTGCGCCACAACATGTCCGGGGCATGCTCACCGGAGCGTTTTATGCGGTGACGTACATCGGCTTCGGCCTGCCGCTGCTGTTGACCTCAGTGGGATTTGGCGGCTCGCACATCATTCTCGCCGTGATGGCGCTGCTCGCCGCGGTGGCCGCGGTCAGCCGGACGGTACGGTTAAGGCGAGATAGTCACCGGCAGAACTGATTCAGGCCGCGACGACTTTACGGGCCCGAACGCCGGCGACCGGTATGGGGTCGTTGCTCACCACGCTCAATCCGGCGAGGCGACGCCACGAGCGGATGGCGTTGCGGGTGACTTCCAAGATCCGGGCGGCTCCGGCGTCGCCGTTTGCCAGCCGGTGCGCCCGCAGCGCGTTGCCCGTCACGGCATCGAGGGTGTCCCAATCGTCGGTCTCGACGAGCGCGGTCGACTGAGTGGCGGCCCGCACCGCATACAGTTCGGCGCCCTCGGATGTCTCACTGACCGCGCGAGCCGCCCGGGCGGCGCTGTCCCACTCGGCAATTGGCGGCATGTCGCCGGGGACAAGGCGACGGTGCAGCTCCGCGATGCCGGTAATCGCCCCGGCGGCTGCGTCGGCGGCGTACCGGACGACGCCCCAGGGCGGGCTGATCAGCAATTTGGTCACCCACATGTGCATGACGGTGTCGGCGACGTCGGCGGTCCCTACGGTCAGCCAGCCGAGGTCGAGGACCAGCAGGCTGTTCTCCGGTGACAAGTAGCCGTCAGGACCAGCCAGTAGGTCGTTGCACAACTGCACGAAGGACGCCAACGGACGCGCGGAGGTCGCAGGAAAGTCGGTGATCTGCTCGTCGCCGTTGATGTAAGAAATCACATTCATCGCGCACCCTTTGCCCGATCCAGGCTGGTGCGATCCCCTCGCCAGTCGCAACGGGCTGGTAATGCGGTCGAGGTCCATTTGAGTTGCTTCCTAAGGGTTTTCGAGCGTAGCGGCCTAATGTCGGAGACGGCTATCTTATGACAAGTGCGCTCGTCAGCAGCCGCGACACGACGGAGGCCGGTCAGCTTGAAATTAGGAAACCCAAAGGAACTTACAACTCATCTGAGAAATCGGCGGTGATCCAGCGGTCGGGGCGGATGGTGAACAACACAGTGGGTCGATCCTCCATGCTACGGACGAACGCGCGGCCGCCTTCTTCGCCGAGGTAGCGGATTGCGATGGCTTCACGCACGTCCAGCGGCGTGGGCGTGGTGTCGACGACGGTGCCCTCCACGACCACATATTGGTACGGCGGTTCCTCGTTCTGGACGACCAGAGTCACCGCGCCCGCCTGCTCGATGAGCTTGGACTTGCGTGCGCCCGCGCCGGTGTTGATCCGGATGTTCCCGCCGGGGGTGTAGTCATACCACATTGGGACACTGGCGGGCGGCCGGCCGTCGGCAGCAACTGAGAGCACGGCGATATGCTTGGCGGCGAGGAATTCTTGACGTTCGGTCTCGGTGAAGGGTTTCATACGCGGCTCAACGCGCCGGGCCGCCGAGGCTATTCCACGGCGAGGATTAGCTTGCCGGTGTTTTCTCCGCGAAACAGCTTGAGCAATGTTTCAGGAAAGTCGCCGACATCGCCGTGCTCGATCTGTTCATGTGATCGCAGCTCGCCGCTGTCGAGCCACTTCGCCAGTTGCGCAACACCTTCCGGGTAGCGGTCGGCGTAGTCGAAGATGACAAATCCCGTCATGGATGCCCGCGCGACCAGCAACTGCATGTAGTTGGCCGGTCCTCGCGGGGTGTCGTTGTACTGGGACACTGCGCCGCAGAGCACGATGCGGGCCCCAGGCGCGAGCCGGTTCAGTGCGGCCTCCAGCGTTGCGCCGCCGACGTTGTCGAAATAGACGTCGACACCGTCGGGCGCGTGCGTCTTGAGCTCTTTACGCAGGTCGGCGCTCTTGTAATCGATCGCGGCGTCGAATCCGACCTCCTCGACCAGCCAGCGGCATTTGTCTTCGCCCCCGGCAATACCGACGGCTCGGCATCCGTTGATCCGGGCAATCTGTCCGACGATGCTGCCCACTGATCCGGCCGCGCCGGACACCAATACAGTTTGGCCCGGCTCGGGCCGGCCGACGTCGAGCAGTCCGAAGTACGCGGTCAGGCCGCTGATGCCGAGAGCGCCCAAATACGTTGTCGCCGGTGCCAGAGTGGTATCGAGTTTGTTGACCTCCGCGCCGTTGGACAACGCATAGCGCTGCACCCCAAAGATTCCGGACACATCGTCGTCGACCGAGAATCCCGGATGCCGCGATTCGACGACGTGTCCGACGCCGAGTGCCCGCATGACCTCGCCGATCTCGACGGGCGGTACATAGCTGCGGCCGGCGTTCATCCATGTGCGCATTGCCGGATCGATGGACAGGTAGTCGACCTGGACGACGAATTCTCCATCGGCTGCAACGGGTTTGGCCTCGTCAACGATCGACCAATCGGTCGCCTTGGGCAGGTCGGCCGGGCGCGCGGCCAGCCGGCATTGAGTATTGACAGCGTTCACGAGGCAGCCTCCTTGGCGGGTGAGATGTTGCGACAGATGTCGGCGGCACAACCGAGGGCGACTCGACCACCGGGGTCTTCGGCCGTCACGGGTATCACCGCGACGGTGTCGGCACCGGCGTCCAGATAGGCCTGTATCCGGTCGGCGACCTGCTCGGGAGTGCCGAGGGCGGCCAGCTGGTCGGCTAATTCCAGTGGAATCGCCGCGGCCATGTCCGATCGCCGCGCGCCGGCGCGGGCCCGCTCGACGAGTTCGGCGAATCCGAGCTCGCAAAACATCTCGCCGTAACCAGGTGGGGCCAGATAGACCGCGAGCTGACCGGCCAGCTGTCGCAGCGCCGCTTCACCGGGCCGAACCGCGACGGGTAGCCACACCGTCACGTGCGGCGGGGTCCGACCGGCCGCGACGGCGTCGCGCTCGACCTGCTGACGAACCTGCGAGACCCGTTGCGGTGAGGCCAGATTGAGGACTACCTCATCGGCGATCTCAGCCGCGAGCCGCATCATCGCCGGGCCGAAGGCACCGACCCCGATCCAGCTGTGCGGCAACGGGTTACGCAGCCGAAAGCCATGACTGCTGACGTGGCTACCGTCGAACTCGCCACGCTCACCGCGCAAGATCGGCCGCAAACACTCAATGGTCTCCCGCATGCGCGCCGCACTGTGCGACCAATCGCGGTCGTGCCAACCCGCCACGATGAACGGACTCGAGGCGCCCAGCGCGACGTCGATCTCGCAGCCAGTCAGCGCCGCAACCGAACTCGCCCCCAACGCGATCGAGACCGGGGTGCGCACGCTGACCGGCAGGGGGCCGACCCTTAAGCCAAGCCCCGGCGCGCGAGCGCCGATGGCGGTGGCCAACGCGAACGCGTCGAATGTCGCCATCTCGCCGATCCAGAGCCCGTCCAGACCCGCGGCGCCAGCGGCCTCGGCGATTTCGAGCGCCTCCAGATCGGGCCGGTCCAGCCACAGCGGCAGCACCGCTTCGATCGACGCCCTCACAGCATGGCCGCCTCGGTGGTCTGGCCCAGCAGGATCCGGCCCGGCAGCTCGCGTGAGGCCTCGTTCACCTGAAAGTGCGCCGTCGCGGTGAACGCGTCCCGCAATCGTCGTTGCAGTGGTGCACCGTCGTAAATGGCACTGCCGCCGGCGAGGTCGTACATGGAGCGGACCACATCGGCCGAAACGCGCGCCCCATGCGTTGCCGCGAGCCGTAACCGAGTGCGTAAATCCAACGGCACCGCCGGCCCGTCCAGACTCGCCTGCCACGCCGCGTCGATGGCTTGGTAGTAACCGGCCCGCGCGGCTTCCAGTGCCGACTCGGCCGTGGCGACGGCCACCTGAATGGTGGACCGCTCGGCCAGCGTGCGACTGGCCGCCACACCCTTTTTCGTAGATGCAAGTTCGACAAAGTTATCGATCGCAGCCCGCGCGTTGCCCATCGCGGCCGCGGTGATGCACGCCGCGAAGAAGCCGAACGGCGGGAATCGATATAGCGGACGGTCGATCACCGGCCCGTCGAATATCGAGAGCACCCGATTATCGGGGACGAACACCTCCTCGGCGACGGTGTCGTGACTGCCGGTGCCGCGCAGGCCGAGGGTGTGCCAGGTGTCCAGGATCTGCAGCTGCTCGGTGGGCAACGCAACCACCGCCGGGCGGTCCTCGAGCACGCAGCCGGCGAACAGCACGTCGGCGTGGGTGATGCCGCTGCAGAACGCCCAGCGCCCCGACACCACAACACCACCGGGCACCCGCCGGGCCTTGCCTTGCGGTGCCCACACACCCGCGGCCAGCCCGCGGCCATTGCCGAACAGTTCGTCACGGCTCGCCGGTGGCAGATATGCGACCAGCAGGGTGCTGGTGATCCCGATCGACACGCACCAGCCGGCTGACGCGTCGCCACGTGCCACCTCCTCGGCGCACCGCAAAGCGGTTCCCGCGGGCAGCTCCAGAGCGTCGACCTCAACCGGCGCACCGGCTCGCAGCAAGCCCGAATCTCGGAGTGCCTCAACCAGTTCGGCCGGCAACCTGCGAGCAGAATCGATGTCATCTGCCATGCCACGCGCCAATTCGGCGATCTCGCGCGCCTGCGACAGTACGGGCGTGGTGGCGACGTCGGTGTCCATACGTCCTCGCTTTGCACAGACGGAGTGAGTGATTCCGTCACGTTAGCACTACCGGTTTAGTTTTTGAACCGGTACATTAGCTGAACCATGGATTACCCGGATCTGTCACATCGCTTCGAGGGCGAGTCGGTCGCGCGCGCCCTGGAGATCGTGGGCGAGCGATGGACCCTGTTGGTCCTGCGCGAGGCGTTCTTCGGGGTTCGCCGTTTCGGCCAGTTGGCGCGCAACCTACAGATTCCGCGCCCCACGTTGTCCGCGCGTCTGCGCACCCTGGTCGACAGAGGACTGCTGGAAAAAGTGCCCTACGCGCGCGACCCCGACCGTCACGAGTACCGACTGACCGACTCCGGCCGCGATCTGTTCGCGGCGATCGTGGTCCTGATGCAGTGGGGCGACCACCACCTGCCGCATCCCCAGGGTCCGCCGATCGTGCTGCATCACCAACCCTGCGATCAGACCGCCGAACCGATTCTGGTGTGCGCCCATTGCCGGCAGGAGATCACCGCGCACAACGTCACGCCTCAGCCCGGGCCCGGCTTCCGCACCGCGCAAACTGCGCTCGCCGGCATTCCGGTGTCAAAGTCCCGTCGGAAGTAAGCCAGCGCTCACACTGGGCAGATGGAACTCACGGGCCTGACGCGATGATGCAGGACAACAGTCGCGACGCCGAGGCTGACCTCAAAGCCAACCTGCACCGCTATCTTCAACAGGCCAGGGCGGCGATGACCTGGAAGCTCACCGGGCTGTCGGAGTACGACGTCGGGCGCCCGCTCATGCCGGCCGGCACCAACCTTCTTGGACTCGTCAAACACCTAACCGGTTGCGAGATCGGCTATTTCGGATACGTCTTCGATCGCCCCATTGCCGACTTGCCGACGTGGCTCAGTAACACTGCCGAGCCGAACGTGGACATGTGGGCAACCGCCGATGAATCCTCAAGCGAGATCATCGAGCAATACCGGCGCGCATGCGCCCACTCCGATGCGACGATCCAGGTGCTCAACCTTGCCGCCCCTGGCACCGTCCCGTCCTGGCCTGAGCACCTGCGCAGCGTGACGCTGCATCAGATCCTGGTTCACATGCTCGCCGACACCAGTCGGCATGCCGGCCATGCGGACATCGTTCGAGAGCTAATCGATGGCACCACAGGGCTTTTCGCCGACAGCGCCGCCACTTCGGCAGCGGATAAGACATGGTGGGCCGAGCATCGCGACCGTGTCGAACGCGCGGCGCGAACACTCGGCCCGACGCAGGACCAATGCGGCGAGCAGTAAAGCGTCAGCCTCAGGCGACCCGAAAGACGGGGTACTGATCGACGATTCGCTCGAAGTCGTCCAGCGGCGCGTGACGGTCGATCGGGAAAAACGGGCGCGCTCCTGCCGCTAGCTCGAGATACCGACGCAAGATCGCGGCACGTTTGTCGGACAGGTCTTCCACCAACGTCACCTCTTCGCGCCGACCGCGCACCAAAACTCCACGGTTATCTGCGCGCAGGTTGCGCACCCAGTTCGCCTTCTGACCGAGCATGGAGACCAGGTAACGCTCGCCCTGGTAGTCGGCGACGACCACCGGGAACGAAACGATCCGTCCGGATTTGTGGCCCCGGACTTCGAGCGTGGCCGCTCCGTTGGGCCCCATACCCTTGGCTAAAGACAAGGCGGCCAAGCGGTTTGCGACACGCGCGGACCATCCCGGACGGCCTCTGCGATATTGCCATCGTTGAAAAGCGCTTACCACGCGGCTCAGCATGCATTCACAGTACTGCGCCCGGGCACTGCTACATCTGCGCCCAAACGATTTTCGTCTGCAGGTAGGTCTCGATGCCGGCTTTGCCTGACTCGTAGCCCCAGCCGGACTGCTTGTATCCACCGAACGGCATGGAGTGGTCGAACTGCATCTGGCAGTTCAGCCCGACGGTTCCGGCCTTGAGCTTCTTGGCCATTCGGTGCGCGCGTCCCAAGATCGCTGGTCCACGTGGTGGCCGCCAGCCCGTAGGTGCTGTTGTTGGCCAGCGCGACGGCCTCGTCCTCGTCGTCGAACGGCAGGATCGTGACGACGGGCCCGAAGATTTCCTCCTGGAACAGCCGGCTCGAATCGGGGTCGACCTTGGTGACTACGGTCGGGTGCACGAAGTAGCCCTTGCGGTCGAGTCGGTGTCCGCCGGTGACGATCTCGGCGCCGTCCGACTTGCCCTGATCGAGGTAGCCCAGCACGCGGGTGAGCTGCTTCTGGCTGATCAGCGGACCGACCATGGCGCCTTCGTCGCTGGGTCCGCCCAACTGCATGACGTTGGCCATGTTGGCGATTCCTTCGACGACCCGCTCGTAGACTCCGCGCTGGGCGAAGATGCGCGACCCGCACACACAGGCCTGTCCCGAGTGGATGAAGGTGCCGAACGAGGCCATCGGGATCGCCAGGTCGAGGTTGGCGTCGTCGAAGATCACCACCGGTGACTTGCCGCCCAGCTCAAGGGTGACCTTGTTGAGGTTGCTGTCGGCGGCGGCATGCACGATCGCCCGACCGACCTCCGTCGAACCGGTGAAGGCGACCTTCTCCACATCGGGGTGCGCGGTGATCGCCGCGCCGACGGTGTGCCCGTAACCGTTCACCAAGTTGACGACGCCCTCGGGCACTCCGGCCTCGGCCAGGATCCGGTCCAGCACGAGTGCCGAAAGTGGTGTCTCCTCAGCGGGTTTGACGACGCTACTGCAGCCGGCCGCCAGCGACGGCGCGAGTTTTGCGCAGTAATTGAAGACCGGACCGTTCCACGGGAAGATCAGCCCGACAACGCCGTAGGGCTCACGCAGCGTGTAGGTGTGCATGTGCGAGTCGACCCCGGTCAGGCCGCCGGTGTTGACGTCACGCGCGATACCGTCGATCTTGGTGCACCAGCCGGCGTAGTAGCGGAACCACTCCGACCCGACCTTGGTGATGATCTGCGCCTGCGCCGGCGGGATACCGGCGTTGAGCGATTCGAGCTCGGCGAGAAGCTCGGCGTTCTCGTCGATGAGATCGGCGACCCTCCACAGCACTTTGGCCCGGTCGTAGTCGGGCTTGCCGGACCACACGCCGGACTCGGCGGTTTCCTTGGCGCGGGCGACCGCGTCGTTGATGGCTTCGGGACCGCAGTCGGTGAATTCGGTGATCTGCTCTTCGGTGGCGGGGTCGATGATCGGAATCACCTCACCGGTGCCGGGTCGCTTACGGATGTCGTCCAGTACGTCCTGCACCGTCATGGCGGGTGGATTCCTTCGCTTCGTCGCGACTCTATCTCTGTAGAGATGCCGACATGAGTGTAGCTCAGGGCAATCGCAGTCCACTAGACGGGTTTGTACGCAGGATGATGGTCTGCTCCGGAGATCCGCGCCCTGGAGCTGCGCGTCGCGAACGCATCCCGCGCCGACTGCTTATCTCACAGTCGACGTGAACAGGTCGCGGTGGGCGCGCACAAAGTCTTCGACAGTCTGCGGCGGGTGGCCGGTCAACTGTTGCACCTGGTCGGTGGAGCGGTTGTAGCGGTCTTCGCGGTGTAACTTGGCCATGGTCGAAATATGCTGGCGCACATGCGGTTCGAGCCCGATGTTGGTGAGGTTGCTCAGCCAGTCGTCGAAGTCGACGCGTTCGGCGGTGATTGGTCGGCCCAGGGCACGGCTGTACTGCTCGGCGAGCCCGTCGATGTCGAGCACGATAGGTCCGGTCAGCTCATAAACGGCGCCGATGTGCCGAGCCGGGTTTTGCAGGACGGCAGCGACCGTATCGGCCACATCGCTGGAGGCGATCGGCGAAGTGCGCCCGTTGCCGAAGGGTAAGGCGAGCACTCCGTGGTCGCGGATCGACTGGGCGGCCAACACGGTAAACAGTGGGTTCTCCAAGAAGACGGTGGGCCGGATCTGTACCGCGGGTATCGGCGACCAATCGATCACGTGTTCTGCCAGCCAATGCATGCGCTGCTGGCCAGACTCTTCGGTGCTGGTCGGTGTCATCTGGGACACCGTCATCTGGGACATGTTGACCAGCACGTCGAGGTCGGCTGTTTCAGCGGCGAGCGCGCAAACCACCGTAGTAGCTTCCAGATACGAGGCGGAGACGCTCATGCTGAAGAAGACACGATCGACGTCGCGCAACGCCACGGCCACGTCGACGGGATTCCGCAGGTCGCCGACGACGACATCGGCACCGACCCCGCGCAACGTCTCGGCGCGGTCGTCTTCGCGGTGCACCATGGCCCGCACCTGCTGGCCGGCGGCCAGTAGCCGATCGACCACCTGGCGGCTGACACCACCCACGCCTCCACCGGCTCCGGTGACGAGATAGTTCGGTTTGGTCATCGCGGCTGCTCCTCGTTACTTCCAGGCGAACACCGGTTGCTCCAGTTCGTCGACCGGATCGTGGCGCCCCTCCAAGCCGAGCCAGCGCAGCTGCAGCAGCACCGCACCCGTGGGTGCGTGGATTAGGTCGTTGCCCAACGGTATTTGCACCACCGGCCGCGGGCTTTCCGGAATGGTGATGAAGCGTGGCGAGTCTGCGCGCTGCAGTTGATGCAGTCCCACTCGGTAGACCGCCACAACCTCGTCGGGCGCCGGTTGAGGGTGGAGCCGTCCGCCGCCCCAGATCACGACCGGGGTGATGACGTATCCCGACCGAGTCGGGTAGTCGTCGAGCAGACCCAACACGGCCGACGCGGCCAGTTTGATTCCGACCTCCTCGTCCAGTTCGCGAAGTGCGGCATCGACCGCATCCTCGCCCGGGTCCAGGCGACCGCCTGGAAGCGCCCATTGCGCTGGATGGGAGTTGAGTCGAGAAGTCCTGCGGCACAATAAGAATGCGGCACCGCCGGATACGTCGACCATACGGCCGTCGAGACCGGCCTCCGGCATCGGGCGTCCCGATATCCAGTCGTCCACCGGCGCCGGGTCGATCCTGTCCTCCCCGACCTCTGACTCCACGAGCAGCACCGCGACAGCCGCGTGCCGCTTCGTCGGGTCGGCCACGACGCGACGGTCATGACCCGCCAGATGGTCCCGGATCCGCTCCCGGAGTGCCTCGTCGTAAGGGATGGTCATCACCCGAGCCTAGGCCGCGAGGCCGCCGTTTCCCGCCGGCCGGCAGAAGTCCAATGCGTTGACGGGAGTGCTGCTTAACTAGTCGGGATGGCTGACATCACCACGTTGATCCTCGCCGACCATGACTGGTTCCGGGAACAGTTCGCCAAGCTGGACGAGCTGCAAGCGCAGACGCCGGTCAACCGGCGCGCGCTGGAACGGGTGTGGCGTCCGCTGGCCGACAAACTGGACGTGCACGCCTACATCGAAGAGAAGATCTTCTACCCACAACTTCTCCAGCGTGGCACCGATGACCCCGAGGGCGAAACGCTCGATGCGATCGGTGACCACAACGACATTCGTGATGGCGTGCGTGACGCAAACGCCGCGGCGATAGCCACCGACGCGTGGTGGGCGGCAGTGGGGCGAACCCGTCTGGCCAACGACGACCACATGGGCGAAGAGGAACGCGAAGGGCTGGCCGACTTTCGTCGCCACGCGCCGATCGGTCTGCGCGAAGCGCTAGGGAGTCAGTACCGCGAGTTCATGGCCCAGCATCCGACCACCCGGGGCCTGTCGATCGTCGACCGTGACCCGGAAGGCTACGTCGAGGAGCAAGAAGCCTCGGCGCTGTTGCCGCGCACGGACTTCTCGCTCGGTATTGGCAGCCTAAAGGGCGAATGACGATTCATGCGGCCTGGACGCACCAGGCCGCACGAATCAACTCTTCGTGGGCGGTTTAGGCGTGGCCGGAGCCGCAGCCGACGCCCGGAAGACATCCGGTGCCACCGGGCACCCCACCCGGACCTGCGTTCTGGCCGCCGGAGCCACAGCCGACGCCGGGGACGCACCCCTGTCCGCCTGGGGCGCCGCCGGGACCGCCGAACTGGCCGCCGGAGCCGCAGTTGCCGTTGGCATCGCAGCCGCCGCCACCGGGATCCTGCTTGTACACGCTGTGGGTGGGTCCTGCCGTGGCTGGGGAGCCAACGGAGGCCTCAGCCGCGGCGACGGGCATCACGGCTATCGCTGCAGCAGCAGCTCCACCGATAACCAGCGGTTTCATGAAATTGAGTTTCTCGAACATGGTCATAGACGGCGTTATACCCCCTTCCACACATGCCCAAAACATCGAGTTTCAGTCGTGGTGATTCACGATGTTTATGACGTTGCCGTCGGGAGCCCGGACGAAAAAACGCCGCATGCGTCTCTCCTCGCGGTGTGAACCCGGCGGCGATCCCCACGCTGGCGGCCCGTGCCCCGATTAAGCTGGCGCCATGAGCGGCAACCGGGTGCCGGGCGGGGTGGTGCATAAGCTGCCCGCAGACCTGCGCGAAGCGCTGCTCGGCAACTCCACCGCACTTGCGGCCTGGAAAGACATCACGCCGTTGGCGCGCAACGAATTCATCTGCTGGGTCGATGACGCCAAGCAAGAAGTGACCCGAAAGCGCCGTATTCGCCGAACCCAGGAGGAACTCGAGGAAGGCCTGCGCCGACCTTGCTGCTGGCCGGGCTGTAAGCACCGCGAGCGCACGGGTAAATAAGGGCCGCAATCGACTCTTTCCCCTCGACCCATTTAGTACTACGCTCCGTGGTACTACGTTGGATAGTAGAGGCTCGGCTGGCCGCGGAGCAGCGGCTTCAGCCGTGAGGGGATGGTTGCCATGAACCTCCGACCGGCGAATACCGCGGTGCGCCAAGCCGAAGATATTGATGCCCGATATCACCCCTCGGCGGCGCTGCGGCGTCAACTCAACAAGGTCTTCCCGACGCATTGGTCGTTCCTGCTCGGTGAGATCGCGCTCTACAGCTTCGTCGTGCTGCTGATCACCGGCATTTATCTGACGCTGTTCTTCGACCCATCCATGATCGAAGTCCCGTATCACGGGGTCTACCAACCGCTGCGCGGTGTAGAGATGTCGCGCGCCTACGAGTCAGCCCTTAACATTTCGTTCGAGGTGCGCGGTGGTCTGTTCGTGCGCCAGGTGCACCACTGGGCCGCGCTGATGTTCGCCGCGTCGATAATGGTCCATCTGGCTCGCGTCTTTTTCACCGGCGCGTTCCGTCGACCGCGCGAAGCCAACTGGGTCATTGGTTCGCTGCTGCTGATTCTGGCCATGTTCGAAGGTTATTTCGGTTACTCGCTGCCCGACGACTTGTTGTCCGGCATCGGTCTGCGCTGCGCACTCTCGTCAATCATGCTGGGATTCCCGGTGATTGGCACATGGCTGCACTGGGCTTTTTTCGGCGGCGACTTTCCCGGCGCCACGCTGATTCCCCGGCTTTACACGCTGCACGTTCTGGTGCTGCCGGCAA
>CAVTEZ010000026.1:0-75996 GCA_963733755.1 uncultured Actinomycetota bacterium
AGGGTTGATGATGGCGATGTCCGCGCGCTTGCCATTGCGGAGGTAGCCGGCATCGAGGCCGTACCAGTCGGCGAGTTCACCGGTCAGGCGGCGGACCGCGGTCTCCACGGGCAGCGATCGACGGTGGTGAATACGTTCGAGCATGCGGAGTCCGGAGTTATAGAACGCCATATTGCGCAGGTGCGCGCCGGAGTCCGAGAAGCCGATCTGGACGTTGGGCGACCTCTGCATACGGTCCAGCACGTCCGCGCGGTCGTTGGCCACGACGGTGCGCCAGCGCAGCTTTGGGCCATGCTCGACGGTCAAGTCAAGAAGAGCGTCGGCGGGTTCGATTCCGCGGGCTGCGGCCACATCGGCGAACGATTGCCCGACCACGCCCACGTCAGGGCAGGAGACGATTTCGGCATCGGCCAGATCGCGACTCCACACCCGCGGACCGAACTGTTTCGCCATGTCTTTACGGAATTGACGACGGTACGACTCGTCGGCGAGCAGCCGTCCGCGACTCACTTCGTCGCGGAAATTCAGAGCGGCCGAGCCCGAACCGAACTCCTCGAAAACGACGAGATCGACACCATCGGCGTACATTTCGAACGGCACTGGCAGGTGCTGCCAACGGAAGTCACCGCCGGCCCGGTTGGTGAGATCGGCGGCCAGCAAGGTCAGTCGTGCCGCCCGCCGATCGGCCTTGACATCAGCCGCCGCAATCAACGTCGTCTTCAATGGTCGCCGGATTCCGCGGCCGATGCTCTCAGCGAGGTAGCGAGTGACTTCGGCCTGTCGGGCCAGGTTCGGCGTGCTCTGGTGCACGCGTCCGCGTCGGCGCAGCACGTTGTTGAGAGCGTGGAACTCCGACCACTTCGCGTAGGTCGAGGGCAATTGTCGTGCCGGGTAGCGAGTTCCTTCGAGCTTGGAGAAGGAGCTGCGCAGAGTGGACAGTCCGAGGAAACCGGCGTCGAGGGCATCGGAGAGCATTTGCTGCATCTGATCGATTTCAGCGCGGGTCGGGCGATAGCCGGCATCGACCGAGCGGCCAAGTCCCAGCACCGCGGCGCGGATGTCGGAGTGGCCGATGAACGCGGCAACGTTCGCCCCGAGCGGCAACGAATCCAGCGCCTTGACGTATTCAATTGGTGAACTCCAGGTTTTGGTTTCCTTGACCGCGTCGTGAACGATCTGCCACGGCAGCGCCTCGACGCGGGCGAACATGTCGGCGCAATCGTCGGCGTCGCTGTAGATGGTCGACAGCGAGCAGTTACCGAGAACCACCGAGGTGGTCCCGTGCCGGACGGACTCACCGAGTCCGGGGCTGAGCAGAACTTCGGCGTCATAGTGCGTGTGCACATCGATCAGGCCGGGCATCACCCATTGGCGACGAGCATCGACAGCGTGCACGCCCTCGGGCAGACCTTGACCGATCGCGGCCACGTTCCCGTCGCGGACTCCGACATCGGCAGTGATCGGCGCGGCACCAGTTCCGTCGAACACCGTGCCGCCACGGATCACCAGGTCAAAGTTCGTCATCTCGTTCCCTTCGATACTCGCCAGTATCCAATCGATACCATGCAGTATGCTATTCACCATGTCGCCTGTCAAGCCAACGCGAACCCGCCCCACTCGGGGCGAGGTACGGGACCGGATCCTGGACGCAGCCTCGAAAGTTTTCGCCGCCGAGGGATTTGCCGGCGCCACCATCGACGCGATCGGTCAAGCCGCGGGATTCACCAAAGGCGCCGTCTACTCGAACTTCGAATCCAAAGACGAATTGTTCCTGGCCTTGCTCGACCGCGAGTTCGAGCTTCGTGGCGAGCAGATCGCCACGGCCCTGGAAAGTGGCGGCGACACCGCTGCGGCTGCGCAGGCATTGAGCCGATCGGTGCTTGACTCGGTTCACGGCCACGCCGATTACTACGTCCTGTTCGTCGAGTACTGGCTGCGTGCCGTACGCGATCCCGAACTGCGCGAGCGCCTGATCGCACGTCGTCATGCCGCCGCCGCGGACCAGGCGCACAACATCGTCGAATCGACCGCCAGCGTGCCGTCCGGCAAGCGATTGACCGATCTCGCCCAGCTCGTCGTCACCATCAACTTGGGGATCGCGATGGAGGAAGTCCTCCGCCCGGGAACCATCGACCCGGACCTGCTCGCGAATTTGATCACCGGCCTCCTGGATTCTGTTGCGGTCCAGGGCGATTAGGAGCGATACGTGGACACGCAGGACGAGACGGCCGCGCCCGCGGTAATCACGGCGACCGGGCTGGGGGTGGACGGCGAGCACGGGCCGTTGTTCTCCGGCATCGACGTGGCGCTTCCCGCGGGTTTTCACGCCATCCAGATGCCCGGTGGGCCAGGACAGACCACGTTGCTGTTGACGCTTGCGGGTCGCTTCAAGCCCAGTCACGGCACCTTGACCGTTCTCGGCGACACGAAGCCGCGCGCGATTCGCCGGCACTGCGCGATCGCGGCTTTCCCCGACATCGACGAGCTCGAGGAATCGGTGTCCGTGCAGACGGTGCTCGCCGAGCAGCGACGGTGGCTGGCGCCCTGGTACGCGCAGATACCCCGTGAAGCCGGTCAATCCAAGCTGACCGAAGTGTTCGGCGACACTCCCCCGCCGTCCTCCGACACCTACATCGTCGAATTGTCCGATCTGGAACTGTTTTTGCTGCGGATCACTCTGGCGACCCTGTCGAACCGTCCGATTCTTGTGGTCGGCGATCTCGAGCAGGTACGCGACAACGCGCGCCGCGCGATCGCGGTGGACCGGTTGGGCGCACTCGCCACGCAGCGCACCGCCGTCGTCGTCGGGGTAACCAATCCGCTCGGCACCGACGCGCCGGACCACGAACTTCATGATCACCGCATCCTGACCGAAGGGGACTGACGATGCTGGCTGGACTCGCATTCGGCTCAGAAATCAAACGCTTCGGCCGCAGCCGCATGACGCGGATAGCAATCGTCGTGCTGATGCTGCTGCCACTGGTGTACGGGGCGCTGTACCTGTGGGCGTTCTGGGACCCGTTCGGCCACGTGAACAAAATGCCTGTGGCACTGGTCAACTCCGACCGGGGTGCCGTCGTGTCTGGGCAGCCATTCAACGCTGGCACCGAAATAGCCAAGAGCCTGACCGCCGACGGCAGCCTGGACTGGCACGTCGTCAGCCCCGAGGAAGCGCACCGCGGAGTCGAACACGGCAGGTACTACTTCATGGTCGAGCTCCCACCGGATTTCAGTGCGGCGATCGCTTCGCCGGTGACCGGGCAACCGAAAAAGGCCAATCTGATCGCCGTGTACAACGACGCCAACAACTACATCTCGACGAGTATCGGCCGTACCGCGATCGACCAGGTGCTCAACGCCGTCTCATCCCGGATCTCCGGGCAGGCGGTCAATCAGATGCTTTCCGTGGTGGTTTCGTCCGGAGCCGGGATTAAACAGGCCGCCGATGGGGCTGCCCAACTCGCCGACGGCACCAGTCAGCTGGCGGCCGGTCTGGACACTGCCCGGTCCGGCTCGGCGACGCTTGCTACCGGCGCTCAGCAGCTCTCCGATGGGATCAACTCGGCCACCGAACCGCTGCTCGCGGTGACCAAGGCGCTGTCCCAAATCGGTGGCAGCACCGATCAGTTGCAACAGGGCGCAGCCGCGCTGCAACAGGCCAATGATCAGATCGGCGGCATCGCCACGGCGCAGGACAATGCCGCCGGTGCACTTTCGTCGGTGATCGACCAGCTGTCCGCCAGACAGGATCCGTTGGCAAACACGTTGCGCGGCATACAGGATCAGCTTCGGCAGCACGCGTTCACCCCGCAAATCCGGCAGCGCCTCACCGACGCGCAAAACGCTGCGATCGCGATGACGTCGGGACTGCGCGCACCTGGCAGCCCGCTCGGATCGGCCCTCAATCAAGTCGGCAGCAAGGGACAGGACCTGACGAACAAGCTCAACCAGCTACGCGACGGAGCCAAGCAAGTCGCCTCAGGTAACGCCCAGTTAGCAAGCGGCATAGCCAAACTCGATGACGGCGCACAGCAGCTCAAGTCGGGATCGGCTGAGCTGGCGACCAAACTCAGCGACGGAGCCAAACAGGTGCCCAATTGGACAACCCAGCAGAAGGATGCCGTCGCCGACACCATCGGCGGTCCGGTGCAATTGGAGACCTCGCACGAGAATGCCGCGCCGAACTTTGGCACCGGCATGGCGCCGTTCTTTCTCACACTTGCGCTGTTCTTCGGCGCACTCGTGCTCTGGATGATCTTGCGGCCCTTGCAAAGCCGCGCTATTGCCGCCGAAGTACTTCCCATTCGGGTAGCGCTGTCCAGCTATTTGCCCGCGGCGGTGATCGGGCTGTTCCAGGCGGTCATCCTGTACGGCGTCGTCCGATTCGGACTCGGCATGCACGTCGTGCATCCAGCCTCGATGCTCGGCTTCATGATCCTCATTTCGTTCGCATTCGTCGCCGCGACACAGGCGATCAATGCGCTCGTCGGCCCGGCGGTGGGACGCGTCCTGATCATGGCGCTGCTCATGCTGCAGCTCGTCAGCGCCGGCGGCATGTACCCCGTGGAAACCACGTCGAAGCCGTTTCAGATCCTCCATCGGTTCGACCCGATGACCTATGGGGTCAACGGACTCCGGCAGCTCATACTCGGCGGCATCGACGGCCGGCTGTGGCAGGCGATCGTAGTGCTGATCGGCATATGGGCTGTCGCCATGCTGATTTCGTGCCTGTCTGCCCGGCGAGATCAACTCTGGAACCTCGAGAGGCTGATACCGGCGATCAAGATGTAGCCACATCAACGCAGACCGGAAAGCTGCTCTTCGCGAGCCGGTGGGCTGTCGTTCACGAAGCGGACGTCAATTGCGTGCCTGTTGTGCAGACGTCGCGGCCAGAATGACGACCTGCGTATTGAGCCGACCGAGGGAACAGGACTCACGATGACCGATGTCGACCAGACACCCAGTGGCGTCCGCGGCGACCTCAACGAGCATTCGCGCACCGGAATGGGCGCGCCCGCGCTTCAGCGGGCGATCACCGACCACCTGCGCTACTCGATCGGCCGTCCGGCCGCGGCCTGCGGCCCGAGCATTACTATCGAGCGCTCGCGCTGGCCGTGCGTGACCGCATGCAGGACCGACGGGTGGCGTCGACGCAGACCTCGCTGGACCTAGGCCGCAAGGTGACCTGCTACCTGTCCGCTGAATTCCTGATGGGTCCACAACTGGGCAACAACCTGCTGAACCTGCGCATGGAGCAAGCGGCCAAGACCGCCCTGGCAGCGATGGGTCAGGACCTCGACGAGGTGTTGGCCTGCGAGGCGGAACCGGGACTGGGCAACGGCGGCCTCGGCCGGCTCGCCGCGTGCTACTTGGACTCGCTGGCCACCCTCGAGCGTCCGGCGATCGGCTACGGCATCCGCTACGAGTTCGGCATCTTCAACCAGGAGATCCACGACGGCTGGCAGATCGAGAAGACCGACAACTGGCTGGTCAACGGAAACCCTTGGGAGATCGCCAAACCCGACGTCAACTACTCTGGTGAAGTGGGGCGGCTACGCCGAGCACTACAGCGACGATGCCGGGCACGACCGCGTCCGCTGGGTGCCCGGACGGCTGCTGAAGGGCGTCGCCTACGACACCCCCATCCAGGGATACGGCGTCAATACCTGCAACGTGCTGACGCTATGGAGTGCGCGGGCCGTCGAATCCTTCGCCTGGAGGCCTTCAACACCGGCGACTACTACAAAGCCGTCGAAGACGAGGTGACTTCGGAAACGGTCACCAAGGTGCTGTACCCCAACGACGAGCCGAGGCCGGCAAGCGGCTGCGCCTGCTGCAGCAATACTTTTTCGTGTCCTGCTCGTTGCAGCACGTGCTGCACATCATGGACGACCTTGCGGACGCCGGCGTCAAAGAGCTCCGCAGCGATTCGCCATGCAGCTCAACGACACTCACCCGTCGATCGGCGTCGCCGAGCTCATGCGGTTGCTGGTCGACGAGCGCGATCTGGACTGGGACGAGGCGTGGAGCATCACCGTCGCGACGTTCGGCTACACCAACCACACCCTGCTGCCGGAGGCGCTGGAGAAGTGGCCGCTGGAGCTGTTCGCCGAATCACTGCCCCGCCACCTCGAAATCATCTACGAGATCAATCGCCGATTCCTCGACGAGGTGCGCGCGCGGTTCCCCGGCGACGAGGACCGGGTTCGCCGCATGTCGCTGATCGGCGAGGACGGCGGCAAGAACGTCCGGATGGCGCACCTGGCGACCGTCGGTAGCCACGCCATCAACGGTGTCGCGGCGCTGCACTCGGAGTTGCTGAAAGAAAGCGTGCTCAAGGACTTCTACGAGTTGTGGCCAGAGCGGTTCAGCAACAAGACGAATGGCGTGACGCCCCGGCGCTTCCTCGCGCTGGCCAACCCGGGCCTGCGAGAGCTGCTGGACCGCAACATCGGTGACGGCTGGCTGAACGACTTGGACCGCCTGCGTGGGCTGGAGCCGTTCGTCGATGACGCCTCGTTCCGCGCGCAATGGCGCGACATCAAACGCGGCAACAAGGCGCGCCTGGCCAAGTATCTGCGCACGACGACGGGCATCGAGCTCAACCCGGACTGGATGTTCGACATCCAGGTCAAGCGCATCCACGAGTACAAGCGCCAGCACCTCAGTGTGCTGCACATCATCGCGCTGTATCACCGGCTCAAGCAGAACCCGGGTCTGTCGATTCCGCAGCGCGCCTTCATCTTCGGTGGCAAAGCCGCTCCCGGCTACTTCATGGCCAAGCGGATCATCAAGCTGATCAACGCCGTCGGCGAGACGATCAACGCCGACCCGGAGGTGAACAAATTCCTCAAGGTCGCGTTCGTGCCGAACTTCAGTGTCAAGAACGCCCAGCTGATCTACCCGGCAGCTGACCTGTCCGAGCAGATCTCCACCGCGGGCAAGGAGGCCTCGGGGACCGGGAACATGAAGTTCATGATCAACGGCGCACTGACCATCGGCACGCTCGACGGGGCCAACGTCGAGATGCGCGACGAGGTCGGCGCCGAGAACTTCTTCCTGTTCGGCTGACCGAATCCGAGGTCGAGAAGGTCAAGGCCGACGGTTATCGTCCGGCCGACTACATCGACAGCAACGACGAACTGCGCGCGGTGCTGGATCTCATTGCCGGCGGGGCGTTCTCGCACGGCGACACCGAGGTGTTCGAGTCGCTGGCGGACAACCTGCGTTACGACGATCCGTTCCTGGTGTGTGCCGACTTCGCGTCCTACCTGGCCGGCCAGGAGCAGGTGGGTGTGGCGTGGCTGGACAAGGATGCGTGGACGAAGATGTCCATCTTGAACACCGCACGCAGCGGGAAGTTCTCGTCGGACCGCGCTATCGCCGAGTACTGCGACGAGATCTGGAATGTGTGGCCGCTGTCGGTGACCTGTGAGTCAGGTTGGTTCGCGCCTCGGCGGAATCGGTAGTCGGGCGCTTTCGTCGAGGTCGACGTCGAGTGCGTTGAGCATCAGCGCCAGTCCGGCGTAGCGGCTGATCACCATCAGCAGCTCGACCGTGGCCTCCGAACCCAGGGCTGTGTGCACTTGTTCGAACACTTCGGCCGAGACGCTACGCGTGGTCAGCAGCTCAGTCGTCAGGTGCAGCAGCGCAAGTTTGACCGGGCTGAAATGAGCCTCTTGCCAGTCAGATTCGGAGGTGATCGCATTGATCTCGTCGCGGCTGAGCCCAGCCGTACGCGCCACGTCGCGGTGCTGGCCAAGTTCGTAGGGGCTGTCCATCAGATACGCGGTGCGCAGGACGACGAATTCGCGCTGCCTGACCGGCAACACCGGGCTGGTGAGGATGGCCCGCCCGGCCAGCATCCAGCCGGTGAATACTTTCTCGGCGTTGGCCAGAGCACGGTAGACGTTGAGATTGCCTCGCTCTAAGGTCAATTCACGAGCCTGCTCGGTCATTTCTTCTGGCCGACGGTAGGCGATTCGGGTCATCTGAATTCTCCTGTCAGGGTTGGAATCTCGCCGTGGTGTCGACGTCGAGGTCCGTGGCGTTCAGCACCAACGCCAGCCCGTAATAGCAGCTGATAATCATCAGCAATTCGGTGAGTGCCTCGTCGCCGAAGACGGCCTGAGCCGCGGCGAAGGTGTCATCCCGCAGTTGGTGGGTGGTGCACAACTCGGTGGTGACGTCGAGTGCAGTGCGCTCGGTGTCGCTGAACCCGGCCGCGTCCGGGTGATCGATGTCGAGGATGGCGTTGATCTGCTGATCGGTAAGGCCGGCGTTGCGAGCGATCCCTACGTGCTGGCTGAGCTCGTAGCGCGAACCCTGTAAATGGGCCACCCGCAGGATGACCACCTCGCGCATCCGCCGGCTGAAAGTGGGGCTTTCGAACAACTCGTCGACCATTTGCGTCCAGCCGGCGAACACCTGCGGAGCGTTGGCGAGCAATCGGAAAACCTTGAGGTTGCCGCGACGCGCCATCCACTGACGGACTGGTTCGGGTTGCTCTTCGATGCTGGCGAGCGGTATCCGTGACATTGAACTCGTCCCTTGGCTATTCGGTGTTGGCGGCGAGGGCGAAGGTCCAGTCCAGGGTCACGAACGGTTCGTCGATCGTCGTTCCGTCCGGAGCGGTACCTGGCTCGTGCCGCACAAAGTCCGCCATCAGTGAGTCCTGGTCCGCGAAGACGGCGTCGCGGCCGATGTAAGGGTCGTCTCGCCAAAACAGCTGAGTGATCAGCGGCTGGTAGCCCTCGGCCTTGAACCAGAAGTGCACGTGCTGTGGACGCATGGGGGATCGGTTTGCGGCGCGCAGGATCTCACCGCATGGCCCGTCGGTGGGCACCGGGTAATAGCGCGGCGTGATGGACCGGTACCAGAACCTTCCGTCCTCGTCGGTGATCAGCAGTGCCCGCATGGCGAGCTCGTTGTGCAGCTTTTCGGTCTGCTGCACGTCGTAGAACCCTTCGCCGTCGCTGTGCCAGGTGTCGACGTGGGCCCCAGCGACCGGCTTGCCGTGCTCGTCGACGACCCGACCGGCGACGAACATCGTTGTGCCCGTTGCGCCGTCGGAGATGTCGGCCCCGTTGTCGGCGGTGGGACGGCCCTCGACGTAGAAGGGCCCAAGCAAAGCCGAGTCGGTGGTCGATGACTCGGCGTGCTGGTTGATCTTGTCCAGCAGCATGCTGAGGCCCAGGATGTCGGAAAGCAGCACAAACTCCTGGCGCGTCGGCGTCGAGATTTTGCCGACCCGCTCGAGGAAATCCATTGCGGTGAACCATTCGTCACCGGTCAGGCGGACCTCGCGGGCGAAATCGTGGATGTGCTGCACCAGGCAGGTGAACACCTGGCGAAATCGTTCATCGGCGGAGTTGTCAAAGGTCTGTTGCACCGCGGCGGTGAGAGTCTGCTCGGTCAGGTTGGATGACATTGTCTTTGCCTCTCTTGGTTAGGGCCGGATCACGACGCGGCCGGCGATGTGGTCGGCGACGGCTTGGTATGCCGACGCCGCGTCGTCGAGTGAGTAGGTGGCGGCGATGGGAAGGGGTCGGAACTCGCCGGATTCGAAGTAGGGCGCCATCTGCTGCAGCCGACGCGCCGAGTCGACGACAGTGAGCTTTGTGCTGTCTGTGCCGAAGATTCGAGTTTCGTTGTGGTACAGATCCAATAGATCGATTTCGACCGCACGCGATCCGACAACGCTGATCACCACCAACCTGCCTCGCCGGGCCAACGTAGCCAGCGCGGCCGGTGTGGTCACGCCACCCACGGCGTCGTACACCACGTCGACGCCGGCGCCGGCGGTGAGCCGCTTGATCTCGGCGCCGACGTCCACGTTGGGGTCGAACGCAACGAAGTCGTCGATGACGGCTGCGGCGGCAGTCTCGGAACCGGGCCGGCGGCGGTCCACTCCAATGACTTTGGCGCCGATCGCGCGGGCGATTTGCGCCACCGCTCCCCCCACGCCACCGGAAACCCCGAAGACGGCGATGGTTTCGCCAGCCGCAAGTTGCGCGGTTTCCACCGCCCCGTACCAAGCGACGACGAAGTTGACCCCGACGGTCGAGGCCTCGTCGAAGCTGAGCCGTTCGGGTTTGCGCACCAGCGCTTCCACCGGCACTGACATCAACTCAGCGTGCGACCCGTCTCGGACGAAGCCGGTGTCTCCCCCGGTGCCCCAGACCGCTGCTCCTTGCCACTCGGGCGGCCCGCTGACAACTACGCCGGCGAAATCACGCCCGGGCGTGCGCGGCAGCACCGTCCAATCCATTGCGCCGGCAACGTTTTTCACGTCGGACGGGTTGACCGACGCCGCCTCCACCCGGATCACCGCTTCATGTGCCGTTCCAGTCAGATCCGGTAGGTCCGTCACGTGCAACACACCGGGGCCGCCGAATTCGGTAAAACGCAAGGCCCGCATGAGTCCGTTCCTCCTGAGCTGGTGTTCTGCTGCCTACCCGTCTAGCCAACACCCGGAGCAGCCATCGCGTCCAACGAAGAAAAATGAACCTCGCAATCGCGATTCGCGATAGGATGATTGCCGTGGAACTTCGCCACCTGGAGTACTTCGTCGCCGTGGCTACGGAGTTGAACTTCTCCCGGGCGGCCCAGCGTATCCACGTTGTGCAGTCTGCTCTATCGGCGTCGGTCAGCAGATTGGAAAAGGAACTTGGCGTCGAGCTGTTCGACCGGTCGAAACGCCAAATCACGCTCACCGCGGCCGGCGTGGTCTTCCTTGAGCGCGCGCGCGAAGTGATCCACACGGCCCACCGAGCCCGCAGTTCAGTGGACGCCTTTCGCGATCAGCTCGCCGGCACCGTCACCTTGGGCACCTTGATGTCGTGGGGAACGTTGAATCTGCCTGCCGCCCTTCAGGATTTTCGTGGTGCCAATCCGATGGTCACCGTCCGCCTGCGCCAAAGTCTGACCGGGTCAGCCGGACATCTGACCGCGATCGCCGACGGCCAGATGGACCTGGCGCTCGTCTCGATCGCCTCGCCGGGGTCCCCGTTACTGACGCTGCGCGAGTTGATCCGCGAGCCGATGGTCTTCGTCTGCGAAGCCAATCACCGGCTGGCCAATCGCCGCAAGGTTGAGCTGGGCGACCTGGCCGGCCAGGATTTCATCCAGTTTCCGGCCGGCTGGGGAATCCGGCATCGCCTCGACAAGGGCTTCGCCGTGGCGGGCGTCCAACCGGTCAGTGCCTATGAAGTAGCCGACTACGCAATCACGGCGGAGCTCATCCGACACCGGCTGGCAGCAACCGTCCTGCCGGCGAGTGTGGCCAGACGCTTCCCAGACCTGCGCACCATTCCGCTGCGACCGGCCATGACGTGGACGTTATCCATCGCGTCGGCCACCTCACAGAACGCGAACCGTACGATCAACGCGCTTGTCGACACGCTGGTTCGTCACGTCGACTGACGCACAACGGCTTACCGGTCGCTGACCGGAGCGGGAGCCTCGACCGCCCCGGTCCTCCGACGCGCCGCACCCCAGAGCCCAGTGCCAACACCGATGACGGCGCCGCCCAGGCCAACCAGTTGCTGCGAGCGCTTCATCTCGTGGTGAACGCTCATTCCGCCGAGCAGGTCGGCAGCGTCGGCGCCTGCAGAGGCCAGGAACCAGCCGCGGGTGTTCTTGCCGCGTAGCGCCGCCGCTGCCAGCAGCCCCCCGATCAACGCGTCGCGGTAACCCATCGACCGCAGCAGCAGTTGCGCGGTCGGCGTGGGCTTGTCCGGATCTCCCCAGAGCCGGTTCGCACGCAGAGGGTCGACGAGAAACGAGACGCCTGAGGCAAGTCGGATGCTGCCTGCGGCCAGCGCCATACGGTCGATAGTCATGGTCTCCCACCCTAGAAGTTGATCGGTCGAGCCGAGCCAAACCCGCGGATGTGGTCATTGTTGATGCCGCGTAGATAGCCCCTCGCTACTCTCACTGCGGCGCTATTCAGGCGTTGTCGCAGCGGATAGGGGGTAGGGCGGATATGCCGGATGCGGGAGCCCAAGTGTCCTCGGCAGCCTCAGCGCCAAGATTCGAACCCGACGAGGGTTGGGTACCCGCCGACGAGCGCAGGTTCGGTCTGGATCGGCGCACTCTGCGCCCGACGCTGGCGGTATTCGCGCTGGTCTTCATCATGTCGGTGGTGCTGCCGGTCATGGATGCAGCAGTGCCCTACCACGACATCGTCAGAGCCGGCGATGTCATGGAGCTCGACGGCAACGTGACGTTCGTTCCGGAAGCCGGCTGGGGCATCACCTCTGGTCTCCGCGAGGGCCACGGACCGATTTCTGGTCACTATCCCGCGGCAGCCACCGTCGAGAACGGGGCACTGAAGTTCACCGTCCGCACCGGGCCGTTCCAGGGTGACGCCGACCAACTGCTCGATCAGATCGAGGCCACCACCGACGCGCTCAACCGGGGTCGCGGCGTCCACATCACCGGCGCCCCCGCCACGATCGTCACCGCCCAGGGTAAGCAGGGCGCGACAGTTCGAGTCACCGGACCGCACACCGCCGGCCTCATCGCCGCGTTCGTATTCGACGGCCGCGGAGTCAAGGCAATCGCGACCGGGCCGACCGACGCCGGCGCCGAACCAAGCGCCGCGGTGTTGCGGATGATCGGAAGCATCACCGAATCCGGGCAGGCAAAGCGATGACGCCACTCGCAGAACTCGATCGTGCGCGCGACGTCGCCCTCGACCTTTCCGGCTGGGGCAGGCGGTTCGTCTTCTACCAGCCGCGCAATTTCGCATTCTGGGGATACATGGCGCTGGTCGGAATCGGCGTTCTCACTTTCTTTTCCACGCTGGCCCGCGAGTACAACGCGTACGGCGAGGCGATCGGGCTGGCGGTCACATCATTCGCGATCTACGCGGCTCTGTTTTGGTGGTTCACCGACCGCATCGACCGCTATGCCAAACTCCCCCACAAGCTCATGGCTGCCGCGTTCCTGTGGGGCGGGTTCGCCGCAACCGGCGCAATGGCCGCCAATGCCAACACTGCGATCCTCGCCTTGTACGGAAAGACTTTCGGCCAAGTGTGGGCACTGAATTGGGGTGCCGGGCTCGCCGCCCCGTTTACCGAGGAACTTGCCAAGGGTTCGGGATTGCTGCTGCTTATCGCGTTGGCGCAACGGCACGTACGGACCGCGTTCGACGGGTTCATCCTGGGCGCGTTCATCGGTCTGGGTTTCCAAACCGTCGAGGACATCAACTACGCTATGACGTCGGCCGGAACCCAGTTCGGCGCCAACCAAATTGGCGCGTCGGTCGGGACAATCATCCTTCGCATGCTCACCGGGGTGGCTGCTCATATCCTGTACAGCGCCATCTTCTGCGCAGGTGTCGTCTACCTTTTCGGCCGGCCGGCCGAGCCCCGCAAAATTGGGCGGGGTTTGGTCCTGATCGCGATACCTATGCTGCTGCACGGGACCTGGGACTCGGTTGCCGCCATCGCCGGTCCGAATGTGCTGACGCTTATCGGACTGTTTATCGGGACCGTCGTTGTGGCGCTGATCATCGTCGCGCGGGTCTACAAGTTGACCGTGGCCAGGGAACGCGACTTCGTTCGCGATGTGATGGCACCCGAGCAGGCCCGTGACGTGATCACCGCGGTCGAACTGGATGCGATGGCCGGTAATCGCCAGGCCCGCAAGGCTTATCGCCAAGCCGCTCGCAACCGTCACGAACGCAGGCGGTCACGCTACATCCTCAACGCCGGCTATGCGCTGGCCGACGAGTTGGCCGCGGCGCGCGGTGCCGACACCGACCGGGTGCGCTTCGCCCGCTCCGAGGTGGCCAGGATCCGCGCCGGCATACCGTCGTCGTGGTAACCCTGAGACCGTAACGGCGCCATCATATCTCGTGCCTACCTGACGACCGAATCATCAGGCACGCGTGGCGATTCCTCGGGGGTCCAGGCAAACGGCTGTCCAGGCTGACCGGGAAACAGAAAGTCGATGAAAGCCGCCGCGGTGGGCTGTGGTTCGTGGTTGGCCAGCCCCGGTCGCTCGTTGGCTTCGATGAACGCGTATTCCTGGCCGGTGACATCGGGGACCAGGAGGTCGATGCCGGTCACCGGGATGCCGATCGCCTCGGCAGCCGTCACGGCGACCCGGCAGAGCTCCTGATTCACGTCATGGGTTACATCGTGGATGGTTCCGCCCTGATGCAGGTTGGCGGTGTGGCGGACGCGCAGCCGGATCCCTTGGGGCAATACATCATCGAATTGCCAGCCGTATTCCGCGACCGTCGCTTCGGTGACCGCGTCCAGCGGAATTTTGGACTCACCGCCGGTGGCCGCCGAGCGACGTCGACTCTCCGCCACAATCAAATCCCGCACGGTGTGCTCACCGGTACCGATGACTTCCGGCGGCAACCGCAGCGCGGCGGCGACCACCCGGCCGTCGATCACCACCAGTCGAAGGTCGTCACCGTTCACGCGCTCCTCAATCAGCACCTCGGGATATTCCTTCCGTGCACGTGCCACTGCGGCGGCGAGCTCGTCGGGCCCCTGCTCGACGGTGAGGCCGACGGTGATGCCTTTACCCTGTTCGCCCCGAGTGGGTTTGACGACGACTTCCCCTATCTCTCTCAAGAATTCGAAGTCGCCGTCATCGAATGTCGCCAAACGGGCACGCGGGACGGTGATCCCGGCATCCGAAACAAGCCGGCGGGTCAATCTTTTATCGTCGCAACGGCACATCGCGACCGCCGAGGTGAACTCCGACAGCGACTCGCGGGTGACTACGCTGCGACCACCATGGCTGAGGCGTATCTCGCCGGTCTCTGCGTCGAGCACCTCCACCCAGATGCCGCGACGTAGCGCTTCGTCGGCGATGATGCGCGCGTAGGGGTTGAGGTCGTCCACGGTTTCCGGCGGCGGGGTGAACAGCGGCACGTTGATCGCGTTTTTCCGCTTGATCGCCAGCACCGGGACACGCCGGAAACCCAGCTTCTCGTACAACCGGATCGCGGCCAAGTTGTCGTGCGTAACCGACAGGTCCATATACGCGCGGCCCGCGGTACGGAAGTGCCCAGCCAACTTTCGGGTCAGTGCGATGCCTATTCCCGGGATCCCGGCAGCCGGATCGACCGCCAACGTCCACAGACTCGATCCACGCTCAGGATCGGAGAACAGTAACTCGTGGTCGACGCCGGTCACCGTACCCACCATGGCACCGTCGTCGTCCCGTACCGCGAGCAGGTAGGTGACGGCGGGCTGATTGAGATGATTGTCCCAAATCACCTCTACTGGCGCCGGAACCATTCCGCAGCGGACGAATACACGATTCATCGCGTCCGCGTCGGACGGATCGTTCAGCGTGCGCACCGTGACACCCACGGGCGATGGCGCCGGATCGTCCCGCTGCGACGACTCTGGGAAGCGCAGCCGATAGGTGTGGCTGGGGTCGATGAAAAGCTCCGATGGCGCTCCGGCCACCACAACATGAGATTCGCGCGCATAGATACAGATGTCGCGGCGCCCGGGCCCTTCTCGCCTGAGTGCCTCGGCCAGAGTGCCGGCATCGGCGAAGGTCTGGCCGAAAATCAGTCGACCCCAACCTAATTCAAGCTCAACGTCCTTGGCCATCGCGTCCACCATGTGTGGCGGTGACGCGTCGTGCAGGCCGAGCGTGATCGCCTCGGGATGGTCCGCTGAAGGACCGCTGGTGGTCATGCGGCCGGCCCGGTCACACCATGACGTTGTAGCCACAGCTCGAGCAGTGCGATCTGCCAGAGTTCGTTGCCGCGTAGCGGAGTCAGCCGACCGTTGGGGTCGGCCAACAGAGCGTCGACCGCACCGGTGTCGAACAGTCCCCGCTCTTTGGCGACCGGCGCGTAGAGAGCGTCGCGGACCATGTCGAGGTACGGCCCTTCGAGGTGAGTCAGCGCGGGTACCGGGAAATAACCCTTGGGGCGATCGATGACCTCGGACGGAATGACCCGTCGCGCAGCCTCCTTCAGAACACCCTTGCCGCCGTGGGCGACCTTCAGCTCCGGAGGGCAGGTGGCCGCGAGCTCGACCAGTTCGTGGTCGAGGAAGGGAACCCGGCCCTCCAACCCCCAGGCCATAGTCATGTTGTCGACCCGCTTGACCGGATCGTCGACCAACATCACCATCGTGTCGAGCCGCAGCGCACGGTCGATGCCGGTTTCGGCACCGGCGCGCGCGAAGTGCTCGGTGACGAAACGTTCGCTGGGATCGCCGGGCGCGAGGTAACCCTCGGCGAGAAGTGCGGCAAGGCCGGCCTCGTCGCGGTCGAAGAACGCAGCCCGGTATTCGGCCACCGAACCCTCGACACTGGCGGCGGCGGGTGCGCCCATCGGCGGATACCAGTGGTAGCCCGCGAACACCTCGTCGGCGCCCTGACCGGACTGCACCACCTTCACATGGCGCGCGACTTCTTGGCTGAGCAGATAGAAGGCCACACAGTCGTGGCTGACCATCGGTTCGCTCATCGCCCCGATCGCGCCGTCCAGGGCGGGCAGCATCCGCTCGGTACCGATGCGGATCTGGTGATGATCGGTCTCGAAGCGCTTGGCCACGATGTCGGAGTACTGGAATTCGTCGCCTTGGACACCTCCGGCTGATTCGAAGCCGATGGAGAACGTCGACAGCCCGTGCTGACCGGCCTCGGCGAGCAGGCCGACGATCAGGCTGGAATCCACTCCGCCGGAGAGCAGGCACCCGACCGGAACGTCGGCGACCAGTCGGCGCTCGACAGCGGTCCGCAGCGAGGACAGCACCGCGTCTTCCCAGTCGCGTTCAGACCAGTCGGAGCGGTCCTCGTGCCGAGTGAAATCCGGCGACCAGTAAGTGGTGGCGACGCGGCGGCCGTCGGGTTCGATGGCGAGCAGCGATGCCGGCGGGATCTTGCGGACGCCGCGCAGGATGGTGGCCGGTGCCGGCACGACGGAGTGAAACGTCATGTAGTGATGCAGCGCGACGTGGTCGATGCGGGTGTCCACGCCGCCACCGGCCAGCAACGCGGGCAGTGTCGACGCGAACCTGATGCGATGACTGTCCTCGGTCACGTAGAGCGGCTTGATGCCGAGTCGGTCTCGGCCAAGCAGCACGCGACCGCTGTCACGTTCGACGATGGCGAAAGCGAACATGCCCTTGAAGTGGCTGACGAAGTCATCGCCCCAGCGGTGATAGGCCTTGAGTAGAACCTCGCTGTCGCTGTGCGAGAAAAAGCGGTAGCCGTAGCCCTGAAGCTCGCTGCGAAGCTCCTTGTAGTTGTAGATGCAACCGTTCCAGGCGATGGTCAGGCCCAGGTCGGAGTCGACCATCGGCTGAGCGCCAGCCTCAGTCAGGTCAATGATTTTGAGACGACGGTGACCGAGAGCGACTCGACCTTGCGACCAAACGCCCGCTCCATCCGGTCCTCGCGGCGTCATCACGGCGGTCATCGCTGCCACCGCCGCTACGTCAGGCGGTCGGCCGTCGAGTCGCACCTCACCGGTGGCTCCACACACTTGATTAACCCTACAGAGATCGATTCCGGCGCGCGCGCCGCTGACCCGCCATCATGCCGCAGGTGAGTCTTGGGCTGGCAGTTCGTTCCACGTCCGGGCTCACTTTCAGTTCATCTCGTTGTCTTGGCCACAGCAGCGCGGGAGCCGTTGCAGTTTGTCGGCGTCTTCGTTTTCCACCTGCAGGTAACGCCGTCCGTCGGCGGCGGTCGCGACGCTGATGGCCGGCCCGTCGCCGCTGACGCTGTCCGGTTCCATGAGCAGCTGCAGTTCACCGGATTCGACGTACAACATGGCGTCGTCGTTGGACAGCTGCCACGGCTGGCCATCGGTGGGCCAACGGCCACCAACGAGGCGAATCTCGGTGTTGTTGTCTTCCTCTTCGACCGCCACACAACCGATCCACAACTTCGCCGGCAGCGGACGGAAGTACGCCGCCAGACGCTGACGGTTGAAATCCACCTCGACCGGTATGCCGATCGGCGGCAGCGAGGTGCCTTCCGGGCGGTCGTTGAGCGACTGTTTGACTTGCCGCGATCCGAGCCCGACGCCGAACCAGTCGATGGTCAGCACGGTGGTCAGGTACTGCGCGATCGCCAGGGTCAGCAGACCGCCCGCGCCGGCAGCCCCGACTCCGGCCGTCCCCGCTACCCACGTGACCGGCAGCGCAAGCAGTCCGACAGTCGCAGCGGCGCCGGCAGCCGCGGCCACCTTGCCGGCCACCGTCAGGCTGAAGTCTGGGTTCACTTCCGCCTCGGGCGGATTCTGGGTCGGTCGCACGCCCACCGTTTTGGGAAGGTCATCGAGACGCTCGTGGACTCTTTTGACTTCTGCCTCGTAGTCCTCGTTGCTCAACTGTCCGGCGCGCTTCTTCTCACCGGCGGCTTTCAGCGCTTGTTCGAGACTCTCGATGGTTTCCAGGTCGGCTCGCCTTGTCTCCTGCCCATCTGGATCACGCGGTATGTCGTCGAGGCCCATCTCGTAGGTGACCTTGAAGTTGGCATTGAAATCGTAGAGCGTCGTCTGGGCGCTTACGGTGCCGTCGATGACCAGCCGGCCGTCCTGGGTTCGCGGCACGACGTCGGCGTCGAGGGCTTCCAGGCAACGGTCCTGCCCGCCGATGGTGATGGTCTTTGGGCCTGCCAGCAGGCACGGCGCGTCGGCCTCGAAGTCGCTCTCGTCGAGATCGAAGGTGTTCATCACGGTGTCACGAACCTGCCGAAGAATGCTCCAGGCGGTGACGGCCAATCCCGTTTTCTCGTAGGGGTTTTCAGCCAGGATTGATGCGGGCAGTTCCTCGCCCGACGGCAGTGCGCGCAATGTTTGCAGCTGTACCACCATCGATTCATGGACGGTGTCGCCGACGTCGAAGCGTTGCACGACGGCGTCGAGCGCTTTGACCGTACTGTCGTCGCGCGATGCAGGGTCGACGTCCATCGCGGACGGCAGTAGGTCCATTACGCCGTCGACGCCCATCTCGGCGAGTTTGGGGCGCACAGCATCGGAGATCTGGGCGGCCAGCGAATCGAGCACCCTGGTTCTGGCTTCGTCATCGGACAAGCTGGGGTGCTGCAGTTTCTCCAGATTCACCATCAGCTCGCCGGCGATGCAGTGCGTGATCCAGTACGCCTCGGCGTAGTCGAGTTCCCAGCTGATGCGCGGGTCTTGGTCCATGAACGCGATGCTGCCGTCGGAGCGGCGATCGATGTGGGCACCGAACAATCGCGGGCCGTAGTCGTCGCTCAGCGGATTGGCAAGCAGCACAGGGGCATCCTGTGGGGTGAAGTCCAGCGCGATCGTCTGCTTGCCTTGTTCGGTCTCGCGTGCCTCAAGCTGGTCGTGAACTGTCAATCGCCCGAACAACGGGATCTCGTTGTACGCGATCTCACGCGACTCCCCGGCGCGGGGGCCATCGGGGATTGTGATCGTCGCTGGCGGCAATGACACCAACGGGATGCAGGTCACCGAATCGATGACGATCTTAGAGTCGAAGATCGTCAGGTCGATTGCGAAATGCCTTAGCGGATCATGGGATTCGTCGTCCTCGATCTCCTCCCAGAGCCTTTGCTGGGCGTCGAAGATGAACCAGACACGGTCGAGTGTCAGGTCGAGGGTGGCCGTCGCCGAGTAACCGGGGCCGTCGACGGCCTCCGTGTACTTGTCGCCGCCGAACATCTCGACGGTCTGGTCCTGGACGCGTTCACGGTGGATCTCGATGATCGTGTCGGGGCGATGCATGCCGATCCTGTACCCACAACGCACGGTCTTAGAACAGGCCGGTCAGAACGGCGCCACGCGTCGGCGCTCACTCTCCTAGCGACCTGACCGCCTGGGCCGACTCCTCCTCGTTTAAGACATAGCGGGTCATCGCGTCGGCCACATGCGACCCCAATCCACCCACCTGCAGTTTGTGGTGATTGTGCCGAGCTTCCCACCGAGCTGCCAGCTGATTCAGCGCCTGCTGCGAGGACCCGATCCAGCCGGCCGCAGCCTCGGCCAACCCATCCTCATGATTGACGAAGCTCAACGCAGCCTCGCCGACCGCGTCGAGCATGTCGTTGCTGCCGTTATGGAGCGCGACGGGATCGACGTTCAACTTGTCGGCCACGAAGATCCCTCCTGCTCAGTGGTCCTGCGCGCTGAAGCATAGCCCTGATCAGCGTCACCCGATGTTCGCTAGGGCTTCGAATTCCGTTGCGGGCGCGCTCGACGAAGTCGTCCGAAGGCGTCTTGCTATGTTGCCATCGTAGATATTTTGACGACAACCTTTCAAGTGATCAGTGATTGAATATTGACTCCCAATTACTGTTGCAGTTAACGATGCCGTCGGCCTCGCGCGGTGTGCAGTACAGTTGGCGCACCCGACAGCACGGCCAGGAAGGGGCAACCGTGGCGAGCACCGAGGACCTGGTGCTGGGCTTTGCCAACACGCACGGTCACCTGGGTCGGCTGCCGGAAAACTTCGCCGACAGTGCGGGACTTCGCGACTGGTTGAGCCAGCAGCAGGAGGTGGACCCGGCGTTGCTCGTGGTGACTGCCGCCGACGTCATCGAGGCCCGCGAAATCCGCGATGCATTGGTCACGGTGATGGTCAGCCATGCCGACCCCGAAGCCGCCAGCGCCGACGAGCTGATCATCGCTGAGCAGGCTCTGCAGCGGGCGGCACAGCGTTATCCGTTGCAAGCCAACATCACTCGCGAAGGGGCCGGGCTGAGTTCGGTGCAGTCGGGACTTGCCGGATTGATCGGCTCGGTGCTGGCCTCGGTGGTCGAGTTAGCGCAGTCCGGACAATGGGACCGATTCAAGGCGTGCCGTAACTGTCACCACAGTTTCGTCGATCAAAGCCGCAACGCCTCGGCGACGTTCTGCCGCACCAGCTGCAAGTCCCAAGCCGGTATGCGCGCCTATCGCAGTCGCCAGCGCGACAGCGCGGAGCAGTAAGGCTGAAACACCGTCTTCGTCGTCGACATGACGAATAATCCGTGGATCGCATCCCAGCGAAGGGGCGAGCATGACCACGGCGATGCACGACGGGACAAAGTTTTCCCGCCTGCCGCGTTGGGTGCGGCAGATAGGAATGACGACGACGGCGCTTGCCGGCGCACTGTCGGTCGTGCTGGCCGCGCCTCACGCCGCAGCTGATCCGAGTTCGTACCAACCGGCGCTTGACCAGCTTCTCGACGCCATGCAGCAGGCGGCGAACTACGACGCAGCACTGCCTTTTGCGACACCGGACAGCGGCGCCATGCTGATGACGGGTCTGCAGAACACGAACTATGAATTGCTATCGGCCGGGCTGTCCAGAGTCACCGAGCTTTTCAACGGAGTCTTCTTCCAGTCACCGGAAGCAATTGCCGGCGACGCCGCCGATTCCCGTCAGTACTTTCAATTCTTCACCCCCGACATCTACTACCACGCGACCGCCGGCCTGGCTCCCGGCGCCACCTACGAGCTCACTGGCACGGTCGGCAAAGGAACCGAAGGTCTCGCCATCGCCACGGAAGCAATTACGGGCTCAACCGCTGTGAGCAAGGAAAGTCTGGAGCTCGATCATGGTCTCGTCGTCAATCCCGACGGCACGTTCACCGTCGACATTGGCCCCACAGAGCCAAGTGGTGCAGTCAATTTCATCAACGACACAGACGCCACCACCAACGGTGACGCCTCCCTGCTGATTCGAGACGTACTCGGCGACTGGGCCCAGGGTCCGGGCAGCATCAGCATTCACTGCGTGTCCGACTGCCCGGCGTTTTTCTCGATACCGAGCACCGGGATCTTTCCCGGCGCAGACGGTTCCGGCGCTGAAATCGGCTCGCTGGCAGGGACTTCCACTACTCAAGCCGCGTCGGGCGGCTCGCTTCTGACCACGCTGTTCACCGCGTTCAGCAACATCGTCGGACCTTTCAACCAGGAGAACATGGACCTGGCCGGAGTTGCCGGCATTGAGCTTCCGCCCAATACGATGAGCGCGCTGGCCCCAGAAACCAGCGTGTTCGCAACCGGTCTGCCCAGTGCGGACGTCTCCGGAGGCAACTTCGACCTGAAGCCCGACGAAGCGCTGATCGTGCAAGTGCCCGATGTGCCGTCCGGCTACAGCGGGATTGAGCTGATGAACGTCTTCGGCGCCGCGCTGCCGTACACCTTGGCGCAGACCACCTTGAACAACACCACGGCGTTCGCCGATCCCGACGGGTCCACCTACTACGTGGTCAGTGCGACCAACCCCGGTGTCGCGAATTGGCTTGACAGCAACGGTGTTAGCAGCGGCGAGATCTTCGCCCGGTTCGAGAACCTACCTGACGGCACAGAGTCGACGGGCCTCACGGTGACGACCGAGGTCGTGCCGGTGGCCGACGTGGCCAGCTATCTTCCCCCCGACACCCCCACAGTCAGCCCCGCGGAATATGCGGCCGACATGTCACAACGCGTTCTGTCGTACGACTACGCGTTGGACGTGTCCCGTGAACATGCCCAGCCCGACTGGGTATTACAGGAACTGCTGATGCACGGGCTGCAAGGCGTGATGGGCACCGACAACTTCACCGCCGTCTTCGGCAGCGACCCGGCCACTCCGCTGGAGCTGAGATTCACCCCCGCAATGGAACCAGACTGGTCCGCTGTCGATCACGACATCATCACCAATCCGGTCGGCAGCCTGGAGGCGATCTTCCAAAACCTGCCGCTAGTGGCCAGCGATATCAAGTTGCCGGTCGAGCTGGCGATGGGACAGACCGTGCTGTCGTTGCTGCTGCCCAATCAGCTCGGATCCCTGCTCAACGACACGGTTTTCGATCCGAACACCGGAATCATCGCCGGGTTCCTCAACGCCCGCGACGACCTGGCCACCGCGATCCTGACAGCCAACAACGACTTTCCTACGGAGTTGGGCAGTGTGGCGACAGCGGAGTGGGCCAACATGCCCGAATTGATTCAGTCGACCGGAAGCACGCTGCTGACCGACCTCGCCGCGCTGATCAACCCCGCAGATCTGTTGGCCACGTAGTGGTTTGAGCGTGCCACCTCACGGGCGGCGGAGGGTGACGATAGTGACGTCGTCGTGGGTGTCTCCCCACTCGACGGAACGATCGAGCAGCTCGGCCACGTTGGCGCTGACCTGATGCACGTCGAAGCTGGGCTCGCGCACGACCGCGAGCACACCGCGTGGCTGGATGCTGCCCGGGATATGGATCGGCTCTCGGGCACAGTTGTCCAGATCGATCGGTGTGCCGACCGGGACGAACTCGTCGGATGCGTGACCGTCCGGCGTCGATGAGTCACCGATCACGCGATGACATCTTGCTTGGCGGTTCGTCTGGTTGGCCACACTGCGCTGCCCAGTTGACGGCGAGTTCGTCGAGCACCGTCTGATTCAGACGGAAGGCGAGCTTCACTTCATCCAGCAGGATGTCTACCTGGTCGGCCCGCAGCGTGAGCGCGTCGAGGCGAGCACGATAGCTGTCCTTATATCGCTTGGGTTGCATCGGAAAGTCGTAGAACGCCAAGCCAATACCGCCGAGGCTGAACACGCGATCCAATGCGCGCTTGATGACTTGACCGCCAGAGAGATCCCCTAAATAGCGGGTGTAATGGTGGGCCAGCAACGCGGCGCCACTGCGAATGCTTTCCAATCGTTGCCGATACGACTCTGCGGCGGGCGAATCAACCTTCAGCGACGAACCATCCGTCCAGTGCGGCAGGTCGGCATCGACGGCTGGCAAACGTTCCAGGGCCGGGTCACAGACGGCCGCGATAAGGGGGTCGTCGCGGTGGTCACGTACGGCTTCCTCCAACGCGGCGTAAATAATCCGCAACCGAAGTAAGTATGCGGCGTATCCCTCTTTGCCCAGGTTGCCGCGGATCAGTTCACGCATGAACGGCGATCGCTCGGCGGCGTCATGCTCCTGTTGGGATGCGGCCCGCATAGCCGCAGATAACGGCCGCGCAGCTGCGGGACCAACAGCAGCTTTCATCCACGTACTCCACAGGTTGAGAATCACCGACATGGGGAATCGGGCCGATTGCGATCAGTGTGTCAGACATCTAGCCGTGGTTCACCAACGAGGTGGCGTGCCCCCGGTGGCAATGAGTCCGCCGAGTCCCGTGTGCGGCCTGCGCGGTGTTGCCGCCGGATAGAACATCGTTTCTTTTTCGTTAGGGAGGTTTAGCTCTTCCGTTATACGGGCAAATTACATGGGTGTGATTTGAATGGGCAGCTCATCGACCGATGCGATGCCGGAAAGGAGAATCACCGATGAACACCGTCCTGTACGTCAACCCCGATGGCGTTGTCTACGAGACCCGCGCCTACAGCAATGCCGATATCGTCGGACTCGTTCACGACTATGGATTGGAAAGTTTGAGCAGCGCCGATCGGCAGCTCGACTTCTGGTTTACTCCGTCAACGCGGCGATGCCGCCGCAATCTCAATCGCACCGCAACCGAATTGCTCCTGGCGACAACCCGGTTCACCGCCAAAACGGTGCCGCTGCTCCGCGGCGCCGTGGTGATCGCGACTCACGACTCGGCCGGTGACCTCGATGGGCTCAGTTGGCAGCAGCTGGAGCTTCTGATTCAGCACAGTTGCAACTTGACTCGCCGTGATGACCGGGTACTGAGGCGTCGGATCAAGCGCGACGCTCGCCGACTGCAGAGTGAACCCGCCACCGCGAACGTTGTGACCGGGCGCTACGTACCACAACGCATCGTTACCGGGCACTGACCGACCGCAATCGCCTTTAGCAGCCGCCTGAGCTGGCTTTGTTGCGGGCATTACGCCGCGCGGACAGCCATTTGGTTAACGTGAGCGCGTGAATGCGCCTGGGTGCGACCAGCCCGACGAACGGCCGGATTTCGTCAACCGACGTCAGCTGCTCCGGCTCGCGGGCAGCTTCGGTTTGGCGTCGACGGTCAGCGCCTGCGCAAGCGACACCCGGACGACCAGAGCCCGCCTCACCGCTTCCACTGCGGCACTATTGATTTGCCGAGACGCATGGGGCGCGCGACCTCCGCACCCCGGCGGCAAGCGCCACACCATCACCCGAATGACTCTGCATCACGAGGCGGTGGTCCTCGGCGACAATCGAAATGCCCCGGAGCGTTTGCGAAAGGACCAGCGGTACCACCAAGACCAGCACGGATGGATCGACATCGCATATCATGTCGGCGTCGACCGCAACGGCAACCTCTACGAACTGCGCAGCACCGAAATTGCCGGAGACACCGCCACGGACTACGACACAACAGGGCATTTCCTCGTCCTGTGCGAAGGAGACTTCGATCAGGAGTCGGTGTCTGAGGCGCAACTTCACGGAACCGCCCTCGCATTCGCGTGGGCTGCCCAGAATTTCGGCATCGCGAGCAGCACCTTGGCCGGCCACCGTGACTTTGCCGCAACGTCATGCCCGGGCGCGAACCTGTATGCCCATCTGTCCTCCGGTGACCTCAAGCGCCGCATCGACGGCCTACTTGCTGGCGGTGGAGTGAATCTCCAACGCTTCTGCGGACCCGACGCCACCGCACGAGTTGCGGCTATTGAGGCCGGCAATTAGCCAGCCACGTGTGGTGAAGCCGGCACGTTCGCCGAGATCAGCCAATGGGCTTCGAAGAAGAAGCCGGGCCGATAATGTCTTGTCGTTGACCGACTGATGGAGGCGACATGAGCTATCGGACAATCGTCGTTGGGACGGACGGCTCAGAGTCGTCGTTACGGGCGGTCGATCGCGCAGCCGCGATCGCTGCACAAGACGATGCGAAGCTGATCATCGCGAGCGCGCATCTCGACACTTCGGAGAAAGGCGGCTGGTCAAGACCACCGTCCCCCGATCGTTTAATGGACGGGAAGGCCGCCGACAGCCTCGGGAGCGCGAGCTACAGGATGCATGGGAGCGCCTCCGTATACGCGATCCTTCAGGACGCCCGCGAACGAGCGAAGACCGCCGGCGCCCACCACGTCGAAGAGCAGGCAATTGTCGGCGCGCCAGTGGCCGCGCTGCTGCACCTGGCCGATGAGGTCAGCGCCGACTTGCTCGTCGTCGGCAACTTGGGTTTAGGCACGGTCGCCGGCCGTCTCTTGGGCTCCGTGCCGGACACGGTTGCCCGCAAAGCCAAAGTGGACATCCTCATCGTTCACACCGTCGGATAGCTCTAGGCGGTAGCGCTTTTCGATGGTCGGCACCGGCGCGCGCCACTTATGCCGCTGACCTGCGGCCCTTCAGTTGTGGAGCTGCCCGGAATCAAACGGATGCGCACGGCTCCTCGGCTGGTCGTCCAACGCGGTTCATCGGCCTGGTCGGCGATGCTGCGGCGGTACGGGGAAAATAGCGGGGCATTCCGCCCGCTCGGGCGGCCACACGGCACGGCGTCTCCCCTGTTGCCACTGGACGATCAGAGCCTGATGCCCGGACTGTAAGCCGCTGGAAGAGTCGAGCTGAAATTTTCCGTAAAGTGTTGTGCATTCTAGCGTTTGAGCCACCGCTTGAATGGCTGTGTCGGTTGTTTCCTGCGCGTCTCGCAGACATCGTGCATACAGAACGCCGGCCGCAAAAGCCTGTGCCGCAGCGTAGGGAGGATCAGTTCCCGCCTCTTTCCGATAGGCCTCAGTAAACCACTCCGAATCTGGGCCTTCATCGGGCTCGATGGCTGCCGTCGGGAGCCATTGGGCAGGCCCGAGGAGGCCTTCTCGTTGATTGCCCAGTGTGGTTAGGACTTCGTCCACACCAGCTCCGACAAATGCGGCAAAACGCCAAGGTCGGGTGAGTAAGAGTGGGGCAACACGCAGTTCGTCCGCGAAGTTTCCGACCACTAGGAGGACATCGCCATCGGGGACCGCCGAAGCCATCGCCGGTGCCTGAGAAGGCGCAAACGCGGTTGAGGTGAGATCAAGGTGAAGGTTGGCTGCCGTTGTCGCAGCACCTTCTGCCACGTCCTGACCAAAGCCGGTCGTGCTGTGAAGAAGTGAAATCGTCGCGATCGACGGGTCGAAGGTATGCGCGGCTTGCAGGGCCGCGCTGAAATAGCTGTGAGCCGGCGTAATGACATTGATTACCTGTGGAAAGGCGGGCAGACGCAGACGCGAACTCGCTCCTCCATGGTTCCACAGCACACGTTCACAGGCGCGTGCGGCGTCGAGCATTGGACCGCTGCCATATGGTCCGAAGAGGACATCCGGCTCCGTTGCCAAGGCAGCCTTCAATGCCGCGCGAATATCTTTCCCGGTGTCGCGTACATCGAGCGCGACGCTGGTCCACGGCGGGGGAAGGGCCGTGCTCTTCGCCCAGATAGCGAGCGCTGTCGCGCCTGCCCGTCCGTACAGGCTTAACGGGCCATGCAGCGGCGTTACGAGTGCTGCACGAAGGTGTGCCATCTGGCCTCACGGGTCGTCCTGCGTATCGGCATCACACCGCCGTCTCGTCAGTGCAGCTCATAGGAATCGCGCGCAATGCGGGAGAAGTGACCGCGTCCGACGGTACTCGGCAGCAGTGGGTCGCGCGTTCGCGATCATCACCGAATCGTTTGGTGATGCCTTGTGCGTCAACGCTTTCTCAGGCGGCGGGTTAGGCCCAGGATCCCGGCCGCCACAAAGGGCACCGGGGAGAGCGTCGCGATCAGTGCGCTTTTTGAACCAACTAGCGGCTTGCTGCAAAGCCCGGTAACAAAGTCGGCCCCATCACTAGTGAGTCCAACCGTTGCCCAGCGTTGCAATTCACCTTCTTCGCCGCGCGCCCAGGCCGCACAGGCGCCCGAGCCGAGAACTACATCACGGATCCCAATGGTCCGCATGAGAAGTGTTTCGGTCCCGGAGCCTGGCGAAAAGATCCGACTCGGCGCCAGGATCATCGTCGCTCCCACGGCGACGCGGGCTGCCGCGACCATTGCCAAAATCGAGGTCGATGGCTGGGCCTTTTCGCGCATCACGGCTCGACCCTACTCACCTTTGTGCGGGTCAGAGTCGCGGAGCGTGGAAGTGGCGCCCAGAGGCGGCGCAACAAAATTGGGAGAAACTCATCGTTGCCCGAAGTAGCGATGCTCACGAGCGGCCCGCCGGTCGCGTGCCCGATAAAGGTGTGACACTTCGCAGGTGGAGCCGCTTCGTCTCACGAGTGAACCGATCCCGCACCACACTCGTGACATGTTCAGTCGATAGTGCCGACTCGGCGCTTACTGCCCGCTACTCGCAGTGGATGGCACATGTGTGACGATTACGAGCCGAAAAGGGTGGAATAGCATGGCTTACAAAGACACAGGTGTGCTGCCGGACCTGCACTCGCAAGCTCCGAAGATCCGCATTCCAGTGCATTCGGTCGGGCACGTCGGGATCAAGCGAATCGTCGCGATCGACGAGCATGACAGTGCGGCGATGGTCGTCATGGACATCTCCGTCGGTTTGTATGCCCACCAGCGTGGCGCGCACATGTCGAGGCTGATCGAGTGCATCGACCGGCCAGGTCCACAGCCGACCGTGCTCGACTACGCCCAGGGCATCTTCGAGCGGCTGCGCGACGCGGTGCCCGGCGCCGCGTCGTGGTCGGTGGACGCACGAGCCACCATCGTGTTGCCGCACGACGGCGGGTTCAAGCCGATCGAGGAGATCTGCCGGATCGAGGGGGCGGAGCGAACCGAAGTGACCTGGGGCGCCGCATTCAAGGTTTGCCTGGCCTGTCCCCAAGCCCAGAGCGCCATCGCCTTCGACCGTGACGACATGCACAACTTCGGCGAGCATCCGTCCCACAATCAGGTTTGCGACCTGGAAATCACCGTGACCGGGGACTTGACGGCGGTGGCCGGTCATTCCCTGGCCGACCTGCTCGCCGTTGGAGAGTGCGCGGCCAGCGGGCCGGTGCGGGAACTGTACAAGCGGCGTGGCGAAGCGGACGCGGTCACCGCCATCCACCGGCACGCGGTGTTCGCAGAGGATGCGCTCCGGATAATCGCCGACAAGACCAGGGCTCAGTTCCCGATGGCTACCAGGGTCACGTGCCAGATCGTGAACTACGAGAGCATCTTCGAATACCCTCTCCGCTGCGTCGTCATCGCCTGATGAGACGTTGATGAAAAAGAAAGCTGGCCAAGGCTTTTGGCCGTGACCAGCTTTCTCTTGTGGAGCTGCCAGGAATCGAGCCCGCTCCAGAAATGATCTTGACCTGCGGATACGCGACTGCTCTGACGGCATCAACGCCGTTGACCACCCTTGAGATCAACGCCTATCTCCGTTCAACGATGGGCCCACGGGTCACCGTGGCGAACATCTATGTCGCCACTAGTGCAGCGACCGCCGCCGGGTCCTTGTAGTACACGTCGAGTTCGGCGATTCGCCCGTCCCGCACGGTGTAGATCTCGACAAGTCCCATCTGCACGCTCTTGCCGGATGCCCGCGAAATGAACGTGAGCCCGAAGCGCGCGGCGACGGCGTCGTTCCCGAGCGGATCTGTGGTGATCGGACCCGCCTTGAGTTCCAGCAGGTCGTTCATCCTGTTCAGAAGTTCGAAAAAACCCTGCGCCCCGTGATAGTCACCGCTGAACGGCAGACCTCCGGCCTCGTGAACAACGAAATCGTCGTGCAGCAAGCTACATCGTTCATTTCGCCGCTCCGCGCCGGTCGCCGCCATGAACCGGCGAACCGTAGCCAAGCTTCTCGCGGCCGTGTCCGGTGCCATCAAAGCGGCCTATCCGACGCCGACCAACGGGTTCTCACCCGAGTAATCCGCCGCCATGATGGCAGCTCCGGGCGACGTCTCGGCATGCGTGCGTTGGAGTTTTCGATAGCTGAAGCGCCATCGGCCGTCCTCACCGCGGACGTAGGTCTCGTGATAGAAGCCGAACCCGCGCAGCCACTGCTTGTCACCGTTTCGCATCCAGAACAGGTTGTCCTCCATGGCCCACACACCAGTCGCGTTGTCCCGGTCCTGAAAGTCGATCACCGGCGTGTGGCTGTGATGCACGGTGGTGACATTTGCCAGCTGAACTGAAAGTGCTTCGGCTGCGGCATTTCCGCCGATAATCGGTTCGCTGGTGATCGACATCGCGACGTAGTCGTCGGTATGCAACTCTGCATATGTCACCCAGTCCTTCTGATCGACCGCATGATCGCGTCGGGCTTTGAGCCGGTAGATCGCCTGGAGCTCGACCAGCATCTCGACATCGGTCATGCCCTTGGCTTGGCTCATGTCATCTCCTCAAACCGCGAAACCACCGGTTCCGCGCCCGGACTGACGTATTGCGCGAGTTGCGGCATGCCCTCGGTCAGCAGCAGGGACTTTGGCACCGACTCCCTTACCCAAGCGGTATCCCCGTGTGCGACGCAGGCTGCTTGATCCCGATACACCTCGACGACCACGTAGGTGTCAGCCTCGTCGACGCTCTTGGCGAAGCCGTAATAGGAGACCCCGGGCTCGTTCTCAAGCGTCATTGCGGTGACATCGGTCATCAGATCTTCGAACGCCTGCGCGTTCTCTGGACGCACCCGCAGGTGGGCGATGAAGGTAATCATCGGGCCGCCTGGACCTTCGCCGGTTCGCCGATGACGTGGTGGGAGGTATGCAGCCTGTCCTTCGCGGCTTCGATCGTCCGCTGCACGCCTTCGCGAAGCGACACCTTGTTCGGACCCAGCAACTCCACCATTTTGGTCGTGTCGGCCCAGATCGGCCAGGCCTTGCTGTTCTCGACGAATACCGGCTCCTTGCCGAGTATTTCGCCGGCAATCTGGCAGTACTCCTGCGTCGTCACGGCTTCCGTCCCCCCGACGTTGACGATCTCGGCGCCAACCTTGGCGATACCCGCTGCAGCGATGGTCTTTTCGACGTAATCATCTTCGTACAAAGGGGTATGCACATTTCGCACGCCCGGATAGACGCTCACCGGTTGATCCTGGATCATCTGGTCGATGCGCTGCGTGACTCCCCCACCCCGCGGGCCGTAAAAGGAGAAGATCCGCACCAACACCACTGGGAGCTCGTAGTCCATGCTGAGATGTTTGAGAAGGAATTCGGCCGCGATCTTGCTCGCGGCATAATTCTCGGCGGAGGAGTGCAGGCCATAGGGATCGTCCTCGCGCAGGGGCCGCTCACCCTGGTACTCGTAAAGCGAACCGGTGCTGCCGTGCACGAAGGCTTCGCAATCCCGGTAGCGTCTGGCCAGGCGCCCGGCGGCGCCCGCATTGACTTCATAGGCGTTCTTCTGCGGCGGCAGCACGGCGTAATTGATCACCACATCAACTGATTCCGGCAGCGGCGACAGGTCCGGATCGACGAGATCGAAGGCAATGGGTTGTGCGCCCGCCTCCTCCAGCATCCGCTTCTGGGCCGGATCGGAGAACCGCGCCACCGCGTACACCTCATTTTTCTTCGCCAGTTCTTTAGCGACCGGGAAGGCTACCACGCCGCTCGCGCCGGTGACGAGAACCTTTCGCCCTGACAAACCATGCATCGCAACTCTTTTCGTGTGGGTGGTTTAGCTCCAGTACGACAATTGACGGGCCGGCTTTGCCGCTGCGGCGCGCAAGGGCACAGCGTTATCCATCGGCCGCGGACGCCTCCATGGCTTCAGCTTCGTAACTGCCCATGAACTCCATCGGCACGCCGCCCATGGTGCAGATGAACAGGTCAACGCCAGGCACCCCCGTGTCGAGAACTGTTACGTCGTCGGTGAATTGGCGCGCTCTATCCTGCATGGTGCCGTAGTCGTCGGCCAGAAAGGACAGTGCGGCAAGTCCTTCGGGCGCGGCTGTGCGTAGCTGTTCGGGAACGTCGAGAACCTCGACGAGCCCTGCCATGCCACTGCCTAAGATCGTGACGTCCGCTCCCTCAGACGGTGGCCACCCAAGAGTCGTCTCGAGTATTTCCCCAGGAACCCGAAAACTGTGTTGCACCTCCATTCCGACGACGTCGGTGAGGAACCCGAGGAACCTTGTCGCTGAATGGCTGAGCATGACCACGTGATGCAACTGGTTCGGCACGGCGAAACCTCCCGATGAGCGCCTACTGGTGCGTCACGTCGGATGCTAGCCAGGCGGCCCGAACCGGGACTACGGATTGCGGAATATTTTTCCCGCAACGAAAAAAGTCTCGGGCAATCAGCTGTGGCGGCGCACTAACGCGGTGCCGTCCTGGCTGCCGCCTGCTCCAGCCCGGCGATCACCAACTCGAGGCTGAATTCGAACTGGCCCCGATCAGGGCCGGGGCCCGCTTGCGCGGCGACGACCTGACGCAGAACCGGAAAATCTTGGGCAGCAGCGGACTTCAATGCGGCCGCGACGGCCGGAACTTCGGGATGGACGGGGTTCTCGGCCGACCGCAGAGCGTCGCGCCCGGCGGCATAGGCCACTTCAGTGATGAAGGTCAGTGCGCGGCCGGCATCCTCGATGTCGAAGCCGGCGCCAACTAAGGCTTGCAGAACGCTCTCCACGGGGTTCAACGCGCCCAGGCCCTGGCTTGCGGGTAAGTGCACCGAAAGGGCCAAGTCGCCGAGCTTGATGATCGCCTGACGTAACGCAGATACGTACACGCGCACCACTTCGCGCCAGTCTCCACCACCAGGGATCTTCACCCGGCGAAGCTCGGACTCGAAGACGTCCACAGCCACCAGCTCCCGTAGCCCGTCTCGGTCTCCGATGTGGTAGTTGAGCGCCTTGGGATCGACTCCCAGCGCGTCGGCCACCTTCTGCATGGTCAAGGCTTCGGGCGCTATCGCGCGCGCCGCGGCAATTATGCGCTCACGGCTGATCCGCGCTGGCCGCCCACGGGTACGCGGTGCTAGGACGTTTTCGTCGAATCCCGGTGCATCAATTGCTTCGCCGCCCACGTTCGTGAGCCTAAGCGGATGCCGGGCGGCGCACCGTCGCATCCCCTAGCGCAATAGGCGGTCGGATCAAGCTCCCAGCCTGGTGAGGATTTCCGATATCACCTGCGCCGCGCGCTCGGTAGCCGCGCGCGACCCTTCGGCAGCGATACGCGGACCGACCAACTCGATGTCGAAGACGCCTTCGTACCCTGCCTCGAGCACGTCGCCCAATATTCGGTCGAGCGGAATCACTCCGTCGCCGGGCACCGCGCGACAGGGGGCGGTCCTGTCCCCCAGCACGTAGTCGCTGACCTGTACGAGACCCGTCATCGGAATCGCTTGCCGCAGAAGCGTCTTCAGGCCGGCCTCCATCCAACAGGCGTGCCATTCGATGCAAAGACCGATGCCGGCGAGTTCCGCGAGGGCGATGGTGTCGGCGAGCGTGTGGGCAATGTGGATGTCGGCATTGAACGACGAGGCGTTCTCCACGAGCACCCGAACGCCCTGGGCCGCAGCTGGCGCCTTGCATGGCGCGATGAGAGCGGTGAAGCGTTCGGCGGCCTGCTCCCACGTCAGACATCCGCGACCGCCCGTTTGCAAATACACCGAATTGGCCCCCAGCGCCGCGGCGATGTCGATGGCCTGCAGCAACTTCTCGGTCGCCTCGCCGCCGTCGTTATCCAGATCGGGATAGATGGCGAACTGATGATTCACCGCTTCCACTTGAGGCGCGCCGGCCGCCAGTGCGTGCAGAGCCTCATCTACCGCGCCTGCCCGCATCAGCGAAGGAGTCACAAGAGTCGTGTGCTGCACGCCAATCCGGCGACTGTGATCAAGGAAGGCCGGGATGCTCTCGTCGAGGAATGCGACCTGGTGCAGGCCGACGCGCGGATGCACGACTAGGCCCTCGTCTCGATCTCGACGCCGAACTGTTCGCGGAACGGTCTGAACTCCTTGTCTAGGGCGTCGAGATTGTCGGTGCGCAACGACGTGGAATAGCGGAACTTGCCGCAACGGTCACCCTTGTTGATGGTGGTGTAGTCCGTATCGCGGGCTGTGGCCGTCCGGAGAACCGATACGGCTACGCTGAGCATTCGCTTAGCGTAGCCGGGCGTTACACGCCCGAGCGCGAAGATTGTCGAGACGATGCCGCTATAACGATGATCACCGGAATTGCAAAACAAGAGGTATGCGATGAACGATGACACCGCGCTCATGGACATCGAGTCGATCAAGCAGTTGAAGGCGCGTTACTGCCGTTATCTCGACACCAAGGACTGGGATCGATGGCGCGATGTCTTCACCGACGACTTCGTCGGCGACACAACGGAAGCGGGAGGCACCCTGATCGTCGGTGTGGACGAATTCATGGCCTACACCCGCCGCACGATCGGCAAGCCGTCTCAAGCGACCGTCCATCACGTGCACGCTCCCGAAATCGAACTGACCTCAGCCACGACGGCTCGGGGCATCTGGGCCCTCAACGACGTCGTCCGCCTGGTGCCGGCCTTGACTCTGCACGGCTACGGCCACTATCACGAGACCTACGAGAAGATCGACGGCCGATGGCGAATCAAGACTTCTAAACTGACCCGGCTCCGCGAGGACGTGACGATGCCGGTGTTCGCCCCGCGCGTCGCCGCGCGATTGCGAGCGGCCGCAGCGAAGATCGCGCGTCGCACTGCGAACTGACCCGCATCGCGCGATTCCCGAAACGAATTCGGAGTTGAAGTTCCGCATTAGGGACGGCCGCCAAGAGAGTTTCGGTGTCGATCCGGCGACGGGTAAGCGCCGCGGACTGCGAACGGCCTTGCGCGAACTCAAGACCGGAGACCTGGCACGGACCTGAGCATACAATCCGACCAGTCGAACGTGTGGGGCGCCGGGCTGGCATCACCGGATCTATTGGCTTAGCTCCGCGGAGACCTGCCAGAGGCGCTCGGCGTTGTCGACGTCTAGCGCGTAGGGCGCGACGCCCCCGGTGTGGCCGGCACGTTCAGTTATCGGGATGGCCTCGGCACAGTCTTCGAAGTAGCGTCCGGTGACGCCCTTGACGTCGGGACTGGCCGCCAGCAGGACTGAGGTGGCAGCGCCTTGCTCGATGGATTTCACTGGCGGCAGCCCCAATTCGGTTTGTTGTCCGAAGTTGGCTAGGTCGTCAGGCCCCATGTGCCGGGCGAGCGCGGTGCTGGCGATGTTGCCTGGCATCAGCGCGTTGACAGCGATGCCGTCGTTAGCCCAGCGAGACGCGGCTCCGACAGCGAAAAGCACGTTGGCCGACTTGGACTGACCATAGGAAGTCCACTGGTCGTACGGGCGAAACCGGTAGTGCAGGTCGTCGAAGACGACCGGGGAGAACAAGTGCCCGATCGATGCGACACATACGACTCGAGCGTCTGAGGCGGCGGCCAGCGACGCGTGTAGACCGGTAGCCAAGACGAAATGCCCAAGATGATTAGTAGCGAACTGCATCTCGTAGCCGGAGTGCGTTCGGGTGAGCTGGGGCACCGCCATCACGCCGGCATTATTGACCAGGATGTGCAACGGTCCCGCCCAGGCACGCACGAAATCATCCACCGATGCAGGATCGGCGAGATCCAGCCGGGCGACGTGCACGCCTCCGGCGGCCGACGACAGCTTTTCGGCGATCTCATCGGCGACTCTGGTGCCGACCTCAATATTGCGCACCGCCAACGTGACGTCTGCGCCAGCCGATGCCAGCGCTCGCGCGGTCTCGACGCCGATCCCCGAGCTGGCACCAGTCACGATGGCACGCCGGCCGCGCAGATCCACGTCGTTAACGATCTCGGCCGCGGTGGTCGTGGCACCGTATCTGTCCAAGGGCATGGCGAACTCCTTTGACTGGCAGCGGCTTAGCCGCTGCTGAGTTCTCGCGAACGGTCTCATCGTCGCGACCAATTGGATCGATGTCGATGTTCTGCTCAACAGTCCCAGGGCTTCGGCGCTGTAGCCGGTGACATCGCGAAGCAACGGCGGCGCAGTCATGTGTCTGCCCAATTCGCTGAACATCACTTGCAGGGGCTGAGCCGCTGCAGCAAAACGAGGCAATTCAGCCGCTCGCCGCCGCACTTGATGAACTGCGGCCAGTCACCGGGTAAAGATCCTGTGCGAGACCAGCGGTCGTGGCGGGGAGGTATTCAGTCACCGCTCCAGGTGTAACCAGCGCCGGGAGTTGTGGCTATCGCCCTCCGCCAACCGACCCACAGACCTAGCCTGAAAACCATTCATTCAAGAGGAGCTCATCATGGGATTCGCAACACCGACATATCCTGCGGTCGATCCCGAAGCGTTCCTGCGGCAGCCGCTGATGGAGCGCATCAGGATCCTCGCCATCAAGTGGGTGGATTACGGATATGGCGCCCCGAGCATGATCCACCTCCTCTACATCGTCAAGCTGGTGATCTTGTACGCGCTGGGCGGCATCGTGATCGCCACCGTCACCTCCGGCCTGCCGGCGTTCTGGCACGTGTCGGAGTGGTGGAACCAGCCGATCGTCTACCAGAAAGCGATCTTGTGGACGGTGCTGCTGGAACTCGTCGGCCTCGCCGGATCCTGGGGCCCGCTGGCCGGCAAGATCAAGCCGATGACCGGGGGATACCGATTTTGGGCCAGGCCCAACACCATCCGGTTACGGCCATGGCGGCGGGTCCCGTTCACCGCCGGCAACCGGCGCACCTGGTTCGACATCGTCGTCTATCTGGCGCTGATCATGAGCGTCGTGGCGCCATTGGTGCTACCCGGTGTACACAGCGATTCGCTGTCGGCGGTGATGCCGTCCAACACCTCCGGCCTGGCAAACCCGACCCTGCTGATCGCGCCGATGGCGCTGCTGGTCGTGATCGGACTGCGGGACAAGACCATCTTCCTGGCGGCCCGCGGCGAGCAGTACCTGCCGGCGTTGATCTTCTTCGCGGCTCTGCCGTTTGTCGACATGATCATCGCGCTGAAGCTGCTGATCGTCGCCGTGTGGTTCTGGGCCGGTGTCTCTAAGTTCGGCCTGCACTTCACCAACGTTATTCCGCCGATGGTCAGCAACAGCCCTGCGCTGCCGGTCAAATGGTTGAAGCGGGCCCAGTACCGCAATTACCCCCACGACCTGCTGCCGTCCCCCGTCGCGACTTTCATGGCGCACGGCCAGGGCACCGTGGTCGAGATCATCGCCCCGCTGACGCTGCTGGTATCGCCGTGGCCGTGGCTGACGATCGTCGCGGCAGCGATCATGGTCGCCTTCCACCTGTTCATCATTTCGACGTTCCCATTGGCGGTGCCGGTGGAATGGAACCTGCTGTTCGCCTATGCGACGATCTTCCTGTTCTGGGGTTTCCCCGGCTGGAAGGGCTACGGCATCGCGGACATGTCCTCGCCGTGGCTGACCGTCGTCATCCTCATCGCCTTGTGCTTCTTCCCGGTGCTGGGCAACCTCCGCCCCGACCTGGTGTCCTTCCTGCCCTCAATGCGCCAATACGCGGGCAACTGGGCATCAGCGGTGTGGGCATTCGCGCCCGGCGTCGAAGCGAAGTTGAACCGGGTCACCCGCTCGGCGCGAAACCAGGTCGACCAAATGGTCGACTTCGGCTACGAGCCATTGTGGTCCGAGATACTCGTGCAGCACATCCTCGCGTGGCGGGCCATGCACAGCCAGGGCCGCGGTATGTATTCGGTGTTATTGAAGAACCTTCCGGATATCGACACCAGGACGGTGCGCGAAGGCGAGATGGTCTGCAACTCGTTGATCGGGTTCAACTTCGGTGACGGCCACCTGCACAACGAGGATCTGATCCAGGCCGTGCAGGATGAGGCCAAATTCGAGCCCGGCGAGTTGATCGTGGTGTGGGTCGAGTCGCAGCCGATCCACCGCAGGATCCAGCACTACAAGGTCATCGACGCCGCACTCGGCGTGCTCGAGCGCGGTACCTGGAACGTGGCGGACGCGGTCAAACAACAGCCGTGGCTGCCCAACGGCCCCATCCCGCTAAACCTGACCTGGAGCCGCCCGACAACCCCGCCGAGCGACAGGTCCGAGGCGGTGGCATGAGCACCTCACTGGCGCGCACCGCACAAATCGGTAGCCCGAGAATACGGTCAGCGACGTCGCCTCGGCGCCGTCGAAAATTGAATAAGCCTGTTCAACATGGGATTTCGGGACATTTTCTGCGAAGTAGACAATAGTCGGCTTGCGCCGGCCGCCGCAGCGCGGATAGTCCACGAATCGGACATCGCCATATGCCCTAGCCGGCCAAGCTTGGTGGCCATGGCGCGGTGTTGCTGGAGGAAATCGCGCCGGGCGGCCTCATCGCCACGGGCGCCGGCCAGCAGCGCGCGGAGCCGCAGCACCCAGATCTCGCGGTCCATCACGTCCATCGGGGCGGCCGCCAACCGCTCGATCGCGGTCTCGGCTTCCTGCACATCAGCCTCGCCGCCGCGGGTCAGCAGCGTCTCGGCGAACATGCTGGTGGGAGGGATGGCCCAGGCGAACTGTCCAGCATCGAACAGGTCGTCCACGGCTGCCCGCAACGCCGCGATGGCACTATCGAGGTCTCCACGCCTGGCCTGCTCGAAGGCGATGAAAGCGTCGATCATCGGTACCTCGGATAGAGTCCAGTGCTCGTGCAGGCACATCTCGCGAAGTTGTGACAGCACCGTCACTCCGCGCTCACGATCTGCCGGGGAGTCGCGGTGCATCAGCGCCAGGCCCAGCGCGTATCGGGCTTGGCCGAGGGCGAAATCGTCAGCGGATCGTTCGGCGATCTGCAGCCCCTCATCAATGAGCTCCAGCGCGGCGTCGTCGGCCAGCAGCGCCTTGATGCCTATCCCCAGTCCGTATGTGAAGGCGATGACGATGGCATGGGTCGTCGCGTCCGTCTCACGGGCCATGGCGACGGCGAAGGGGAGGGCAGGCAGCACCTCTGCCAGCGGGTGGCCCAGGGCCCCTAGGGCAACCGCGCGCGTGCCGTGGGCGAACGCCAGCGGAGACCCGAAGATGAAGTTGCCTTTGGTGGGGTCGCCGTCGGCCAGCTCGATGACCCTTTGTGACCAGCGCAGCACGTCGGTGTATTCGCCGGTCTCGACCTTGACTTCCATCGCCGTGAACGACAGCCCGACCGTGATGTCCGGATCGGCGATCGCCTCGACCAGGGTCATGAGTTCGGATGCCAGCGCCGAGGCCTCCGGCACGTTGGCATGAACCCAGTGGTCCATCACCTGCCCGGCCATGCCCATCGCCAACGATGCCTTGTCACCGGCCAGCGTGCTCAGTTGACGCAGTTCCTCAAAGCGCGTCAGGGCGTCTTTCGCGTGGACTCGGTAGGCGGTGCCACATAGCCGGGTGCGCGGCGCGATACGCATCCCGGTGCGCTCCGGATCGTCGGGGGGCAACGCGTCGGCGATCTCGCACGCCCGCTCCCAACTCAGCCGTGCCGCGGCCAGATCGCGGTGCGTCGACCACGCGCCGGCCCGCATATGCCAGCCATAGGCGGCCTGCACATCCCCGGCCGCCTCCAGATTCTCGGCGATCACCGCCGCGTTCTGCTCGACCAATCCCGGGTCGCCGGCCTCGATGGCCGCAGCCAGGCGCCGGTGCAGCTTGGCCCGGTCAGATTTCAGCTGCGACTCATAGGCCACCGCCCGTATCAACGGATGCCGAAACTCGTACTCCACGGGCGCGGTGAACCGCACCTGATCAACCAACTCCGCCTCGACCAACGCCTCTAGAACCGGATCGATCCCCAAGCTGATCAACAGATCCGGACCGAACTGTGACCCGATCACCGCCGCGGCGCTCAACGTCTGCTTGGCCCCCGATTCAAGGCGATCGATGCGCGCGGCGATCACCGCCTGCACCGTGGCCGGCACGCTGACCTCGGCCACATCGGCGCCGCACCGATAGCCACCGCGCTGGCCCTCAAGCACACCGCGTTCGGCAAGATCGCGCACCATCTCCTCGGCGAAAAACGGGTTACCGGCGGTCCGTTCACAGATCAACGCCACCACCGCACCCACCGAGGGATCCGCGCCCACCAGCTCACCCACCAACGCCGAGGTGTCCGCATCACCCAGTGGCGCCAACGCCACCGTCTGCGCACCGGGCACCTGAGCCAGCGCCCCGTGATAGTGCGGGCGGTAGGTGATCAGCGCCATCAACGGGGTCTTCGGGAGCACCCTCAAAAACTCGGCCAGCATGGACTCGCTGACCGCGTCGATCCAGTGCGCGTCTTCCAGGATGTAGAGCCTCGGCTTGGTGGTCGCCAGCGACATCGCGTTGATCAACGTTGTCAACCGCCGCCCGCGCGCGGCCGGGTCGATGGGCGGCAACTCGGTATCCGGGTCACGAATGCCCAACAGGTCATCCAGCAACACCAGATCCTGCGGGTCGAGGCCGTCGGGAACTCTGCCGCGCAGCCGCGCCCGCGCGGCCTCGTCGTCCAGATCGCTGATCCCCACGATCGCCCGCAACAGCCGCGCCACCACATGAAACGAAATATCACCGGCATGGGACTCACAAAACGTCGAAAACACCTCAACACCACGGCTGCGTGCCATCGCGGCCGTCTCGTGAACCAGCCGGCTCTTACCGATGCCCGCCGGTCCCCCCACACACACCACACCCCCGCGGCCACCGATCGACCGATCCAAAATGGCGGTCACGGTGTCCATCTCCCACTGACGCCCCACCAACGTGGTCTCAAACCGACCGATCCCCCCCGGCTGCGACGCCACCCCCAACAGCTGCCGCGCCGGCACCGGGTTATCGGCGCCCTTTATGCGCACCATCTCCGGCTCACCCAGCACCGCCGCGCCCTCAACCAGCCGCGCGGTAGATGCGCTGAGCATCACCCCACCCGACGGCGCCACCGACTCCATCCGCTGCGCCAGGCCCACCTGCTCACCAATCGAGGTGTAACCCCTAGCGCCCGAACCGATCTCACCAGCAATCACCTGCCCGGAATTAAGACCTATCCGCAACCGCAGATCCACACCATGACGGCGCTCAACCTCAACCGCCAGCCGCTTGACCTCATCCTGAATACCCAGCGACGCCAAACACGCCCGCAGCGCGTGATCCTCCAACGCCGTCGGCGCGCCAAACACCGCCATGATGCCGTCCCCGGTGAACTTATCCACCGTGCCGCCAAACCGCTGCACCAGCGCCGAAGCGCAGTCCACCAAGCCGAGCATGATCTCACGCAACGACTCCGGCCCGACAGCTGCGGCAATGTCCATCGAGTGCACCACATCGGCGAACAACACCGTCACCAGCTTGTACTCAGCCGACTGAGCAGCCTGCGCCAGTCGCGTACCGCACTCACCACAAAACTTAGCCGTCGCGCTGAACTGCGCCCCACAGGAACCGCAGACCAACCCCGCCGTAGTCAGCCCTACGCCACCATCGGGGTCCACCCCAGTATCGTTTCACTCTTAGTGCACGATGTCTCGCTATATCACACGTGCCGTCCCCCACACGAGGTTTTGAGACCCGCGTTTGGTCACAGGCCCACGGGCATTATTGGCGCGGAGCAAGTCGGCCTAGTTGACACCGCAAACGTCTGAGCAGCGTGGGATGGGCTCGGGACGGCCGGGTCGTGCCTGCGCTCGACAGCGGACCCAGCCCCCGACGCTCAGTTATCAAATCAGTAATTCTTCGAACTGACGGGGCCAGTTAGTCGATAATTTCGTGTGCCACGTCAACAGGGTCGGCAATAACCGTACTGAATGGACATAGTCATGGCGTACCGATTTGCTGCCCGGTTCGGGACTCATGGAAGACGCACCGCCGAGCCTGAGAGCGACAGGGGTGCCGGGATCGCCGCCACCGTCGAAACGGACACGGTTCGGGCGGGCAGACCACCTCGTCGGGCAGCCCGACCAGCTGCCCCGCTCACTCGACGCCGCCAGCCCTCGCCCACGGCGGTGCTGCTGGTGGCGGCTTTCGGCGCCTTCCTCGCTTTCCTCGACTCCACGATCGTCAACATCGCCTTCCCGGCCATCCAGAGGTACTTCCACAGTGACCTCAGCAGCCTGTCCTGGGTGCTCAACGCCTACAACATCGCCTTCGCGGCCCTCCTGGTGGCAGGAGGCAGGCTCGCCGACCTGCTCGGGCGGAAGCGGATGTTTATCTACGGCGTGGTGTTCTTCACTGCCGCGTCCGGCTTGTGCGCGGTCGCCAGCACCGTCGGGCAGTTGGTTGCGTTCCGCGTGCTGCAGGGTATTGGCGCAGCGGTGTTGGTACCGGCATCGCTCGCGCTCGTGGTCGAGGGCTTCGGGGCCGCGCGCCGCGCCCACGGGGTGGGCCTCTGGGGTGCGGCGGCGGCACTCGCATCCGGCCTCGGCCCGCCTATCGGCGGTGCGCTAGTGGAGGCCTCCTGGCGATGGGTGTTTTTGGTGAATCTTCCGCTGGGCATTTTGGCTGTGGTGGTGGCTCGGCGGGGGCTCGTCGAGAGCCGCGCCTGGGGACGGCGGCGCGTGCCCGATTTGCGGGGGGCGGCGCTGCTCGCCGTCGCGCTCGGGTTTCTGACGCTCGGGTTGGTCAAGGGTCCGGACTGGGGTTGGGCCAGCGCGGCGGAAATCGGGTCGTTGGCGGCCGGGGCGGTCGCGATGGCTGGATTTGTGCTGAGCTCGCGTTACCACTCGGCGCCGCTGATTGAGCCGGCGTTGCTGCGGATCCGGTCATTCGTGGCCGGCAACATACTGACCCTCGTCGCGAGCGCCGGGTTCTACGCCTACCTGCTAACGCACGTTTTGTTCCTGAACTACGTATGGGGTTACACGCTGCTTTCTGCGGGCCTCGCGATCGCCCCCGCCGCGTTCGTCGCGGCGGTGGTAGCGGCGGTGCTCGGCCGCGTGGCCGACCGGCATGGTTACCGGGTGATCATCGTCGTCGGCGCGCTGATCTGGTTTGGCAGCCAGCTGTGGTACCTAGAGCGCGTCGGGTCCACGCCCAATTTCCTTGGTGCGTGGCTGCCCGGCCAGGTGCTGCAGGGCATCGGAGTCGGCGCAACGTTGCCAGTGCTGGGCAGTGCCGCGGTCGCTGGGCTGGCCGCAGGCGGCAGCTACGCCACTGCTTCGGCGGTGGTCAGCAGTGCCCGCCAGCTCGGTGCCGTGATCGGCATCGCGATGCTGGTGGCGGTGATCGGGCCGCCGACTCGGGGCGCGCTGGAAGAGCCGCTGCGGCGAGGATGGGTGCTGGCCGCGATCTGTTTTGCAGTTGTCGCGATCGCGGGGGTGTTGCTGGGCCGTTCCCGCCGCGTCGACACAAAGGTGGCTGAATCTGAGCCCGCGCCGCAAATCGATCCGCTGGACTCGCGGCCGGCGCCCCCGCTGGTGTCCGAACCCGCCGAACCACGGTTGGCCGCTTCCGGCGAGGTCGACCTGCTCGCGGGTCTGCCGCTGTTTGCCGGGATGGACGCGGCCGCGCGGGCGGAACTGCAGGACTCCGCCGAGCAGGTTGAGCTGCAGGCAGGCTCTTACCTGTTCCACGCGGGTGAGGCCTCCGATTCGCTCTATGTGGTGCGTCACGGCCGCCTGCAGGTCCTCCAGAAGGACGTCGTGGTCGCGGAGCTGGGCCGCGGCGAGGTGGTCGGCGAGCTTGGATTGCTGATCCATGCGCCGCGTTCGGCGTCGGTTCGGGCCGTGCGCGACTCCACGCTGGTGCGAATCACGAAGGCCGAATTCGACAAGATCGCCGACTCAGGCGTGCTCGGAGCACTGGTTCAGGCCCTGGCCACCCGGCTGCACCAGACACCCGCGGCCCCACGCCCAACGTCGCCCCAGGTGGTTGTCTCGGTCGTCGGTGTCGACGCCGACGCGCCCGTGCCGATGGTGGCCACCGAACTGTGCACCGCGCTGTCGAGCCGGCTGCGGGTGGTGGACCCCGGCCGTGTCGATCGCGACGGGTTGGAACGCGCCGAGCTAGCTGCCGACAAGGTGGTGCTGCACGCGGCGGTCGATGACGCCGACTGGCGGGACTTCTGCATACGCGTCGCTGACCGCATCGTGCTGGTTACGGCCGATCCGGCACCGCCACCGGAACCGCTGCCGGCACGAGCGGAGGGCGCCGACCTGGTGCTGACAGGGCCGCCCGCCGTCCGGGAACACTTCCGCGCGTGGGAGGAATTGATAACGCCGCGGTCGGTGCATTCCGTCCGCTCCGGACACGCGATCGAAGACCTGCGCCCCCTCGCCGCACGCGTCGCGGGCCGCTCGGTCGGGCTGGTTCTGGGCGGTGGGGCCGCGAGGGCATTCGCCCACCTCGGAGTGTTGGACGAGCTGGGGGCGGCCGGGGTGACGGTCGACCGGTTCGCCGGCGCCAGTATGGGGGCGCTCATCGCGGCATTCGCAGCCACGGGAGCGGACGCGGATGTGGTGGACGCGCAAGCGTACGAGTACTTCATCCGCAACAACCCACTGAGCGACTACACCGTGCCCAGCAAGGGACTTATCCGCGGGCAGCGCAGCGTGGTCGCCCTTGACCGTACCTTTGGAGGGTTGCTCGTGGAGGAGCTGCCCAAGCAATTCCGCTGCGTAAGCGTCGATTTGCTGGCACGCCAAGCCGTCCTCCACCGCCGAGGCCCCGTCGCCGAGGTGGTCGCCTGTTCCCTGCGGCTTCCAGGGCTGTACGCACCGAAAATCTACGACGGCACGCTGCACGTCGACGGCGCCGTGCTTGACAACCTGCCGGTCTCCGCGCTGGCGGGCCAGGAGGGCCCCGTGATCGCCGTGAGCATCCGCACCGGTAGCCATGAAGGCCGCTCCGCGACGGAAGACGCCCGCTCCCCGCGAGTGCCAAACATCGTCGACACCCTCACGCGCACAATGACGATCGGCAGCGGGATGGCCACAGCCGCGATGCTGGAACAGGCCGATGTCGCGATCATGCCCGACGCAAGTGACATCGGATTCCTGGAGTTCCACCAGATCGATCGCGCCCGCGAGGCAGGCCGGATCGCAGCCCGTAAAGCCATGCCGCAGATCCTGACGCTGGTGCATTGACTTCAGCCGCGGTAGAGGCAAAGAGTGCCTTCGCCGACGGTGACGGCTCATGGCGGCGAGATGGTGCAGGTGCGGCGGAATCGCCTCAGTGGTCGGGCATCTCGGAGTGTCGGTGCAAGAAGGATGTCTCGACTCGTAACACGTTCTCGTGGTCGAGCCCGCCGGCGTAGACGTCGTGGTGTCCGCCGCGGCTGCGGTATAGCTCTCCGCGGGGTGCGCGCGCGGCCACGGCCAACGCCGGCCCGGTGGGAGCCATGGTGTCGTGTTCCGCCACAACCATGAGCAGCGGGCATCGGGCGTTCCGGGCGTGTTTCACCGGTCGGTGCATCGTCACGTCAAGCAGAGACCGGGCGGTGATCTCGTTGGACCAGGACCCGTCGCCGGGGTCGAGTCGGGCCATGCCGACCATCGCATCGTCGGTTGCGATCACCCCGAGCTGCGCCGGCGGCACGCTGATGGGCAGATAGCGCGAGGGTCGATTGAGCACTGACCCAGCCAGGTCCGCCAGCGCGGACGCGGTCAGTCGCAGCGCGCGGGCCGCCGGGATGTTGGTCAGCCCTGCAGCAGTTACGTTGTGGCGTACGCAGATTCGCATGCGCTCGAGCGGAACTCAAAGGGCGGGCAGCCCAACGGCTATGGCGTTGATGGCTTTTCGCAACCGCGAGGTCAGTCGACTTGTTTATGCGGATGTCGATGAAAAGAACCCTGGCCAGAGCTTGTTGCTTCTGACCAGCGTCCTTCTTAACGGAGCTGCCGGGAATCGAACCCGGCCCGGAAATCGCCGTGAGCTGCGGAAACGCTGAGGTTAGCGACGCGTAACGACAGTCACACGACATGAAACGACCTGCGGATACGCGAGAGGTGTTGATGACATCAACATGCCCCGAACCCCATCCGGGACCGTGTCGGTATCGCACAGTGATGGACATCCGACGGATGCTCGCGGCGGTCACGGCCAGTGATCTGAGCTACCACCAACGATGCCGTCGCGGTCGAATCCATCCAGCGAACTCCCCGGCGTTGTGCGTCGATTGCCGCACCACAGTCCCCCACGATTGACCATGGCTGCGGTTTAGCACCCGGTACCGCGGGTACTGACTTTCCAGTTAACGCAGACTTAAGCAGCTCGGAGGTAACGAACGATGGGCGGCACATCCGCGGGGAACGCATACATCGCGGACGCCCCACACGACGACACACGTCGCGGCGAACGTCCGCTCCCGCCCGACGAGGATCCCTTTTACCAGCCACCAAAGGGCTATGAAAAGGCCCGACCCGGCACGGTACTCCGCTCACGGGGAGTCGAGCTCGGCTTTCTCGGCATGATTCCCCAACGGATCACCGCCACCCAGCTTCTCTATCGCAGTACCAACTTGCACGGCGATCCCGAGGGCGCGGTCACCACGGTGCTGGTACCCGAGCGACGGGATCCCGGCGTGGTTTACCCGATGCTGTCATATCAATGCGCCATCGACGCTGTCGCGTCGCGGTGCTTCCCTTCGTACGCACTGCGGCGCGGCGCGAAGGCTATCGGCGCTTTCGTACAGTCCGAGTTCCTGCTGGTAGCGGCCGCTCTGGCCGAAGGCTGGGCGGTGTCAGTACCTGATCACGAGGGCTGCCACGGCATGTGGGGCTCGCCGTATGAGCCCGGATACCGCATCGTCGACGGTATACGCGCGGCGTTGGGGTGCGAGCGGCTCGGATTGTCGCCGTCCGCTCCGGTGGGCTTATGGGGGTATTCGGGTGGTGGACTCGCCTCGGCATGGGCCGCCGAGATGACCGCCGAGTACGCGCCTGAGCTCAACATCGTCGGCGCCGTGCTGGGCTCACCGGTCGGTAATCCGGAGAGCGTGGCGCGCCGCCTCAACGGCAGCTTCTTTGCCGGCCTCGCGGCTCTGATGATCGCTGCGTTCATCCAGGTCTTCCCCGACGCCCAGCAAGTGGTCGACAGGCATGCGACCGAGGAAGGCAAACGGTTGCTTGAGGAGCTCCAGACGATGACGACAGCCTCGGCAGTTTGGCGGTTGCGCAAAGTCAACATCGGCTCATATGTCGACATGTCGGCCGACGAATTGTGGGACCTGCCAGAAGTGCGCAACATTTTCGATGAAACCAAGCTGGGCAAGTCGGCGCCAGCAATGCCCGTGCTGGTCGTCCAAGCCGTACACGACAACATCATCAGCGTCGAGGACGTCGATGAGCTCGTCGCGACATATACACATGGCGGCACCGCGGTCACGTATCACCGCGACGGGTTCTGCGATCATCTGCTTCTGCATCCATTGTCAGCGCCCATGACGCTGAGGTGGCTGCGGGACCGGTTTGCACGGCGCCCTCTCGACGAGCACCGGACCCGTACCAAGTGGCCGACATTGTTCAACCCCTCGACTTATCTTGGGATGCTCAAGTTGGGTGTGATCAGCGCGAAAGTGATCGCTGGGCGTTCGATCGACCGCCATCCGTTGTCCACGACCGACGTGCCTAACGGCTCGGAGCGATACTCGAGCGGGACAAACACCGGGCGGCCGGGAGAACAATGACGCCGCGTGTCTGCGGTCCGTGTTGTGGAGCTGCCGGAATCGAACCCATTTCGGGGTGCTGGTCGCTGAGCTGAACCGGCACTGAGCTGCGAAACGACATCGTAAGTGATTCACCAGAATCGACCTCTGTGGACACACTGAGTGTGCCCAAAATGTGCCCAGCCAGTCCCTCGACTGGCAGCGCGCAATTGCGCTTGCTTAGAGCCCCGCGGAGGTCAAGAGATCACGTTGGACGCGCACCAGCTGTACGGCGGCATCGGCTAAGTCGTGAACACCGGTGACGAGATCCCGCCGCTGACCGTCACGGTTGACGCCCAGGATTGATCAGGCGGCATCGTGGGAAGTCCCACTTCGTGAGCTCAGCCGGAACAGTGCTAGGGATGCTCGTGAACCATCCGCGAGCATCCGACCCCGACCGATTGCATGACGCGGTGTCGGGCGCGACGGTGCTGGTCACCGGCGCCTCGTTCGGCATCGGCGCGGCCACCGCACGCAAACTCGCCTCGGCGGGAGCGACCGTGCTGCTCGCGGCCCGATCGGCGGACAAACTCGACGAACTCACAGCGACGGTCGCCGCCGACGGCGGCCATGCGGTGAGCTACCCGGCCGACATCAGCGACGACGCCGCCGTCACCGAATTGGCGAAACGCATCTGCGCCGAGCATGGCGCGCCGGACATCGTCGTAAACAACGCGGGCAAGTCGATCCGCCGGTCGCTGCACGAACAGTACGAGCGACCGCACGACTTCGACCGCACGATCGGCGTCAACTACCTTGGCCCGATTCGGCTGCTGCTGGAACTGGTTCCGGAGATGCGGCAGCGCGGCAGCGGGCACATCGTGAACGTGTCGAGCGTCGGCGTCCGCACCCCGCCGGGCCCCCGGTGGGGCGCCTACCAGGCGTCGAAGGGGGCATTCGACATGTGGCTGCGCAGCGTTGCACCCGAGCTGCACGCCGACGGAGTGGACGTCACAGCGATCTACTTCGGACTCATCAACACCCGGATGATGGAACCGACCAAGAGCCTGCGCAACGCGCCCGGCCTGTCTGCCGAGCAGGCGGCGGACATCGTTGCGAAGGCGATCACCGATCGACCCCGCACGATCGCCCCGTGGTGGTTGTGGCCGGCCGAAGTCGCCACCGTCGTGTTGCGTGCGCCGGTGGAGCGGGCGACGCAGGTGTGGTGGCGGCGGCGCGCCAAGCACTCGGACTGAGCCGGGGGGACTATGACCCGTTCTGGTCGCCGGTTCCGAAGCAGACCAGGCTGCGGGCTCCAGGCCCGGAAGCCATGTCGGTGAACGCCGCCTCGACGTCCGTCGATACCGATTCGCCGTGTCACCAGCGCCCCGAGATGACCCGACAAATGCGCCGGATTTTCCCTTCGATGTCGCCCGTGGACTGTTGGCCGATCGGCTGCCCGAAGTGCCGCAGTTGCGGTATCCGAGTAGCCGGAGCGCCGCTGGACTGGCGTGGTCGTCAATGACCGCCATGACCGGAGTAGGCGCCAATGGCCGGTGACACCGTCGGGCTGACCGACATCGCCGCGCGCCTGCCTGCCTTGGTTCTGGACGCGCCCGTCGTTGCGCGGGGCACGCTCACGGCTTTTCTCGTCCGCGGGTCAGCGAAGAAGTCGATCGGCCTGGTCTTCCAAGACCGTGCGGCGCGTTACGCCGACCACGTTTTCATCCGTTTCGACGACGAAGGGCTGACCTACCGCGAGGCCAATGAAACCGTCAACCGCTACGCGGCCACGCTGGCCGAACGCGGCGTGGGTCGCGGTGACGTCGTGGGCGTCATAATGCGCAATTCGGCGCGAACGCTGCTCGTGATGCTCGCGGCGGTCAAACTCGGCGCGATCGCCGGAATGCTGAACCACAAGCAGCGCGGCAACGTGCTGGCTCACAGCGTTGGGCTGTTGCATGCCAAGGTGATCGTCGGCGAGGAGGACCTGCTTTCTGCGGTCGACGAATCAGAGGCGGAAGTCGCCGACACCGTGACCATCGACGAGTTGGACCGCCTCTCTGCCGACGCGCCCACCGACAACCCGGCGGCGACGTCGTCGGTACGGGCCAAGGACCCCGCGTTCTACATCTTCACCTCCGGCACCACCGGCGCCCCGAAGGCCAGTGTCATGACGCACTACCGGTGGCTGCGCGCGATGGGTGGGTCCGGCGCCATAGGAATGCGATTGAAGAGCAGCGACACCGTGTACTGCTGCCTGCCGCTGTACCACAACACCGCGCTGACCGTGGCGGTGTCGGGAGTGATCAGCGCAGGGGCCACTCTTGCTTTGGGCCGGTCGTTTTCGGCCTCGAAGTTCTGGGACGACGTGACTCGGCACGACGCCACCGCCTTCGTCTACATCGGCGAGGTTTGCCGCTATCTGCTCAACCAGCCGGAGAGGGACACGGACCGAACCAACAAAGTGCGCGTGATCGGCGGCAACGGACTGCGCCCGGATATCTGGGACGAGTTCACTGCTCGCTTCAATATCCCGCAGGTGTTCGAGTTATACGGGGCCAGTGAGGGAAACACGGGATTCGTCAATATCTTTCACATTCCCAAGACCGCTGGCCTCTGCCCTACCGCGGTCGCGTTCGTCGAGTACGACCCGGAGACCGGCGAGCCGGTTCGCGATGAGAACGGCCGGGTCCGCAAAGTGCGTCGCGGCCAGCCCGGTCTGCTGTTGAGCAAAATCACCAAGGCGCAGCCGTTCGACGGCTACACCGACCCGGAAGCCAGCGAGAAGAAGTTGATCCGCAACGCTTTTCGCGACGGTGACGTGTGGCTCAACAGCGGTGACCTGCTGCGCCCACAGGGTTGGCGCCACGCTGTGTTCGTCGACCGGCTCGGTGACACCTTCCGATGGAAGGGCGAGAACGTGGCGACGACGGACGTCGAGGCCGCAGTGGCGGCCGACCCGGGGGTCGAGGCGGTGACGGTCTTCGGGGTGAAGGTGCCCGGCGCGGACGGGCGCGCCGGGATGGCGGCCGCGGTGTTGAAGGACGGCACAGAGTTCGACGGCGGGTCGCTGGCCCATACCGTCTACGACCGCCTGCCCGGCTACGCGGTGCCGCTGTTCATAAGGGTCGTCGATTCGCTGGAGCACACCGCGACGGTCAAGACCAAGAAGGTCGATCTGCGCGAGCAAGGATACGGACCCGACGTCGACGATCCGGTCTACGTGCTCAACGGTCGCGAGGAGGGCTACGTCCCGTACTACGACGACTATCCCGACGAAGTCGCAGCCGGTGAGCTGCCCGCAAGCTGACATCTCCGCAGGATCTGGGGACGGCGAAGTGGAGGAATCATGCAGGACAGTACGAGACCGGGGCGGCGGCCACCCTAGAGAACACGGCTTACAGCGGGGAGCCGAGTGCCTGCAACTCGTCAAGGGTAGCGAGGAAGCTTCACCGAACCGAAGGAAGCCTATGGTGCAAGGCCACAAGTGGGGCGCGCCAGCGCCTTTAATGAATGGCGTCGATCGTTGTACGTTGGCCCTATGACGGCGGATCCTGACATTGAGGCGTCTGGTCTGCTGTATGACCTTGAGGGGAAGGCGCGCCAGGACCGCGCAGAGTTGATCGCCTGGTTGCTTGATCGCGGCTTCAGCATGGAGCAGATTCGTGCGTCGCAAGCGGCCCCCATGCTGCTGCCCGCGTACCGAATCCTCGGTGACGATGGCACACGCGTCTCTGCGCGCCACATTTGTGAAGCGGGGGGAATCAAACTAGATCTGCTAGAGCGACTCCAACGAGCGGCCGGCCTGCCGCGAATAGACGATCCCGATGCCCCGGTACTGCCGAGAGCCGACGTGGAGACCGCCGCCCGGGCGAAATACCTCGTGGACTTTGGCGCCGATCCCGACGACGCGGTTGCCGTGGTCCGGGTGCTGGCCGATGGACTTCGGCGTACTGCGGCAACGATGCGTGAGACCGGTATGAAGACGTGGGTCAAACCTGGCGCCAGCGAGACCGAGTTGGCGGAGACGGCGGAGGACATGGCACGGCTTGCGATACCGCAGCTCGGACCGCTGGTCCAAGCCATGCTCATGCTGCAACTACGCCACACCTTTGAAACGGACTGGGTCAGTGCCGCAGAGCTCTCCGCCGGGAAACTGCCTGGTGCTCGCACGGTGGCGGTGGCTTTCGCCGACCTGGCAGGCTTCACCCGCCTGGGGGAGGCGCTTCCCCCGGAAGAGCTTGAGCGAGTGGCGAGCCACCTTACTAGTCTTGCCCACGAAGTGGAGGTTGGTCCGGTCCGGTTCATCAAGACGATCGGCGATGCCGTGATGTTCGTTTGTCCCGAACCGGTGTTGTTGCTGAAGGCGATCCTCGACTTGGTGAATCTCGCGGCGGACGAGCGTCTGCCGCAACTCCGGGCCGGCGTTGCGGCGGGAGAGGCAGTGACCCGTGCCGGTGACTGGTACGGGAGGCCGGTCAACGTGGCTAGCCGCGTTACCGCGGTGGCCCATCCCGGTAGCGTGCTGGTCGCCGAGTCGGCGCGCGACGCTATTGGTTCCGCTTTCTTCGAATGGACGCCCGCGGGCACACGTCACCTCAAGGGAGTGAGAGGTCAAGTGAGGCTGTTTGGAGTAAGGCTCAGCCCGTGATATATCAAGCACCTGGATCCGATCTTGCGCATGTGCGTATGGACCTGGGGTGTTTCACTGTATAGGCACATAGCGTCAGACCGCTTTTAAGCCGCTTCGTGTTCCTCCATCTGTAGGGCAATCTCGAAGCCCTGACTACGGCCAACTGTGGCCAGCCCGTGCAGGTCAGGAATGTGGTGAAAAAAGAAGCCTGGCCAGAGCTTTGTGGCTCTGACCCGCATGTTCTCAGTGGAGCTGCCGGGAATCGAACCGAGGCTCTACCAGGGCTTTTGGCTTCCGAGCTGTCGGTGGGTTCCGATGCGGTCCAGTTCGTGCAACTGTTACCTGCGGTTTCGTTTTCGGGTCTTGACGGCGTCAAGCGCGGTCAGTAGCTGGCCCTGCCGGCGGTCGGGCCGCGGGATCCCGACCGGTCAGCACTTAGCCAAAAATCCACTGCGGCGCCTGCATGGATTGGGGGACATAATGTAAGGGTGTGACCTACCGCACACGATGGAGGAAGTAAAGTCATCACGCCCGCGCATCCGTCGAATGTTCAAGGAGGACCGCCGCATGGATGCATGGCTGATCTGGTTGATCGTCGCCGTAGTGTTGCTGGTGATCGAGATGCTCACTATCACCGCAGCGGTCGGGATGCTCGGTGTCGCTGCACTGATCACCGCGGGCTTCGCCGCACTCGGACTACCCGTTGCTATCCAACTCATTGCGTTCACAGTCACTGCCACGATCGGGGTGCTGCTCATCCGCCCCGTCGTCCGTCGGCACATGCTCCGGCCCCAGCTTGAGCGTTTCGGCGTAGAAGCTTTAATCGGTAAGCCCGCCTATGTCGTGTCAGAGGTGTCCCGGCTGGATGGCAGGGTTCGCATCGGCGGTATGCGTGGTGAGGAGTGGACGGCGCGCGCTTACGACCAAACCTTGGTGATACCCGCCGGAGCGACCGTCGACGTGCTGGAGATCAGCGGAACCACCGCGCTCGTGTACCCCCGGGAGTAACCCATGGAAACCGCACTCTCACTTATCCCCGGACTGGTCATCGCGCTGTTCGTAGCCTTCACCGTGCTGCGGGCGGTGCGCATCGTGCCCCAGGCGCGTGCCCGCAACGTCGAACGGCTCGGCCGCTACGACCGCACGTTGCAGCCTGGCCTCAATTTCGTCATCCCCTACTTCGACCGGGTCTATCCGATGATTGACCTGCGGGAACAGGTAATCTCGTTCCGACCGCAACCGGTGATTACCGAGGACAATTTGGTCGTCGAGATCGATACTGTGCTCTATTTCCAGGTGACCGATGCGCGCGCAGCCGCCTATGAGATCGCCGACTTCCTGCAAGCCGTCGAACAGCTCACGGTGACCACACTGCGCAATGTCGTCGGGTCCATGGACTTGGAGCGCACACTCACCTCCCGCGACACCATCAACAGCCAACTAAGAGGTGTGCTGGACGAGGCCACCGGCAAGTGGGGGCTGCGGGTCAACCGGGTAGAGATCAAGGCCATCGACCCGCCGCAATCCATCAAAGACGCGATGGAGAAGCAGATGCGGGCCGAGCGCGACAAGCGTGCGGCGATCCTGGGCGCCGAAGGCCAACGCCAGTCTCAGATCCTCACCGCCGAGGGTGACAAGCAGGCCGCTGTCCTGCGCGCCGAGGGCAACCGGACCGCAGCGATCCTCAAGGCCGAGGGCCAGGCCCGCGCTATCGATGAGGTATTTCAGTCCGTGCACCGCAACGACCCCGACCCCAAAGTGCTCGCCTATCAGTATCTTCAGGTGCTGCCGCAGCTGGCCCAGGGCCCGGGAAACACGTTCTGGGTAATTCCGAGCGAGGTCACCTCCGCCCTGCAGGACGTGTCCCGCGCCTTCACCCAGGCGCTGCCCAAGTCATCGGCCACCCGCGAAGGCTGCTCCGACGACTTGGCAGCGCACGCTGCCGCCGATGCGGCTCAGGCGGCACAAGCCGCCGCCGATGCGCTCGAAGGCGCGGCCGAGGCCGACGGCTACCAGACCGCGTCGCCATCGCGCCCGTAACGACTGGTCGGGGCAGGATTCGAGTGGAGGGACAAGATCATGCCTGTCGAGCCCATCCTTGTCACTGGCGCCGCGGGGGGCATCCAAGGTTCGACCGGTTTCCATGTCACGCGGTTACTGCTCGACAAGGGCTTGCCCGTGCGCGCCTTCGTCCACCGCCTCGATGACCGATCCGATCGGCTCCGCACGCTCGGCGCCGAAGTAGTCGACGGCGACCTGCGCGACTTCCGATCGGTCGCGGCCGCGATGGGCGGTATCCGCCGGGCCTACTTCGCCTACCCCGTGGAGCAGGGCCTGCTCGACGCCGCCGCGACGTTCGCCGCCGCGGCACGCTCGGCCGGTGTAGAGCAGGTCGTAAACCTGTCGCAGTGGCTGCAGGCCGGCGCCGAGCAGCCCACCCCGCACCAAGCCCGCCACTGGTTGGTCGAGCAGATCTTCGACTGGTCGGGCGTCGGCGCCGTGCATCTCGACGCCACTGTCTTCTATGAAAACCTCCGCACTTGGGCCATGCTCAGCCTGGCGCGGGCTGGGGTGATCGCCTTGCCGTGGGGACCGGAAGCCACGGCGATCCCGATGGTGGGCGCCGAAGACGTCGCCCGTGTGGCCGCGGCGGTGCTGACGGGCCCGGCGCTGTCGAGTGGCACTGTGGTTCGATTGATGGCCGGCGCGGTCACCAACAAAGAGATCGCCGAGGCGTTCAGCAAAATCCTGGACCGGCCGGTGGATTATGTCGAGGTCGACGACGATCAATGGGCCAGCGCCGCTTCGGCTGTCGGGGTCAACGCTGTTGCGGTGGAACACCTCACCCACTTGTGGCGCTACTTGCGCACTCGCCCGCCGGAGTATCAGGCCTTCTATCACATCACCGACGCGTTCGAACACTTCACCAGCCAGCCACCACAGTCGCTGCCGCAATTCCTGCGAGAGCACAAAGACCTGTTCGCAGAGGCGACGCCACGATGATGTTGGGCAGTTATGTTGTGGTATGGGCAGATTCGCACGCGCTCGAGCGCAGCTCAAAGGGCGGGGCAGCCGAACGGCTATGGCGTTGATGACTTTTCGCAACCGCGAGGTCAGTCGACTTGTTGATGTGGATGTTGATGAGATCTTGACGCAAAAGAAAACTGGCCAAGGCTTTCGGCCCTGACCAGCTTTCTCTATTGTGGAGCTGCCGAGAATCGAACCCGACGCTCTACCAGGCAATATGCCGTCTGAAGTGCCGCTTCGTTCCGTCTCGTTCCGGCTCAGTACCTCCCGTTACCTGCAGTTTCGTTCTCGGGTCTTGACGTCGTCAAGAGTGGCCACCTAATCCATCGAGCTGGTACTCGGGCGGATCACGCGGCGGCGGTGAGCAATTCCTGCAGGGCGACCTCGAAATCGTCGGCCAGGTCCCATACGTCGGGCACCAGTTCCCAGCATGAGTTGATCCCGACGTCAAGCTTGCCGGTCAGCGACATCACCGTGATGTTGAGGCCGGTGCCGTAGAAGATCGGTCCAAGCGGGTACATCGCCTTGACCTGGCAGCCCAGAAAGTACAACGGCACCTGCGGTCCCGGCACGTTGGAGATGACCAGGTTGTGCACCGGTCGGCGGGTCAGCACCGCACTGGCGAAGAGTCCCACCGCCGGAGCCAACAGCGCCCGCCCTGCAAACTGCGCCCAGTCCAGCAACAGCGTCGCCCCGATCGCCGCGCTGTGCTCCTTGGCCACCCCATTGGCGTGCGCGATGGCGCGCAGCCGGTCGGCCGGGTCGGCGATCTGAGTCTGCAGGCGGGAAAACAACGCCGTCAACTGGTTGCGGCCTGGCCGGTCGGACTTTTGATGCACCGACACCGGCACCGTGGCCACCAGCGAGGTGTCGGGCAGCTGACCGCGATCGAGCAAGAACTTGCGCAGCACCCCGGCGCACAGTGCCATCACCACATCGTTGACCGTGACATTGAACCTGTTCTTGATCGTCTTGATGTCGTCGAACTCCAGGCGGGCGTAGGCGATATTGCGCCGGCGAGTGATGGAGTCGTTGAACGGGGTGTGCGGCGCCCGGAACGGCGCCGCCATGGCCCGCCCGCTGCGCCCCCGGCGAACGATGTCGACGATCGTTGACGCCGTCATCGGCAGCACAGTGGCCAGCTGCAGTGGCCGGGCAACGAACTTCGCCAGGCCCCGCACCGCCATTCCCACCGAGTTGGTGTCCCCCGGCCCGTCCACCGCCTTCGGCGCCGGCGTGTCCGGTTCGGTGCCGCACAGCTGCGACAGCAGGTTCGCACCGCCCACCCCGTCCACGCTCGCGTGATGCACCTTGGTCATCACCGCCAGCCGCCCACCCGCCCGGGCGTCGGTGCCAGCGATCCCCTCGATCACCCACATCTCCCACAGGGGCTGGCCGCGATCAAGGGGCAGGGAGGCGATGCGCCCGCAGGTCTCCGACAGCTCGACGCGCCCGCCGGGCGCCGGCAGCCCGATGCGGTGCAGATGCCGGTCCAGATCGAAACTGTGGTCCTCCACCCACACCGGATGGTCCAGATTCAGCCGGCTGTCGGCCAACCGCTGCCGAAACTCCGGGATCGACTTGATCCGCACGCCCAGCTCTTCGCGCAGCCGAGCGAAGCTGTACCCGCCGGGCACTGTCGCGGCGTCCAACTCCAAGATCGCGCAGACGTGCAACGGCTGTGAGGGCGTTTCCAAATACAAGAAGCTGGCATCCAGCCCGCTGAGCCGTTGCATACGTTTCCCTTCCGCCGATCGAGGGGGTCATTGCCGCCAGCCGACCCGGACTGCCGGCCGGGGCGATGCGATCGAAGACCGGCCGGCGGCACTCCACGATCACGGTCAGAACTCGATGGCGAACCCGTTCAGGTCCTGGCTAAAGGGCGTAGAGCTCATAAAGACGACTGTCCCGAGTCTCAGGAGTGAAAATTCGTTGAGAAATCCGCCGACACCATTGTGCGCTTATCGGCGCTCGATTGAAAGTAGGTTTCAGGTGACGATATCCCCAATTCTCTTGACACAGCGCAAAATTCCACCGTTTGACAGGCAATGCCCGGCCCAATCGTATTGACGCACTGTCAATACGAAGCGAGGTTTCAGCGCGAGGTTTTGGGTGCTTAGCGCGAACATGGCCAAATGAAATCCGTTGGCTCCCAGTTGTTGAGACTCCTTCACGTCATCACCCGCGCGCAGAACGTGTCACCCGGCCCCGCGAAGGACACGATGCGACAGCCCCGGTCGACGGAGATCTCCTTGACCGCGGCGTTGAGCTCGGCCGACACCTTCACGATCGAGCGCGTTGTGACACTCAGGACGGTTCAACGAGATCGTCGTGACAGGCCCCCGCGCTCCAATACTGCAAGTTATTGAAATCATTGTTAAACATACGAAAGTATGCGATAGTCGACAGAGTGCGATATTCGGTATGGCACCTCATCCATTACTGGAGGTCGAATGTACGCCGCGACCAGGCCATCGACGCCGGGCACTATCGTCACTGAGCGGCTGCGGGCGGGCAGCCTCTTAGACAGCGAGCGTAATGCGCTGCGTGCCGCACGCGACCGATCGGACGCGGACATTGGCGACCGTGAGCGCGTTGATGAACGCATCGACGAACACGCTGCCGGTCCGGCTCGTCGGCGAACGTCGGTCATGTTCGACCGGCGGGGCTCAGGGATGGTTCGGGAAATCGTGGAGGCTGACGCGAGCGTCGCTGGCCGGCTCGCCTGGCTCGCCGCTCGGCTTACCATCCGGCCAGCCCTGACAATTGGTAGCTACCTCCTCGATGTGCCGTGGCCATGGGGCCTCGTCGACTTCGCCGCTGGGGCCGTGACGCCCGCACCCGGCAGCGTTCGCGCCACGATTCGGTTGCCGCATTGCACTGCGCGATTGGTCCGTGCCGCCGGCGTACTGGCTGCCGACGGCACCCGGCGCGTGGTGATGTACATGCACGGTGGCGCCTTCTTGACCTGTGGCGCTAATACCCATGACCGGCTCGTCACCAAGTTGTCGAAATACGCCGATACCCCCGTGCTGGTGATGAACTACCGGATGCTACCCAAGCATTCCATCGGTGAGGCGATCGACGATTGCTATGACGGCTACCGGTGGCTGCGTGGCCGGGGTTACGGGCCTGAGCAGATCGTTCTTGCCGGCGACTCCGCCGGAGGCTACCTGTCACTCGCGCTGGCCGAAAGGCTGCTCGACGAAGGCGAGGAACCCGCGGCCATCGTCTGCATGTCACCGCTGATGCAGATCACCAAGGCCCCCAAGCAGGCACACCCCAACATCGGCACCGATGCGATGTTCCCGGCCAAGGCGTTTGACGCATTCGTCGACCTGATTGCCAGCGCGGCCCAGCGTCACATCGTGGACGGGCACCCCGAGGAGATCTACGAACCGCTCGACCACATCGAGGCCGGTCTGCCCCGCACGTTGATCCATGTATCCGGTTCCGAGGTCCTGCTGCACGACGCCCGGCTCGCCGCGCGGCGGCTGGCCGCAGCGGGAGTACCGGTCCAGCTGCGGGTGTGGCCCGGCCAAATGCACGTGTTCCAGATCGCCACGCCGATGGTGCCGGAGGCCACCCGGTCGCTGCGCCAGATCGGGGACTACATCCGCGAGGCGACCGACCGAAAAGCCAGGCCACCCCGGGCTCGGGCTGTGCAGGCCTAGGTGAAAGATGTGGTGAAAAAAGAAACTGGCCAAGGCTTTTGGCCTTGACCAGCTTTCTCTATGTGGAGCTGCCGGGAATCGAACCCATCCCAAAAGCAGCCTCGAGCTGGGCAAATTCTCGATCGAGCTACCTGAAACGACGCGAAAGTACGCGAAATGACCTGGGGATACGCCGATTATGATGATGGCATCAACACGCCTAAAAGTTGGCACGCCAGCAAAGTCCCGCCACTTCAGTGCTCTTCGCGGTCCGGCCTAGCTGCCTGGTGACGCCGATAGCTCAAACAACCGACGTGCGCCCGGGCGAGCGGTGTCGCCGAGCTCAAAACCTGTGACCACGCCGCCGGCCCCGATGCCGCGCATACGCCTGACCGTCCGGCCGTGGGGGTCGGGCTCGATCATGATGCCGGACTCTGGTGCTCGTCGAGTAGCGTTGGCACCGGACTTGCCTAGCGAAACCGCTTATCGCAACGGTCTTGTGGGGATGGAAGCAAGCGGTGAGGACACATCCCAGTTGACGTCTTATCAGCGGCAGAGTGCAGTGCTGGCGGGAATGCTCGCAGCGGGTGTCGTGCTGGTGCAGTGCACCGCCGCGCCGCCGCCTCGCGCGGCCACACCATCCCGTTTTCTTCTACACGGTCACGGTCGGCCGCCGCGCCGTCGTCAAAAAGCGCGCCGCCATCACCTGCCGCTGCGACCGCGCAGCCAGTCACTGCCGTCGAACTCGGCGCAAGCTGGCGACCGGGTTGCCCTGTGGAGCCGGGGCAGCTGCGACGGGTCGACGTCGAGCACGTCGGGTTCGACGGCCACACCCACCGCGGCGCGTTAATCGTGCACGAAGACCTGGTGCCAGAGGTCATCGCCATCTTTGAGCAACGCCTACCTGGACCGCAGCCGCACCGACCCAGGACTATTACACGACGGTGACGCTGCCGTGCGCACCTTCACAGATCGTGGCTGGCGGTGGGCTGGCGACTTGACGACTCCCGACTATCAACACTTCGAGTGACCCTGAGCCTCCGTCTGCGCGCCGTTAGCCCTTACTGCCGACGGGGTGCCCGGTCACGGGTCGGTGTCGGTTGTTTGTCGATTGTGCTGTCAGTCGCGGTGCGAGCTGGCCAGGTCAGCGCATCTGCCGCACACTGCCGGATGTCTGGAACTTCACAGCCAGACCACGGGGAGCAACCACCATGCAGACCGACGCACACGACAGGGGTCGCGAAGAGCGCCGCGCGCTCCTTGAGCAGCGGCGCGCAGCCGCCGCACGCCAATTGCGGCGTCTGGCGGTCGAATTATCGGAGCTCGACAGGCAGCTTGACGAGATCGAGCAGTCGGAGCGTTGACAGTGGTTTCTGGGGTTCTGCATGCGGGCTGGCACCCTATTGTCCGATAGCGCCGCTGCAACTGGAAAAGATGGTCGCCCGACGGTGGTAAACCGCGACAGCTGAAATTACTCGGCGACCAACTCGTCGCTGTCGACGAAAACCAAACCGCCCGCGTCGAGCGCCACCGCCCATCTCCGCGCGGGGCCAACTATGTGGTTCTCACCGATGTCCACTGCGTGCCCCGCCAGATCGCCGAAATCCTCGACCACAGTCCCCCCGACCTCGCCGTCCGTCCCCGGATATACATGCACCCGCGCATTCACCGCCACGCGGCTATCGCCGGTATCGCCAGCCGTCCCGCTAGCGTCTTTGATCCGTCTTTTCATCATTAGTCACCCTAGGCTGTGCGGGGGAAAATAGTGACGCGATTAGAGCACGACCAGCTAACGCCGTCCGGGACTTATGATCCATTACCCCACCCCGCCGCAAGTCGGTTCCTCAACCGGAGGTCGCCCACGATGAGTGGGCCGGATATTGGGGATCCCTTCACGAAACCGAAAAAAGGCCCGAAGTCTCGCGTCGCGGAGAAGCCGTATGTAGAGCCCTTCGAGGTGCACCCGAACGCCTCGTCGAGGGTCGGAAAGCCGTGCCGGCTTTCAATTCCGTGACAACGCCGTGACAACATTAATGGCGATCCGTTGTAGGCATTCGCCGCAATCTGGCGGCCGGGCCGCGGATAATTCGGGTATGTCGGAGCGCGAGCCGACTTCGGCAACGGTGACGAGGCTCATGGGGTGCTGCCTGTTGGCCGCGCTGCTGGCGGCGGCATTGATGTTCCCAGTCGCGGGCGGTATCGGGCTGTTGTTCAACCGCGCCTTTGAAGTTGTCGCCGACGAATCCAGACAAATTCTCGAAGGTGACGTTCCGCAGGTCTCGACGATGGTTGACGCCGCAGGAAACCCGATCGCCTGGCTGTATTCCCAGCGGCGGTTCGAGGTCCCCAGCAAGCAGATCGCCAACACGATGAAGCTGGCCACCGTGTCGATCGAGGACAAGCGGTTCGCTGAGCACAGTGGGGTGGACTGGCCGGGCACACTGACTGGCCTGTCTGGCTACCTGTCAGGCAACCTCGACACCCGCGGCGGATCGACCATCGAACAGCAGTACGTCAAGAACTACCAGTTGCTAGTGACCGCGCAGAACGACGCCGAGAGGCGAGCCGCTGTGGAAATCACACCGGCACGCAAACTGCGCGAGATCCGGATAGCGCTGACGCTCGACGAGAAGCTCTCCAAAGCGGAGATCCTCACCCGTTACCTCAACTTGGTGTCGTTCGGCAACGGCGCGTTCGGTGTGCAAGATGCCGCTCAGACCTACTTCGGCGTCAACGCCTCGCAGCTGAATTGGCAGCAGGCCGCACTGCTGGCCGGCATGCTGAAGTCGACGAGTGCGCTCGACCCCTACACCAATCCCGAGGGGGCACTGCAGCGGCGAAACGTGGTGCTGGACACCATGATCGACAATCTTCCCCAGTACTCCGACGAATTGCGTGCCGCCAAAGCTGAGCCACTGGGCGTGCTACCCCACCCCAATGTGCTGCCCGGTGGCTGCGTCGCCGCCGGCGATCGCGGCTTCTTTTGCGACTACGTACTTAACTACCTCGCGCAGGCCGGCATCAGCAAGGAGCAGGTCGCCCGCAGCGGTTATCTGATCCGCACGACGCTGGACCCCAAGGTGCAGATGTCGATCAAGGAGGCCATCGACAAGTTCGCCAAGCCGACACTCGACGGCGTCGCCAGCGTGATGAGCGTGATCAAACCCGGCAAGGACGCGCATCGGGTGATGGCGATGGCCAGCAACCGCACCTATGGCCTCAACAGCGACGCGCGCGAAACGGTGCAGCCGCAGCCCTTCTCGCTCGTCGGTGATGGGGCAGGCTCCATCTTCAAGATCTTCACCACCGCGGCCGCCTTAGACATGGGCATGGGTATTAACCAACAGCTGCAGGTGCCGGGCTTCTTTCAAGCCAAAGGCTTGGGCAGCAGCGATACGCCCGGCTGTCCGAAGGAAACCTGGTGCGTCGCAAATGCCGGCCGCTACCGCGGTTCGATGAACGTCACCGATGCGCTGGCCACCTCGCCGAATACCGCGTTCGCGCGGCTGATTCAGCTCGTCGGGGTGCCGCGGGCGGTCGACATGGCGGTCCGGCTGGGGCTGCGGTCGTATGCGATTCCGGGAACGGCGCGCGCCTACGACCCGAAAGGCAGTGCAAGCTTGGCCGATTTGATCAAGCAACAGAACATGGGCTCGTTCACTTTGGGCCCATTCCCACTCAACGACCTCGAGCTCGCCAATGTGGCGGCGACGCTCGCGTCCAGCGGCATGTGGTGCCCGCCGAGCCCGATCGACAAGATCCTCGACCGCAGGGGCAACCAAGTGTCCGCGAGCACCGAGGCCTGTGACCAGGTCGTGCCGGAAGGACTGGCGAACACGCTCGCGAACGCCTTGAGCAAGGACGACCAGGGTAGCGGCACCGCAGCGGGCTCCGCCGGCACAGTGGGTTGGAACCTGCCGCTGTCGAGCAAGACCGGCACCACTGAGTCGCATCGATCCTCGGGATTCGTCGGCTTCACCAACCAGTACGCGGCGGCCAATTACATCTTCGACGACAGCGGCGCACCCTCGGGCATCTGTTCATTCCCACTGCGCAGGTGCGGCAGCGGTGACCTGTATGGCGGTAGCGAGCCCGCTCGCACCTGGTTCGAGGCTATGAAGCCTCTCGCCACCGATTTCGGCGACGTGCGTCTGCCGCCAACCGATGCGCGCTACGTCGACGGCGCGTCGGGCGGCCGGGTACCCGATGTCTCCGGCCTGGACGTGGACGCGGCACGTAAGCGCCTCAAAGACGCCGGTTTCCAAGTTGCCGACCAGGCCAACTGGGTCAACAGCTACCAGCCTTCCGGTGCAGTGGTGGGGACTACCCCAAGCGGTCAAATCATCCCCGGATCGACCATCACGATCACCATCAGCAACGGGATCGCACCGGCACCGCCGCCGGCTCCGGTGCAGCGCGGGCCGATCGTTGCGGTTGACCTTCCAAACGAACCAGCCCTTCCCCCGCCGCCGGTAATCCAGATTCCTGGGCTGCCGCCGATCACCTTGGGAGCGCCACCGCCGCCCGGACCACCGGGCTAGACAATGGCAGCCGCCCACGGTAGAGCGCGCCGACAGCGGGGGCGCGGCTCTGGGCCTGCACGCACCGGAAAGCCCGTCGCCACACCCTGACCGACGACCTGCTCGACGGCCTCATCCGGGCCGAGCACGACGGTGACCGACTCAATGCCGAAGAGCTGCGCATCCTCGCCGCCGCTCTGTTGCTAGCGGGCACCGACACCACGCGCAACGAGGTGGCCGCTTCCATCGACGTACTCTGCGATCACCCTGATCAGTGGGAGCTGTTGCGAGACAAGCCAGCCCTGGCACAGGCCGCCGTCAACGAGACCATCCGCCACTCCCCATCTCGAACTCCCTATTGCGTGCCGCCACTGAGGATGTCGAGCTCGCCGGGGTCGTCTTTCCCGCCGGCATAATGGTTTTCGCGAATACCGCTGCAGCCAAACGTGATCCGGCGATCTACGATGACCCCGACCGCTTCGACATCACCCGCGAGGGACTGCCGCCCATCCTGACTTTCGGCGCGGGCGTGCACTTCTGCCTCGGAGCGAACCTGGCCCGGATGGAAATCGCCGAAGCGCCCACGGCCGTCACTCGACGGATACCGACCCCCGCCGCAACTGGCCAGCGCCGTGGAAGCCATTTGTTGGACTGACCAGGCCAACGAGCCTGCCTATCGCCTTCGACACCTAGGCCAACGTCTTCTTGGTGAGCTGCCGGGAATCCGGCCAAGTTGCGGAACGTCTAGCGTTCGCTGCGCCCGGCCGGAAAATGTAGGCGGAGACCCGCATGCCCCTTAGGGAGGAGTCCGGCAATGGTCCTTTCTGCCCTGCCTTCACCGGTGCGGCCCGGATGGCTCCGGGGCCGGACTGTCGCTGCCATCCTTGGCGTTGCGTTGCTAGTCGGCGCGTGCGGCGCCGGGTCCTCGCCGAGTCCATCCTCGTCGGCTGGCTCGACCCGGGCGTTTACGCCGATCAATCAGATGACGCTGCGGGTGCGGGTTACCGCAATGGCCAGGGAGATGCTCGTCCCTGGGGCGGCCGCGTTAGTGCGGTCACCCGCCGGTGAGATCAGCACGACGTACGGCACCGCCACAGTGGGTGACAGAGTTCCGGTGTCGTTGGCGGATCACGTCCGGATTGGATCGATCACCAAAACATGGACCGGCACCGTGATCTTGCAGCAGGCCCACGAGGGGAAGCTCAGCCTCGGCGACCCAGTGTCGAAGTTCCGCCCCGATGTTCCGGACGGCGACCACATCACCATCGCCGAGTTGTTGAACATGCGTAGCGGCCTTTACAACTACAGCGAGACGCGCGAACTAAACGAGATTGGCGACAGCAATCCACAAAAAGTATGGAATCCGGACGAATTACTCGCGCTGGCCTACAGTCATCCGCCCTATTTCCCACCCGGAACGGGCTACCACTATTCGAACACCAACACGGTATTGCTCGGGCTCATCGCCGAGGCGCTTGACGCCAAACACCTGCGGCAGGTGTTTCAGGATCGGTTGTTCACCCCACTGGGTCTCAAGGACACGCTGTTTCCACCCATCACCTCAAACGCCATCCCGGACCCGCATCCCCAGGGATATATGTATGGCAACAACGTGCTGACTATGGGCACCCCAGCGGCGGTACCGCCCGAAATGCAGGCGGCAGCAAAGGCCGGCACGCTGCAGCCTGGCGATCAGACATCCATGAACCCGTCGTGGGCCTGGGCGGCGGGCGCCGGCATCTCCACGGTGGCGGATCTGGCGACTTTGGCTGAGGCGTTGGCCGAAGGGAAACTGCTCGATCCCGACATGCAAGCCAGGCGGATCGCCAGCCTGCAATCAACGAACCCGGCACAACCCGATGCGCCCCAGTACGGGCTGGCCCTCGCGAAATTCGGTGCGCTGTATGGGCACACCGGCGAAGTTCCTGGCTTCAACGCCTTCGCGGCCACCGACCCAAAAAACAAGGTGACAATCGTGATCTGGGTCAACCTGGACCCCACCGCCGATGGCCGGGCCGCGGCCACGCTCATCGCGAAAGATCTGATCGACGAAATGTACGGTTGACCGACTGCAACAACTACCCGTCAGCGCGCTGAGGCCCAATGGACGGGCGGGCGCATGTCCCGAAACTCGTAAGTGTTGCCGGCGATATTGATGTGTGGCCCGCAGTCAAAGAAAAAGGGCCGCACCTCTGCGGCCCTTTTATGGTGGAGCTGCCGGGAATCGAACCCGTCTCTCTACCAGGACTTTTGGCGTTTGAACAGCCGATTTGTTCCGCCTCGTTCCGGTTCAGTACCTCTCGCTACCTGCGGTTGCGCCGTCGGGTCTTGACGGCGTCAAGGGCACTAACCGTTCTCGACAAGTCGCTGTGCCGCCGTAGTCCGACTGGCCCCGGTTGCCGACCAGGGGCTGTCATCGCAAAGCACAGAGTGCGCTTTAATGGCCTCGCCTAGTGGGCGAAGACATCGTCAAAGGTCACGGTGCGTAAGTTACGAGCGCGGATAAGATCGCGGAGTTGCCCATAGACGTGGGTGACCGGCAGGTGGTTGAGGTGTCCGATCACAATCGCCTGCGGGGTGAAGGCCCGCTGGGCCATCTGGACGATGTAGTCCTCGGTGATCACGGTGGAATCTGACAGCGAGCTCGACCACAGCGTGATCGCGGTGTAGCCAAGATGTCCGGCTTTGTCGACTGACGACACCAGGAGACGCCGGGCGTGCTCGCCAAGCAGGAGGGCATCGAGGTCGTGGTCGATATGACGGCGTCGGGGTGAGAGGGGCAGGGAAGATGCGCGTTGTCGTCATCGGAGGTGGACCCGCTGGTGTTTCCGCCGCTCTGCACGCCGCTGAGCTCGGCGCAGAGGTCACGGTCATCGAGCGGGGGCGCGTCGGCGGCACCGCGTTCAACAGCGGCCCGGCACCGGTGCGCACGCTGGCTCGGGCCGCGCGCTTGGTGAGGGACTGGAGCTCGTGGGAAACGTTCGGTCTGCACGGGCCGCGCCCGGAGGTCGACCTCGCCGCGACCCTAGCCAACGCGCAGCGGGTGGCCGACTACCTCTATGAACGCAAGCGCGTGGCCGACCACATCCGCTCTGTTGGCGTCGATCTCGTCGAAGAGGCCGGCGATGCCCGCTTCATCGACGCCAACACGGTCGCCGCGGCCGACGGCCGCACGTGGACCGCGGAGCGGGTGATCATCGCCGTCGGCGGCAGAGCCGGGCGACCGCCGATCCGCGGGGCCGAGCTCGGCCTGACCTACGGAGACCTGCGCAACCTAAACTCCCTACCCCACCGGGTCTGCGTCATCGGGGCGGCCGACACGGGCTGCCAGCTGACGTCGATCCTGGCCGACTTCGGCTGTGAAGTCACCATCGTCGAACACGCGCCCCGGATCGTGCAGCGAGCCGATGTCGACGTCTCAGTCACACTTGCAGACGCTTTCCGTAGGCGCGGCATCGAGGTGATCACCAGCGCCGCAGTCGAACAACTCGAGGCGCTCCAGGCAGGTGTGCGCGTCCTGTACCGAGTCGGCGACGAATCCAGAACGGTCGACGTGGATGCGGCGTTCTTCGCTGTCGGCTGGCCCGGCAACGCCGACCTCATCGACGCCGCCGCTGCCGGCGTGGCTACCGAGCGCGGCTATGTGATGGTCGACGCATTTGGAGCCACGAGCGTTCCTCACATCTTCGCTGCCGGGGACGTCGATGGGAACAGCATGCTCGTCAGTAGCGCGGCGCTCGAAGGTCGTATCGCCGCCGAGAATGCGGTGCTCGGCCCGCGTCGCCGGGTCGTCCATGAGATCGTCCCTGTCGGTAGTTTCACCGACCCCGAGTACGGCAGTGTCGGCCTCACCGAGGAGCAGGCGCGCGCCCGCTACGACTGCGCCGTAGCCGTGGCCCGCTATGAGGACATGCTGCGGCCCGTCGCCGACGGCCAGCCCGAAGGGTTCTGCAAGCTCATCGTCGAGACGGTGCGACGGCAGATCGTCGGCGCTCACGTGCTCGGCGAGTACTCGGCCGAAGTGATCCAAATGGTCGCAGCCTGCATGGCGGCGGGGATGCGGGTCGAGGACGTCGCCGAGCTTCAGTTCGCCTTTCCCACATTCACCGAGGGAGTCAGTCAGGCCGCCAAAATGGTAGTGAACCAGCTCGGCGTCCGTCCGCTACCCCATCTCTGGAGCAGTCTGAGCTCCACACCGTCGGTCTTGGGATGACCTGCGACGCGGAACTTGATCAACCGCTACGGCCTGCGGTCACCAGGCTCCATATGGCCCAATGATCGTCATTTTTGGTTGGTTCCTATGGGCTTGCGCATTTGTGGCCTGACGAGCTGGGCCTCCAACGAGGTGGCCCTGGCCCACCTGACCTTTCTGCCGGTCACGGGTCGGTGTCGGTTGTTTGTCAATTGTGCTGTTAGTCGCGGCGCGAGCTGGCCCAGGTCAGCGCACCTCCCGCACACTGCCGGGTGTCTGGAATCACAGGCAGACCACAGGGAGCGACCACTATGCAGACCGACGCACACAACATGGGCCGCGAAGAGCGGCGCGCGCTCCTTGAGCAGCGGCGCGCGGCCGTCGCACGCCAATTGCGGCGTCTGGCAATCGAATTAACGGACCTCGACAGACAGCTTGACGAGATCGAGCAGTCGGAGCGTTGACTAAGTAGCAATCTGGGGTTCTGCACGCTGGCTGGCACCCCATTGCCCGACAGCGCCGCAACTGGAAAAGATGGTTGCCCGACGGTGGGTAAACCGCGACAGCTAAAACTACTCGGCGACCAACTTTTCGCTGTCGACGAAAACCAAACCGCCCGCGTCGAGCGCCACCGCCCATCTCCGCGCGGGGGCAACTAAACGGATTCTACCGATATCCACTGCATGCCCCGCCAGATCGCCGAAATCCTCGACCACAGTCCCGCCGACCTCGCCGTCCGTTCCCGGATATACATGCACCCGCACATTCACCGCCACGCGGTTATCGCCGGTATCGCCTGCAGTCCCCCTAGCGTCTTTCATCCGTCGTCACCCTAAATTGTGCGCCTGAACATAGTGACGCAATTAGAGCACGATCAGCGAACTCCGACCGGGCTTATTGGTCCATGAACCCCGACCCCGCCGCAAGTCAGTTCCTCGACAGTAGGTCGCCCAGGATGAGTGTGGCAGATGCTGGGGATCCCTTGACGAAACCGAAAAACGGCCCGAAGTCTCGCGTCGCGGAGAAGCCGGTGATGTAGAGCCCGTTGAGTGACCCGGAGGCCTCCTCAAGGGTCGGAAAGCCATCCCGGATTTCAATTCGATCGAGAACGGTCGTCAGATACCGAACGCGGGATAAGTCTGCGCGGTAATCACACGCGAAGATCACCCGATCGACGTTGAGCTGCTCCGAGTTGGAGAGCCACAGCCACGTCCTTGCCCGAGGCGCCTGCACCGCACCGGATAACCTCGACATTGGGCCAAGGGGTGCATCCCCTCTCAATCCAACCATGGGCGCCAGCCAGTGCTCGGACGTCAAGCGCCCGACATCCAGAACCATTGTGTGATTCGGTTCCGCTGACTTCTGGCGAGCCAATGCCGGGCACCGACACCGCCCGCGGCGCGTACGCGTCGAGGAAGCTCCAGCTCATCTGCTCGAATCGCGGCACTCCGTGGCGGTGGACGATGTGTAGCGGCCGAGAAGTTGGCCCGGTCATCTGGCGGCGACCGTACACATTGAATACCGCAACATCACAGGGCGATCCGTTGCGGGCGTTTCGCCGCGATTTGGCGGCTAGGCCGCGAATACTTTAGCTATGTGGGATCGCCCGACTTCGGCAAAGGTCGCCAAGCTGGCAGGGTGCTGCCTGTTGGCCGGGCTGGTGGCCGCGGCATTGATGTTTCCCGTCGCGGGTGGCATCGGGCTGTTCTTCAACCGCGCCTTCGACGTCGTCGCTGCCGACTCCGCTGAAATCCTCGAAGGTGATGTCCCGCAGGTCTCCACGATGGTCGACGCGGCGGGACACCCGATCGCCTGGTTGTATTCCCAGCGGCGGTTCGAGGTCCCCACCGACCAGATCGCCGACACCATGAAGATGGCCATCGTGTCGATCGAGGACAAGCGGTTCGCTGAGCACATCGGGCTGGACTGGCCCGGCACGCTGACCGGCCTGTCCGGCTATCTGTCGGGCAACCTCGACACCCGCGGGGGATCGACTCTGGAACAGCAGTACGTCAAGAACTACCAACTGCTGGTGACCGCGCACAACGAAGCCGAGCGGCGCGCCGCTGTGGAAATCACACCAGCGCGCAAGCTCCGCGAGATTCGGATGGCGCTGACCCTTGACGAGAAGTTGTCCAAACCCGAGATCCTCACCCGCTACCTGAACTTGGTCTCGTTCGGCAACGGCGCATTCGGGGTGCAGGACGCCGCTCAGACGTACTTCGGCATCAACGCCTCGCAGCTGAACTGGCAGCAGGCCGCGCTGCTCGCCGGCATGCTGCAGTCCACCAGCCTGCTCGACCCGTACACCAATCCTGACGGAGCGCTGCAGCGGCGAAACGTCGTGCTGGACGCCATGATCGACAATCTCCCCCAGTACGCCGGTGAGCTGCGTGCAGCCGGAGCGGAGCCGCTGGGCGTGCTGCCCCAACCGAATGAGCTGCCGAGTGGCTGCGTTACCGCCGGCGACAGCGGTTTCTTCTGCGACTATGTGCTGGACTACCTCGCGCGGGCCGGCATCAGCAAGCAGACGGTTGCCCGTGGCGGTTATCTGATCCGCACCACGCTCGAGCCGAAAGTGCAGACGTCGGTCAAGCAGGCCGTCGACAAATTCGCCAGCCCGACGCTCGACGGCATCGCCAGCGTGATGAGCGTGGTCACGCCCGGCAAGGACGCGCATCGGGTGATGGCGATGGCCAGCAACCGCCATTACGGCCTGAACAGCGACGCGCACGAAACGGTGCAGCCGCAGCCCTTTTCGCTCGCCGGCGATGGGGCAGGCTCCATCTTCAAGATCTTCACCACGGCGGCCGCGCTAGAGATGGGCATGGGCATCAGCGCTGAGCTGCAGGTGCCGGGCTTCTTCCAAGCCAAAGGCATGGGCAGCAGCGATACGCCCGGCTGCCCTAGGGAAACCTGGTGCGTCGGAAACGCGGGCCGCTATCGCGGCTCGATGAACGTCACCGATGCGCTGGCCACCTCGCCGAATACCGCGTTCGCGCGGCTGATCCAGCTCGTCGGGGTGCCGCGGGCGGTCGACATGGCGGTCCGGCTGGGGCTGCGGTCCTACGCGATTCCGGCAACCGCGCGCGCCTACGATCCGACTGGCAGTGAAAGCCTGGCCGATTTGATCAAGCAAGAAAACATGGGCTCGTTCACTTTGGGTCCGTTTCAACTGAATGCGCTCGAGCTCTCCAATGTGGCGGCGACCCTCGCGTCCGGCGGCATGTGGTGCCCGCCGAGCCCCATCGACAAGATCCTGGACCGTAAGGGCCACCGGGTGTCCGTGAACACCGAAGCCTGTGACCAGGTGGTGCCAGAAGGACTGGCGAACACGCTCGCGAACGCCTTGAGTAAGGACGACCAGGGCGCCGGCACCGCTGCGGGCTCGGCCAGCGCTGCGGGTTGGAAGCTGCCGATGTCGAGCAAGACCGGCACCACTGAGTCGCATCGATCGTCGGGATTCGTCGGTTTCACGAATCGGTACGCGGCGGCGAACTACATCTTCGCTGACACGAGCTCACCCTCGGGCATCTGTTCATACCCACTGCGCAAGTGCGGCCGCGGTGACCTGTACGGCGGGAGCGAACCCGCTCGCACCTGGTTCGAGGCGATGAAGCCAATCGCCACCGATTTCGGCGACGTTCATCTGCCGCCGACCGAGCCGCGCTACGTCGACGGCGCGTCGGGCGGCCGGGTACCTGATGTGTCCGGCCTGAAAGTGGACGCTGCACGTCAGCGCCTCAAGGACGCCGGTTTCCAAGTCGCCGACCAGCCCACCTCGGTCAATAGCTATGAGCCCTTCGGTACCGTGGTGGGGACTACTCCGAGGGGTCAAATCATTCCCGGGTCGGTCATCACGCTTACCATCAGCAGTGGGCTAGCGCCGGAACCACCGCCGCCGACTCTGGTGCAAAGTGGGCCCATCGTTGCGGTTGACGGTCCAAGCAACCCAGACCCTCCCCCGCAGGGAGGTCCGCTGGTAATCCAGGTCCCTGGGCTGCCGCCGATCGTGTTGGGAGCGCCACCGCCGCCCGAACCACCTGGCTAGAGAGCTTCCTCGCTGAGGCGAGGTCCTCAAACGAGGTCGAGGACTGCTTGCCGTTGGGCCGGTAAAGCACCTGCACATAGGCGCTGCCGTCCCCGCGGATGCCCGGACGGAGCGATGCCACGACGCGAGTTCGACGCCAGACGTTGATGAGATGTTGATGAAAAGGCCGGCCAAGATTTATGGGTTTTGACCAGCACGTTTGTGGTGGAGCTGCCGGGAATCGAACCAGGCGCATAAATCAGCTCGACCTGCGGAAACACTGGATTTAACTACGCCAAACGACGCCAAACGACGCGAGATGACCTGCGGATACGCGGAACGTGTTGATGGCATCAACGCACGCCCCGCCGTTGTCGGTGCCGCAGACGACACCTGTTCAATTTTTTCAGCGCTTGCATCTAAGGCGCCGGTGTGGGGATCCAGTGTGCAGCTAGGGCATCGCAGATGGCGAGCTGCTGTTCCTCGTCCAGGGGGTGCATGAGCACTCCCTCGACGGCGGAGGTGCCGATCATCACTTCGGCGTCGAGAGTTGCCGCGGGAGTGCCAGCGTTTTCCAGTTCTGCCCGCAGCAGGCTGGCGGTGAAAAAGTGGAAGTTGTTGTGCCACTCCGTGATTGCTGGGGTCTTTCGCCCCCCAGAAGGGAAAAGCGCCGCCAGCGGCGCCAAGTTGGCTCAATGGCAGTGCGGTTTCGGCGGTGGTCGATTCCATACTCAGCCTCGGGGCAGACCCAAAACTCGCTGGGCGATGATGTTGCGCTGGATTTCCGATGTGCCGCCCGAGATGGTGCCCGCGAAGCTTGCCGCGTAGCGGGCGAACCAGCTGCCGGTGGACTGATCTAGACCGTGGGCGTTGTACCTGGAGGTGGCTGCGGGGTCAACGAGGCCATCCGCACCTGCCGCGGCCAAAGCGTGCTCAGCGGCGGTCTGCGCGGCCTCTGACCCCAACACCTTCAGGACTGACAATGCGGCGACGTCTTCTTCGCCCCGCGACGCGCGCGCCAGTGCCGCCGAACCGAGAAGACGCAGCGCCTGAGCGTCCATCACCAGGGTGGCGTAGTGGTCCCGATCCAACGAAGTAACCGGATGGAAGTCTTGGACCAGGTAGTGCAACCGGTCAGCGAAACTCATCCACAGCAAGTTGCGCTCGTGACCAAGCGATCCGTTGGCTACGCGCCAGCCGCCGTCGAGGTCTCCGACCAGGTTCTCGGCGGGAACCCGAACGTCGGTGAAGAACACCTCGTTGAAGTCGAGATGGTCGCGGTCGTAAACGTAGGCGAACGGTCGGCACTCGACGCCGGGGGTGTCGGTGGGGATGAGCAGGACGCTGATGCCCTTGTGTTTCGGCGCTTCGGGGTCGGTGCGCACGAACGTGAGTAGGACATCCGAGTCCTGGGCGCCTGAGGTCCACACTTTCTGTCCGTTGACCACGAAGTCGTCTCCGTCCTGGACCGCCGAGGTTCGCAGGCCGGCCAGGTCAGAGCCCGCGCCCGGTTCGCTCATCCCGAGCGATGCCGTCATGTCCCCGCGCAAGATCGGCACTGCCCATCGCTGTTTCTGCTCGGGAGATCCAAAAGTCAGGAGCGATGCCGCGATGATCCCCACGCCCTGCGGGTTGCAGGATTGCGTGACCCGCCTGCGTGACAGTTCCTCGCGGTGCACGAACTGCTGCAGGAGCGTGGCATTGCGGCCACCGAATTCCGGTGGATTGCCGGGCAACAGCCATCCATGGTCGAACTGCAGCCGCTGCCAACGTCGGGACCATTCCGGTATGTGCGACGTGGACCGGGACCGTTCGACCGCCTCGGCCTCAGGGGGCAGATGTTCGTTCAGAAAGGTGATGAACTCTGCCCGGAATGCCTCCACATTCGCGTCAAAGGTCAGCTGCATGGCGCTCCTTCGCGGTCGACACCTTCGTTCAAGATATCAAGTACTTCATATCTGCGCCGCGTGCCGATATCAAGTGGTTGACAATCCTTCAGCGGACCGGAGATGGTACGAAGACCGATCCACCACAGGAGGGCCGTTTGCTCGACGGAGAGAAGATTCTCGTCACCGGCGTCACGGGCAAGATCGCCTTTCCGATCGCAAGGGCGCTGGCCGAAGGCAACGAGGTTTGGGGCGCGGCACGGCTGCGCAATCCCCAGGACAGCGACAATCTCGTGGCCGCCGGGATAACACCTCTGCCACTGGACATGTCAACGGGCAACTTCTCTACTCTCCCCCACGACTTCACCTACGTCTTCCACGCAGCGGTCGACCCCGGTGCCGACGACTGGCAGCGCTGCCTCAAGACGAACGCACACAACTCCGGCGACCTGCTCTATCACTGCCGTGCGGCAAAGGGTTTCGTGCTGTGCTCAACCGGATCGGTATACGGCTACCACGGCCGGCGCCCACTGACCGAGGCCGACGGTCCCGGTGTGCCACTGCGGGCGAACTACAGCTTCTCAAAGATTGCCGCGGAGTCGGTGTGCAGCTGGATCTCAGAGCAATTCGGGATCCCGCTGACCATCATCCGCATCTGCTCCACCTACGGCCCGCGGGGCGGAGCGCCCGCCGACCGATTCGACATGATGTTGGCGGGCAAGCCGATTCGGCTCCACCCCGACGCGCCCAACAACTACAACCCGATCTACGAGGACGACTACGTTGAACTCGGCATCCGCGCCATGGAAGTCGCCGCCTCGCCGCCCATCGTCGTGAACTGGGCAGGAAGCGAGACCGTCAGCGTCGAGGACTATTGCGCGTACATGGGCCGGCTGGTCGGCATCGAGCCGTCATTCGACTACACGCCCGAAGCGCACACCCCGCTCTGGCCGGATGTCACCTACATGCATCAGGTGCTCGGACGCACCAAAGTCGGCTGGCGCGAAGGGTTCCGGCGGATGATCCAGGCGCGCCACCCCGAGCTCGAACTCGCTGCCATCGATTCGACCACGCGAAGTGTTCAGCTCTGATGCTGCTCCCCGGGACGCCGTCAGACGAGGTCGCCGACGTTCTCGCGACCGGTGGTGGCGACATCACCACCACGTTCGTGTCCATGGCGACACGACACCCGGACGGCACTGACGCTGAGTACCTGCAGTGGCACACCCTCGATCACCGGCCGGAGCAGCACCGGCTGAGTGCTGTCCGGGCCTCGTTGCGGCTCGTCTCCACACCTGCGTGCCGTGCGGCCCGAGCGGTGAAACATGAGCGTTTCGACCCGGTGGATCACGTGATGACTTATTTCTTCAGCGACACCGCGGGTCTGGATGGATTTGTCACGCTGTCCGCGGCACTGGGGGGCGCCGGTCGCAAACTCCCACTCTTGCCGCCCGTTGAACGTGGCGTCTACGGCGTGGAGAACAGGGTAGCCGCGGCGCGAGTCAAAGTCGGCGCCGACGTGCTGCCGTGGTGGCCGGCCCGCGGCGTGTACCTACTACTGGAAACCCACGCGACACCGCTGGCAGAACTGGTCGAGGTGGAGGGTGTCGCAGGAATCTGGTCAATGGCCGCACTCGACGTCGGTCCGAAGCTGGCGAGCGCGCGAGCAGGGCAGCAACTCAGTTATTGCTTCCTCGACGGCGACCCGGTCGCGACCGCTGCCCGGCTACGGCCAGTCCTCGAGATGCGTTGGAGTGCAACGGGCATCGATCCGCTCTTTGCCGCACCGTTTCACCCGGTCGTACCCCACGAGTGGAGTCGCTATGTGCCCTAGCCGCAGGCGCTCGTGCGGATAGGTCTGATGGTCGGCTCCGACAAGGAACGCCCACGCCCGGAACGCCTGGCCGGATTGCTTGCCGACGGCCAGAGCGCCGAAAATGCGGGCTTCTCCTCTTTTTGGATTCCTCAGGTTCCCGGTTACCTCGACGCCCTGACCGCGATCGCGCTACTGGGCCAGGTAACCAACCGCATCGAAATCGGCAGCGCCGTGGTGCCAGTACAAACACGACATCCCGTCCCGATGGCGCAGCAGGCGTTGACCACTCAGTCGGCATGCGACGGCCGATTCACCCTGGGGATCGGTCCGTCGCACGATTGGATCGTGGACGGTCAGTTGGGTCTCCCGTATGAGCGTCCGGCTGGCTTGGTGAGCGATTATCTCCAGGTGCTTAACGCCGCATTCACCGGGCCGGGATCCGTCGACGTCGAGAACGCCAGCTTCCGCGTGCACAGTCCGATGGATGTCGCAGAACCCATGCCGATGCCTGTCCTGCTGGCGGCGCTCGGCCCGGTCATGTTGCAAATTGCCGGCGAGCAGACGGGCGGCACGATCCTCTGGATGGCCGATGAGCGCGCGATCGGCGATCACATCGCGCCCCGGATCGCTGCGGCGGCAACGGATGCCGGACGGTCGGCACCCCGCATCGTTGCCGGCGTTCCGGTCGCGGTGTGCTCGAACGGCGACGTCGACGACGCACGGGCTTACGCGAGCGAAGTGCTTGGCCACGCCCACTTCTCACCAAACTACGAGCGCCTGCTAGAACACGGTGACGCGGCCGACGTCGGAGATACCATGGCCGTCGGGGACGAGCAAACCGTCCTTGCCCGACTTCTTCGCTACCGCGACGCCGGGGTCACAGATCTCGCCGTTCGTATCGTGCCACTCGGGCCCGACCCCGGTGCGCGCACCACGTCACGAACACACACCCAAAACTTCGTCGCTTCGCTGTGCCCGGA
>CAVTEZ010000027.1:0-314992 GCA_963733755.1 uncultured Actinomycetota bacterium
CCGACAGGCCGCCGGTGACGATGAATCGCCACGCCTGTGTTTTCAGCGGCAACTGCGCATTCGCCGCGATCTCAGCCATCGGCGGAAAGTCTACGGGCGCTTACGACGGATACTTCACGTCGAGCAGCTCGACCTGTTGCTCGCCCTGCGGCGTGGTGTAGCTGATCTTGTCGCCGGCTTTCCGGCCGACGAGCGCCTGGCCCAGCGGGCTGCTCGCCGTCAACGCCTCGGCTTCACCGTCGACGGAGGCTTCTTCGATCACCGAGATCACCTGCATCGTCACCACGTCGCCGTCGGAGAACTTCAGTTTGACGACGGTGCCGAACGGCAGCTCGTCTCCGTTGGACGGCAGCGGACCGGCATGCAGCAACCGGTCGAGTTCGGCGAGCCGCTCGTCGAGGCCGACCAATTCGTCGGCGCGTTGGATGGCGTCCGCGGCGTCGGCGTGATCGCTAACGGCACCGCGGTCGTTGCGGACTTCGGCCTCCAGCCGATCGCGGCGTTCTTGCAGCCGGGCCACTTCGGCGGCGACGCGCTCGCGTGCCTCACCGGTAAGCCCTGAAGGCTCGTCTTCGCTCATGTTGCCGACCTGCCTGCCTCGATGGTTGCCATTGATATACGCAGTAGTGCTATACCCAGTACGCGACGCGGGCACGATATTGGCGCATCGCGAATGCGGCCACCACCCAGCCCACGATCGTCAGCCCGATCACCACCGCCCAGTGCCGCAGTTCCTGGTGCGAGCCGAGCAGCGGGGCGCGCACCAGATCCAGGTAGTGCAGCAGCGGGTTGAGTTCGACGATCTTCGACCATTGCCCAGCGCCCTGCTGCCGCAGCGTGTCGTCGTTCCAAATGATCGGCGTCATGAAGAACAGCAACTGCACGATGGAGAACAGCAGCGGGCCGATGTCACGGAAGCGCGTCGCCAGGATGCCGAAACACAGTGACACCCACACGCAGTTGAGCACGATCAGGCCCAGCGCCGGGATCACCGAGAGGTCGGCCCACGACCACGACTTCGGGTAGATGATCGCAATGACGACGTAGATGACGATGTTGTGCGCGAACAGAATCATCTGCCGCCACACCAGCCGGTAGACGTGCACGCTCAACGGCGTTGGTAATTGCTTGATCAATCCCTCGTTGGCGACGAAGACCTCGGCGCCTTCCAGGATCGACGCGTTGATCAGGTTCCAGATGATCAGGCCGAGCGTTACGTACGGCAGATGCACGGCGAGCTGGAGATGGAACAGCTTGGAGTACAGGCCGCCCATCGCGACCGCGGTGGTACCGGTGGCGATGGTGATCCAGAACGGCCCGAGCACCGAGCGACGGTAGCGCTGCTTGATGTCCTGCCAGCCGAGGTGCAGCCACAGCTCGCGGCGATGGTAGCCGTCGACCAGGTCACCCCAGGCCCGGGTCATCGTCTTGGATTGCGCTGCAACGTCGATGATCGTCACGACGACGCCTCCGGTCTTCCGAATTGTTCCCGCCGGCCCAACCGGCGCAGCCGCAGCCACTCCCGTAGACCTTTCGGGTCACGACGGGACACCAGGAAGAACCAGCCGAACCGCAGCCATTCCTGGACCAGCAGTTTGCGCAGACCCGGCTGCGCCAACAGGTAACCGCGATTGCGGTAGGTGAAGTAGCGCTTGGCGGCGTCGTCGGGATATTGCGTGTGCATCCGGCCGGCGAGGATCGGCTTGAACTCGGCCGACCCGCACGGGTGAAGGTAGGCAGCATTCAGGCAGGTCCCGAAGGCCAGCCCGGAGCGGACCAGCCGACGGTGCATCTCGACCTCGTCGCCGCGGACGAACAGTCTCAGGTCGGGCACACCGATCGCCTCGAACGTCGACGCCCGGAACAGTGCGCCGTTGAACAGCGAGGCGATGCCCGGCAGCAGTTCCTGGCCGGGCTCGGTGCGAAGCTCGCTGACCAGTCGGCGCCAGACCAGGCCGCGGCGCAACGGGAAAGCCAGTCGTGGCGGGTCGTCGGCGTTGCACACCATCGGCGACACCTCGGCCAGCCGGTGCTTGTTCGCGCATGCCAGCAACGTGGCGAGTACCTGGCTGTCCTGCGGGTGACCGTCGTCGTCAGCCATCCACACCCAGTCGGCGCCAAGGGCAAGTGCGTATAGGATGCCGAGCGCGAAACCGCCTGCGCCACCAAGGTTTCGGCGCGACGGTAGGTACGTGGTCGGGATCGGTTGGCCGGCCACCAGGTCGCGGACGCGCTCGTCGTCGTCGTTGTCGACCACGATCAACTGATCGGGCAGCCGGCTCTGGGTGCTCAGTGCGTCCAGCGACTTGGCGAGTTCGTCGGGGCGCCGGTGGGTCACTACGACGGCGCATACCGTCGTCGCCGGCGGGGTCATACGCCGCTCCTCCGCATCGCTGCGCTCTGCATCGTCGCCGGCGGGGTCATACGCCGCTCGTTTCGGCGAGCACCTCACGCACATGCCGGGCCGCGTCTTCACCCTCGTACGCCCGCACGACGTCCTCGATGCCGCCGGTGAGTTTGATGACGCCGTGGTCGATCCACATCGCGGTCTTGCACAGCCGGGCCAGGAATTCGTTGGAATGGCTTGCGAATACCAGGATTCCGGAGCGTTCGACCAGCTGCTGCAGTCGGGTTTGCGCCTTTTTCAGGAAGTCGGCGTCGACGGCGCCGATGCCCTCGTCGAGCAGCAGGATCTCCGGATCGATGCTGGTGACCACGCCCATCGCCAGACGCACCCGCATACCGGTCGAGTAGGTCCGCAGCGGCATCGACAGGTAGTCGCCGAGTTCGGTGAACTCCGCGATCTCGTCGACCTTGGCCAGCATCTGCTTGCGGGTCTGACCGAGGAACAGACCGCGGATGATGATGTTCTCGTAGCCGGAGATCTCCGGATCCATCCCGACGCCGAGGTCGAACACCGGCGCGACCCGGCCGTGGATGATGGCCGAGCCGCGGGTCGGCTCGTAAATGCCCGAAAGTAGCCGCAGCAGAGTCGATTTCCCGGCACCGTTGTGGCCGACCAACCCGACGCGGTCGCCCAGGCTCAGCGACATCGTGATGTCGCGCAGCGCCTCGATGACCACCACGTTGGACGAGTTACGCCCGATCGTGCCGCCCAGGACGGTCTTCTTCAGCGAACGTGATTTAGCGTCGAAGATCGGAAACTCCACCCACGCGTCGTGGGTTTCGATGGATGGACCAGTCGGCGTCACCGGTTGTCTGCCTAGAGGTATTGCCCGGTGCCAGAACCGGATCCGCCCGGCCCGCCGAGCCTACTGACGCCCGGGGGCAGGCCGCGCTGCTCGCGCATCTGCTCGAGCTGCGCGCGTGCCGCCATCTGCTGAGCGAACAGTGCGGTCTGGATCCCGTGGAACAGCCCTTCCAGCCAGCCGACCAGTTGCGCTTGCGCGATCCGCAACTCGCCGTCCGACGGGACGGTGCCCTCGGTGAACGGCAGCGTGAGGCGATCGAGTTCCTCACGGAGTTCGGGCGCCAGTCCGTCTTCCAGTTCCCTGATGCTGGTGGCGTGAATCTCGCGCAACCGGTTCCGGCTGGCGTCGTCGAGCGGCGCCGCCCGCACCTCTTCGAGCAGCTGCTTGATCATGGTGCCGATCCGCATCACTTTGGCCGGCTGCTCGACCAGGCCGGTGATCGACCGGTCATCGGAGTCGTCCTGCGCGGCCGCCATCAGCTGTGGATCGACGCCGCCGATGACCTCGATGTCGTCGTCGTTGCCGTTACTCAATCCTTGTCACCTCTTGTCACGGTCTGGCCCCGGTCATTTGGTGGGGCGTCGGAGCGCCACGCCATTCGTAGATCCACGCTTCACCGTTGTCGTAGATCTTCGCCCACCACTTCGAATGGTCTATTGACACTAGTCCGTCGGGCACCTTGAACCCCCGCACTGTTGGGGCGCTGGTCAGGATGTAGCGAATATTGAGCGCGCGGATCGCTTCTGGCACCAGCGCCCGCGTCTGCTTGGATACCCGTGGCAGCGCGTCGGCATCGGCGTACGCCCAGAAAATGAAGCGGTAATAACCCGGGCCGGTCTGCTGGGGGAAGTCGTAGTGCGTCCACAGCGGGTGCAGGTCGGCGACCGCGTACATCCACGCGGTGCCGTCGACGTTGGAGTCGCCGATCAAGGTCGTACGGGCACCCGGAAGCGTGGCCAGGTAGGCAAAGGCGTCGAGGTCTTTCTGGTTGATGATGACCGAGTCGTATTTGTCGCCGAACAACACCAGGTGCCGGTACAGATACTGCCGGCCGGTGAGCACCGTGGTCAGCACAAGCAGCGCAGCTGTCACCGAAATCCATACGGGCGCAGGCAGTTTGATGAACCTTTTGGCAACGGCGACCGCGCCCGTGACCAATGCGAACACCGCGATGGCCGCCATCGGCGTCGCCAGCATGGTCACCACAGCCGATAGCCGTCGCGGATCGTTGTAAAAGAACTCGCTGAACTGTTCGATCGCAGTGCCGAGCGGATTGCGAAACGGCGCGCCCGAGTAGATCGTCGCCACAGTGAGCAGTAGCCAGACCACCGGCGGCCACCAAACTTTCTTGTACAGCAGGATCGCCATGCCGATGCCGCTCAGCACCACCAGCCCGTACTGCGTCGGAAAGTCGTTGAGGTGGCGGGTGTGCAGCAGCAGCGCATCGATCACGCCCTGCTTGACGGTTTTGAAGCTGGGGAACGCATGACCGGCGATGATGCCCGCCTGCTGAGCCACCCCGATGAACTGCGGCGCCAAGATCAGCAGCGGCGGGCACCGCCGCCGCGGCGAGGGTCAGCACATCAGCGATCCGCCCGCGCACCGGATGCCAGCACGCCTCCAGAAGCCACCAGGCTCCAGCGAACAAGATCACGATGAACCCACCGCTGAGATGCACCGAGAAAACGCCGACCAGGGCCAGCACCGCCAGCGGGATGCGATCGCGATGCCGCAGCGTCGAGGCGGTCAGCACGAAGGTCGGGACCGCCACGCCGTAGGACGCCAGGTTCGGCATCGCGGCGGTACCGAACTCGACATAAGGCACCGACGTGAACGACGCCGACAACGCAGCCGCGGTGGCCGCCACTCCGGCGGCGTGCGGCGTGCGGGGCCGCAGCAGGAACCAGGTCAGCATCGCGGCACTCGACGGAAACAGCCACACCGACGCCGCGACCGCACTCACGGTGTAGGCGGTGGTCGGGGCCGCGCCGGTCAACTGGCAGTACACCGCGGTCAGCGCGTGAAACACCGACGGGTAGTACAGCGGGTTGTGGGTCTCGACGTTGCGCAGCTCACCCATATGAGTTGACGACGCCTGCCCGGTGTCGAGGATGAAGCGCACGGTGTTGGCGTGCCAGACCGCATCCCAGGTGCTGGGGATGGACTGCCAGTGCACGATCCCGCGGTAGGCGGCCCACATGATCAGCAGCCCGCCGAGTAGCACGCCCGCCGCGACGATCAGCGCCTGCCGCCGAGCGATCCCGCGGGCCTCGGCCTCGGTGTCGCGGTAGCCGGCGACCAACGGCTGCGCGGCGATCATCACGACGCACACCACGGCCAGCGTTGCCAGCGCTGTCCAGCCGTTCCACGGAATTCCGATGGCGCCGAACGGAATAATCGCCAGCGCCACCACGCCGTAGGTCAGCGCCGGGCCAATCGTGATCGCGATCGGCCACGTTAGCTGGGCAATTCTCGCGACGATTGCCCCCGGCGCGATCAGCAAAAACAAGGCAAACAGCGTCCCCCACCAGAGCCCCACTCGACTAGTATGGCTGGCCGGGTGACCTGGCTCGGGACGGCGGGGACGCAAGCGGGCGCCCGTTACCGTCACGGTTTCTCTTATTGTGCGTAGCTCTAAGGTGGCTGGTATGGCATACGACGTCGCCCGAGTGCGGGGATTACACCCGTCTCTCGGGGACGGTTGGGTGCACTTCGACGCGCCGTCCGGGATGCTGATCCCGGACTCGGTGGCGACGACCGTTTCGACTGCCTTTCGCGGGTCCTTCCCCAACACGGTGGGGCCGCATCCGTCAGCCAAGCGCAGCGCGGCGGTGCTCGAGGCGGCCCGTCAGGCGGCCGCGGATCTGGTCAACGCCGACCCCCGCGGCGTGGTGTTGGGCGCCGACCGCGCAGTGTTGCTGGCGTCGTTGGCGGACGCATCGTCCACCCGCGCGGGCCTGGGCTACGAGATGATCGTCAGCCGGCTCGACGACGAGGCGAACATCGCTCCTTGGCTGCGCGCAGCAAACCGTTTCGGCGCCAAGGTCAAGTGGGCCGAGGTCGACATCGAAACCGGCGACCTCCCGTCCTGGCAGTGGGAAGGCCTGATCGGGCAGCCGACGCGTCTGGTCGCCGTGACGTCGGCGTCGGGAACTCTGGGCACCTTCACCGACCTGCGTCCGGTCACCAAGCTGGTCCACGACGTCGGCGGGTTTGTGGTCGTCGACCATTCCGCGGCCGCGCCGTACCGGTTGATCGACATCGACGATATCGACGCCGATGTGGTGGCGATCAACGCGGTGGGCTGGGGCGGTCCGCCGGTGGGCGCCTTGGTGTTCCGCGACCCGGCGATGATCAACACCTTCGCGTCGGTGTCGACCAACCCCCATGCCACCGGACCGGCGCGCCTCGAGGTCGGCGTGCACCAATTCGGTCTGCTCGGCGGCTTCGTCGCCAGCATCGAATACCTGGCATCGCTCGATGAGTCAGCGCGCGGAACTCGACGTGAAAGACTTTCCACCTCAATGCAATCCGCGACCGCATACATGGACGGGATATTCGATTATCTGATGAACTCGCTGCGTTCGCTGCCGTTGGTGGTGGTGATCGCGCGGCCCGAGTCCCGGATACCCGTTGTCAGCTTCGCGGTTCACGAAGTGCCCGCCGATCGGGTGGTGCAACGGTTGGCGGACAACGGCATTCTGGCGATCTCCAACGCCAGCTCGCGGGTGCTCGACGTGATCGGTGTCAACGACGTAGGCGGTGCGGTCACCGTCGGGCTCGCGCACTACTCGACGATGGCCGAGGTCGACCAACTGGTGCGCGCGCTGGCTTCGCTGGGCTAGACGGTCAGCACGATCTTCCCGGTCACCTGTCCCGACGACAGCAGGCGGTGCGCCTCGGCGGCCTCCTGGATCGGCAGACGCGCTCCGATCACTGGCCGGACGCGTCCGTCAGCAATCATCGGCCAGACCGACCTCGTCACCTCCGCGACGACTTCGCTCTTGCTGTGCGGCCCAGACGTCGGGCGACCTCGCAACGTCGTGCCGGTGACCGATGCCCGTTTGCTGAGCAGCTTGCCGATGTTGAGTTCGCCTGTCACCCCGCCCTGCATGCCGATGATGATCAGCTGTCCATCGTTGGCCAGGGCGTCGATATTGCGGTCCAGGTATGCCGCGCCCATGATGTCGAAGATCACGTCGGCACCCGCCCCGTCGGTTGCCGCGCGCACCCGCTCGACGAAGTCCTCGTCGCGATAGTTGATCAAGATGTCGGCGCCCAACTCGCGGCACGATTCCAGCTTCTCCGGTGAGCCGGCGGTGACGGCGACCCGGGCGCCCAGTGCGCGGGCGACCTGGATCGCGTGGCTTCCGACGCCGCTGGCACCGCCGTGCATCAGCAGCAGCTGGCCCGCGCGCAGATGCGCCGTCATCGCCAGGTTCGACCAGACCGTGCAGGCCACTTCCGGCACGCCGGCGGAATCCACCAGGTCGAGGCCGGCGGGATGCGGCAGAAGCTGACCGGCGGGAACAGCAACGTATTCGGCATAGCCGCCGCCGGCCAGCAGTGCGCAGACCTCTTGCCCCGGCGACCAATCGTCAACATCGTCGCCCACTGCTTCGATGACGCCGGAGACCTCCATGCCCAGCAGCTCGCTGGCGCCCGGTGGCGGCGGATACATTCCGGCAGCCTGCAACAGGTCGGCCCGGTTGACCCCGGCCGCGCTGACTTTTACCAGCACCTCGTCGGGGGCCGGGGCGACATCAGGGACTTGCTTCCATAGGAGCCGGTCGGCGGACTCAGCGACGATGCCATACATGCTCTCCACGCTACTACCTGCGGATTGTGTCTGTTCCAAAGGCGATGTGTCGCATAGCATGACGGCATGGCCGCCCTGATTGCGGGCCGGACAGCCAGCGAGATGCCCGGGCTTGATATCGCCGAGCAGAAATCGTGGCAGAACTTCCTGGACTCCACCCTGCGGTTGTATGCGACGCTCAACCGTCGACTGACCGAGGCGCACCAACTGTCGCTGTTCGACGTCAGGGTTCTCGACATGTTGGACCACGCGCCGAGCGGATCCGTCCGGATGGGCGACCTCGCCGAGGCTCTTGCTTCGCTGCCGAGTCGGCTCACCCGCCAGGTCCGTCGCCTCGAAAGCCAGGGACTGGTGCGCCGGGAGGCAAGCAAAGACGACCGGCGGGGGGTGGTCGCCGCGATCACCGTGGACGGCCGGACCGCGGCGCGGCAGGCCATGGTGACCTACGCCGAGTGCGTGCGGACCAACTTCCTGGGCCAGTTGTCGCGCTCGCAGGTCGCCGCGATGGGGGAGAACTGCCGCCGGATCAGTGCCGCGCTGAAGCGATCCGGCTGACCCAGCCGGTAACGATGCGGGCCGGCACGGCCCGAGGAGGCGGGCGATAGACCCAGCCGCTACCCTTGTCCGCGGTGGCGTGGCAGAGCGGCCTAATGCACTCGCCTTGAAAGCGAGAGACGGCTAAAACCGTCCGGGGGTTCAAATCCCTCCGCCACCGCTGCAGCTAGACCCGCGCGTCAATCCTGTTAACCGTGGTGCATGACCGCGTCGGCCAGGTGTACGCCGATCCCGAGAGCGACGACGATCAGCGCCAGCGCCAGCATCGGCCAGATCCACATCAGCCGCCCGCGCACCGCCGCGACGATGACGCCGGAGGCACCTATCACGACCGCGAGCCCAACCCCACCCCAGGTCACGAGGTAAGCCGCGTTGAGCGCCGCGGTGTCGCAGTGCTCGTTACACGAGTCGGTGGCCATCACGAAGAAAAACGAGAAGCACACCGTGCCCAACGCGGCGAGTCCGGCGACCACGGACAAGATCGAGGTGAGCGTGATGTCGACGACGGAATGGCGTCGTGGCTGCATCAGTTAACTATCGCGCAGCCTGCGGGATCTCGGCGGCGATGCGATCCATCAACGCGGTGTAGCGCTTGACTTCGGGGTCACTGCCCGGCTTGCCGCTGCTCACCACGCCGCCGGCCAGCTGGCGGTCGGGGTCGGCCCAGATCGCGCAGTTGACCAGCCCCAGATGGCCGAACGCCGCCGGCGCACCCCGGCCGAACGGGCCGAACCTCTTGGTGCCGAGCTGGAAGCCGGTACCCCAGCGGGCCGGGAGGAGCCCGGTTGCCACATCCGGCCGCAGTCGACGACATTGCCGGGTTGCGTCGCGCAGCGTTTCCGGGCTCATCACCCTGACACCATCGAGTTCTCCTCCGCGGCGCCATATTTCGGCAAACCGCGACATCTCAGCGGCGTTCGAGATGGTGTTGGACGACGGGATGACGGTCTTGAGGAAAAGCGGCGTGTTGGTGATGGGGATGATTTCGTGAGTCGTACCGCCGATCGCCTTGCGGAAGGCCGCGGCTATCGGAGCAGGCATCAGCGGAGTGCCGGTGGCATGACTGGGCGCTACCAGCGGGATATCTTGTTCCGCCACACCGAAATTGGTCCAGCGGAAGTTCAGTGGGTCGAGGATCTCCGTGCCCAGAATCTCGCGGATGTCCTTACCCGTTGCGGCGTAGACGATTTCGCGCATCAGCGGACCCCACGTCAGTGCATGGTAGATGTGCACGAGCCCTGGCCGGTATAGCGGCCGCAGTTTGCCGAGTTGTTCCTGCACGTACTCGTGGTCGTCCGCGCGCTTGAGGTCCGCCTTGGGGCCGGTGGGAAGCGGGACGCCGGCGCTATGGGTCATCACGTGCCGGATGGTGGTGCGGTCCTTGCCGTGGCTGGTGTATGTGGGGATGTATTCACAGACTCGGTCGTCGAGGGAGAACACCCCGCGTTCGACGAGCATATGCACAACGGTCGCGGTGATGGCCTTGGCCGATGAGTAGACGCAGAACGGCGTATCGGTCTGGACCGGTATCTTCTCGGCCTCGGGCGAGTCGGTCGGAGCGTTGCCCCAGCCGTGCCCGATAGCCCGGTTCAACACGACCTTGCCGTTGTGCCGCAGGCACACCTGGATCGCCGGATGCATGCCCGCCTGGTACCAGTAGCGCGCGGCCTGCCAGATCCGGTCCACAGCCGCGGGGTCGATTCCGGAGTGGTCCTCATCGCCGACCGCGGTGACGGTGTCGAGGTCGGCTGGGACCCGGACTCTGCCCCGCAAGTCAGCCTGGTCGGTCATGCATGTCCCCTCTGAAGTCCACGGTGGAAGCCCCTCCGTGAGGGTACGTGGCCGACGAATTCGCCGAGTATCCACAGTTGGACTTTTATCCACAGTGCGGGGTTCGCCGCTACCGAAATGGCGGGCCTCCTCTCTATAATTCGAACATGCGTTCTAGTAGTCGGGAAGAGGTCGTCGAGGTGTTCGACGCGCTTCGGGCTGACTTCAAGCGCGCTCTGGACCTGCGTTGCGATGCGCTGACCACCCCCGAACGGCTGGCCCTGTTGCAGAGCTGCGAAGAGATACGCCGCCTATTGCCCGCCGTCGAGCACCCGCTGATCAACCAACTCGCCGAACAAGCCGACCCAACCGAACTGGGCGGCAAGCTGGCGTCAGCGTTGGCCAACCGGCTGCGGATCACCCGCTCAGAAGCGTCCCGCCGGATTCACGAAGCCGCCGACCTCGGCGAGCGTCAGGCTCTGAACGGCGAACCGTTGGAGCCGGTGATGCCGGCTACCGCCGAGGCGCAGCGCAACGGGAACATCGGCACCGGCCATGTCGCGGTGATCCGCGGGTTCTGGCACCGACTACCGGACTTCGTGGACATCGAGACCCGCGCCAAGGCCGAGGCGCAGCTGGCTCGGCTGGGCGCCGAGCATCGGCCTGATGAGTTGGCCAAGCTGGCCGACAAACTCACCGACTGCCTCAACCCCGACGGCGACTTCACCGACGTCGACCGCGCCCGACGCCGCGGCATCACCATCGGTAAACAGGACATCGACGGCATGAGCCCGATCAGCGGGTATCTGACACCCGAGGCGAGGGCGACCATCGACGCGGTCTTCGCGAAGTTGGCCGCGCCCGGCATGTGCAACCCAGACGATGTCGAGCCGTGTGTCAGCGGCACCCCGTCGCAGGCCGCCATCCAGGGCGATACCCGCAGCGCTGCCCAGCGCAACCACGACGCCCTCGTCGCGGCCGGTCGCGCCCTGCTGGCCTCCGGCGACCTCGGCCAACACAACGGATTACCGGCCTCCATCATCGTCACCACCACTCTGCAAGAACTCGAAGCCGGCGCCGGCAAAGCGTTGACCGGCGGCGGCACCCTGCTGCCGATGTCTGATGTGATCCGGCTGGGCTCCCATGCCCACCACTACCTGGCGATCTTCGACACGGGCAAAGCGCTGGCGCTGTATCACACCAAACGCCTCGCCTCACCAGCCCAGCGAATTGTGCTGCACGCCAAGGATCGTGGCTGCACCTTCCCCAACTGCGAGGTGCCGGGCTATCTCTGCGAAGCCCACCACTGCGATCCCTATGCCACCAACCCCGTCACCGACGTCAACGAGCTGACTTTCGCTTGCCGCCCCAACCACAAACTCGCCGAGCAAGGCTGGACCACCCGCAAAAACCACAACGGCGACACCGAATGGATCCCCCCGCCGCACCTCGACCGCGGCCAACCCCGCACCAACACGTTCCATCACCCCGAGAAGCTGCTGCGGGACGACGCGGACGGTGAACTGCCCTAGCTCGCCGAGCCGATGTGTCCCAACACCAGATCGACTGCTGGGCTACTGGCTCACTTGTTTTGCGTATCCGGGCAGTACACGGTCATGGCGTCGCGCTCGAATGGCCCCACCTGCCCAGCCGCTAAACCCTGCGATTGCAACTCGGCGTTGATCTTCCAGATAGCTTGGGCGTACGGACTCGGGTGCGCGCCGAAGATCCAATTCCGCTCGGTGTCACGAGTTGCTATATAACGGAATTCGCGCTTCCGCTTGTAGCTCTTTCGCCGCGACGCCGGCATTGGCCACGACGGGCAGTCCCAACCCCGCGCCAACACCCACCACCACCCCGAAAAATTCCTCCGAGACGACGACGATGAGGTTCCGTAATGCCTTGCTGTCAATGCAATGTCGGCGCGTATCGCAACACCGCGGCGATGCCGTCGGCTGGCGCGATCCGCTCGTCGGTGCGAACCAGCGAGGCGCCGACCGACACCGCGAACATCGGCAACGCCTCGTCGGCCCGCAGCGTTCGAGCCGCCGCGGCGCCCTGCTCCGACAGTACGTCGGCATTCGGTGCAAGGGTGGTCAGCGCTTCGTCGGTGACCACCGTCTCCTCGCCGAGGTCGCCGATGATCAGGGTGTCAACTGCGCCTTGACGCAGACCGGAGCACACCGGGCCGAGACCGTCGGCGGCCAACCCGGATTGTCGACCGACCTCAGCGGTAAACCGTTGTGCGGCATCGTCAATCGTTGCCAGCTGGCGCTTGATCAGCGTGGCTTCGATGGCCTGATGCACCTTGTCGAAGTCCTGTCCGCTGTGGCGGGCGCCGACCTGTAACTCCACCGTCAGAGCCTTGACCTGGTGGGGTAGCAGGGCAAGAAAGTCTGAGCGCGACCGAACCTCGCCGACTACGAACACGCCTCCAGGCCGGCATCGCGGAGAAGTTCTTCGACCCGGTCGGCGACCGCCCGAAGGTTCTTACTGGCGGCCTCCTCGGTCCGCAGCTGCGGGTCCCCGTCCTCGGCTTCGACGCTCTCGGTGCGCTCGGTGGCACCGATGTGAATCGTGATGTCGGCGCCGGTGTGATCTACCTCGACGAGCAAGTAGCTCAGATCCTGGAAGCCGTGCTCGATGATCGGAATGACGTAGGGCAGCTTCGAGAGCCGCACGATCGGCGCGGCGGTGGGCCGGATCAGGTGCTCGTTGAGCACGACACCGTCGGCGCCGGCAACTACCCCGCGGCCGCTGCGGCCGATCGGTGGGCGCACGTCCAGCACGGCGCGCTCCATGTCGGCGGTCACCGATTCGTCGGTCCCGAGTTCCTCGAGCTGTTCACGCAAACCTCGCCATCGCAGTTCGAGCTGGGTATCGGCATCCTGAGTGTTGTGGGAGTCCTCGAAGTAGACCGATGCAAACGGTCCGGGGGCGGTCAGCAGCGGGCGCAAGCGTGCAGAGTCCATGAACTTTCGGGTTGCCCACGAACGGCACCTTCAAACGGTCAGGCGCGGTCGCCTTCGGTGTCGTCGAAGAATCGCCAGTCGCCGTCCGGGTTGAGTACTCGATAGGTAGACATGCCGAGCGGTTACCCGTTACGGGCACGCCGAATCGCGTTACTCGCCGGTGAATTTCGGCGGTCGCTTGGCGAAGGTCGCAGAGATCCCCTCGGACAGATCCTTCGACGGCAGGAACGCCGCATTCCATGCCGCCACATAGCGCAGGCTTGCAGAGACCTGCGAAATCCGTTGCTGGTCAAGGACATCCTTGACTCCGCGGACCGTCAGCGGCGGGTTGTCGGCAATCTCGGCCGCCGTGGCATGCGCGGCCTGCAGGGTCGCATCAGCGTCGGCGAACACGTCATTCACCAACCCGATCTTCTCTGCCCGGGCCGCGTCGATGTCCTTGCCGGTCAGCGCCAATTCACGCAGGTGTCCGTCGGACAGGATCAGCGGCAGCCGGGCCAGGCTGCCCACGTCGGCGACGATCGCGAGCTTGACCTCGCGCACGGAGAACTTCGCGTCAGCGCTCGCGTATCGGATGTCGACCGCAGAGATCAGATCCACCCCACCGCCGATGCACCAGCCGTGGACCGCGGCGATCGTCGGGGTGCGGCAGTCGGCGACCGCACTGATCGTGTGCTGCATCCGTAGCACTTCGGAGTGGAAGTCAGTGCGCGGGCCGGCCAGCGCACCGTCGGCCAGCACCGACGCAAACGAGCCGCCCATCGCAGGCAGGTCCAAGCCGTAGCTGAAATTGCGGCCGGATCCGGTGAGGACGATGGCCCGCACATCGCGGTCGGCGTCGAGTTTGGCGAACACTTCCGGCAGTTCCGACCAGAACGCCGGACCCATCGCATTGCCCTTGCCGGGGCCGATCAATGTCACCTGCGCGACGTGGTCCTTGTGCTCGATGGTGACTGACTCGTATGGCTCACCCATGACGAAACCGTACCGTGGACTGCATGCCTTCCGACCTACGCCCCGGACCTGATTCACCTCCCGCCGACGAACTTCGCGCCGCCGAAGCATCGCTGGGAGTGCTGCAGCACATCGTGCACCCGATCTCGGCCGACGACCTGTCGCGGCCGACGCCGAGCGGAGACTTCGACGTCGCTCAACTCACCGATCACCTGGTCGAGACGATCACGTCTGTCGGCGAGGCTCTGGACGCCCAGCTTCCGCCGCGCGACGCCGACGACACCGTCGAGCGTCAGATCATCGCCGCCGGCAGGCCCACCCTGGACGCCTTCCATGCCCGCCACGGGTTGGACGGCGCCGTCACCTGGCGCGGCAACGAGACGCCGGTGCGGGTCTTGGCGAGCGTTCTGGCATTCGGCTTTCTGGTGCACGGGTGGGACTACGCCGCGGCCATCGGACACCCGGTGGATGTGCCGGATTCGCTGGCGAGCTACGTACTGGACTTGGCCGAGAAGATCGTCACTCCCGAACGCCGCGCGAACGGGGAGTTCGGTGATCCTGTCGAGGTCGACGAGCACGCACCGGCTATCGACCGACTGGTTGCATTCACCGGCCGCGATCCGGCCGCCAAGAGTTAGGCGCGTTCCAGGTAAAAGTAGAAGTATCGACCGTTGTCGATCACGCCTTTGCCGTTCATGATGCCCATCACCGCGTTGTCGTCGACCTTCTTGAAGTGGTCGTGTACCGGTTGGCCGTCGTAGACCATGGTGGCGGTGACTTCGCCGCGAAATTCCTCCAGCCACAGGCTGGCTTCGCCCTTGCCCATCTTGACGTTGGAGAACCGGTTTCCCTCGTCATCGAGACAGACCAACGGTTGCACGTCGGCGGGTGAGTTGAACGTCTTGCCGAACCAGCGTGATTTTTCGAGCTGACCGTTCATCCGGTGGCCGGTGACGAACTCGCCGCCCTTCCATTCGCCGAGCATGCCGTCGACGGTGGCCGGCAGCAGGCTCGCCCAGTAGTCGTCGAGTTCGGCATCGGCGATCGTGCCGTTGCGTTCCTTGAACTCGGTGAACTTCTTGCGCGCCAACTCATCACCCATCGCGATCTCCTTTGATCCAATTCACAGCGAATTTCAGCAGGACATCGTTTTCCTCCGGCGCACCAATGGTGACCCGGACGCCGTCGCTTCCGTAAGGGCGGACGACGACGCGTGATTCGGCGGCCCGCTCCACGAAGTCCAGCGTGCGTGGTCCGAGCGGCAGCCAGACGAAGTTCGCCTGCGACGACGGCAGGGTGAAGCCGGCTGCGCGCAGCGCGTCGCTCACCCGCGCACGTTCGGCGACCACCGCGTCGGTGCGGGCGAGCAACTCGTCGGCGGCGTCCAGCGAAGCGATAGCCGCGGCCTGCGAGATGCTGGTCGCGGTGAACGGCACATAGGCCTTGTCGATGGCGGTGATCACGTCGGGGTGGCCGGCCGCGTAGCCCACTCGCAAACCGGCCAGGCCGTAAGCCTTCGAAAACGTCCGCAGCACAACGACATTGCCGTGGTCGCGCACCAAACCGAGACTGTCTGGCACTAGGCCGTCGCGGATGTATTCCACGTAGGCCTCGTCGATCGCGATCAGGACGTGCGACGGCACCGCCTCGACGAACCGGGCCAAAGCATCCGGATCGACCACCGTCGAGGTGGGGTTGTTGGGGTTGCAGACGAAGATCAGCCGGGTTCGATCGGTGACCGCGGCGAGCATCGCCGTCAGGTCGAAAGTGTGGTCGGAGAGGGGGACTTGGACAGCGGTGGCGCCGGCGAGCCGGACCTGCAGCGGGTAGATCTCGAAGCTGCGCCAGCCGAACAGCACCTCGTCGCCGGCCGTGGTGCTGATCTGGATGAGTTGCTGACACAGGCTCACCGATCCGCAACCGACGGCGATGTGCTCGGGTCCCCAACCGCCGGCGCTGCCCACCCGTCCGGAGTTCAGGTGTTTGGCCAAGGCCGATTTGAGGTCGGCGCAACCATTGTCCGGGTAGCGGTTGATGCTGTCGGTGGCCCGCTCGATCGCCGCGCGGACGCTGGGCAACGGACCCTGCACAGTCTCGTTGCTGGCCAATTTGATCGCGCCCGGGACGGTCTTGCCGGGTACGTAGACCGGCAGCTCGGCCAATTCGGGACGGAGGCGCGCGGTCATTTCGACAGCATATGTCTGGCCTGTGTACGCTGTGCTCCGCGGCGGTTCCGGCAGCCGGCTCCTGACAGCGGTCCGGTACCCTCGGGAAGTTCGAGGAGGCGTGCCAGAGCGGCCGAATGGGACTCACTGCTAATGAGTTGTCCCCTTACCGGGGACCGGAGGTTCAAATCCTCTCGCCTCCGCCACCCGTGGCGATCGCAAGCGCGGCGAAGCCGGGCGCGGCGGGTCGCCACACCGTACGAGACAATTGAACACAGGCGCCCGTAGCTCAACGGATAGAGCATCTGACTACGGATCAGAAGGTTGGGGGTTCGAATCCCTTCGGGCGCGCTCTCATAAGGTTCGCTTAGCTGCACTTATACAAAGCGGCCTACGAGCCGGCAACGCGTCTGAGACCCTCAGTGTCACGAGGATGTCACAAGATTTATCGAACTCGTGTGCACAGCAAGGCTTATCCGCCGGGCGTGACAACCTGCCCGAGCGTTACGCCGGCGGCCCGCAATGCGTCGTCCTGGGAGTGGGCGTAGATGCGTGCCGTGATCGAGGCATCGGCATGTCCCAACCACTTGGCGATCACGGCCATCGGGACACCCCGAAGGTGCAGCGCGGTGCCGCACGAGTGGCGGGCATCGTGCAGCCGGATCGGACGCACACCGCCCGCCTTCGTCAACCTGTGCCACATGTTCGTCAACGCGCCCGGCGTGTACGGCTCCCCGGCCTCGTTGCACGCGACGTAACAGCTGTCGGCGTGGGCTGCGCCCAGCGCCAGCTTCTCCTGCGCATAGCGAGCCGATGCCCGCTTGAGCACGGTGACCAGACTTTCATCAAGCGGCAGCGTGCGGCGTGACGACTGCGTCTTCGGCTCGTTCTCCACCACGGTGGCGGCGCCCACCTGAACACGGTTGCGGGCGATGGTGATCGTGCCAGCGTCCAAGTCGATGTCAGACCACTTCGCTCCGGCGATCTCGCCACGACGCAGACCACTGAGGGCCAGGTACCACAGGTGTCCGTTGCGGTCGTTGTCGGCGGCGCGCAGCACGAGGCGAATCTCCTCGGGTGTGTAGGTCTGCATCTCCCGGCGGGGGCGTGGAACCTTCTTCATCGAACCGGCGACGTTGCGTGCCAGATCCCTTCGGTCGCAACCGTAGGCGAGCACCAGCCGCCAGGCGTCGATTGCAGCGTTCAGTGAGCGTGGCGACCATGCCCGGCGCGTTTGGCCCTTCGCGGTCTTGGTGCCTCCGTCGCGAAGCGCGATGAACAGCTTGTCGAGGTCCGGGCGTGTGAGCTTTTGCGCGGCGAGATGCCCGTGTTGTTCGCGCAACGGGGCCAAGCAGTATGCGTAGCCGTTGATCGTTGTCGGCCGGGCGTTGTGGAGTGCCGCGAGCCAGTCGTTGCATAGTTCCTCCACCGCCACGGCCTTGCGCGGAACGAAGGCATCGCTTGACACCTGCTGGGTGATCTCAGCCAGTGCGTCGCGGGCCTGCTTTTCGGTGGTGTACCGGCGGCGCACCTGCTGGCGTCTCCCGGTCCGGGGGTTCTGTCCGGCATCGACCGTGACCTGATACCGCACAACGGATTTCCCGGTCCTGCGTTCCGCAACCTTGATCTTCTTGATCTGTGGGGGAAGCTGCTGCCTAGTCATCGGACTCAGGATCCATTGCGTCTAACTCAGGCCGTATGCCCCACAGGGATTCCCGTGCGTCGCGGATTTGCTTCCGGATGGCAGCTATCTGCTCGTCATTGATTTGCAGCATGCGCCGCGCCGTATCACGCGTGTCCCACTTGGCATTAACGTCGTCCAGATTGTCCTGAGCAGTGTCCCAGTTCGCCTGGATGTGATCCCAATCAGCCTCAGCCTTGTGTAGCTCGATCACTAGCGGGATACGGGCTTCCAAGGCTTGTTCAAGCGACGACGACGCCGCGATCAGTTGGACTCCCTCGTTGGGCGGGTTGGGCTGGCCGTGTAACCGGATGCTCACCGGCTCCTGCTCCTGCGGGAAGGAAATACAGCCCGCCGTCCAGCGCACCGCATCTTCATTGCGCACGGAGACACCGGGGAGCACCCGGTGCGCACCATCGGTTGAGAAGTTGGGGAACAACATCAGAACCGGCGGAATATCCAACGCCGCCGCCAGGACCAACACTTCGGCGACGTCGATCTTGCCTGATCGCACCTCCGATTCAATCTTCGCGATAGCGCCCCTGGTGATTGGATAGCCCAGCTCGGCTGTGCGCCTCGACAGCTCGCTTGCGGTTAGATTCAACGCTTTGCGGCGAGTGCGCACGGCGAAGGCGAACCAGCCCGCCAGGGTGGTCTCGAACGCCTTCGCGTCTTGGTTGGTGCTCGGCATTGACGCATCATCGCACATATTTCGCTTCATTGTCGAACACTATGATACGCTCCCGTATGCCGCAGGACAGCAGAATACCTGCGACATAACGGAGCACCATGGTGCAACAGTCCAGGTAGAAGGAAAACCGCCATTACCGAGATCACCCGCTTGAACAGCATCAAAGACGTCATGGGGCGGACATGCCTCAGCCGGTCCAAGATTTACGAGGAGCTGGACAGCGGCCGCCTGAAGTCCGTGAAGGTTGGTCGCCGCCGCCTCGTCGCCGAGTCCCAGCTCATCGACTACATCGACGGCCTGGTCGCGGCAGCTGCGCCGTCAGAGGGTGTGCTGTGAAACGGCAGCAGCCTGAAATGATGCGCCAGGCGCGGCGCTGGGACGCCGTCAAGCTCCGCTATCTGGACGCGGGCTTGTGCGACGGCTGCGCCGCGCAAGCTGCGTGGGGCCACCAGGACAATGCTGGGCGATGGAATGACCTGCATCCGCCGTGCGACGGTTGCGCACCTGTCGTCCGTGACTTCTCGGTGCCGACCCCGAACCCGTTGTGGCGCAAGTTCGAACGTCCGCAGGATCACCTGCGGAACCGCGCCGCGCCCGTGACCCCCGGAGAAGCTGTGGAGGATATTGACGGGCTTCACAGCGACCAGGAAGCGGTGCTGCTGTGACCGTTGACGAGATGCTGGATTTGGGAATGCAACCCATCGACTGGTCACATCTGGATGAGGTGGTGCCTGCCGAGCCGGTGATACCCGACCTTCTCAACGTCGGCGAATCAGGGTCGCTCGTCGCACAGGCTGGGGCTGGTAAGTCGTTGCTGATGCAGGAGATTGCGGTGACCTTGGCGCTAGGCGAGCCGGTGCTTGGGACTCCAGCCCGTGATCCCATCAAGGTCATGTACATCGACATGGAGAACCCGCAGGCTGAATTGGCGGACCGGCTTCGCCGCATGGGATACGCTCCCGCCGATCTGTCCGGCCATCCACTGCTGTACTTCTCCTATCCCGACCTTCCGCCGCTGGATACGGATGATGGCGGATGGACGCTTGCTCTGGAAGCGGAGAAGTATGACCCGCAATTGATCGTGCTCGACACCATCTCCCGGCTCGTAGAAGGCAAGGAGGACAGCGCCGACACCTGGCGGAACCTGTACAACCACACCATGATTCCGCTCCGCCGGCAGGGGCGCACGGTACTGCGCCTCGACCATCAGGGCCACGATTCGAGCAGGGGTGCGAGGGGTTCGTCCGCGAAGCGGGACGACGTTGACGTGGCATGGATCATGAAGCGTTCGGGGAACGAGGTCACGCTAACCCGCGACAAGGGGCGCGGGCTATCCCACCCCGAGAAGGTCATGCTGCACCGTCACGCCACGCCAACGCGGCACCTTCCGGTCATCCACGACGGTAAGCAAGGTGAATGCGTCGAGGCGCTGGACCGGCTCCGCGTTCCGCTCGATTCAAGCCGCGATGATGCTGCGAACATCTTGCGCTCCAATGGCTACCAGTTCCGTAACGGACTAATCGGCGTCGCGCTCAAGGCCCGCCGCTCGTCCCTGGTCTAGGGGACGAGAACTCGCCGGGACGGCCATCACCGCAGTTCAAAGCTCGTGTATGCCGTCCCGCCCCATACACCCCCCTTAAGGGGGTGGGGTTATCTGGGGACGAACACAACTTGGCATATATTTCCGTAACTCGTCACACCACGCATCCGCCCAGCAAGCGGTGCCGACGCCGATCCCGCCAGAAATGTTGGCGCACCCCTGCCATCAGCGAATCGCTCGGAGACGCCGCGGTGGTCACCGGGGCCGCCGTCCTCAGCGATCACCTGTGCCGCAAAGGAAACGGGAGGGGGTGGGGTCGAATCTCTAGAGCGGCGGCTCTCCACGACCGTTCCGGTTTAATCCTGACGAAAGCAAGTTTCGGAAAATAATGTCGCCACGGAGTTGGTTTTGACCTTTCACGTCCGTGGTAAGACGTCGATCTCGGCGAGACCCTTCATTGCCCCGCCCATCCGCGAATCGCTCCAGCGTGTCGCCCCTGTCCTCTAACATCCGCGAGTGTGGGGGCATTCGCTGATCTGTTCAACCAGCTCGATGCCGACGACCGCGTCAAGGGCAAACAGTTCGAGCGCATCTGCAAGTGGTTTCTGACCAACGACCCGGTCTACAAACACGAACTTCGCCGAGTCTGGCTGTGGGATGAGTGGCCCGGCAGATGGGGCATCGACGCCGGGATTGACTTGGTCGCCGAGGACCGCACTGGAAATTTGTGGGCGATCCAGGCCAAGGCGTACAACCCCGCCTACCGGGTCACCAAGCGCGACGTGAACAAGTTTCTCGCTGAGTCGGGCGCGAGCGCTATTCACCTACCGCATGTTGATTGCGACCACCAACCTCATTGACCGCATCGGCGAACGCACGATCCAGGATCAGGAGAAGCGGGTCACCTTCTTCCGGCTCAATGATCTTGAGGCCGCGAACGTCGACTGGCCTCGTTCCCCGCAAGACTTCCGGCCAACTCTACCGCGTAAGCCGGCGCGCCCTCGCAGGCATCAGCGGGAGGCAATCGGCAAGGTGCTCAAGGGGTTCGCGTCGGCGGAACGCGGGCAGCTCATCATGGCGTGTGGAACCGGAAAGACACTTACCGCCTTATTCATCAACGAGGAGATGGGTGCTGCCCGGACGCTCGTTCTGGTGCCGTCGTTGTCGCTGTTGAAGCAGACACTCAACGTGTGGCGAGCCAATTGCACCAGTGAGTTCGCGTCACTGCCTGTCTGCTCAGATGACACGGTCGCCCAGACCGACGACGACGTGGCGCTGGCGCACACCAGCGACCTTGGGGTCCCCGTCACCACCGATCCGGAACAGATCGCCGCATTTCTGAGGCAGCGGTCCGAGTCCCCGAGTCGTTTTCGCCACTTATCAGTCCTCTCCCGAGATCGCGAAGGCTTTCGCGCTGGGTCGGGTGCCCGGCTTCGATCTGGTGATCGCCGACGAGGCGCACCGGTGCGCGGGACCGGCATCATCGGACTTCGCCACCGTTCTCGACCCCGACAAGATCAAAGCCAAACGCGGCTGTTCATGACCGCAACCCCGCGCTACTTCACCGGTCGCGTCCTGAAAGCCGCGCAGGAGGCCGAATTCGAGTACGCCTCGATGGATGACGAAGCCAAGTTCGGCAAGGTGTTTCACCGCCTCAGCTTCGGAGAAGCCATCAAGCGCGATCTTCTGACGGATTATCAGGTCGCCATCGTGGGTGTGGACGACGCCACGTATCTGGAGTGGGCGAAGAACGGTGTGTTGGTCACCCGCGACGGTGTGGCGGTCACCGACGCCCGGACTCTGGCGGGTCAGATCGGGCTGGCGAAAGCGATGCGGAAATACGAACTGAGCCGGGTCATTTCGTTCCACTCACGGGTCAAGCGAGCGCGGGAATTCGCCGCGTCCATGCCCGACGTGCTGGCGTGGATGCCCACCGAGCAACGCCCGAAAGGCGAATTGTGGTCCCGCTACGCCTCGGGTGAGATGCCTGCCGGTGATAGGTACGTCCTCCTCCAGCACCTCGGAAGCCTCGACGACGGCGAGCGGGGCCTCCTTGCCAACGCCCGGTGTCTGGCGGAGGGCGTGGACGTTCCTACCCTGGACGGGATCGCTTTCATCGACCCTCGCCGATCAGAGGTGGACATCGTTCAGGCGGTCGGGCGTGCGATCCGTAAGTCTGAGGACAAGACGATCGGGACGATCGTTATCCCGGTCTTCATCGAAAACAGCGAAAACCCCGAAGTCGCCTTGGATTCATCCGTGTTCAAGCCAGTGTGGGATGTGATTCGCGCCTTGCGGTCGCACGATGAAGAACTCGGACGCCAGCTCGACGAATTGCGGCGCGACTTGGGTCGTCGGGGCGTTCGGCCACGCTTGCCGGCAAAGATTTACATCGACATCCCGACTCGGCTTAGTGCTGATTTCGCCCAAGCATTCGACGTGCGCCTTGTTGAACAGACGACTGCCTCCTGGGAGTTTTGGTTCGGTCTTCTGCAGAAATACGCCGAGGAGTGCGGGCACGCCCGCCCGCCGCAGGGCTGTGTCGTAGCGGACTACAGCCTCGGTGCCTGGGTACAGACTCAGCGGACTAACTACGGCAAAGGCATTCTGTCCGCAGACCGACGGAGACGCCTTCAGGCTCTGCCGCGCTGGTCATGGAATGCCCGTGAGGACAGGTGGGAGGAGGGCTACCAACTGCTATCGCGTCACGTTGAGCAGTCGGGCGATGCCACCGTCCCCGCGTTGTACGAAGTAGGTGGTTTCAAGCTCGGGCTGTGGTGCACGGGTCAGCGGAGCCGATATACCAACGGCACTTTGGACCCTGACCGGCAGAAGCGATTAGAACAACTCCCAGGGTGGCGATGGAACATCATCGATCAGCAGTGGGAGAACGGTTACCGAAAGGTCCTTGAATACCGCGACAGTCGAGGCAACGCAGCGATACCCGCCGACTTCATCGCCGAGGATGGTTTCAAACTCGGAGACTGGGCCGCCAATCAACGAGCGAAATTCGCCAAAGACATGCTTGAGGCGGACCAAGTGCAGCGACTCGACGCGCTGGTCGGGTGGTCATGGAACCCGCACGAAGATCAATGGGAGGCCTTCTACCGCCGATTCGCAGACCACGTCGGCAACACTGGGTCGACCCGAATCGGCACATCGCTCGTAATCGACGGGTACAACGTCTGGGCCTGGGTCAACCGTCAGCGCAACGTCTACGCCAAAGGGCGCATGTCGCTTGAGCGTCAGAACCGACTTGAGGCGTTGCCTGGGTGGGCATGGGACGCCCTTGCCGACAAATGGAATGAAGGGTACGAACGGACGGCAACTTACGCCGCCGAGCATCAAACCGCGCGCGTTCCTTTTTCCTATAAGACTCACGACGGCTACGCCCTGGGAAGCTGGGTCAACACACAACGGGTCGCCTACGCCCAGGGAAAGCTGTCACCTGACCGACAGCGCCGACTGGAGTCACTTAAGGGTTGGGTGTGGCGAACCCGCCCTCCTAACCGCGTGCCGGGTAAATCTCAGAACTAAAGAATTGAGACGGTAGCGCAGTGATGGGTTGTGCGACAGATATTGCCAGTTGGCGCTGTCTCAAAAGATGACTCAAAACCATTGTCTCATATGGACGCGTTATGAGACTTTTGAGACACTATCCTCATGGCAACCGACACCGCATCTGTTTCGACCGGAACCGTCCTCGGGTACGCCCGCGTCAGCACGGGGCACCAATCACTTGACCAACAAGTCGATGCGCTCGCGGCAGCAGGCGTCGACCCCAACCGCGTCTACAGCGACAAGCTGTCTGGCACCTCCGCCCGCGAGCAACGGCCAGGACTCACTGCTCTGTTGGACTACGCCCGCGAAGGCGACGCGATTGTGGTGGTTGGGATCGACCGGCTTGGCCGAAATGCCGCCGAGGTTATGGCCACGATCAGGGACCTGCGGGACCGCAACATCGTTCTGCGGTCGCTCAGGGAAGGCATCGACACAGCCAACGCAACCGGGCGAATGGTGGCCGGAGTCTTGGCCAGCCTGGCGGAGCTTGAACTTGAGTTGGGCCGCGAAAGGCGTGCTGCGGCGCGGGAAGCCAGGAGCGCACGCGGCCAGTCGATTGGGCGACCCAGGGCGCTTGACAAGTCGAAAGCTGCTCTGGCGCAGCGGATGCACGCCAACGGTGAATCAGCGAGCACGATCGCGGCGGCTCTTGGTGTGTCGCGTGCCACGGTATACCGCGTGCTAGCAGAGGACGCCCAGTAGACCGGCTCCGCCAACCAAGCGTCCAACCGATCCGCAGACGAAGTGCGCCAGTAGGTTGCGAACATGCGCAGTAATGAGCCTGAACTCAGTCACAGAAAGTAGCCAGGTTGGCTTCATTGGGGTACCCCCATCTACTAGATGAGGATCGGCTGGATCTGCCCGAAGGAGGCACTGTACTTTGATCGCATTTCCCGGATGGCCGCATAAATGGCTTACTGACGGCGTATACGCTGGGCCACGAAAACACGAGCATCTCAAGTCGATCGAACAATTGCAGCCGCATGAGGATGACACGTTCGTGCACGACTATCTCTATGGCTGTCTGAGCATATTGGACACTAAAGCTGCCGCGCTGCTGCAGTACGACTCGATCCTCCTTGCCGCATCATCGCTCGCGCTCGCATCGTTTCCCAAAGCAGTCACCCCGGGAAGTATTACGGTGTTTATTGGGCTTGTATTGAGCGGTTTGTCGTCAGTTCTATGCCTACATGTAATTTGGATTCATTGGACTGAAACGAAGGAGTTCCACAATTCCCATAAGCTTTTTGTTCGTCTACTTGAGGTAAGAAACAGAAGGACCGTCGCATATAGGCTCGCCTGGACTGTATCCCTCATAGCTATGGTTTGTCTCATCTGTGGTAACGTAATACAGCGGCGATTATAGTGACGACCCTCCCTGATGTTGTCAATACATCAAGAACGACCACCGTAGTTCGTTACATTTCGGACCCAATCTAACTGCATTTGGCTTGGCGTAAAAAGAGCGCAATAATATGTGCGTGGAAGGGCGCGGGCCGTTTCTGTAGATACATGAGACGTAATCGGACGCCTAGATCCAGAGCAGGAATAGATGCCGATTATTGCAAACAGCGATGAAGCACGGCAAGAAGCGTATCCGCGTCGCCTGCGGTCATTGCTACCCAGCGTCAACTGAACTATTGTGTTCACCATGAATTCCCACAACGCGGATTTAGCGATGTTTGAACATGCAGTCGCAGCTATGCTCTCGGGCGAAGAGAGTGGTGGCATCCCAATTGGCGCAGCACTAGCCCGCGGAAGTGAACTCATTTCGGTTGGCTATAATGAACGAGTTCAACGGGGAGACCCAGTTGCCCATGCTGAAATAACTTGCCTGCGAAATGCCGGCAGAGTCGGGTCGTATGAAGGAATGACACTCTACACCACGTTGTCGCCGTGCATAATGTGCTCGGGCGCAATAGTCCTGTTCAATATTCGGCGCGTTGTTGTAGGCGAAGCGGCAACATTCCGTGGTGATCTTGGCTTTCTTGGTCGTCACGGCGTCGATGTTGCCTTGCTGAATGACCAGCGATGCTTAGAGGCGATGAAGAGGTTTAAGGAAGCGAAACCAGACGTATGGAATGAAGACATCGGCCAGCTTGAACCTAGCAATTTAGATCAATTTCGAAATGAGTGACGACAGCGTGGCGGGCGTACCAGTAGCTGTGAGAGACAAGCTATGTGCTGCCGCCCAGGAGGCGGCATCACACGCCTACGCCCCATACTCGAATTTTAGAGTCGGCGCCGCGATACTGATCGGCCGGCGGATCTTTCGTGGTGCAAACATAGAGAATGCTTCGTATGGTGCTGGTGTATGCGCCGAAAGGGTAGCCCTTGCATCTGCCAGGCTAGAAGATGCAGGCCAGGCAGAATTAATCGCATTATACTTCTTGGACATACAAAAGGATTCACCAATAACGGCCATGGTTCCTTGTGGAACTTGCCGTCAGTGGCTCGCTGAACTCGCACCTCACTGTACGGTGTATATATGTCAGCGCCAGAAGTCGTTTAGGCTGGCGGACTTATTGCCCAACCCATTCTGTCTTGAGTGAATGCCCTCGACGTCGGGAGAGGTTAGCGTCCGGTTGGAGGGTGGGTAGAGTCCCTGCCGCGCCGGCCCAGCCGCGACCCTTGTCAGGCATTGTGAATGTTCCCAAAAGCCAGCAAATGTGGGACTCCCCGCTGGCTCAAGGATTGCCTTACCAGCCCAGACAGCCGCACGCCATCGTATGCCCGCTGGTCCGCAGACAGTCCGCACGAGTCCTGCCGCCCTGCTCGCTGTCACGCCAGTGTCACAACTCATCCAAAAGTCGACGTCCGAACCGCATGGACGGCCCCAGACTGCAGCAAACATCTTTGGACTGACAGCGCACGTCGGACCCAATATTGCGGGTTCTCGCGACATCATCCCAGGACGCCGGTACACCGCCACAGACGCGCCTAGGCTGCCTACGGATCAGAAGGTTGGGGGTTCGAATCCCTTCGGGCGCGCCACAAAAGGTTGGCTTTGCAGTTATGCGAATCAGCCTCCGGGCTGGCAACGCCTCTGAGGCCCTTAGCGTAGATGCGCGCCGTGATCGACGCATCGGCATGAGCCGCTCTTCTGGACTATGCGCGGGAGGGCGACGCCATTGTGGTCGTCGGCATCGACCGGCTGGGCCGCCACCCAACTGGAGGGCACCGCAGCCTAGGTCGAGGCCGCGGGCACCAATGCACTGATGTCGTCGCCTTGCAGAAGCTTGACCGTCAGAGACACGTCGAAATAGTCAGTCCAGCGAGTGATCTTCCCGCTCTCATTGAGCACAAAAGTCCCCATGACGGGAACGGCCGGCTTCGTGCCGTCAGGGGCTTGGATGTAGTCAAGCCGTTCGGTCAGAACGACAGAGCCTTCGCTGGCGATGTTCAAGATCTCAAAGGCGTAGGCATTCGGAAACATCGAAAACTGCGCCTCCATGTTCTCCAAGATTGCGTCAATACCTGTAAACGCCGGCATCCCGACGTTCTGGTAGACCGCGCCGCTAGCGAGGAACGGACGCAACGCCTCGGGGTCGCGCTTCTCCATCAGTGCGCAGAACTGGCGAACAACTTCGACAGGGTCAGGCATCAAGGAACCTCCGTTAGTCCATCGGATGTGAATGAAATTGGTTACCAATGGCTCGGACCCCCACTCCAGGTGCTGCTCGGAGGCCCGAAGATTTGGATGTGGGTTCGTACCCGCACGGCTCAGCCATTGTTGCCCGGCGCGCAACGTTGGCTCACGGATCCGAGTTGTACAGTCGGACGCCCGTTGGGCTGGCCGCTCATCCAGGTGGACATGATTCCGACGGAATACGGGCCCTTTTGGCCGTTCTTCTCGTAAAAGCCCTGAGGATCAAAGACCTTGGCGTCCGGATACGGCCAAGGGCAAGCAACTGACGTTGCTGCCTTCGACCATTTGATGGCCGTGAACGCGGCACCGTACATCAAGTACGCCACGTTAATGATGGCGAGCATGACCAGAAACGAGCCCAGTGCCGGCCGGCTGTGGAAGATGCGGGCGCGCTGGGCCAATTTCTCAGAAACTGTGCGGCCCGTGTCGTCGCGATAGACCAGAATGCCCGCCGGAATCATCACCACCGTGACCAATACGGATTCCCACAGCAACGGAAACTGGTGCGGTGTGCCGACGAAGATTGAACCGAACGGGATCACCTGCGCGTAGATGTACATACCAGTGCGCACCAGCGTGACCTCAAGAATCATGTCGATGATGAACCCGAAGGCCAAGATCAGTACGCCAAGACTGATCAGAGGATGACGCCAGACGAACGAATCAACCGGCCGACGAGCCTGGATTTTTCGCAGGACCCAGGCTGCCGGAAAATACGGTCCGAACTGAAACATCACATAGCCGATGACGACAAAGGGTTCGATAGTGGGCGACAGCGACACCAGCGGCCAGGACTCCGGCCAGTGCCACAGCCGGGGGTTGTACACCGCGTATGGCGCCCAATTCATGATCGGGTCCTGCCAGACGATGATGGTGGTCACCAGACCCATGAGCAGGTAAGGGTGGGGGCCGTAACGACGCCAACCCCACACGAAAACCGCGATGAGGCCGATGACCGCGATGATCGTAAAGACTTGCAGCGTCCCGAGCCAATGGGTGTAACCGAAAAGTGGTTCCACCGGACGCGGCGCACCGGTCACGTTCGGGTTTCCGATCCGCGCGTCGGGGAAGTCGCGGGCATTCCATGCAATTGCAACGACCGCACCGACACCTAGGACGACGACAAGCCACGCCCAAGCGGACCCGGCCGTCGACCGCTTCTGCGCCGTATCCGGCGGCACTATGGTTTGCTCACTAGTCATCTGTCACTCCTCACCAAATCGGTCGATAGGTGCGCCTCAACGACCGCACGTTTGCGTTGCACCCGCGACAAAGGATGTCAACCCAACACCCTTGTAGCGGGCAATGATTCGCTCGTACTCACGCCTGTTGCGCGCTAACGGTGTTTCCGTGATTCGACTGGGCAACCATCGGTAAGCGAGCCTGAGCAGCCTGGTCAGCACGATGAACTCGATGTCGTGGCGGCGGGTCCAAGTCATGGGCACCAACGCACGCACACGGGGGTGCATAACGCCGAACCCGAGCACCGCAACCACATGTCCCCCAGCCGGCCCCAACAGCTTCCATAGTGGCTCAGTGACAGCCGGCACATAGTCTGGCCGTCGCGGACGAAGCGTGGCGTCCATAACGATGTCGAGAGCGGTTGTGTGCTTGAGGGTCTCGGCGGCAATCTGGTCGTAGTATGCGCACAGCTCCTCGTAGCTCTCGGCGAGTTGTCGTGCACGACCGGGCATCAGCAGCTCCGCGCAAAGAGCACGGAACCGGTCCCAGATAGCCTGGTTATCTGCCGCGCTGAGCCGTTCTCCGGTAAGGGCGAGGAACGCACCCCGTGCATAAAGAAGATGCTGATCAGATTCCAGTTCCACGGCTCGGGGCTGAGCGCGCTGTAGCGGAGGCCGTCGGGCCCAACGCCTTTCACGTCACGATGCAGCTGAACCAGCCGCTGCATTTCCTCGCGGCGGTCCGCGCTTCGGGCGATGAACGCCAACTGGTCCGAGGCGGCCGTCCGGCGCGCACGGCCAAAAGGGTCGTCGCGGATCCGGGCTGTATCCACAAGTGACGCGGCTACCGCCGGATGCATCATCTCGTCGAACAGCGCAGGGCTGAACAGAGCGAGGAACCGCGACCCGGCCACTCGCTCGAATCGATCCGCTACAGATTCGGCCGATTGACCCGCGGAATTGGCGGGCATGTCCAGTGGCTCGACCGACACGTCTTGAGATTCGACCGACATGGCTTCCCCTTGTCACCCAAATTTCTGGTGCAGCCCGGCACCAGAAGGTAATGTGGTGCCACACTGCACCAAAAACTTCGTCAGGTCAAGAGGGGCCAAGGACAATGCAGACTATGGCTTCAGCGACTCGCACCTACGGCGGCATCACGGCCGGACAACGCCGCGCCACCCGCCGCGCAGCACTGATCGAGGCGGCGCTCGATCTGTTCTCCGAAGAGGGCGCGCGAGCGGTGTCAAAACGTGCTGTCTGCGCGCGCGCACGACTCAATGACCGCTACTTCTACGAGCATTTCACCGACTCGGATGCGTTGCTCGAAGCGATCGTGCGCGATCTCACTGCCGAGGGATTGGAGGCAGTGAATGCTGCGACCCACAGCGCACAACCCGACCTCGAGACGCAAGTCCAGGCCACCGCCGAGGCGGCTCTTGAGTTCCTTACCGCCGATCCCCGGCGCGGCCAATTACTTCTGCGCTCCCACACATCCGACGTTCTGCAACGCGCCCGCTTGGACAGCACCCACGCGATTTCCAACGCAATGTCCGCGATGATCCGGGTGCCCCTTGGTGCTGCTGCAGGAAGTCAGCTCGACACCGATCTCGCTGCTTTCGCGCTCGTGAGCGGTGCAATGGAAGTGATCGCGGGATGGCTACGCGGCGACTTCGACACCAACCTCGAACACCTCGCTGGCATCGTCGCCGGACTGCTGTTGGCCGTCGCCGACATATCCACGTCGCTCCGTCAACCGCCGAATGAGACGGACACAGCGTCCGCAGGCCGTCCGCAGTAGCTTGGCAAGCATCTCTCTCGTCAACGTCGTCAGGCCCGACGCGCTCAACCGCTTTTCTGGCGGCAATCGCTAGATCGCCTCGGTGTCGAAATGCTTCGACTTTCCCGACCAGAGCCGGTCGATAGAACCGACCTCCTGCACAACGACATCCGCCTCCGGCCCGCCGTGACGGCGGAGCACGTCGATCAGTTCCTTCTGTAAAAGCTGGAGGTCGCATGAACCGTCGGTCACCACAGACACGTCGACACCACCTTGTGTCTTGCCCACGAAGAAGTTGGCGACGCCGGGCGTGGCAAGGACAGTCTGCTCGAAGGCCGCGCGGGGCACCACAGCGCCGGTGTCGTATTCGAAGGCCCCCTCGATCCGACCGTCGACCGATGTGATGCGGCGATGAGCACAACCGCACGGACACGGCTCGTCGGTCATTGTCACCGCGTCTACGAGGTCGTAGCGGATCAGCGGCTGCGCCAGGTTGAAGAGGTTGGTCAATAGCAACCGGTCCGCAGGTTGCCCGTACGGGAGGACGTTGCCATCGGCATCTGCTGGCTCGAGGATGACCAGATCATCGGCGATGTGCATGCCTTCTCCCACGCCGCAGGGGAACGCGTAGGTGCCCTCTGAGCAGCCCCAGAACTCAGAAGCCTCGATGCCCCACGCGGACCGCACTGCCTCTCTTACGGGCGGAGTGCAGAGTTCTCCCGCGACGCTGACCCAGGTCGGCTTTATGGTGAGTCGTCCTGCGATCGCCTCTAAAGCCAGCTCGCGGATGAGGCTCGGCCACGCTTGGAGACCCTGCACCGCGGGACGCGCGTTGTTGAGGCCGTTGACAATCTCGTCCAGGGGTTGCGTGCCGCCGGAGCAGTGCGATACCGGCCCTCCGCTTTCAAAGGTGCTGAAGGCGTGAAATATCCCCGACTCATGCCGAGTGCTGGTGGCGAAGGCTTGCGCAAGTACCGCTGCCGGGTCTTCGCCCCGGCGCCCGGTCCAGCGCGAGCCCTGCATCACGAAGGTGACGAATGCGTCCCAGCCGTAGACATGGAGTGCTTCGGTTCCGATATATCCAGACGTGACAATTGCCCGGTACTCGTCGTCCAGGTATGCGTCTCCGTTCGATTGATCGAGGTGTTGTTGGACCCGGGCACGTGTTAACCCGGGGACGGTGACCACCCGGTCGAATTCCCGCATCATCTCGGCTCTGGTCAGGACCGGCAGGGAGGGGAGGTCGGCCTCGGTGAAGTTCGCCAGATCGTGGCCTGCCAGTCGTTCCCGCCAGAACGGCGAGTTCTCGGCGGCGTACACCAGCAGCTCCCGAAGACGCCGTTGGCGTTCAGCGGCGAGACGGTCTGCGTCCCATCGCAGCCGTCGCACGCCCTGCAGGTAAGCATCTTGCAATTCAGCACGCTGACGCCGAACTAGCTGCTGGTAAAGGCCGGTCGGCGTCGGGATAGCTAAAGCGGTCTGCATTTAACCGATAGTACTAGACAAGGCGTTATTACATACTATTAGTAGCTAAAATCGCTCTGTCGACAACTTCCGGTCTATTTGACGGCATAGCGGCCGAGGCTCCAGCGTGTGGCGCCGACAAGCCGGCTTCCTTCAGCAGCCGTCGCTCGTCGACCTTGCTGGAGGACGTCAGGGGCAGATCGGCCACCAAGACAAAACGATCGGGCAGCATCGTCTCCGGCAGCCGCTCGCTGGCGGCCTGGCGCACGGCGAGAGGGGTGAGCTCGCCATCGGGCACTACGAATGCGACAACCCCCAGATCGCCGTGCAGGTCGAAGGTCGTGCACGCCGCGGACGCGACCCCGTCGGTACCACCGAGCGCCTCGGTCACCTCGACCAGCGACATCCTCACGCCATATCGCTTGATGACGCGGTCCGAACGCCCTACATATACGTAGTTGCCCCGGTCGTCGCGGAAGACGAGGTCACCAGTGCGGTAGAGAGCGGCTCCTTCGACGACGTCCGTCCGCAGCGCAACTGCGCTCCGCGCCGGGTCGTTCAGGTATCCAGCCATCAGCTGCATTCCGCCGATGTACAACTCGCCGACCGCGCCAGGACGATCCACCAGCCTTCCGTGCTCGTCAACGAGGTGAAACGAGCTCCCGGGATGAGGATGTCCGATCGGTACCTGCCCCGCGTCGAGCAACTCGGGCGTCAGTTCCAGATGGGCGACGGCGATCGTCGTCTCGGTAGGGCCGTACCGGTTCACTACCCGCAGTCCCGAACTGGCGGCCCACACCGCCCTGATGTCGGCTGGAGACGGCGCTTCGCCGCCCAGGGCCATCACTCGCAGCGGGGTGTCAGCCAACCGTTCCAGACGGCCGCTGGACCGAAGCAACCGGAGATAGCTGGGAGAGAAGCTGGACGCCGTGATCCCTTCGCTCGCAACGATCGAGAAGAACCTGTGTGGAAACAGGAGGGCTTCCCGGTCGGGGATGACGAGGGGGACGCCGCGCACGAGCGGAGGAAAGATGGCTGAAAAGGAGCCGTCGAAGTGCACGGGCGAAACGCACAGGTACCGGTCATCCGCGGTCAGTCCCATCGCGTCGGCGCACGCTTCGGCAGCGGTGAAGAAGGCCTCCGGGGAAATCTGCACTCCCTTGGGGTTACCGGTCGTCCCCGACGTGTAAATGATGTAGGCGATCGGCCCGGCCACTGGTGGGGGCGTTGGCCCATCCGCGGCGCTCAATGCCGAAAGGGAGGTCCACGCTGTGCCGACGGGGAGTCCCGATGGCGCCGTGTAGTCCGAGCCTGCGGTGATCACCTGTGCGGGCCGGCAGTCCGCCACGATCTGCGCGCGGCGAAGGTCTGGATCGGTGATCGCCAGCGGAACGAACGTGACCCCCGCCCACAGACATCCCAGTGCCGCCACAACGAAGTCCACAGAATTGCCGATCAGCAGAGCAACCCGGTCCCCGGGCTCGACGCCTTTCTGCCGTAACCCAGCGGCGACTCTCCCTGCCGCGGAGCGCAATTCGTCCCGGGTCAACGCGCGATCGAGGTCCTTGACAGCGGACCGATCCGGGGCCCGATCGGCGTGGCACAGTACCGCACCGAGCACGCCGTGGTTCGTCACGCTTTCTCGCAGTTGTCGCACGCGCGGCTCAGTCGATTTGGCCGACCGTGGCTTTGGCCAAAGCCTGGTCGATGTCGTCGATGATGTCGTCGATGTGCTCGATGCCGATGGACAGCCGGATCGTCTCCGGCCGGATGCCGGCCTTCACCAACTCCTCGTCGGACAGCTGGCGGTGGGTGGTGGAGGCCGGATGGATGGCGAGGGTTTTGGCGTCGCCCAAATTGAGCACCCGCTTGACGAGCTGGAGCGCATCGAAGAAGGCCAGGCCCGCGTCGTAGCCCCCAGTGACGCCGAAGGTGATGATGGACGGCACTCGCCCGTGCAGGTAGCGCTCGACCAGGTGGTGGTAGGGATGGTCGGGGAAACCGGCGAAGCTCACCCAGGCCACCCGGGGATCGGCGGTCAGGTACTCGGCCACGGCGCGGGCGTTGGCCTCGTGGCGCTCGAGCCGCAGGGCCATCGTCTCTAGGCCTTGCAGGAGCATGAAGGCGTTGAAGGGCGAGAGGGTGGCGCCGCTGTTGCGCAGCTGAGTCGAACGGGCCCGCACGGCGAACGGTCGCTCGGGAAAGTCGCGGGCGAAGACGACATCATGGAAGGCGGGCTCGGGCTGGTTGAACATCGGGAAGCGGTCGGGATGGTCGGCCCACGGGAACCGGCCGCCGTCCACGATGGCCCCACCGAGGGTGGTGCCGTGGCCGCCGACGAACTTGGTAAGCGAGTGGACCACCACGTCGGCTCCGTGCTCGAGGGGCTTGAGCATGAGCGGCGTGGCCACCGTGTTGTCGACGATGAGGGGCACGCCGGCCGCATGGGCGACGGCAGCCACGGCCTCCAGGTCCACGATGTTGCCCGCCGGGTTGCCGATGGTTTCGCAGAAGACGGCACGGGTGTTTTCGTCGATAAGCGGGGCGATCGACTCGGCTCGGTCGTCGACGGCGAAGCGGGCCTCGATGCCCAGGGTGGGCAGCACGTGGGCGAAGTAGGTAAAGGTGGCCCCGTAGAGCTGCGGGGCCACCACGAAGTTCGAGCCGGCACTTGCCACCGTCAGGATCGCGTAGCTGACGGCGGCCATGCCTGATGCCACCACCAGGGCCGCCGTCCCCCCTTCGAGGGCGCAGATGCGCTGCTCGAGGACGTCCAAGGTCGGGTTGTTGAGCCGGTTGTAGTGGAAGCCGGGCGTCTCCATGTCGAGCACGGCACCGGCGTGGGCGGCGTCGATGAAGTCGTGGGCCACTGTCTGGTAGATGGGCACGGCCACGGCCCGCGTCCCGTCGGGGGTGTAGCCACCGTGGATGGCGATGGTCTCGTCGTGCAGGGCGTTGGTCATGACTCCGCTTTCTCTACGAAGCATTATGATACTCTAAGTTTGTTATACGAGCCACATCATCTAAAGAGTATGTATAATGGCCCAAAACTGAATCGTCTGTTTGTACTTCGCCTCAGCCATGATCGCTGTAGCCGGACGTCACCGCAGTCGCACATGCTGACCCCCAGAGGTTCACAACGAGGAGGTGTCGGAGCATGCTGGCCCCAACCAGATGCAGGGTCCATCGCCCGTCAGCCGCAGTTGTCGCCGTAGTCGCGCTCGTTGTGGCCCTGACCGCAGTACAGGGGAACGTGGCTTCCGCGATCGCGACAGCGGACTTGACCGCTGTAGCACATACGAGGGTGTTTTTCGGTCACCAATCCGTGGGGATGAACGTGCTGAACGCCGTCCCCGGCGTATACGCGGACAACGGTGTCTCGGCGCCCCCGATCGAGCAGGGGCGCACCGAGCCCGGCGCCAAACGCGGGTTCATCGCCCACCGATTCATCGGCGAAAACGGGAAGCCGCTGCTCAAACTCGAGGACTTCGACCGCACGATGCGCGGTGGGATGGGCCGGCAGGTCGACGTCGCGCTAATGAAGTTCTGCTACGTCGACATCACGACCAGCACGGATGTCGACGCCCTCTTCGCGAGGTTCCGCGACACCATGGGCGCGTTAGAGCGGGACTTCCCTAACGTCACCTTCATCCCCGTGACGGCGCCCCTGACCATCGTGTCGGGCGGCCAAGCAGAGAACGTCGCGCGGGAGCGGCTGAACGCGCTGATCCGCGGCGAGTACGCCAGCCGTCATCTCTTCGACCTCGCCGCGATCGAGTCAACGAAGCCCGACGGCACGAGGGTCGCCGATCGCTACGACAATCAGGGGTACTTCGCGTTGTATGACGGGTACGCCTCCGACGTGGGCCACCTCAACGAGGTTGGTTCCAAGATCGCGGCGACAACCTTTCTCGACGCTATAGCGCGGGCATCGCGGAAGTAGACACCACTGGCCATGATCCGGCCCACATGCCTCGCGACTAAGCGGCATCCTTGGGTACCAGAGACCAGAATTCAGGCCGTCGTCGACGCGATACGAGGCGACCAGCCTTTCAACGCCCGGCCCGTGTTTCGTGAAAGCCGGATGACCCGCAGCTACCTTTTCCTGTGCTCACAGCAGCGTAGGAGGCAACGATGCTCGGCCAGATGATGCAGATGCCCCTGATGATCTCTTCATTGATCCGTCATGCCGACCGCTACCACGGGGATACGCAAATCGTCTCCCGCCTGACGGAAGGCGGCATCCACCGCTATGCCTACACCGATGCCCACCGCCGTGCCCGCCAGTTGGCACGGGCCCTCGGCTACTTAGGGGTGCGACCGGGCCAGCGCATCGGCACCCTCGCGTGGAACAACCACCGCCACTTGGAGATCTACTACGCCGTGTCCGGCACGGGCGCCGTGTGCCACACCATCAACCCGCGTCTGTTCCCCGAGCAGATCGCCTACATCATCAACCACGCCGAGGACAGCTACGTCTTCTTTGACATCAGCTTCATCGAACTGATCGAGGGCCTCGCGCCCCACTGCCCGCAGGTCAAAGGTTGGGTAGCGATGACCGACCGCGACCATCTACCGGAGAGCGCACTCGACCTGTCGAGCTATGAGGAACTCGTAAACGCGCACTCGGACGATTTCGAGTGGCCGACATTCGACGAGAACAGCGCAGCCGCTCTTTGCTACACCTCAGGCACCACCGGCAATCCGAAGGGCGTTTTGTATTCGCACCGCTCCACTGTTCTGCACGCAACTGCGATCTGTTTGCCCGACGTTTTCAACCTGTCATCGCGCGAAACCGTGCTACCGGTGGTGCAGATGTTTCATGTGAATGCTTGGGGACTGCCCTACGGGGCACCGCTGGCAGGCTGCAAGCTGGTACTACCGGGGCCAGGGTTGGACGGCGCCAGCCTGTACGAGTTGTTCGAGCAGGAACAGATCACCTTCAGCGCCGGCGTACCCACCATCTGGATGGGACTGCTTGAGCACCTGCGGACGAACGGTTTGACACTGTCCGCCCGGCCACGGATTCTTGTCGGCGGCGCCGCCGCACCGCCGGCAAGGATGAAGGCCTTCGCCGAGGAGTTTGGCGTCACGCCCCTGCATGCCTGGGGGATGACTGAGACGAGCCCGGTGGGCACGGTGTGCTCCCTCAAGGGCAAGCATCTGACGCTGAGTGAACGCGAGAAGGATGAGTTGCAGGCCAAGCAGGGACTTCCCCTGTTCGGCGTGGAATTGGAAATCGTGGACGAAGACGGCAAGCCATTGCCCCACGACGGCAAGGCCTCCGGCGACCTGCTGGTGCGCGGGCCGTGGATCTGCGCCTCCTATTTCAAGGGTGAGGGCGGCGATGTCCTGCGGCCCGACGGCTGGTTCGCCACCGGCGACGTGGCCACCCTGGATGCCGACGGCTACATGCAGATCACCGACCGTTCCAAGGATGTCATCAAGTCCGGCGGCGAATGGATTAGTTCCATTGAGCTGGAGAACCTCGCCGCTGGACATCCCGCCGTTGCTGAGGCAGCGGTGATCGGCGTGCCACATCGGAAATGGGACGAGCGTCCCCTGCTGGTGGTGGTGAAGAAGAACAATGCAGCGCTGTCACGCGACGATCTAATGGATTTCATCCGAAACAAGGTCGCCAAGTGGTGGCTGCCGGACGACGTCGTGTTCGTCGACGCTATACCCCACACCGCTACCGGCAAGGTGCTCAAGACCAAACTGCGGGAGGACTTTCGCGACCACAAGCTACCGTCGGCTTGACCACACGGCGGGCTATGGATATGGGTCGAGGCGGGCTGGGCTTAGGCCTACCACTTCGCCGGGAGGCTCGCCGGAGCCGATCACGTGATCGCGCCGAGTGACAGGCCGAGGCCGCCGTCGACGCGCAGCACGGCGTCGGTGATGTACGCCGCCGTCCTCCTTGATCTGAGATAAGACAAGCTTTACTGCCCCATGCCCCGCCTGAGGCAACCCTGCTTAGCTTACCCAGCCTTCAACGCCAGCACGGCATCCAGTGGCGTCGCATTCCGGCTGCCGCAGACTCGCGCGAAGCCAGCGCGCGTGCACAACATCTCGTATTCAGAAAGAGTGCGTTCTTTTCCGTCCATGAGTGTGAGCATGTTCAGCGACTGCATGAGCGCCCAGACAGGGCCGCGCCGATCCTCGTCGATCAGCTTTTCCATGATCAAAACGCCCCCGCCCGGCGGCAGACATTCGTAGATTCTGGTGAGCAGTTGGTGAATCTTCGCCTCGGGCCAGTCGTGCAGGATGCGCCCCAGTCCGTAAATGTCCCCAGGAGGCAGGGGATCAGCAAAGAAGTCGCCGGCCACGACCTCGATGCGTCCAGCCACTTTCGAGGCGCCCACAAGCTCCCGCGCCAGCGGCAGGACCTCCGGAAGATCGAAAACGACTCCTTGCATGTTGGAGTAGCGCTCACAGGCTGCCATGGCCAGATGACCGGTGGCGCCGCCGACATCGACGAAGCGGCAGAAGCGGCTCAGGTCAAAAGCGGCGACCGCTTCGGGAGAGGTCATCAGGCCATAGCCGTGCATGGCGAGCAGGAATTCACGCCGGGCATCTTCGGTGCGGAACACGTTCGCGAAGATCTCGCCGTCCCAGCCAAACGCCTGCTTCCAGCGGTTGGTTCCTTCGCGAACGGCGTCTTCCAGGTCGCCCCACAGCTTCCAGTAGAAGTTGTTCGAGTATTTGACATAGCCGGTGACGCTCTGCGGACTGTTGCGACACAGGTACGCGGACGCGGCCGGCGTATTCCGGTAGCCACGATCGTCGCGGTCAAGCAGTTGCAGTCCCACGCAACCGTCCAACAACCGCGTCAGAGCATCCGGGTTTGCTTTCAGTCGTTTGGCCAATCCTTCCCCGGCCAGTGGGCCTTCGACCAAGGCGTCGAAAACCCCGAGATCCACCGCCGCAAACATCGTTTTCGACCAGCGGAAGGCCTGGAGAAGATCGAGAATGACACTGGGATCCGGTTTGTGCATGAGCTCAGGCGCTCCTCTTCGAGATGGTGCCGAACACGTTGGCGTACAGGCGATGGGCCGCGCCCCGCCACGGCCATGGGGCGCGGGTACAGACCTCGTCGAAGGGGAAGGCGGCCACCAGGGCCGGGTCTCGCTCTTCGCCCACAATCCGCTCGTGCAATCGGCGGAGCCGGTCCCAGTCCCGGCCGGTCACGCAGTCGTGGGGGAGGCAGGGTAGTTGGTCGTGCTCGTGGCCGGCATAGCGCCGCACGTCCCGTGCATACTCGCGGACGAGACTCGCGGGGTCGTACTCGGGATGGGCCTGAACCAGTACGACCTTGGACTGGCCCACCGTTTTCGTGACCACGCTCCACCCCACCTCCTCCGACTGCAGGGCCACCGAGTAGCCGGCGTCGACCACCGCCTCTTTGGGCACGGCGTTGAGCCGCGAGTGGGGCAGGACGACGGAGCCGTAGAACCCGGCGACCAGCGGGTGGATCGGGTCGGACTGCTGGGCGAAGACACCCGTGCACTTGGCCGGCAGGGTGGTTCGCTCGACGTTCTCGAAGACGGCAAGTGCGGCGTGGGCCGACAGGCAGGACAGCAGCATGGCCTGCACGTTCTCGCTCGACCACTTCAGCAGACCGTGCAGATCGGACCAGTAGGGCTCGTCCTCGATGCGCGACTCGATCGGGTTGGAGCCGGTCACCACCAACAGGTCCGGGGGGGCCGAGAAGATCTCGTCGAGCGGGTGGTACTCGGCATCGATACGCTCCCGGATCCGCTCGCCCCGGGGGACTCCGGCCATGGCGTAGCGGGTAAGAGCAACCGTCTCACTGCCGGACCCGGCAGCCAACAGGCCCACGAACTGGCGCTCGGTGGCGCAAAAGGCGGCGTCGGGCATGTTGTTGACCAGGGCGCACGTCCACCGCGCCCATCCATCGTGCGTCGCCGCCCTCGCATCGAGGGCTCCGGCCAGTCGAATGCCCATTGCTCAATGCCTCCCGTCGGTGTAGGTAACGGTGACCTCCTGGTGGAGGAGCCGGTAGGCCGTCTGCAACTGCTGCTCGTCTTCGGTCGAGCCGACCACGGCCACGATGTGGTTGCCGGTGCCGTCCCGCCAGTCGAGGGCGGACCCCGGGCCCTGATGGACGCTCACCGTGTCCACCTCGTCGCGGTCTGTGAAGTCGTTGATGCCCTCGATAGCCGTCACCGTGGCCGAGACCGTCGGCGGCTGCAGGAAGAAGCGGTAGCCGATGCGGTTGGTCGCCACGGGTCCGTCGACGGACACCTGCTCACCCAGGGCCACCCGCAGGGCGAGGTCGAGCAGGCTGACGCCGGCGGCCCGTTCGAGCATCTCGGGCACGCCGCCACCCAGCCGTCCGTTGACCTCGATGAGGCGCGGCCCGTCGGGGGTGAACTTGACCTCGGTGTGCAGGCAGCCGGTGCGCACGCCAAGGGCGACGATCGCCCGGGTGGCCAGTTCCAGTACGGCTGAACGGGTTTCGGGTGCGAGAGCGGCGGGGATGAAAAACCCGGTCTCACGGAAGTTCCCGGCCGGCGGGAAGCGGCCGGTCAGGGCCAGGTGGCTGATGACGCCGTCGGCCACGATGCTTTCGACCGACACGTAGCCGGCGTAGGGCCCGCCGGCCCGGGCCGGATCGTCGGGTAGGTAACCCTCGAGGACCATGGTGGGGCGGCGCGGGCCGAGGGCGTCGAGTAATTGCGCAAGCTCGGCCTGGTCGCGGACCAGGAAGGTGTAGCGGCTGCCCTGGGCCGAGCGGGGCTTGAGGACGGCGGGCCACCCCACCTCGGCCTCGGCGGCCGAGAGGTCGCGCTCGGACTGGTCGCGGCGGACCAGGTGACACGGCGGCACGTCGAGGCCGGCGGCAGCCAGGGCCCGGCGCTGGCGGGCCTTGTCGGTGAGGGCGGCGGTCGTCGCCGGGCTGTGGAAGGGGAGGCCCAGCCCCTCGGCCATCTGGGCCAGTTCGACCATCCCGGCGTCGAGGTAGGTGGTCATGCCGTTGAGCTCCCAGTCGGCCAGGATCTTGACCGCCTGTTCGACGCTCATGCCCTTGAGGTCGACAACGGGGCCGAACCGCTTGAGGAGATCGATCATCTCGCTCATTCCCGGCACGACCGTGTTGACCAACCACAGCAGGTCGCAGAGGCCGGTGGCAGCTTCAGCCAACTGCATCACGGGAACGCAACGCGGCCCGTAGCCCACCGCCACCAATGGCCGCGCCCGGCCGTTCGTCGAATCCATCATGTGCTCAGCCGATCACGGCCTCGACGCAGTCGCGGGCGTCGTAGACGGCCCGGAGGCGGCTGCGGGGTGAGGGCAGGTAGTGGGTGAAGTAGCGGACCCCCTCGGTGAGCACGCCCAGCACGGAGAGGTTGAGCTGGAGACGCCCCTCGGTGTCGTAGGGGTGGAATTCTTCATTGATGGCGACGCTGCCCACCGGCGTGTCACCGTAGCTGAGCTGGGTCAGCCTTCCCTTGGCGTAGAGACGGTTGAGCAGTGGCGAGCCCGACCGGGCCAGCGAGGGCATGTCGAGATAGCCCCGCACCACCCCGTCGACCGTCACGGCCGTCGGCTCGTCGAGGGCCGTGGAGCTCAGGCGGACGCCGTCGGGGCAGGCGGCCAGCTCCGGGCTCGGTCCGAGCGGTATGCGCACCACTCCCGCGTCGAGCAGCCCCAACAGCTGCTGGGAGCGCTTGGGTGGCACGCCCGCCTCCAGCCGGTTGATCCGGCCGCGGACGTTGGACTGGAACTCGACGTAGGAGTCGAGGGACAGACCTCCGAACTCGATGACCGAACGCAGCTGGTCCCGAAGGATGCGCAGCACTTCTTGGGCCGCCTTGACCGGGCTTCCCCCGGGCTGCAGGGCTTCGGTGAGGTCGTCGTGGATCATGTCGTAGACCTGGCCCTGGTAGTCGGCGGCCGACGTGTAGTGGCGGTCTGACCCGGCGAAGAGGTGAGTGGCCGGGTCGAAGCGCCCGTAGCGCGGCTCGAGAACGTCGACGGCCTTCTCGTAGTGCCCGTCGACCCAGCCTTGGCGCAGGACGGCGCGGACCTCGGTCGACTTCACGTCACCCCCGGCCAGCGACGCGGCATGTATGTAGTAGCGCGCCTGCATCTCGGCGAAGATGAGCGGGAGAAGCTCGGCTCGGAAGTCCACGTGTCGCCGCACCGGCGACCCGCCCGGATTGGTCAGCGCCGCGAACTCTTCGGGGGTGCACACCACGGGCTGGTACTGGCCGTAGGGGTCGACGCCGGTGGCCGACTTGGCGCAGTACGGCGCGCCCGAGCGCGAGTAGAGGGTGATGGTCGGCTCGTTGCCCGAGGGCACGTACCGCAGGCGGTCGGACCGGTCGCACCGGTCCTCGAAGGTCCCGCCCCGCCCGATGGTGAGCGCAGTGAGGACGTCGAAGCCGACCAGTCCCATGCCGGCCACGGCCACCGAGGATCCGGCCGGAGCGCTTTGGTCGAGGCCCTCGATGGGGTAGGCCTGCTGGTAGCGCACGCCCCCGTCGGCCACGCGTTCCTGGTTCCAGGTGTGCCCCGAGGTCAGCACCACGTGGTCGACAGTGAGGGTGGTGCCGTTGTCGAGCAGCACCTCCTCGCGGCCCTGGAGGGCCGCCGAAATGTCGACGGCTGCTGCATAGTGCCGGACGATCTCGAGGTTGGGCGGGGCGTAGGCCACCAGCGTGTCATAGAACCAGGCCAGGTACTCGCCCATTAACCGCCGCGGCAGGTAGTCGGTGGGCAGGATGGGGTCACCCCCGGCGCCGATGCGGCACTCGTAACCCACCCAGCGATAGCCGCGGACCACCGCCCACGGGTGCAGGCCCACGGCGTAGGGCGGGAGGGCGTCCCCGTCGGCGGCGACGTAGAGGGAGAGCTGCCCGCAGGCGTTGTTGAGCACCAGGAAGTCCGGCTGCTCGGCGGAGTAAACCCCGCCTCCGAGCTGAGCGGGCTCGACCAGATGCAGCCGCACCGGCGTCCCTACCAGCCGGGCCCGGCTCACCGTCCGCTCCAAGACGCACAGACCCCACGAGCCGAGCCCCACGATGGCCATCTCGATCATCGGACGCGTCCCGTAGCCGCTGGCCGAGGGTGGCCGAACTTGTCATGTTGTTTGCGGGCACACGTTTTCAGGCACCCAAATGGCATTTCTGCCTGTGTGTCCACCAGCGACACGTGCTCCTCCTAACGGAACCAGGCCCAACCCGGGATTGTCACGTCAGCGCTTTGAGTGCCAATCGGTGGATACCGATGATGTGTTGAATGGAGAGATTACATACTTTTTGACCGTAGAACAAGCTATATGACGACAGTAAGTTTTTAGAGCCAAAGTCGCCCGCCCTCGAGTGACAGGTGGTATAGACCGGGGCTTCGTCAGGCAGTTTCTCGACGGAGATATCCGCCTGACCTCGGGAGCGCGTGGTGTGGGGCAGACTCCGGAGCTAGGTGCCCGCGAGCTGGGCGACGACGGGCGCGAAGGACTCCATCGCCTCGGCCGGCACCACGATGTTGCTGAAGCCCCACCTCTCGCGGCGCTCCAGAAGCCGCTCACACAATTCGTCCTCGGTGCCGATCAGGACGATCGGAAGCTCGAGCGCGTCCTCACCGGGGAGGCCGAGCATGGTTGCGGTGCGCGCGGCCGCGCGGCGGCTGGCGACGACTCTGGTGGCGAAAGCCACAATCTGGAGCTCGATCGAATCGAAGCGGTCACCGGCCCCCTCGCGCACCCATGTCAAGCAGCGATCGTAATGATCGAAGGTGGCTAGGCTCGCTAGGTCGCTACCTTTCTCGCCCGAAGCCAGGCTGGTGTTCACGCCCACGGTGTCCGCTTGTTCGCCGGCAAGCGTGAGTATCCGCCGACTTCCGCCCCCGACGATGACGCGAGGGAGCGATGCTGGGCGAGGATCACAGCGAGCATCGCGCACCGTGTAATGCGTCCCTGCAGATGTCGCCTTCCCCTCACTCCACAGCGTCTTCATCACAGCGAGGCTCTCGGCCAGCCGGTCCACCCGGACAGCCGGTTCGTCGAACTCGATCCCCGCTTGTTCGTAATCGCTCCGGAGCCAGCCTGCTCCAAGTCCCACCTCGAGCCGCCCCTCGGCCGCCAAGCCGAGCGTGGCGATCTCCTTGGCCAAGATCACAGGGTGGCGGAGGTCGTTGTTCAACACGACGGGCCCCACGTGGAGTGTGGAGGTCGCTTCGGCGGCCACGGTCGTGGCTACGAGAGGCCCGAATTGGTCGTCAAGGTGGTCAGGAATGTACAACGTCGAGTAACCGAGGTCCTCGGCCGTACGGGCCTGGTCGCGCCAAGCCGACATGGTAGGCGCGACCGCGGCGTGCACGCTGAATCGAAACGGGAGCATCTGTGGTCGCACCTTACGCTGTTCGGTCATGAAAGTCGGCTATTAACCGACCGCTAGTCATTGGAACATCTCTATATCATGCCGTATAGTACGCGCCATGCCAATAGCAGTACGGACAGTCGGTTCGGACTCATCGCCGGCAGACATTGCGAAGGTGCTCGACGAAGACGGGTGTGTGGTCATTGCCGACCTCGCACCAGCCCAAACGATGGATCGGATACGGGCTGAGCTCGAGCGGCACCTCGCTACCACCAGCGGAGGCAACACTGACTTCCTGGGCGCAACCACCCGGCGTACCGGCGCCCTGATCGCGCGTTCGCCGACTGCTCGCTCGCTCATCACCCATCCGACGATCATCGACACGCTCGACCTCGTGTTGGGCGACCATGCCAGCACCTTCCAGATCGACCTGACCCAGCTGGTCACCATCGGACCTGGTGAGCCGGCGCAGATGATTCATCGGGACCAGTGGTCGTTCGACCGCTACCAGTTCCCGAGGGGCTTCGAAGCCGAGGTCGCCACCATGTGGGCCGTGACCGACTTCACCGAAGAGGTGGGTGCGACACGGATCGTGGTGGGCAGCCATCGGTGGGAGGACGATCCCGACGACGTGGATCCCGCCTTGTCCTCCCCAGCGGTAATGAGCAAGGGTTCGGTCCTCTTGTACACGGGCTCGGTATTCCACGGTGGGGGCGCCAACACCACCGAGACCAGCCGGATCGGAATGAACGTGGGCTACTCGCTCGGGTGGCTGCGGCAGGAGGAAAACCAATATCTCGCCTGCCCGCCCGAGATCGCCCGCACCCTCCCGGAGGGGCTACTCAGGCTGATGGGCTACCAGCGCGGTTCCTACTCCATCGGCTACGCGGACGACATGCGAGAACCTTTGGACTGGCTGTACGGCAGCCCGGCGTTTATGTCGGACTTCTATGGTTACCGCCGCGCCGCTCGCAAGCGGCTCAAGGTGACCGGGAGCTACGTTCCGTCCACTGGACCCGGCACCAATTAATAGGTTGAACCACAACAGAAATGCGAGGAATGCGTGATGCAGGATCAAATTCGTGACGTCTTAGCTGCTCATGGTCGTATGGCGGTCGATCCGCGCGAGATGGACGAACACGCCGACCTATACGACCTCGGCCTGACGTCGCATGCATCGGTCGACGTCATGCTCGCGCTTGAGGATGCATTCGACATCGAGTTCCCCGATGAAGTGCTCAAGAAGTCCACCTTCGCTTCGGTACGCAATATCGAGCAAGTAATCGAAGGCCTCGTCAAAGCGGTTGCATGATCACCCTGCCGGGCGAGCTTGACGGGCACCGCGTCCGCGTCGGATGCGATGTCGTGGCCATTGAGCATGTCCAGGACTCGCTGGCGAGGTTCGGGGACCGGTACCTTCGCAAGCTTTTTACGGCGAGTGAAATCAACGACTGCCGGGGCCGCAAACGGGTGCACAGACTGGCGGCCCGATTCGCGGCCAAGGAAGCAGTGATCAAGGCATTCGCAGAACCCGACATGCCGTTTTCCCTGCGCGAGATCGAGGTAACACGGGACGGCCCGCTGCCGCTGCTTCGTCTGAGCGGAGCGCTCGCCGAGCGGGCACAACGCCAAGGCTGGGTCAGCTCGTCTTTGTCGCTTTCGCACGAAGATTGCCACGCAATGGCGTTGGTTCTCGTGGTCTGTAGTCCGGTTAGCGACGGCGGCGCCGCGACGGACGCGCAATGACGAGCAGACATGATCCGGCATGGATGTGGATAATCGGCGCGTCGGGCAGCGCGGTCGCGCTTGCCGGGGCCGTCCTGGCCGATTACGGCACCGGTCCCGATGGCATCGGGCAGGCGGTGCGCTACACGGCGCGCTGGTCGTTCCTTTTTTTCTGGCTTTCCTATGCCGGCGGCGCGATGGCCATCCTCTTCGGCCCGGCCTTTGCCGGGCTGGCGCGCTCGGCGCGAAACTTGGGCCTGGCCTTTGCCGCCGCGCTTCAGGTCCATATCGGGTTGGTCGTCTGGCTGGGCTTCGTCATCGGCCAGATTCCGCTGCAGGGCGGTTTGTTGTTGTTCTTCCTGATCGCACTGTTCTTCAGCTATCTGCTGGCGCTGCTGTCCTTCGGAATCGGAACGCGCAACCTCGGACCTCTGTGGCGGCCACTGCTCCTCCTGGGCACGACTTACATCCTGATCGCCTTCGGCCGGGATTTTGTACTGGGCGCACTCGGCCGGAACGTACGGTATTGGCGCTACGCCGCCGAATATGTGCCGTTCGCCCTGCTGAGCCTTATTGCCATCCCGCTCCGCCTCACCGCGTTTCTTCGCCAGCGCTTCGCATTGTTGCCGGTTTCGACGGAGCCGGCAAAACGAACACTGATTGATCGTTGAACAGAGCCAAATCCTTTCCTGTAGGGGGCATGTTGTCGACGCCGACCAAGGCCGATGTGAAGGCGCCGACGCAGGCAGACCCCGCCCGGCTAACAGGCTTACAAGCTCTGGCACGCCTACCGGTGGAGATCATGCGCGCCGAGCGGCGGGCAGGCCGCAACACCGCCGGGTTCATCTCCGGCTACGAAGGTTCGCCCCTGGGCGGATACGACATGGAGCTGCACCGCCACCAGGCCCTTCTCGACGAGTACGGCATCATCTTCCAGCCGGGCGTCAACGAAGAGCTTGCAGCTACGGCCGTTCAGGGTAGCCAGCTCGCATCAGCGTCGCAGGGATGCACGGTCGACGGCGTCATCGGGTTCTGGTACGGCAAATCCCCAGGATTGGATCGAGCGTCGGATGCGTTCCGGCATAACGCTTTAATGGGCGTGCCCGCCAACGGCGGAGGCCTCATCTTCGTCGGTGACGACGCGTCAGCGAAGTCGTCGACGGTGCCCGGCGCATCGGAACGGTTGCTCGCCGATTTGGGCATTCCCACGCTGTACCCCGCGGACCCCCAACAGATCCTGGACCTTGGCGTACACGCCGCGGCCATGTCACGATCCAGCGGCCTATGGGTGGCGCTGAAGATATCGACCGACGTTGCCAACGGCTCAATGACCGTGGATGTCACCCCAGGCCGGGTATTCCCCGTGGGACCTGTACGGGCAGTGGACCACGCAGTGACGGCAACGATGATGCACCCGATGCTCGCAGTTCTGGAAAGCAGTCGCGACGGCGAACGTCGTCAGGCTGCGCTCGACTACGCCGCGCGAAACAACCTCGACATGGTCACCGCGCACGGTGCCCTCGACAGCATCGGAATCATCTCCGCCGGGCCCACGTTCCTACACGTCCGTGAGGCGTTGCGGCGGATGGGTCTTGACGATATACAGCTGAAGCAACACGGAATTCGCCTGCTTCAGCTGGGGATGATCGACCCCATCGAGCCGTGCACGCTGAAGGCCTTCGCGTCAGGCCTGCAAAAGGTCGTCGTGGTGGAGGACAAACGGCCCTTCATTGAAACCGCCGCCCGCGACCTGCTTTACCCTCAAGGCGAAGGCGGACCGTTGATCGTCGGCAAGCGAAATATCGAGGACGGCCCGGTCTTTCCAATCGACGCCGAACTCACTGCCGACATCATCGCTCCGGTGCTTGCGGAAATCCTGCTGGGCCACAGTGATTTTACCTCAGTCCGAGAGTGGCTCGACCGGCGCCAATCACCGAAATCGCTTCTGGCGCTTCCCTTGATAACTCGCAGCCCTTATTTCTGTTCGGGGTGTCCGCACAATTCGTCGACGAAGGTGCCTGATGGCTCGTTGGTCGGCGCTGGCATCGGGTGCCACGGCCTCGTCACACTCATGGACGAGAAACTGGTGGGCAGCATCACCGGGCTGACTCAGATGGGCGGCGAGGGCGCGCAGTGGATCGGCATGAGTCCCTTTATCCAACAATCGCATTTGATCCAGAACGTGGGAGATGGCACTTTTCACCACTCCGGCAGCCTCGCTGTGCGCGCCGCCGTCGCAGCCGGGTCTCACATCACCTACAAGATCCTCTACAACTCCGCGGTCGCGATGACGGGTGGTCAGCGCCCCGAAGGCGCGCTGGCCGTGAAGGATCTTGCGCAAGCATTGCTCGCCGAGGGGGTTACGCGGATCATCGTTACCACTGACGACCCGAAACGCTACCGCCGCAGAGATTTACCGCATCGTGTGCGCTGCTGGCATCGTGATCGCTTGGACGAGGCGCAGCGGACGCTGGCGGCCACACCTGGTGTTACGGTCATCATCCACGATCAAGAATGCGCTACCGAGCTGCGTCGTAAGCGCAAGCGCGGCAAAGTAGTTCAACCCATTCAACGTGTCATGATCAACGAGCGAGTGTGCGAGGGCTGCGGGGACTGCGGCGCCAAATCGAATTGCCTGTCGGTTCAGCCGATCGAGACCGAGTTCGGCCGGAAGACGCGGATCGACCAATCATCGTGCAATTTCGACTTCTCCTGCCTCAACGGAGATTGCCCGGCTTTCATGACGATAGTGCCGAGCCGCTCGAGCCCTGCAAAAGTGGCATTGCGGGGACTCGAGACGGCTGATCTCCCCGAACCACCCCGGCTGGCCAGCGAGCCGCACACCACCCGAATCACAGGCATCGGCGGATCCGGTGTCGTCACGGTCGCCCAGACGCTGGCCGCAGCCGCAACGATTGCGGGTCGCTACGTTCGCACTCTGGACCAAACCGGCCTAGCTCAAAAAGGCGGGCCGGTGGTGTCCGACGTAAAGATCTTCGATCAACCGACTGCGGTGGCGAATCGCGCCGGCGAGGGCGAATGCGACCTGTACCTCGGTTGCGATTTGTTGGTCGCGGCCGAGGCGCGCCACCTGCTCGCTGCCGACCCGCAGCGCACGGTTGCGGTCATCTCTTCGTCGGCGGTGCCAACCGGCCAAATGGTCGTCGATCCCGACACCGTTTTCCCGGCAGTCAGTCAGGCGATGGCGCCGATACTCCGGGCCACTCGCGCCGAGCACGCCGTCGTCCTCGACGCCCGTAGGCTGGCCACCACTTTGTTCGGTCAGGACCAGTTCGCGAACATGCTGTTGGTGGGTGCGGCGTACCAAACCGGCAGACTTCCCCTGCGCGCCCAACACATCGAAGAAGCCATTCGCGCTAGCGGCATCAAGGTGCAACAGAATCTGCAAGCATTCCGCCGTGGTCGGCAGGCCGTCGCTGCACCAGCCGATTTGGACGCCGCCGTCGCGCAAGCGCGAAAAGTGCATCGGCCCAAGGCCATGTCGCGCGATGCCCGTCGCATTGCAGCGATAGTTCAGGCAGGGCCCGAATCGCCGCTCGGCGAGGACGTCGCGGTGCGCGTCTTCGATCTGATCGCCTATCAGGGTCGCCGGTACGCACAACACTACGCAGAGTTCGTCGAGCGGGTTCGTGTCACAGAAGCAACGAGGGCGCCCGGTGTTGACGACCTGACCAGGAGTGTCGCTCGAAACCTGCACAAGCTCATGGCATATAAGGACGAGTACGAGGTGCCCCGACTCTGCCTGGATCAAGAGGTCGACGCGCGGGTTCGCGAGGCGTTCGGGTCGAACGCGCGCGTGTCTTACAAGCTGCATCCACCGTTCCTGCGGGCGATGGGCATGAATCGGAAGCTCACCTTGGGGCCATGGGTGCGGCCATTCTTTCGGGCGCTTGCGGCCCTGCGTTTTCTCCGCGGCAGCTTTTTGGATCCCTTCGGCCACACCCAAATACGTCGCTTGGAACGACAGTTGATCGTGGAGTACCGAGCGTGGATCGACGCTATCGCCATTGTCATGACCCCGGAAAATCATGTGCTCGCGGTCCGCATCGCCGAACTACCGGATATCGTGCGCGGATACGAAGAAGTCAAACTCGCTAATGTGGCCCGATACCGAAAACAGGCTGAGCAGTTGATTTCTGAGCTGAGGATGACGGTGCCGCAGCTTTGAGTAAACAACGTCCGCGCCTGCCCTCCCACGTTCGATGTGGTCGACCGAATGGAGCGACAGGTACGGTGTCCGTCTAGTCCTGGGGGCGATCATCATCACAGAGGAGGTGGGAGTGATCGAAGACGCGATCAGCATCGGCGGTGTCGACCTCGCCGATCCGGACACATACAACTCGGGAATGCCCTTTGCTGCGTTCCGGAAGCTCCGCGACTGCGCACCCGTGGCATGGCACCCGTATAAGGATGGGTCTGGGTTTCTCGCGCTCACCGGCTACGACGAGGTTTTTGCCGTGTCCCGCGACAGCGCCACGTGGTCGTCGGAGGCGACCGGGGTGTACTTCGACGTGCCCGGTCCCGACGACATCGCCGACCAGCGGGGCGTGATGATGTTGACGATGGACCAGCCGCGGCACACCGCGCTGCGCGCTCTGGTCAGCAAGGGCTTCAGGCCGCGCCAGGTAGCGAAGCTCAACGAGCGCATCACGGACATGGCGCGCGACGTGGTTGACAGCGTCATCGAGCAGGGCGAGTGCGACTTCGTCACCGACGTCGCCGGGGCGCTGCCCTCATACGTTATCGCCGAACTGCTCGGCATTCCGCTGGAAGACGGCTACCGGCTTTACGAGCTGACTGAGATCATGAACACCGGTGCGATAGGCGGCTCGCGCGCGATCAGGGCGGCCGCCGAGATGTTCAGGTACTCAGCGGAACTCGTGGCCCGCAAACGCGCGGATCCGTGCGATGACATCGCGACATCGCTGTTGCATGCCGAGATCGACGGACAGCGCCTCACCGAAAGGGAATTCCACTTCTTGTTCATGCTACTGATAAATGCGGGCGGCGACACGACCCGTAACCTGGTCGCTGGCGGCATGTGCGCGCTGATGGACCATCCGGAGGAGCGGGTCAAGCTCGAGGCGGAGCCGTCGGTGCTGCCGACTGCGGTTGAAGAAATGCTTCGCTATGTCACCACCTTCATCGCGTTCTTCCGGACGGCCACGAAGGACACCGAACTACGCGGGGTGCCCGTCAAGGAAGGCGACCGGGTGGCGATGTTCTACCCGTCGGCCAATCGGGACGAAGCCCACTTCGTCGATCCCGATCGCTTCGACGTGACTCGTAAGCCCAACCCGCACTTGGCATTCGGCGGCGGCGGCGCCCATTTCTGCCTGGGCGCGAACCTGGCCCGGGTGGAGGCGGCCGCCCTCGTATCGGAGGTGCTGAGCCGGATGAAGAACATGGAGTTGGCCGGGCCGATCGAGCGCATGCCGTCGACACTGATCAACGGCATCCATTCCATGCCCGTCCGGTTCAGGCCTGCTCGACGTGTGGGGGTGCCGCAGCCTCGACCCGGCGACTAGCCGGATCGATCAACTGCTCAACCGCGGCGTCCACAAGGGCGTTGTCGCGCTGGAGAACAACGTCCGTGAAAGGCAAGCCGACCCACGACCGCCGAAGTGACAGTTATCGCCCAGATCGACTTGCGTGATGGTCACTCGTAATTCTTCGCGCCAACGTCAATCTCGATGAAGCTTCGTCGAAACAGTTGAGCTGCTCTTGAATTGATGACTCAGGGCACTAGCGGATTCGGCAACTCTCGACCGCGGGGGTGTCCGATACGGGGATGTGCTCCGATGGGGAAACGGCAGCTACCGGCAACACCGCGTTGCGGATCTCGGCCAATATCGCCGGGTGATGGGCGGAATGATCGCCGGTGGGTGCGGCGATCAGGCGGGGCGGCTGCGACGTCCATTGCAGCCGGTCAAGGGCTGCCCGACCGCCTTTGGCAGTGAAGTGCTCCGCATCCTCGGGCGAGACAATCAGCGTCACGGCGGTTCCACGGTAGGCAAGCGTTGTCAGAACAACCTCGGGCAGGTACACGAGTCCGGCCCAGCTCAACACCCGCAGGACGTATCGCGGGAGGTGGTTGTGCATGAAGCTTTTCGTCGGCTCCCGAGCCGGGTTGAGAAGTGCTTTGAGGCGCTTAGCCCTGGACCCGGCAGCGCCGCCGCCCGTGTCACCAGGCGCGTTGGTGTTTAGCGTTTTCTTCCGAAAGCCCCACTGCGACAGCAAGGTGGGGGTGACGCGCCAATTCCACACCTGCACGTTGACCAGGATCGCCGACTGCGCACCGATATTGCGGGCGGCCTGAGCGGCGTACCACGCGCCGGAGCAGATACCGACAAGCTGGAGTTCGCCGGCGTCGTGGCACGCTTGTCTGGCTACCGCTACCGAGTCGGTGAGGTCAGCCTTGGAATAGATTCTGCGCCAACGGTCCCGGCTGATCGGGCCCGACAAGCCCTGCCCTGCCGGGTCCCAGCGCACCGCCTGTGACCCGGCCGCTGCAATGCGACGTGACAATTCGACCCACTCCCGAGCGGGTCCTACGTGCAAGTCGTTGGCCATCACGAAGAACAACACGGTCTTTGCGGGCGCGGGCCTACGGCGTCGGGGCTGCGTGCGGATGGCGAATAGGCCGCTCGGCTCGATTCGTTCGATGCTCTCGACAACGTCGACCCCGTCGGGCCTTTCGGCCGGCATCGTCACCGTTGTCAGGTATTGGGGTACGACGCGATGGGTGCGGGTGGGAGCGTTTCCGTCGATCCAGTCGATGATCGAATCGACCGCGGTGAACGGGATCGGCAACGGTGTCGGCGTCGGCGCGGCGCATTCCGGCAGACCGCCAGCAATGATCGAATCAACTCCCTCGGCCGACGCCAGGGCGGTGACGTGCTTGTCGGTCTCGGCTGGTCGTCCCACCAGAAGTACGTTGTCGATGCCGTGGGCGCTGACTGGATTGGCACCCATCCGCAGCGCGGCGAATTCTGCGGCGGAGTGGTCGCTCAACCGCCCGCCGATGATTGACACCTCGCCGGGCGTAGCAGCGTCCTCGCCCACCGACAACCGGAACAGCGTGGTGTGTTCCCGAAGGTAACGCCTCCCCGTTCCATAGGGATCGAGGTAGACCACGCGGTTGACCGTGTGGGATTGGGCCAGGTACTCGTCGAGGATCAGGCACCCGGCACGTATGCCGACAGCGGTAATCGACTCCGCGCCGATCAGCATGAGGTAGTCGAGCGCGTGGCCCACGCTTGCGACCCAGTTGGCCACCGCGTCATCACGGCCCTGAGCGTATGCGGAGTCACCCAAGCCCAGATAGTCGAAATGCAGCACAGCGAAACCGCGGCTCGCCAGGCTGTCGGCGAGGATCCGATGTAGTCGGGCACTGTCCATCCCCTCTTTTCCGAGCGAACCACAGATCAGTACTCCTCCCCTGATCTGGTTATCGACCGGCACATGAACCACGCCGAACAATCGGGAATCAGACGGTCCGAAAAATGTCGGCACCTCTGTCGTCGTCAACGGCATGTTGCGCTGGGCTCCGGTTTTGGTCGCTGCTTCAACGCCACGGAGCTCAGTGCCTGGCTGAGTCCTCGGGCCACGACCAATTTGTCTATATGTGACGCATAAAATGATGCCGTGAGTTGGACAGAGCCGTTCGGTGTTATATTTATGAAAATCCCTATGTGTGACTGATCTCCTGGTTGAGCCGCTGAGGCGATTTCGGCATCGTCGGGACGCGCCCATGCGATTTTGGCAAGAGACGGCGTTTTCGACACATCCGAGAAAGTCAAAATCGATTGAGCTGATTTGGCCGGTCGACAAAGGTGCGGCTCGGTTTTTCTGGTTCGTCGAGCGAACAGCATTCGCACCCGATCAACTGCTAGGTATTCTGCCAGCGTGAAGAGTAGATTATGGGACCCGACCGTCAGGCGAAGTGATTCGCTGAATTCTTCCACAGAGAGCTGCGCGCCAATATTCATGCGAGCGACTGCAACGAAGTTCACGAATGTAAAACTATCGCGGGGCAGAAATCGCCGCAGGTCCACCAAGACTCTAAGCTCATCGTGTAACGATGCACCACATTCTTGTAGGGCTCGATAAATTGACAGCATGAGGATGGCACTAACGGAAGCGCGCGGATGCTTCGAGTCGCGATACCGGCGAACTTCCTCAATAAATCCAGGAGCGCTCTTGGACCAGACCGCGACGTATCTCTCGTCTTGATCTCCAGCCGGTCTCGATGGCACCATGCGCAGCCGATTAACGAGAGCTACTACGTGACTTCGAAAGAAAGACCACCCCGGCTCCCACAGGCCAATGGCAGCCCTGACAAATAGCTGTGGCTTCGACTTGGCGGCAGCAAAAAGTGCGGAGACCAATGGACTCGTCATGGTCGGCGCCGCCAGCGGCTCGACAAAACCCGTATCGGTATTACCATGCGTCAGTGCCGCACAGACTTCCCATATGAGGTGCGAATCGCCGAGACCATGATCGCAAGCGACACACAAATATTCGCCGGCTTGCGAGACGGAGATCGGCGCCGTAAATCGGCGCCCAACAACATGATCAAGGATTTCTTGCATACTGTGCTGGCCGGAGATGTCGAGCGACTGGGTACACCACGACCCCGGCTCGTCGCTAAAGTCCCATCTCCGACTTGTTGCGGATGGGACCAGGCCAACTCGATACCGCGGTCCACGCGCCGCCATCCTATTCAGGACGCTGGACGCGCGCTCTCCGGCATTAGGTATGGCTGGCCTGACGATCGTAACGACGTGCTGCCGAGCGGACGCTACGTCGAGCTGCCCCACCTTATGTTTAATAGTCACTAACACCCCTGTGGTTCACAGACACTCGACACACACCGGTCGAACACGTCTGTCTGGCCTATGAACTCCATGCAGGTTTTCGGTCGCCCACGCCAGCATCTCGGGCTGTGTGGTCACGAACGACATGTGTCCTCTCCGCGGATGCAGGCCTCCCCGGCAGTGGGCCGCGGCCACCGCGGCGCCCGGGGTCTAACAACATCTATATACCGACGATGCACCTGAGACGGTATCAACATACCTTATGGCATGTAAAGAGGGGAATAACAAACTCATAGTCTCTTCAACTGCGGTCGCGGAATACGAGGCGTACCTTCGAGCGAAGACATCTGCTGGCCGCTAGGAGATGGCAGCAGCAATCACCCGGGTGTTAGTCGATCGCGAGTGAGGCCAAAGGAGCACGCCTCACCCCTGACAACAGAACTCGTATCGTGACTGGTCACGCCTCCCGCCCGTGCCTATGAATCAGAGGTTGGGAGTTCGAATCTCTTCGGGTGCACTCATGACATCCAGGCGATGTCCTCGCCTCAATGCGCGATCAGATCGGCGGCGAGGTCTTTTTCGTCAGCGCGCACACTGCCCGGGGATGCAGACCGCAGCTGCCAGTGCGCGAGGCCGCCGTCCGGAACAGTCAACTCGCCGGCGGCCAGCGCCTCGCCGATCAGTGAACGCACCCGCTGCTCGTTGGCTGGCTCGGTCGCGAAAACTACACGCAGCGTTACGGTTTCACCATTAGGGACCTTGGTCACGTAATGCGGCGCGAGCGGGCACGGCGGTGGATGGTCCCAGCCGCCGCACAACGCCGTCGTGATCGCGCCGCCAAGAGCATCAGGGCTGCTCTTGTCCCGCATCGCGATGACAGCGTCGTGGGCAAAGGCCTTGCGTCGCATGGAAACCGATTTAACTCCGCGACGACTGGGCCGTCCAGTGCTCTGGTTGCGACACGGTCACGGATCGATACCTATTGAAAACTCGACAGCCGCAGTCGTCTCATTCGCCTCTATCGTCACCTGAGCAACTGCGGACGTCAATCTGCTCAATGGCGGCGGCTCGCCCCGGGAGAGGTGGGACATGTCGGCGATTCGTCGAATCATTTCGGTCTCGGTGGCCTCGGCAACCGTTATCGGACTCATCGTGCCGGTGGGCGATGCACCGCCGGCGAGGGCTGCGGCATGCAGCGCTCCGGAGGCGAACGTCCCGCCGCCCGCCGGGATGCCGAATATTCCCTCGCCTGGGCCGGTTGCGCCGCCGACCGGCCGCAGGCCGCGGGGTACGAACGACAACGCGCCGCTGCCCAAACTGGGTCCGCTGATTTCTTCGCTGCTCAAGGCGATACCCCAGCAGCCGGCGCATCTCCAGGCCGCGGTGACGCCGGTGCCTCCGGTACCGGGCGCGGCCGTGCCGCAGTCTCCGAACGTCAACCAGGCAGTCCCGGAGGCCGTCCCGGTGCCGCCCGCTCCGCCGGCCGGCATCGCAGGTGCTCCGACGTCACTCGTCGAATTCGTGACCGGGCCGAACAGCCCGAACCGAACCCTCGAACGATTTGGTATCTCCGGCACGGATCTCGGGATTCCTTGGGACAACGGCGATCCCGCCAATCGCCAGATCCTGCTGGCCTTCGGTGACACCTTCGGCTACTGCGCCATGCACGGCCAGCAGTGGCGATACAACGTCCTTTTCCGTAGCCAGGACCATGACCTGTCGCATGGGATTCATGTGGCCGACGGCGTGCCCAACAACCCGTACTCCGGCTCACCGGTATGGGCGCCGGGCCTTTCCAAGCAGGTCCTCAACAGCATCCACAAGGCGGGGCACGAGACCGGAATCATTCCGACGTCAGCGATTTCACTCGGGCGAACCCAGTACATGAACTTCATGTCGATCAAGAACTGGGGCCGCGACGGCGAATGGTCGACGAACTACTCCGGAATCGCGCGCTCTCTCGACAACGGCCAGACGTGGGGCGTCTACCCGGGCACCATCCGGCTCGCCGCCGCGGACACTGTGCCCGGCGGACGATTCTTCCCCGGCAACGAGAACTTCCAGATGGGTGCGTTCATGCCGGGCAAGGACGGCTACCTGTACTCGTTCGGAACCCCGCCCGGCCGCAGCGGGGCGGCATTCCTGTCCCGCGTCCAACCGGGCGCGTTGCCGGATCTCGGCAAGTACCAGTACTGGAACGGCGAGGGCAGGGGATGGGTCCCGGTGGACCCGGCCGCGGCGACGCCGATCTTCCCTGGGCCGGTGGGCGAGATGTCGGCGCAATACAACGACTACCTGAAGCAGTATCTGGTGCTCTACACCAACGGCGGCAACAACGACGTCATCGCCCGCACCGCACCGGCGCCGGAAGGACCTTGGAGTCCCGAACAGCCAATCGTCTCGTCATTCCAGATGCCTGGCGGCATCTACGCGCCGATGATCCACCCCTGGTCCAACGGCAAAGACCTGTACTTCAACCTGTCGCTGTGGTCGGCATACGACGTGATGTTGATGCATACCGTGCTGCCATAGCGCAGTGCTGCCCTGGCTAGGCAGGAAGATCGAAGCTCATGTCGACGGTCGTTCCCGACGGCGTGCAGTCCATCTCCAGCCGGTCGCTGACCGCGCGAATCAGTAGAAGCCCGCGTCCGCGCACACCGGGTTCGCTGGCGGCCGGCTTCCACGAGCCAGCGTCGGTGACCTTGAGATGTACTCGTGCGCCGTCGTTTTCGCCGTCAATCTGGATCTTGCCCGGCTTGCGATCCCGGTAGCCGTGTTCAATGCTGTTGGCGCACGCTTCATTGGCGGCCAGCACGATGTCGGCGATTTGCTCATCGGGGACGGCGGCGGATTGCAACCACGCAGCAAGTCGGTGTCGGATGTCGCTGAGATCATCAGCGGTGACGACCCGATCGATCACCAGCGGTTGGTACGGTCGCCGATAGACAACGATGGCGATGTCGTCGTCGTATCCGTTCGCGGGCGCCATTTCGCGCAGGGCGGCGTCCGCGACGGCGTCAACGGTCCTGCGCGGTCCGCTCGCCACCGACGCGCTGAGGCGCGCGATCCCATCGTCGAGCGAGACCTCGCGCCGTTCGACGAGCCCGTCGGTGTAGAGCATCAGCGTCGAGCCGGGCGGCAGAATCACCGATGCCTGTGGGCGAGAGTTCTTGCGGTGCACCGCCAATGGCACCGAACGGGCATCCGAGATCAGCGTCGGTGCTGCCTGCGGCACCGCCAGCACCGCGGGCAGATGGCCGGCGCAGCTGTAGGAGAACTCACCGGACTCGGTGTCGAGAATCGCGAGAAACACCGTGGTGCAGAACGCATTCGGGATCAGCTCGGCCACCGAGTCGAGCTCTTCGAGCAGCCTTGCCGGCTCGGCCCCGGTCAGCAGTAGCGCCCGCGCGGAGGCGCGCAGCTGACCCATTACCGCCGCGGCGGCCAGACCGCGTCCCACGCAGTCGCCGACGATGATGCCGATCCGTTGATCGCCGACGCGCAGCACGTCGTACCAGTCGCCGCCGATTTCCAGCGGCGGAACGGCGGGCTCGTAACGAACCGCGAAGCCAGGCGGAAGCTCGGTGGGTGCCAGCATGGCGTGCTGCAAGGTCAGCGAAGTCTCGCGAGCCGCTTCGAACTGGCGGACGTGCTGTATCGCCAGCCCGAGGTGGCCGACGAGCACGGTGACCAGCAGGCGGTCCTCCGCGCTGACCCGCCGGGGAACCCGAAGCTCCAGCCACAGCGCGACATCTGCCCCGCCGGTGAGCACGGCGACGATTCCGTTGGATTGTCCTGGGGCGTCTGGCGATTCGATGGTTTGAACGGTGAGCGGCAATTGCCGGCGCGCTTGCTGAAAAATCTCGCGCAGCGGCGGATCGAGTTGCCGCCAATCCGTCGGGGTCTTGTCTCCGGCCGTCTGGATCGTCGGCTCGGCGCCGGTGGTCGGCCATACCGCGGCCACCACCCGGTGCACGTCGAGAGCCAGCCGGCACTCGTCAAGAGTGATCGACAGTACGTCCGCCATGCTCTTGGCCACGCTGACCGCCGTTGCCAGGCGCAGTACCGCACTTTCCCGGGCGGCAAACGCCCGTTCGGCGGTGATGTCGCGCAGCGTTCCCACGTACACGTAGCCGTCTGCGGCGTCGGCGTTGACCCGGTTGACGTTCGCCGCCACCCACACCAGGCGGCCGTCGCGATGCCGGATCGGGGTTTCGTACTGCACCTGGTTTTGCGCGGCCAGCCTGGATTGCTGAAGCCGCGCTGCCTTCTCGTCGACCAACCACGCATGCGGCCACCGGTAGGGCAGACCGTCGGCCGGGTAGCCGGTGAGCTTGCTGAATGCATCGTTGATTTCGACCACGGCTCCGTTGCGATCGGCTACGAAGAAGCCCTCCTGGAGCGAATTCACCACCGCATTGCGGAACTCGTCGCGATCGGCGAGGTCTTCGGCGCGGGCCCGCTGTTCCTCGTAACGCTTTGTGCCGTCGAGGAATCCGCGCGCCACGACGTCGAGCGGGGCCAATGTTTGCAAGAGAAAAGCCAGCGTCACCGTCCCGTCGAAACCCGGATGCTGCTCCTCTGCCATTTTGCGGACAAGCTCAGAGTGGTTCTCGACAATCTGCAGCATGCTGATGTCATCGTGCACGGCTCGACGCCCGAGCTCATGTCCGACCGCGAGGTCCTCCTCGCTGCGCGTCGTCAGGTAATCACGCAGCGCGGCGGCGTACTGGTTGTGGAACTCTTCGCGTGTCATCCGGACGTACCTCGATGCCGCGCCGTGAGCACCATCGCGTCGTCGTTGTTCTTGGCGTGGCTGTGCAGGATCTGCTCGGCGATCGTAAGGGCCGGCGCGGCGAAGTCGATGCCTTCCAGATGGTTTTCGTCGATGCCATCACTGGTGATGACAAGTAAATCGCCCGGCCGCATCGGGAAATCTTGCGATGCAACCACTTCGGGAATCCGGTAGCCGACGATGCCGCCGGCGAGGCGAACCGACGAGCGTACCTCGACACCGGTCGGGTGTTTGGCGACCAGGTTGGCGGCGACGTTCCCGATCCCGACCAAGCTGAGCGTATCTGTCTGAAAGTCAATGTGGGCCAACGTCATCGCCACGCCGCGAGTGTTCGACAGGCCACGGTGGCAGCGCTGGACCAGATTGTCGAGCGGCTCGCCGCGGGCGTCGCCGAGGATTCGGACGCCGCAGTCTGCCGCCTCGGCGGCCAGTTCGCCGTGTCCCAGACCGTCCAGCACACCGATCAGGGCGGCGGTGCCGTTCACGTCGACCGCGATAGACCGGTCACCGCAGATACGCTGGCCCGGCAACGGGCGCGACGTGGCCGCCCATTCGATCGGCCCCAGCCACCCATGCTCAACCATTGTTCGGAATCCACTTCCACATTTCGATCGTCGTGCCCTGCCCCGGGGTGGATTCCACGATCAAACGGTCCATCAGCCGACGCGCGCCGGGCAGGCCGAGGCCGAGTCCGCGGCCGGTGGAATAGCCGTCCTCCATTGCCCTTTCGATGTTGGCGATACCCGGGCCGTCGTCTTCGGCCCGCACCACCAGTGCCTGTCGGCCTTCGCGATCTTGTACGGCAACCCGAATCGCTCCGTAGCCGGCGTAGCTGGTGATGTTGCGGGCGACTTCGGAGATCGCTGTGGCGATCATCGTGACATCGGTCAAGGAGAAGCCGAGGTTGTGAGCCAGTTGGTGGCCCGCCTGGCGAGCGGCAACTATGTCGTCAGGGTGTCCTACGTCGACGACGACGTCATCCGCCACCGTCACGTCCGATCGATTTCCGAGAAGCCAGTCGCCGATTCAGCAGCGCCAGGCCTTCTTCCAAGTCCAGCGCGGTGTCCATGTCCTCAAAGATGATGCCGAGTTGGACCATTGAGAACGCCACCTCCGGCTGCAGGCCCACGATCACGGTGTGGGCGCCGCGCAGACTGGTCATGCGTGCAACGGTCTGCAACGACCGTGCGGCGAATGAATCCAGTACGTCGATGGCGGTGACGTCGACGACGATGCCTTGCGCCCGATACTCGGTGACCGTTTGCATCAAGCGTTCCCGGAACAGCTCGGTGTCAGAGTCGGACAGGGCGTTTTGCACGGTGGCAATGAGGATCGGTCCCTGTTTCAGAATGGGTACTGGCATGAGACTTTCGCGAAGATTCCGTTGTTAGGTGGTTTGCTCGCCGGCGCGGGTGACCTCGTACCCCAGCAGGTGCTCGGCCTCCTCGATGCCACCCTGCAGGTCGCCGACGGCATTCATCTTGGAGAGATCCAGGCCGATCGTCACCAGGGTCAGCGCGATCTCGGACGACAACCCGGTGATGATGACGCTGGCACCCATCAAGCCCGATGCGTCGACGGTCTGCACGAGGTGGTTGGCCACCGTGGAGTCGATGGTGGGCACACCGGTGATGTCGATGACGACGACCTTGGCCCGGTTGGCGCGAATGGCGCGCAGTAGTTGCTCGGTGACCTGCCGGGCGCGTTGGCTGTCCAGAACGCCGATGATCGGCAGGATCAGCAACTGCTCGCGCACCTGCAGCACCGGGGTTGACAGCTCGCGGATCGCCTCCTGCTGCTGCCGGATGATGCGCTCGCGTTCTTGCACGAATCCGACGGCGACGGTGTTGGCGATCCGGTTGGCCGCGGGCTCGTAGGCGTCGAGCACCCGATTCAGCAGGTCGAAGTCCGTCTGGTATTTCTCGAACAGCGACCGGGCCAGTACGTCGCGCAGCAGCAAGACGATGCCGACGACCTCATTGGTTTCCACACCACGGGGAATGATGCGTTCGGACAAGTCGCGGGCGTAGTCCTGCAGAGCTTCGACGCTACCGGTCTCGAGCACTTCGACGTAGCTGTCGTACACCGTGGTTGCCTCGGAGAAGATTTCCTCGGGCGACATCGCCGTGAGCAATTCGGCCTCGGTGATTCTGCGGGCCCATTCCTCGCGCAACGCCGTCCGGTTTTGGCGTAGGTGCTGCACTAGCTGTGGCAGCAGCAAACCCGCACCCGAGACTGCCCCCGTCTGCCCGACGCCGCTGGTTGACGAAAGATCTGTTGACTGATCCGACATTGAACCTCCCGGATCTCTGCGTTGGACACGAGTGCCGCGACTCAGACTAACCGAGCCTCGCGGTGACGGCCGTTGAAGTAGTATTTCTGCGAGTTTGCGAGGGCGGCGAGGGTCGGCACCAGATCCGCCACGAGCGACAAGACTGCAGATGAAGGATGGCCGTTGTCAGCTGCGGACCCGATCACTACGTCGGTCGCGCACCGGGAAGGTGTCGCCGTGGTTAGCATCGGCGGCGAAATCGATTTGAGCACCGCGCCTGCTTTCGAAGCCGCAATCGCGAAAGCGCTCGGTGAGAATCCACCCGTTCTTGTGATCGACCTTTCCGAGGTGGCCTTCATGGCGTCGGTAGGCCTGAGAATCTTGGCGGCCACCGAGGAAAAGACTGGCAAAACGAGCCAGGTCGCCGTTGTGGCCGACAAGCCGGCGGCGAGCAGACCGATTCAGCTGACCGGCCTCGACAATGTCATTTCGCTCTACCCGACGTTGGACGAGGCATTGATCGCGCTGGGCCGGACTGTCGACGACTAGCGCTTACGGTCGCAGCACCTGGCGGGCGATTGCGTACTTGTGCACCTCGGTCGGGCCGTCGTACAGCCGGAAAGCCCGGATGTCGGAGAAGATCATCCCGACCGGTGTCTCGTCGGAAATGCCGATGCCGCCGAGGATTTGGACGCAGCGGTCGGCGACCTTGAACAGCTCCTCGGACACATAGGCTTTGACCATCGAGCTCTCGTGCCTGCCGGTGCCGCGATCGCCCGTGTCCAGGGTCCAGCACGCCCACCAGATCGCGAGTCGGCATTGCTGCAAAGCGATTTCGTTGTCGGCGAGCATGAAGCTGACGCCCTGATGCTCACCGAGCGTCTTGCCGAACGCGGTGCGCTCGCGGGCGTGCTGCACGGCGGTCGACTGTGCGCGCGAGGCGGCCCCGAGCCAGCGCATGCAGTGCGTCAGCCGCGCCGGCGCAAGCCGCATCTGGGCATAGCGGAATGCGTGGCCGACCTCGCCGAGCACCGCCGAAGCGGGCAGCCGTAGATCGGTGAACCGCACGACGCCATGGCCTTCGACGTAGTTGCGGTCCATGGTGTTCATCACCCGCTCGATCTCTATGCCCGCCGTCTCACCCTCACAGAGGAACAGCGTGGGCCCGTCGGGACCGTGCGGATTCGGGGCGACGCGGGCCATGATGATCCAGGTCCGGGCGCCGTTGGCGCCGGTGATCAACCACTTGTGGCCGTTGATGACGTAGTGGCTGCCGTCGAACTCCGCCATGGTGGCCAGCTGGTTGGGATCTGAACCCGCGCCGCCGGGTTCGGTCATCGCGAACACCGACCGCTGTCGACCGTCGATCACCGGCACCAGGAACTGCTCGACCTGCTGGTCGTTGGCGACCCGCCCCAGCAGAAACATGTTGCCCTCGTCGGGCGCGGCGCAGTTGAGCGCGATCGGGCCCAGCGTGGACCAACCGGCGGCCTCGAACAACACCGCCTGCTCGCGATGCGACGGCTCGCGGCCGCCAAAACGCTTGGGCGCCTGGAATGTCAGCAGGCCGGCGTCGCGGGCCAGCTCCACCAACTCGGTGCGCAGCGGGTCGTCGGGACCGTGCCGGGTCAGGCGAGGATCGGTCTCGTAGGGCACGACCTTGTCGCTGACGAACGCGCGAATTTGGTCGCGCAGCGCCGCGACGTCGGCGGGTATGTCGAAATCGATCATGCGGTGTCCATCAATGTGAGTGCTTGCTCGAACAATCGCACGGTGACTTCGTGGAGTAGGTCGCCGACTTCCTTTGGCGCTTTGCCCGCGCTCGCTCTGGCCAGCGTGCCCTCCAGTACGATGCCCAGCTTGAAGCAGGCCAGCACGGTGTACCAGGTGATGTGCGACAGGTCGCGGGTGGTGTTTTGGGCGTATCGCTCCACCAGGTCACTGGTGGCGGCCAACCCGCCTTTCTCGAAAAGCGTGCCGCCGAACGCGGCGGATTGTCCCCAGGTGGCCAGCAGCCAGCCAAGATCGAGCAATGGATCGCCGATCGTGGACATCTCCCAGTCGACGATCGCGACCACCTCGGACCCGGTGCGCGAGAACATCACGTTGGCCGCGTGGTAATCGCCATGCATGATCCCCGGCGTCCACGCCGTCGGCCGGCCTTGTTCGAGCCAGGTGGCGACGTCGTGGACGCCGGGAATGTCTGGGCCAGGATAGTTTTCGAATTCCTGGTAGGACTCCAACTCCGAAAGCCAGCGCGGTACTTGGCGTTCCAGGAAACCGTCCGGCTTGCCGTAGTCGCCGAGCCCGACCGCGGCATGGTCGACCGCCCCGAGTTTGGCCAACGCGTCGGCCATCGACAGCCCCATCTCGAATCGGACTGCCGGGTCGGCGGCGTGCAGTGGAGGCAGTTCCTGGCCGGCGTTGAACCCGTCGATCGGCTCCATCAGATAGAAGACCGCATCGCCGAGCACGCCCGGGTCGTCGCAGCTGGCGATCAGGTGCGGATGTGGCACGTCGGTATCGGCCAGCGCCGCCAGCACCTGCGTCTCGCGCATGATCACAACGTTGCTGCGCGGTCGCAGATGCTTCGGGCCGCGACGCAGCACGTAGGGCCGGCCCGATCTGGTGAACCGCAACATGATGTTCTGCGTTCCGCCGCTGATCTTGGCAACGTTGTCCAGCGGGCCGACGCCCAGCCCCTGCTGCGACATCCACTCGGCCAGGCCGTCCGGGGCCGTGAGCTCCTCCACGAAGCTGAAGCTACTACGGCGGGGTCGGCTGCCACAGCCGCAGCCTAACCAGTGCGCGTCGGCCGGGTCAGGGGACTAACACGGTTGAATGGTGCGTCTTTCGACCCTCCAGGTCGCGGTGGGCTTGGGCAGCGTGCCGCAGCCGGTACCGGTCACCGGTGGTGACGGTGATCGTCCCGGCTTCAATGGGCGGCAAATAATTCGTCCGTGCGCCAAGCGAATTCGTCGGCCGTCTGACCCTTCAGGATCGCCGATGCGGCCACTTCAGCGGTGACGCCGTCGGGTACCTGACACACTAAATCTGCTGGCGCCAAGCAGTATTCGGCGTAGGCGCCGGTGGCGTCGGAGGTGGCCACGCGGTCCCCCACCTGTGCCGTGTGCACCCCTTCGCCAACGGCGGCGACGGTGCCTGCGACCTCGCTACCCAGGACGATGACGGTGGGTCCGTCCGCGGCCATCAGCCAACGCTCCTTTCGCCGCGGGTAGTTCCCCGGCGGTGCCTTGGATTCTGCTGCTCTGCGTCGCGGCGTGGCTATGTTGCGGCGGACAGCGTTGGCGGCGGATCGCAGTGCTGCGGCACAGCCGGGCGGTCTCGGCGAGCATTCGGCCCAGCGTCCTCACAGCCGACACCGGTAGTGTCCGATGCTGGCTACTAACGGGAGGAACGACGATGCCGCGGACCGACAACGATTCCTGGGAGATCACCGAAAGTGTCGGGTCGACGGCGCTGGGAGTGGCCGCGGCCCGGGCAGCTGAAACCGAAAGCGAGAACCCGCTGATTCGGGATCCGTTCGCGCGGGCGTTCCTGGAGGCGGCCGGCGAAGGCATGTGGAGCCTGACGTCTGATCCCAGGTTGTCGGCCGAGATGAAGCAGCGTGCTCCCGATGTGCAGGCGCACATGCAGGTGATGGTCGATTTCATGGCCGTGCGCACCGCGTGGTTCGACGAGTTCTTCCTCGACGCGGTCTCCTCCGGGATTCGGCAAGTCGTCATCCTCGCCGCCGGTTTGGACGCGCGCTCCTGGCGGCTGCCGTGGCCCGACGGAACCACGGTGTACGAACTGGACCAGACGAAGGTTCTGGATTTCAAGTCGAGCACCCTGCAGCGCCGCGGCGCACAGCCGACCGCGCAACTGGTGAGCGTTGCCGTGGATCTGCGCGAGGACTGGCCAACAGCATTGCGGGAAGCGGGCTTTGACGCATCGCTGCCGACGGTGTGGTCGGCTGAGGGACTGCTGCGCTACCTTCCCGCGGCGGCGCAAGATCTGCTGTTCGAGCGGATCGACTCGCTGAGCGCGAGCGGAAGTTGGCTCGCGACCAATGCGCCCGCGAAGAGCGCGGTGGACCCCGAGCTGCTGGAGCGGCAGCGCGAGCAGGCGAAGCGCCTACGCGAGGCGGCCGCCGAGGTGCTCGATGCGGAGATCCCCGACGTCGAAGACCTCTGGTACCCGGAGGAGCGCACCGAGGTAACCGACTGGCTCGGCGAGCACGGCTGGGATGCGTCGCAGATCGGCATGGCGGATCTGCTGGCCCGGTACGGGCGTCACATCCCGGGCGACGACGTGCTGCCGCCAACGGTTTTCGTGTCCGCACGCCGGCCCTGATTTGCTGAAGCAGTCCGGCCACTGGGGCCGGCCCGTTATCGGGTTTGCTCGCTTTTCCTGTACCCCGGTACCTGTATGACGCCGGCAAATTCGGTGAACCCGCTGAATAACGCCCAGTGCACCGCCGATTCCTCTTTCGGCATTTCAGATGTTTGGTCCAAATGTTTGGACGTTTGCCGCCTCGGGTACCTAAGCTAGGCTCTACGGTTTTGTCCGACATTGATGGAGGTCAGGATGCGTGGCGGAGGTTTAATCAGTGCGGTAGTGGTGGTCTGGTTGGTGATCGGGGTCATCGCCGCTTTTCAACGGGACTACCTGAAAAACACCGAGCAGAATTGTGCCTCTCTGGGCACTATCGCAGTCACAGTGCTGGCAGGTCCGCTGAATTATGCGGGTGTCAACCCCAAGGTGACTGATTGTCATCTGCCACAACCTAGTTCGATGCCTGCCATGGACATCGACCACATGATTGGAATGGAGGCGTCATGATCGGCTTGGGTATCATCTTGCTGATATTGGGATACGTCCTCAAAGTGGCTGTGCTGCAAACGATCGGCATCATCTTGCTGGTCATCGGTGCTGTGTTGTGGGTCCTCGGTTCCGTTGGTCGCCCGGTGGGCGGCAGGCGCTATTGGTACTGACGCCCATAACTAGTCAGACCCTCAATTGAACATTGAAATGGAGTAATCATGATTGTGCTCGGCATCGTTTTGATCGTCATCGGGTATTTCGTTCCAAGCCTCAGCATCTTGTACACAATCGGCGGCATTCTCGTGGTCATCGGCGTGATCCTGTGGGTGCTTGGCGCCGTCGGTCGCCCGGTAGGCGGCCGAAAAGTCTGGTTCTGAGCCGCTGACCTGCGGGCTGGGTGGGCTCACAGCGGGCACATAGGATTGCCACAGCAGCGCCTCATCGGCCTGCGCATACTTGATAACTGTGAGCCAACCCCAAGCCCCTGTCGAGCGCGTCGTCATGCGTCGCGCGGACGGCAACCCGATCAATGTGCTGGTGGTCGACGACGAGGCCGTCCTCGCCGAGATGGTGTCGATGGCCTTGCGTTACGAAGGCTGGAACATCGCCACCGCCGGCGATGGCGCGGCAGCGCTGGACGCCGCGCGGGCACAGCGGCCGGACGTTGTTGTTCTCGACGTGATGCTGCCCGACATGAGCGGGCTCGACGTCTTACGGAAGCTTCGCGAAGAGAGCCCGCAGCTCCCGGTTCTACTGCTGACCGCAAAGGACGCCGTCGAGGACCGCATCGCGGGACTCACCGCCGGTGGCGACGACTACGTCACCAAGCCGTTCAGCCTGGAAGAAGTGGTGCTGCGGTTGCGTGCACTGCTGCGGCGCACCGGGGTGACGACCGAGGACAGCGGCGCACAGCTCGTCGTCGGAGATCTGGTGCTGAACGAGGACAGCCACGAGGTGACCCGCGCCGGTGAGCCAGTTTCGTTGACGTCCACCGAGTTCGAGCTGTTGCGCTTCATGATGCGCAACTCCAAGCGGGTGCTGAGTAAGGCTCAGATCCTGGACCGGGTGTGGAGCTACGATTTCGGCGGCCGCTCCAACATCGTCGAGCTGTATATCTCCTACCTGCGTAAGAAGATCGACAGCGGGCGCGAGCCCATGATTCACACCTTGCGGGGCGCCGGTTACGTCCTCAAGCCGGCTCGCTAGCCGTGGGCGGGGCTTGGTCCCTTCGCTTTCGGTTGTTGGTCGGCCAGGTCGTCGTCCTCGCCGTCGTGTGCATCGGAATCGGCGCGGCCACCGAGCTCGCGTTGTATCGATACCTGGTCGCGCAGCTCGACACTCAGCTGAACGACGCTTCGCAACGCTCGGTGCGGATATTCACCGAGCCGTGGCGGCATCACCTGCGGCCGTTTCCCCGACCGGGCCCGGGCCCGATTTTTCTGGATGCTCCTGGCCAGCCGGTGGGTATGGTCGGGGCCGTCGTCAGCACGGCCGGGGCGATCGAGGCCGGTTACCTGACCACCGCCGGGGGTCGTGCCGCGTTGACCGACACCGCCCAGGCTGAGCTGCGCGCGGTGCCGGTCGACCGCGCGCCGGTGACGCGGGATGTCGACGGTTTGGGCCGCTACCGCGTGGTCGCCGCGATCGCCCGGCGCAACGGTGACGTGGTCATCACCGGCCTGTCGATGTCCAACGTGGACGCGACGATGATCCGCGTCCTGCTGATCTTCGGCGTCGTCACCGTGATCGCCGTGGCGGCCGCGACCACCGCCAACATCGTGATCATCCGGCGGGCGCTGGCGCCGCTGCGACGGGTGGCCCAGACCGCCGGCGAGGTCGTCGATCTGCCGTTGGACCGCGGCGAAGTCGCTCTCCCGGTGCGGGTACTCGAGTCAGATGCCAACCCGCGCACGGAAGTTGGTCAACTAGGCTCGGCGCTCAACCGAATGCTCGACCACATCGCCGCCGCGTTGTCTACCCGGCAGGCCAGCGAGACGCGGGTGCGGCAATTCGTCGCCGACGCCAGCCACGAGCTGCGTACCCCATTGGCCGCTATCCGTGGCTACACCGAGCTGGCCCAACGCGTAGGAGACGACACCGACGCGGTGGCGCATGCGATGAGTCGCGTGCAATCCGAAACCGAGCGGATGACCCACCTCGTGGAGGACCTACTGCTGCTGGCCCGCTTGGACTCCGGGCGCCCCTTGGAGCGCGAATCGGTGGACCTTTCAAGGGTGGCCGTCGACGCGGTCAGCGACGCGCACGTCGCCGGGCCGGACCATCAGTGGGAGCTCGATCTACCCGAGGAGCCGGTGATGGTCTTCGGCGACGCGGCCCGGCTGCATCAGGTGTTGACCAATTTGTTGGCCAACGCCCGCGTGCATACCGGTCCGGGAACCGTGGTGACCACGAGATTAAGTTCGGACGGAACGCATGCCGCGCTGAGCGTGCGCGACAACGGGCCCGGAATACCGGAGCAATTGCAGTCAGAAGTGTTCGAGCGATTCGCCCGCGGCGACACCTCGCGGTCCCGCAAAGGCGGCAGCACCGGCCTGGGCCTAGCCATCGTCTCGGCGGTGGTGAAGGCACACAACGGCACAATCACGCTGGACAGTGTGCCTGGGCACACGGAGTTCATCGTGCGGTTGCCGCTCGTAGAGGCTTGAATCCATCGCACGACGGCGACGCCGGGTCGCCGCTGCCGCGTCGGTGCGATTCGATCGAGATCGAGGCCCTAAGGGCAGGTCACATCGATTTCGAAGGGCTTGTTGACGGGTTGCATCGGGTTGGCCATGTCCACCCCGGTCGCGGTCCCGCTGATCTTGTAGGTGCTGCCGTCTTTGGTGGCGGTGGCTTTGCCCGCGCCGGGAACGCCCGGGGTGTAGCCAAGAGTCACGCCGTTGACGTTGCCCAGCCCGACCGACTTCACCGTCGGCGGAGAGGCATCGGTCAGCACGACGCCGATGCCGGTTTGTGCTCCGCCAATGGCGATGTTGAAGTTGCCGGCGGCGCTGGTGCAGGCGACCGTGCCTTGCACGCTCTGGTCTTTGCCGTCGATGGTGACCTTCGCGGTCGAAGAGCCACTCGAGCCGGACGCGGCCGCGGTGCTCCCGCCCGACGATGCGCTCGAACCGCTGGTCGATGACTTTTTGCTCGAACAGCCAGACAGCGACACGGCGACGACCGCCAGCGCTGCCGCGGCAACCGTTACTGAACGTTTCACCCGGATCTCCTTTGTTGTTGTGGCGGCCCGTCAGCGCTGACGGGCCGTTTCGGCAGTATGCAGCTTTGCTGGAACCGCGGATAGCGAATTGAGCAAAAATTAATTCCCTGTTGAGACGGCCTGACAGTTGTTTCGAGGACATTTGCCGACGGACTTTTTGATGGGTTCGGGGGAATCGGCGTCCACGTCCGGGCCGATTAAATGGCGGATATTCCGCCATACTGTTTGTCTAATGCGCGACATTTTCTGGGAGGCCGGATTGGGTCGGCGGAGCCAGGTGTGCGATCTGCGGCCCGGTAGTCGGACAAGGCTGAAATGATGAGCCGATGGACCCGCTGGACGACACCGCCGATTTCGCCGACGCCGACCGGGGTTTCATCGGCGCGCTGACGCCCTGCGTCGTCAAAGCCGCCGACGGGCGGGTGGTGTGGGACAACGACGCGTATTCGTTCATCACCGGCGACCCGCCAGCATCGGTCAATCCCAGCCTGTGGCGGCAGTGCATGCTGACCACCAAACAAGGCCTCTATGAAGTCGTGCCGGGCATCTATCAGGTCCGCGGCCTGGACATCTCGAACATCAGCTTCGTCGAGGGCGACACCGGCGTCATCGTGATCGACCCGCTGGTCTCGACCGAGGTAGCGGCCGCGGCGATGCAGCTGTACCGCACCCACCGAGGTGACCGGCCGGTCGTCGCGGTCATCTACACCCATAGCCACGTCGACCATTTCGGTGGCGTGCTGGGCGTCACCTCGCAGGCTGACGTCGACGCGGGGAAGGTGGCCGTGCTGGCGCCGGAAGGGTTCACCGAACACGCCGTGCAGGAGAACGTCTATGCCGGAACCGCCATGGCGCGCCGCGCCACCTACATGTACGGCAGCCGGCTGGCGCGCGGCCCGCAAGGTCACGTCGGTTGCGGCCTGGGCCAGGCGCCCTCTCTCGGCGAGATAGCCCTGATCGTTCCGACCGTCGACATTCGCAGCACCGGCGAGACGCACACCATCGACGGGATAGAGATCGAATTCCAGATGGCGCCGGGCACCGAAGCCCCCGCCGAAATGCATTTCTATTTCCCGCGATTCTGCGCACTGTGCATGGCGGAGAATGCCACCCACAACCTGCACAACCTGTTGACCCTGCGCGGCGCGCTGGTGCGCGACCCGCACGCCTGGTCGGGGTACTTGACCGAGGCGATCGACTCTTTCGCCGATCGCGCCGATGTGGTGTTCGCCTCGCACCACTGGCCGACCTGGGGGCGCGAGCGCGTCGTCGAATTCCTTTCGCTGCAACGCGATCTGTACGCCTACCTGCACGACCAGACATTGCGATTGCTCAACCAGGGGCACACCGGCAGCGAAATCGCCGAGACGCTGCGGATGCCTCCGGCACTGGACAAGGCGTGGCACACCCACGGCTATTACGGCTCGGTCAGCCACAACGTCAAAGCCGTCTATCAGCGCTATATGGGCTGGTTTGACGGCAACCCGGCCCGGCTGTGGCCGCACCCGCCGGAAGCACTGGGCGGCCGGTACGTCGACGCGATGGGTGGCATCGACCGAGTGGTTGAGCTTGCTCAGCAAGCCTTCGAGTCCGGTGACTTCCGTTGGGCTGCAACGCTGCTGGATCACGCGGTATTCGCCGACAGCGACCATGCCGGCGCCCGTAGGCTGCTTGCCGACACATTGGAGCAGTTGGCCTTCGGCGCGGAGAATGCGACGTGGCGCAACTTCTTCCTGTCCGGAGCGACCGAACTGCGCGACGGCAACTTCGGCACCGCCGCGCAAACTTCCTCGCCGTCGCTGTTGTCGCAGCTGACACCCGAGCAGATCTTCGACGGCCTTGCCATCAGTGTGAACGGGCCCGATGCGTGGGATTTGGCCATCGCGCTCGATGTGACGTTGGCCGATCGCGACGCCAACTACCGTCTCGTCCTGCGCAACGGGGTGCTGGTGCACCGCCGGGTGCCGGCGGATTCCACCACCGCTACCGTGACGGTCAAGTTGGACAACGCTTTTCGTCTGCTTATGCTTGCCATGGGCGATTTCAGTTCACCGGGTGTGGAGATCGCCGGCGACCAGACAGCCCTGCAGCAATTCCTTGGTGTCCTCGACCGGCCCGATCCATCGTTCAACATCATCACGCCCTAGCGGACCGCGGCGTCACATTCGCCACACCAGTCTCCGGCCCGGCTGGATACGCCTGCCCCGCTGTGGAGAGACGCGTGTGACGGAATGGACTTGTCACTCCGTGACGTCGATGATCACCTTGCCGATCGCCTTGCGGTCGGCCACATGCCGCAGCGCCGCTGCGGTATCGGCCAGCGGAAACCGGGCGCCGATATGCGGCCGGATCACCCCGGCCGCGAACATCTCCGTCAACTCCCGCATGTCTCGTGCGGAGTCGTCCGGCCGGTCGCTTACGAACGTGCGAATCTCCATACCGCGGACGGTGGTTCCCTTGAGTAGGACCAGGTTCAGCGGGATGGACGGGATCACGCCCGCGGCGTAACCCAGGGTGACGAAGGTCCCGCCCCGGGCAAGTCCACGCAGCGCCGGTTCCGCATAGGGTCCCCCGACCGGGTCGAGCACCACGCGCGCGGCGTCCCCGGTGAGCTCGCGGATACGGCTCTTCAGGTCCTCCCGGTCGTAGTCGACCATCGCCTCCGCACCGCGCTGTCGGCACAGCTCGAGCTTCTCCGGGCTCGACGCGGCGGCCAGCACCCGCGCCTTCATCGCCACCGCCAGATCAACCGCCGCCAAACCCACGCCTCCGGCGGCGCCCAGGACGACCACCCAATCACCCGGTGCGACAGCGGCAATCGATCGCAGCGCGTGGTAGGCCGTGCGGTAGGTGACGCCGAATGCCGCGGCAGAAGCGAAGTCGGCGTTGTCGGGTATCTCGGTCACCGCCGCCGCGTTCAGCAGCGTTTGCTCGGCGAACGCCCCGACGAACGTGGCGGCCGAAACGCGTTGGCCCGGGCGGTAAGAGACGCCCTCGCCGACCGCGATGACTTCACCGGCGAGCTCGCTACCCGGAGTGAACGGCACCGGAGCCTTGACCTGATACTTGCCGGCGATCAACAGCACGTCGGGGAAGTTGACCGCTGCCGCGTGCACCCGCACCACCAACTGGTCCGGACCGGGCACCGGATCGTCGACTTCCTCGATGATGAGCTCTTCGGGCGGACCGTATGAACGGCAGACAACGGCGCGCATCAGCTGACGCCCAGTCCACGCAAGCAGAAGCGCACCAAATGGTCGACGTCGGCCGGGCCCGGCCGCTGCGCGGAATCCAGGTAGCGACGCATGGCGGACACCGTGCAATGGAAGACCGCGTCGGCGTCGCGGTGAACGTCCTTGCTGCCCAGTGCCGCAATCGGCTCGGTCAACAGGTCGCGCATCGGCCGCATGATTGCGTCATCTGCGGCCCGCCAGTCGGTAGTGGCCGAAACCTGCCCTGCGGCAGCACGACTCATGCTGATCAGGTGGGGGTCGGCAACCTGTGCGAGCGCGCCCTCGATCCAGCGCCGAACCCGACCGGCCGGGGTGCGCTCCTTGGTCATCTGGTGCTGCAGATACGAGACGACGATCGCGACACCGCGTTCCATCACGGCGAGGATCACGTCGTCCTTCCCAGCGAAGTAGCGATAGAACGCCTTGTTCGACGAGCCTGCCTCGGTGACGATGTCGCTGACCCGCGGCGGTTCCGGTGCCACCCGCTCCATCACCCGAACCGCCGCCGCAAGGATGCGTTCGACCTCCTCGGTCGCCTCCCGCTGGCGGTCGTCGAGAGCCCGCTCGACAGCCGCGGCGACCCGGCTACTGGTCACTTGGCTCTGGGACAAGAGGAGAACCGTACTTGGCGCGGGCCGCCTCGCGGCGGATGTCCAGCATTTCGCTGGGCCATTCGGAGCTTTCGGCTTCGACATTCTTCATCAGCATCCGGGCCAGGTTGACCTTGTGCGCTTCGGTTGGCCCATCGGCCAGACCCAGCGCGATCCCGCCCAGCAGCACGTTGACCAACGGCAGTTGATCGGTGAGCCCAATCGCGCCGTGCACCTGGATCGCCCGCAGTGCAATCGATTTCAAGACTTGCGACGCCAGGATCTTGCAGGTGGCGATCTCGGCGCGGGCTGCGCGCTCGTCGCCGCTGTCGATCAGCCATGCGGCGTGCAGCACGGTCAGCCGGAAAGGCGTCAGCTCGGTATAAGAATCGGCGATGAATTCCTGCACCAACTGTTTGTCGGCCAGCAAACTGCCCTGCGTGAAGCGGCTTTTCGCGCGCCGCGCCATCATCTCGACTGTCCGCTGGGCCATTCCGATCGAGCGCATCGCGTGGTGCAGCCGGCCCCCGGCCAGCCGAGTCTGCAGGATCAGGAAGCCCTGACCGGGCTCGCCGAGCAACGCGGTCGATGGCACCCGCACGTCGTCGTAGTGCACCAGCGAATGGCCCGGCTCGTGCGGGTCGGCGCCGACCAGATGGTGGTTTGCTTCGACCTTGAGGCCCGGGGTGTCCGCCGGGATCAGGAACGTCGATGCGCCGTGATGCACTGCCACGTCGGGGTTGGTGATAGCGACGACGATGAAGAAGGAGGCGACGGATGCGTTGCTGGAGAAGTACTTTCGCCCGGTGATCACCCAGTCGTCGCCGTCGCGGACGGCGCGGGTGGTGAAGACCCGGGGGTCGGCACCGCCCTGCGGTTCGGTCATCGAGAAGCAGGAGAAGATCTCACCGGACAGCAGGCCGGACAGGTAGCGGTCCTTCTGGTCCTGGGTGCCGAAGCGGGCGATGATCTCGGCATTGCCGGTGTCGGGCGCCTGGGTGCCGAACACGATCGGCGCCCACGGGCTGCGGCCCAGAATCTCGTTGATCAGCGTTAGTTTGACCGCGCCGAAGCCCTGCCCGCCGAGTTCCGGGCCGAGGTGCGGCGCCCACAGCCCTTGGTCGCGAACCTGTTGTTTGAGCGGGTCGACGATCGCGCGCCGTTCGTCGTTGAGCGGCAGAAATTCGCAGCCGGGAAACAGCACCTCCAGCGGCTCGACTTCTTCGCGGACGAACTCGCGGATCCAGTCGAGCTTCTTCTCGAACTCGGGTTCGGTAGAGAAGTCCCACGCCATGTCGAATACTCCTAGGTCTGAGGGGATATCAGGGGATTCCACCGTCGGCCCGCACAATCGAGCCGGTAGTGAAGCTGGATGCGTCCGAGGCCAAAAACAATGCGGCCCCGACGATTTCGGACGGCTCGCCAGCCCGCTGCAGCGACAGGTTGCCGAACGGGTTGTGCGTGGCCTGGTCCAGATTCCACGACTTGCTGACGTCGGTGAGGAACGGCCCGGCCATCAGCGTGTTGACCCGGACCTTCGGCCCGAGTGCCCGCGCAAAGCCCTCGGTCATCGCGTTAAGCCCGGCCTTCGACGAGGCGTAGGGGATGATGTCGGGCGCCGGGCGCAGCGACCCGGCTGTGCTGACGTTGATGATCGACCCGCGACCGGCGGCGACCATCCGCTCGCCGACCAACGCCGATAACCGGAACGGCCCCTTGAGGTTCAGGTTCACCACCGCGTCGAACAGCTTCTCGGAGACGTCGGTCAGCTTGTCGTACACCGGTGACATGCCCGCGTTGTTGATCAGCGTGTCGACCTTGCCGAACCGGTCGTATGCCGCGTCGACGAGCGCGTCGAGTTGATCCCACCGGCCCACGTGCACTTGATACGGCATCGCGGTGCGACCGGTCTCGCTTTCGATCTGCTCGGCTACCGCGACGCAGTTCTCCATCTTCCGGCTCGCAATCACCACGTCGGCCCCGCATCGCGCGACACCGAACGCCATTTCCCGGCCCAGCCCGCGGCTGCCTCCGGTGATCAGGATGGTCTGACCAGTAAGGTCGAAAAGCTGTTCGGCGTAGCTCATTTGAGCGGCTTCATCGTCGGTAGTGAGTGGGCCATATCGGCTGCGGTGGCGATCAGCTGGGGAACCATTGCCCCGAACGCGCCCTGGATCTTCGGGTCCACTTTGCCGCTGCGCACTCCGGCAGCGTATGTCTTTTCCAGCACGATGCCGAGCTTCCAGTTGGCCAGCACCAGGTAGTAGTCGATGTTCTCGGTGGACAGCCCGCTGACCTTCTCGTAGCGCTCGAGTAGCTCGCTGCGGGTCGGCATCCCTAACATGTCGAGATAAAATCCGTCCTCGCGCGGGTTTTCGCCGTCGTAGCCGAGCAGGCACCAGGCCAAGTCGAGTAGCGGGTCACCGACCGTGGTCATCTCCCAGTCCAGGATCGCGGCGAGCCGGGCCGGCTCGCCATGCGCGAACATCACGTTGGCGAACTGGTAGTCGCCGTGCATGATGCCGGGCCTGTACTGCGCGGGCCGGTTGCTGCGCAACCAGTCGGCGGCGTCGTCGAGTCCGGGAAGGTCGCGCACCTGGTAGCTGTCGAGGAAGGCCAGCCACCGGTCGACCTGCCGCTCGTGGAACCCATCCGGCCGGCCGAAGCCGTCCAGCCCCTGCGCCCGCCAGTCCACCCGGCCCAGTTTGGCCGCGCCCTCGACGAGCTCGAACGCCAGGCCGCGGCGCGCGGTCAGGTCGTTGTCGAACGGCGACGGCCAGCCCCCGTCCATCGGACTCCAGCCGTCGATCGCCTGCATCACGTAGAAAGGCATGCCGAGCAGATCGCCGGCGTCGTTGGCGGCGATCAGCTCGGCATGTGGCACGTCGGTACCGCCTAGCGCGCGGACCAGTCGGATCTCGCGCAGCAACCCGTCGATGCGGGCCGCGTCGGCGCGGGCGCCGGGCATGCGCAGCACCATGCGATGGTCGCCGCGATGGATCAGGTACAGCGTGTTCTGCGAGCCCCCGGACAGCTGCTCGAGGACAGGTTCCTCGCCCTCGCCGGGAGCGTCGTTTGCGTCCAGCCAGCGTCCCAGTACTACCGCATCCAGCATCAGCACACCTCACTCTCTGCTGGGAGAATAGCATTCTCCGCCGGGATGCCAAGGGCTTTCGGACGCATGTAAGGCTGTGCGGATGCAGTTGCTTCTGGTCCGGCATGCGTTGCCGCTCCGCAGCGAACCCGGCCAGGGAGCCGACCCCGACCTCTCCGACGAAGGGCGTATGCAGGCAGCCCGCCTGCCCGATGCACTGGCCAGATTTCCGATCACCCGGCTGTTGAGCAGCCCGCAGCGGCGCGCCTACCAAACCGCGGAACCGGTCGCGGCCGCGCGCGGGCTGGATGTCGAGATCGACGACCGCTTCGCCGAATACGACCGCGATCTGCCGGTCTACGTACCCATCGAACAGATCCGCGCGGAGAACCCGCAGGAGTGGGCCCGAATGGCGCAGGGGCACTTGCCCAGCTCAGTTGACGAAGACGCGTTTCGGGCGCGGGTGCGTGCCGCCGTCGACAACGTCGCCGCCACCGCCGAGCACGAAGACACCGTCGCGGTGTTCAGCCACGGCGGCGTGATCAATGTGGTGCTGCACGAAATCCTGGGCACCAGGCGGGTGCTGTCGTTCCCCATCGACTACGTCTCGGTGACCCGGCTGCTGTTCTCCCGGTCCGGTCAGGCCAGCGTGGTGACGGTGAACGGCACCGAACACGCGTGGGACCTGCTGCCGCGCAACCAGCGCGCTCCCGGCGCAATCAGCAGTGATAAACAAGTCCCGTGACTCTCGACGGGCTCGACCTTTCCGCGCTGGACAAGCATCTGCGTTCGGTCGGTGTCGGTCGTGACGGGGAGCTGACCGCGCAGCTGATTTCCGGCGGCCGTTCCAACCTGACCTTTCTGGTCGCCGACGACTCGTCGAAGTGGGTGCTGCGCCGTCCGCCGCTGCATGGGCTGACGCCGTCGGCGCACGACATGGCGCGGGAGTACACGGTGGTCGCGGCACTGGCCGATACCGCGGTCCCGGTGGCCCGCGCGATCACACTGTGCAACGACGCGTCGGTGCTGGGCGCGCCGTTCCAGATGGTCGAATACGTTGCCGGACAAGTAGTGCGCAGTCGAGCCGAACTCGAGGCATTAGGCGGCCAGAGCGTCATCGACGGCTGTGTCGACGGGCTGATCCGGGTGCTAGCCGACTTGCACGCGGTCGACCCGGACGCGGTCGGACTCGGCGACTTCGGCAAGCCCAGCGGATATCTGGAACGCCAGGTCCGGCGGTGGGGGTCGCAGTGGGAACTGGTGCACCTGCCCGACGACGACCGCGATGCCGATGTCGCGCGGCTGCACACGGCGCTGCAGGAAGCCGTTCCACAGCAGAGCCGCGCATCGATCGTGCACGGCGACTATCGGATCGACAACACCATCCTGGACGCTGACGACCCGACGCAGGTGCGTGCCGTCGTCGACTGGGAGCTCTCCACGCTGGGCGATCCACTCAGCGACGCGGCGCTGATGTGCGTGTACCGCGATCCGTCGCTCGACTTGATCATCAACGCGCACGCCGCCTGGACGTCGCCGCAGCTGCCGGTCGCCGACGAACTCGCACACCGGTATTCGGTGATCTCCGGACAGCCGTTGACGCACTGGAACTTCTACATGGCGCTGGCCTACTTCAAGCTGGCCATCATCGCCGCGGGCATCGACTTCCGCAGGCGGATGTCCGGCGGTGACGACGACGTGGACGCCTCCGACCGGGTTGGCGAGACCGTGGCGCCGCTGATCGCCCGCGGGCTGACCGAGCTGCGCAGGGCCTGATCCACTGGGCCTGATCTATCTGCCGGTGACCAGCCCGGCAGCGAGATTCTTCTTCGCGGCGCGGCGCAACTGGAAGATCCGCGCGGTGCCGACCAGCACGGTGAGCAGCCCGCCGCTGACCGCCGCCAGCAGAATCGCCACCCCCAGCGGCAGGCTCCAGTGCCAGTGCAGGAACGCGAACTGCGCCGCCGTGGTGTTCTGGGTAATAAAGATCAGCAGCACGATGAGAATCAGGAAGCCCGCGGTCAGCGATGACCACAAGCTGGCCGCGCGCGTGTACTTAACCGCAGTTTCGGGCGGTGGCATGGTGTCTGGAACCGGCGCGGACGCCTCGGGCGGCTGTTCAGGTGATACAGACGGATCGCTGCTCATGGTGTCATTTTTACCCCTTTGCCGGCCTGAAGTGAACCGAACCACCGCGAAAGGCGTTCAACGCTAGTGTCGGTTGCTATGAGCATGCTGCGCCAGCGGGGGCATCGCGTCGCGGCGTGGCTGACGACCGTGTGCCTTGTTGTCACATCCTGCGGCAGCTCGAACCCGCTCGGCGGGGCATCGAGCAATGTGAATTCGATCGTGGTGGGGTCCGCCGGTTTTCCAGAATCCAAGATCATCGCCGAGATCTACGCACAAGCATTGCAAGCCAACGGCTTCAACGTCGGCCGGCAGATGGGAATCGGTAGCCGCGAGACGTATGTTCCTGCGCTGAAAGACCATTCGATCGATCTGGTACCCGACTACGTCGGTAACCTGTTGTCCTATTTGGAACCGGGCTCCACCGTGACGATGCTCGACGACATCGAATTGGAGTTGTACAAACGCCTGCCGGGTGACCTATCGATCCTGACGCCGTCCCCGGCGTGCGACACCGATACCGTCACGGTCACCGCCGACACCGCCGCCAAATGGAACCTGAAGACGATCGGGGACCTGGCCGCGCATTCGCCCGAGGTGAAATTTGCCGCACCGTCGGACTTTCAGGCCCGCCCCTCGGGTTTGATCGGACTCCGACAGCGTTACGGGCTCGACATCGCGCCCGGAAACTTTGTGGCGATCAGCGACGACGGCGGCGCCGTCACGGTCCGCACCCTTGAGCAGGGCATGGTGAATGCTGCCAACATCTTCAGCACCTCACCGGCCATTCTGCAGAACCGGTTGGTCGCGCTCGAGGATCCGCTGCATAACTTTCCGGCCGGAAACATTGTGCCGCTGGTGAATTCGCAGAAGAAAACCGACAAGCTCAAAGATGTGCTGGATGCGGTGTCGGCCAAGCTGACCAGCCTGGGGGTCGCCGACCTCAACGCTTCGGTGTCCGGCAATTCGGGTGTTGACCCCGATGTAGCAGCCCGGAACTGGCTGCGTGACAACGGCTTCAATCATCCGATCAGGGGTTGAGGAGTTGATCAGCTTCCATGATGTCCATAAGGTCTACGGCGACGGCACTGTCGCGATCGACCGGCTGAACCTCGAAGTGCCCGAGGGCACGCTGACCGTTTTCGTCGGCCCGTCCGGGTGCGGCAAGACGACGTCGATGCGGATGATCAACCGGATGGCCGAGCCGACGTCGGGAACGGTCGTCGTCGACGGCGCCGACATCGCGGGTGTCGACCCGGTGCGGCTGCGGCTCGGCATCGGCTACGTGATCCAGGGAGCGGGCCTGATGCCGCACCAGCGGGTGATCGACAACGTCGCGACGGTGCCGGTGCTCAAAGGCCAGTCGCGACGGGCTGCCCGCAAGGCGGCCTACACCGTGCTGGAGCGGGTGGGCCTGGATGCGAAACTGGCCGGCCGCTATCCCGCACAGCTGTCGGGCGGGGAGCAGCAGCGGGTCGGGGTGGCGCGCGCGCTGGCTGCCGATCCGCCGATTCTGTTGATGGACGAGCCGTTTTCGGCCGTGGACGCGATCGTCCGCCATGAGCTGCAGCGCGAAATACTCAGGTTGCAAGCCGAATTGCATAAAACCATCGTGTTCGTCACCCACGATCTCGACGAGGCGATCCGGCTCGCCGACCGCGTCGCGGTGTTCGGCCGGGGCGGTGTGTTGCAGCAATACGACGAGCCCGCACGGCTGTTGTCGCGTCCGGCCAACGATTTCGTGGCCAGGATGATCGGCGCCGGTCGTGGTTACCGCTGGCTGCAGTTTCTGGATGCGACGAGGTTGCAGATCCACGACCTACTCACAGTCACCGATCCGTCCGCCCTCAGCGAGGAGGAACTTCGCGACGGATGGGCGCTGGTAGTCAAGCCCGACGGCGAGCCGTTGGGCTGGATCGACGCGAGTGGCGTGGGTAAGCACCGTGGCGGCGCATCGCTGCGCGACAGCGTCACGTCGGTCGGCGCGGTGTTCCGGCCGGGCGCCAACCTGAGCCAGGCGCTGGACGCCGCATTGTCGTCGCCGGCAGCGATGGGTGTGGCGGTCGACAATGCGGGCAAGGTCACCGGCGGAGTGCGCGCCGGCGATGTGTTGGCCGCCTTGGATTCTTACCGGCGGGATTAGCCGTGCATTACCTGATCAATCATCTTCCGACGGCATGGGCGCTAACGGTGATCCATCTGCGACTGTCACTCGTGCCGGTGCTGACGGGCCTGCTGATCGCGCTGCCGTGGGGTGTGCTGGCCTGGCGCACGACGGCGCTGCGACGACTGACCACGGTCGCCGCCAGCGCGGTGTTCACCATCCCGTCGTTGGCGCTGTTCGTGCTGCTGCCGCTGCTGATCCCAACCCGCATCCTGGACGAGGCCAACGTCATCGTCGCGCTGACGCTGTACACCACGGCGCTACTGGTGCGCGTGGTGGTGGAGGCACTCGACGCGGTGCCGGCGCAGGTGCGTGACGCCGCCAGCGCGGTCGGCTACCGGCCGATCGCCCGGATAGTCAAAGTCGAACTGCCACTATCTATTCCGGTGCTCGTCGCGGGGTTGCGGGTGGTGGTGGTGACCAATATTTCGATGGTCTCGGTGGGTGCGGTGATCGGCATCGGCGGCCTGGGCACCTGGTTCACCGAGGGCTACCAGGCGAACAAGAGCGACCAGATCGTCGCTGGGATCGTCGCCATCTTCGGGTTAGCGGCCATCATCGACATCTCACTGATGTTCATCGGCCGGGTCGCAACGCCCTGGGCCCGGGTCTCGCGCTCCGGCCGCCGGTTGCTGACGGCCCCGGTGGTAGGCGGTTCCCGATGAACTTCCTGACGCAGGCGCTGTCCTATCTGTTCACCGCGGACAACTGGACGGGTCCGGTCGGACTGGCCGCCCGGACGCTCGAGCATCTGGAATACACCGCGGCGGCAGTGGCGGTTTCAGCGCTGATCGCCGTCCCGCTGGGGCTGATCGTCGGCCACACCGGGCGCGGCACGCTGGTGGTTGTCAGCCTGGTCAACGCGCTGCGCGCATTGCCGACGCTGGGCGTTCTGCTGCTGGCGGTGCTGCTGTGGGGGCTGGGCCTGGTACCGCCGATCATGGCGCTGATGCTGCTCGGGATTCCGCCGTTGCTGGCGGGAACCTACGCCGGAGTGTCGGCCGTGGATCGCACGGTGGTCGACGCCGCTCGTTCGATGGGCATGAGTGAGTTGCGGGTGCTCTTTCGGGTCGAGGTGCCCAACGCGCTGCCGCTGATCATGGGTGGGCTGCGGACCGCGACGCTGCAAGTCGTCGCCACCGCGACGGTCGCGGCCTATGCCAGCCTGGGGGGGCTGGGCCGATACTTGATCGACGGCATCAATGTGCGCCAGTTCCATATCGCACTGGTCGGCGCGCTGTTGGTAGCCGCACTGGCGTTGATCCTCGACGGCGCGCTGGCATTTGCGGTGTGGGTATCGGCGCCCGGCACCGGTCGACTGCGCCGAAGCCCACACCGCCAGACGTCGAAATCTCCGGGGCTGTCGCCTAACGTAGACGCGTGAGCCCAGCTCCCTCAGACGCGACGAGCAGTTCCCGGTCGGCGATGCTGACCTGGCGCTCACACGATGCCAGGCGCATGGAGTCGGTGCGAGTGCAGTTGTCCGGCAAGCGAATCAAAGCCAACGGCCGCATCGTGGCCGCTGCCGCCGACACCAACCCGGCGTTCGCTGCCTACTACGACCTGCTGACCGATGAGACCGGTGCGACCAAGCGACTCGGCATGACGGTCACACTGGCCGAACGGGAACGCCAGCTCGTCGTTGCGCGTGACGAAGAGAACATGTGGATGGTCACCGACCACCAGGGCGAGTCCCGTGCCGCCTACGACGGTGCGCTGGACGTCGACGTGGTGTTCAGCCCGTTCTTCAATGCGCTGCCGATTCGACGGGTCGGCCTCAACGAGCGAGCCGATTCGATCACGGTGTCGACGATCTACGTCGGTCTGCCGGAGATGACCGTGGCGTCAGCGGCGATCAGCTACAGCAGTGCGGCCGTCGACTCCGGCGAGGGAATCAAGGTGCACTCGCCGGTGTCGGACACCACGCTCACCATCGACGCCGACGGGTTCATCGTGGACTACCCAGGCTTGGCAGAGCGGATCTGATCACCCCGCCGGCGCGACCGGCTGCCGCCAGCTCTTGGCGCCAATTCTCGGCGCCGACAAACACGGCGAAGATTTCCGGTCGGGGGAAACTGTCGTAGCGCGCGCGGGCGGCATGCCCACCTTCGACAAGCTCAGCGACGGATTCGTTGTGCGCCAGTGACTTTCGAGCTTCGCTCAGAAGTTCGATGGCCCGGTCCACCCGCAGCAGCAGTTGTCCGGCATTCGCCTCGCACATGGCCCGCACCAGATCTGGTGAACTTCCGGCCACCCGCGTGCCGTCCCGGAACGATCCGGCGGCCAGCGCGAACGCCAACGGCACCTCCGCCGCGGTGACTGCCAATGCCTCGGCCAGCAGGTGCGGTAGATGGGAGATGGCTGCCGCGGCGGCGTCATGCTCGTCGGACCGGGCGGGCACCAGGAACGACCCGCAGTCCAGGGCCAACTCCATCACCGTCGACCACACTGCCGGGTCCACATGGTCGTCGACGCTGATCACCCACGGGGCGCCGGTGAAGAGCCGGGCATGTCCGGCTTCCCAACCCGAGTGGGCCGTGCCGGTCATCGGGTGCCCCCCGACGAAGCGCGCCTGCAGGCCCGCCGCGATCACCTCGTCAAGCACTGCGCCTTTGACGCTGGTGACGTCGGTAAGCGGACAGTCGGGCGCAGCTTGGCTGATGTGGGTGAGCAGGGTCGGCAACGCCGGCATCGGTACGGCCAGGACGATCAGCGCATTGAGGTCGGCGGCCCGGTTTAGCGCCTCGGTGAGATCGGTCGTGGCGTCGAAGTCGTCGAACCGGGCTGCCTGAGCTCCTTCGACCGAGCGGTTGTAGCCAAAGGCCTCACGGCCGGCCGCGGTGGCGGCGCGCAGAATCGAGCCGCCGATAAGTCCCAGGCCCAGTACGCACACCGGTGTCTTCGCCACCCGTCAAGGTTGGCATATTTATCCGGATTCCTACCAGGCCATAGCGCTCGACGCGGCGTCGATCTGCTGGTCAACGGGCTCTTACGCGACTAGCGTAGGCGCCCATGGGAGCACAGCGGGCTTCCGCGCAGGCGGACACACCGGACGGATTCGGTGTGGCCGTCGTACGTGAAGACGGCAAATGGCGTTGCTCAGCCATGGGACGCAAAGCCCTGGCCAGCTTGACCGACGCCGAGACCGAACTGCGCGAGTTACGCAGCGCCGGAGCGGTTTTCGGCCTCCTCGATGTCGACGACGAGTTCTTCGTGATCGTGCGGCCTGCCCCGTCGGGCACCCGGCTGCTGCTTTCGGATGCGACCGCCGCGCTGGATTACGACATCGCCGCCGAAGTGCTGGACAACCTGGACGCCGACATCGACCCGGAAGATCTTGAAGACGCCGACCCCTTCGAAGAGGGCGATCTTGGGTTGTTGTCCGACGTGGGGCTGCCCGAGGCAGTGCTGAGTGTCATCCTCGACGAGACCGATCTCTACGCCGACGAGCAGCTGGGCCGCATTGCCCGCGAGATGGGCTTCGCCGATGAACTGTCGTCGGTGCTCGACCGTCTCGGTCGGTGATCGCAGCGGGTGGCCGCTATGAGCCTCAGTCGGTGAGCTCCGACGAAGATCTGATCCGCGCTGCGCTGGCGGTTGCCGCGACCGCGGGTCCACGTGACGTTCCGGTAGGGGCGGTGGTCGTCGCGGCTGACGGAACCGAGCTGGCCCGCGCGGTCAATGCGCGTGAGGCGCTCGGCGATCCGACCGCACACGCCGAGATCCTGGCCATCCGGGCCGCCGCGAGCGTGCTGGGCGACGGGTGGCGGCTGCCCGGAACGACGCTGGCGGTCACCCTCGAGCCGTGCACGATGTGCGCCGGTGCGCTGGTCATGGCGCGGGTCGACCGCCTGGTGTTCGGGGCATGGGAGCCCAAGACCGGCGCGGTGGGCTCGCTGTGGGACGTGGTCCGCGATCGTCGGCTCAACCACCGCCCGGAGGTGCGCGGCGGAGTGCTGGCCGATGAGTGCGCCGGTCTGCTGGAGACCTTCTTCGCTGGCCAGCGATTGGGATAGCGACACTGCGGTTGGGTAAGCTTCCCGGCGGTGGCGTGTCCGAGCGGCCTAAGGAGCACGCCTCGAAAGCGTGTGACGGGTAACCCCCGTCCGAGGGTTCAAATCCCTCCGCCACCGCCATAGTTGTTTCCCTGCTTGTGCAGGCCACAGCGTTTCTGCGCTTCGTTGAAGCGTATTGGCTCCCGCCACGAGCTACGGGAACAGAAGTCCCCGGGGAAGTCATACGGATCGGCCAGGCGACGTCATCGGCAACTACACGATGTGGCCGGAGGCGTCCGGTTATCCATCTATAGTTGAAGCAGCTTCACGAGATGCGCCATCAAGCCCCGGCTCGGCGCACACCAACCCCATTGCTCATGGGTGGTCCGGATGACGAAGCGGCTGGCACCAACCGGTGCAGGGCAAGAGCGCCCCCGATCGTCTTGGGGGCTCGTCGCCCTGCCGCCACGTGGAGGGCCAGTACGTCGCGGAGTCGTAGTCGACTTTCTCTGCCAGGTCGCGGCGCTGAGCGTCGTCGAGTGGTGGACGAGCCCTACCGGCACTACTGGCGCGTCCTCTACCCCGAATACGCGGACCCCCAATCCACGTCGCACTGGTACCCGAAGTGGAAAACCAGCGAGATGGCTATGGGGCTCTTCGGCGCAAGGCAGCGGGCCCGCCACGAATGGATCGCCAGTGGTCCCCGTCGTGGCCGCGAGGAATCTCACGCGACTGCTGTTGTGACCTACCACGCCTCGCCGGTCCGGTCGCAGACGGTCAAGGTATGCCTTGTCTGCCTGTGGGTCTCGGCAGACCTCGATGCGGAGCACGGATAACGACGGCGGCTATTTTCTTGCCGGACAACCGCTCGGCGGCAAGATCCGGGCCGTGGTTTTGCGGCCAGCATGGTCGGGGTACACGTCGCTGCTCAGATAGCGAACTGGTCCGTCAGGCCGCACGGGAATTAGGAGGAGTCTCAGGTGAGCAACATGTCCAAGGCTTTGTACTTGCCGCTCTCGATCGCCACAAGCGTCACCGGAGGTGTACTGGCGAGCGCGCTTTTCGGGCAGATTTGGAAGCGTTTAAGCAACGAGGAACCCGCCCCGCCGAACCCCAAAGACCTGAGCCGTTCAAGTGGTGCCGTGCTGCTGGGCGCAGGGCTGCAAGGGCTTGTGTTCGGTGTTGTGAAGGCAGCCGTTGATCGAGCGGCTGCCCGGGGCTACAACGCCATCACTGACGATGAGCCGGTTGTCGGAAGCCTGCCAGCGTCGGTTGAATCTGTACCCGTACGCGTCGGTTGAAGCTGGACCCCGGACCTAGGAATGCCCCAAAGCGCGAAGAAGCGCCCCCGCCACGAGACTCGCGCGGCAGCTTGGACACAGCCCCTGAAAGCGACACGAAATATCGCGATTCAGCGCGCGAGAAGGCGTTCCTTCTGGTCGGTGAATTCCTCGTCCGTCAGGAGGCCCGAATCGCGTAGGTCGCCGAGTGTGACTAGTGCTTCAGCGAATTCGCGAACGTCGGCGGCGATTGTCGTCCCGGGGCTGCTCGGCGACGTGGGCGTCGACATGGGGCGGGAGCGGGAGATCGACCCGGCGCGCTCCTGACATCCTCGGGTAGTGGTGCCGCTGATGGCGCGGCTGGCCACGTTCGCCAGGGTCATTTCACTGAAGAGGCTTCCGGGACTGCTGGCTGCCATGACTTCTGGGACGGCGCCCAGGTTTGTGGTCGGCAGCGTCAACGCGGCGAGCCTGATCTCCGGGGCCGCCACAGTCCAGGCGGGTGGCACAGACAATCTGCCGACCGTTGGAGCTTGACCCAGACCCGCTGTCACCGACGGGACCTCCGCCGGGCTCAGCGCCATCGCCAGCCCTGGCGTCGTGCCTGGGGCGGCGTCTCCAAGCGGGAGGGCCTGATAACCGGGGATTTTCAACGCGGCCGCGATTTGGTCTTCGGTGCCTTTCAACGCCTCGTCCCGGAGCTCATCGTCGTCGAACGATAAGTCGGTAAATAAACCGGTGGTGTTCAATGGCGTCAGCGCAGCCTGGGCCACATCCGGCAAGAACAGCAGGTTTGCCTCGAAGCCCGACAGCGCCGCCGCGGACGTCGCGTTGGTCGCCGCCGTCGAGTTGAGCCCCTGCAGCGCCGTGGAGGCGAGTTGGGACGTCGCCGTCTGCGTGCTCGCCGCGGGCGATGTCCCGTTCGTGGTCTGCGGTGCGGGGGTAAACGGAGCCAGGGTTGTCGCGGACGTCGACGCGCCCGCGTAGCCGTACATCGCGGTGGCATCTTGTGCCCACATCTCGGCGTAGAGGGTCTCGGTGGCAGCGATCGCCGGGGTGTTTTGCCCGAACAGGTTTGTTGCCACCAGCGCCTGCAACAGGGCGCGGTTGGCTGCGATCACCGGTGGTGGCACCATCGCCGCGAAGGTCACCTCATAGGCGGCGGCCGCCGCTTTGGCCTGGCTGGCTGTCTGTTCAGCCTGCGTTGCGGTGGATCTCATCCACGCCACGTACGGTGCGGTTGCGGCTGTCATCGCCGATGATGCGGCCCCAAGCCAGGGCCCCGCGGTCAGCTCCGAGATCACCGATCCGTATGAGGTTGCCGCCGTGTGCAACTCGGCGGCCATCCCGTCCCAAGCCGCCGCGGCGGCCAGCATAGGCCCTGACCCGGGACCGTCATACATTCGCGCGGAATTGATTTCCGGTGGTAAAAATGCGAAATCCATTGCTGCACAACCTCCTAATTGATCGCCGCTGGGTCGGTAGCCACGATGGGCGGAGTCGACCCGCGAGACAGAATCGAAGTTCTCGCGCACGCCCAACGCTGCATAACTGCAGCTTGCGCCTCTATCGGTCGATCGCGACGCTAAATGTTTCGATTCCGAGCGCAAAGTCGATGCAACAGAACACGGGAAAGAGAGTCCGACGGCGGCCAAGGACGGTAGCCTCATCTGGCTCGTGTCGCGGACGGTCAACTACGTCGTCAATGCCGACGTCCGTCAGTGTCCGCCGGGCAGGCCGTCCCGGATGTCTTGTAGGTCGTTGTTGATGCCCCGCAGATCACCTTCGATGGCTTGCAGATTGGTCAGCGACTTCTGGTACGTCTGCTGCATCTGGTCCGAGGCCGCCGATTCGAATTTCGGGCAGTAGGTGATAACGGCAGCGGTAACGAAATCGGCGCTTTGACCGGCATCCCAGATCGTCGATTGCTGCACGAAGTGCGCGGCGTCCGCGACGTTGGGTTGCCGCCCGAGGAAATCGCACACCGAATGCCCCTGATTCACGACGTAGTCGTGGCTGGGAACCGGTACGCCCTCGCGTTGCAAGGTCTCGACGAACGCCTTTTCAGCGATGTCGGTTGGCGAGACGGGCTTGGCCGGTGGAACGAACGGCGCGTGAGCGGCGGGACTGACCTGCTCATCTCGCGGCGGGCTGGCGGTCGGCTCGGGGGTCCGGTGCCGATGGTGGAGTGCGAACATGACGGCTGCCGCGGCGGCGATGGTGATCAGGGATAGCGGGATTGCCGCGCGGAGCGCCAGGCGCAGCAACAGACTGTGACGACGCCGAGACGGGCGTTCCGCGGCTTCATCAGCGGGCGACCAGACCTCGTCAAGGAGCGCGGTGTCATACATCGCATCCGCCGGATGACCCAGGCGCTCGTCGAGAAGCGCGTCGATCCGCTGGCTGGACGGTCGGCCACCGCGCTCGCGGGTTGAGCGGAGCTCGGCAGCCACCCGCCGTAACTCGGAATCGATCGTCTCGCGATCGCGCATCTGTTGAGCTTAGAACTACCTGACGGATCTGCTCACGGGGAATGGTCCATCTCGTCGCAATCTGTTGGAAATTACCGGCATCCAACAAGATCTTCTCGATCCGGTTCTCGGACTCGTCGGATCAATTGGCGGAATGTTCACCAGCTGAAGTAATTCACGCAATCGGCTGGACCGGGCTCCTGCCGGGGCTTTAATAAGGCGATGGAACTGATGAGTCCCCTCGACTCGGTGTTTTTGACGATCGAATCGCGCGAGCACCCGATGCACGTCGGCGGCCTGCAACTGTTCGAGCCACCGGAGGGCGCCGGCCCGGAGTTCGCTCGAGAAATCCGGGACGCGCTGATCGCCAATCACGACTTCCAGCCCACCTTCCGGAAGCACCCCGCCTGGACGTTCGGCGGAATCCCCAACGTCGCCTGGACCTACGACGACCCGGATGACGTCGACATCGACTACCACGTGCGGCGCTCGGCGCTGCCGACGCCGGGACGGGTCCGCGAGCTGCTCGAGCTGACCTCGCGGTGGCACAGCGGTCTGCTCGACCGGCACCGCCCGCTGTGGGAAGCCCACTTCGTCGAGGGATTGAGCGACGGCCGGTTTGCGGTGTACAGCAAGTTTCACCACTCGCTGATCGACGGTGTCTCCGCATTGCGGCTCATGCAGCGGACGTTGTCGGCAGACCCCGATGACACTGACATGCAGGCGATTTGGGATCTGCCGCGGCGTAAGCGGGAAGTTGAGAAGTCGAAGCGGCCGGGCCTGTCGCAACTGGCGGGATCCATTGCGGCGTATGGCCCTTCGACGTGGTCGCTGGCCCGCGCCGCGCTCGTGGAACAGCAGCTGACGTTGCCGTTCGCGGCGCCACGCACGATGTTCAACGTGCCGATCGGCGGTGCCAGACGGGTTGCCGCCCAGTCGTGGGGGATTGACCGGCTCAAGAGCATCAAGGTCGCCGCCGGAGTGAGCTTCAACGATGTCATCCTCGGCATGTGTGCCGGTGCGTTGCGCTACTACCTGCTGGACCAGCAGGCACTACCCGACACCCCGTTGATCGCGATGGTTCCGGTGAGCATGCGTTCGGAGGCCGACGCAGACGCCGGTGGCAACCAAGTTGGCGCTCTGCTGTGCAGCCTGGCCACCGACGTCGATGATGCGGCGAAGCGGCTGGAGACGATCAGCGCATCGATGCGGAGCAACAAGAAGGTGTTCGCCGAATTGCCTCGGCTGCAAGCCTATGCGTTGTCCGCGGCTCTCATCGCGCCGCTGGGACTGTCCGCGGTGCCGGGTTTCGCCTCGGCCGCACCGCCGGCGTTCAACATCGTCATCTCCAACGTGCCCGGGCCGACCAAACCGATGTACTGGGGTGGCGCCCGACTCGACGGCAACTACCCGCTCTCGATCGCGTTGGACGGGCAGGCGCTGAACATCACGATGGTCAACAACGCGGACAACATCGATTTCGGTCTGGTCGGGTGCCGGCGAAGCGTGCCGCACCTGCAGCGACTGCTCGGTCACCTGGAAACCTCACTCAAGGATCTGGAACGCGCGGTCGGCGTGTAACGCCGTGCCCAAGCTCAGCGCGGGCCTGCTGCTGTACCGGCTGCGCGACGGCGTTGTCGAAGTCCTGCTCGTGCATCCGGGTGGGCCGTTCTGGGCCCGGAAGGACGACGGCGCCTGGTCGATTCCCAAGGGCGAGTACGCGCAAGGCGAAGACCCCTGGGCGGCCGCGCAGCGTGAATTCGAAGAAGAGGTTGGATCGGTGCCACCCGCCGCCCCGCGCGTCGACCTGGCACCGGTCAAGCAATCCGGTGGCAAGGTCGTCACCGCGTTCGCGGTCCCGGGTGACCTCGACCCGGCCGACGCATACAGCAATACCTTCGAACTCGAATGGCCAAGGGGCTCAGGGCAAATGCGTACATTTCCGGAAGTCGACCGGGTGGAGTGGTTCTCGGTGTCGCAGGCCAGGACCAAGCTGCTGAAAGGCCAGCGCCCCCTGCTCGATCAGCTGATGGCAGACCCCAGCATGGCCGGTTTACGGGAAGGCTGATCGACCTGGCGTATGTTCGCATTCATGCAGACGCTGCGCATACCTGACGACCGCTTCACCGAACTTCCCGAATTTCCTTACACCCCAGAGTATTACGACGTCTCAGACGGTGAGGGCGGGACGCTGCGGATGGCGTGGGTGCACGATGGCCCGGCCGAGGCCGACCCGGTGCTGATGCTGCACGGCGAACCGTCGTGGTCGTTCCTGTACCGCAACATGATCCCGGTGCTGGTGGCGGCCGGGCACCGCGTCATCTGCCCGGATTTGGTCGGCTTCGGCCGGTCGGACAAGCCGACTCGGATCGAGGACCACAGCTATGCGCGCCACGTCGAGTGGGTACGGGAACTGGTTTTCGACGTGCTGGACCTGCACCGGGTGACCCTGGTCGGACAGGACTGGGGTGGGTTGATCGGGCTGCGGCTCGCCGCCGAACACCCCGAACGCTTCAGCCGGCTGGTGGTCGCCAACACCGGTCTGCCCACCGGCGACATACCGATGCCGGGAATCTGGTGGAAGTTCCGTCAGGCGATCCAGCGGGCGCCGGCGATCGACGTCGGCCGGTTCGTGCAGGGCGGCTGTCGCCGGCCGATGAGCGACGAGATCCGTGCGGCTTACGATGCGCCGTTTCCCGACGACACTTACTGCGCCGCACCGCGCGCCATGCCCGGCCTGGTCCCGACCTCGCCAGACGATCCCGCGGCGCCCGCCAATCGATCAGCCTGGGCAACGCTGAGCGCCAGCTCGACGCCGATGCTGGTCGCGTTCAGCGACAGTGATCCGATCACTGGCGGCATGGCGCCGATCTTCCAGCGCGAAATGGCGGGCGCGAGGGGGATCGCCCACCCGGTCGTCGGCAACGCTGGCCACTTTCTCCAGGAAGACGCCGGCGAGGAGCTCGCCGGATACATCGTCGACTTTTTAGCCAGCTGACCCAAGCCGTCAGCACGACACCTTGATGCTGAACGTCTCGGCCTTCAACCGAGTGGGTTCCGACTTGTTGAAACCCAATGCGGCTCCGGTGATGTGGTAGGTAGGTCCGGTCATCGTGACAGCGGCCTCGCCCTGCAGCGCATGTTCGTACGAACCGGTGAACCCGTCGAGATCCTGGAATCGCACGAACTCGGCCTTCAGCTTGTTGGCGTTGGACAACATTGCGTTCACGCCCGATGAGTGGAGAGCGGCGTCGATCCTGGTCATCCAGTCGATAGACTCGCAGCGCACCGAATACGTTTTGCCCACGTCTTTGCCGTCGATGGAGAGCACGGCGGTACCAGGCGGCAGCACCCCGGGCCTGGCCGGCGCGGCTTGGTCGGACGAGCAGCCGGCGGTCACGCCGATCAACAGCATCGCTGCGGCGGCAATACAGACGCCTTTTTCCACAGCAGGACTCTATCTCGCCGCGCCCCTGCCACCGCGTTGTCGTCTTGGTGGCACCGTAGCCACCTGCAATTTCTTTGGCACCGGCACAATGCAAATATGTCTGCCACGTCGAGCGTCGCCGGGCCGCAGGAACTCCTGCTGCGATTACTGGACCCGGCGAACCGGGCTAACCCATATGCGGTGTACGAGCAATTCCGCGACAGCGGCCCCATGCAGCTGCCGGACGTCAACCTCACCGTCTTCTCGTCCTTTCGCGATTGCGACGAGGCGTTGCGGCACCCGTCGTCATCTGTCGACCGGCTCAAGTCGACGGTTGCCCAGCGGATGCTCGCCGACGGTACGACCGAGCGCCCGCAAGTGCCTCCGATGTTTCTCTTCCTCGATCCGCCCGATCACACCCGGTTGCGCAAACTGGTCAGCAAGGCGTTTGTGCCCAAAGTGGTCAACGAGCTGGCGCCGCACATCGCCGACCTGGTCGACGGGATGCTAGGCCGTGTCGCCGAACAGGGCCGATTCGATGTCATCAGCGATCTGGCGCATCCGCTGCCCGTCACAGTCATCTGCCGGCTCCTCGGCGTTCCGCTGGAAGACGAGGCGGAGTTCAGCCGCGCCTCGGCGCTGCTGGCGCAGGCGCTTGATCCGTTCTTCGCAGTCACCGGCGCACCGGCCGACGGCATGGACGAGCGGATCCGTGCCGGCCAGTGGCTGCGGCAGTACCTGCACGATCTGATCGCGCAGCGCCGAGCACACCCCGGCGACGACTTGATGTCGCGGCTGATCGCGGTCGAGGAGTCCGGCGACCAGCTGGCCGAAGATGAGATCGTCTCGACCTGCAGCCTGTTGCTGATCGCCGGTCACGAGACCACCGTGAACCTGATCGCCAACGCGATGCTGGCGATGCTGCGCGATCCGGCGCAGTGGACAGCCTTGGGCGCCGACGCCGGCCGCGCATCGGCGGTGATCGAGGAGACGCTGCGCTACGACCCGCCGGTGCATCTGGTGGCCCGGATTGCCGCTGACGACATGACAATTGGCGACACCCAGGTGGTCAAGGGCGACACGATGATGCTACTGCTGGCGGCGGCCCAGCATGACCCAGCCGAGTTCGACCAGCCCGCGACCTTCAATCCTGATCGAAAGGCTTTCCGGCACTTGTCCTTTGGACGTGGTTTGCATTACTGCCTGGGCGCACCGCTGGCTCGGTTGGAGGCCGCCGTCGCGTTGTCGGCGGTGACGGAACGATTTCCCGATGCGCGGCTGGCTGGCGAGCCGGTCTACAAGCCCAACGTCACGCTGCGCGGGCTGGCGTCCCTCGAGGTCGTGGTCTGACCTTCAGTCGCGCGGCTTCGCCGGGCCGGCTGCGCCGAGGCCGGGAACAATATCGCCGAGGCTGAACGTGATGGGGCTGTCGAGTTGCGCGTAGGTGCACGACGCCGGTTCTCGGTCAGGACGCCAGCGATTGAACTGGGCGGTGTGACGGAACCGCTGACCTTCCATGTGGTCATAACGCACCTCGACGACGCGTTCGGGTCGTAGCGGCACGAAAGACAAGTCTTTACCCGCGTTCCAGCGAGAGAACTCGTTCTTGCGCGGTGTGCGTTCGCCCGCCTCGTGGGCGGCCCAATTCCATGGGTGAACATCGAAACTCGTCACCAATGGCTGCAGCTCGGCGAACAGTCGCCGGCGTTCGGCCATCGGAAAAGCCCCGATCACGCCGACCGATGCCAGCGTGCCATCGTCCTGGTAGAGCCCGAGCAACAGCGACCCGATCGCGTCGGCCCCGGATTTGTGCACGCGATAACCGGCGACCACACAGTCCGCGGTGCGCTCATGCTTGATCTTGAACATGATGCGTTTGTCCGGCTGATAGGTGATTGTCAGCGGCTTGGCGATGACGCCGTCGAGACCCGCGCCCTCGAACTCGTCGAACCAGCGCTGCGCAGTGGTCAGATCCGTCGTCGCGGGCGTGACATGGATCGACGGCCCCGACTTCGCCAGCGCGTCGACCAGCGAACCCCGGCGTTCGGAAAACGGCCGTCCCGTGTAGTCGTCGTCGTCGAGGGCCAGCAGATCGAAGGCGATGAACGACGCGGGCGTCTTTTCGGCCAGCATCCGGACCCGCGAATCGGCCGGGTGAATGCGCTGTTGCAGCGCCTCGAAATCTAGGCCGTGGTCGGTGGCGATGACGATCTCGCCGTCGATCACGCAACGCTCCGGCAGCTCGGCGGTGACCGCGGCGACCAGCTCGGGAAAGTACCGGGTCATCGGCTTCTCGTTGCGGCTGCCGACCTCCACCTGATCGCCGTCGCGAAAAAGAATCGACCTGAACCCGTCCCATTTCGGTTCATACGACGCGTCCGGCGGGATTGATTTCACCGATTTGGCCAGCATCGGCGAAATCGGCGGCATGACAGGCAAGTCCATCAGCACATTGTGCTGGAACTCTGTGCTGGAATCGGCATATGGCATCGCCAGCGGAGGAAATCGACGTCGACGGGATCGCCGTGCGGTTGACCAATCCGGACAAGGTGTACTTCCCGAAGCTGGGATCGGACGGCACCAAGCGACGGCTGGTCGAGTACTACCGTGCCGTCGCCGCCGGTCCGATGCTCGCCTCGTTGCGAGACCGACCGACGCATCTGCAGCGCTTCCCCGACGGCATCGACGGCGAGGAGATCTACCAGAAGCGCATTCCGCAGCACCATCCCGACTACCTGGAGACCTGCCGGATTACGTTCCCGTCGGGACGGACCGCCGACGCGCTGCGGGTGACCCACCCGGCCGCCATCGTGTGGGCCGCGCAGATGGGCACGATCACGCTGCACCCGTGGCAGGTCCGCTGCCCGGACACCGAGCACCCCGACGAGCTGCGGGTCGACCTGGACCCGCAGCCGGGTACCGGTTTCGCCGAAGCACGATCCGTTGCGGTCGATGTGCTGCGGCCGTTGCTCGACGAACTCGGGCTAGTGGGTTATCCCAAGACATCCGGCGGTCGTGGCGTGCACGTATTCCTGCGGATCAAAACCGATTGGGATTTCATCGCGGTGCGCCGGGCCGGCATCGCGCTGGCTCGCGAAGTGGAGCGGCGCGCGCCGGACGCCGTAACCACGTCGTGGTGGAAGGAAGAACGTGGTAAACGCATCTTCATCGACTTCAACCAGAACGCCCGCGATCGCACGTTCGCGTCGGCTTACTCGGTGCGGCGCACCGCGATCGCAACGGTGTCGATGCCGCTGACATGGGATGAGCTGGCGGACGCCAACCCCGACGATTACACGATCGCGTCCGCCGCCGACCTGGTGGCCAACCGAGACGACCCGTGGGCCGGTATCGACTCGGTCGACCAGTCGATCGAACCGCTCCTCGAGATGGTCGCCGCCGACGAAGAGCGCGGCCTTGGCGACCTGCCGTATCCGCCCAATTATCCGAAGATGCCGGGCGAGCCCAAACGCGTTCAGCCGAGTAAAGATACCGACTTAACCAGCAAAAACAAGCGGCCGGTCTAGGGATCGTGCAACACGCCTGACATGATCGCGCAACCGCTGGGGGGCAGAACATCTGACAGATCCCGCCGCAGGATGTCTTCGCGGGTGTCGCAGCCGTTACGCCCGAACCGTTCAAGGGAGCGGCAGGTTGCTGCCCCGCCAGGACAGGTGGCCGACCTTACAAGGTCCGAGTCCGCGAGGTGACGACTTTGTATATCACCAAGAGGAGCACCGCTCCGACGAGCGCGCCCAGGAACGAATGCTTGATCGGTGGGTGGATGTCGAACTGGTGTGGCGGGAACACGACGCTGCCCAGCGTGCCGCCGACGTACGCGCCGACTATGCCCAGCGCTGCGGTTGCGATCCAACCCATGGGCTGTCTGCCGGGCACGACAGCTCGCGCGATCAGACCGACGACGAGACCGAGGATGATCAACCAGATGATGTGCAGGACCATGACGAATCTCCTCTGATAGCCGATTGTTGGCAGCATTGCCCGGGCGCCGCGGGTGGCGGCAGTCTCGAATACCGCGTGGGCGTAATTCCAAACCTGAAGGTGGGGGGCAGACGTCGGGCCCGGTCGTTGCTAGCGTCGTGGACAACAGCCCTGAGACCGAGAGAGAACACGAGGGCGGCCAAGTTCCAGATCACCAAAGACAAGGCGGGAAATTCCGGTTTCACTTGAAGGCCCCGAACGGCGAGATCATCGCCGCCAGTCAGGGATACGAGACGAAGGGTAACGCCGAGAAGGGTATTGAGGCGACATCTCCGGCGGGGCCTATGGCATCAACGGCGCGGCGCATCGGCGCAGTATTTGCAGACGACGGTGACCTTCCGGTCTGGTTCAGGAATCACCCCGCCATGAAACGCCGAATCGGGCCGCGCCCAGGAAAGATGGGCGCGGCCCGATTCAACTATTTCGACGTGGGCTTCGGAGGTCCGGTTTCCGGCTGGCACGACGGGTGAATTAGTCGGAGAATCCGTAGTGCAATGTCTCTCGATGATCACACAGGAGTTGCACAATGACAGAAATCCAGCAGCAGCCAGGCACTCCCCCCTGGGTGCAATTCCGAGTAGACATGCTGACGGCGCGTGAAACCCGCCGCAAGGCGGCGATCGACGCGGTGCGGCGGTTCGTTGATGTCCATCCAGTGGTCAGCCGACTCCCTGTGGTCAAGGCCGTCATCGACGCACGGTTGCAGCTGCGCGAGGACCTGGTTTCCGCGCGATTTCAGTTCCGTCGCGCGGTCGTGCACGGCGTGGGCCAATTGGTTTCCGCCGCATAGGTACAGCGCGCACAGCAGCGATTAGTCGTCGGCTAATCGGGAATCAAAGTAATCGGCCCTGACCAGCGGGTTTAGCTGGGGGTCGGGCGGCGCGTGCACCGTGTATCCAAGGAGGGAAACCAAGACCTCCGCCATATATTCGCGATATTCGCGCAGTGCTCAAGGATCGCCTGGACACCCATACCGGCGCCGAAGCCGATGCGCTGCTATTCCCACCGTCGCGCGGCGGCTGCCATTTAAACGACAAGACATTCCGGCATCACTTCGCGCCAGCGCTAATCAGAATCGGCCGCGACGGTGACAGACCGCGCGCCTTACGCCTTTTCCAACGTAAACGATAGCGGGTTAGTCGGACCTGGGACCCCAAGAGGGCATCCGATGTAGTCATAGCCAGTCGACTTGCCTCTGAGGCTGGCCGGGTCGAACCTAAGCGTCATGTCTCCATCGTGTCTCGATCCGTCTCGGCACCGGACCGAGTTCGGCACGTTCTGCTGTATCAGGGTCCATTGACCGTGGATGAGGTGGAAATCGCCCTGCCAACCGTCGTCGCCGGACACATGGAGGCAGCCCTGTCCACATGACGTGAGGGTCCACTGATAGGTATCGTCAGCGTATCCGTCCCGGTGGTCGAATACGACGTTGTATGTTCCACTTGGGTCGGTGGCGTTCGCGGTCGCGGTTCCCACAGCGGCGAACATGGCCGTCGCAAAAACTGCCGCCATTCCGAACCTTTTCATTAGCTTCTCCTCTCCTGAGCCGGATTTATTTGGCGAATGCGCCATTATGCGCGCAACGACCCGCGTCGCGTGAGTATTGGCCTACTCGCAATTCGTCTAGCCAAGCGAACGCGTGGGTAAGCCCCCGCCATCACGAGCGAACCCGTGCCGCCGGCAGGGGTTCGCGCGGCGCTACTCGTGTGTGGCTACCCCTTATCGTGCGGTTACTCCCCAGCCAGCCGTAAGACCGACCGAGGCAAAGCGCTTAGGGTCCGCCTCCGGTTATTCGGGGGGCGGCGGAGGCGGTATCACGATTATGGTCGCCCCGGGGATCCCCGCTAGGGTCGCCGCGAGGTTTGCCGCTACGTCCGCCGGTATGCCCCCCGCTGAGATCGCGACCGGGACCGCCGAGGCGAACGCCGCCTTGGGCGCCACGGGCGTCGCCGCCGGCGCCCCTGCTGGGGCCGGTTTGTTCGCCGCCACCACGGTCGCCGCGGGCGCTTTGTTCGCCGCGGGGGTCGTCGCCGCTCCGCTCGCGGCGGGGGCGCCCCGGGAGGCAAGACCCGCCATGGAGGTCCCGACCACACTCGCCAACGCCATGCCGGTATAGGGGCTGTCTTGGCTGGTTTGGCTGTTTTGCATGATTATCGGGCCAGCGGTGATTGGCAACGCCGCGGCGACTTGACGCACTGCCAGCGGGGTGGCCCAGGACGGGGGCACCGAGAGCCCACCGATCGAGCTAGCCCGGCCGGTAAACGCGGACACCGCCGCCCCACTCCCGGACCTGGACATGAGCCCAGCCGTCGGCAGATTGGGCCCCTGTACCGTACCCACTTCCACCGACGGACTGGTTTCGCCGCGATGCTGGTCCGTTAGCCCCACTGCCCCTTGGCCCAAGATGGTAAGCGAGGTTGCCAGAGAACCGAGCGAAATAAGGTTAAGACTGACGAGGACCCCATCACCTATTGTGCCTATTGCTAGGGGTGAGGTTGCGGCCGGGCGCAGCAGCTTGGGCGACCGTGCCGGCCTGGCCCGCGACCCGGCCGGGTTGGTGGTCTGCGGCGGCGAAGCGAACGGCCTTAACGTCGATGCAGCCGCCGAAGAGCTGGCATAGCCTTCCATTGCGGCGCTGTCCTGAGCCCACATTTCGGCATACTGCGCTTCGCTGGCCGCGATCGCCGCGGTGTTTTGTCCGAGAACATTGGTCGCGATGAGCATCATCGTCAGGCTGCGGTTGGCCGCGATCACCGGCGGGGGCACGGTCATCGCGAATGCTGCCTCATAGGCGCTCGCTGCGGCCATTGCCTGTGCGGCGGCCTGCTCAGCCTGTGCGGCGGTAGTGCTCATCCAAACCGCATAGGGCGCGGCCGCGGCCGCCATCGACGACGACGAGGGGCCCAGCCACTCCGCGCCGGTGAGCCCCGAGATCACCGACGAGTAAGAGGCCGCCGTGGAGTCCAATTCGGTGGCCAGCTCATCCCAGGCCGTCGCGGCGACCATCAACGGCGCCGAGCCGGGACCGGAATACATTCTGGCGGAATTAATTTCGGGTGGTAATACGCTGAAATCCATTGCGATACTCATTAGCTGGCTGCCAATGCGTTGGCGGCCTCGGTGGCCGCATACGACAGCGCGCTGGACTCCAGCATGGCCACGAACTGGTCGTGAATCGCTGCGGCCTGGGCGCTGACCGCCTGATACATCTGGCCGTGCATCGCGAACTGCGCCGCCGTCACCGCCGACACTTCGTCGGCGGCGGCGGGAACAACCCCGGTGGTCGGGGCGGCCGCTGCGGCGTTCTGGCCCGTAAATGCCGAGCCGATACTTGCTAAATCGCCGGACGCCGTGCTCAGCATTTCCGGCCGTGTGGTCACGAAAGACATGGACTTCTCCTTAAAGGAAACTGTCCGACCCGCGCCAGGCGACCGGGGGCAAAACCGATTCATACGGCGAAATCCCTGCCAAGGCCAGATCGGAACGAAATGGTCATCTATTTCCGCTAGCCGTGCTCGCGACTATCCGCTCAACCTTGCCCACCTCCTCACGCCAGAATGCACACGGAGATGTCAGCAGACTTGCACAAAAGACGCAAAACGAGGCGAAATAGGGAGAAATCGGGTGCGCCCGCGCGCAAATTACGCACAACCTACGAACGAGCCCGATGGCCGACAGAGCCTAACGATTGTGTGCGAAATCGTCGCGGCGACCATCTCAACATACTTGGAATCTCTGTGGGCGATGCTTCGAGCACCGGAAAGTCACGCCTAAAGGCGAAGGTGAGTGAGTCTAAGGCTTCCGCACCCAAGTCAGACGACTGACCAGCGATTCTCGAGATGGAACCGATCGCAGATAGGTCGCACGCGTTCGCAAAACTAAAGCCTTTGGATGGCCTCTGCAAGAATCGGGGCATGTCGCAGACGTCGCTGCTGCCGCGCGGGATGTTGTATTCGGAGGCGGAGGCCGCCCTCGTGGGTAGCCGGCGCGTTACCTGCGGAGGCGAGTAATGGACGACCCCGGGATAGCGGGTCTTTGGCTACGTCTGGCCCTGGTCCTCATCGTGGCGATGTTGGTCGCGGTCGGGAGCGTGTTGCTGGCGAATCGCACCCTCCCCAAACCGGTTGCCGAAGGCCACAATTCGACGCTGTCGCCGTTCCTGACGTGCGTCGCGCTCGTGTACGGCCCTCTCCTCGGATTCACCGTCGTCATCGCCTGGGGGCACTTCTCCTCCGCTGAAGCTAACGTCGCGCACGAGGCATCCACTCTTACAACGATGTACCGGCAGACCGTCGGCATGCCTGTTCCAGAGCAGACACAGATGCGGGAACTGCTCCGGAAATACGCGAAGACCGTGGAAGGCCCCGAAGCGAACAAGCAGGACGTTGGCAGTACTCCCGACACGGCACAAGCCGCGCTCACCGAAATGTACAAGGTCCTCGCGCGTGAGCAATCCAGTGTGGCATCGAACCCGACGACTGGAGCGTTTCTCGGCCAGCTGACCGTACTGGCGTCCGACAGCAATCAGCGAATGCTGGACGCCCAACCCCGAAGACCAGGGTTGCTGTGGGCCGGTCTTCTCACGGGCGGTGTCGTACTGGTGGCGCTTAGCGGTTTCATGCGCCTGGATAGCACACGTGGTCACCTAATGCTCTCAAACGCGATCGCCCTTCTACTCGGCCTGCTACTGTTCATCGTCTTTTGGCTCGACCATCCCTTCGAGAACCCGCTGGGCATTACTTACGCACCGTTTCAGCAAACACTGGGGGTTTTCGACGCAATCGACCGCGCCACATGAAGGTCTCACATGGTCCTTATGGTGTGCCATCGCCAGTGCACCAGCGCCCCGCGAGCGCGCTGTTTATCCACGCCGATCGCCGTGAAGCGCACGGCGTCGCCGACATCAACGCGCAGCAGTTCGTCAGCCCACAACCCCGCCAGCAGCACCGTCACCCACCAAGGCCCGTTTGCGTACGGCCCCGGACAAATCGCGGCCTTCGCACGCCTCGATAATGTACACACGCGCTTAATCGTTCTCTACGCCTGCAATATTCGCCGTGACCGGGCACCCCCCGCAGAGCATCGGTGCGCATCTTCCAGAACGCGCTGCCAATCTCAGTTGATCGAACAGCCCCATCGCATGTACACCGCGACCTCATGCCCTCAGCGCAGCCCGCAGGGGGACTTCAGCTTGTGTACTGGGCTGTCGCGAGTCGAAGTTCGTCGTGAAATAGCCCGGCTGGGGCGCGATCCGGTGCGACGATGACGTGATGGCAATGTTATCTAAGCCCAGCCCTCGCCAGCTGACGACGCCACGTGCTGCCGCGCTGGCCGGTGTGATCTTTGCGCTGCTGTTTGGCGCCGTGCTGATCCTAATTCGCACCAACATGCCGGAGGGCGAGGCAGATTCGTCCGAATGGCTGAACAGTCGCGGCAGCGGGATCGCGACCGCGACGACACTGATGCCGTTCGCGGGCATTAGCTTTTTATGGTTCATCGGGGTGGTCCGCGACGGGTTAGGGCGCTATGAAGACAAGTTCTTCTCGTCGGTCTTCATCTGCAGCGGCGTGCTGTTCTTGGCCATGATGTTCGTCTCGACCGCTGTGGCTGCCGGCCTGGTGGCCAGTAACGCCGGGGTCACCGATCCGTCGGCGCATGCGGAGACGATCCAGTTCGGGAAGATGGTGATGCTGGCGGTCAGCCAGACTTATGCGGTCCGGATGGCTGCGGTGTTCATGATGTCGCTGGCAACGATATGGCTTCGGACGGGCTTGATGCCACGGTGGCTGGTTGGGCTGAGCTATCTGGCTGCCGTTGGATTGCTGTTGGCCAGCAACATCAGCATGTGGATCACCATGGCGTTCCCTGTCTGGGTGTTGATGATCAGCGGCTTGCTGTTGGCCCGCGCAGGGCTGTTCGAGGAACTGAGGACTGGCGGGGATGAACCGACGGAGCCTGTCCGATGAACGTCGACGCAACGGTGGTCGCCTGGTCGAATAGCCGCCGACGAAATGGTGCCGGGGGCGTGATCGGGCGTAGTGTTCGCACGGATAGCACAGAGGGAGTCCGAGGATGCCGATGAGCGATCATGACTGGAGCAAGCCCGCGGCGATGGCCATTCCGAAGGAGGGGTACTTCGAGCTCGAGCGGGGCAGGTACGGTCCGATCTATCCGAGAACTCCTGCCTGCTATGGCTTTTCGATCATCGCGAAGGTCAAAGAGGGGCGCGAAGAGGCCGTCCGCGCGTACGGCAAGCAGATCGAGGAAGCGATTGCCGGGAGTCCCGACGTGCTCGCGCCGCTGCGGCTGCACTACTTGCGGTGGGTATTGTTCGACGTCGGTTCGGGGCTGCATTTTCAGTACCAGGGCATCTTCGACACCGATTTCGACAAGTACACCGAGGATGCGGTGGCGCTGTTCAGCGCGACCGGGATCACGACGGTGTTCACCAACCTAGAGGGATTCCCGGAGGACTGGAAGGAGAATCCAGACGCCTTCGTGAAATTCGTTCGTGACCACCAGTGCCCCAGTTTCCTGGAGTACGGGGAGTACCCCTACGTCACCGCCGACGAGATCAAGAAGGCCCTGCGGCTCAAAGCGGCGTTCTCCGACATGCTCGACCAAATGCAGTGATCCGCACCGAAACATGCACCGATGCTTGAGTTGGACGACATTCAGCATATTCTGCTGACCCGCACGCCGGCGATGACGGGCGCTACGAGTTCCTGTCATTTGACGACCCGGCCGGCGGCCGGGCGTGGCTGTCCGAGCTGATTGACAGGGTCGACTCGGCGGCGACGGCGCAAGCCTCGATGGACAGCACGAAGCGGTGGATCACGCTGGCGTTCACGTGGAGCGGCTTGCGAGCACTCGGAGTGCCCGAGGAATCCCTGGCAACTTTCCCGGAGGCGTTTCGCCAGGGCATGGCGGCTCGGGCAGACATCTTGGGCGATACCGGGGCTAATCACCCTGACAACTGGGTCGGCGGTCTGGCAGGCGGTGACCTACACGCGATCGCGATCCTGTTCGCGCGCGATGACGCCGAACATGCGCGCGCCACGGGAGAACACGACAAGCTTGTGGCCCGATGCGATGGTGTGCGCAGTCTGTCGGTGTTGGATTTGAACGCGACGCCGCCGTTCAATTACGCACATGATCACTTCGGGTTCCGGGATAGGTTGTCGCAGCCGGTGATCGAGGGCTCGGGTGAAGTGCCGACGCCGGGGTCGGGCGCGCCGCTGAAGCCGGGCGAGTTCATCCTCGGCTATCCCGATGAGCACGGGTCGCCCGATCTGCCGCAGCCAGAAGTACTGTGCCGCAATGGAAGCTACATGGCCTACCGGCGATTGCAGGAGCACGTTGGACTGTTCCGCGACTATCTGCACGAGCACGCCGACACGCCGGATGATCAGGAATTGCTCGCGGCGAAGTTCATGGGCCGCTGGCGCAGCGGTGCCCCCCTCGTTCTGGCCCCCGAGCGCGACGATCCTGAACTCGGTGCAGATCCCATGCGCAACAACGAGTTCAACTATAAGGAAATGGATCCGCACGGGTATGCTTGCCCGCTGGGATCGCACGCGCGACGCCTCAACCCGCGCGACACTGCGCACAACATGAACCGTCACAGGATAATTCGCCGGGGTGCCACTTACGGGCCGGCATTACCTGAGGGCGCGCCCGACGACGGCGTCGATCGCGGTATTGCCGCATTCATCATCTGCGCCAGCCTGGTTCGCCAGTTCGAGTTCGCGCAGAACGTGTGGATCAACGACCGCACGTTCCACGAACTCGGCAACGAGCACGACCCCATCTGCGGAACACAGGACGGCACAATGGAATTCAAAATCCCCAACAGGCCGATCCGCAAAGTCCTCAAAGGCCTGCCAGCCTTCACCACTTTGAAGGGCGGCGCCTACTTTTTCCTGCCCGGGCTAACGGCCCTCCGATACCTAGCGGCGCTCGACAGTTAAGGCACGATCATGAGCACGCTGCCCGCTGCGCGCACCTACAACCAAACCCATGTCCCGCGCAAACACACCTCAGGTCGGCGGCGCATCAGCATCTACTGGACCTGGAGCTACCCGTGGGAAGCCCAACGCGACCCCGCCGCGATGTACAACCGCTTCTCCACCATGACCGAAGTCCGCAACGCCTTATGGCCGAGCTACGAGACAACGGAATACGACGAGGCGCACTTCCTCCAGGGCATCGCCGGCACCCTGGAACTTTTCCACCGCTCAGCGCTGGCTTTCCAGGACCTGGCTGGCGAAGCCACCGGTCACCCGGTCGCCGTCTTCCAGCGCATCGACCAGGCGGGCTACCCGCTCCCCATCGATGAGCAGATTCTGGCAGACACCGACACCCTGATGGTCTTCGGGCTGGACCACATCTTGTCGGAACAAGAAGCCACACCGGAGGAAGTCAGCGCCATCCGGGAATGGCTGAAACGTGAAGGCACGTGCCTGCTACTGGCCCCGCACCACGACGTGGGCTTCACCGATGATTTCGCCCAGCGTCAGGTTGAATACCAGCACCACGGCGACCCGCTGGTGCCGCGCCAACAACGGTTCGGGCAGTACACCCGCTCCCTGATGACGGCCCTCGAGGTCCCGGTGCACAACACCTGGGGGCTGCGTCCCGCCGTTGTCGAGGGCACCAAGCAGATCGCACCCCTGACCGCGGTGCGCGACCTGGACGACGCGAGGCTGCTGGACAACGTCACCACGTTCAACTTCCATCCCCACCTGCCGCACTACGAACTCACCGCACCGGAGAGCGACTCGGTGCGGGTACTGGGTCGTCAGCGGATCGATCCCAATAGGCACCATCCCTTCACCGCGGCGGGCAACACTGAATTCAACGCGCTGATTTGGATGCCGCCATCGGGCCAGCGCGCCGGGGACATCGTCCTCGTCGACTCCACGAACTTCACCACGCTTTTCGGCGGCACCGATAGCCTCAAGAATTTTTGGCACAATCTTGCGACCATGAAGTGATGTTCCGGCGTTTGGCCGCCGGTAACCAAGCTGACCCCATCGGCACTGAACCGATCCGCCGATCGCAACGTCACCGTGGGGTTGATGCACAGGATTGCGGAGCGAGCGGAAGGTGGAGGTCACAATGCCCGGTATGGCCGCGATGGCGATGGGCGCAGCTCCCGTCCTCGGTGGTGCGCTGCTCGGCGTTGCGGTGGGGCAACTCAGGGGTCCCGGCTTGCGGGAGGGGATCAAACAAGACCTGGAGCTGCTCGAGCAGCTGCCTGAAGTCGAGGTGGCCCGGCGGGAGGCGCTGCGGCGCAGCATCAACGAACGTATCGATGAATTGGTCGTGGCGAACGACAAGGCACGCCGGCTGCGCGCCGCCGCCGCTTCCTATGAAGGAAACTGGCGTGACATCGTCCTATTTGCCTGCACGGTGCTCTTCTCGATTGTCTGGTGGTCTGTCGACCACAACCGGGACAGCTGGCTGCCCGTGTTCATAACCACGATTGTGGCGTCGGTCGTGGCGGCCGGCTACGCAGTACGGGGTGTGCGCCGCGTGGTCACGGTGCGTCGTCGCGCCGATCGTGGTCAGCAATCGTAAGCGGCGTCCGTCCGGTCGCACGCGTGGCAACACAGGTTGCGCGTCGTCAGTGGCTTCGCGCCACGCGGCTCGGCTGGCCCGTCGGGCAACCGGGGCTTGGATCGACCGGGGCGCCTCTACGTGCCGACTGCGGCATGCTCGCCGGGCCGGGGCCGCGACGCGCGAGTTTCACCGCCGACGAGATCGACACGATCTACAACGACCTCTGGGCGGCGGGTTACGTCCTGCATTGCACGGACATTGAGGACGGAAGGTTGTGGTTCCCACGGTCGACCGGTTGCGCGAGACTGGCGACGTGCTGCACGACATCTGCGACGGGCTGTTGGAACCCGACGAGGCCGGCGCGCGTCCGCCGGTGAGCCCCAACGCAGGGCCACGCTTTCACAATCCCTATACCCCGAGTTGAGCATTCGTTCATTCAGCAAGCTGGATCAAACGGACCGCATTGGGCGATGGGACAGAGCAGAATCCGCATGCGTAGGGCCCAAACTTGAAGTACAGGAATCGGATGAAAAGAATGAAGAAAATCATAACTTGCGCTTCAGTGGTATCTCTCGGCGTCTGTGCGTCAGTGTTTCTCCCGGCTGGATCGGCTCACGCCGACCAATGTCAGTATCCCGGCGTCGGCGTCGGCGCTGGTGTGATAGTAGGTCGTGGTGGCTACTGCGATTACCCGACCGAAATCAACGGAAGCCACCTGCATTGCGAGGGCGGTGGTTTCGGTTTGGGCGGCGTGCTCGGATTGCAAGGCGACAACGGGAGCTTCAGTTCTGGAGGCAGCGGGATTGCCGGTGCGAGCTGCACCTGGCGCTGCCCCGATGGTGTGACATCACCGGCACCCAACCCGCCAGGGTTGTGGAGGGAATACCTGGTGGTGATGAATTCGACTAACTTCTGCAAGGATCACATGGATCCCAACGGATTCACCAGCGATCCCGTTCTAGCCACCGAAGGAGTCCCGCCAGATGAGCGACCAGCGGAAGCACCGGAAATACCGGGGCGACCGATCCCCGCACCGAGACCACCAGCACCCGCGTTGCAAGTAACACCGGGGATACCGGGAGCGTTAACACCAGGGATACCGAATCCGTAATGGACCGGCGAGCTGCGTGGATTGTTGTGTATGAACTGCGTGCCGGTCACGGCTTGCCAAACGGCGAGGACGCGTTCACCTAATCTGCTATCGCCTTTGTGGTGGCGTGACCCCTGGCCGAGCTGTTCGGCGGTAGTCGGTGAAAACCAACGCGGCGAGGTGACCGAACGCTGACCGCTCTACCCGGTCTGGTCCACCACCGTGACATGAGCTGTGGTGGACCTATTGCCCAGCTTGTTGTTCGTCCATTTGGGCTTGTTGCTCGTCTTGTTGCGCTTGTTGCTCAGCCATTTCGTTCTGCTCCTCGGCCTCCTGCTCAGACTGCTGCATTTGTTGCTGAGCCTGCTGTGTTGCCTGATTCGCCTCGTCTTCGTTCTGCTCAGACTGTTGTTGATCTAGTTCGTCCTGCTGTTCATTTTCCCGCTGTTGCGTCGAACCGCCGTCGCCGACCGCGTTCAGTAGGGTCTGCGGGAACTGCGGGTCGACGGGAGCAGGAGCCGGCGCCGGCAAGTCGTTGGCCTGGGCTACCAGGCGCACCGACCCCGATGCGGCAACGGTTTCGGCGTCACCGGGCCACGCGGCGCTATATAGCGTCAGCGTCGCGATGGTCGCGGCCCCGGCGAAAATCGCTTGCATCACCCGGATTTTTCGACGCCGAGCGTCGGCTGAATTGATTTCGTGCCAATGGTGGTCGATGGTCGTTGTCATCATTTATCTTTGCGCTTCGTTGTTAGCCGCAGGCTGGGTGCTCGTTATCGACCTGCTGTGGGGCCGTGGCGGCCGGACTCTCTTCGGTTGTCGCACCCTAAGGCCGTCGCCACTCCCACCGCACTGCGTCGTCGGGCCGGTCCCGAAAGGCGTGCCGCAGTCGTGCGCTGATCTTTTCTTCCCCTGCATTGAAGGAGGGTGAGCACGGGAGTACCGTCCTGACGCCGTTTTCGCGGTGAACGGAACGTGGTTAGAGACCCATGCGGTCGCGAGAACGCTCACCGCACCTGCTGGAGGTATTCCCCTCAGTCGGCTGCGAGGGATCTCGTGGCGTGCCACAGACATTGATCGAACGTGGCGTAAGGGAGAAGAAATTCGCGGACCCGTGTCGGCGTTGATGATGGCGGTCGGCGGACGTGCCGCTCTATTGGATGTGCTCGACGGGCCCGGATTGCCGCTGCTGCGGCAGCGAATATCCGGCTAGGCAGAGCACCCGTTCAGTTCAGCCACATTGTGGCGTTCGCGGTGACGTGGACTCTGTCTGACCTCACTGACCAGATGCACCTTCTGCAGAACTCGCAAATGCCTTGGCGAAATCGTCAGACGCGGATCGGCCACCACCATCAAGTCAAGCCCAGCGGCATCGCGATCAGCTGGGGGTCGTGGACGACGTAGGCAGCGGACACAGGAAATGCTCTCGGCAAAGCGCGAAAACTCGCCCGATAACACGGCGTACAACGCCACCGAGGAGACCTGCATTTTACCTATTCAGAACAACGCTCAACGGTTCGGCACTCCGACGATGCCGGGCGAGCCCAAACGGGTCCAACCTAGTCGAGATACCGATAAGGGCATTCAGGCCGCCAAGACGCACGCACCCGCAGCCGAGGTCGACGACCGCAGCGACACCTGATTCAGCTAGCGCTGATTGACCCGGATGCGTTGCGCTGCTTGCCATTCGCCGAGTAGCTCGTCGACCGGCGACACGACGAGACGTCAGCTAGACGGGTGTTACCAGTCACTGCGGGTATCGGAGCCGCGGCAGTGACAGTTCCCAGTCAGTGGCAGGCTCTCCGGTATGACATTCAAAGTGCGATTCACCGAGAAGCAGGACAAGCTGGACGAGTACGACACAGGTGACGTGTTCGACTTCCTGGAGGGCGGGGTGCTGTCGATCGCCTACGCCGCCAATAAGGCAAAGGCGACCGAGTACCACGCCCCTGGTCGGTGGGTGCAAGTGGTCGCCGAGCCACATCACAGTCCGGGCCAAAGCGGGCATTGAGTCGATCAGCCGCTTCCTTGGCGCAAGAGATGCCGGGCGAACCGAAACGCGTTCAGCCGAGCAAAGATACCGACCGGAAGAAGTAACGCGGAACCCGGAAGATATTTAATTTCTTCGTGCAGCACCACCCAGATCGGCGTACTTTTTCGTTCACCCCAGGGGTCGGCAATCAGAGATCAGGGTGGTAGGTGTGAGGAAATTACTGATCGGAGGGATGGCCGCAGCGGCCATCATCTGCACACCGCCAGCGCAGGCTGATAGCGGTGACCAGGCGTCAGCCGAACAGGCTGTCACGGCCATCTACAACCAGGTTCAACGGCGATGCACGCCGACCATGCCGCCGTCGCTCCAGTCGATCAGCTGGGACTCCTTCAATCCAGCATCAGGTGGCACGGGCCGTATTCACGATGCCAACCCGGCCCTGGGTGGGCCATTCATAGTGGCCTACTGGAACGACAAAGTCGGTCCTGCTCAGGACTCTCCGCCATACCGCGCGTATGGGCAGTGGGGCGTGAACCTCGAGTTCTGTTAAGCCGATACCGACGACTAAGTAGCGCTAGAGCTTCTGCGCCACGAACGTCGCGGCTTGGTTGGTCGAATCAGGCACGTAGCCCAGGTGCGCGATGATGCTGCCGCCCTCGGCGCAGATGTTGTCGTTGGGAAGGCAGATGTCGATGGTCTTTGGACTGTAGCCGGGGTCGATCGCCGGAATCTGGTTGTCCGACAAGCTCTTTGCATAGCTGCTCTGCGGATCACCGAACAGGGCAACAGCGGCAACGTGACTGGCGACCTGCGGGGACAGTTGGTGGCTGGTCAAATCCGCCACACCCGCGCCCTGCGAATATCCTCCCAGCACGATTTTGGTGTTCGGGCAGCTGGCAACCGTGTTCTGCACATGGGCGACCTCGTCAGCGGCGCCGGCCTTGGCGCTGTTGGCGTAATCGGTGGTCGACGGGTAGTTGACCGGGTAGAGATTCACCGTCTTGCCGGGAAGTTGCGAGGTCAGCGAGTCGAAGAAAGCCTGGCCGGGTCCGCCGGGTCCGACGGGCTCACCGGTGCCGCGCGCGAACACCACTTCGGCGTTCGGGCATCCGTCGGCGGTGGCAACCGGAGTTGCAGCCGGAGCGGTGAGAAAGGCCAAAACCATCAGAGGTGCACCGGCAACGATGCGACCGACGCTGCGTCTAGTCATGGAAGGCATGTTGCCATCCTTCCGGACCCGACGTGTGGGCTACTGGTCGTCCAGCAGTCGCAGCGGGTGCAGGCCGTCAACCGCTCCGACGAACGGCGGGTGGATGCTGTAGCCGAGCATGCGCCGGATGTCGTCGGACACCGTTCGAGCGATCTCGCGCGACACCGACAGCGTGAAGGCCTCCATGGGCCGCAGCCACGGCTGGCAGTACTGAGCGGTGACGGCCAGGCGGTCGGTGGCGCTGGAGTTGGCTCCGCCGCCGTGCCACAGGGTGCCCACGAACAAGACGCAGGAGCCGGCGGGCATCACGACGGGCATCGACTTGTCGTGCGCGCCCGGTCGCCGCTTGCCCCAGGTGTGGCTACCCGGGTACAGCACGGTCGCGCCGTTGTCAGCGGTGAAGTCGTCGATCGCCCAGATTGTCGCGGCGGCCAACGGCTCCCGGGGCCGCGGGACCGGGTAGAAGCCGTCGTCATGGTGAGCCAGCTGTGCCGCCTCTCCGGGCTGAATGTTGATGGCCTGCAACGCCGAAAGCAGGTAGTTGGGCATCAGCAGCCGATCCAGCACCGCCAGCACCCGCGGATTGTCGACAAGCGGGTCACAGACCCGCGTCCTGCTCAGCACGCTGTAAACCCGCTGGGTGCGCCGGCCCTCGAACGAGTTGCGTCCGGTTTGCCCGAGCCAGGGGTGGACGACGTCGCGGATCTGCTGGCACTGCTCGGCGGTGAGCAGGTTCTCCCAGATGATGTAGCCGTCGCGGTCCAGCGCCGCCATGTCGGCCTCGACCACTGACGGGTCGACCGAGCTGCCGCCGCTGGGCGTCCACTTGTACCGAAGCGCCAGATCGCCGCGAAGGTCTTCAAGTGTTGTTTGTGATTCGTCGCCTGCGTTCATCTGCACTCGTCCTTGGGCTATGACGACACAGTAAGCCGACTCCGTACCGGCGTCAGGAGTTCGGCGCGACCTGGGCTGGACCGCTATAAAGAGAGGCGTGACTACGAGCTTCCACGACGTCATCAAGTCCAAGTACTTGCTCTTGACCACCTTTACCAAGGACGGCCGACCCAAGCCGACGCCGATTTGGGGTGTGGCCGAGGGCGACAAGCTCCTGGTGATCACCGACGACGGGTCCTGGAAGACCAAGCGGATTAAGAACACGCCGCGGGTGACGATCGCCAAGAGCGGATCGCTGGGCAAGCCCAAGAGCGATGACGTCGAAGGTGTGGCCCGAGTGCTGCCGAAGTCGGAGACCCGCCGGGTCTACAACGCGGTGCTCAAGCGGTACTGGTACCACGCCCCGTGGTTCTATGTGCACTCGATCGTGCGGGGTGGAATCGACAAGGTTCACGTGGGCCTTGAGATCACCCCACCCGTTGGTTAGCCAAGCTTCCCAGCCCCTGGGCGCAGCCTTTATCGGAGCGTTATAGTAGCCGCATGCGTCTTTTTCGTCTGAGCCGTGCCGTCCGCGCCGGCCTGGCCGCGCTCACGCTCAGTGCCGCCCCGATGTTCATCTCGCAGGCCGCCCACGCCGACCCGCTGGGTCCGTGTGACGGGTGCGCGTCGAACGACTCCACCGACGACTTCCCGATCCCACGGCGAATGATCTCGACGACCTGCGACGCCGAGCAGTTGCTGGCCGCGGCGCGGGACTTCGAGCCGGTGTACTACCAGCGGTACATGATCGACTTCAACAACCACCCGAACGTCAATCAGGCCGCCATTGACAAGGCGCACTGGTTCTACTCGCTGTCGCCGGCCGACCGCAGGGGCTACTCCGCCAACTTCTACGCTCCGCAGGCAGACCCCCTGTGGCTGGCCTGGCCCAACCACATGAAGATCTTCTTCAACAACAAGGGCGTCGTCGCCAAGGAGACCGAGAACTGCCAGAACTATCGACGCGGCGATATGTCGCTGTGGAACTGGAGCTAGCCCGTCTCGGTGAGCAGTCCCACGCACGTTGCGGTGATCAACCGCGACAGCGCGGCGGTGAAGTCGATGTCCCAGTCAGGCGGGATGTCCGTCCGGTCCGCGTACGCGTCCGCGAGTCTCTTGGGCGGATTAGCCATCTGCCACAGCGGTGCCGCCAGCGAGTAAGAGGCAAGAAGAACGTCGAATGCGCCCGACCGGCCGAGCGCCGGCAATGCGTTCTCGATCGCGTCGGTCAGCGAGAGCACGGCCGCGTTGCTGATTTGCTTGAACCCGAGGACCTGTTCGAGTTCGACTTCATGCTCGAGATGCAGATGCAGGTTGGCGAGCAGGTCGCAAAACAGCGGGTCGGCAGCCAGGCCGTTGGCCAACGCGTCGGCAACCCGCGCCGGCGACATGGGGCCGGGCTCGCGCAAGCTCTCACACACGGTTTCCGCGAACCGGGCCCACCCTTCGGCGGCCAAATGCAGCAGCACTTCCTTGTGTGAGGTGAAGTACCGACGTACCGCCGAATAGTGCACCCCCGCGCGGCTGGCGACGTCGGTCAACGTCACCGACGCGACACCGGACTCCATCGCCAGTGAGCGTGCGGCCTCGACCAGCGCCGCGGCACGTTGACGCTTTTTGTCCTCGCTGCGGGCGCGCTGGAAGGTGAGCTGCGGCACGGCGCGAGGATAACGCAGACGGACGCATTGCGGGCCATCGGAGAACCCGGTACCGTCCGTTTACGCACGTAACATGCGTTATATCTGTATCGGCGTTCCAGCGGGGTAAGGAGTCGACAGTTCGGGCTGCGAGCATGGTTTACTCGTCATGGTTTGGCGGCGCCGTTTGGCCCACGCAAGCGCTGTGACACGCCCCGCCGATCGGTGGGTGAATATCTTCGAGTAGTTGAGACGTCGCCGACCAATAGAGCGGCAGCGGGTGAAGGGGTTTTCGATTTTCAGGGTGCTGGAGCGGGTGTGGATTCCGCTCGTGATTGTGGTCGTGATCGGACTCGGGGGTTTCACGGTGTTCCGGATCCACGGCATCTTCGGCTCCGAGAAGCGCCCTTCCTACGCCGACAGCGCGACCGACGACAGCAAGCCCTTCAATCCGAAGCGGATCACCTACGAGGTCTACGGGCCGCCCGGCACCACGGCGGACATCAGCTATTTCGATGTCAACGCCGATCCGCAGCGCGTAGACGGGGCCAAATTGCCCTGGACCTTGAAGCTCACCACAAAAGCGGCGTCGGTCGTGGGAAACGTTGTGGCGCAAGGTAACAGCAACATGCTGGGCTGCCGCATCATTGTTGACGACGTGGTGAAAGCCGAGCATGTTTCGCACGAGGTGAACGCGTTTACCTACTGCGTTCTCAAGGGCGCATGAGCAACCACCAATCGGGCATCGACCACACCACACCGCCGAGGATCCCGCGGATGATCCGCCGGTTCGCGGTGCTCGTCATCCTTGCGTGGCTGGGGCTCATCTTCCTGTTGAGCGTGGCCGTGCCCCCGCTGGAGAAGGTCGCCGAACAACGTCAGGTCTCGTTGAGCCCCAAAGATGCGCCGTCGGTGCAGGCGATGGAGGAAACGGGCAAGAAATTCAAGGAATCCGATTCCGACAATTTTGCGATGCTCGTGTTGGAAAGCGACAACCGGCTCGGCGACGATGCCCACCGCTATTACGACAGCATCATCAAACAACTGCGAGCCGATCCCGCGCATATCCAGCACGTGCAGGATTTCTGGGGCGATCCGCTCACGGCCCCGGGCGCGCAAAGCGCCGACGGCAAAGCGGTTTACGTCCAACTCAACCTCGCCGGCAACCAGGGCACCACCCTGGCGGAGGACTCGATCAAGGCCGTGCGGGACATCGTGGACCGGACACCCGCGCCGAAGGGCGTGACGACCTACGTGACCGGCCCGTCGGCGTTGGTGTCGGATATGCACCATAGTGGCGACAGCACGCTGGTCAAGATCACCATGGTGACCATGCTGGTGATCTTCACCATGCTGCTTCTCGTGTACCGCTCGGTCCGCACCGTGGTGCTCCTGCTGATCACGGTCTTCATCGAATTGACCGCGGCCCGCGGAATAGTCGCGTTCCTTGGCTACCACCAGCTCATCGGACTCTCCACTTTCGCCGTTAACCTGTTGGTATCGCTAGGAATTGCTGCCGGCACCGACTATGCCATTTTCTTTTTCGGCCGCTATCAAGAGGCGCGCCAGAACGGCGAAGATCGCGAAAGTGCCTTTTACACGACGTATCACGGCGTTTCCCATGTGGTGTTGGCATCCGGGTTGACGATCGCGGGCGCCACCTTCTGCCTGAGCTTCTGCCGCATGCCGTACTTCCAAACCATCGGTGTGCCATGCGCAGTCGGTATGATCGTCGCGGTCGCTGTTGCGCTGACACTGGTTCCGGCCGTCATCGTGGTCGGCGGTCGCTTCGGATTGTTCGACCCCCGGCGGCGGATCCGGACGCGCGGCTGGCGCCGGATCGGCACCGCCGTCGTCCGCTGGCCGCTGCCCATCCTCGCTGCGGCGTGCGGGGTCGCGCTGGTAGGCCTGTTGACTCTGCCTGGCTACCAGACCAGTTACAACGACCGGCTGTACATCCCGCACGACATCGCCGCCAACAAGGGATACGACGCCGCCGAGCGGCACTTCTCTCAGGCTCGGTTGATGCCGGAAGTCATGATGGTCGAGGCCGACCATGATCTGCGCGATCCGGCCGACTTCCTTGTCCTTGACAAACTAGCCAAGGGAATCTTTCGCGTCCCCGGAATCTCACGCGTGCAAGCGATTACCCGCCCAGAGGGCACGGCGATGGAACACACGTCGATCCCGTTCCAGCTCAGCATGCAGAATGCCGGGCAGGTACAGACGATGAAGTTCCAGAAGGCCCGCATGGACGACATGCTCAAGCAGGCCAACGTGCTCGAAGACACCATGAACCGGATGAGGCGGATGTACGGCCACATGGTGGAGCTCACCAACATCACCCACAAGATGATCGGTGAGACCAGGGAGATGCAGGCCATCACCGCGGAACTGCGGGATGACATCGCCAACTTCGAGGACACCTGGCGGCCCATCCGCAGCTACTTCTACTGGGAAAAGCATTGTTACGACATCCCCATTTGCTTCTCGCTGAAGTCAGTCTTCGATGCCATCGACGGTGTTGACGAGATCAACGACAAGTTCGAGGTTCTGACCAAAGACTTCAGTCAGCTCGACGCGTTGATGCCGCAGCTGATCGCGGAGTTCCCGCCGATGATCGACAGCATGGAGGACATGCGAACCATGATGTTGACCATGCACAGCACCATGTCCGGGATCTTCAGTCAGATGGACGACATGAGTTCCAACGCCAACGCCATGGGTCACGCTTTCGACCAGGCGAAAAACGACGACTCGTTCTATCTGCCGCCAGAAGTGTTCCAGAACAAGGACTTCAAGCGAGCGTTGAAGAACTTCTTCTCGCCGGACGGCAAGGCCGTGCGATTGATCATCTCGCATCGGGGCGATCCCGCATCGCCGGAGGGCATCGCGCGCGTTGACTCGATACGGCAGGCCGCCGAGGAGTCGCTCAAGGGAACTCCGCTGGAAGACGCCAAGATCTATCTTGCCGGCACCGCGGCCACCTTCAAGGACTGGAAGGACGGCTCCAAGTACGACCTCTGGATTGCCGGAATCGGTTCGCTCTGCCTGATTTTCATCATCATGCTGCTCGTCACCCGAAGTCTTATTGCCGCTTTGGTGATCGTGGGCACGGTGGCGATCTCGTTAGGCGCCTCATTCGGCATGTCCGTGCTGGTCTGGCAATACCTCCTGGGCATCAAACTGCACTGGATGGTGCTGGCGATGTCGGTGATCGTCCTGCTCGCCGTCGGATCCGATTACAACCTGCTGCTGGTATCTCGGTTGAAAGAGGAGATTCCCGCCGGGCTGAAAACTGGGATCATCCGGGCCATGGGCAGCACCGGCAAGGTGGTGACGTCGGCCGGTCTGGTGTTCGCGTTCACCATGGCGTCGATGGTGGTCAGCGACCTGCGGATCATCGGGCAGGTGGGTACCACCATCGGTCTGGGACTGCTGTTCGACACGTTGGTGGTCCGCTCGTTCATGACGCCGTCGATCGCCGCGCTACTCGGCCGCTGGTTCTGGTGGCCGATCAAGGTGCGTCCGCGGCCGGCCAGCAGCATGCTGCGACCCAGCGGGCCCCGCCCGGCGGTGCGTTCGCTACTTGGCTCGAGCTTCGGCGAGCCCGAAGAAGCCCCCACCGGGCCATTGCCGAAACCGACTGCCTGACAGGCGTATTGAAGGATTTCTAGACCTTCTGCACTACTCCGGCTTCGGTTTCGTCTTCGATGTCACGGTGGATCAACTCGCGCACCGCGGGACGCGGCCCGTACGGCCGCAGCATGATGCTGGCCGGCCGCGGGCGCACGTGTTGCGGCCACCAGAACCAGCGTCCGAGCAAGGTCGCCAGCGACGGTGTCATGAACGACCGCACGATCAGGGTGTCGAACAACAGACCCAGCGCGATCGTGGTGCCCACCTGAGCCATCACCCTCAACGGGCTGAACATGAATGTGGCCATAGTGGCGGCGAAGACCAGACCGGCCGACGTCACCACTGAGCCTGAGCCGGCGATCGCGCGGATGGTGCCTGTCTTGAGTCCGGCGTGGATTTCTTCTTTGAACCGGGATATCAGCAGCAGGTTGTAGTCCGAGCCGACCGCTAACAGCAGGATGATTGCCATCGCCAGCACCATCCAGTGCAGCTTCATCCCGAGGATGTATTGCCAGAGAAGCACGGAGAGCCCAAACGACGCGCCCAGCGAGAGCAACACCGTACCGACGATCACGAAGGCCGCGACAACGCTGCGGGTGATGATCAGCATGATGATGAAAATCAATGTGGCCGCGGCGATTCCGGCGATCAACAGGTCGATGTTGGATCCGTCGTGCATGTCCTTGTACGTCGCGGCGGTGCCGCCGAGGTAGACCTTGGAACCCTCCCACGGGGTGCCCTTGATCGCCTCGTGCACGGCCTGCTTGATCGGCTCGATGTGGCTGACGCCCTCAGGGGTAGCCGGGTCGCCTTCATGCGAGATGATCAACCGGACAGCGTGCCCATCGGGTGAGATGAACTGCTTGAGACCGCGCGCGAAATCCGGGCTCTTGAACGCCTCCGGCGGCAGATAGAACGTGTCGTCGTTCTTCGCTTTGTCGAACGCATCGCCCTGGGCGGTGGCGTTGTCGGACTGCGCTTTTGCCTGGTCGTTGAGACCCTTGGTCGTCGCGTAGTTCGACATGATGGTGTCAAGGTTGTGCTGCTGGCTTTCGATCTGTGGCGGGATCAGCGCCACCAGCTTCGGCTGAATCTGGTCCAGTTTGTCCAGATTCGCGCTGAGGTTCTCGATGTTCTCGCTCACCTGGTCGATGCCGTCCAGCGCGTTGAAGATCGACCGCAGCGTCCAGCAGGCCGGGATGTCGAAGCAGTGCTTCTCCCAGTAGAAGTAGCTGCGGATCGGCCGGAAGAAGTCATCGAAGTTGGCGATGTCGTCGCGCAACGCCTCGGTGATCTTCACGGTTTCTTTTGTGAGCTTGGTGGTTTCGTGCGTGGTGTTGCTCAGATCCTGGGTCACCTGCATCTGCTCATGCAGAGTTGCCATGGTTTTCTGAAGCTCGGCTGCTTGCTTGAGCAGGTTCTTCGCCTGCTCCTCTTGGTAATGCTGGGTCTGGATCCGGCCCGCGGCTTGCGCGCCCATCTGAAAACCGAGGGTGCTGTGGTCGAGCGGCGTGCCCAGCGGCCTGGTGATCGTCTGCACGCGACCGATTCCGGGGATGTGGAAGACCGCTTTGGCGACCTTGTCGAGCACGATAAAGTCGGCCGAGTTACGCAAGTCGTGATCCGTCTCGATCATCAACAGCTCGGGATTCAGCCGGGCCTGATTGAAATGTCGGTCGGCGGCCGCATAGCCGACGTTGGCCGGGGTCTCGGGCGGCAGGAAGTGACGGGTGTCGTAGTCCGTTTTGTAGCCGGGCAGGGCGAGCAGACCGACGAGGGCGACCGCGATCGTCATGGCGAGAATCGGTGCGGGCCAACGGACGATCGCGGTGCCGATGCGACGCCAGCCCTGGGTCTGCATTTTTCGCCTCGGGTCCATCAGCTTGAAGAACGAAGCCACCGTCAGCACTGCCGGGCCCAACGTCAACGCCGCGAAGACCGCCACCAGCATGCCGACCGCACAGGGCACGCCCAGCGACTCGAAATACGGCAATCGGCAGAAGCTCAAGCAATACATCGCGCCGGCGATGGTCAGCCCGGACCCCAGCACGACGTGCGCCGTGCTGTGGAACATCGTGTAAAACGCCTCTTCACGCGTCTCACCCAGACCACGGGCCTCGTGATAGCGGCCGACCACGAAGATCGCGTAGTCCGTTCCGGCGGCGATCGCCAACAGCACCAGCATGTTGTTGGCGAACGTGGAAAGCCCCATGATGCCGTAGTTACCGAGCGTCGCGACGACACCGCGGGCCGCTAACAATTCGACGAACACCATGAACAGCATGATCAGAACGGTGCTGACCGACCGATAGACGACCAGCAGCATCACCAGAATCACGAGGACGGTGACGAGGGTGACTTTCGCGACGCCCTTCTCGCCCGCATGGGACTGATCGGCGATCAGCGGACCCGCCCCGGTGACGTAGGCCTTGATTCCCGGCGGTGCAGGCACCGAGTTCACGATCTTGCGCACGGCCTCGCTGGACTCGGTGGACAAACCGCCGCCCATGTTGCCCGCGAGGTAGACCTGAACGTACGCGGCCTTTTGGTCGTGGCTCTGGGAGCCCGCGGCGGTCAGCGGATCGCTCCAGAAATCCTGGATGTGCTGAACGTGCTTCTTGTCTTGCTCGAGTCGCTTCACGATCTCGTCGTAATAGCGGTGCGCTTCTGCCCCTAGCGGCTTGTCGCCCTCCAGGAGGATCATCGCCGAGCTGTCGGAACTGAACTCGTTGAATGTTTTTCCGACGCGCATCATCGACTGGAATGATGTTGCGTCTTTCGGGCTCTGCGACACCGAGTGGTTCTTGGAGACGACCTCCAGCTGCGGAGCCACGGTATTGGTGATGAAGACAATGCCCAGCCACACCAGGACGATCGGCAGCGCAAGCCGGTGGATCATCCGCGGCAGGAACGGCGGGATCAGCGGCTGGTCGACGCGCGGCGCAGCGGTGGTCTCGCTCATGCGGACTTGTCCAGGCAATAGACGAAGGCATTGACGGTTTCGTTGGCGTCCGAGCGATTCGGAGCCTTGATCACGTCACCGCTCCCGTCGTGCTTGTTCACGACGAACTGGCAGGCGATCCAACTGCCGTCTCCTTGCGCTACCAGGTTGGCCGGGATGCCGGGTTTCGTTGAACTCAATACTTTGCTCCAGGGCAACGGCACGTTGAGTGCCTGCTGTGGATGGGAGTTTTCGTCGAGGTAGTTGATTGTTGCCGTGCTGCCCGGTGAGCCCCAGACCTCGAGTGTGATGGTCTTGGCGTTGAACTGGTCGAGGACCTCGCCCGACGTGCCGCCACCGAACGAACCGCTGTGAACACCGAAGACGTTATGCAGCCTGTGCACGACGAACCCGGAGAGCGCGACGACAATGGCGATCAGCAGCACGATCCAGAACCGGGAGAGCAGTCCGTAGAGTGGCCGCCGCTTGACTGACCGCCTGGGGGCGACCTTTTCTGCACCGGAACCCTGGGTCTTCAGAGGCTCGGTCCTCGGCTCGGTGGTCGTCATTGGTCGCTTCAATTCCTTAACCAGGGGCGAAGGGTGCTCAACTAATTAGCCTGTGTGTAACCTTAGCTACTCTAATCTGAATAGGCGACCAGAAAGAAGCCGGGCAGTGCGGGTGTTGAAGACCGTAGCGCGAGTCCGGGCAGGCGGCTCGGCGGGGCGAGGAGGATTTGTGACGATGAACGGGCGCAGACTCAACACAGGTAAAATTCAGCCCATGAAGCTTGCGGGTCTCGCGATCGCCGCCGTCGCCGCGGCAATCAGCCTGTCCGCGCCGGCATACGCCGACCCGGACACCGATTTCGACAATCAGCTCGGCAGGTTCGGCATCTATGGGCCGCACGACTACAACCCGTACCTGGGCAAGATCGTCTGCCACCGGCTCGGTGTCGGCGTCGATCCCGACGCCGCAGCAGCCGCGCACTTTCTCTCCATCAACCTTCCCCGGGGCACCACCCAGGTACAGACCTACCAGTTCCTCGGTAGCGCCATTGCTCAGTACTGCCCCGACCTCCAGGGCAAGCTCCAAAACATCCCCGCGCGTTAGGTTCTGACGAACCCTCGCGGCAGCGTCAGCGGTAGATCCGCGTAGGTGGCGATGCCCGGTGCCGCGGCAACGACGGCGGGAATTGCGTTGATGGCGGGCACCGCCGTCATGATGTGTCCGAGGTCCATAAATTCTTCGATCGTCGTGGCCTCGAAATACGGCGGCGGCAGGAAACCGACCTTGGTGGTCACCGTCGGCTGACCATCGACCTGAATGACCCAGCCATCGCCGTCGATCTTCCAGTCCGGTTCAAGCGTCTGGCCTTTGCGCCAACGGACATTGAGGTCGATGACGGTCTTGCCGTCGAGGATGCCCTGCCAGCTGATGTAGACGCCGGCCACACATCCGGCCGGGATCGTCCACGATGCCATCTCGAGATCCGCTGTGGTTTGGGCGAATTCGGCTTCGCAGCGCACATCGTCGAGCTCAATGCCCAGCGCGTCGCCCACCAACCGGACGGCCTCGCCGAAGATGGCGGTGCCCTTGGCGGCCATCGACTGCAGGTCCGGGTGGCCGATCGGCTGGCCGAAGCCGACCGGCTTCTCGGTTTCGGGCGAGTCGTAGAACGTGGTGTCGGCGGCTTCGTTGACGGTGACCTTGTCGACCCGGTTGCACACCATCGCCGACACGATGGCCAGCAGCTCGGCGAAGCCCGGGCTCACGCCGGAGCCGAACATCGTGGAGCCACCCAACTCGGCGGCCTCGACGATCCGATCGCGGCCGTCGCCGAGGTTCTTCCCGGTGATGAAGGATGCCGTGGTCACCACGTTGACGCCCGCTGACAGGATGCGGACCAGCTCGTCGACGTTGATCCACATCGGGTTGTAGACAACGCAATCCGGCTTCAACGCGAGCAGGGCATCGATGTCGTTGGTGGCGGCGACCCCCAGCGGGGCGATGCCGACCAGCTCGCCGGCGTCGCGGCCCACCTTCTCCGGTGACCATGCGAAGCACCCCACCAGTTCCAGCAGGGGATTGTCTGCGATCGATTTGAGGGAGCTTTTGCCGACGTTTCCGGTGTTCCACTGAACTACTCGATAAGTGTTTGGCACTCGCTCAGCATAGGGAAGCCCGGGGCGAACCGGGAATGGCATCTCACAGTTCGCGGGGCGCGGCGCCGTTGAGCGCCAGATCGACAAGCCGCTTGGCCAACTCGTCGCCGACGGGTTCGCCGGTAAGCAGTAGCCGCCCGTGGATCGGCGCGACCAACATCTCCAGCAACAGTCGGCCGTCGGTCCCTGCGCGCAGTTCGCCACGCTGGATGCCGCGCGTCACCACCGGCGCCAGCGCGTCCAAACGACGCGCCCAGAAAGCTTCGCGAACATCGGCATACGCGTGGTCGACCGGCAGCGTCGCAGCGCGCAGGATCCCCGTGCCCGCGGGTGATCCAACGTAGGCAAGCACTTCTCGGAGGATCGCAAGAAGGTCACCCTTGATCGAACCGGTGTCCGGGGCCGGGATGGCGTCGGCGCTGCGCTCGAGTAACGCGGCGACGAGCAGGTTCTCCCGGGTAGTCCATCGGCGGTAGACCGTCGTCTCGTGCACACCCGAGCGCTTGGCAACTCCGGCGACGGTGGCGCCGTCGAACCCGTTGGCGACCAGCTCGTCGAACGCCGCGGCCAAGACGGCACCGCCACGCCCTACGACTTCTTGCGCTCGACCTCCGCGATGGGCACCAGCAAAATCTCCCACCTGATTCGCGCCGACGTGCTGCTACTGGCAGGTGCCGACGACCACTATGTGCCGCTGAAGCAGCTTGGGCGTCAGGCGGGCAATCTGACCAATGCCCGGTCGGTGACCACCAGGATCTTCACGGCCGCCGAGCAGGCGAGCAACCACTGTCAGCTCGGCAATATCGGCGCGGTCAGCCGCCTGATCGATACCTGGCTGGATCTGACGACCGGTGAGCCGGTCGGCTCATTCGTCGACGGCGACGCCGCGGCGCGTACGCCTGCGCCGATGTGATCCTTTTCCGGTCGGCCGACGATTACGAAGTCCGCCGGGTGCATCGTCGGTCTCCTCGGCGTCTTCCGCGGCGGGCGCTTCGTCGGTCGTCGACTCGGTTTCCACCGCCGTCGACTCGACCTCGGGACTTTCGTCAGCTTCGTTGTCTTTAGTCTCGTCATCGGCGGCCTCGCCGTCGTCTTGGATTGACTCGGCGTCGTCGTCAGCCGCTTCGGTTTCCGCGGAGTCCTCGTCGGCTTCGTCAGCGGCGTCGGTTTCTGAACCGTCTTCGGCTTCGCCGTCCTTCTTGCTGCGGCGTTGCTTCTTCTCTTTCTTAGGCTTCAGCGGCTTCGGCGGTGGAGGCGGCTGCTCGGCGACCGACGACAGGTAGAAGGAGAAGATGCCGAGCACCGCTATCGCCGCCGCGGCGCCGTAGATGGCGAACAGCCATTGACCGACGCTGTCGAGGTTCAGCCAGATTTCGCTGATCGCCGTGCCGACGATCAGCACGCCGGCCGCCACGTGGGCGACGACCGACCACGTCTGCAATGTCAACGCGAGGGCGGGCGTGCCGAACTCCGGCTTGCGCAAACGCAACAAGGTGAACACCACCGGCAATGCGGCTAGGGCGATCAGCACGCCGGCGACTATCCGGGCCGCCGTACCCAGAGCGTGCGAGGTATCACCCATCAGCTCCCACCAGCGCGGCAGCACGAAAGCGAAATAAAGGGCGCCGGCGAGAAGCGACAACGTCGCATGCCAGAAAGTGGCGACCGTGCGTCGCATGCTCCTCCTTGAGCTAGTGATCCGAAGCGACCAGACCCTATCAATCGGGCCTGGTCATTCTCCGGACTTAGCGCGGAGGATGCGGGATTTGAACCCGCGAGGGCTATTAACCCAACCCGCGTTCCAGGCGAGCGCCATAGGCCACTAGGCGAATCCTCCGTCGGCCATGGTAGCGGAGCCCAGGTCAGGGTCATCGGGCGATTGCATCGACCCCGGGTACTAGACTCTCGGTGGACCCCGCGTGGCGTCTATCCCGTGAACTCCCCCAGGGCCGGAAGGCAGCAAGGGTCAATGGGCTCTGGCGGGTGCGCGGGGTCCCTAATCACACTCACAGTGAAAGGCGGACAGTGTCGTACGGCTCGTTCAGTTCCCTAGGCCGTACCGACCTTGCGGCGTTGCACGAACGCCATCAGCAGGACTACGCCGACCTGCAAGCCAAGAAACTGTCCCTCGACCTCACCCGCGGCAAGCCATGCAGTGAGCAGCTCGACCTGTCCACCGCCCTGCTGAGTCTGCCCGGGGCCGACTACCGCGACGGGCAGGGCACCGACACCCGCAACTACGGCGGGCAGCACGGTCTGCCCGAACTTCGCAGCATCTTCAGCGAGCTGCTCGGCATTCCGGTTCCCAACCTGATTGCCGGCAACAACGCCAGCCTGGAGTTGATGCACGACGTCATCGTGTTTTCGATGCTCTACGGCGGCGTGGATTCGCCGCGGCCGTGGGTGCAGGAGCAGGGCGGGGTCAAGTTCCTCTGCCCGGTGCCGGGCTATGACCGGCACTTCGCCATAACCGAGACCCTTGGCATCGAGATGATCCCGGTCCCGATGCGCGAAGACGGCCCGGATGTAGATCTGATCGAAGAGCTGGTCGCTGTCGACCCGGCGATCAAGGGCTTATGGGCGGTCCCGGTGTTCGCCAACCCCACCGGCATCACCTATTCGTGGGAGACGGTTCGCCGGCTGGTCCAAATGCAAACGGCCGCAGAGGATTTCCGGCTGTTCTGGGACAACGCCTACGCCGTGCACACCCTGACGCTGGACTTCCCCCGCCAGGTCGACGTGCTGGGGCTGGCCGCCGCGGCGGGTAACCCGAATCGGCCTTACGTCTTCGCGTCGACCTCGAAGATCACCTTCGCCGGTGCCGGCGTCAGCTTCTTCGGTGGGTCGCTGGGCAACATCGCCTGGTACCTGCAGTACGCCGGCAAGAAGTCGATCGGACCGGACAAGATCAACCAGTTGAGGCATCTGCGCTTCTTCGGCGACGCCGACGGAGTCCGCCTGCAGATGCTGCGTCACCAGCAGTTGCTCGCACCGAAATTCGCGTTGGCGCTAGAGATCTTGGACAAGCGTCTCAGCGAATCCAAGATCGCTTCCTGGAACGAGCCTGAAGGCGGCTACTTCATCAGCCTCGACGTGCTGCCCGGCACAGCACGGCGGACCGTTGCATTGGCCAAGGATGCCGGTATCGCCGTCACGGATGCGGGCGCATCATTCCCATACCGAAAAGACCCGGACGACAAGAACATTCGGATCGCGCCGACGTTCCCGCCGGAGTCCGACCTGCGGGATGCGATCGACGGCTTGGCGACGTCCGCGTTGCTGGCCGCGACCGAGTCGCTGCTAAGCCGCGACTAGGCCGCGTCGGTCCCGATTCGCTTCGTCACCCCGGCTGGGCTGGATGGCCCGCCTCCTCCACGAACCCTTCCGGGTTCGCATCGTCGGTCGGGCTGAGTAGCCTTGCTGACCGTGGCCCTCTACCGCAAGTACCGGCCGGCGACCTTCGCCGAGGTGGTGGGACAGGAACACGTCACCGAGCCGCTGTCCACCGCGTTGACGGCCGGCCGAATCAACCACGCATACCTGTTCTCCGGTCCGCGTGGCTGCGGCAAGACGTCGTCGGCGCGCATCCTGGCCCGCTCGTTGAACTGCGAGCAGGGTCCAACGGCGACGCCGTGCGGCGTCTGCGACTCCTGTGTGGCGTTGGCCCCCAACGGCCCGGGCAACCTGGACGTCACCGAACTCGACGCAGCCAGTCACAACGGTGTCGACGACGCGCGCGAGCTTCGGGACCGGGCGTTCTATGTGCCCGCGCAGTCGCGCTACCGCATCTTCATCATCGACGAGGCGCACATGGTCACGCCGCAGGCATTCAACGCGCTGCTCAAGATCGTCGAGGAGCCACCCGAGCACCTGATCTTCGTGTTCGCCACCACCGAACCGGAGAAGGTATTGACCACCATCCGGTCACGCACCCACCACTATCCGTTCCGGCTGCTGGCGCCCAAGACCATGCGCGGCCTCGTCGAACGCATCTGCGCGCAGGAGGGCGTCGTCGTCGACGATGCGGTGTTTCCGCTGGTGATCAGGGCTGGGGGCGGTTCACCCCGGGACACGCTGTCGGTCCTCGACCAACTGCTCGCGGGCGCCGACGACGACCACGTCACCTATCAGCGGGCTTTGGCGTTGCTCGGGGCCACCGACATGGCGCTGATCGATGAGGCCGTTGACGCACTCGCCGCCGGCGATGCCGCGGCGTTGTTCGGGGCGGTGGAATCGGTGATCGACGCCGGTCACGACCCTCGGCGGTTCGCCACCGACCTGTTGGAGCGGTTCCGTGATTTGCTTGTCCTGCAAGCTGTTCCAGATGCCGCCGCTCGTGGTGCGGTCGATGCGCCAGAAGACGTGCTGGACCGGATGCGCGAGCAAGCTGCCCGGATCGGTCGGGCGACGCTCACCCGTTATGCCGAAGTCGTCCACGCCGGCCTGACCGAAATGCGGGGCGCCACGGCCCCGCGCCTACTCCTCGAGGTGATCTGCGCACGGCTGTTGTTGCCGTCGGCCAGTGATACCGAATCGGCTCTGCTGCAACGCGTTGAGCGGATCGAGACCAGATTGGACATGTCCATTCCGCTCGAGGAAAAGCCGGAGCAGTTCGTGCCTGCGCGACCGTCGGCACCGGTTTCGCAACCGCCGCCGGTTGCCTCGTCCGAGCACACGTCGGCGCCTGAGCTCGGTCCGCCGGAACCCAGTCCGCCGGCGCCCGAGCCAAGCCCGCCCGAACCTGTTCCGGCGCAGGATGCTCCGGCCGCTGTGGGTTCGGCCGAACCGAGCGCGGCGGCGGTCCGCACCCTGTGGCCGACCGTTCGCGACAAGGTCCGTCAGCGCAGTCGTACCACCGAGGTGATGTTGGCCGGTGCCACCGTGCGTGCGGTCGAAGACAACACCTTGGTGCTGAGCCACGAATCGGCGCCGCTGGCCAAGCGACTGAGCGAACAACGCAATGCCGACGTCATCTCCGAAGCGCTCAAGGATGCGTTGGGAGTGGACTGGCGCGTGCGGTGCGACGCGGGCGCCGCGAGTCCGGGACCCGAAGCGCCGGCCGCGCCGCCGCGCGCCGTCGAGCGTCCCGCCCGCAGGATGGTTCCACCGCCACCCGCGCAGACCGAAGCGCCCGCCGATTCGGACACCGACGAGCGGGCCGAAGAGGAGAGCATGCTCGCCGAGGCCGGGCAGGACGACGCGTCGACACCACGCCGCGATCCCGAAGAAGCGGCTCTGGAGCTGCTGCAGAACGAGCTTGGCGCGCGTCGCATCGATAACGGCTAGTCAGGCCGAGTAGTTAACAAGCTGGGCCGCTGAGGGCGAGTCAACGCCTCGCCTACGGACTGCCTACGCGTCAATGTCCAATTAACTGGACAAATTGCCGAATTTTATGCGTGAAATAGACCACAAGTCATATTTCACCGGGCCCACGCGTACAAGCCATTCGGGACAGGTCAACGGGCCTGCATCGGGCGCCAGTTCGCGCTGCATGAGGCCGTCCTGGCGCTCGCGGTCGTGCTCCATCATTACGATCTGACCGCCGAGAACGACTACCAGTTGAAGATCTCTGAGTCAATCACGTTGAAGCCCAGCGGCTTTCGGCTCGGACTAAACAAGCGCGCGGCGTCGTCGCGACTTGCTGCAGCCAACACCGAACTGACCCGCCTCAGCGCCTAGGCCTGCAGACGCCACCTATACGCTGGTCTGCGACATCAGCCCGCGCAGAGGAGTTTCGTCGAATGGGACACGTCAGTGCAGCCAGCACGATTCTGATCAACGCTGAGCCCACAGCCGTGCTGTCCGCTGTTGGTGACTACAGCGGAGTCCGCCCCAAAATCCTGTCTTCGCACTACCACGACTACCAGGTGCTTGAAGGCGGGCAGGGGCAGGGCACGGTCGCGAGTTGGAAGCTGCAGGCCACCAAATCCCGGGTTCGTGACGTCCGCGCCAACGTCGACGTCGCCGGCCACGCGGTCATCGAGAAAGACGCCAACTCGACCATGGTGACCAACTGGACCGTGGCACCTGCCGGGCCGGGTTCGAGCGTCACCGTCACCACGACGTGGAAGGGCGCCGGTGGCGTCAAGGGCTTCTTCGAGAAGACGTTCGCACCGCTCGGGCTGAAGAAGATTCAGGCCGAGGTGCTGGCCAACCTCAAGCGGGAACTCGAGAGCTGACCCCGGCTAGTGGGCCGCGGTTTGCCCACCTAGAAAGCCGGCGACGCCCCTGACCACGGCGTCGGCGTACTTCTGCCGGCCCTCCGGGCTTTCCATCAGTGCCGAATCGACCGGGTTCTTCATGTTGCCGCACTCGACCAGGACGGACGGGTACTGCGCCAGGTTCAGCCCCGCTAGGTCCGAACGCCCATACAGCCCGTCCTGGCCGATATAGCTGGCCGGCGGGATGCCCGACGCCTGCAGCTGGTCGCGCATGACACGGGCGAACTGCACCGCTGGCCCGGCCTGCGCCTGGTTGAGCGGCGGCGCCGAATAGTTGACGTGAAAACCTCGCCCGCTCGGCGGGCCGCCATCGGCGTGGATGCTGACGACCGCGTTCGGGTGCAGGGCGTTTGCCATCGCGGCCCGCTGGTCGACGCACGGGCCGACCGTGGAGTCGTCGCCGCGCGACATCGCCGTACGCGCCCCGAGCGCGTTGAGCTCTGCGCGGATCCGCAGGGTGGTGTCCCAGGTGAAGGTGTGTTCCGGGTAGCCGTCGTTAGTCGTCGTCCCGCTGGCCTGACAGTCCTTGGTGCCACCGCGACCGGTGGGCACCTGGCGGCTGATGGAGGCGTCGTTGGCGCCGTTATGACCGGGATCGAGGAACACGATCATGCCGGCGATGCTGCCGGGCGCTGCGATCGCGTTCGGCGGGGTCGGTGCGACGGCGACCGCGGTGACGAGGCCGACGGCTCCCAACACTGCCGGAGCCCCGACACGCAGGCGATGAGGTATGCGCACGGCGCCACGTTAGCCTGGCGCCGTCTACGCTTGGAACTCTGAACCGCTCGCACGACGCAGGCGAAACCAAGTCGATACCAAGACGCAAGGGGACTGTCATGCAACCCGGAGGCCAGCCCGACATGTCGGCGTTGCTCGCCCAGGCACAGCAGATGCAACAAGAGCTGATGGCTGCCCAGCAGCGACTCATCAACTCCGAGGTGCACGGAAAGGCCGGCGGCGGTCTGGTCGAGGTCACCGTCAAGGGCAGCGGCGAGGTCGTTGCCATCAAGATCGACCCCAAGGTCGTCGACCCCGACGACGTCGAGACGCTGCAGGACTTGATCGTCGGTGCACTGGGTGACGCCTCCAAGCAGGTCTCAACCCTGGCCCAGCAGCAACTCGGTCCGCTGGCCGGCGGGATGGGCAGCGCGCTGGGCATGCCGGAGTCCTGATTGCGCCGAGATGTTTGAAGGACCCGTCCAGGATCTGATCGACGAACTCGGCAAGCTGCCGGGTATCGGGCCTAAAAGCGCGCAGCGCATCGCTTTTCACCTGCTGTCCGTCGAGCCGCCGGACATCGACCGGCTCACCGCGGTGCTGGCCAAGGTCCGCAACGGCGTGCGTTTTTGCTCGGTGTGCGGCAACGTTTCCGACGACGAGCGCTGCCGCATCTGCGCGGATCCGCGCCGGGACGGCACGCAGGTCTGCGTCGTCGAGGAGCCGAAGGATGTGCAGGCCGTCGAGCGCACCCGCGAATTCCGCGGGCGTTACCACGTTTTGGGTGGCGCACTGGACCCGCTGTCCGGTGTCGGCCCCGAGCAACTGCGGATTCGCGAACTGCTGAACCGGATCGGCGAGCAGGTCGACGGCGTCGACATCACCGAGGTGATCATCGCCACCGACCCCAACACCGAAGGCGAGGCGACGGCCACCTACCTGGTCCGGATGCTGCGCGACATCCCCGGCCTGACCGTGACCCGGATCGCCTCGGGGCTACCGATGGGCGGCGACTTGGAATTCGCCGACGAGCTGACCCTGGGCCGCGCGCTGACCGGCCGCCGCGCGATGGCCTGACTCTCGTCGCAACCTCTCACGCGCCGGCCAGTTCGCCAGCCTCCTCGCTTTCGACCGAAGGCTTGGACCCGGGCAACGGCTTGCCCGCAACTTCCGGCATGAAGAAAAGGGTGACCGTCCCCACCAGGCCCGCCACGATCAGCATGTAGGCCGGCACCATTACGTTGCCGGTGCCGGATATCAGCGCTTGAGCAATCAGCGGGGTGGTTCCGCCCACGGTCGACAGCGCGATGTTGTAGGAGATGGCCAGCGCTCCGTTGCGCACCCTGGTCGGGAACAGCGCCGGCAGCGCACCGGGCGTGGTGCTGTCGAAACACAGTTCCATCAGTCCGATCAGCAGCACACCGATGAAGACCACCGGAAAGATACCGCCGAAGCGCATTAGCAAGAATGCCGGGACCGACGCCACGACGAGCAGTCCGCAGCCCGTCCACATGATCGGTTTGACGCCGATACGGTCGGACAACATGGCGACGAACACCACCGCGGCCATCAGGACCGCCAACGTCGCCACGATCATCACTAGTCCGGCCGTGTTATCAACGTGCACAACCACTTTGAGGTATGTCGGCAAGTATCCGGTGAGCATGAAATCGGGGGCCTGGGAGGTCACCACAAGGGCCGCACAGATCACCATCGGCTTCCACTGCTCCACCACCGTGTGCCGAAATTGCTGCCAGCCGCGATCGACCGGCGTATCCCCGCTACTGCTCACCTGTTCGTAGGCGGGTGACTCCCTGATCCGCAGCCGCAAATAGAGAGCGAGCACGCCGAACGGCGCTCCCAGCAATAGCGGAATCCGCCAACCCCATGCCAGCATGTCGCGGCTCGGCAGCCAGGCCTGTAATGCGGTCACCAGCAACCCGGCGAGGACGAACCCGACCAGGTTGCCCAGCGGCAAGAACCCGACCATCATGCCGCGTTTGCGGTCCGGGGCCCGCTCAACGAGATACGTCATCGCACCGACAAACTCGCCTCCGGTCGACAAGCCTTGAAAGATCCGGGCGACGAGCAGCAGGATCGGCGCCCAGATGCCGATGGTGCTGTAGCCGGGCACTAAGCCGCTCATGGTTGTCCCTACCGCCATCAGCAGGATCGTGATCACCAAAACCCGCTTGCGCCCGATGCGGTCACCGAGTGGACCAAGGACAAACCCGCCGAGTGGCCGTACCACGTAGGCCGCCGCCAGCGTGCTGAAGGTGGCGATGAGATGGACCGCGCTGACACTATTGCCCGGATAAAACACCTGCGCGATCGTGGTCGCGATGTAGCCATAGACACCGAAGTCGTACCACTCCATGAAATTGCCGATGGCCGTACCCGCGGTGTCCCGGCGCATCGCCGAATCGGCGTCCCGGGTGTCGTTGCGTGCCCGGCTTTGCTGGCGGCGTCGGATACTCATTGGCACCTCTCGTACCCAAAACTTTGCTGCGCGGCGCTAACGAGCCGCCAGCCGCTCGCGGCGCAGCAACTCGACCTCGGGCAGATCCAGCGGCGTCAGCTCACCCACCACCTTGCCGAGCAGCAGGTCGGCGAATTCGGGATTGCGGGCCAGGCAGGGCCCGTGCATATAAGTGGCGAGCACGCTGCCCTGCACCGCGCCGTCGATGCCATCGCCCAAGCGGTTGCCCGCCCCCTTCTTCACGGCGCCTAGCGGCGATGCGGCATCACCGAGAACCGTTCCGCCGCGGTGGTTTTCGAATCCGGTCAACGGTTCGGTCAGTCCGGTCAGCAGCGGCGAGGTGACGAGTTCGCCGATGGTGCGTGCCGGCTGCGGTGCGGTGGTCAGGTCGAGCAGTCCCACGCCGTCGACCCGCTCACCCGCTGACGTTTCGTACCAGTGGCCGAGTACTTGGATGGCCGCGCAGATCGCCAGCACCGGCGCACCGCGGGCCGCGGCGCGTTGCAGTCCCGGGTGTTGGGTGAGGTGCTTGGTGGCCAGCCGCTGCGCGTAGTCCTCGGCGCCGCCCAGCGTGTACAGGTCAAGGCTGTCGGGCACCGCGTCGGCCAGGGTGATCTCGACAATCTCTGCGGCGATGCCCCGCAAACGCAGACGTTGCCGCAGCACCGCGGCATTGCCACCGTCGCCGTAGGTGCCCATCACGTCGGGCAGCACCAGCCCGATGCGGACCGTCGAGTCAGCCATGGCGGGCCAATCTACGTTGTAACTGCAGGAAGGCGGTGTAGTTGGCAACCACCTCGACAGGCCCCGGCGGGCAGGACGCGATCGCGGCCATTGTGTCGTGCACCAGGGTGTGCTGCACGTCGGCGTATCCCAGCCGCACGGCGAGGTCGGTGCCGCGTTCGCCGGCGGCGACGACCGCGGCGTTCTCGAAGTGTTCGAAGCGGACATCCCACAGCCAGGACAGGTCTTCGCCGTCGGGCACCTGCCCGTTGACCGCGATCACTACCCCGGCGGCATCCTTGTTCACCATCGACAGGGCTTCCTGCCAGCCGGCTGGGTTCTTGGCCAGCAGCATTCGCACTGTGTGCGAGCCGACCTGAATGGTCCGGTAGCGCCCGGCGACCTCGTCCACTCCAGACACGGCGGACACCGCCGCGACCGGATCGGCGCCCAGCGCGACGGCGGCGGCCACCGACTGGGCGGCGTTGCCCCGGTTCACCGCGCCGGGTAACGCCAGCCGCATCGGCAGCGTGAGCCCGTCTGGGCCGTAGAGCGTGTCGTCGTCGAACCACCACTGCGGGCTGGGCCGTTTGAACTCGGCGCCGGTGGAATACCAGTGGCCCTGCTCGCGAACGATCACCTCGCCGCTGCGCGGACAGCTAACCGAATCGGCCGCCCAGCTTCCGCCCGCCGACACCCAGACCACGTTGGTGTGGTCGTAGGCGGCGGAGGTCATCAACACGTCGTCACAGTTGGCCACGACGACGGCATTCGGGTGCGCGGCCAGTCCGGCCCGGAGCCGGCGTTCGATCACGTTGATCTCGCCGACTCGGTCCAGCTGGTCGCGGGACAGGTTGAGCAGGATGACGACCGCGGGGTCGACGGCGTCCGACACATGCGGGACGTGCATCTCGTCGACCTCGAGCACCGCGAGCCCGGCGGCGCGGTCGGCGGCCAGGGCGGCCACCAGACCGGCGTCCATGTTGGCGCCCTCGGCGTTGGTGGCCACTTCGCCCAGCGTGCGCAGCGCCGCCGCGGTCATCCGGGTCGTCGTCGACTTGCCGTTGGTGCCGGTGACGACGACCGTGCGCCGGTCGGTACCGAGCTGACGCAGAATCGAGCGATCCAAAGTGATCGCCACCAGGCCGCCGATCATCGCGCCGGCCCCCCGCCCGGTCACCCGGGACGCCCATCGCGCGCCGGCTCCGGCCACCAGGGCGAGACGTCCTCGGGCGGTGATCACCCGGGCATCTTAAGGGCGATCGCAAGCTCGGCGCTTTCCCGAGCGCAGCGGGTCGGCCTGATGAACTCAGTTCGCGACACGATGGGTAGCGACCCGGCGATGTCGGCTCGGCGTGAAATCCTCCATTCATGCCCGACATTCCGGTGGCGGCGAGCCCGACGAAGGTGGCCTGGGGTCGGCCCGTCACTGAGCCCGACGCGGGTTGGGCCGTCATCGACGTCGAGACCTCCGGCTTCCGGCCCGGCAGCGCCCGCGTCATCAGCCTCGCGGTGCTCGCGCTCGACGCCGAAGGTCACGTCGAACAGTCCGTGGTCAGCCTGCTCAATCCAGGCGTGGATCCCGGGCCCACCCACATTCACGGGCTGACCGCTGAGATGCTCGAGGACCAGCCGCAGTTCAGCGAGATCGTCGGCGACGTCGTCGAGCTCGTACGCGGGCGCACGCTGGTCGCGCACAACGTCGCCTTCGACTACGGCTTCCTGACCGCGGAGGCCGAGCTGGCCGGCGTGGCGCTCCCGATCGACAGTGTGATGTGCACGGTCGAGCTGGCCCGCCGACTGGAACTTGGCACCGACAACTTGCGGTTGGAGACTTTGGCGGCGCACTGGGGTGTGACGCAGCGGCGCGCACACGACGCGTTCGACGATGCGGTCGTGCTGACCACCGTGCTGGCCGCCGCGCTGCAGCGGGCCCGCGAACGTGACGTGTGGCTGCCGGTGCGGCCGGTCACCCGCCGTCGCTGGCCCAGCGGCAGGGTCACCCACGACGAGCTGAGGCCACTGAAGGTGCTGGCCTCTCGGATGCGGTGCCCTTACCTCAACCCCGGTCCCTACGTCCGCGGCGGTCCGCTGGTGCAGGGCATGCGGGTCGCATTGGCCGCCGAGGTCGAACGGACCCACGAGGAGCTGGTCGAGCGGATCCTGCACGCCGGGTTGGCCTACGCCGACGCGGTCGACCGGGAGACCTCATTGGTGATCTGCAACGAGCACCGTCCGGCCCAGGGCAAGGGCTACCTGGCTCGCGAGCTCGGCGTGCCGACGGTGTCCGACGCGAAGTTCATGGATCGCGTCGGGGCTGTGGTGAACGGCACCGGCGCGGACGGCGTCGTCGCCGCGGCGTGCGCGGGCGAGCAGTTCGCGTTGTTTTGACCTCCGCGCCGTTCTCAGCCAGGTTCGCGGGTCTGATTGAGTGGACGTAATGAACGCGAAAGCGACCATGCGCCGTTGGCGGACGGGGGCGGTGGCTGTGGTTTTGGCGACGGCCTGTGGGTGCACGCATGGCGGTGCAGCACAGAAGACCGCCGGCGTGCAAGTTCCTGACAATTTCTGCAGCTTGCTGAGCGCATCCGAGATCAGCCGGGTGATGGGCAGCGCATTCCCGGCGGCCGAAGGCAGCCAGTCCCCGAGTGAAGCGCAGTGCACCTCCATCCCCACGGCGGGCAACGACGTCAGCTTCAAGCTGTATCGCAACAACGAGTACTGCATCGACGGGAAGCCGGCCGACAAGCGGTGCCTCGATTCGCAGTCCAAGGGATTCCTCGCCAACAAGCAGAGCGCCGGCCAGGTTCAAAGTATCCCGGGCCTGGGAGATCAGGCGTTCTGTTTTGTGGCACCACCCGCGACCGTCGACGTCCTCAAGGGCTGGATCTACCTGATCGTGGGCGCAGAAAGCTGCGTGCAAGCCCAGACCTTGGCCGGGATGCTGCTGGCCAAGATCTCGGCTTGACGCTTCATTTCCTGGCGGCCCGGTTCACTGCCGACACCACCGCGCGCAACGACGCCGTGGTGATCGACGGCGCGATACCGACACCCCAGACGGTATTACCGCCCACCGACGCCTCGACATACGCCGCGGCCTGCGCGTCCTCGCCGCCGCTCATTGCATGCTCGGAGTAGTCCAGGACAGCCACGTCGAAACCGTTGCGACCCAACGCGTCGACGAACGCGGCCAGTGGGCCATTGCCCGATCCGTCGATCTCCGTCTCCGCGCCGTCGACCTTGACCGTCGCAACGATGCGGGTGACGCCGTGGTCTTCCTCGGAGGCGTCGACCCGCTGCCTCATCCGTTCTAGCGGCCGGATCGGTGCCAGGTACTCGTCGTTGAACGCGTCCCACATCTCCTTCGGCGTGACCTCGCCGCCCTCGCCGCCGGTGCCCTCTGCGATCTCTTGGATCACTCTGGAGAACTCGATCTGCAGCCGCCGCGGCAGCGCCAGGCCGTGGTCGGCCTTCATGATGTAGGCCACCCCGCCCTTACCGGACTGCGAGTTGACCCGGATCACCGCCTCGTAGGTACGGCCCACGTCGCGTGGATCGATCGGCAGATAGGGGACCTGCCACAGCATGTCGTCGACATCCGAATCCGCTTCGTCCGCAGCGACTTTCATCGCGTCCAGACCCTTGTTGATCGCATCCTGGTGGCTGCCGGAGAATGCGGTGTATACCAGATCGCCCCCGTATGGGTGGCGCTCGGGCACCGGCAGCTGGTTGCAGTACTCGACCGTGCGACGGATCTCGTCGATGTTGGAGAAGTCGATCTGCGGGTCGACGCCGCGGGAGAACTGGTTCAGGCCCAGCGTCACTAGGCAGACGTTTCCGGTCCGTTCACCGTTGCCGAACAGGCAGCCCTCGATCCTGTCGGCGCCAGCCTGATAGCCCAATTCTGCTGCGGCGACGGCAGTTCCGCGGTCGTTGTGCGGATGCAGGCTCAGGATGACGGAGTCGCGCCTAGCCAGGTTGCGACTCATCCACTCGATGGAATCGGCGTAGACGTTCGGCGTCGCCATCTCCACGGTGGCCGGGAGGTTGAAGATGATCGGGTTGTCCGGCGTCGGCTCGATGATGTCGCCGACCGCATCGCACACCTGCTTGGCGTATTCGAGCTCGGTGCCGGTGTAGGACTCCGGCGAGTATTCGAAACGCCATTGCGTGCCAGGGTATTTGGCGGCCTCCTCGACGCACTTGCGAGCACCCTCGGTGGCGATCGCCTGCACTGCGGCACGATCGGCCCGAAAAACCACCCGGCGCTGCAGGATTGACGTCGAGTTGTAGAAGTGCACGATTGCGCGGTGCACGCCCTCGCAGGCCAGGAACGTCCGCTCGATCAGCTCGGGCCGGCATTGGGTCAGCACCTGGATGGTCACGTCGTCGGGAATCGCGCCATCGGTGATGATCTCGCGAACGAAGTCGAAGTCGGTCTGGCTGGCTGACGGGAAGCCGACCTCGATCTCCTTGTAGCCCATCCGCACCAGCAGGTCGAACATGCGGCGCTTACGCGCCGGGCTCATCGGGTCGATCAATGCCTGGTTGCCGTCACGCAGGTCCACCGCGCACCACAGCGGCGCTTTGTCGATGACCCGGTCGGGCCAGGTGCGGTCGGCCAGCCGGATCGGCTCGACCTCGTCGGCGAATGACCGATATCGACCGACCGGCATCGACGATCCGCGCTGCGTGTTCCATGCGGGCTGGCCGGCGTTGGGTTGGCCTGCGGGTTTGACGATGGTTCTGCTGGAGTTGAATGCGTCGGGGGAGTCGCCCGACGGTCTGCTAAAGGTGGTCACGGTGATTGCTCCGGGATTTTCAGAGGGTGAGGCCACCTAGGCCTCGAAAGATTTAGACCAGCGCATCGCGAATACCCGCGACGGGAAGCCGGTCTGGATCAGACCCCGTCGCGGCGTCCGAGAAGGAGCACCCGCTGCACGTCGGCTACTGTACCGCGCCCGCGGGGTTGCCCAAAACCCCCGGCCGTTAGTTGGTTGCCGGGACGATCCGCACCGGGATGTCGGTGTTCTCGTCGGTGTAGTAGCTCGCGCAGACCCGGTGGTAGCCGTCGGCGATCTGCATCGCCACCCCGGTGTTGAGTTCGCCACGCACGACCAGGATCGGCGAGAGGCGCTTGCCGTTCTTGATCTTCTTCAGGTCCCGCTGCACATGTGGGTTGTCTTTGGGCAACAGCGCCAGCCGCGATGCGCGCAGCAGATCCTTGGCCTTTTTGTGCACGATCGGGGCTTGTTTGAGCGCCGCCACGACTTCGCTGATTTGTGCGGCCGGGGCGAGCAGGGCCAGATAGTCCGCTGCCGCCGGGTAGTCGTGCTCGTCCGGCTCGGTACCCCACAACACCTTGGCCATCGCTTCCACCTCTCTTAGCGCCGTCTCGGCACCTCTGCATATCAAATGCGGGGATGCTGTGGGTAAATGCCACCCGGTCCGTCCACGTATCCTGTTTGTCGACCTGAAGACAGGCTGGAGCGGACCGGGAAAGGGCAATAGTGGCGCTCGTCGTGCAGAAGTACGGCGGATCCTCGGTGGCCGATGCCGAGCGGATCCGCCGCGTCGCCGAGCGCATCGTCGAGACCAAAAAGCAGGGCAACGACGTCGTCGTGGTCGTCTCAGCAATGGGTGACACCACCGACAACCTGTTGGATCTCGCTCAGCAGGTGTGCCCGGCCCCGCCGGCCCGCGAGCTGGACATGCTGCTGACCGCCGGCGAGCGGATCTCCAACGCACTGGTCGCGATGGCCATCGAATCGCTCGGGGCTCAGGCGCGCTCCTTCACCGGCTCGCAAGCCGGCGTCATCACCACCGGCGCACACGGCAAAGCCAAGATCATCGACGTCACCCCGGCGCGGCTGCGGTCCGCGCTCGACGAGGGGCGGATCGTGCTGGTCGCCGGATTCCAGGGAGTCAGCCAGGACACCCGCGACGTCACCACGTTGGGTCGCGGCGGCTCGGACACCACCGCGGTGGCGCTGGCCGCAGCACTGGACGCTGACGTCTGCGAGATCTACACCGACGTGGACGGCATCTTCAGCGCCGACCCGCGGATCGTCTCCAACGCCCGTCGGCTCGACACCGTTACCTTCGAAGAGATGCTCGAGATGGCGGCCTGCGGCGCCAAGGTGCTGATGCTCCGCTGTGTGGAATACGCCCGCCGCTACAACATTCCGGTGCACGTCCGCTCGTCATACTCGGACAGGCCGGGCACCGTCGTCACCGGATCGATCAAGGACATACCCATGGAAGAGCCCATTCTGACCGGCGTCGCACACGACCGCAGCGAGGCCAAGGTGACCGTCGTCGGCATCCCTGACCATCCGGGCTATGCCGCCAAGATCTTTCGCGCGGTCGCCGATGCCGATGTCAACATCGACATGGTGCTGCAAAACGTCTCCAAGATCGAGAACGGCAAGACCGACATCACCTTCACCTGCCCCCGCGACAGCGGCCGGGCCGCGGTCGAGAAGCTGGATTCACTCAAAGACGAAATCGGCTTCAGCCAAGTCCTTTACGACGATCACATCGGCAAGGTGTCGCTGATCGGCGCCGGGATGCGCAGCCATCCCGGGGTCACCGCGACGTTCTGCGAGGCGCTGGCCCAGGTCGGCGTCAACATCGATCTGATCTCGACGTCGGAGATCCGGATCTCGGTGCTGTGCCGCGACACTGAACTAGACAAGGCTGTTGTCGCGTTGCACGAAGCATTCGGCCTCGGCGGTGCTGAAGAGGCCACGGTGTATGCGGGGACAGGACGTTAGATGGTCGCCATAGGTGTTGTAGGTGCCACCGGCCAGGTGGGCCAGGTGATGCGCAGCCTGCTGGACGAGCGCGACTTCCCGGCCACCAGCGTGCGGTTTTTCGCCTCGGCGCGTTCGCAGGGCCGCAAGCTGCCGTTCCGCGGCCAGGAGATCGAGGTCGAGGACGCCGAGACCGCCGACCCGACCGGTCTCGACATCGCGGTGTTCTCCGCGGGCGCGACGATGTCGCGGGTCCAGGCACCCCGGTTCGCCGCCGCCGGGGTGACGGTGATCGACAACTCGTCGGCATGGCGCAAGGACGAACAGGTGCCGCTGGTCGTCTCCGAGGTCAACTTCGCCGATGCACGCAATCGGCCCAAGGGCATCATCGCCAACCCGAACTGCACGACGATGGTCGCGATGCCGGTGCTCAAGGTGCTGCACGACGAGGCGCAGCTGGTGCGTCTGGTGGTGTCGAGCTATCAAGCCGTGTCCGGCACCGGCCTGGCTGGGGTGGTTGAGCTGGCCGATCAGGCTCGGGCCGTCATCGACGGCGCGGAGCAGTTGGTCCAGGACGGTAGCGCGCTGGAGTTTCCTGAGCCGAAGGCATACATCGCGCCGATCGCATTCAACGTCATTCCGCTGGCCGGCAAGCTGGTCGACGACGACTCCGGCGAGACCGACGAAGACCAGAAGCTGCGCAACGAGAGTCGCAAGATCCTGGGCATTCCGGACTTGTTGGTCAGCGGTACCTGCGTGCGGGTCCCGGTGTTCACCGGTCACTCGCTGTCGATCAATGCGGAGTTCGCCCAACCACTTTCGCCTGCGCGTGCCCGCGAGATCCTCGCTGGCGCTCCGGGGGTGAAGCTGGTTGACGTGCCGACGGCGTTGGCCTCCGCCGGTGTCGACGAATCTCTCGTCGGCCGGATCCGCCGCGACCCCGGTGTGCCCGACGGGCGCGGGCTGGCACTGTTCGTCTCTGGCGACAACCTGCGTAAGGGCGCTGCCTTGAACACTATTCAGATTGCCGAGCTACTCGCCGCCGAACTGTGACGCGCGGGTGAGTGCTGCCCACCGGATCGCGCGCTGCTCACTGATAGCCGTCACTTTAGTTTTTTTTGTTGCCCGTCAAGGGTTTTCGATCGCGTACGCTGATCCGCCGGCCCCGATGCCACAGCCGGTGCTGACGCCGTTGGCACCCGGTGAGGTGATCCGGATCGGTCCGACCGCGGGCACCGGCACGCCGACCCGCGACTACGGCATCGGGGCCACCGATCTTTGCGTGTTCATGGAGTTCCCGACGCAGGTGGTGCAAGTCTGCGGCGACAGCTTCGCCGGCCAGGGAGTCGGCTTCGGCGGCTACTACTCGCCGATCGCGCTACGGGTGGACACCTCGTCGGTCGACGACCCGGACGGAATCCGCTACACCGGGGTCACCGGGGTCGCCGAGCCGCTGCTGGCCGACCCGACGCCCACGGGCGCGTCGCAGCTGCCGGCCGGTGTCGTGCAGATCAACCGGCAAAACTACTTGCTGGTCACCACCACCATAGACCTGGTGCCGCAGAGCTCAAGGTTGGTGAAAGCCGAACCAGCACAAGGTCTTTGGCAGACATTACCCGGATCGGTCCGTGACGCCGATTATGCCGGTGGGCAGCAGTCGCAGATCAGCGGCTACTACGACCCGATTCCGACGACGGAGTCACAGAGCGGCTGGGTGTACATCGTCGCCGACAACTTCGACCGCAGTCAGCCGGCGGTGCTCTATCGGGTCGCGCCAGAAAACTTCGGCGATCGATCCCGATGGCAGGGTTGGGCGCCCGGGCCAGACGGCGGTTGGGGGAAGCCGGCGACGCCGTTGTGGGGCGACCTGATCGGTGAGATCAGCTTCAGGCAGATCGACGGCAAGCCGGTGCTGTCCTATTTCAATGCCAGCACCGGCAACATGGAGGTTCGGGTGGCCGACGACCCGACCTCGCTGGGCAGTGCGCCGGTCACCACCGTCGTTCAGCACGACGAGTGGCCCGATCCCGCGGAAAGCCTGCCGGAGTCTCACGACAACCGATTGGCCCAGCCCTACGGTGGCTACATCTCACCGGGTTCGACGCTGGACGAGTTACGGGTATTCGTCAGCCAATGGCACAACAGCGATCCGCGGGCACGGGCGCCGTACCGGGTGATCCAATTCGCGGTCAACCCGTTCAAACCCTGGTCGGAGCCCTAATTTCCGCCCTCCGTCCGCCGTGCGTCCGCAGAAGAGCCGAGCGCCTGTTCGACCAACCCCGCGGCAGCATTGCGTGTCCGGTCGTTGGCGTCCGGCCATAGATGGCTGTAGGTGTCGAGCGTCGAGAACCACACTCTCGACGGTGGTGTCTATGTGGCATTCCTGCCCTATGTGGAGCGAGTAACAGCTTGGCGGTTACTTTCCGAGCGGCTGCCGTCTGCGCTTTCCACTCGGTGGGCAGTCACTTGTGCAGCCTTCGCTGACGCGGAGAGCATGTCCACGCGGATCTCATCGTCGAACGCCAGATTCTGCTCGGTAGTGGCGACCGGCTGATGCCCCAACAGCACTGCACCGCACGCAGATTCCAGCCACCGAGGTCGTGTGAGTCGCGAAAGTCAGGAAAGGGGCCTGGTAGGCGCATCGCGGTATGACTGTCGAGTGGACGGTCCGCTTCGCCACCGCGACCACGGCATGGGCAAATAGGTTCATGCCGACGACCTGACAGTTGTCAGATCGGCATGGACTTGATTCAGCGTGGCCGCTCAGGTCAGCTCATCGCCAATCTCCCGGTCCCGGAGGCCGATAGCCCCATCCTGGGGGGCCCCAGCCGCCATTGCCCCAACCGGGGTGGCCACCGTAACCTCCCTAGCCGCCGCCTCGGTCCATGCGGCGGTCCTGACGGCGGTCCATGCCGCGGTCAATGCCGCCGCCGTCCATGCGGCGGTCCTGACGGCGGTCCATGCCGCGGTCAATGCCGCCGCCGTCCATGCGGCGGTCCTGACGGCGGTCCATGCCCCGGTCAATGCCGCCGCCGTCCATGCGGCGGTCCTGACGGCGGTCCATGCCCCGGTCAAAGTTGCGGCCTCCGCCGGCGCGGTCCAAGTCGCCATGGCCCATGCCGCCGCCACCGCGGCCGCCACCTGTTCCGCCGCGCTCTGGCGCGGGTGCAAAGTGGGCCGGGCCGCCGACAGCCGGCATATGTGCTGGTGCGGCGTTGGCCGCCGGGGCGACGCCGCACAGCATTGCGCCAGCAGCAGCGCTGGCGCCGATTGCGCTAGCTGCGGCCCGAAGGGCCGAAGTCATTGAGATCGACATTTTGTTGCTCCTTTGTCTTCCATTCTCGGGGGTTCATACCAGCCCCTCACCTCGTTGGGGCCTGATACCACCAGCAGTAGATTTCCCTTCTTTAGCAAACACTAAACACACGCATCAATAAGCCTAAAAGGGAGCGTTCGATACCCAGCCAGTTATTACATGATCTCTGCGTAATCTGAAATACGGACATCTCATAATACTGATTTCATTATCCTGCAAAGTACGCTGATACTGATTTCAGTACCTACGGAGAACACCATAAGACCATGTTAGCCGTCCTGAGCTGGCCTACGGCGGGTCCGAACATCCGGGCATCACAATTTCAGGATCTTCGCGCGATCTAGGGGTGTACTTTTCACAAATAGCGCGTTGCTAGCGAATTAAACAGTTTTGCGTTAGCCAGGTTCTATCTCAGGCTTTCAGATGGACCAGCAATTACGGTCGGGTCGAGATCGCGATGCCTCCGCTGATCTCGGATAGGTCGCAGAGTCGGCCCGTGCGGGCACCGGTAGTGCTGCAGGACTGCGCGTTCACGGACCTACTTATGTCCTGACTACTGAAGCTCACCCCGACAGCAGGCCACCGCGTCGCATGGACCCAAGCTCGCCATCTTTTCGAGGCACGCCGCACGGGATTGCGGGCGCACCGGCGCCGCTCGGCCCGGTTTACGCCGTTGGCATCGCTCGTCGATGTAGGCCGCGACAGACTTGTTACCGCTACCGGCTCGTTGGCCCCAATGGTCGCGCCATCGTGGAAACCACCGATCTGCGTGTAGTGCATCAGCGGCAACTGGGGGAATCCTGATGACAGACAGGACCTTCGCGCTCGGGCCCCGTGTATCCAGATCCGTGACGGGCGTGGGTAACCTCTTTCCCGCGTCCGCAGTTCGTCCGCAGCAGCACTCTCCGCAACTTTTCATAACCATTGCCGCCAACATTGCTGACCAGGGTCTACGTGCAGACCCGGCTCAGCTTGAATCACCAAACGCGCAGAAACGGGTTCGCGGTCAACCCGCTCAAACCCTGGTCAGAGGCGAATTAGCCCGGCACGGCTCATAGCTATTTCATAAGTTGTACCCAGCGGAACCTACCCGTAGGCCCCGGATCATTTCGGGTATGAGCGAAACACCTGACACCCCAACAACACCGACCACACTCGCCACTGAGCCGGCGACCGTGGCGGTCAAACCCTATTGGCTCTACCGATTCGCGGCCTGGGTCGTGATCGTGGCCGGCATCGTGTTCATCGTCTTGAGCGTCTTCTTTGCCGGCTTCAAAGTCGCCCACCTGGGGCATCACCGATGCCATCACCACGGGCACCACCACTCGATGGGCCAGGCGGGTCCACACCACCAAGGCCAGGGCGCCGGCTTCCACGAGGGGCTCCGCGGTCCGGGACCGTCGCACGTGCCCGAATCCGTCGCTCCTTCACTGGCTCCGGCGACCCCGTAGCCCTGAATTTCCTATCAGCCCGGCGTCCCCGAAAGGGGCGCCGGGCTTTCGCTTTCTGGGCTATGCCACGGCAACGGACCACTCGCGGACACTGCTGACCTGAGGCATTATGCGGGGTATGAGCGAGACATCCGACCCGTCTACCCCGCCGCCTCCTGCCGCGCCAGCGCCCGTCATCGCGCCGGCGGCGCCGCACGCCGAGCGGCTGTATCAAGTAGCGGCCTGGGTGGCCATCGTCGCCGGAATCACCCTTATTGCCGTGGTCATCCTGAAATTCGCCTGGGTGCTCGGGTACTAGAACACCCGACTCGCGGGCGCAGCTGGTTGTCGGCCGGACTTTGCCTGGGCATGATCGACACATGACCCAAGCACCCGAGCCCCCAATCCAGTCGCCTGCGGGGCCACCTCCGCCGGTGTACCCGGCTGCGACCACCCACTCCCGCCTCTATCGCACCGCGGCGTGGGTGGTGATCATCGCAGGCATTGTGTTCGTGCTGGCGGTCGTGTTCTTCGCTGGCGTCAAGTTCGCTGATCACGATCAGCCTTATCGCCACCGCCATCACGGCATGTTCAGTCCCGACGGGCCGGCTGGTCCAGTGGGCCCCGACGGTCCGCCGTGGGTGGTGTTCCCCGGGGGGCCGTTCCCGCCGGGTAGCGGTCCAGGTGGTCCGTGGGGCGGTACGTGGGGCCCGGGGATGGGTCCCGGCGGGCCCGGTGGTCATGCCGGTCCCGGCGGCCACGCTGGCCCTGAGGGGCCGCCGCCACCGGGCCCCGAGGAGCCACCGCAACCGCCTCCGACTTTCACGCCATAGCCTCGATTCATCGGATAGCCGAACCGGTTGTCACACATGTTCATTCGCCGGCGAGTGGGACCGCTTGGGCCGGCCGCGGCCGCCGGCGGCGCGTTGGTCAGTTGCGTTACGGTCGGATTCGCCGTCCCGGTCGCGTCGGCTCGGCCGTCGGATCCCGGTGTGGTGAGCTACGCGGTCCTGGGCAAGGGCTCGGTGGGCAACATCGTCGGCGGGCCAATGCGCGACGAATCGCTGTTCACCCAGCCGATCCAGCTGTACTTCGTCGACAACCCGGTGTGCAACAACTGGGCTGACATCGGGCTGCCGGAGGTCTACAACGATCCCGATCTGGCGTCCTTCAACGGGGCCAGTACGCAGACCTCACCGACCGACCAGACGCACTTCGTCAAGCAGGCGGTCGGCGTCTTCGCCACCGGTGCCGCCGCCGGTGCGGCGTTCCACCGCGTGGTGGACCGCACCGTCGGCTGCGCCGGGCAAACCACGGCCATGCACCTGGACAACGGAACGACACAGGTGTGGTCATTCGACGGCGGTCCGGCCGGCGCCGCCGACGCGGCATGGAGCAAGCAGGAAGCCGGAACGGACCGCCGATGTTTCACCCAGACCCGTCTGCGGGAAAACGTCCTGCTGCAGGCCAAAGTCTGTCAGTCCGGCAACGGTGGCCCGGCGGTGAATGTGCTGGCCGGTGCCATGCAGAACGCGCTGGGGCAATAAACACCGGAGCCAAGCGGGAATATGTCGGTGCCGTTTGGAAGATGGAATCTTGTGACTATCGTGGGGTAGCCGCGCGCAACCAGCGGGCTCGATCGCTCGGGACCGTTGGTCTGGGGCCGAAGGGATCGGATCATGGCGTTTGCCGTCGCGTCGCAGCTGGACCCCGCGCGTCTCTCGGACGGCGAACTTGCCAGCGCGTCGGCTGCGGCCCAACACATCACCGAGTCCTGTCTGGCGGACGGGCCGGTAGGTCGGGTCGGGCTGGAGATCGAGGCGCATTGCTACGACCCGGCCGAGCCGCACCGGCGGCCGAACTGGGATGAAATCACCGATGTTCTGGAGTCGCTTCCGGCCATGCCGGGCGGCAGCGTGGTCACCGTAGAACCCGGTGGCGCGGTGGAGCTGTCCGGTCCGCCTGCACATGGGGCGACGGCCGCGATCGACGCGATCGCCGATGACCAGGCCGCGCTGCGCAAAGCCTTCGCCGCCGCCGGCCTGGGTCTGGTGCCGCTAGGTGCCGACCCGCTACGACCGGCCAAGCGGATCAACCCGGGCGCGCGCTACGCCGCGATGGAACAGTTCTTCACGGCCAGTCACACCGGTGTCGCGGGTGCGGCGATGATGACCTCGACCGCCTCGGTCCAGGTGAATCTCGACGCCGGGCCGCAAGCCGGATGGGCCGACCGGGTGCGGCTGGCGCACGCGCTCGGGCCCGTCATGGTGGCAATCGCCGCCAATTCGCCATTGCTGAGCGGAACATTCTCCGGCTGGCGGTCCAGCCGGCAGCGGGTGTGGAGTCAGCTCGACTCGGCGCGATGCGGGCCGATCCTCACCGCGAGCGGCGAAGAACCCGGGACGGACTGGGCGCGCTACGCGCTCAAGGCGCCGGTGATGCTGGTGCACAGCCCCGAAGCGATGCCGGTCACCCGCCGCGTGCCGTTCGCCGACTGGGCCGACGGCCGCGAGCTGCTCGGCGGTCGCCGACCGACCCGCTACGACCTGGAATACCACCTGACCACACTCTTCCCGCCGGTGCGTCCACGGCAATGGCTGGAGATCCGCTACCTGGACAGCGTCCCCAGCGACGTCTGGCCCGCTGTGGTCTTCACCCTGGTGACGCTGCTCGACGATCCGGTCGCCGCCGCGCTGGCCGCCGAAGCGGTCGAACCGGTGGCCACGGCCTGGGACACCGCGGCCCGGATCGGGCTCAACGACCAGCGAATCTTCACCGCGGCCAATCGTTGCGTGGCCATCGCGGCCGAACGCGCGCCCGCCGGGCTCGCCGACGGCATGCGGCGCCTCGTCGAGGCGGTCGAGCAGGGTCGCTGTCCCGCCGACGACATCTCCGACCGGGTGACCGACAACGGCATCGCAGCCACCGTGACCGAGCTGGCGCTAGGGGAGCAGTGACTCCACGCGAGGCGCTGGTCCGCGATCTGACCCGGGCGCGCGAAAGAACGCTGCGGCTGGTCGATTTCGACGATGCCGAACTCCGCCGCCAGTACGACCCGCTGATGAGCCCGTTGGTCTGGGACCTCGCCCATATCGGCCAGCAGGAAGAACTGTGGCTGCTGCGCGGCGGCGACCAGGACCGGCCGGGAATTCTGGCTGGCGTGGTCGAAAGCCTCTACGACGCGTTCGTGCACTCCCGCGCGAGCCGCGCCGACCTGCCGTTGCTGTCGCCGGACCAGGCGCGTGCCTACTGCCGGACCGTGCGGGCGGCGTCGCTTGATGCGCTCGATCAACTACCCGACGAGCCGGACCACAATTTCGTCTACGGCATGGTGGTCAGCCACGAGAATCAGCACGACGAAACGATGCTGCAGGCATTGAATCTCCGTACCGGCCCGGCGCTGCTGCTCGAATCCCGGACTCTGCCGCCCGGACGGCCGGGACTTGCCGGGACATCGGTCGAGGTGCCCGGCGGACCGTTCGTGCTGGGCGTCGACGTGACCGACGAGCCGTTCTCGTTGGACAACGAACGCCCGGCCCACACGGTGGACCTGCCGACGTTCCGCATCGGTCGCGTCCCGGTCACCAACGGCGAATGGCGGCAGTTCATCGACGACGGCGGCTACCTGCAGCCGCGATGGTGGTCAGCGCGGGGCTGGGAGCATCGGCAAAGCGCCGATCTGACCGCGCCGCAGTTCTGGAACGCCGACGGGCAGACCCGCGCCCGGTTCGGCCACATCGAAGAGATTCCCGCCGACGAACCCGTGCAGCACGTCAGCTATTTCGAGGCGGAGGCCTACGCGGCATGGGCGGGCGCGCGGCTACCTACCGAGCGCGAATGGGAGAAAGCGTGCGCGTGGGACCCACAGCGGCGCGCGCGCCGGCGCTACCCCTGGGGCGCCGGGGAGCCGTCGCCCGGGTACGCCAACCTCGGCGGTGACGCGCTGCGTCCGGCGCCGGTAGGGGCCTATCCCGCGGGAGCGTCGGCGTACGGTGTCGAGCAGATGCTCGGCGATGTGTGGGAGTGGACCAGCTCAGAACTGGAGCCGTGGCCGGGCTTCACCCCGATGATCTATCAGCGCTACTCCGAGCCGTTCTTCGGCGGCGACTACAAGGTGCTGCGTGGCGGCGCATGGTCAGTGGAATCGGCCATCATGCGGCCCAGCTTCCGTAACTGGGATCACCCTTACCGTCGGCAGATCTTCTCCGGCGTGCGGCTGGCATGGTCGGTCGACAGCGACGCAGTGGGTCGCCGCTGATGTGCCGCCACCTCGGCTGGCTGGGCCGCGAAACTTCGGTCTCCTCGTTGGTGCTCGACCCGCCACATGGTCTGCGGGTGCAGTCATATGCGCCGCGGCGGCAAAAACACGGACTGATGAACGCCGATGGCTGGGGCGTGGGCTTTTTCGACGGCGCGATGCCGCGGCGATGGCGCAGTGCCGCCCCGTTGTGGGGCGATGTCTCTTTCGCGTCCGTCGCACCAGCGCTACGCAGCCACTGCGTGGTGGCGGCGGTCCGTTCGGCGACTGTCGGCATGCCGATCGAAGCCAGCGCGACAGCACCGTTCACCGACGGGGAGTGGCTGCTCTCGCACAACGGAGTTGTCGACCGCGACGTGCTACCCCCCGGTGGCGGCGCCGAATCAACCTGTGACAGCGCAATTCTCGCGGCGTTGATCTTCGCCCGCGGGCTGGATGCGTTGGGCGAGACGATCGCCATGGTGGGCGCCGACGACCCGAACGCACGATTGAACATTCTGGCGGGCAACGGTTCTCGACTACTTGCCACCACTTGGGGAGACACCCTGGCGATACTGCGACGCGACGACGGCGTGGTGTTGGCCAGTGAGCCGTACGACGATCAACCCGGCTGGGAGGACGTCCCGGACCGCCATCTCGTCGAGGTCACTGCCGACCGTGTCACGTTGACCGCGCTGAACTCAACGAAGGGATATTGATGACACTGACGTTGTCCAACCACCTGGCCGCAGACTCGGCGTACGAGGCGCTGTGCCGTGATGTACGCACCGGGTTGCAGAGTTCACCGAAGTCGTTGCCGCCCAAGTGGTTCTATGACTCGGTCGGCAGCGATCTGTTCGATCAGATCACCCGGCTGCCGGAGTACTACCCGACCCGCGCCGAGGCGGAGATCCTGCGTGCCCGCGCTGCGGAGATCGCATCGGTGACCGGTGCCGACACGTTGGTGGAGCTGGGCAGTGGGACCTCCGAGAAGACGCGGGTGCTGCTGGACGCGCTGCAGCAGGGTGGCGCGTTGCGTAGGTTCGTGCCGTTCGACGTCGACGCCAGCATGCTGTCGGCGGCCGGGACCGCTATCCAGCGTGAGTATCCCGGTATCGAAATCGCCGCTGTCTGTGGCGATTTCGAAGAGCACCTGGCCAAAATCCCGAGCGGTGGCCGTCGGCTGTTCGTGTTCCTGGGCTCGACGATCGGAAACCTGGTCCCCGATGCGCGTAGCGAATTCCTCGCCGCGTTGGCGGACGTGCTGCAGCCCGGTGACAGCCTGCTGCTGGGCACCGACCTGGTCAAGGACACCGGCAGGCTCGTTCAGGCTTACGACGACGCCGCCGGAGTGACAGCACAGTTCAACCGCAATGTGCTGGCGGTGATCAACCGAGAACTGCTCGCGGACTTCGATGTTGATGCGTTTCGGCACGTCGCCACCTGGAACGCAGCAGAAGAGCGGATGGAAATGTCGCTGGAGGCCGAGCGGGCGCAGCGGGTGCGCATTGGTGCGCTGAACCTGATCGTTGACTTCAGCGCAGGCGAGCAGGTACTTACCGAAGTGTCCTGCAAATTCCGGGCGGGCGCGGTGGCCGACGAACTGGCGCAGGCGGGTCTGCGGCTCGCTCGGTGGTGGACCGACGCCGCCGATGATTTCGGATTGTCACTCTCGGTCAAGTGAGCGCCAGCCTGGCCGACGGCTGGCGGGCGGCCCGGCCGCCGGCCGCCGGCTTACACCTGGACAGCGCCGCGTGTTCGCGGCAGAGCTTCGCCGTACTCGACGCGACGGCCCGGCATGCCCGGCATGAGGCCGAGGTTGGCGGATATGTCGCGGCCGAAGCGGCCAGGGCCGTCCTTGATGCCGGCCGGGCCGCGGTGGCCGCACTTGTCGGCATGCCAGAAGCAGACGTGGTGTTCACCACCGGCTCGCAGCATGCGCTGGACCTGTTGCTGTCGAGCTGGCCGCCCGGTAGTCGGACGCTGGCCTGCCTCCCCGGCGAATACGGGCCGAACCTGGCTCTGATGGCGGTGCACGGATTCGCCCGCCAGACGCTGCCGACCGATGCCGAGGGCCGGGTCGCGATGCACCAGGCGGCGATCAGCCTGGCCGCCGAACCGCCGGATCTGGTGCATCTGACCGCGGTGGCCAGCCACCGCGGGGTGGTGCAGCCGCTGCAACAGATGGCGCGGCTGTGCCAAGAACTGGGGCTGCCGCTTGTTGTCGACGCCGCCCAGGCGCTCGGACAGCTGGATTGCTCGGTGGGCGTCGACGCAGCCTACGCATCGTCGCGCAAATGGCTGGCCGGCCCGCGCGGCGTCGGTGTTCTCGCGGTGGCTCCGACCCTGATGCAGCGGCTGCGGCCGCGACTACCGCCGCCGGAGTGGGCGGCCTCGCTGTCGAATGCTCAGCGACTCGAATTAGGTGAAGCCAATATTGCTGCACGAGTGGGCTTTTCGGTGGCGGTCGGCGAGTATGTGGCCGCGGGCCCGGCTGCGGTGGCAGCCCGGCTGGCGGAGGTGGGCCGGAGCAGCCGGAACGTCCTCGCCGATGTGCCCGGGTGGCGGGTGGTCGAGGCGGTCGACGAGCCGAGCGCGCTGACGACGCTGGCGCCCCCGGACGGCGCCGACCCGCCGAAGATTCGCGCGTGGCTGATCGCGGAGCGGCGGATCGTGACCACGTCGGTAGGCATCGAGCGCGCACCGCTGGAGTTGACCGCGCCGGTGCTGCGGATCTCGCCGCACGTGGATACCACCGTCGACGATTTGACCACCTTCGCCGCCGCACTCACCGAGGCGACGGCCGCGGGGTGGTGACGCTCAGCCGGCCTTGTGCGCGGTGAGCAGGTAGGCAGGCAGCTTCATCCGGTTCTTCTCGTCGCGCTCGTGCTCGGGCATGGGAACGTCCGAATCCGCCGGCCCCGGTGGAATGTTGGCGTGAATGAATGCCGGCCGGAGTTCGTCGATCTGCCAGTACTTGCTCACCGCGGTGCGCAACTCATCCTCGTCGACCTCGTTCGGCTTTTGCTCCCATTCGGCGGGGAACGCGCCCTTGGCGAACACCAACACGAAATAGCCGGCGCCGTCGGCAGCGGCGCGGTGCACCGCCTGCAGATAACCGTCGCGACCCTCGATCGGCAGCGAGTGAAACAGCGTGCTGTCGACAACGGTATTGAAGCGGCCGTCGTGACCGCGCAACGACGTGATGTCGGCCTGTTCGAAGCTGGCCCCGCTCAGCCCACGTTCCTCGGCGGCCTTGGTGGCGGCGGCGACGGCGGTGGGCGTGAGGTCGACGCCATGCACGGTGTAACCCTCGGCGGCCAGGGCCAGCGACAGCTCGGCGTAACCGCATCCGGCGTCCAGCACATCGCTGCGAAACTTTCCTGCGGCGGCCAATGCGGCCAACTCGGGCTGCGGCTCCCCGATGTTCCAGGGTGGCGGGCCTTCGAAGCGGGCCTCCTGGCGGTATGCGCTATCCCAGTCCATTACTTCATTTGCCATGTCTTCCAACCTACTCCGGCACGTCCCAGCTGTGGACCGGCTCGTTGGTATGCATGTGCTCGCAGTACAGCCGCAGCATCTCGGCCAGCGCCGCGGGCCGCGCCATCCCGCTGTCCTGCAGCGCGCGCACGGTAGACACCTGCCAGCCCGCGCCGTTACGTCCCGCGCGAGCCCGGCCTTCGATCACGCCGAGTAACCGGTCACGCACCTCGGCCGCGACACCCCAGCGGTCCAGCCCGTCGTACGCCATCGGCAGCAGCTTACCCAGCACCAACTCCTCGGTGGTGACGCCGTCCAGACCCGGCCAGAACAGTCTTGCCTGCATGCCGCGGCGCGCCGCTTCGAGGAAATTATGTTGCGCCGCAGCAAATCTCATCTTCGTCCAGACCGGGCGATCCTCTTCGGTCAGGGTGCGCAGCATGCCGTAGTAGAAGGCTGCGTTGGCCAGCATGTCGATGACCGTCGGCCCCGCGGGCAGGACGCGGTTCTCCACCCGCAGATGCGGCCTTCCGGCCACCACGTCGTACACCGGGCGGTTCCATCGGTAAACCGTGCCGTTGTGCAGGCGCAGCTCCGCGAGGTGCGGGGTGCGCCCGGCGGCGAGTTCGGCGACCGGATCCTCGTCGGAGACCTCCGGCAGCAGCGACGGGAAGTAGCGCACGTTTTCCTCGAACAGGTCGAAGATCGACGTGATCCAGCGTTCGCCGAACCACACCCGAGGACGCACCCCTTGGCTTTTCAACTCGTCCGGACGGGTGTCGGTGGATTGGGCGAACAGTTCGATCCGGGTTTCGGACCACAGCTGGTGGCCGAAGAAGTACGGGGAGTTGGCGCCGAGCGCGAGCTGCGGTCCGGCCAGCACCTGCGCGGCGTTCCAGTTGCTGGCGAAACCCTCGGGCGAAACCTGCAGATGCAATTGCATACTGGTGCAGGCTGATTCGGGAGCGATGGACGTCGAAATCATGTTGAGCGGCTCGGGTCCACCGATGTCGATCTGGATGTCCTCGCCGCGGGCGTTGAAGATGGAGTCGTTGAGCGCGGCGTACCGGGACGATTCGCTCATCCATCCAGTTGCGAGATGCTCGGGCATCAGCGTGGGCAGGATCCCGATCATGACGATGTGGGCGCCGCCGGCGTTGGCCTTGGTCTCGGCGGCGTTCAAACTCGCGCGCACTTCGTCTTCCAGCTGCACCCCGGCGTGACCGCCCAGCGGCCGGGGCGGGACGTTGAATTCGATGTTGTATGCGCCCAATTCGGTCTGGTAGGCGGGATCGGCGATGGCGGCCAGGACGTCGGAGTTTTTCATTGCCGGCTGGTAAGCGTCGTCGACCAGATTGCATTCGATTTCCATCCCGGTGAGTGGGTGATCGAACTCGAAGCTGGACTGGGCCAGCATCGTTTCGAAGACATCGAGGCACAGTTGCACCTTGCGCCGGTACTCCTGCCGGTCGACGCGCTCATAGGTGGTCCGCTTGACGTCTTTGCCCACTACGCAGATGCAACCGTTTTACTCACCGCGACGCAACAAATCGGCCAAATCAACCCCACGACTCGTTGCCCGGGTCGGATACGTCCGATGAGATCTTCTCGCCCAACCCCGCCGACTGGCGTGCTCGCGTAGTCCATGATGGACACGATTGCGGGAGGAGAAGCATTGGCCGAGTTCGTCGCTTCGATCGACCAGGGCACCACCAGCACCCGCTGCATGATCTTCGACCGCGACGGCAGCGAGGTCGGCCGTCATCAACTCGAGCACGAGCAGATTCTGCCCCGGGCCGGATGGGTCGAGCACAACCCGGTCGAGATCTGGGAGCGCACCACATCGGTGCTGATCTCGACGCTCAATGCCACTAACCTGTCGACGAAGGATATTGTCGCACTGGGAATTACGAATCAGCGTGAGACGACGCTGGTGTGGAACCGGCACACCGGCCGGCCGTACTACAACGCGATCGTCTGGCAAGACACCCGCACCGACCGGATCGCGTCGGCGTTGGACCGCGACGGCAGGGGAGACGTGATCCGGCACAAAGCGGGCCTGCCGCCGGCGACCTACTTCTCCGGCGGCAAACTGCAATGGATCCTGGAGAACGTCGAGGGTGTGCGCGCCGCGGCCGAAGGCGGCGACGCGATTTTTGGCACCATTGACACCTGGCTGCTGTGGAATCTGACCGGCGGTCCCCGCGGCGGGGTGCACGTCACCGACGTCACCAACGCCAGCCGGACCATGCTGATGAACCTGGAGACATTGGACTGGGACGACGAGCTGCTGTCTTTTTTCGGCATTCCGCGCACGATGCTTCCGTCGATCGCGTCGTCGTCGCCGCGTCAGCCCTACGGCGTCACGTCGGCGGACGGGCCTCTCGGCTCAGAGGTACCGATCACCGGAATTCTCGGTGACCAGCATGCGGCCATGGTCGGGCAGGTCTGTCTGCAACCCGGCGAGGCCAAAAACACCTACGGCACAGGTAACTTCCTGCTGCTGAACACCGGCGAGCAGATCGTCCGTTCACGCAACGGCCTGTTGACCACCGTGTGCTACCAGTTCGGCGACGCGAAACCTGTTTACGCCCTTGAAGGTTCGATCGCCGTCACGGGGTCGGCCGTGCAATGGCTGCGGGATCAGCTGGGCATCATCAGCGGGGCGGCGCAGAGCGAGTCGCTGGCGCGGCAGGTTGATGACAACGGCGGGGTGTACTTCGTTCCGGCGTTCTCGGGGTTGTTCGCGCCGTATTGGCGCTCGGATGCCCGCGGCGCGATCGTGGGGCTGTCGAGGTTCAACACCAACGCACACCTGGCGCGTGCGACGCTGGAGTCGATCTGTTACCAGAGCCGCGACGTGGTCGACGCGATGCAGGCAGATTCGGCTGTGCGCCTTGAGGTTCTGAAGGTCGACGGTGGGATCACCGCGAACGACCTGTGCATGCAGATTCAGGCCGACGTGCTGGGCGTCGACGTGGTGCGTCCGGTGGTCGCCGAGACGACCGCTTTGGGTGCGGCGTACGCGGCGGGACTGGCGGTCGGCTTCTGGGCCGGTCCGGATCAGCTACGGACCAACTGGCGCGAAGGCAAGCGCTGGACGCCGGCCTGGAGCGACGAGCAGCGCTCTGCGGGCTACGCGGGATGGCGAAAAGCCGTGCAGCGCACGCTCGACTGGGTCGAAGTGTCCTGACGCGAACAGTGGGGACCAGCAAGTGCTGGCCCCCACCGCCGCGGTGTGATCAGTCGTCGTCTTCGGCGAGAATCGTGTAGATCTCGCGGCGAGCGTTGTTGACGATCTCGATGATGCGCTGTTGCTGCTCGGTGGTGGCGGCGTGCGCGGATTGCGCTACTGCGCCGAACAATTGGCCGACAGCTGCCCGCAGGTTGAGATGTACGGGGTCAACCCCGTCGGCAATCTCGTCCCACGGCGGGGTCGCGACCTTCTCCGCGGCTTCTTTGCCGGCGTCGGTCAACTGGAACAGTTTCTTGCTGCCCTCGCTTTCCGAGGCGACAATCAGCCCCTCGTCGACCAGCAGTTGCAGGGTCGGGTAGACCGAGCCGGGGCTCGGCTTCCACAGATCCTGGCTCCGCTCGGCGACCTCTTGGATGATTTCGTAGCCGTGCATCGGTCGCTCGGCGAGCAGCACCAGGATGGCGGCACGAACGTCACCACGGCGGCCGCGACGGCCGTGGCCGCCGCGTCGTCCACCGCGTCCGGCCGGGCCGAAGCCGGGGCCGAAGCCGCCGGGGCCGAAGCCACCGGGACCGAAGCCGCGTCCGAAACCTCGGCCGAAACCGGGCCCGAACGGCCCGTCATGACCTGCGTCGTGGCCGCGGGCGAATTCGCGGAACTCGCGGCGGGCTTGCCTGCGCTGTTCGTGTAGTGCGCGGCGGTCCTGGGGTGCAAAGCCAAAGCCTGACGGCCCCGGCCCACCCGCGAACGGCCCGCCCACATGGGGAAATGGGTTGTTCATAGGGTTGTTCTCGTTTCTGGAAAGGTAGCGCCGAATGCGCTACCGATACGACGACGATATATCGGAAACTATCGTTACGCAAGGCTGGATTTTGCGCGATGTCATCCGGTGGCGGTTTGCGGGGGACGGCGGTGGGGTAGCACCACGTCATGAGCAAGGAAAACGTCGACGTGAAGGTCGACGCTGATCCAGACCGTGCGGCACGGTCGGGCGGCCCTGACCGCAGCAGGCGCACTCGGCTGTGGGTGAACTGGTCGCTTGCGCTGCTCGCCGTGGTCGGGGCAGCGGTTGCCGTTGTCTACTTCTTCAGCGCCGTCATGAGCACTGCAGGCTGCAGTGCAAGCACGTGCACGCATGCTGAGCCGAACTGGATCAGCCCTAACGTGGTGCTATACGGACCTCCGGTGGTGGCGGCCCTAACAGTCGTCGTGTCGTTCTTTACCGCCCGGCGACGCTGGGGATTCGTGGTTCCGGTATTCGCGCTGGCAGTGCTGGTCGGCGATGTCGCCACGCTTGCCGTCACCGTCGCGCAGTAGTTACCGGTGCGGCGAAAATCCGCGTAACCGGGCGAGTTCGCGGCGGTGCCGTTCCGCGAGGACCGCGGCCAGGGCCAGTTGGGGCGGAGTGCCGGGCGGCGGCGGGGGGGCCACCCGGCTGAACACGTCGCCGGCGATCCGGTAAGCCATCTGGTCGCGCATTTGCGGATCGAGTTGCATTGCACGCGTGAGGAATTGGCGTGCAATCTCGGCTTGTTCAGCGCTCAGACCGGAAAGTTGCAGCGACGCGGCCCACCACGCCAGCTGTGGGGGCATGCTGGGTGGCGGAGCCTGCTTCGGCCCACGCTCGCTGATCACCACGGTGCCGGCGAAGATGTCGCCGACCCGCTTCGCTCTGGGGGAGAGCATGCTGCAGATCACCGCGGGGCTGCCCAACAACCCCCAGATCTCGATGATTGACGCCAATGCCCGAAACAGGGCCTGGCGGAAGCGCTCCGGGCTGCCGTCGTCGGACACCACTCGCAGGCCCATCGCCATCTTGCCGAGCGTGCGGCCGCGCGTCGCGGTCTCGAACACCAGCGGGTAGCCGACGAAAACCAGCACGGTGAAGATGATCATGATCGCCGATGTCACAGCATCGTCGAACTGGGTGAGCGTGGCCGCCCATAACGTCAATGCCACCAGGTAGCCGATCAGGATGACGCCGATGTCGATGAGCGCACTGACCGCTCGTACCGGCAACTGGGCGACCCGAACGTCGAGCACCACAGCGTCCCCGGTCACCACCTCCGCCATACAGCGAACGCTACCCCGGCTTGACTAGTGTTTACCTGGTGGACGTCGACGCGTTCGTGCTCGCGCATCGCGACACCTGGGATCGCCTCGAGCGATTGGCGAAGAACCGCCACCGGCTCAGCGGCAGCGAGGTCGACGAGCTCGTCGACCTCTACCAGCGATCCTCGACGCACTTGTCGATGCTGCGCTCGGCGTCGTCCGATTCTGCGCTGGTCGGCAGCCTCTCGAGTCTGGTCGCACGGGCACGAGCGGCAGTCACCGGCGCCCACGCGCCGTTGTCCAGTGAGTTCACCCGGTTCTGGACTGTGTCGTTTCCGGTGGCCGCATACCGCGCCTGGCGCTGGTGGCTGGCAACGGCGGCGGTGTTCTTCGCCGTCACGGCGGTGATCGCGCTGTGGGTAATCGGCAGCCCGGACGTGCAGTCCACGATCGGAACGCCAAGCGAGATCGACGAATTAGTCAATCACGACTTCGCCTCGTACTACAGGGAGCATGCCGCGGCCGCGTTCGCACTTCATGTCTGGGTGAACAACTCCTGGGTGGCGGCGAAATGTATCGCGTTCTCCGTCGTCTTGGGGCTGCCGATCCCGTTCGTGCTGTTCGCCAATGCCGCCAATCTCGGCGTGGTCGCCGGTCTGATGCTGCAGGCCGGCAAGGCCGATATGTTGCTCGGATTACTTCTCCCGCACAGCCTGCTGGAGCTGACGGCGGTGTTCTTGGCCGGTGCCGCGGGCATGCGATTGGGCTGGTCGGTGATCTCGCCGGGCGATCGTCCGCGCGGGCAGGTACTCGCTGAGCAGGGTCGTACGGTGATCTCGGTCGCCGTGGGTTTGGTTGTGGTGCTGCTTATCTCGGGTGCTATCGAGGCGTTCGTCACACCGTCCGGGCTGCCGACATTTCTGCGGATTGGCATCGGAGTCCTCGCCGAGGCAGGATTTTTGGCGTACGTCGGGTATTTCGGCCGACGCGCGGTTCGGGCCGGCGACAGCGGTGACATCGCCGACGCGCCAGACGTCGTCCCAACCCGGTGAGCTAGAGGCGACCGGTGGCTTTCATCGCGAGATAGCGGTCGGCCAACGCGGGGGCGAGCTCGGCGGGTGGTGCGTCGACGACCTCCACGCCACTGTGACGCAGTCGCGAAGCGATCGCCCACCGCTCGTTTCGGGCACTTTCGGCCGCCGCCGCGTCGTACACCGCGGCTGCATCGGAACGTCCGGCGGCCAGCTGGTCGACCCGCGGGTCACTGACCGCGGCGACGATCACCCGGTGCTTGGCCGATAGCTGGGGTAGCACCGGCAACAAACCCTCTTCAAGGGCGCTCGCGTTGAGGTCGGTCATCAGCACCACCAGTGCCCGACGACGGGTGCGACGCATGACCGCGGAAACCATTGCCGTGGAGTCAGATTCGATGAGTGCTGGATTCAGCGGCGCCATCGCCTCGACCAGACGGCCCAGCAGCTCCGTCCGTGACGCACCGAACACCCCAACCTGGACGGTCCGGTCGTGGGCGAGGAAGTCGACATTGTCGCCCGCGCGTGAGGCGAGCGCGGCCAGCAACAGCGCGGCGTCCATCGACCAGTCCAGCCGGGGCCAGCCGGCGGGGTCGCCGGCTGTCGGGTCGACCCCAACGCGACCAGCGGACGTGCGTCCGGTGTCGAGGACGATGACCACTCGCCGGTCGCGTTCGGGCCGCCAGGTCCGAACCACGACGTCGGCGCGCCTGGCGGTTGCCCGCCAGTCGATCGAACGCACGTCGTCGCCGACCACATACTCACGCAGCGAGTCGAATTCGGTTCCCTGGCCGCGGATCAGGGTTGGCAACAGCCCGTCGATCTCCCGAAGCCTGGCCAAGCGCGACGGCAGGTGCTTGCGAGAGAGGAAGGGTGGCAGCACCCGCACCTGGCCGGGTACCGGTCGCGATCTTTGCCGCCCGGCCAATCCCAGCGGGCCGATGCAGCGCGCCGTCACCGCCGCCGATTGCTGATCGCCGCGACGGGTGGGCCGCAAGCAGGTGTCTACCCGTTGGAGCTGGCCGGCAGCGACGTCGACGGCATGAGTTGGCGGTTCGGCCCGGGCGCTGGGCGGCCACGCATCGCGCACCCGGCCGCGGAACCGTCGCCGACCGCCGTTGCCGACCAGCAGGCCGAGGTACACCGACTCACCGAGCCGGACCGACCCGTTTGGCAGGCGGGTGTACTGCAGCTGGGACGGGTTGGCCGCCAAGCCCACATCGGCGAGGACCGCGACGGCCAGAAGTGCCAGCAACAGGGTGAAAGATGCTGCCGGCCAAGGTGATAGTGCAATCGGCAGAACGCACAGCAGTGCGATAAGACCAGTGCGCCCGGTCAAAACCACTAGCGTGGCACCGGAACCGAGGCCAAGATGCCGTCGAGAACGCCGTCGGTGGCGGCGCCCTCCAGTTCTGCCTCCGGCCGCAGCAGCATCCGGTGCCGCAAGGTCGGGCGGGCCATCGCCTTGACGTCGTCGGGGGTGACGTAGGCGCGCCCGGATAGCCATGCCCAGGCCCGCGCCGTGGCCAGCAAAGCGGTCGCGCCGCGCGGTGAAACGCCCAGTTGCAGCGCCGGCGAGTGCCGAGTCGCGCCGGCGATGTCGACGATGTAGCCGAGCACTTCGTCGGCCACCCGCACCCGGCGCATCGCGTCACGGCCCGCCGCCAACTCCGCCGACCCGGCAACCGGCCGGATCGCCGACAGATCGCGCGGGTCGAAGCCGTGTGCGTGCCGGCCGAGGATGGCGATTTCGGCATCGCGCGGAGGCAGCGGCACATCCAGCTTCAGCAGAAACCGGTCGAGCTGAGCTTCCGGCAATTGATAGGTACCTTCGTATTCGATCGGGTTCTGCGTCGCCGCAACGATGAACGGATCGGGCAGCGGCCTTGGTTCGCCATCGACGCTGACCTGACGCTCTTCCATCGCTTCCAGCAGGGCCGCCTGTGTTTTCGGTGGTGTGCGGTTGATTTCGTCGGCGAGTAGCAGGTTGGTGAAGACCGGGCCGCTGCGGAAGGTGAATGCGGCGGTGCGGTTGTCGTAGACCAGTGATCCGGTGACGTCGCCGGGCATCAGATCGGGTGTGAACTGGACGCGTTTGAAGTCCAATTGCAGCGCCGCAGCCAGGGAACGGATGAGCAGCGTCTTGGCCACACCCGGAACACCTTCGAGCAGAACGTGACCGCGGCAGAGCAGCGCAATCACCAGCCCGGTGATCACCGCATCCTGCCCCACGACGGCCTTGCCGATCTCGGCGCGTAACGCAAGCAACGCATGACGCGCCGCCTGCGCTTGCGGTGGTGCAGCGGAGCTCGCGGGTGGCTGATTCATAGGCGGGTGGCCTGCCTTTCGATGTCATCGAGTGCGCGGGTGAGCTGTACCAGGTCGGCATCGGTGGCCGGCAGCGGGCCAAACAGCATATGCCACAACGACTCCGGGTCGGACCGGGTACGTTGAGCAATGGCGAGCACCACCGCGGGGGGCGGCGTGCCCACGGCGAGGCCGAATCGGGGCAGCATGCGCTGCAATGCGGCGCTGCGCAGTGCTTGCGCGGCCCGGTCGCGGGCTCGTCGCGATCGGTACAGCCGGCCGCGACCTTCCACCGTTTCCGATGCGCGGACTACCACCGGCAGATCCTCAGCGACCAACGGCCCGACCCGCCGGCCCTTCCACAGCGCGACGAGCGCCACCGTCAGCCACAACTGCACGACCATCCAGGTCACGTTGTCGGGGATCAGGTCGAAAATCTTTTCCTTGCCGGACGAGCCACCTTCGATGCGTTGCGGCGCGTACCACACCAGACGGAGATGTTGACCGGCAAGGTTCATCGCCAGCGCGGCATTGCCGGCCCGCAGCAGTCGCCCGTTGGTCATGAAGTCGGTGTTGCCGACCACCGTCACCGTTCGTCCCCCGTCGCGGTAGCGAACCAGCGCTCCGCCATAGCAGCTACTAACTGTTCGGTCACCGACGGCGCGGTAGGTATTTGACGGCCCGAAGTCAACTGACCCTGCCTGGTTCGCTTCTCGCAGAACGCAATCCGGCCTGGTATCCTCCGAACCGCCGCTGCCGCTGCGGATACCCGGGGCGAGCGCGCCCCGAGTGTGCGAGGTCGGCTCGACCAGCAGCAGGTCGCCCGGGCTGCCGGCCAGCCTTGTCAGTAGTCCTTCGTCGGTGACGCGCTGCGTTTGAGCGAACAACAGCAGCGTCCCGGGGCGTACCGCGTTCGCGGCCTCGTCGACGCTGTTGGCGACGACGACGGTGACGCCACGGTCACGCAGCAGCGCGACCAGTGCGTGCGCGCCGTCAGGTCCCGTCGACTCGGGGTCCATTCGCCCGCCGGGGCGTGGCGCGGTCAGGTAGGTGCCGACCGCGGCGACAGCGCAGATGGTGACCAAGGCGGGCAGCGCCCACCGCCACGATCGTCGCCGCACTGGGCGTGGTGCCTCGGCAACCCTCACCGGACTCGGGCCCATGAGTCGGCTTCGAGTTGCGTGACCGGCCCGGATTGACCGACCGGAGAATGGAATCGAAGATGGTCGTCGAGATCCGCGATCAGCTGATACGCGGCCGGCGTGCCCGGCCTTTCGCCATACGTGACGTCGTTGAACGCCGTTGCAGCTCGCGACAATTCCGCGGCCAGTTGAGGTATTCGTTCGGCGGCGCCGGCGGCGAACTCATTAGCGGTGCGACCGGGAATCGGGTCCATTGTTCCGCTCTCCTCGAGGGCGCGGGCTACCGCGCGTAAGCGATGCCGGATCGCGGCGGTCCAATCTCCCTCGGAGGCATGTCGTTCCGCGATGGCACGGTGCTGGGCGGCGGTGAGTTGACCGGCGTCGAACACCTGATAGTCGCCGCCGTGGCGGGTGCGGATGGTTCGTCGCGCGATGCGAATGGCCACCACGGTCGCTACCACTGCCAGGGTGATCAGCACGCTGAGGGTGAACCAGCCGCCCGGAATCGAGGAGCCTTGCTCGATCAGGCGGTACAGCAGCTCGTGGATCCATTCGTGAATCCGCTGCGCCACTGAGCCCTTGGGGTAGATCGGCTTGTCGAGTTCGCGCTGGGCGGCTTCGCGCGCGGTATCGCGGTCGACGTCGATAGCGGACATTCTCGGCTCGTCCTACACCGGCCGGGTCAGCCAGAGATAGTCGCTCGACGCGATCGCCGCGGGGCCCCCGGCTACGCCGGTCTGCAACACCAGATCGAATGCCTCGCTGCGGATCCGGCGGTCGGCGTAGAGCAGGACAATCACGCCCGCGCTGAATGGGGCGGTGATGATCCGGCCCACTGCTGATCCGACGGCCCCTACCGTCAAGGCGAGCAGCGCGGGGCCGCCTCCGCCAAGCAGATTACCGAGGAAGTCGAACGGCACGGCGACCGCACCCGCAATCAAGGTAACCACCAGCCAGGTCAGCATCCGGATACTGAAAACTCGCCAAAAGCTGTTGCGTACCAACGCGAATGATCGCGTCAACGCACCGATCACCGATTGTCGCTCCAAGACGATCAGCACGGGCGCGAACGACCAAGCTGTGTACAGGTAGACCAACGCCGCTATCGCCGTCAGCACCAGCGGGAAACCGAGGATAACCGCCGCCGCGATATTGCCCCCGGCAGCGATGACCCCGACTATCACTCCCACCACGCCACACAGCACTATCAGCCCGGTCGACTCCAGTGCCACCAGCCCGATCAACGCGGGCAGACGGCCCCGAATCCTGGCCCACGTTTCTCCGGCGCCGATTGTCGAGCCGAACACCGCACGACCGACGACGACCGCGAGCATGCCGGTCAGCAGGGTTCCGGCCAGCCACCCGACCAGCCCGCTGAGCCCTCCCGATAGCGTCCACACCCCGACGTCGCCGCCGGTGAGTTCGTCAGGCGGGGCTGTTCTCAGTCGGCTGGCCGCAGCCAGGGGACCGAGGGCCGCGGCGAGGGTCACGATTTGGGTGATCACGACGACGACGGCCGTCAGCCCCAAGGTGACTCTGGGGTTGGCCCGGATGTAGACCGCCGCGCCGTTGTAGATGTCACTCAGGCTCAACGGCCGCAACGGAATGATTCCCGGTGCCCAGGTTCGGCGAACTTGTGGCGGCGGCACGCCGTAACCCGGCCGCGGTCGGTAACCGGGCTGTGGCGGATACCCGGGCTGCGGCAGATAACCGGGCTGCCAGCCGTGGCCCGGCTGGGGAGGGTAGCTGGGCTGCCAGCCGTAGCCGGCCGGCGGATAGCCCATCGGCGGATAGCCCGGCGGTGGGTATGCGGCGGGAGGGTAGCCGATCGGCGGGTATCCGCTATACGGGTAATCGGGCGGCCGCGCGCTCACCAGGTGGAGCCGCCGTCAAGGTCGATCATGGTTCCCATACTGTCGAGCACCCGTCCATTTCTCAACGTGCCGCGGTGTTTGCGGGCCCGGGCGTTAGATCGTGGTGTGGCGCGTAGCGTCTCCGTCATGGCGGAACTCAAGTCCCAGTTGCGGGCGGACCTGACCGATGCGATGAAGGCGAAGGACAAGCTGCGCACGGCAACGCTGCGGATGCTGCTAGCCGCGATCCAGACCGAAGAGGTGTCCGGCAAACAAGCCCGCGAACTCTCCGACGACGAGGTGCTGAGGGTACTGGCCAAGGAGTCCCGCAAGCGCGGTGAGGCAGCGGAGATCTACACCCAGAACGGCCGCGGCGAGCTTGCAGCCAACGAGCATGCCGAAGCCCGGGTCATCGACGAGTACCTGCCGACCCCGTTGACCGACGCCGAGTTGGCCGACGTCGCCGACACCGCAATCGCACAGGTTGCCGAGGAGCTGGGCGAACGGCCGGGCATGAAGCAGATGGGCACAGTGATGAAGGCGGCCACCGCGCTGGCGGCCGGCAAGGCGGACGGGGCGCGCTTGTCGAAGGCGGTCAAAGACCGTCTGTAGTGCTGCCGGTCGGGGCTAACCCCCGACGGGTCGTTTGCCTGCGCGGCGCACGGGTACCCGGATCGTATGACACGGTTCGGCTATACCCTGATGACGGAGCAAAACGGCCCGAAAGACCTTGTCCATTACGCGGTCTCGGCTGAACAACGGGGTTTCGACTTTGAGGTCATCAGCGATCACTTTTCACCGTGGCTGGCATCGCAAGGCCATGCTCCCAATGCGTGGGCTGTGCTGGGCGCAATAGCACAGGTCACCGATCGCGTCGATCTCTACACCTACGTGACCTGCCCGACCATGCGCTATCACCCGGCGATCGTCGCGCAGCAAGCGGCGACCATTCAGATTCTCGCCGACGGGCGGTTCACCCTGGGCCTGGGCAGCGGCGAAAATCTCAACGAGCACGTGATCGGTAGGGGCTGGCCCGCGATCACGCAGCGGCAGGACATGCTGTGCGAGGCGATCGAGATCATCCGTGCGCTGTTCGGTGGCGATCTGGTCGACTGGCGGGGCGACCACTACCAAGTCGACTCCGCGCGACTATGGGACCTGCCAGACGTTCCGGTCGGCCTCGGCGTCGCGGTGGGCGGGAAGAAGGCGATCGAAAAGTTCGGTGTTCTCGCTGACCATTTGATTGCGGTGGAGCCCGACGGAGACCTGGTGGGCGAGTGGCATTCCGTGCGCCAGGCCAGCGGGCTGGCCGGCGGCGGCCGGGTCATCGGGCAGATCCCGATTTGTTGGGACCCCGATCGGGATGCGGCCATCGAACGCGCACACGATCAATTCCGTTGGTTCGGCGGCGGATGGAAGGTGAACGCCGACTTGCCCACCCCGGCCGGCTTCGCCGGTGCGACGAAATATGTCCGCCCCGAGGACGTTGCCGACAGCATTCCCTGCGGCCCGGATCTGGATGCGATTGTCGAGGCCGTGCGGCCGTACTGGAAGGCGGGGTTCACCGACGTCGCGCTGCTGCAAATCGGCGGAGAAAGCCAGGATGAGTTTCTCAAGGAAGCCGCTGAGCCGCTGCTTGCGGCGCTTCGTTCGGAAGGAGGGCGCTAATGTCGAAATCGTTGCACGGCAAGAAGGTAGCGATCTTGGCTGCCGACGGCGTGGAGAAGGTCGAGCTCGAACAGCCCCGCGCGACGCTGGGCGACAACGGAGCGCAGGTTGAGCTGCTGTCGCTGAAAACAGGTGAGATACAGGCACGCAACCACGATTTGGAGCCGGCCGGAACAATCGACGTCGATCGAGCGGTATCGGAGGCATCCGTCGACGAGTTCGACGCGCTGGTTCTGCCTGGCGGCACAGTGAATCCGGACAAGCTGAGACTGGATAGTTCGGCGGTCTCATTCGTGCGTGACTTCGTGAATTCCGGCAAGCCCGTCGCCGCAATATGCCACGGACCGTGGACCTTGGTGGAAGCGGGCGCGGTCGCCGGCCGAACGGTGACTTCGTATCCAAGCATCCGCACCGATCTCCGAAACGCTGGCGCGAAAGTCGTCGACGAGGAAGTCGTCGTCGATCGGAATCTGATCACCAGCCGATCACCGTCCGACCTCCCGGCGTTTTGCGCTGCCATCATCAAGCAACTCGAGCAAGCTCCGGCGCGCGCCTGAGTACTTCGCTGGCGAATCCGGTTTCGGGACTGTGGATTGTGGGCATGAAACACCACAAGCCGTGACGACCATGGCGATCAGGATCTCGAAAGGCCGACGTTGACCATCGCTTTCCCCGCGCCGTGTAGTTCGCTTGATATCGACGGTGTCTACCCCCCGCAACATGACTCGCAATTGCTGATCGACAGCATGCAAGCAACCGAGTTGGCTCGGGGGCGGCGAGTATTGGACCTTTGTACCGGAAGCGGCGTCGTCGCCATCGCCGCCGCAGAACTCGGTGCGGCCAGCGTGATCGCGTTCGACATCTGCCCGCGGGCGGTGTCCTGCTCGCAGGGCAATGCTGTCTACGCCGGCGTTGACGTCGAAGTTCGTCAAGGATCATGTTCCGGCGCTTTGGATTATGCTCCCTTCGATCTCGTCGTGTCGAACCCGCCTTACGTGCCAACCCCACCGGCCGGCGACACCGAGGTCATCCCGATCACCGCGGGACCCGCACAGGCGTGGGACGCAGGCGTCGACGGGCGAATGGTGTTGGGGCCGTTGTGCGAATCGGCAGCCGGGCTGCTGGACGCCGGCGGGTCGATGTTGCTGGTGCAGTCGGCGCTGTCTGGAGTCGACGACTCACTGAAATCGCTACGGTCGACCGGCTTACAGGCTGAAGTCATTGCCTCCCAGACGATCCCGTTTGGTCCGGTGCTTTCGGCGCGAGCTCGCTGGCTGGAAGCCACCGGCCAGGTCAAGCGGGGATGCCGAACCGAAAAACTGGTGGTAATCCGGGCGGACAAGCCGTGACCGAGCGCCTGCGGGTACAAGTGATTCCGAACGGGCCGGTGCTGATACCCGGGCCGGTACGCATCGAGACGCCGGGTGGTGACGTGGTCGAATCCGACCGGTTTCTGGTCGCCGTGTGCACCTGCCGACGTAGTAAGAACTATCCGATGTGTGACACCAGCCACCGGCGTTGTCGGTCTGCGCTGCAAGCGAAGTCAGTCGAGCGCCCGTCGTAGGGACGTCTCGCCGGCTTTCCAGGACGCCATGATGACGTCGGCAAGACGGTCTTCGACGGCGGCGTGTGCGCGAATGCCGAACACCACATCGCGGTCCAGATGAGGTTCTCGCGCGACGAGGTCGCCCACCACGTCGTTGCGCACCACCTGCTCATGTACCGCGTCGGCCTCGACGTGTTCACGGTAGAACGCAATGCATTCCGACGGCGCGGCCATTCGTTCCAGCGCCTCGACCAACCGGCGCGATCCCGGCGACGAGGTGATCTCCGTCGAGGCGAAATGCCCGATCGCGGCTCCGCGGAATTCGCGATGCAAGCCGAACAACGACATCAGGTTCACCACTGCCAGTGATTCGGCGGGGACCACTCCGAGGTAGGCCAGATACGTCGCGTTCAGTCCGGCTGCGGTCAACAGGTCGGCGAACAGCTGCTGGTGGAGTCTGGCGCCGTGCCCTGCTCCGTATTCGTCGAATTCGACTGCGACGAAGGACGCCTTGGCCTGACCGTTGAGACGGGGGATGACCCAGGCGTGCGGGTCGCCCTCCTTGAGGTGGTACAGCGATCGATGCGCGAAGTATTCGCGCATCTGTTGCCACGTTCCGTTGTCGCGCAACCAGTATGAAGGACCTGTTCCATCGGCGGATTCGACTGAAAGATCAGCCATCTCGGCTTCGGCGGTGCGACCGGGTTCGATGGTCCCCACGTCGCGACGCACCCCGGCCAAAAAGGCGCACTCCAATTGCCCACGCAGATGCAGTAATCCGGGATTCCATTCCCAGGTCGGGTCGACTCCGGCGAAGCCGCGGTAGTGCAGTTCATAGCACATGTACAGCGCCAGGTGCAGATCCAGCCCGTAGGGATCGGAGTCACTGACCGACGCGCCGATACGAGTCAGCTGATCGCGCGGCGCGGGCTCGGTGAGACTGCGCCGGACAACCATCGACAACGGACCGTACGCAGCGGGCAGCGTGGGTTCAACCGTTGCCTGTAGGGGAGTCACGCGCGTGTTTACCCGCAAATCGGCACTCGTCAAACGGGCCAGTCGCAGCCGGTCAGCTCGACGGACAACTTCCACAGCCGGCCGGCCATCACAGCGTCCCGCGCCTTGCTGCGCGGCCTGGTGACTTTCGGCTTGCCCCACTGGCTGAATCGCGGCGCGAGATAGCTGCCGCTGGGCAGGTCGGTAGTGACGGCTTGAATTGTGGACCGCGCGCCGGTTTCGGCGCTGTGCGCCGGAAACCGGCGGAAAGTGTGTTCACGTATCCACGGCAACAGACCGGTGGTGTCCCGGGTGATGTCGGTATCCGTCGCGCCCGGGTCGGTCATGTACGTCCGCACGCCCCGGCTGGTCAGCTCGTGATTGAACAGCATGACGGCCAATTTCGACTCAGCGTAGGCCGACCACTTGGAGTACTTGCGGTTATGCCAGTTCAGGTCGTCGACGTGCAGCCGGCTCAGGGCATAGGCCGAGCTGACCACCGAGATCACCCGATTTTTGATCCGGTCGCCCAGCAGGCAGGTCAACGCGAAATGTCCGAGGTAGTTCGTGCCCATGTGGACCTCGAATCCATCCGTGGTGCGGGTCAGCGGCAGGCCCAGTACCCCGGCGTTGTTGATCAGCACGTCGACGCCATCCACCGAGTCGGCGAATTTCCGCACGCTGGCCAGCTCGGCCAGGTCGAGGTGCGCGATCGTGACATCACCGCTCATCGCGGCTGCGGCCCGCTCGGCTTTCGGGATCGTTCGGCAGGCGATGACGACGCTGTGACCGGCAGCCGCGAGTGCGGTCGCGGTAGCCGCGCCCACGCCACTGTTGCCACCCGTGACGATGACCTTCACCCGGCGATCATCTCAGTGTTTCCCGCCGTCGCGCAGTGGATTTGAGCACCGCGGGCGATCTTGAACAGGTAATTCTGTGCGACTATTACACACTCCCGGCGAACCATTCTGAATGGTCTTCTCGCATGAGAGTGAACCGAATGTCGGGGCATAGAGTTTGATAGCTCCGCTGTCGGCGATCAACGCGTTCTGCATAAGCTAGTATCTGCGTATGAACGCAGGTAAAGATACTCCTGACTCGATTCCCGAAGACCAGGTCAACTTGATCGTCGAAGTCTTCCGCATGCTGGCCGACCCCACCCGTATAAGGGTGTTGTGGGCGCTCATGGGCGGTGAGTTGGCGGTCAACGAACTCGCCGAACAGGTCGGCAAGCCTGCGCCCTCGGTATCGCAGCATCTGGCCAAGCTCAGGATGGCTCGGCTGGTGTGCACCCGCCGCGACGGCACCACCATCTTCTACAGCCTGGAAAACGAACACGTCAGCCGGCTTGTTGTCGATGCGGTCTTCAACGCCGAACACGCCGGACCCGAGGTGCCTCACCACCACCGCGACGACGACTCGGTGCACGGCATCTCCCGAGATCGTCGGCCGCGCAAGGCGACTCAGCGATGACACCCACTCACGGCGACCGTGACCATCACCATCCACCAGGGCTGCGCGGCGTGATCAAGGAGATGTTCGCGCCCCACTCGCACGACGCCGCCGACAGCGTCGACAGTGCGCTGGAATCCAGTGCTGCGGGTATTCGGACGGTCAAGCTCAGCCTGCTGGTGCTGGGCGCGACAGCAGCCGCGCAAATCGTCATCGTGGTGTTCTCCGGATCAATCGCATTGGCCGCCGACACCATCCACAACTTCTCCGATGCCCTGACCGCCGTACCCCTGTGGATTGCGTTCGCGCTCAGCGCAAAAGCGGCTACCCGCCGCTACACCTACGGATTCGGCCGAGTCGAAGACCTCGCGGGACTGTTCGTCGTCGCGATGATCACCCTTTCGGCCATCATCGCCGGCTACCAAGCCGTCGAACGATTGATTGATTCGCGGCCCATCGAGAATGTCGGCTGGGTCGCCGTCGCGGGTTTGGCCGGGTTCATCGGTAATGAGTGGGTCGCGCTCTACCGCATCAGGGTGGGACGACGCATCGGGTCCGCCGCGCTGGTGGCCGACGGCTTACACGCCCGCACCGATGGGTTTACTTCGCTGGCCGTGTTGGTCGGTGCCGGCGGCGTCGCACTGGGTTTCCCGCTCGCCGACCCGATCGTCGGTTTGGTCATCACCGTTGCCATCCTGGCGGTGCTGCGTACCGCCGTGCGCGACGTGTTCCGGCGCCTTATCGACGGCGTCGACCCCGACCTGCTCGACACCGCCGAATCCGTCTTAGCGGGGCACTCGGGGGTGCAGGGGGTGCGCAGCGTTCGGATGCGCTGGATCGGCCACCGCCTGCATGCCGACGCCGAACTCGACGTCGACCCCACACTGAGTTTGGCTGCCGCCCATCGGATCGCTCACGACTCCGAGCACGACCTGATTCACGCGCTGCCCAAACTCTCTTCGGCGATGATCCACGCCTATCCGGCCCACGAGAACGGCACCGCGAAGACACGGTTGATGCACTCGGATAGCTGACATACCAGCGAATTTCACGAGTCGGGGTGGCGGGATTCGAACCCACGACCTCTTCGTCCCGAACGAAGCGCGCTACCAAGCTGCGCCACACCCCGCGTGAAGCCACGACAGCGTATCGCACCGCGGCGGCACCCCGCCAAAGAGGATTGCGCCCGCAGCGAATCCGTCCGGCGTCAGCAGGCCGTTACTGCCATGCAGATCACATCGGTCGCGGTGCGGAATTTGCGCCACAATGCGGCGTGGAATAACTGGGATGCCGGATCGATTCAATAAGATAAATGCGCACGATGTGCAACGAAAGCGAGTAATCATGACGGTGTTAGGCGCCGTGGTTTTCGGCGGATTCCTGGCCCTTGGGGTGCTGTGGCTGCTGGTTACCGCTCCGGGAAGCGATGACGATCAAGCGTGGAATCAATCCCCGTCGGTCGATGGCGCGGAATCGGTCAGCGCGGTATTGATCAACTCGTCGCACGAATAGCGCTTGCGACAATGGCGGTCTAACGCCGTTCAGCCCACTGAATACGAAGGTTGCGACCGGCTATGGTCGCGCTGCGAATCGCGCCCACCGGTAGGCGCCGCAATCAAGGTCAGCAAGGTGGCTTCGGGTCGGCAGCAGAACCGCACCGGCGCGTACGGCGACGTGCCAATGCCGGCAGACACGTGCAACCGCATGTTGGCGCCCCACTGCGATGGGCCTTTGGCGCGTGACCGATCCAGGCCCGAGTTAGTCACCAGCGCTCCGTAGAACGGCAGGCAGAGCTGTCCGCCGTGCGTGTGGCCGGCCATCACCAGCTGGTACCCGTCGGCGGCGAATCGGTCCAGCAGCCGGGGCTCCGGCGAATGGGTCAGCCCCAGCCGCAAGTCGGCCGCCGGGCTGGCCGGACCCGCGATCGCGTCATAGCGGTCCCGCGCGATGTGCGGATCGTCCACACCAGCGGCGGCGATGTGCAGACCCGCCACCTCGAATTCGCGGCGGTTGTGGGTCATATCCAACCAGCCGCGCTCGGTGAATGCGGCCCGTAAATCCTGCCAGGGCAACGGCTGGCCGTGCACGCGATGGTCGGGGCTGGTCAGGTAGTTCGTCGGGTTCTTCGGTCGTGGCCCGAAATAGTCGTTGCTGCCGAAAACGAAGACACCCGGCACCGAGAGCAGATCGCCGAGGCTCTGGATGACCGACGGCACCGCCCGAGAATGCGCCAGATTGTCGCCGGTGTTGACGACCAGGTCGGGCTCCAGGCGGGCGAGCTCACGCAGCCAGGCTTGCTTGCGACGTTGGCCGGGCCGCATGTGCAGGTCGCTGATGTGCAGCACCCGCAGCGGCGACGAACCCGGGTCCAGCACCGGGATGGTCAGCTCGCGCAGCACGAACGCATTGCGCTCGATGAGCGAGGCGTAGCCGATCCCGGCAACAGCCGATCCGAGCGCGACGGCGCCGGTACTTTTCAGAGCGGTCATGGCGGAACGCATGCAGGCCAGCCTACTGCCGCCGGCCGGCAGGAGCCGCGTCACACACCGGCAGACTGCTAAGGCGGCGGTGGCGCCAGGATCGGGATGGTGATCGGCGGAAGACCCGGGATCTCGATCACTTGGGAGCCGACCGGCGCAGGCCCGAACCCTTCCGGCGGCGGGGGCGGAGCCGGAGGAATGCCGTTGCTGGTCTGGATGGTGATGACCGCACCGGGGATCGTCTGACCGTTGGGTGTAGTCCCGACCACCTCGCCGTACCGCGCGCTGCTGTTGATCGACGCGGGCTGCTCGGCGACCTGGAAACCGGAATCCTTCAGGCGCTGGCGCGCGGCGTCGACGTCGAGACCCGCGACGCTCGGCACGCGGGAACCGGGCCCGCCTTCGACGTACTCGGGGTCCGTCGGTGGCATCTTCACGTCACCGTAAAGCGTGGCGATCGGTTTCATCGCGGTGAACCAGGTGCGGGCCGGCTCATTACCGCCGTAAAGGTTCCCGTCGCCGCAACGACGCAGCGGCGAGGAGCACAGATCCGATGGTGAGGTGGAGTCGTCGTAGATGTAGTTGGCCGCCGCGTACTGGTTGGTGAAGCCGACGAAGCCCGACGACCGGTGCGCCTCGGTGGTCCCGGTCTTCCCGGACACCGGCAGGCTCCAGCCCGCCGCCCCGGCTGACCCCGACGCGGTGCCGCCGGCCAGTGCGTCCTTGCTCATCGCATTGGCCAGGGTGTTGGCCAGCCCCTCGGGCACCACCTGGTCACAGGCTTCGGTACTGACCGACACTTGGTTGCCGTTGCGGTCGATCAGCTTGTCGACCGGATTCGGCGGGCACCAGGTGCCGCCGGAGGCCAGCGTCGCCGCGACGTTGGACAACTCCAATGCGTTTAGCTCGAAGGGTCCCAGTGTGAACGAGCCGATGTTCTGCCGCTTGATGAAGTTGGCCAGGCTCTCGTTGTTCTCCGGGTCGTAGTCGCGGGCGCTGCCTGGCTCGCCGTAGGACCGCAGCCCGAGCTTGACTGCCATGTCGACCGTGCGCGGCACCCCGACCAGCTGGATCAGCCGCGCGAACGCGGTGTTGGGCGAGGTGGCCAGCGCGTCGGTGACATTCATCGACCCCCGGTAGTTGCCGGCGTTGATCACGCACCAGGTCTCCTTGGGGCAGCCTTTGGCGCCACCATTGCCCATGCCTTTGGTCTGGAATCTGCCCGGCACATCGAGGGTGGCATTGATGCCCATACCCATCTGCATCGCGGCGGCCGTGGTGAAGATCTTGAAGATGGACCCGGCGCCGTCGCCGACCAACGAGAACGGCTGCGCCCGCATGGTCTCGCCGGCCTCGGTGTTCAACCCGTAGGTGCGGTTGCTGGCCATCGCGACCACTTTGTGCGCGTTCTTACCGGGCCGGATCACGCTCATCACACTGGCGATGCCCTCGAGGGTGGGGCTGGCATAGGTGTCGATCGCGTGCTTGACCGGCTCCTGCACATCAGGATCCAGGTTGGTGCGGATCAGATAGCCGCCGCGGGCGAGCTGTTCCTTACCGATGCCGGCGCGCGACAAGTAGGCCTGCACGTAGTCGCAGAAGAAGGCGCGATCACCGGCCGCGATGCAGCCGCGCGGTAACTCCTTGGGCTGCGGCAAGATCCCCAACGGCTCAGCCTTGGCGGCGCGCAGCGCATCGGCCTCGCCGGGGATGTTCGCGATCATGGTGTCCAGCACCAGGTTTCGGCGGGCCAGCGCGCCGTCCGGGTTGGTGTAGGGATTGAGCGCACTGGTCGACTGCACCAGCCCCGCCAACAGAGCGGCCTGCTGCCAGTTCAGGTCCGACGCGTTGACACCGAAATACGTCTGCGCCGCGTCCTGCACACCGAAGGCGTTGTTACCGAACGACACTAGGTTCAGGTATCGAGTCAAGATCTCCGGCTTGGTGAAGGTCTTGTCCAGGGTCAGCGCCATTCGGATCTCGCGCAGCTTGCGCGCCGGCGTGGTCTCGATGGCCGCGCGCTTCTCGGCGTCGGTCTGCGCGATCACCAGCAACTGGTAGTTCTTCACGTACTGCTGCTCGATCGTCGAGCCACCGCGGGTGTCGGCGTCACCCGACGCGTAGCCGGCCAGCCCGGTCAGCGTGCCCTTCCAGTCGACGCCGTTGTGTTCGGCGAATCGCTTGTCCTCGATCGAGACGATAGCCAACTTCATGGTGTTGGCGATCTTGTCGCTGGGTACCTCGAATCGACGCTGTGAGTACAGCCAGGCAATGGTGTTGCCCTTTGCGTCCACCATCGTCGTCACCGCGGGCACATCGCCCTCAAGAAGCTGCGCCGATGCATTGCCGACGACCTCGGAGGCCCGGTTGGACACCAACCCAATGCCGCCGGCGATCGGGAACAGCAGGGCGGCGACGACGACGCTGGCGAGCAGGCAACACCCGGCGAGCCTGGCGATAGTGACCGCTGTCGCGGGGCGTTCCGACATGGCTACTACACTAGCGGCGCTGCGACGGGAGTCTTCGCGTGTGGTTCACGACAATTTTTTTCTCCGGCTGTTGAGCCTCAGGCTCCTCTCAGTCGCAGCTCAGGCCGCTATTACACGCCTCAATCGTTGGCTTTCGGCTCCCTTTCATGATCGGATTGCACGGTCGTCCCAAAAAAGGGGTCTCAAAATGTTGCGTAATTGGTACCTGACCACGTAGCTTAGCCACACAATGAGATACAGGTAACACCGACGAAGGCAGTGTGGCACAGGTCGCATCGGGGTTCTGGATCAAGCAGTGGGCGCCACGCCTGTGGCAAGAGCGAAGGGGAATCGCTGGTGTCAGGTATTCGGACCGCGGCGTGTAGCACGAACGCAGTAGCACCTACCGCAACCATTCCATTTGGGGCTGAGGCGGAGTCGAGGATCGCGTGGGTTTCCAAGGCGCTGTGCCGGGCGGCTGACCCCGACGAACTGTTTGTCCGGGGGGCGGCACAACGCAAGGCCGCGGTCATCTGCCGGCACTGTCCGGTCATGCTGGAGTGCGGCGCTGACGCGTTGGACAACCGTGTCGAGTTCGGTGTTTGGGGTGGGATGACCGAACGTCAGCGGCGGGCGCTGCTCAAGCAGCACCCCGAGGTGGTGTCCTGGGCGGAGTTCTTCAGCACCCAGCGCAAGCACCGCAGCGTCGGCTGACTTCCTAGCCGGTCGCGGTCATCTGGTCGGCGATCGCACGCAACGCCTCCAGATCGGAGACATCGAACGGCAGTGACGGCACTCCGACAATCGCGACGTGGGGGTTGGCCCCGGTGAATCGGGACAGCAGTCGGATCTCCCGCTTGGACGTCGCGGCGCGGTCGGCGTGAATCTGCAGAACCGCCTTGGTCAAGGCGTTCGGGCCATCGTCCGGTTCGCTCTGGAAGGTCTCGGCGCCGTCGATGGCACGCTCGACCGGCAACGAGCACAGCATCGGATGCGTGCGGTTCAAGATGAGGCCGGCCAACGGCATGCGTTCCTCCGAGAGCCGGTCGACGAAGAATGACGCCTCCCGCAGCGCATCCGGCTCGGCCGCCGACACCACGATGAATTGGGTACCGCGCCGCTTGAGCAACGAGTAGGTGCGGTCGGCCTTCTCGCGGAAGCCGCCGAAGGTGGCGTCCAGTGACTGTACGAAACTCGCGGCGTCGGAGAGCATCTGCGAACCGAGGACGGTCGAAAGCGCCTTCATCGCCAGGCCGACCGCGCCGGTGACCAGTCGACCGATCCCGCGGCCGGGTCCCAACAGCAGTTTCCACAGCCGGCTGTCCATGAAGCTGCCCAGCCGTTGGGGTGCATCCAGAAAGTCCAGCGCGTTGCGCGACGGCGGGGTGTCTACCACCACCAGATCCCAGCGGTCCTCGGCCAGCAGTTGGCCGAGCTTTTCCATCGCCATGTACTCCTGCGTGCCGGCCAGTGAGGTGGCCACCGTTTGGTAGAACTGGTTGTCCAGAATCGCTTGTGCGCGATCGGATCCGGAGTACTGGATCACCATCTCGTCGAAGGTGCGGCGCATGTCGAGCATCATCGCGTAGAGCTCCCCCGGTACCTCGGGGGCAAGCGGCACGCGCTGCGGTGAATTGCCGAGGTCGCTGATGCCCAACGCCTGGGCCAGCCGCTTGGCCGGGTCGATCGTCAGGACAACCACGGTGCGGCCGTACTCGGCTGCGCGCAGCGCCATGGCCGCCGCGGTGGTGGTCTTGCCGACCCCGCCTGCGCCGCAGCAGACCACGACACGGTTAGCGGTGTCCTCGAGAATGCCGGCGATATCCAGCGTCGGCGGTGCGGTGCTCATCGAACTCCTTGCTGCGCAAGCGATTCCGAAAGTTCGTAAAGGCTACCGAGGTCGACGCCGTCGGCAATGGTCGGCAGCTCCAGCCGCGGCACCTTCAGCTCGTCGAGCTGTTCGGCGGTCGCGGATCGCGCGCGGATCCGGGTGGCGTGCTGGATGGTCTCGGTCAGCAAGCCCGCGAAGTCCTCGTCGCTGAGTTTGATCCCGGCGGCGGCCAGGCCCGTCCGCACCGCGTCGGCGTCGACGTCACCCTCGGTGGCTTTGGCGAGATCGTCGGGCTGCAGGTACGCCGGAATGTTGCGATTGACGATGACCGAGCCGATCGCCAGCCCCATCTCCTGTAACTCGTCGATCGCTTCCTTGGTCTCCTGCATCGGCAGCGCTTCCAGCAGGGTGACCAGGTGGATGGCTGTCTGGTCGGAGTGCAGGATCTTCACCACGCCCTCGGCCTGCGAGTAGACCGGGCCGCCCTTGGCGAGGTCGGAGACCGCCCGGGTGACGTCCAGGAAGCGCGCGATGCGACCGGTCGGCGGCGCGTCGACGACGATCGCGTCGTAGACCGGCAGCTTGTTCTTGTCGACGCGGATGACGGATTCCTTGATCTTGCCGGTGAGCAGGACGTCACGCAGGCCCGGTGCGATCGTGGTCGCGAATTCGATCGCGCCGATGCGCCGCATCGCCCGGCCGGCGATGCCGAGGTTGTAGAACATGTCGAGGTATTCCAGGAACGCGGCCTCGATGTCGATCGCCAGCGCGTTGACCTGGCCGCCATGCTCGGCCGTCGCGATCTTGAGCTCTTTGTAGGGCAGCGGCGGCACATCGAATAGTTGCGCAATCCCTTGGCGCCCTTCGACTTCGACGAGCAAGACCTTGCGCCCGCCCGACGCGAGAGTCAGCGCGAGCGCGGCGGCCACCGTCGACTTGCCGGTGCCGCCTTTGCCGGTCACGAAGTGCAGACGGGCCTTCGATAATCGCGATGGCCAACCTATGTTGCTGGCGCCGCTCAGTGTGGTCCCCACCAGTGCATGCTAACCAGAACGCCCGACCGGCCTGCCGATAAGCTCGGGATATGAGCCAACCCACCACCTGGGAGTACGCGACTGTCCCGCTGTTGACCCACGCCACCAAGCAGATCCTCGATCAGTGGGGCGCCGACGGGTGGGAGCTGGTCTCCGTGCTGCCTGGCCCGACCGGTGAGCAGCACGTCGCATACCTGAAACGCCCGAAGTGAGCGCGTTGGCCCGGCTGGCCGAGCTCGGCATCGAGTTGCCGGTCGTGGTGAAACCCCTGGGGTCGTACGTCCCGGCGGTGCGCACCGGCAACCTGGTCTATACGTCGGGCCAGCTACCGGTGGAAGCCGGCAAGTTGGCGCTGGGCGGCAAGCTCGGCGTCGACGTCACACCCGAACAGGGCAAAGAACTGGCCCGGATCTGCGCGCTCAATGCTCTGGCCGCCGTCGATTCGCTGGTGGGAATCGACTCGGTGACCCAGGTGGTGAAGGTGGTCGGATTCGTCGCGTCCGGACCCGGATTCAATGGCCAGCCCGGCGTGGTCAACGGCGCATCGGACCTGCTTGCCGACGTGTTCGGTGACAACGGCGTGCATGCCCGCTCGGCGGTCGGTGTATCAGAGTTGCCGCTGAACGCCCCGGTCGAAGTTGAACTGGTGGTCGAGGTCGGGTAGCGGCCGTGACGGGAACCGCTGAGACACTCACGCCGCATCCCGCGTATGGGGAGCTGCGCGCGGTCACCGACACTGCGTCGGTGTTGCTGGCCAACAATCCAGGCCTGATGACGCTCGAGGGCACCAACACGTGGGTGCTGCGTGGTCCCGGCAGCGACGAGGTGGTGGTGGTCGATCCCGGACCCGACGACGACGACCACATCGCGAAGCTCACCGACGTCGGCCGCATCGCGCTGGTGCTGATCAGCCACCGGCACGGCGACCACACCGATGCGATCGACAAGCTCGTCGACCTGACCGGCGCACCCGTGCGCTCGGCGGGCAGCGGATTCCTGCGCGGCCTGTCCGGCGAGCTCACCGACGGCGAGGTGATCGACATCGCGGGCCTGCGGATCACGGTGTGGGCGACGCCCGGCCACACCGCCGACTCGTTGTCGTTCGTGCTCGACGATGCGGTGCTGACCGCGGACACAGTGCTGGGCCGGGGAACCACCGTCATCGACAACGAAGACGGCAGCCTGGCCGACTACCTGGATTCGCTACAGCGGCTGCGTGGCCTCGGCCAGCGAACCGTCCTGCCCGGGCACGGGCCCGATCTGGCCAACGTGGAAGCGGTGGCGGCAGGCTACCTGGCGCATCGGGAGCAGCGGCTCGAGCAAGTGCGGTCCGCATTGCGCACACTGGGCGACCACGCGACTACCCGTCAGGTCGTCGAGCACGTCTACGTCGACGTCGACGAGGAGCTCTGGGACGTCGCGGAATGGTCGGTGCAGGCCCAGCTGGACTATCTGCGTCGCTAGCGCGCGCTTACCGCGCTCGGAGTCGGATGCTCGCTCGGTTGCGCCCGCGCTACGCGCGCGCTTACCTCGCTCGGCGGGCCAGCCGCTCGGAGTCCGAGATCAGCACGCTCTTGCCCTCCAGGCGAATCCAGCCGCGGTGGGCGAAGTCGGCCAGCGCCTTGTTCACAGTTTCCCGGGACGCCCCGACCAGCTGAGCGATCTCTTCCTGAGTCAGGTCGTGGGTCACCCGCATCGCGCCGCCCTCCTGGGTGCCGAACCGCTGCGCAAGCTGCAGCAGCTGCTTGGCGACCCGGCCGGGGACGTCGGTGAAGATGAGGTCGGCGAGGTTGTTGTTGGTGCGGCGCAGCCGGCGGGCCAGCACTCGCAGCAGCTGCTCGGCGATCTCGGGACGATCGGCGATCCAGGCCCGCAGCGCGTCGCGATCCATCGACACCGCACGAACCTCGGTGATGGTCGTCGCGCTGGAGGTACGCGGCCCGGGGTCGAAGATGGAAAGCTCACCGAACATGTCGGACGGACCCATGATGGTCAGCAGATTTTCCCTGCCGTCCGGTGATCGTCGGCCGATCTTCACCTTGCCGGAAATGATGATGTACAGCCGATCACCCGGCTCGCCCTCGGCGAAAACTGTGTGTCCGCGGGGGAAGTCGACGGGCTGCAGTTGCTTGGTCAGCGCGGCGACGGCGCTCGGTTCAACCCCCTGGAAGATTCCGGCCCTCGCCAGGATCTCGTCCACGTTGCCCCTTTAGCTATTCAAGTGACTACAGCTGTTCTTGGTCGTTTGTCCGGCTACCCCCGCAAGCGGGGAACCGCCTAGTGCACCGGCCAGCCTCCAGGAGCCTGGCGAGATGAGTCTAAGAGGTAAGCCTTCGACTCGACGTGCCAACGCTACACACGATTGGCATGCTCACGCGGCGCAAATTGCCGATTCGTCCGCGAATGCTGATACCGCTCGCTGGGTGAGGCGGTTCGCCTGGTGGCGGAGATAGCGGTGGGTGCCGACAATCGATCGGTAACCGGCTCCGCGCGACTCGGTAGGTAGGGCGACTCGTCATTGATGCGGCGGTGCTGGCGGTCCAGCGCCTCGGGCATTCCTTCCCGGGCCAATACGCGCACATCAATAGGCTCAGCCTGCTTGAGAAATTCTGCGACGTCACTGGCGCTGAGGGTGTCGTTTTCCAAGCCGGCTTCCAGCCGTTGAAGCCCGTAAGTTGCCAGCATTAGCAACCCCGGGGTGAATGCAACGAGCAACCAGGACACAAGCAGCTAGTAAACACGGCCAAGGTCTCAGCGGGATCACGAATTAGTACCCTGTCTAGGTGACAGTGGGCAAACCTACCCGTGCCGCCGGCAAAGCCTCTGCCGCGGCAGGCGCCGCCGTCGCCCGCCGTTGGTCGTCGGAAACCCGAACAGGCCTGGTACGCCGGGCGCGGCGGATGAATCGTAAACTGGCACAAGCGTTTCCCGACGCCCACTGCGAGTTGGACTTCACTTCGCCGCTGGAGTTGGCGGTCGCGACGATCTTGTCGGCGCAGAGTACGGATAAGCGGGTAAATCTCACCACCCCGGCGCTGTTCGTCCGTTATCGCACCGCACTGGACTACGCGCAGGCCGATCGGGAAGAACTCGAAACTCTCATTCGGCCGACCGGTTTTTATCGCAATAAAGCTTCGTCATTGATCGGCCTCGGTCAAACGTTGGTCGAGCGATTCGACGGCCAGTTGCCCAACACCATGCAAGAGTTGGTGACGCTGCCCGGCGTGGGGCGCAAGACCGCCAACGTCATTCTGGGCAACGCGTTTGGCGTCCCGGGAATCACCGTCGACACCCATTTCGGGCGCCTGGTCCGGCGCTGGGGCTGGACGACTGAGGAAGACCCGGTCAAGGTCGAGCACGCGATCGGCGAGCTCATCGAGCGCAGCGAGTGGACACTGCTCAGTCACCGGGTGATCTTTCACGGCCGTCGGGTCTGCCACGCCCGCAAACCGGCCTGCGGGGTGTGCGTGCTCGCCAAGGATTGCCCCTCATTCGGTACGGGGCCAACCGAACCGGAGATCGCCGCCGCGTTGGTGCAGGGGCCGGAAACCGACCACCTCCTGGCGATGGCCGGCTTGTAGCTTGACCACGTCCACCGCCCGAACCACTCGCTGGACCGTTGCGGTCCTGGCGGTGGTGGCGGCGCTGATCGCCGTATTGGTGGTGGAGTTGCGGGGTGGCTCGCACTCGTCCATGGCCCCACCGGCCGGTCCCGCTCGCGAGCATCGCGACGCCGACAGTGCGGCTGCGCTGGCCGGACCTCGTCAACGCGCCAACTTGGCGCCGTGTCCACATTCGGGTGGTCAGGCCGGCTCGGCGGCGCTGCGCGGCGTGACGGTTGAATGCGCTGCCGATGGATCGGCCGTCGACGTCGGACCGGCCCTGGCCGGCCACCGCGTGGTGCTCAACCTCTGGGCGTATTGGTGCGCGCCGTGTGCGGCCGAACTTCCGGCGATGGCGGAGTATCAACGACGGGTCGGATCGGACGTAATGGTGGTGACGGTGCACCAGGACGAGAACGAGACGGCCGGCCTGCTGCGGCTGGCCGCACTGGGTGTCCGGCTGCCGACCCTGCAGGACGGCGGCCGTCGGGTTGCGGCGGCGCTGGGGGTGCCGAATGTGATGCCCGCGACAGTCGTGCTGGACTCGGACGGTAGCGTTGCGAAGACGCTGCCACGCGCTTTCGCCACGGTCGACGAGATCACGGCTGCGGTCGGAGTTCAGACACGATGAAGCTGATCGCCGATGCGCACTGCGGAGCAGCCCGGGGTGGGGCCACGCCCCCTCGCCGCGGGACGGCTCGGGGTACCCCCACCCGCTTGCGGGGGAGAATCGGGCGGTTGGATGTGTCCGACGACGATGCGGGCCGCGTAGCGGTCCGGGGAACAGTCGGGCTGCTGGATGTACGAGGGAGGCGCCGGTGAGCGGAGGCGGCACTCCCCAACGTCTCGGTTCAGATGTGTTCGCACCCGAACTCGGCCCGCCCTGGTTACAACCGTTGGTCCACAACGTCGGTGAGATACCTGAGGCCTACCGCCGGCGCCTGCCCCCCGATGTGCTGGCAATGGTGACCGCATCCAAGGCGGCGGCCGGCAATCGCGGGCGCGAAGCGGCTGTGCTGGTGCTGTTTTCGGGCCCGTCGTCGAGCGGCTCTGCACCCAACTCCCCTCCCGACGACGCCGACCTGCTGCTCATCGTGCGGTCCGCCACGCTGCGTCATCACGCCGGCCAGGCCGCCTTCCCGGGGGGCGCGTCCGATCCCGGTGATGACGGGCCGGTGGCCACCGCGCTGCGCGAGGCGCGCGAGGAGACCGGAATCGACACCGGCAGACTGTATCCGCTGGTCACGATGGAGCGAACGTTCATCGCGCCGTCGGGTTTTCACGTCGTGCCGGTGCTGGCGTATTCGCCGGATCCGGGGCCGGTCGCCGTGGTGGATCGGACTGAAACAGCAAAGGTGGCCCGGGTTCCGGTTCAGGCCTTTATCAATCCCGCCAACCGGCTGATGGTGTACCGCCGCACCTTCAGCCGCCGCTTTGCCGGGCCGGCATTTCTGTTGAACGAGATGCTGGTTTGGGGGTTCACCGGCCAGGTGATCTCGGCGATGTTGGATGTCGCTGGTTGGGCAAAGCCCTGGGATGTCAGCGATGTTCGCGAGCTGGACGAAGCGATGGCACTGGTCGGCGACGAGGATGAGGCCTGATGAGCTCCTCACAGTGGTTGGACATCGCGGTCCTGGCGGTGGCTTTCATCGCCGCGGTCTCGGGTTGGCGTTCGGGTGCCCTCGGCTCGCTGCTGTCGTTCGTCGGCGTGCTGCTCGGCGCGATCGCGGGCGTGCTGCTGGCACCGCACCTCGTTGCGCATGTCGCCGCGCCGCGGGCCAAACTATTCGCCGCGCTGTTCCTGATTCTGGCGCTGGTTGTTGTCGGCGAGGTGGCCGGTGTGGTGCTGGGCCGTGCGGTCCGTGGCGCGATCCAGAGCAACTCGGTCCGATTCTTCGACTCGCTGATCGGTGTGGCCGTGCAACTGGTGGTGGTGCTGGTGGCGGCATGGCTGCTGGCGACTCCGTTGACGTCGTCGGCCGGTCAGCCCAGTTTGGCTGCGGCAGTGCGGGGTTCGCGGGTACTGGCCCAGGTGAACGACTACGCGCCGGAATGGCTGAAGACGGTGCCCAAGCGGTTGTCCGCGTTACTGGACACCTCGGGTCTGCCCCAGGTGCTCGAGCCGTTCAGTCGCACCCCCGTCGTGGCGGTCGCGCCCCCGGATGCGGCGCTGGCGAAGAACCCCGTCGTGGCGAACACCGAACCGAGCGTGGTGAAGATCCGCGCGATCGCGCCCAGCTGCGAGAAAGTGTTGGAGGGCAGCGGATTTGTGCTCTCGCCGGACCGCGTGATGACCAATGCCCACGTGGTCGCCGGAGCGAACAACGTCACCGTGGAAGCCAGCGGCAATCCGTACGATGCCACCGTGGTCTCTTACGACCCGACCGTCGACATCGCGATCCTCTCGGTGCCGCATTTGCCGGCCGGGCCGCTGGCGTTCGCCAACTCCCCGGTGACGTCGGGCACCGAAGGCATTCTGATGGGCTACCCCGGTGGGGGTGGTTTCATGGCCACACCGGCCAGAATCCGGGAGCTCATCGAACTCAACGGACCCGACATCTACCGGAAAGCAACGATCAATCGCGAGGTCTATACCGTCAGAGCCAATGTGGAGCAAGGTAATTCGGGTGGTCCCCTGATCGACCTCGACGGTCAGGTGATCGGGGTGGTGTTCGGCGCGGCGGTCGACGACAACGACACCGGTTTTGTGCTGACGGCCAAAGAGGTGGCCGCCCAACTTGCGCACATCGGCGACACCGCGCCGGTGCCCACCGGCGAGTGCGTCAGTTGAGCGGCGATCGGTAAACCCGAGCGAGGAACCGTGACAGGTGGCCGTTGACTTCGTCCGGCTTTTCCTCGTGGCTGAAATGCCCTGCGCCCGATATTGATACGTAGCGACCGTGCGGGGCGTAGCGCTGCGTTCGTTCCACCGGATCGGCCAGTACGTACGGATCATCATCGCCGTGGATATGCAGCATCGGAATGCCGAACGGCCGACTCATCGACCGCATGAAGCGCCGGCCTTCCTCGCGTAGTTGGCTGCGTACTGCCCAACGTTGGTATTCAAGTGCGCAATGCGCGGCCGACCTGATCTGGATCGCCTGCCGCACGTGACCGATCGAGTCGGAAAAGTCTTCGGAGGCAAGCCATTTAGCTCCGGCACGGCTGCGTATCAGACGTTCGATCTCGCTGCCATTATGCCGGGTCAGCGCGCGCTCCGGCCAGATCGGCACCTGATAGCGCAGCAGTGAGGGCAGTAGAGCCCGGCCTTGATCACGACGGGTGAGCGCTGAGCGGCGCAGCGCGGCCGGGTGCGGCGAGCTGATCACCGCGATGGCACGCACCTGACGCGTGTGCAGCACCGAGGTGGCCCAGCACACCAGCCCGCCGTCGGCGTGACCGACCAGCGTTGCCGACGTGTGCCCCAGCGCGCGGATCAATCCGGCGGTGTCTCCAGCCAGCGTCCAGCCGTCATACCCGCGGGGCGGCTTGTCGCTGCCGCCGTAGCCCCGTAAGTCGACCGCGACCACGCGGGCTCCCGTCAGGCCGCGCAACTGGTGACGCCACGACCACCAGAATGAGCCGAACCCGTGCAGCATGATCACCAGCGGCTGCGCCGTCGGAGGTGTGGCTTGGTCGTCCGGTGTCGCCTCGACGACGTGAAACCGAATGCCGTTGGCGTGCACGTCCAGATGGCGCCATGGACCGTCGATACGAGTTACCGACGGATCTGGTGGGCCCATCTACCAACCCGAGGGATCGGCGGGTGTCCCGCCCTGATTCAGCGCCGGCGACGAGGGCTTGTCGTGGCCCGGCGTGAACGCCGACCGCGTCTCTTTGACCGACTCGATGGTCTGCTGCGGGCCCCGGATCCGTCGGACCTTGAGATAGCCGAACAGCGCCAGGACGACGGTGACCAGCACCATGATTCCGAACACGATCAGGAACGCGGCCCACCGCCAGATCCAGGTGTCGAGGAGTTCGGCCAGGAAGAAGAAGAAAAAGAAGGTCGAATAGAACAGCACCCCCAGCGCCGCGATGAAGAAGACGCTGCCAGTCAGGCCTTTCTTGACGTCGCGGGTGATCTCGGCGCGGGCCAGCTCGACCTCCGCGCGCACCAGCGTCGACATGTGTGCGGTGGCGTCTTTGACCAGCTCGCCGATTGACGGCTCGACGGACAGCGCGTGCGGGTCTGTCAATGGAATGGTGGTCAGCGTACGGGGAACGCCGTCCTTGCTGTCGGAGTTCTTTCGATCTGACTTGCTCACAGACGGTCCTCCCGGGCTGGTCTGACTATCCGGCTCCTCCTCATCGCGCTTAGCGCTCTGCTCGTCGCCGGATGGTGTGATTGCGCGCTGTCATCGCGGTTCATGTTGCCATGCAGTCCGGCGCCAGACGAGGCCACCGAGCACTGCCGACTGGTTTGGGGATCAACGCTGGTAAAAGCATTGATCACGCTAGACTGACGCCGCCGTTTACGGTGTGCGTCCATTTTCTTGACGGGGGAATCGCGTTGCAGACCACGTGCCATCGGCTGGGTCGGCTCACGGCGGCATTGGTGACGGCCTGCGCGCTCGGGCTGAGCGGGACGCCCGCACGAGCTGACGACCGGGTCCCGCTCGGCGGCGGGTCAGGCATCGTCGTCAATGGCGACACCCTGTGCACGTTGACCACCATCGGTACCGACGCCAAGGGCGAGCTTGTCGGTTTTACCTCGGCGCACTGCGGCGGCCCCGGCGCAGTGGTCGTCGCCGAGGCGGCAAAAGATCACGGAAACGTGGGAACCATGGTGGCCGGCAATGACGCCCTCGACTACGCGGTGATTCAGTTCGACCGAGCCAAGGTGGCGCCGCTGGCCAACGTCGCCGGCTTCGCGATCAACGGCATCGGGCCCGATCCGGCTTTCGGCCAGGTTGCCTGCAAGCAGGGCCGCACCACCGGCAACTCCTGCGGCGTCACGTGGGGCCCGGGTCAGGATCCGGGCACCATCGTCATGCAGGTGTGTGGACAGCCGGGCGACTCGGGCGGCCCGGTGACCGTCAACGATCAACTGGTCGGCATGATGCACGGCGCGTTCAGCGAGAATCTGCCGGTCTGCGTCACCAAATACATCCCGCTGCACACTCCGGCGGTGGTGCAGTCCATCAACGCGATCTTGGCCGATCTCACCGCCAAGAACCGTCCCGGCGTGGGGTTCGTCCCGATCCCGCCCTAAGTTCTTACTGGGCGGCACGGATCGCGTCGAACACGCCCGGGTCGAGCAGCGTGGAGGTGTCGCCGAGTTCGCGCTTCTCAGCGATGTCGCGCAGCAGGCGTCGCATGATCTTGCCGCTGCGGGTTTTCGGCAGTTCGGGTACGACGTGCAGTTCGCGCGGCCGGGCGATAGGTGAAATCACCCGGGCCACTTCCGCACGTAACTCGTCGATGATCTCTTCGCCCGTCGTCTCGGCGTGATCGGCCTGCAAGACGACGAACGCGCAGATCGCTTGACCGGTGGTTTCGTCGGTGGCGCCCACCACCGCGGCCTCGGCCACCCCGGAATGCCCGACCAACGCCGACTCCACCTCCGCGGTGGAGATGCGGTGCCCCGACACGTTCATCACGTCGTCGATGCGGCCCAGGATCCAGATCGCCCCGTCGGCGTCGTAGCGTGCGCCGTCGCCGGCGAAGTACCAGCCCTGCTGGGCGAACTTCGACCAGTACGTCTCACGGAAGCGCTCGTCGTCACCCCAGATGCCGCGCAGCATCGACGGCCAGGGCTGATCGAGCACCAGATATCCGCTGACGTGCTCACCCGCATCGGTCGACGGCGGCGACAGCTGGTTGCCCTCATCGTCGACGATCCTCGCCGAGATGCCGGGCAGCGGCGTCATCGCCGATCCCGGTTTGGCTGCGGCGATGCCAGGCAGCGGCGAGATCATCGCGGCGCCCGTCTCGGTCTGCCACCAGGTGTCCACGATCGGGACGCTGTCGGCGCCGATGACTTTGCGATACCAGCGCCAGGCCTCCGGGTTGATCGGCTCACCGACCGTCCCCAGCAGCCGCAGGCTGGACAAGTCGTGAGCATCCGGGATTTCGCGGCCCCACTTCATAAAGGTGCGGATCATCGTCGGGGCCGTGTAATAGATTGTCACGCCGTACTTTTCGATGATCTGGAAATGCCGGTGCTGGCTGGGCGTGCTTGGGGTTCCCTCATAGATAACCTGGGTTACGCCGTTGGACAGCGGGCCGTAGACACCGTAGGTGTGTCCGGTGACCCAGCCGATGTCGGCGGTGCACCAGAACACGTCGGTTTCCGGCTTGATGTCGAAGACGTTGTAGTGGGTGTAGGACGCCTGGGTGAGATAGCCGCCGCTGGTGTGCACGATGCCCTTGGGCTTGCCGGTGGTGCCCGAGGTGTACAGCAGGAACAGCGGATGCTCGGCGTCGAACTCCTCGGCGTGGTGTTCGGGTGATGCCGAGTCGACGACGTCGTGCCACCACACGTCGCGTCCCTGCGTCCAGGGCACGTCGACAGCGGCGCGCCGCACAACCAAGACATGTTCGATCGTGCTGGTGTCGGCGACGGCCTGGTCGGCCGCTTCCTTCAACGGCTCGGCCTTGCCGTGGCGGAACTGCCCGTCAACGGTGATCAGCAGTTTGGCCTCGGCGTCGGCGATCCGGGCGCCCAGCGCGGTGGCGGTGAAGCCGGCGAACACCACGCTGTGCAGCACACCCAGCCGTGCGCAGGCCAACATCGCGACGATGGCTTCGGGAATCATCGGCAGGTAGATCGCGACGCGGTCCCCCGCGATCAGCCCCAGACCCGTGAGCGCGTTGGCGGCCTTGCTCACCTCGGTCAGCAGGTCGCTGTAGGTCAGGGTGCGGTCTTCGCCGACCCGCTCGGCCTCCCAGTGGATAGCCACTCGATCGCCGTGACCGGCTTCGACGTGACGGTCCACGCAGTTGTAGGTGACGTTGAGTTTGCCGTCAGTGAACCATTTGGCAAACGGCGCCGCCGACCAGTCCAAAACCTGCGAAAACGGTGTCGCCCAAGAGAGCCGGTTGGCCTGCTCGGCCCAGAACGTCAGCCGGTCCTGTTCGGCCCGTCGGTACAGCTCATCACCCGCATTGGCCTGCGCGACGAACTGTGTTGACGGTGCATACGTCGACGGTGCCTCGGTGTGCGTCTCGGTCACGCGCACGAGCGTAGTCCGGTGACGATACGGCCGCGTGGCCGTTGAGGAACCGGACAATGAGGCCGGGCCAGGTTGAGTTAACTTTTGAGCGGCTGCAGACAATACAGTCGCACCGACTCGGAGAGCCAGGCCCGGATTGTATTGCTGATCGGAGGAGGACCCCTTGCGTCGGTTTCGCTTCCTGGCGCTGACCGTGCTGCTGGCTGCCGCGTCGCTGACCGGCTGCGGGGTGCGGACCGTCCGTACCGATGTGGTGATCGTCAACGCGGGCGAGCCGCAGAATCCGTTGATCCCGACCAATACCAACGACTCCAACGGCGGCCGGATTGTCGACCGCCTGTTCGCCGGCCTGATGTCGTATGACGCCAAGGGCGCGCCGACGTTGGAGGTGGCCCAGTCGATCGAGACCACCGACGACGTCAATTACCGGATCACGCTCAAACCCGGCTGGGCGTTCAGTGACGGCTCGCCGGTAACCGCGCACTCGTTCGTCGACGCCTGGAACTACGGTGCGCTGTCCACCAATGCTCAACTGCAGCAGAACTTTTTCAGTCCGATCGCCGGTTTCGACAAGGTCGCCGCACCGACCCCGACGGCGACCGCGATGTCCGGGCTTCAGGTGATCAATGACCACGAGTTCACCGTTCGGCTTAAGGGTCCGACGATCGACTTCACACTGCGGCTTGGATTTTCGCCCTTTTACCCGTTGCCCGCCGCTGCGCTGAAAGACATGGCTGCGTTCGGGCAACATCCGGTCGGCAACGGCCCGTATCGACTCGGCGACGAGCCGGGCAATCCGGCCTGGCAGCACAACGTCAAACTCGACCTGATCACCAACCCCGGCTATCACGGCAACCGAGTGCCGCAGAACAAGGGGCTGCGGTTTGTCTTCTATGCCAACCTCGACACCGCTTACGCCGACTTGCTGTCGAGCAATCTCGATGTGCTGGACACGATTCCGCCCAGCGTGCTGCCCGTCTACCGCCGAGACCTCGGCGATCGCGCGGTCACCGCGCCGGCGGCGGCGAACCAGACCCTGGACACTCCGGTGCGTCTGCCGCACTTCTCCGGCGACGAGGGCCGGTTGCGCCGGCTCGCGCTGTCGGCCGCGATCAACCGCGAGCAGATCTGTCGCAAGATCTTTTCCGGTGCACGAGCACCGGCCCGCGATTTCACCGCGAGTTCGCTGCCCGGATATGACCCCGGCATCGACGGCAACACCGCGCTGAACTTCGACCCGGATCGTGCGCGGCGGCTCTGGTCGCAGGCCGACGCGATCTCGAAATGGACTGGGCGGTATGCAATTGCCTACAACGCCGACGGTTCACATCAGGAATGGATCGACGCGGTAGCCAATAGCATCAAGAACACGCTGGGCATCGACGCCGTCGGGGCGCCTCAGCCAACCTTCGCCGGTTTTCGTACTCAGATCACCAGCCGTACGATCGGCACCGCGTTCCGTGCCGGCTGGCAGGGCGACTTCCCGTCGCTGCTGGAGTTTTTGGAGCCGTTGTTCGTCACCGGTGCGGGCGCCGACGACGTCGGCTACTCCAATCCTCGGTTCGATGCCGCGATGGCCGCCGCCGAAGCCGCGCCTGATCTAGCGCAGTCCTACCAGCTCGCCAACGATGCGCAGCGAATCCTGTTGCAAGACATGCCAGTTGTGCCGCTGTGGTACACCGTCGCCGTGGCGGGACGGTCACCGTCGGTTAGCCACGTCGCGCTGACCTGGAACGGGCTGCCCGACTACGAACACATCGTGAAGGCCTGAGATGACGTGGTACATCGCGCGGCGCATCGCGGCCATGATCCCGGTCTTCCTGGGGGCCACGCTGCTGATCTACAGCATGGTCTTCTTGCTGCCAGGCGACCCGATCGCGGCGCTGGGGGGTGATCGCCCGCTGAGCCCGGCGGTGGCCGCACAACTGCGCGCGCAATATCACCTCAACGACCCGTTCTGGTTGCAGTACCTGCATTACCTCGGTGGCATCCTGCACGGTGACCTCGGTCATGCCTACTCCGGGCTGCCGGTCACAGCCGTTCTGGCGCAGGCATTTCCGGTCACGTTCAAGTTGGCGTTGATCGCGCTGGCGGTGGAGGCGGTGTTCGGTATCGGGTTCGGCGTGATCGCTGGGCTGCGCCAGGGCAGGGTCTTCGATAGCGCCGTGCTGATCGTCAGCCTGATCATCATCGCGATCCCGATCTTCGTGCTGGGCTTTCTGGCGCAGTTCGTGTTCGGCGTTCGGCTGGGCATTGCGGCAGTGACGGTGGGTGACCAGCCGACGTTCGCCCGGCTGTTGCTGCCCGGGATCGTGCTGGGCGCGGCGTCATTCGCCTACGTGGTGCGGTTGACCCGGTCGGCGGTGGCCGACAATGCGCACGCCGACTATGTGCGCACCGCCACCGCAAAAGGGTTGTCGCGGCCGCGGGTGGTGACCGTGCACATCCTGCGCAATTCGCTGATCCCGGTGGTGACGTTCCTCGGCGCAGACCTCGGCGCGCTGATGGGTGGAGCGATCGTCACCGAAGGCATCTTCAATGTCCACGGCGTCGGCGGCGTGCTCTATCAGGCCGTTACCCGTCAGGAAGCGCCGACTGTCGTGTCGATCGTGACGGTGCTCGTCGTTGTTTACCTGGTCACCAACCTGGTTGTGGATCTGCTCTACGCGGCGCTCGACCCCAGGATCCGGTATGGCTGAAACGACTGCCGCCGTGGGCTTTTGGGGTGACGTAGGGCACGGCCTGCGCCGTCGCCCCAAATTCATCATCAGTGCCGCGCTGATCACGTTGGTGATCGTCGTCGCGGTATTTCCGTCGCTGTTCACCGGCGCTGATCCCGGTTACGCCAATCCGGACCAGAGCCTGCTGGACCCGTCGGCCGCGCACTGGTTCGGTACGGACCTGCAGGGCCACGACATTTATGCGCGCACCATCTACGGCGCGCGTGCCTCGATCACCGTCGGACTGGGGGCCACCGTGCTGGTGTTCCTGGTCGGCGGGGCGTTGGGAGCGTTGGCCGGCTTCTACGGCGGCTGGATCGACGCGGCGGTATCTCGGATCGCCGATGTGTTCTTCGGTATCCCCCTGCTGCTGGCCGCGATCGTCCTGATGCAGGTCATGCATCACCGCACGGTGTGGACGGTGATCGCCATCTTGGCACTGTTCGGTTGGCCGCAGATAGCCCGGATCGCGCGCGGCGCGGTGCTCTCGGTCCGCGGCAGCGATTACGTGCTGGCAGCGAAAGCTCTGGGGCTTAATAGATTTGGGATATTGGTTCGCCATGTCGTGCCGAATGCGATCGGTCCGGTCATCGCGATGTCGACGATCGCGCTCGGCTTGTTCATCGTCACCGAGGCCACGCTGTCGTACCTCGGGGTGGGGTTGCCGCCGTCGGTGGTGTCGTGGGGCGGTGACATCAACGTCGACCAGATCCGGTTGCGCGCCGGCTCGCCAATTTTGTTCTATCCCGCTGGTGCGCTGGCGATCACCGTGCTGGCCTTCATGATCATGGGTGACGTGTTGCGCGATGCCCTGGACCCAACGTCGCGGGCGGGGCGGCTATGACGGCCCCGAAGTCACCGCTGCTGAGCGTCGCCGGCCTCGAGGTCAGGTTCGGTGACGATGTTCCGGCGGTGCGGGGGGTGGATCTCGAGGTGCGTGCCGGGCAGACCGTGGCGATCGTCGGGGAATCCGGCTCGGGAAAGTCCACCACCGCTGCGGCGATTCTTGGTCTGCTGCCGCCCCGCGGACGAATCACAGCCGGCCGCATCGACTTTGACGGCGTTGACCTAACGACCGCTGACCGGCGCCAGCTCCGGTCCATCCGAGGCACCGGTATCGGTTATGTGCCGCAGGATCCGATGGCCAATCTTAACCCGGTATGGAAGGTGGGCTTCCAGGTCCGAGAAGCATTGCGCGCCAACAATGTCAAACCGTCCGGGCAGCAGGTGATCCAGCTGCTCGCCGACGCCGGGATGCCCGAGCCGGGCCTGCGGGCCGGGCAGTATCCCCATCAGCTTTCCGGCGGTATGTGCCAGCGCGCTCTGATCGCCATCGGGCTGGCCGGCCGGCCGCGGCTGTTGATCGCCGACGAGCCGACCTCGGCGCTGGACGTCACCGTGCAGCGTCAGGTGCTCGATCACCTCCAGCATCTCGCGGGCGAGCTGGGCACCGCGGTGCTGCTGATCACCCACGACCTTGCCCTGGCCGCCGAACGAGCCGAGCGTCTAATCGTCATGTACCAGGGCTCAGTCGTGGAAACCGGAGCGGCACAGACGATTCTGCGTCGTCCGCAGCACCCGTACACCCAACGTCTGGTGGCGGCCGCGCCGTCGCTGCGTGAGTCCCCCGTCGTACGGCGGGTCATCGCGGAAGCGCCGGATGTGATCGTTGCTTCCGGGCTGACCAAGGTCTACCGACCATCACGCGGAGTGCCGTGGCGCAAGACAGAGGTGCACGCCGTCGACGCGGTGTCTTTCCGGTTGCGGCGGGCCACCACACTGGCGATCGCGGGCGAGTCCGGCTCCGGAAAATCCACCCTGGCCCGGATGGTACTTGGGTTGCTTCAACCCAGCTCGGGCACAGTGGTTTTCGATGGCCTCGATGTTTCCGACACCGGATCGCTGAGCCGACACGACACGCTGGCGTTTCGTCGCAGAGTGCAACCGGTGTTCCAAAATCCCTACGCCAGCCTGGATCCGATGTACTCGGTTGCGCACATCATCTCCGAACCGTTGCGAATTCACCGGATCGGTGATCGTCGTCAGCGCCAGCAGACCGTCCGCGAGCTGGCCGAGCAGGTCGCGTTGCCGCCGTCGCTGCTGACCCGCCGCCCACGCGAACTGTCCGGCGGTCAACGTCAGCGGGTCGCGATCGCGCGGGCGCTGGCGCTGCGGCCGGAGGTGCTGGTGTGCGACGAGGCGGTTTCTGCGCTCGACGTGGTGGTGCAGGCACAGATCCTGGAATTGCTTACCGAGCTACAAGCGGAGCTCGGCCTGACGTACCTGTTCATCAGCCACGACCTGGCCGTTGTTCGACAGATCGCCGACGAGGTCATGGTGATGCGCGCGGGCCGGGTGGTCGAGCACGCGGCGACCGCCGACGTGTTCAGCTCGCCACGCGACGAGTACACCCGGCAACTACTGGCCGCGATCCCGGACGCTGGGGCTGGCTATCCTGACAGCTCGTGACCTGCGCCGGCGACGATGCAGAGCGAAGCGATGTGGAGGAGCGGCGCCAATGACCTGCGCCGGCGACGATGCAGAGCGACGTGATGTGGAGGAGCGGCGCCAATGACCTGCGCCGGCGACGATGCAGAGCGACGTGATGTGGAGGAGCGGCGCCAATGACCTGCGCCGGCGACGATGCAGAGCGACGTGATGTGGAGGAGCGGCGCCAATGACTGCTGACCCGCTGGCTCCGCTGATGGAGCTGCCCGGTGTGGCCGCCGCCAGCGACCAGGCTCGTGAGGCACTCGGCCGGGCGCATCGCCACCGTGCCAACCTGCGGCGCTGGCCGGTGACCGCCGCCGAGGCCGCGCTGCGATCGGCGCGGGCCTCGGCGGTGCTCGATGGCGGCGGTCGCAAGCTCGACGACCAACTCGACGTCTCGGTGATGGAAGACCCGGTTTTCGCCGGAGCGCTGCGCGTCGCGCAGGCGCTCGAGGGCGGAGAGACCAACCTGGTCGGCGTGTGGCAGCGCGCGCCGCTGCAGGCGCTGGCACGGCTGCACATGCTGGCCGCTGCCGACCGGGTAGACGAGAGCCGGCTGGGCCGGCCGCGCGCCGATGCTGACGTCGGACCGCGGTTGGAGTTGCTCGCCGAGATCGTCACCGGCGGTAGCCGCGCACCGGCCCCGGTGATCGCCGCAGTCGCGCACGGTGAATTGCTGACCCTGGCTCCGTTCGGCACCGCCGACGGCGTGGTCGCGCGGGCGGTGTCGCGACTGGTGACCATCGCGACGGGTCTCGACCCGCACGGGCTGGGAGTGCCGGAGGTTGGCTGGATGCGTCGTGCCGCCGACTATCGTGACGCAGCGCGCGGTTTCGCGGAGGGGACAGCCGAAGGCATGGCCGCCTGGCTGGTGTTGTCGTGCCGAGCGATGCGCATCGGCGCGCAGGAGGCGCTGTCGATTGCTGAAACGCTTGTCGGGCAGGCCGACCGCGGGCATCAAAACTGATAAAGCGGGCGGCGTACCGAAGTATTTCGGCTCGCCGCCCGCTAGCACGGATCTCGGTTACCAAGCGTGCATCTGTGGGTTGCGTGGGGTGGCCTCGGCGGTCTTGCGACGCTCGCGGTTGCAGCCCCACCCAAAGGGCCGTCGAAACCGTTCACTCTTCGCAATTACGCAGGCCCGCAACACTTCTGCCATTATCGCGGCTATGACTCCGCGTGGGTGCCGGGAACCGTGCTCGGTCGCCCCGTTCGGGAGATCGGCCCTTCTCTTCCGGATCGATCTTGGCCGTACCGGGCTTCCGTAGATCCTTTGTACTCCGTGACCCCGGTCACATCAAGAGTCAATTGTCGTTAAAAAGCTGAACTGATGCCGACCCGTGATATCGAAAGTTTGCTGCAGCTGCGGCTACAGCGACAGTCGGCGCAGCAGCGAGTAGGTCAGCGCTCCGGCGGCCAGTGCGCTGATCCCGACCGCGGCGGTGGTGGCGACCGCAGCTCCGGACGGCGCGGGTATGCGGTCGCGCAGCGACACCGGCCGGGAGAACTCCAGCACCGGCCACTCGCGGGCGGTTGCTTCCCGCCGCAGGGCGCGATCGGGATTGACCACGCTCGGATGGCCGACCACCTCGAGCATCGGCATGTCGGTGATCGAATCGGAATAGGCGTAGCAGTGCTCGAGCGGATAGCCCTCGCGCGCCGCCAGCTCACGGATCGCCTGCACTTTGCCTTCGCCGAAGCAGTAGAACCCGATCTCGCCGGTGTACTTGCCGTCCTCGACGACCATGCGGGTCGCCATCGCGTGGGTGGCTCCCAGCGCGCGGGCGATCGGCGCGACCAATTCCTCGCCGGATGCCGACACCACCACGACGTCGCGCCCGCACAGCTTGTGGCTGGCGATCAGGTCGGCGGCCTCGGCGAACACCAGCGGCGTGACGATGTCGTGCAGCGTCTCGTTGACGATCGACTTGATCTGCTCGACGTCCCAGCCGGTGCACATGTTGGTTAGGTGAATCCGCATCCGATCCATCTGATCGTGGTCGGCGCCGGAGAGCAGGAACAAGAACTGGGCGTAGCTGGACTTCAATACGGCTCGGCGGTTGATCAATCCCTGGGCGAAGAAAGGTTTGCTGAACGCGAGCGTGCTGGACTTGGCGATGATCGTCTTATCCAAATCGAAAAAAGCTGCCGTGCGCGGGCCGGGCCTGGCGGGCATCGATGATGTTTGCTGGTCAGCGGCCGAGTCGGAAACAGGCACCGAACCAGCATAGGGCGGTCCGGCGGCAAATCGCGATGCCGTCAGCAAAACCCCCGGTCAGGCCTAGTCCAACTGCGGGAAACGACGAAAATCGTGTTGGTTCAGCTACTTAAAGTTCGTATTTATCTCTAGCAAGCAACCCTTGCGCTGCGTAACACTGTCATGTGTATAGTAAGGATCACTCGGCTTAGCCGAGGGTGTATCAGCCCGACCCCCCGGGGCTGATACACGACGACCCTCGCCTCCTCCCCCCCTGGCGGGGGTCGTCTCTTTTCCCGGGTAAGTCCTTAGCTCGGCCGTTGTCGGCCAATTGTTCACAGACCCGTTGTTGTCCACAAATCCTGCTGTCCGACTGGCGGCGTGTGCCCCCGCCCCGGCACGGTGGGGCCAATGACGATCACCGACGTCCGCGGCATTCTGGCGGTGCTTGCCGAGTCCGCCCTGCGCGACGAGCTGGACCGGGTTGCGGCCGCCGTCGGTGTGCGAGTTGTCCACGCCGGCAGCGCATTACCGGTAAGCAGGAAAGCCTGGTCGGCGGCGTCGGCGGTGGTCCTCGATGAGGCCGCGGCGCAGGGATGCGCGGTCACCGGATTGCCGCGCCGCGCGCACGTGATCGTGGTGACCGGCGACGACCCGGCCCCGGCGACCTGGGCCGCAGCCATCGACGTGGGTGCCGGACATGTGCTGAAACTGCCTGCGCAAGAACATGATCTGGTCCGCGAGCTCGCCGATGCCGGTGAGTCGGTGCGCGACGTCGGCGCTCGCGGAGCGGTGCTGGCGGTGATCGGGGGGCGCGGCGGTGCGGGCGCCTCGGTGTTAGCGGTCGCCGTGGCGCAGGCGGCGAACGATTCGCTTCTGGTCGACGTGGATCCCTGGGCAGGTGGGATCGATTTATTGGTCGGCGCCGAAACGACGCCCGGTGTGCGCTGGCCCGACCTGGCGCTGCGGGGTGGACGGCTGACCTGGTCGGCGGTGCGCGATGCGTTACCGCAACACCGCGGGATAAGCATGCTGTCGGGCACCCGGCGCGGGCGTGAATTGGACGCTGCCGCAGTGCAAGCGGTTGTCGATGCGGGCCGTCGCGGTGGGGCGACCGTGGTCTGCGACCTCCCGCGCCGGTTGACCGATGCCGTTGAGATTGCCTTGGATACAGCAGATCTCGTCGTGGTGGTCACGCCGTGCGACGTGCGGGCATGTGCCGCCACTGCGACGATCGTCCCGGTGCTCGCCGGTATCAACCCCAATATCGGGCTGGTGGTACGGGGTCCGTCGCCGGGCGGTCTGCGGGCCGAAGAGGTGGCCGCGATCGCCGCGGTTCCGCTGGTGGCGTCGATGAAGCCCGATCCAGGATTGTCCGAGCAGCTCGAGCACGGTGGCCTGCGGCTGGGCAGGCGCTCGGCGCTGGCGGCGGCTGCTCGCCGCGTCCTCGCCGTGCTGCCGGCACATCCTGTTCCGCAGTCCGAGGGCCATGCCGCATGACGGGGTCACTCATCGACCGGGTACGCGAGCGGCTGGCGGCTGAGGCCGCGCCGCTGCGACCCAAGGTGGTGGCCGATGCGATCAGGGCCGAATCCGGCGGGGTCCTCGGCGACACCGAACTGCTGAGCAATCTTCGGATACTGCAAACCGAACTGACCGGCGCGGGAATCCTCGAACCGCTGTTGTGCACGGATGGGACTACCGATGTGCTGGTCAGTGCGCCAGACGCGGTGTGGGTTGACGATGGAAACGGGTTGCAGCGCACCGATATTCAATTCGCCGACGAAGCCGCCGTGCGGCGCTTGGCGCAGCGGTTGGCGCTGACGGCCGGCCGGCGCCTCGACGACGCGCAACCATGGGTGGACGGTCAGCTGACCGGATTGGGCACCGGCGGCTTCGCGGTCCGACTGCACGCCGTCCTGCCGCCCATCGCCGTGGGTGGCACCTGTCTGTCGCTGCGTGTGCTGCGGCCGGCCACGCAGGATCTGTCCGCGTTGATCGCCGACGGCGCCATTGCACCCGCGGCAGCGGAACTGATCGGCGACATCATCGCGGCCAGGCTGGCGTTCCTGGTGTCGGGTGGCACCGGCGCGGGCAAGACCACGCTGCTGTCGGCGATGTTGAACGCAGTCGCACCCGGCGAGCGAATCGTGTGCGTCGAAGATGCCGCCGAGTTGGCGCCACCCCACCCGCACCTGGTCAAGCTGGTGGCGCGGTGCGCCAACGTGGAGGGCGTCGGCGAAGTCACCGTGCGCCAACTCGTCCGCCAGGCGTTGCGGATGCGGCCGGACCGCATCGTGGTCGGCGAGGTCCGCGGTGCCGAAGTGGTCGATCTGCTTGCCGCGCTGAACACCGGCCATGACGGTGGCGCCGGCACAGTGCACGCCAACAATCCCGGCGAAGTCCCGGCACGGTTGGAGGCGTTGGGCGCGCTCGGTGGTCTGGATCGCGTTGCGCTGCATAGTCAACTGGCCGCGGCGGTTCAGGTGTTGTTGCACGTCGCCCGCGATCGCGCCGGACAACGACGCCTCAGTGAAATCGCCGTGCTGGGCGAGACCGACGGTCGGGTGCGGGCGGTCACGGTGTGGCACGCCGATCGCGGGATGAGCGACGAGGTCGGCCTTTTGCGCCGGATGCTGCAGAGTCGAACGCCGTCATGAACGGACCGGTGGCGGCCGCGGTGGCATTGTCCGCTGCGGTCCTGGTGCTTCCATCATCTCCACGGCGACGGCTGGCACGCGGCAGCAGGAGTCGAAGGCCGTTCCCGCCGCAGGCTGCAGGCTGGCTGACTGCGGGTGCGCTCACCGTTGGCACCGTATTGTTACCGCTGACAACAGTTTTCGCGATTGCGATATTCGCCGGAACCATGTCGCTGCGTTACCGTCGGCGAAGGCGTACCGACCGGGGGATAGCCGAGACCCACCAACTGGAGAGCGCGATCGACGTACTGGTGGGTGAATTGCGGGTCGGTGCCCACCCCGCCGTCGCGTTCGCCGTCGCGGCAGAGGAAACTGCCGGGCCGGTCTCCGGCGCGTGTCGAGCGGTGGCCGCGCGGGCCAGGTTAGGCGCCGACGTGACCGCGGGCTTGCGCGGCGTGGCCAGGACGTCGGCGCTGCCGGCGCAGTGGGATCGGCTCGCGGTGTGCTGGCAACTGGCCGCCGATCACGGCCTGCCGATGTCCGCCTTGATGCACGCGGCGCAGCGCGATATTGCTGAGCGGCAACGGTTCTCAGGACAGGTGCGGTCCGGCATGGCGGGCGCTCGTGCGACGGCCGCCATCCTCGCGAGCCTGCCGGTGCTGTCGGTGTTGATGGGCCAGCTTATTGGGGCCCGACCGGTGGCGTTTCTGCTCGGAGGGCATCTGGGCGGTGTGTTGCTGGTCGTCGGGCTGACGCTGGTCTGCGGTGGGTTGCTGTGGGCGGACCGCATCACCGATCGGGCGGCGGCGTGATGATCGGCGCTGGCGGCGTGATGACTCCTACCGCGGCGATGCTGCTGGCCGCGGCGCTGCTGAGCGACGCCGGGCCGTCGACCGTGCGAGCCCGCGCCGGGATGGCGGGCCGTGCGCCGCGAGCGTCGCGGCAGCCGGTCCGCGGCCCGGATCCGTTGGCCGTCGCGTCGAGTCTGGATGTGTTGGCGGTATGCCTGGCGACGGGCATGGCGGTGTCGACTGCTGCGGCCGCGACAGCCCCGTCGGCGCCCCCGCTGCTGGCTCGGGTGCTGCGTCGGGCGGCCGACCTGCTGGCGCTCGGCGCCGACCCGGCCGTCGCCTGGGCCGCGCCGCCCGGTCAACCGGCCAGTTCGGTCGACCCGCAGATCGACGCGTTGTTGCGGCTGGCTCGCCGGTCGTCTGTGTCGGGCGTGGCACTGGCCGAAGCGGTGGCCGCGCTCGCCGCGCAATGCCGACAGGACGCTGCGCATACGGCCGCCGCAGCTGCCGAGCGCGCCGGGGTCTTGATCGCCGGTCCGCTCGGCCTGTGTTTCCTGCCGGCGTTCGTGTGCCTGGGCATCATCCCGGTGGTTGCGGGGCTGGCCGGTGACGTACTGCAGTCGGGCTTGTTGTGACGGCGCCCGACGGCGCCGCCTGGAGTAACCGAGGAAGGAAAAATGAAGGCAGAAAACAATTTTCAGGCATTCAAAGCGCGTGTCATGGTGTTGGCGGTGGACGAGTCAGGGATGTCGACGGTCGAATACGCAATCGGCACTATTGCCGCGGCGGCCTTCGCGGCCATCTTGTACACGGTCGTGACCGGCGACTCGATCGTCACGGCCCTAACGAACATCATCGCCCGCGCGCTCAACACCAAGGCTTAGCCGACGATGCCGGCGCGGCTACGGTGGAAGCGGCGTTCGGCATCGCCATCCTGGTTGTGGTGCTCATGCTGTGTCTGGCCGGCATCACAGCGGTGTCGATGCAAGTCCGCTGCATTGACGCGGCCCGCGAGGCCGCGCGGCTGGCCGCGCGCGGCGACGAGCGGTCGGCCGTCACCGCCGCCCGCGGGGTCGCGCCCGGCGGTGCCGTCGTGCAGCTTCGCCGGGACGGCGGATTCGTCGTCGCGACCGTCGTCGCCCGGTCGAATCTGCTGCCCGCGCTGCACATCGCGGCCACCGGGGTGTCGGCGGTCGAACCACCATGACGAGCGCGGCTCGGCCACGGTCGTGGCGGCCGCCATGGTCGTCGTGCTGTTGTCCGTCACCGGCGCCTGCGCCTATCTCGGTGCCGCGGTGGTGGCGCGGCACCGGGCTCAGGCCGCGGCCGACCTGGCCGCGTTGGCCGCTGCGGCACGCGTGCCTGCCGGACCCGAGACTGTCTGCGCGCAAGCCGACGCGGTTGCCCGGGCCATGCGGGCCGACACCGCCGGCTGCGCCGTCGACGAGTTGGACGTCGTGGTCACGATCGAGGTGCGCCTTGCCGTCGGCCGATGGGGCGCTGCGCGGGCCACCGCCCGCGCCGGCCCGGACTAATCGGCGTCGGCCAGGCCTGCTTCGACGAGCTCAGCAGGTGTCGGCAACCGCAATGCGACCAGCCCGGCGAACGTGTCCTGGTCGACTTCCACGCGGTTGACGGTCACGTGCACCGGCACCCACCCACCGTCGTGACCCGGCATCCGGAGCACCCGGCTGGTGGCACCGGCGGCGAACTCGGTGGTCATCCCGGCCATCGTCGCGGCGTCGCTGGGGTGCATTCGCGGGGCGTCGGCGGTGACGCGGCGCCAGTCGTAAAACGGGCACGGCTCGTCGAGCCATTTGAGCAGCGTCCAACTGTGCGGGTCGAACAGCGCGCGGTGCACTCCGGGCTCGGCCAGCCCGGACAGGATCTGCTGGGCAAGCCGATCGGACGGCGGCGGCCGCTCGGCAGGTTCGGCACGCCAATTCATTCCCCGCGCGATCATGTGGTCGCGGCCGTCGGCTCCCTGCTCCAGACCATTGCGGGCGACGAAGCTCACTCGGATGTGGCCGCCCTGCCAATCGGTTCCGTCCCAGGTGTCGCAGACGGTGTGGCCCGGTTCGAACCGGACCGCCGCCGCTAGCGCGCGGCCCTCATTGGGTTTGAGATCACCCGACGGCCAGCATTCCGCGAACGCCCGCTCCTCGGGATCTTCGAGTTCCACATTCCTGCCCATGTTGGTCAGCGATTCCGCGGTATCGGTGGCCACCCCGAGGGTCATGTCCCATTTCAGCGGGCCTGGAATCGGTCGCTCTGGCGGCTCGTCGCCGGCCGGCCCGCTCCACACGTGTACACCGTGGATCCGACCGTCGGACATCAACACCGGCTCGGTGCGGATCACCCGGTCGCTTTTGGGGGTAAGGCTGACCAGGCTTTGACTGGTCTGCAGCGACTCGGCGATTGCTGACTGGATCGCGGCACGGCGAGGGTTGCGCCGCAAAAACGCGGTTATAGGAACGAGGTTTCGCAATTGACGGCCCATTGCGACCACGGCCGGTTCGGTGCCCAGCGTTTCCACCAGTAACCAGTCGCGCGTCATAGCTCGCTAGTTTAGCGAGCCAGACGGCCGATAACTCCTTGCCTCCCTGTCGAATCCGCGTGGCCTTCGCTGAGACCAACCTGTGCGTGGCCCTGACACCCGCGCCTGACTTGCACACATCACCGGCCGACAGGTATTTTGCTGCTGCGCCTAATGCGGATTGTGAGCGGCTTGCGCTGTCCAACCGTTCTTCGTGTTGCATTTCCCGCACGCGCACTTTTCTTCAGCAGCGAGGAAAGCGCTTTCCCGGGCGCTGCTGCGCGACATAGCCATATGGAAGTCGACCGTTCGAGGGGTCGGTCGTCATCCGTATGTCTGAGTCTGGTTAGCCAGCGCGGTCAACACCAAGCGCAACACCCGGACAGCTCCCGCCTTGTCCAGCGGATCATTGCCGTTGCCGCACTTCGGCGATTGCACACACGATGGACATCCGGACGGGCATTCGCACGCCTCGATCGCGGCCATGGTGGCGCCCAGCCAGGTACTCGCCTGGTGGAAGCCTTGTTCGGCGAATCCCGCTCCACCGGGGTAGCCGTCGTAGACGAAGACGCTTGGCAGGCCATCGGATTCCGGGCCTACCGCGGTGGACAATCCGCCGATGTCGCCGCGATCGCAGCTGGCCACCAGCGGCAGCAGTCCGATCGCGGCGTGCTCTGCGGCATGCAGCGACCCCGGGATCTGCAGCGGATCGATTCCGTTGCGGTGCAGCGCTTCTGGTGTGATGGTGTACATGACCGCAGTGGTGTCCAGGGTGTGCGGCGGCATATCCAGTTCGATGAAGTCGATCACCTCACCGGTCAGTCGACGTCGCAGATAGCCGACGATCCGATTGGTCACGCGAACCGGCACCAGGCCCAGGGTGACCGAGCCGAAAGCCTGGCGTTCTCCCGCTCCGGTCACCGTGATGTCGGTGAGTTCGCGGGCGAACGTGGCGTATCCGGGATCCTCGCTGTGCACGAACGCCAAGCCCTCGTCGAAGTCCAGCGAGTCGACGACGTAACTCTCGCCCTGGTGCAGATACACCGCGCCCGGGTGCACCGAAGCCGCGGCCTGACCCGCGCCGGCCGTTCCCAGCAGCCGTCCGGTTTCGCCCTCGACGATGACGACCTGGCCACCCGAAGGCCCCCGAATGTCCACTGCCGGATGAGGATCCACGCCCGGAGCCGGATAGTACTTGCCGGACCGGTGTCGCAGCAGCCCGTCGTCGACCAGGCCGTCGGCGACGTCGACGGCGCCCAGCGTCCGCATCTCGGCATCGTCGATCGGTAACTCCGTTGCAGCACAGAGTAATTGCGGACCAAGGATGTATGGGTTAGCGGGATCGATCACCACCCGCTCGATTGGCTTGTCCAGCAGCGCGGCGGGGTGGTGTACCAGGTAGGTATCCAGCGGATCGTCACGGGCGACCAGCACCACCAGCGCGCCCTGTCCACGGCGGCCGGATCGGCCGGCCTGTTGCCAAAACGACGTGACCGTCCCGGGAAAGCCGGCCAGCACCACCGCGTCCAGCCCGGCGATGTCGATGCCGAGTTCCAGCGCGTTGGTAGTGGCCAGTCCACGCAGTTGTCCGTCGAGTAGCGCCTGTTCGAGTGCGTTGCGGTCCTCGGGCAGATAACCGGCCCGATACGACGCCACGGTTTCGGTCAGTTGCGGAGCGATGTTCTCCAACCGCGCTCGCGTCGCCAGTGCGGTCAGTTCCGCGCCGCGCCGCGATCGGACGAAGGTCAGGGTGCGGGCCCCCTCGGCGATCAAATCGGCCATCACCCGCGCGGCCTCGCTACCGGCGGACCGTCTTACCGGAGCGCCGTTTTCACCAGTGAGGTCGGCGCGCAGGGCCGGCTCCCACAACGCCACCGTCCGAGCGCCCTGCGGTGAGGCGTCTTCGGCGATCTCCTCGACCGGCTGGCCGATGAGTTCGGTCGCGGTCGCACCCGGCGCCGCCGTCGTCGCGCTGGCGAAGATCACCGTCGGTGTTGCGGCCGGGTCGGCGGAATAGCGCGCGCACAACCGCAGCAACCGGCGCAGAACCATAGCCACGTTCGAACCGAAAACGCCACGGTAGTAATGACATTCATCGACAACGACGAAGCGCAGCCCGCGCAGGAATACCGCCCAGCGGGCATGGTTTCGCAACAGCGCCAAGTGAACCATGTCGGGGTTGGAGAACACCCAGCGCGAACGCTCCCGCGCAAAACGACGTACCTCGGCGGGACTGTCGCCGTCGTAGGCGGTCGGCGCGACGTCATCCAGCCTGGGGATCGTCGCGGTCAGCGCGTACGCGGCCCGCAGCTGGTCGTGGCCAAGGGCTTTCGTGGGCGAGATGTAGAGCGCCCTGGCGCGCGGATCGGTCGCCAGCGTGTTGAGGATGGGCATTTGGTAGGCCAGCGATTTACCGGATGCCGTGCCGGTGCTGATGACGACGTGACTGCCCGCGTGCGCCAGTTCTGCCGCCTGAACCTGGTGTGCCCATGGCGAACTGATGCCGCGGTCGGTGAATGCGCGCAGCACGTCGGGCTCGACCCATGTTGGCCAAGGGCGTTGGCGGCCGCGCCGTGCTGGCAACTCGGCGACATGACGCAGCGGGTGTTCACCCGCCTCGGTGCCGGCGACCGCGGCGGCAAGCAACTCGCTGCCGAACGTCACCATGGTTTTCGTGCCTCCTGATCCGAACTAACCACCCAAAACTGCGACCGATAGCCCCCTTGCGGCCAGGCGTTTCGGTATCGCACCTGAATTGTTTACCTCGTGGTAGCTCAATTGATCACCTGAGGCTGTCGCTCGGGCGATGAACGTGATTGACTGTTTGCGGTCGCAGCTTCTGTGTTCGTGTCAAACTTTCGCAGGATCGACGTTGCGGCCGCGGTTCCTGCGAGGTTGTAGGTCGGGTGAAGTTCCGGCGACTCAGCAAGGTCTAGCGGTCGGAACGGGCCCGGAGCATCGAGGTGATGCTCCGCACCCGAGTAGTAAAGGAAATATCGAGAAATGCCACAGGGAACTGTGAAGTGGTTCAACGCGGAAAAGGGATTCGGCTTCATCGCCCCCGAAGACGGTTCGGCCGACGTGTTCGTCCACTACACGGAGATCCAGGGAAGCGGCTTCCGCACCCTTGAAGAGAACCAGCGCGTCGAATTCGAGGTCGGACAGAGCCCCAAGGGTCCCCAGGCCACCGGCGTGCGCTCCATCTGAGCAGCTGTTAACGACAACCCCCCGCACGGTCCGGAATCACCGGATTCGGTCGGGGGGTTTTCGCTATTCACCCATCTGACTTCCCGGCGCCCCCGCACGCCATGCCGTGCATCGTCGGCCCGGCGCTTACTGTCGTTGATGTGAGCCAGCTGTCCTTCTTCTCGGCTGAGTCGGTGCCGCCCGCGGTCAGCGACCTCACCGGGGTGCTGGCGGCACCGGGCCAGATCGTGACGGTCGGCAGTGGAGCCCGGCTTTCGGTGGTCGTCGAGCAGGCCTGGCGCGCGCAGGCGCTGGGCCAGATGATCGACGAGGCCGGTCTGACGGCCGAAATCACTGTCACCGAAGAGAACACGCCGCTGGTACGGACCGCCGTCGACGCCAGCCTGCGCCCGATCGCCGTCGAGTGGACGCGTGGCGCGGTGAAGACCGTCCCGCCGGTGTGGTTGCCCGGGCCACGCGAGTTGCGGGCCTGGATACTGGCCGCCGGCATTCCGGACGCCGACCGTTATCTCCTGGGACTGGACCCGCACGCGCCCGACACTCATTCGCCGCTGGCGTCGGCGCTGATGCGGGTGGGGATCGCACCGACCTTGATCGGTACCCGCGGAGCCCGGCCTGCCCTGCGGATCAGCGGCCGTCGCCGGCTATCGCGCCTGGTAGAGAACGTTGGGGAACCCCCTGAGGTCGCCGAGGCGTTGCCCTTCTGGCCGCGCGTCTAGCCGCAATTGGACAGCCGGCGAACGGGGGGTCGGTTTGCGTCGGCCCATCCCGAATGCCACATTGTCAGGTGTCTACAGGGCCGAAGGGCGCCGCGGACACGACGCTGGCCGGTCGCGGAACTTCTCCCTTTCGGGGGCCGCTCGGCCAAAGGAGTAGAGGAAAGCGAGCGTAAATAGAGGTGGCTGAAGGCGACCGAAGTGGCCCTGAAAGAAGGGGCAATGGCGCCACGCGGCGACTCGTCATTGTCGAGTCGCCTACCAAGGCACGTAAATTAGCCGGCTTCCTGGGCTCCAACTACATTGTCGAGTCCTCCAGGGGCCACATCCGCGACCTGCCGCGGGCGGCCGCCGACGTGCCCGCGAAGTACAAGTCGCAGCCATGGGCCCGGCTCGGGGTGAATGTCGACGAGGACTTCGAGCCGCTCTACATCATCAGCCCCGACAAGAAAAGCACGGTCACCGAGCTCAAGGGCCTGCTCAAAGACGTCGACGAGCTCTATCTGGCGACAGATGGTGACCGCGAGGGCGAGGCGATCGCCTGGCACCTGCTGGAGACCCTCAAACCGCGCATTCCGATCAAGCGGATGGTTTTCCACGAGATCACCGAACAGGCGATCCTGGAAGCCGCCGAGAACCCGCGCGACCTGGACATCGACCTGGTCGACGCCCAGGAAACCCGCCGCATACTGGACCGGCTGTACGGCTACGAGGTCAGCCCGGTGCTGTGGAAGAAAGTGGCGCCCAAGCTGTCCGCGGGACGGGTCCAGTCGGTGGCCACCCGCATCATCGTGCAGCGTGAGCGCGATCGCATGGCGTTCCGCAGCGCAGCCTACTGGGATGTCGTCGCCGAACTGGACGCCAGCGTGTCCGACCCCAAGGCCCAGCCGCCGACCTTCAACGCCCGGCTGACCACGGTCGACGGTCTGCGAGTGGCGACCGGCCGCGACTTCGACTCGCTGGGCACGCTGCGCAAGCCCGACGAAGTCGTGGTTCTCGACGAAGCCAGCGCGGGTGCGTTGGCCACCGGTCTGCGCGGATCCCAGCTGACCGTCGGGTCGGTGGAAGAAAAGCCCTACACCCGCCGCCCGTATCCGCCGTTCATGACGTCGACGCTGCAGCAGGAGGCCGGCCGCAAGCTGCGGTTCTCCGCCGAGCGCACGATGAGCATCGCCCAGCGGCTCTACGAGAACGGCTACATCACCTACATGCGTACCGACTCGACGACGCTGTCGCAGTCGGCGATCAACGCGGCCCGCAACCAGGCCCGTCAGCTTTACGGCGAGGAGTACGTCTACCCGTCGGCGCGGCAGTACACCCGCAAGGTGAAGAACGCGCAGGAGGCCCACGAGGCGATCCGGCCGGCGGGTGAAACCTTCGCCACTCCCGACGCGGCGCGCCGTGAGCTCGACGGTGACGACTTCCGGCTCTACGAGCTGATCTGGCAGCGCACAGTCGCCTCGCAGATGGCCGACGCCCGCGGGACCACACTGAGCCTGCGGATCAACGGTGAGTCCGACGGCCGTCAGGTGCAGTTCAGCGCCAGTGGTCGCACCATCACCTTCGCCGGATTCCTGAAGGCCTACGTCGAGACCGTCGACGAGCTGGCCGGCGGCGAGGCCGATGACGCCGAAAGCCGGTTGCCGCACCTGACCCAGGGGCAGCGGGTGGACGCCACCGAGCTGACCCCCGACGGGCACTCCACCAACCCGCCGGCCCGCTACACCGAGGCATCGTTGATCAAAGCCCTCGAAGAGCTGGGCATCGGCCGGCCGTCGACGTATTCGTCGATCATCAAGACCATCCAGGACCGCGGCTACGTCCACAAGAAGGGCAGCGCGCTGGTGCCGTCCTGGGTCGCGTTCGCAGTGACGGGTTTGCTGGAGCAGCACTTCGGCCGGCTTGTCGACTACGGCTTCACCGCGGCGATGGAGGACGAACTCGACGCGATCGCGTCGGGTACCGAGCGACGCACCAACTGGCTCAACAACTTCTATTTCGGCGGCGACCACGGCGTGGCCGACTCGGTGGCGCGCTCTGGTGGGCTGAAGAAGCTGGTCGGCGTCAACCTCGAAGGTATTGACGCGCGAGAAGTCAACTCCATCAAGCTCTTTGACGATGCGCAGGGGCGCGCGGTCAATGTGCGGGTCGGCAAGAACGGGCCTTACCTGGAGCGGATAGTGGTCGGCGACGACGGCGAACCGACTCCGCAACGGGCCAACCTGCACGACTCGCTGACCCCTGACGAGCTGACCCTCGACGTCGCGGAAGAACTGTTCTCAACGCCGCAGGAGGGACGCACGCTCGGGGTCGACCCGGAGACCGGACATGAGATCGTGGCCAAGGACGGCCGTTACGGCCCGTACGTCACCGAGGTGCTGCCCAAGCCGGACGACGACGACGGCGCTGCCGGACAACCGGCCAAGAAGGGCAAGAAGCCGACCGGACCCAAGCCGCGGACCGGATCGCTGCTGCGCAGCATGGATCTGCAGACCGTGACGCTCGACGACGCGTTGAGGCTGCTGTCGCTGCCGCGGGTGGTCGGCATCGACCCCGACTCAGGCGAGGAGATCACCGCGCAGAACGGTCGTTATGGCCCATACCTCAAGCGCGGCAATGACTCTCGTTCATTGGCGACCGAAGACCAGATGTTCGACGTCACCCTCGAAGAGGCGCTGAAGCTTTACGCCGAGCCCAAGCGACGTGGCCGGCAGGGCGCCGCGGCGCCACCGCTGCGCGAACTGGGCAACGACCCGGCGTCGGGCAAGCCGATGGTGATCAAGGACGGTCGATTCGGCCCCTACGTCACCGACGGCGAGAGCAACGCGAGCCTGCGCAAGGGCGACGACGTGCTGTCGATCACCGACGAGCGTGCTGCCGAACTGCTGGCCGACCGTCGGGCCCGCGGGCCGGTCAAGCGGACGGCGAAGAAAACCGCCAAAAAGGCACCTGCCAAGAAGACGGCCGCCAAGAAAGCCGCCAAGCGCAACTAGCAGGGCATATTCGATGTCGCGCGGCTGGCCGGGGATCCTCAGGGTCCTTTCGTCGGACATTTCTAAAAATAACTGGTGATTCTCAGCCAGTTCTCAGGTACAGTGTCTCCTACAAACGTGGTGAAACCACCGCGTCGCCTTTTAGGGGGAGTCATGCGACCCGCTGTCCGGTACTGCATCACCGCTGGTGTTGCGATCGGCGGCGTCAGCATCCTGATCGCCGCGCCATCGTCGCCACCGCTGCGCGACGTCGAGGTGCCCGCGATGCAGCTCTCCAACAACCAGCACGAGAACATCGACGCCAACAGCCCCTCCGTTGCGGACTTACTGCAGGTCATGGGTGGCGTGGAAAGCCCGGTGGTGGTGCAGAACATCACCGAGTCCGACGCCGGAGTGCTCGGCGGCGGCCAACCGGCCAGCGTGCCGGGTCTCAGCGATCTGTTGAACCTGGGGAACGACCCCGTCGGCACCCCGGACCCGCAGGGCAAGTCGTTCATCGACATCGGGCCGCTGTTGCCCAGCGATCTCACGCTCACGCCGCCCGCGGGCCGCTAGTTCTTCATCGGGCCGGTCAGCATCTGCTGCCATGTCCGTCGCTGCGCTCCCGGTGCCAAGTCGGATTGGGTGTACAAGCGCCCGTCGGGCCCGACGTAGCACCAGGGCCACCATCGAGCTGAGTAGTAACGCGACGAAGGTAGCGGCCAAAACCCTTGTCACAAACCAGCTTTGAATCAGGAATTCGCGCCAGGCGAACGGCCGTTGGGGGATGGACACCAGCGTATCCAGAGCGAGTGCGAAGAACTCACCGAGCGCGCGCAGTGGCCTGGAGGCAACGTCCAGCGAGACCACGGTGCACGTTCTCCTGTTTGCCGCGAAGCCGGCAATCAGTGCCGCGCGACGCCCCCCGGATATTCATGTGAGGCGCTGGGCGCCCACTTCGGTGCGGGAAGCGTACGTTCCGTGGGAGAAGGTCGCAATTTTTTGCTGCGCCGTGATTTTATGTGATGCCAACTGGGGATTTCCCCCGTTGGACATTTGCCAAATAGCATGCTGCGGGGTCAACCGCCGACGTCGCTGGTGACTTCCGCCGGCGCGGCAAGATTGAGCGGCCGAGCCAACTGAGTGGGCGCGGTGCGCCCGCGGAGCGCGACCACCTCCGCCACGTCCCAGCACAACGCCTCGGCATCCAGGGCGCCGCTGACCGCGACCGCCGAGGCCAGTACGTGGCCGTCTTCGAGCTTGGCCAGCTCGGTTAGCCGGGCGGCCTCGTTGACCGGATCGCCGATCACGGTGTACTCGAAACGGGCCAGCGCGCCGATATGCCCGGCGATGGCGCGACCCGACGACACCCCGATGCCGAACTCCGCGGAGCCAATCACCGGCAGCAGCTCGTCGTGCAGCTCGCGGGCCGCCGCCAGTGCGCCGCCGGAGGCGTCCGGATGCTCGATCGGCGCCCCGAAGATGGCCAGTGCGGCGTCACCCTGGAACTTGTTGACGAAACCACCGTGCCGGCCGACGGTGTCCACCACGACCCGGAAGAACTCGTTGAGCAGCAGCACCACCTCCGCGGGTGGTCGCGTCGCCGCCAGCTCCGTCGAGCCGACCAGGTCGACGAACAGCACCGCGACGTCGCGCTCCTGGCCGCCCAATTCGGCGCCGCGCTCCAGCGCACGCCGGGCGACGTCTTCGCCCACGTACCGGCCGAACAGGTCGCGCAGCCGCTGCCGCTCGGACAGGTCACGGACCATGTCGTTGAAGCCGGCCTGCAGCAGGCCCAGCTCGCTGGCATCGTAGATCTGCATGTGCGCGTTGTAGTTACCGCGCTGTACCTCGCCGAGCGCCCAGCGCAGCTGACGCAGCGGGTCGGCGATCGATGTGGCCACCAGTAGCGTGCTGGTCAGCCCGATACCCAGCGCCGCCAATGCCAGCAGCAGGATCGGGTTGAGCAACTTCTCCGGCGGCCCGTGCAGGTACTCAGCCTTGTCGGCCACCACGGCCAGCACGATCGTCAGCAGCGGCACCCCGGTGGACAGCGCCCAGGCCAGCATCTGCCGCCCGATCACACCCGATGCCCGGATGTTCTCCGGGAGCCCGCCACGCAGGGCGGCGACGGCCACCGGGCGCAGCACCCGCTCGGACTGCAGATAGCCGATGATCGCGGTGGCGGTGGCACCCAGGGCGGTGGCGACGGCTACCACCGGCGCGGCGTGCTTGGCCACCGGCCAGCTGGCGATGATGAACACCACGCCGCCGACCAACCAGGTCGTCAAGTTGATCACCGTGCGGTAGAAGGGCGTCCGTAGTGCGCGGCTCCGGGCCAACTCGGTGGCAGCCGGGTCGGTGTCGGCGAGCAGACTGTCGCGGCGCTGCCACCGGAACACCGGCACCAGCAACCGCGCGCTGACCGCAGTTCCGAGGAGGAACAGCAGCACGACTGACCCGCTAAAACTCGCCAGGTTGAGGGCGGGCAGTTTTTGCAGTTCGATGCGGTCTTCGGGTGGCAGCCCGTACCGCAGGAAGCCCAGCACCAGCAGCGCACCGATGATGTCGGCTTGTAGCTGGCTCAGCAAGAACACCGGCCACGGCGTGCGCACCAACCACTGGACGAATCCACCGATCCGTCTGGGAAGTGCCCCGGCCATGCTCACCTGCCCACCGTATCGGTCGGCGGGGACCAAAAAGTAGCCAAAACGGCCGTGTACGGGCGCTGATCGTGCGGGACGGTCGGCGGGGGCCACTACTGTTGCCGGTGATGTCACGGGTATTCGCACGGCTGGTTGGTCAGGAGTCGGTCGAGGCCGACCTGGTGGCCGCCGCCGTTGCCGCCCGCGGTGATTCGACTCATAGCGCCGCGATGACGCATGCCTGGCTGATCACCGGCCCACCCGGTTCAGGGCGCTCGGTGGCCGCGCTGTGCTTTGCGGCCGCCTTGCAGTGCACGTCCGACGGCGTACCTGGCTGCGGAGAATGCCGATCCTGCACGACGACGATGGCGGGCACCCATGGCGACGTGCGACGCGTCATCCCCGAGGGACTGTCCATCGGTGTCGACGACATGCGCGCGATCGTCCAGATCGCCTCGCGCCGGCCCAGCACCGGGCGTTGGCAGATCGTCCTGGTCGAGGACGCCGACCGGCTGACCGAGGGCGCGGCGAACGCTTTGCTGAAGGTGGTCGAGGAGCCGCCGCCGTCCACCGTGTTTCTGTTGTGTGCGCCGACGGTGGATCCCGAGGACATCGCCATCACGCTGCGGTCCCGGTGCCGGCATATCGCGCTGATGACGCCGCCGCCGGACGCCATCGCACAGGTTCTGATCGACAGCGACGGGCTGTCGGTCGAGACCGCGAACTGGGCGGCGTCGGTCAGCGGCGGCCACGTAGGACGGGCGCGACGGCTGGCCACCGATCCGGAGGCGCGCGGGCGCCGTTTGCAGGCACTGGGGCTGGCCCGTGACGCCGCGACCCGGTCGAAGGCGTTCAGCGCCGCCGAGGCGCTGGTCGCCGCCGCGGAGGCCGAAGCCGCTGTGCTGACCGCCGGGCGCGACGAGGCCGAGACCGAGGAGTTGCGGACCGCTCTGGGCGCCGGCGGCACCGGCAAGGGCACCGCCGGTGTGCTGCGCGGCGCCACCGGAGCGATCAAAGACCTTGAGCGACGCCAGAAGTCGCGCCAGACCCGGGCCTCGCGGGATGCCTTGGACCGCGCGCTGATCGACCTGGCGACCTACTTCCGCGACGCGCTACTGGTCTCGGCCAGCGCCGGAGGCGTGCGGCCCAACCACCCCGACATGGCAGAGCCGATCGCGGCGATGGCAGCCCACGTGTCAGCCGATCGGCTGCTCCGCTGCATCGAAGCTGTGCTGGAGTGCCGCGAGGCACTCGCCATCAACGTCAAGCCCAAGTTCGCCGTCGACGCGATGGTCGCAACGATCGGCCAGGCGCTGCGCGACTGAAGATGTCGGGCGAGCCGAGATCGGTTAAGTCAGAACTAAAATGGCGGCGGCTCGTCGTCGTTGCGGGGTGGTGCCGGACCACACCAGGAGGCTTCGCGGGTTCGGCTCCGCACCTCGCGCTTCGCGGTTTTTTGTAGAAATTTTGTACTTTCGCGCCCACAGCCGCTACCTGAGGAGTACCTTAACGAAACCTGAGATGGCGTCACGGTGACGAGCGGCCCAGACCGTCCGGGGCCGAACGGCACCTCTACTACTAATCACGAATTTTGGCGGGGACTACAGCGAGGTCGGACCCATGGCTGGTCATCGGGACACGAAGCGCAATCGTCGGTCGCGCAGCGCGAAGGCCCGTCGTCGGATAGTCGGTTTGAGTAGCGGTGTCGGTGCGTTTTTGGCGTTGGGCATGACGCAGTTGGCTACTGCGCCGACGGTCAAGGCCGATGGGTTTGACGCGATTCTTGAGCCGATCATCAATTCCATCACGAGTTCGCTGGGCGATGTGGCTGCCGGTTCGGCGGCGGTTCCCGAGCTGGCCAGTCTGGGCTTGGGTGCCACCGAGTCAACGGCCGGGGTGGGCCTGGGTTCGCTTTCTGATGTGGGCTCAGTGGCGGCGCCGAGTCCGGTTGATGCTTGGTTGCAAGGGCTAGAGCAGGCCTGGATTAACAGCTCGTTTGGTCAGCACGTTGACACCGCGATTAATGACTTGTTCAACCATGTCGACCCCAATGCCGATCCCACCGCCGGCGCATGTGGGTTGGTCTGTAACGGCGCAGATGCTCAGGGTGCGCAGCCGATGAGTCAGAACTTGCTGGTCAACCCCAGCTTCGAAACGGCCGACCCGTCCGGGTCGGGCTACAGCGGGGTGACCATTCCGGGCTGGTCGGAGACCGGCACCCCGACCGTGATCGAATACGGCACCCCGCGCGGTTATCCGTCGCCATTCTCGTTTGAGTTCCCAAAGCTAGGGGGGTTCCTCGGCTTTCCACAGCACGCGCCCCAGGGCGCCGGCGACTATTTCGCCGGCGGCGGACCCGTGGCCACGTCCACCATCAGCCAAACCGTCGACCTCAACGGCGCAGCCGGAACGCCGTTCAACCTGAGCGCAGATCTCGGCGGCCAAGGCTTGGACCCGTCCTCGGCCACAGTGCAGGTCAACTTCCTCGATGGCAACGGGGACGTGCTGGGCACTGACTCGCTCAACCCGGTCACGGTCTGGGACCGCCTGGGTATCACCGGGTTTGAGCCACGCGACATCTCCGGGACGGTCCCGGAGGGCACCACCTCCGCGCAGGTGACCACGATCTTCACCGACAAAGACCCGGTCCTCACCAACTACAATGGCGCCTACGCCGACAACGAGTCGTTCACCGTCGGCGATCCAAGCCTCACCGCGGCACCGCTCACCCCACCGACGTCCGACGTCGGCCAACTGGATCACGTGTTCCTGATCTACATGGAGAACAAGGGCGTCGGTGACATCGTCGGCAGCCCCAACGCGCCGTACATCAACAGCCTGATCAACACCGAAGATTATGACAGCAACTACTTCGCGCTGGGCCACCCCAGCGACCCCAACTACATCCGGCCCATGGGCGGATCGGACTTCGGCATCGACTACAACCCCACCGGGAACGTCATCGACGCACCCAGCCTCATGCAAGAAATGGATCAGGCGGACATATCGTGGGCCGGCTACGCGCAGAGCATGCCCTACCCGGGTGACATCGTGTCATCGGGTAACTACTCCGCCGAGGAATTACCTTTTGCCCAATTCAGCTACGTCTACGACAACAGCACCGCCTACCAGCAGGAACACCTGCTCCCACTGACGGACTTGCAGGGCAATCTCGAGAACCCGAACACCTTCCCGGAATTCACCTGGATCGCGGCCGACGAGAACCACAACGGGGAAGGCCCGATCGATAGTGTTGGCGGCATTGCCCGCTTCATTATCAGCCAGTTCACGAACCATCAGTACAACGTCCCGGCCGCCGACCAGTTCGTCCAGCAAGAGGTGTCCACCATTGAAAACTCGCCAACGTGGACTGACTCGTCCCAGCAGGATGCGATCATCATCACGTTCGACGAGGACAACAACAACCTGTCACTGGGCTTCGGTAACGAGGGCAACAACGTTCCGATGATCGTCATCCCGAACGGGGGCGCCGTGGATGGGGGGATGCAATCCGGCCCCTTCACCACTGACAACTACTACAACGAGTACAGCCTGATGGCCACTATTGAAGACGCCTTGAGTCCCACGCCAGGAACCCTTGCCCCGCTAACTGACAACGACATGTACGCCCAACCCATGAACGCTTTCTGGAAATAACGAACGCGGACGCCCGACTGCGTTATCCTCAGCGCCGCCGTTGCTGACAGTGTTGGGTGTGGGAACGGCCCTGCCGTAGACTCGTCCCGCCCGACAGGGCACGCCACCTTAGCTCAGTCGGTAGAGCGGCTCACTCGTAATGAGCAGGTCAGGAGTTCGATTCTCCTAGGTGGCTCCACCTTTGCCCCGCGTCAGCGCGGCAGCGCGAATCCCACCGGCCCGGCCGCGATGCACACGCTCAGCGACGCCGTGTTGGCCCGCATCCGGATCGCATTGCCCGCGCCGGGCAGTCGGACGAAGACCCGGTTGAGCCCCGGATGCACCGGAACCCGGGAGTCGACTCCCTCGGACAGCGACATCGTCATCGACCCGTCGCTGTTGGCCAGGTAGTTGATCTCGGCCGTCCAATCCGTCGGCAGCAGTGGGCCGTCGAGGCCAATCTGAACCGGTCGGTCGGGCTGCACCAGGTACCCGCACCGCGGCACCGGACCGGGCGCCATCACGCGCACCCAGGTCACCTGCGCGTCGACCAATCGGCCCTGACTGTCCAGGGTCTTCAATTGCGTTGTCGAAGAGGCGAATTCGGGACGGTCGCGTAGTAGCGCGAACATATGGCTGGCCAAGTTGTCCGGCCAGGCCACCCTCCCGAGCACCAGCGGATCGACCTCCTGGTCGAGCAACGGCAAGCGCGACGCCGCGTGTGCGGCAGCCAAATCGCGGCGGGCGTTGTGCAGGTACGGTTGCGCCGGGTTGTCTTGCCAGGACGTGAGAAACGTTGCCGTCGAATACCAACTGCTCGCCACGAACGCCGCCGCCACCGTGGTCGTGATTGCCGTGCGGGCCGTTGACGCATCAAGCCGTCGGGACGATGGGCGGTTGGGTGCGCAGAAGCCGACCGCGGCCAGCAATGCTAGTACGACCACGAGATCCGGGAAATAGCGCAAGGTTTGGGCCAGCTCGAGCGCGGTGAACCGCGACGAGCGCATCAGATAGATCGGTACCTGGCAGGCGACCACGTAGCCGGCCACGGTCAGCCAGACTGGCGCGATGCGCTGCTTTCGGACCAGCGAAACCGTGAGCGCAGCGGCCAGTGTCAGCCAGCCCAGTACTTTGACTGATGTCGGCGGGACGGCCCACGGGGAGGCCGGTGCCCACCTCGCCCACGCCCACGGACCACCGGCCAAGCCGGGCACGATGCCGTGAGTTACCGAGCGGCGCAACAGATCCCATGTCATCGGCAGATCCGAACTCCACCTGTGCTGGTTCACTACAGCCAGATAGACGACGACCCAGATACCGGTCAGCGCCAACGATGCTATCCATAACCGGACACCGGCCCGCCACACCGTCCGAATCGCGGACCGATCACCCTGCACGTGGCACAGCAGCGCGACGACGGCGAACGCGACAAACGGGATCACCGCCGCCTTTTCGAAGAACAGCAGCCCACCGAGGTAGGCCAGCACGCCGGTCGCTGCGTACCGCTGGTTGCCGGTGCGAATCAGCAGGATCGCGTCGGCGCAGACCCAGGCCAGTGCGGCCAGCATCGGCAGCGAGTTCAGCGCCGCCGCCCACCACGCGAACCCGGGCACGCCCAGCGGCGTAAACAACGCAAAAGTCAACGGTACGAGCAGCACCGGTCGCCAGCCCAGGATCACGTGGAGACTGCGCAACAGGGCCAGCGAGGCCAGCAACTGCAGCACCACCAGGCTGATGGCCGGCCCAACCCAGTTCAGCGGCACCAGCCGGGTGATGGCGCCGGCAACCAGGAACGCGGCCGGCATGACGTGTCCGTCGTGGTCGTCGAACAGGAACGACGGCGACAGCAGCCCATGTGTGCTGGCCCGGCCGACCAGGATCAGGTCGTCCCAGTAGAAGTAGCCGCGAAATGCCAGCACCCCGCGGATCAGGAGTTGCACCGCGACGAGCACCGCCGCGGCCAGCGCCACCTTCGGTATCCCGGCGGCCCGTCGGTATGGTGGGCCGGTGCGCGCACTGGTCACCGGGGCTGCCGGGTTCATCGGGTCGACGCTAGTCGACCGGTTGCTGAGCGACGGGCATCGCGTCGTTGGATTGGATAACTACGCCTCCGGACGGGCGACCAACCTCGAGCATTTGGCGGACAATCCGGAGTTCGCATTCGTTGAGGCCGACATCGTGACGGCCGATCTGGAGGCGATCTTCGACGAGCACCGCCCGGAGGTGGTGTTCCACCTGGCCGCGCAGATCGACGTGCGGCACTCGGTGGCCGACCCGCAATTCGACGCATCGGTCAACGTGATCGGCACCGTGCGTCTCGCCGAAGCCGCGAGACAGACCGGTGTGCGCAAGGTGGTGCACACCTCGTCGGGCGGATCGATCTACGGGACGCCGCCGGCCTACCCCACCGGCGAGGCCGTCCCCACCGACCCGGCGTCACCGTACGCGGCGGGCAAGGTGGCCGGGGAGATCTACCTCAACACGTTTCGGCATCTCTACGGTCTGGAGTGCTCGCACATCGCACCGGCCAATGTCTATGGGCCACGCCAGGATCCGCACGGCGAGGCCGGGGTGGTGGCGATCTTCGCGCAGGCGCTGCTGTCCGGCAAGCCCACCAAGGTGTTCGGCGACGGGTCCAACACCCGTGACTACGTATTCGTCGACGACGTCGTGGACGCATTCGTCAAAGCGTCGGGCCCAGACGGCGGCGGGCAGCGGTTCAATGTCGGCACCGGCGTGGAAACCTCTGACCGCCAACTACATTCGGCGGTAGCCGCAGCGGTCGGTGCGCCCGACGACCCGGAGTTCCATCCGCCGCGGCTGGGCGACCTGAAGCGGTCCTGCCTCGACATCGGCTTGGCCGCAGACATTTTGGGCTGGCGTCCGCAGGTGTCGCTCGACGAGGGCTTGGCTCGCACCGTCGAGTACTTCCGGCGGACTCAGTCCGCAACCTGACATCGCCGAGGGATACCGCCGCGAGCTAGCCGTAGAACCTCAGAACATGTGCAGAAGGTCAAGCCATCCTGCGTCGAGGAAGTTCACCAAGCCGTCAGCAGGGCTGAGACCAGCGGACGCGTCCAGGCCCTGCACCAGCCAGGAAAGGTTGTAGTCGCCGAAGGAAGTCACCAGGGTATCGGTGATTAGGTTGTGGCCGTCGGTTCCCATCCCAGGCAGGTCGGCGTAAATGTTCTCCAAGCCGCTAGGCAAGGTGCTCACGTCCAACACCGAGCCGACCGGCAGCGTGTCGGGATCCGATGAGGAGGTGACGAGGAGAGCCTCGGCGTAATTGCTGTACGCCAGGGTCGGCATGGTCGTCACGTCGGCATTGAACGTCCCAGTATCAGCGCCGTGCGTGAAGTCGAACGCTTGCAATCCCTGAAAGGATGCGTTGCCAGGCGGAAGGCCGTTTATTCCGGTGAATTCTTCCGGAGAATCGGGAGTAGCACTGATCTGGTAGGCGTCGAAGGAGAACGGTTGGATGTTCGTGCCGTCAGTGAGGCCTTTGGACGCGTCATCGAGTAGGAAGAGACCGGAAAGGTCCGTAGTCTTGCCGGTCGTGGTGTTGGTCAAGATATCCGTGACCACGTCCTTGCCGTCAGCTCCGGGGACGGAGGAGTACACGTTGGACAAGTTATGGAAATCGATCGTGTTGTACACGGTGCCGACCGGCGGAGCGTTGCCTGACAAGTCTTGGGTGACGAGGATTGCCTCGGTGTGAAAACCGAAGCCGTCCCTAGTGGTTGTCTCGAGCCCATCGAAGGTCCCGCCCGAACCCTCAGTGTCGTTGAATTCCTGAGTTCCCTGCAGGGCGATGGTCAGCGGCGGAAGCCCGTTTACTGCCGTGACCGTGGGGTCGTCGACACCGGTGATGTAGCTGGGCAACGCGGACTGCACGTTGGCCGCGTCAAAGCCCAAGCTATTGATGAACTGGGAAAGATCGATAGTCCCGAACGGGGTCTTCAAGGTATCGGTTACCAAGTCGGTGCCGCCTGGGCCGGCGCCGGGGATGGCGGAGTAAATATCCTCGAAATACTGACCGGTCCAAGTCGTGCTGACCACCGAGCCGTCCGGCAAAGCCCCGGCGGTGCCAGGGCCGCCCGGTACGTCAGAGTCGACGTAGATTACCTGGCTGCTGCTGAGGGCATCGCTGCTACCTGGGAGATACGGAGTGAGATACGGCGCCGTAGATTCGTAGCCATAAGCGGTCCCGAGGGCGCCAGTGCTGTCCGAAACGTTGAATTCCTGATACCCCTGAAGGGTTTCGTTCACGCCCGGCGGAGCTGTGTAGATGTTGTATAGCCCGGTGATCGTTTCCGGTTGGCCGGCAATGGGATCGAAGCTGTAGTCGTCGGCGAAGGCCACGGTCGCCGGGATGAACGCTGCGCCCAGCAGCCCACCGGCAGCCGCACCCAGCGTGACGGTGATACGACGGCGATTCATTGCGTCTCCATATCAGTTATTACCGTTGACCAGCCCCGCGGAAGGTGAGCCGAGCGCAGCCGCCGCAAGACCGAAAACTGGGAAAAAAGTCATAAATACATGTGACGAAGCTGAGGTATTCGTCAGATTTACTCCGAAGGACACTAGCCTGTGCTGCTCGGGGCCGCAGCCGGAATCCGAAGGTTTCGTTGATCGTCCGGTAGAGCCGCAGATGGTGGCGCATTCACCCGTCCCTCGAACGCGCCGCGGGCGATCCCGCCACAAATGAGCAGATCGATATCGGTCGCCGCAACGCCGTTCTCTTTCAGGCAGGGGGCCTTCGCACGGCACCAACTCACCGGGCAAGAGCATGGCGTCCTGCTCGATGTAGCGCATCTTGGTGTTACATCGGTCGAACACATATCGGATGCTCTGCTCCATAGGGTTCCATTCGGCCCCCGAGCCGCGGAACGACTCGCCGACGCGGAACCTCACTACCTCATTGTCATCCGCTGCCTCTGGCAGGACGGTCGCGGGCCGCGACGGGTATAGGGCCGTCAAGGCGATGCGGCACCTCCGAGTGAGGGTGAACGAGGCTGGAATTTCGGTCGGCCGGATCTCCCATTCTGGACATCCGGGTAGTTGTTCTGAGCAAGTTATCGTGAGCGGTCCGCCCGGGTTCAGTCTTTTCTCAGATTGGTATCGCAAACGTGACTTTTCATCCCGGAGGACCGGTACACGCCCGCGAAACCTTTTGCCGCATGGTGGGTAGCCGGGCAAATCTCGCAACGGGCCGAAGCGGCTCAGCCGCGTATTGTGCACAGGCCCAATATGATTGACCGTTCGGGTGGCGGCAATCGATCGGCGAGGGTTCCTACCGCTGCTGGTCGGGCGACTGCGCGCCCTCGAGCGCGACGGCACGGGCCAGTCGCGCGTAACGCAGTTCGAGGTCTTTGAACCGCAGGTATGTGTTCAGCGTGCTGAAGCTGAACGCGATGATCAGCGCATACAGCATCAGGTCGGTACCCCGGTCGACGCCCAGCCAATGCGCCAGCACGGTGGTGTCGTTGGGCCGCAGCACGGCATACACACCGGCCAACATGAAAGCCAGGAAGCCCACTTTGACCCAGGCTTGCGACTGAACGCTGCGACGGGAGCGCAATAGGAAAACCACGAGCGCGAAGATTGACGCAATCAGCAGGCCCTGGATCCAGTTCATCGCGGCATCCTTCCTCGCAGGAATCCGTCGACAATGATGTTGACGCCATTGAGCAGCGGCTGCCCTTTGGCCGACGAGTACTCGGTGTAGAGCACCTCGACGGGTTGTTCGGCTACGCGCCAATGATTTTCGTCGATCAGCATGATGAATTCGGTGGCGTGGCTCATGCCGTTCATGGTGATGTCCAGCCGATCGGCGACGGTCTTGTTGAACACCCGCAGCCCGTTGTTGGTATCGGTCAGGCCCAGTCTGCGGCCGCGCGGGCTCAGCCACGCGGCAGTCTGCAGCACCACCCGTTTCAGCAGTGGAGGCCGGCTGACGCCCGGGCCGAACCGGGTGCCGATGACGACGTCGGCATCCGCGGCCGCTAACCGGTCGATCATCGCGACGACATCTTTGACCCGGTGCTGGCCGTCGGCGTCGAAGGTGACGAAGACCTGCGCCCCGGGCCGGCCGCGCGCGTACTCGACGCCGGTCTGGATGGCGGCGCCCTGGCCGAGGTTCACCGGGTGCTGCACCAGATGCGCGCCGGCCCGCAGCGCGATGTCGCCGGTGTCGTCGGCGCTGCCGTCGTCGACGCACACCACATGTGGGAAAACCGATCGCAGATCGGTGATCACGTCACCGATCACACCGGCTTCGTTGAAGGCGGGGACGACGATCCAGACGTCGAGCATTTCACTGGGCATTTCAAGCCCACAACGTACACGCGGCACCCGCAGATCAGCGGCCCGGACGCGCAAGCGCAGCCAGGTGCACGCCGATGCCCACCAGCGGACCGCACAGCAACGCGACCACTGTCCGGGTCTCCAGCGGCAGCGGCAACAACAGCAGCAGCGTCGCCGCGACCGTCGCGCACACCCAGCCCAGCGCATAGGAGCGGTGCAACGCGGCGGCAACCGTCGCGGCGCCGGTGAGCGTCAGCAACCCGATTGTCACCGCCGCCGCGGTCAGCCAGGCCAGCAGCGCGCCCGCAGTGTGATAGTCCGGCCCGAAGCCGACCCGCAGCAGCCACGGGCCGGCCAGGCCGGCCGTCAGTACACCGACCGCGCCGATCGCGCCGACCAGTGCGGCCGGCGCGATCAGGGCCCGCAGTCGCTCGGTTCGCTGGTCGACGAAGTGTGCGATCAGATTGCCCTGCATCGCGGTCAGCGGCACCAGCAACGGCGCGCGGGTCAACGTGACCGCCAGGATGACAACCCCGCCCCGGGCGCCGAGCTCACTCGACGTGACCTTCAGCAACACCGGAAAGCCCATCACCAGAATCGCGCTGGCACCCGCCGCGGTGATCGAGTGGGCCGCGCCCCGCAGGAAGGTCGCCGTCCCGCCCGGGGTCAGCAGCCGTGCTGCCGCCCGGGTCGCCGGCGATGCTCCGATCATGATCAGCCACGCCAGCGCGCCCGCGACGGTGGCCCACAGGAACCCGACCAGGGCCCAGCCGACCAGGACAGTCGCCGTCGCGACCGCGACCCGGATCACGGCGTCGGTGACCATCAGCGCGCCGTACTGAGTCCAGCGATTGGTGCCGGCCAGCATGCCCAGCAGCGTGGCGTGCAGGCAGAATCCCGCCAGCCCGGCGCTGAGCAGAGCGACTGAGAGCCAGTGCGCTTGCGTGAACACCCGGCCGCTCCACACCGGGGAGCTGCCGGCGATCACCAGGGCGGCGGCGATCCCGACCATGCCCGCCACCCGCATCGGATGGGTGCGGCGGTCCGGCAACACCTCCGCGTAGCCGGCCGCGCGGACTTCCCGGGTGGTCTCTTGCAATAGGCCGTTGGCCGCGCCGGTGACCAACCCGAATGCTCCCCAGAAGACCGCGAAGACCGAGAAGCCGGCCGGCGCCAGATCACGGGCGGCCAGGTAGACCACCGCGTAGCCACACACCGCAGTCAGGGCAGTCGCGGTACCCACGCGGGCCACGCTGCTGCGCGCGATTGGGCCGGCGAAGGCTCCCGCGCCGGGGCTGCCGCCGACTTCGGTCACGGTTTGAAAATACTCACAGCCGTTGCCGCGCTCAGCACGATGCGATGGCGCCGACCTGACAGACTGACCGCAGAGGGGAGTATTCCTCGGCCGCGGAGTCGTCATCACGTCGCCCACCATCGGGTGACCGGCCCACGGGCCGTCGCTACCGACGGTGGAAGAGACCTCTGGTTGTCAACGACCGGAGGTATCCCCGTGCACGTCTCCTTGCTGGAGTGGATTGTCACCCTGGCCGCCACGATCGCGGTACTGCTGTTCGACGTCGTGGTGATGGCGCGCGGATCAGAGGAACCGAGCATGCGCCGATCCGCGCTCGGGTTGTCGGCTTACTGCGGCCTAGCGGTGTGCTTCGGAATCTGGACGTGGTACTTCCACGGCCGGCAGTTCGCGGTGCAGTTCTTCGCCGGGTGGGTCACCGAATACAGCCTGTCGGTCGATAACCTGTTCATCTTCGTCATCATCATGACGAGCTTCGCCGTACCCAGGGTGTATCAGCGGCAGGCGCTGTTCGCCGGCATCGTGATCGCGCTGATTTTCCGCGGTATCTTCATCGCCCTCGGGGCGGCGGCCATTGCCCGGTTCTCTTGGGTGTTCTACCTTTTCGGCGCGTTCCTGGTGTACACCGCGCTGCGATTGGCACGCGGCGTCACCCATAAGACAGACGCCGAGAATGCGGTGGTCCGGTTCGCGCGCAACCACCTGGACGTCACCGAAACCTGGCACGGTGCAAAGCTTTTCGTGAAAGACGGATCGCGCCGGTCGGCGACCCCGATGGCTCTGGTGGTCCTCGCGCTGGGCGCCACCGACCTGATCTTTGCCCTCGACTCCATCCCCGCGATCTACGGGCTCACCAGCGAGGCGTATTTAGTGTTGGCCGCCAACGTCTTCGCACTGATGGGCCTGCGACAGCTGTACTTCATCGTCGAGGGGCTGCTGCAGCGGCTCGTCTACCTGTCCAAGGGGCTCGGCGTCATCCTGTTGTTCATCGGGATCAAGCTGATACTGCACGCGTTACGCAACAACGATCTGCCATTCATCAACGGCGGAAAGCACATTGACGTCCCGGAGATACCGACGTCGGTCAGTCTCGGGGTGATCGCCGCGACTCTTGCCGTGGCCGCGGTCGCCAGCGTCTACGCCACCCGCGGCAAGGAGAGCGACTAGGCCTCGATCTGGGCGGCGATGCGTCGCTCGATGCCGGACCGCGCGGCCGCCGGCAACGCGATCAACCCCTTGAGTTCGCGGCCGGCCCGGGCGTAGGCGCTCTGCCGTTCCTGCGGAGACGCGGCCTCGTCTTGGGCCAGCCGCAACAGGTGCTGGGCTCGCGCCAGCCGTTGTTGATCGTCTTCGGAAAAGTCGCTGCGCCGCCGGCGGATCGCTTCGGTCTCGGCGATTTCGAACGCGCTGACGTACTCGTGCACGGCCTCGCGGTATTCGAGATGCGCGCCGCGATCGCTGAGCAGGTCGTCTGGCCGTTCCGGACGCAACAGGTCGGCCCGCTGCTTGGCCTTGTGGAACGCGACGGTGAGCGGACTACGCATATCGGTCATCAGGGGGAAGTCGAGCAATCTGGCGACGTCGACCTCGTAGTCCAGCCATCGGGCATCGGTCCGATCGTGCGCGGCAAGGAGTTTGACGACCTCGCGGCGCTGACTGTCCGCATTGTCTCGCCCGCGCCCGGACGCTTCGGCGATCGCGATCTTGGCCTGCTGCTTGAGTCGATACCGCTCGAGTCGTCGGTCAGCCCGGCGTTCGTTGGCCGCGGCGACCGCCCGGACGCCACCGCCGATCGCACCGCCCAGCGGGAAGATCAGCCACCAGAAATTCGCAGCGAAATGAAGCGGGCCCACCTAGCCAGGATGCCACTGCGGCACCGCGGCTTCGACCCCACAGTGTTCGCTCAGAGCCGAATGCCGCGGGTCAGTGTCCTTCGGTCTTGAACCGCTCAATCGAACGCAGCACTTCGGCCTCGGCTTCGGCGCGGCCCACCCAGTCGGCGGCCTTCACGTACTTGCCTGGCTCCAGCGCCTTGTACTGCGAGAAGAAGTGCTTGATCTCGTCGAGCTCGTGCTGCGGGACGTCAGCGATGTCCTGAATGTGGTCCCAGCGATGGTCTTTGGCGGGCACGCACAGCACCTTGTCGTCGCCGCCGGCCTCATCGGTCATCTGGAACATGGCGACCGGCCGCGCCTTCACCACGACGCCCGGGAACACCGACTGCGGAAGCAGCACCAAAGCGTCCAGCGGGTCGCCGTCCTCGCCCAGGGTGTCCTCGATGAAGCCATAGTCAGTCGGGTAGACCATCGACGTATAGAGGTAGCGATCCAGAAAAACCCTGCCCGTTTCGTGGTCGACCTCGTACTTGTTGCGTTGACCCTTGGGGATTTCGATGAGCACGTCGAATTGCACCGGTCCGGCTCCTTCGCCTGGGAATTGTCGCTTGACGTCGATCGTAGGGCTCCCGCACCACGCCCTTCCGCGGGGGCTTGGGCACAATAGGCGCAAAGAAGTCAGGAGAGTCATGCGTCCCACTCAGTGGCGTACGTCTACGCACATGATCGTGGGAGTGGGCGTGCTGGCGATCGTTGCCGCCGTGGTGGCTGCCGCTGCGCTGCTCACCGCCGGTGGTCGCAGCACCGGAGGTGCGAAGGTTCCGCCCCCGCCGGCGGCCGTCACGGCGAAACCGGGCGTCGTTCCGGTGGCTGACACCGCCGCGATGCCGACCAACTCCGCGCTCGCGGCGGCGCTGGCACCCGTGGTGGCCGATCCCAACCTGGGCAAGCTGGGCGGCCGGGTCACCGACGCGATGACCGGCAAAGAACTCTGGCAGCAGCTAGACGACGTCCTGCTGCAGCCAGCGTCCACCAACAAAACGCTGACCAGCGCCGCCGCACTCTTGGCGTTGGATCGCGAAGCGCGGGTCACCACGCGCGTCGTCGACGGCACGCAGCCCGGGACCATCGTGCTGGTCGGTGGCGGCGACCCGACGCTGTCGGGGGCGGCACCCGGACAGGACACCTGGTATCACGGAGCGGCGCGGATCAGCGACCTCGCCGACCAAGTCCGCCGCAGCGGTGTGACGCCGACCGCCATCCAGGTGGACACCTCATTGTTCAGCGGCCCGACCTTCGCGCCCGGTTGGGACCCGGCCGACATCGAAGGCGGCGATATCGCACCGATCGAATCGGTCATGCTCGACGCCGGACGGATCCAGCCCGCAACCGACGAGTCCCGACGATCGGTGACGCCGGCCCTGGACGCGGGACACGTATTGGCCGCCGCGCTGGGCGTCGACCCACAGCAGGTCACCGTCACCGGACATGCCGTCAGCTCCGGCGCGCGACAGTTGGCCGCGGTCCAGTCGGCCCCGCTGATCGACCGGCTCAACGAGATGATGAACGTCTCCGACAATGTCATGGCCGAGTGCATCGCACGCGAGGTCGCCGCATCCATGCAGCGGCCGCTGAGCTTCAGCGGTGCTGTCGAGGCGGTGACCAACCGGCTGAGCACCGCGCACATCGATGCCGGCAGCGCGATTTTGCGGGACTCCAGCGGGTTGTCTGTGGAGGACCGCCTGACCGCCAAAATCCTCGAATCGGTTGTGCAGGCGGCGGCCGGGCCCGATCAGCCGACGCTGCGGCCGCTGCTGGACTTGTTGCCGATCGCCGGGGGCAGCGGCACGCTGTCGGATCGCTTCCTGGACAGCACCCCCGCCGGATCCGGACCGTCGGGGTGGTTGCGCGCCAAAACCGGGTCGCTGACCGCCATTAACGCGTTAGCTGGGGTGGTGACTGACCGCAGTGGGCGGGTGCTGAGCTTCGCGCTGATCTCCAATGACGCCGGAATGTCCGGCCGCACCGCGATCGACGCGGTGGCCGCCACGCTCTGGTCGTGCGGATGCGTCGCATGACCGCCCAGGCAGACCTGACTGTCGGGCGCACCGTCGATTGGAGGTTCGCCGCGACGGTCGGCCAGTGGCTGGCCCGCCCGGGACCGCCGTCCACCGATTACACCCGGCGCCAAGTGGTCGAAAACCTGGCCACTGCGGCCAAGGCGGCTGAACCGCCGGTGCGTGACGTCACCGGTCTGCACACCGACGGCCCGGTGCCCGATGCCCGAATCGTCGACCGACCGGGCTGGATCAAGGCCGCCGCCGAGTCGATGCGGGCGATGACCGGTGGAACCGACAAGCCGCGCGGCGTGATCAGCGGACGGGTTACCGGTGCGCAGACCGGCGCGGTGCTGGCATTCGTCGCATCGGGCATCCTCGGCCAGTACGACCCGTTCAACGACGGCGGTTGCCTGCTGCTGGTCTACCCGAACGTCATCGCGGTCGAACGCCAATTACAGCTCAACCCTTCGGATTTCAGACTCTGGGTGTGCCTGCACGAGGTCACCCACCGGGTTCAGTTCACCGCCAACCCGTGGCTGTCGGGTTACATGTCGCAAGCGCTCGGAGTGCTGACCCGGGAGGGCAGCGACGACCTAGCGCAAGTGGTGGGCCGGCTGGCCGAGTTCGCCCGCGGGCGTGGCAACTCGTCGCTGGGCGATCCGAACTCGACCGGGATCCTCGGATTACTGCGCGCCGTGCAGTCCGACCCGCAGCGCGAAGCTCTGGATCAGCTGCTGGTGCTGGGCACTCTGTTGGAGGGCCATGCCGACCATGTGATGGATGCCGTTGGGCCCGTTGTGATTCCGACAGTTTCCACCATTCGGTCCCGGTTCGACGAGCGACGCAACCGCAAACAGCCACCGCTGCAACGGCTATTGCGCGCGTTGTTGGGCATCGACGCCAAACTGAGCCAATACACCCGGGGCAAAGCGTTCGTCGACCTTGTGGTGGACCGAGTCGGGATGGCACGGTTCAACACCATCTGGACGAACCCGGAAACCCTGCCCCGGCCGATCGAGATCGAATACCCGCAACGATGGATCGACAGGGTGCTGTAGCCGCGCTCCGCGCGGCGGTGGCGGCGTTCGCAACGGACTATCTCAGCGTCGCCGATCACTGGTGTGTGGCGTTATCGGGGGGCCCGGACTCGTTGGCGCTCACCAGCGTCGCGGCGACGTTACTGCCGACCACCGCGCTGATCGTCGATCACGGTCTACAGGCCGACTCCGCCGCGGCGGCCGCGACCGCGCAGCGACAGGCCAAATATTTGGGATGCGTTGACGCTCAAGTGCTTTGCGTGCAGGTAGGCGACGATGGCGGCCCGGAGAGTGCCGCACGCACTGCCCGCTACGGCGCACTGGAAGCTGCCCGAGATGATCGACCGGTGCTACTGGCCCATACTCTCGACGACCAGGCCGAAACGGTGTTGCTCGGACTGGGCCGAGGCTCCGGTGGCCGGTCGATCGCCGGCATGCGGCCCTACGACCCGCCCTGGTGTCGGCCGCTGCTGGGTGTGCGGCGTGAGGTGACGCATGCCGCCTGCGTGGAGCTGGGGCTGAACGTCTGGCATGACCCGCACAACTCCGATCGCCGCTTCACCCGGACCCGGCTGCGGTCCGAGGTGCTACCGCTGATGGAAGAGGTGCTCGGCGGCGGCGTGACCGAGGCGCTGGCTCGCACGGCGACCGCGTTGCGCGCAGACACCGAGCTGATCGATTCGCTGATCGCCCAGGCGATGTCCGTCGCGGCAACCCCCAACGGGCTCGACACCGAGGCGTTGACCGCGCTGCCCGACCCGGTTCGTCGCGGTGTCATCCGCAGCTGGCTGCTCGCCGGCGGCGCGATCGGGTTGACCGACAGGCAGATCCGCGGGGTGAACACGCTGGTCACCGCCTGGCGCGGCCAGGGTGGCGTGGCCGTCGGCTCCGCATTGCGCAATCAGCGGCTGGTCGCCGGTCGCAGCGGCGGGGTGTTGACGTTGCACCAGGAACGGGTCTAGCGGGCCAGCATTGGTTTCCGGCCCGATGGCATGGCACGCTGTGCTCGTGGCACTGGAATCGCCGGAGCTCTACCCGGGGGACATCAAGTCAGTCCTGCTCGGCGAGGAGCAGATCCAGAGCCGCATCGCCGAGCTGGGCGCGCAGATCGGAACGGACTACCGCGACCGTGCCGCCACCGATGATCGGGACCTGCTGCTGATCACCGTGCTCAAAGGCGCCGTCATGTTCGTCACCGATCTGGCCCGCGCGATCCCGCTGCCAACCCAGTTCGAGTTCATGGCGGTCAGCTCCTACGGATCGTCGACGTCCTCGTCGGGTGTGGTGCGGATCCTCAAAGACCTCGACCGCGACATCAACGACCGCGATGTGCTGATCGTCGAGGATGTGGTCGACTCCGGGCTGACGCTGTCCTGGTTGCTGCGCAACCTGGCTACCCGGCATCCGCATTCACTGCGGGTGTGCTCGCTGCTGCGCAAGCCCGATGCGCTGCGCGCCAACACCGACATCGCGTACGTCGGTTTCGACATCCCCAACGAGTTCGTGGTCGGCTATGGGCTGGACTACGACGAGCGCTATCGCGACCTGCCCTACATCGGAACCTTGGACCCCAGGGTCTACCAGGACTAGCGGGCAACTCCTAGCGCAGCTCCCAAATCGCGGTGACCGAGAAGCTCACCGTCTGCTGGCCGGGCTCCAGCGGCACCATCGACGGCATCGCGCCCCCTCGCAGCGGCCGAGGCGCCGGGGCTGCCGCGCCCGATGCCTCCGAGATCGAGATGACCTTGCCCAGCCCGAGCCCGGACAGCTGCGCGTACTGCGCGGCCCGGTCCTTGGCGTCGGCAAAAGCGCGTGCCCGCGCGTCTTTCACCAGCTCAGAATCGTCGGCGATGGAGTAACTGACCGAGTTGATCCTGGTCGCGTCACCGCCGGTGCCGACGATGACGGCCAGCAGGCGCGACGCCGTGCTCGCAGGGTGGATCTTGACCCGGATCGAGTTGGCGGCGCGATATCCGGTGATGGTGGCGCCGGAATTCTCGTATTGCGGTTGCAGGCTGACGTCGGTGGTGCTGATCTCCTTGCGGTCGACGCCGGCGTTGGCCAGCGCGTCGATGACCGCCTGCTGGCGGGTGTTGGTCTGATCCATCGCCGCGGTGATGTCGCGGGCGGTGAATTCGATGCCGACATCTGCGGTGAGCGTGTCGGGGACGCCTTGCACGTGACCGGAGCCGACGACCGCCACCTGGCGCGGACTGTCGCCGACCCGTTCCGGGCTGTGGTCGCAAGCGGATACCGCCGCGGCGAGACCCAGGGCGAGCACGAGACCGATCGGCGTTTTGGCGCGTTGGCTGACAGGCATGCTGGCACCCTAGTCGCGGCTGATGGGCATCGAGATGACGTCGGCGTTGAGAGCGCTGTGCCGGCGGCCCCACATCAGGTAGTAGCCCAGCGCCACCGCCAACCATCCGCTGAACGCGATCCAGGTGTACCAGTGCAGGCTGAACAGGATGTAGGCACAGGCGGCGATCGACAGAACCGGGGTTACCGGATACCCAGGCACCTTGAAGCCGCGCGGCAGATCCGGTTCCTGAATCCGCAGAATGATCACCCCCGCCGACACCACGATGAATGCCGTCAGTGTGCCGATGGACACGATTTCCGCGAGCCGGTCCAACGGCACCACCGCGGCCAGCACCGCCACCGCGGCCGCGACAATAAGGGTGTTTTGCACGGGCGTCATCGTCCGCGGATTCACCTTCGCGAACGTCGCGGGCAGTAGCCCGTCACGACCCATCGTGAACAGAATCCGGGTCTGGCCGTACAACGTCACTAGTGTGACCGAGAATATCGAAATCACCGCTCCCGCAGCCACAATGGTGCTTCCTGCGGTATTTCCGGTGATGTGGTCCAGGATCACCGCCAGTACCGCTTCTTCGCCCTTGAAATCCTGCCACCGCTGTGCGCCGACGGCCGCAACCGAGACGAGCAAGTGGATCGCCGTGACGATCAGCAGGGCGGCGATGATCGCGCGTGGCATGGTGTGTTGCGGGTCTTTGACCTCGTCGCCGGCGGTGGATATTGCGTCGAGACCGATGTAGGCGAAGAAGATCGTGCCCGAGGCCAAGCTGATGCCGGATACGCCGAACGGCGCCAGATCCTTGAAGTTGCCGGCGTTGAAAGCGGTGAATGCGATGGCGGAGAACAACACCAGTACGCCTATCTTGATCACCACCATTACGGCATTGGCCTTTGCGGATTCGCTTGCACCGCGGATCAACAGCAGCGCGCACATGGCCACCAGCACCACTGCCGGGAGATTTATGATACCGGGTTCGGGATCCCATGGTGCTGACGAAATTGCATGTGGGAGAACAACTCCAAAGAGGTTATTGAGCAGCTTGTTGAGGTATTGGCTCCAGCCGACCGCTACAGCGGCGGTGGACACGCCGTACTCGAGCAGCAAGCAGGCCGCAACCCCCATCGCCGCGAATTCCCCGAGTGTGGCGTAGGCGTAGGAGTAGGCCGACCCGGAAACCGGTACCGCCGAGGCGAGTTCGGCGTAGCAGATTGCGGCCAGGCCCGCTGCGACGCCGGCAATGATGAAAGAGATGACCACCGCCGGCCCGGCTTGTGGCACCGACTGCGACAGCACGATGAAGATCCCGGAACCGACGGTCTCCCCGACACCGAACATGGTCAGCAGGAAGAGGCCGAGACTGCGTTGTAGTTTATCTGAGGCGCCGTCGGCGACCGGGGCCCCGCTCACCGGACGGCGCCTCAGCATCTGCTGTGGCAGGCTCAGCCCCGGCGTTGGCATGGTGCCTCCTCAGGAGCAGCTGCGGTCGCCACGCCGGGACGGTGGACTGTGTTGGCCGACAGCTGCTCCACGTGGTGCTCGATCGTGGTGAGTTAGCCAGCTTTCCTCAAGATATACCAGCAGACGGCTCAGGGGCCTGCCGAAACGCGGTTTCGCGACCCATCGTGGGCCGGTTGCCCGCCGTGCCGGAACGTTCGGCCGCTGCATCGCAACGCGGCCATCGGTCCTGTCAGCGAATTTTATTGGAATACAACTCTTTAACGAATTCTCCGATCGAAATTCGGCACCGGACCCAGCGACATTGACGGCCTCTCCGCGTTACAGTTTCAAGTCGACCGTGGTGCCGCATCCGCCTGCCGGGGGTTAAGGCGTCACCATTATCTTGCAGTGCCGTTCCGGGTCGGCGAGATCGTCGAATGCGGCGCCGACATCCTCGATGCCGACGTCGCCGGTGATCATCGGGGTGACGTCGATGTCCCCCTCGGCGATCGCCCGTAACGATTCACCAAACTCGTTGGGATCGTAGGCGAGAACGAACTGAACGCTGATCTCCTTTGCGATGGCGAAGAACGGATGCACGGTGTCGGCTTGCATGCAGACGCCCACGACGACCAGTCGGGTGCCCTGCCGGGCACGGCGCATCACGTCGTCGATGATGCCTGGCACGCCGACCGCGTCGAACACCACCGACGGGCGAACGGTGTCGAACGGCGACCCCTGCGCGGGATCCATCGTCTGGTGTGCGCCTATCGTGGTGGCGAGTTCGCGTCGCGTCGGTGAAAAGTCCGCTGCCGCAATGGACTCCACTCCCCGGGAGCGTAGTGCGGCGATGACGGCGATGCCGATCGGACCGCAGCCGAGAACCAGCGCGGTCTCGCCGGGCTGAGCGCCAGATTTGTTCACGGCATGTAGTCCGACCGCCATCGGCTCGGTGAGCGCGGCGTGTTGCGGGCTCAGGCCGTTGGGAATGGGTAGCAGTAATGGAGCCGAGAGCAGCATCCGCTCCGCATACCCACCCAGCGTCCTATTGCTGTAGACAATCGGTTCGACGCTCTTGCCCGACAGCAGCACCGGGATCGACGTGACAAGGGTTCCAGTCGGCAGAGTTTCGGTATCGGGCCCCGCTTCGAGTATTTCCGCGCTGAACTCGTGGCCCATGAAGACGTCGTGGCCTAGGTCGACGCTCATACCCCCGCCTGCCCCGCTCGACATCTGACCGCTCAGCGACAGCACCTGGGCACCGTGGGCGGCGAAATGCAGGTCCGAACCGCAGATTCCACACGACCGCACCGCCACCAATACCTGGCCGGGGCCGGGCACCGGGTCCGGCACGTCATCGCGATACACCATTCGGCCGTTCCGCAGGACCGAAGCGCGCATCAGTTCTTCCTGCTTTCCGCCGTCTGTTCGCTGACGTGCTCGGTGATCGCCTTCACGACGGCTTGTCCCGCACGCCCGATCAAGTCGTCGCGCTTGTCCTTGGCCCACTCGTGCGATGAACGGGCCGCTTCGAGTTGACCCTTGAAGTGCGGAATGACCTTGCGGGCCATCAGTTCATAGCAGTGGTGGGTCGCCTCGGGCGAGGCCCAGTCGTGACCGAGCATCAGCAGTGTCCCGAACCCGCGGGAGCGTTCCAGTAGGTCTTCGATGTGAGCGATCGCGTCGTCGGGACTGCCGATGCAGCAATTACCCTTGGCCGCATAATCTTCGACGAACTCGTGCGGCGTCTGCGAACCTTCGATCGAGTTGGCCAGCGGGACGAAGCCGGCCGCGCCGAAGTAGTTGGCGAAATCCTGCAGACCGTAGGTGCAGTCGTCGATCGCCTTTTCGCGAGTGTCGGCGATATGCATGATCGACAGCACCCGCCAGTCGGCTCGGTCAGGCTCGTCTCGGCCGGCTTTGGCGGCCTGTTCCTCGACCACCTCCCAGGTGTTCTCCAGCGCCGCGTAGCCGCCGGGAACCGACATCGACAGCGAAAGCAAGGATGTGCCCATCGCCCCGGCGAGCCGCGGACCCGATGGCGAAATCATTGCCGCCGTTGAGATTTCGGGATAGGGCCAGGTGTAGGGCCGGATGTGCAGTTGGGCGTCACACAGGGTGAACCAGTCCGAATGGCGGCTGATCCGCTCGCTGGGTGCGGCGCGGAACAGCGCCAGGATCGCCTCTAGCGATTCCTGCATCATCCGGCGCTGCTCGATCGGGTCGATACCCATCATGTACGCGTCGGACGGCAGGGCGCCGGGTCCGGTGCCGAACATCACCCGCCCGCGGGTCAGGTGATCCAGCAGCACCCAACGGTCGGCCACCATCAGTGGGTGGTGGTAGGGCAGTGACACCACACCGGTGCCCAGCCGGATATGCCTGGTCCGTTCGGCGGCCGCGGCTATGAACACCTCGGGGCAGGCAATCAGCTCATAACCGCCGGAGTGATGCTCACCGAACCACGCCTCGTCGAAGCCGAGGCGGTCCAGCGCGACGACGCGCTCCATGTCGTATTCGAGTGCCACCGTGGGGGATTGGCCGGTCGGGTGGAACGGTGTGATGAACACCCCGAAGTTCAGTGGACGGTTCATGGCAGTTTCACGCCCGATAGGAAGTCCAGCAACGCCTCGTTGACCTGGTCCGGGCGCTCCTGTTGCAGCCAGTGCCCGGCACCCTCGATCATCACCTCGCGATAGGGCCCGGTGATCACTTCCTTTGCTCGATCGGGGCGCATGAAACCGAGCACGAGGTCATCGGTGCCTGCCATGAACATCGCCGGCGCGGTGATGGCGGCGGACGTGAGGTTGCCCTGGATCTCCCAGTTGCGGTCCATATTCCGGTACCAGTTCAGCCCGCCGGTAAAGCCGGTGCGGCTGAATTCCGCGACATAGTGGTCGAGTTCGTCAGCGCTGATCCAGCTCGGCAGCCCGTCGGGCTCAAGGATGCGCTCGATGAGACCCTCCGGCCCGGGCCGAAGCATCCGCATTGCGGCCGCTTGGTCACCCGGTGCCGCCTGCCCGAAAATCACCCGGCGAAGGGTCTTCGCCGGGTCGGCGTCCAGCTCGGCATCGGCGACCCCGGGCTGTTGGAAATAGAGCATGTAGAAAAAGTTGTCGCCGAAGATCGCCCGAAACGACTGCGTCGGCGGCACCTGGGCACGCGGCACCGGTGGAACGCTCAACCCGACCACCGCGGCCACCCGGTCCGGATGCAATTGCGCCGAACTCCACGCCACCTGGGCGCCCCAGTCGTGACCGACGAACACCGCCTGGTCGGCGCCAACGTCGTCGAGCAGGCCGATCAGGTCGGCGGACAGGTCGGCGACGTTGTAGTCGGCGATATCAGCCGGACGGGTAGTGCGGCCGTAGCCGCGTTGATCCGGAGCCAACACGTGATAGCCGGCGGCGGCCAGCACCGGGATCTGGTGTCGCCATGAATAGGCCAACTCGGGGAAGCCGTGGGCCAGCACCACGACTGGTGCGCCGGGCTCACCGGCTTCCACGGTGTGCAATTGCACGCCATTGGTTTCGATGATGCGCTCGGTAACGGGGAGGCTGTCCGACACAGTCTCACCAAAGCACAACCCCGCCTCCGCCCGATAGGTGTTCGAGCGGGTACGCCGATGACGATCTCGGGAACCCCGGTTCGTTGTCATGACCGAGGCGATTCATGGCTCGATCCGCTGCGCCCGGCTCTGGCCGGGCTGGCGATCACCACGGGGCTAAATGGTGGCGACCCGCTGCGCTCGGCCTGCGGCCGAGCTGGCGATCGTCACGGGCGGTAGCCTGGACTATTCCAGCTGCGTGTATCGGGAAGGACCTGGCCGACGACGGCCGATGATTGATGAACCGGAAAAACGTAATTCGCACGCTCACGGCCATCGCCGTCGTGTTGCTGCTTGGCTGGTCTTTCTTCTACTTCAGCGACGACACCCGCGGCTTCAAGCCGGTCGATACGTCGGTGGCGATGGCCCAGATCAAGGGCGGCAACGTCAAGAGCGCCCAGATCGACGATCGCGAGCAGCAGGTCCGGATGACGCTGAAAAGCGCCGCCACCGGCACCGAGGGCTCCGACAAAATCATCACCCACTTTCCGACCGGGTATGCCGTCCCGCTGTTCGACCAGCTGAACAGTAAGGACACCCAGGTCAGCACCGTCGTCAACCAGGGCAGCATCATTGGCTCGCTGGTGATCTACGTGCTGCCGTTGTTGCTGCTGGTCGGCTTGTTCATGATGTTCTCCCGCATGCAGGGCGGCGCCCGGATGGGCTTCGGCTTCGGCAAATCGCGGGCCAAGATGCTGAACAAAGACATGCCCAAGACCACCTTCGCCGACGTCGCTGGCGCCGACGAGGCAGTCGAAGAGCTTTACGAGATCAAGGACTTCCTGCAGAACCCGTCGCGATACCAGGCGCTGGGCGCCAAGATCCCCAAGGGCGTTCTGCTCTATGGACCGCCGGGAACCGGTAAGACCCTGCTGGCGCGGGCCGTCGCCGGTGAAGCCGGCGTGCCCTTCTTCACCATCTCGGGCTCCGACTTCGTCGAGATGTTCGTCGGCGTCGGCGCATCCCGGGTGCGTGACCTGTTCGAGCAGGCGAAACAGAACAGTCCGTGCATCATCTTCGTCGACGAGATCGACGCGGTCGGCCGCCAGCGCGGCGCCGGGCTGGGCGGCGGTCACGACGAGCGCGAGCAAACGCTGAACCAGTTGCTGGTCGAGATGGACGGCTTCGGCGAGCGCCAGGGCGTGATCCTGATCGCGGCCACCAACCGACCCGACATCCTCGACCCGGCGCTGCTTCGGCCCGGACGCTTCGACCGCCAGATTCCGGTGTCCAGCCCCGACCTGGCCGGCCGGCGTGCCGTGCTGAGGGTGCACTCCAAGGGCAAGCCGTTCGGTCCCGACGTCGAATTCGACGGGCTGGCCAAGCGGACCGTCGGCATGACCGGCGCCGACCTGGAGAACGTCATCAACGAGGCTGCGCTGCTGACCGCCCGCGAGAACGGCACGGTGATCACCGGCGCCGCCCTGGAAGAAGCGGTGGACCGCGTGGTCGGCGGGCCGCGGCGCAAGAGCCGGATCATCAGCGAGCAAGAGAAGAAGATCACCGCCTACCACGAGGCCGGGCACACGCTGGCCGGCTGGGCGATGCCGGGCGTCGACCCGGTCTACAAGGTGACCATCCTGGCCCGCGGCAACACCGGCGGCCACGCGCTGGCGGTGCCCGAGGATGACAAGGGAATGCATACCCGTTCGGAACTGATCGCCCGGCTGGTGATGGCCTTGGGCGGGCGCGCCGCCGAAGAGTTGGTATTTCATGAGCCCACTACCGGCGCGGTGTCCGACATCGAACAGGCCACCAAAATCGCGCGCGCGATGGTCACCGAATTCGGGATGAGTTCCAAGCTCGGCGCGGTCAAATACGGCACCGAACACGGAGACCCGTTCCTCGGCCGGACCATGGGGAACCAAGCCGATTACTCCCATGAGGTCGCGCGGGATATCGACGACGAGGTGCGCAAGCTGATCGAGGCCGCGCACACCGAAGCGTGGGAGATCCTCACCGAGTACCGCGACGTGCTCGACACCGTGGCCGGCGAGCTGCTGGAGAGGGAAACTTTGCATCGGCCGGAACTCGAAGCGATCTTCGCCGACGTCGAAAAGCGGCCCCGGCTAACCTTGTTCGACGACTTCGGTGGCCGCATCCCGTCGGACAAGCCGCCGATCAAAACCCCGGGCGAGCTGGCCATCGAACGTGGCGAGCCATGGCCCAAGCCGGAGCCCGAGCCCGCTTTCAAGGCCGCCATCGCGGCGGCGCGCGATGCCGCGCAGCTCGAGGCTGAGCGAACCACCAACGGCAACAACGGTTCTCATGGCGACCCCCAGCAATCTACCCAACCCGACTACGGTGCACCGGCCGGCTGGCACGCGCCGGGATGGCCGCCGCCGCAACAGCATCCGCCGGGCTACTGGTACCCGCCGCCATCGCCGACGCAGCCGCCACCGCACTGGCCTGCGCCGCCGCACCAACACACGGGTCAGCCCTACCCGCCCTATCCGCCGTATCCCCCGCCCGGTACCCCCGCGCCGGAGACTGGCCAGGCCGCCGACCCGCCCGGTGGCGACCCGAGCCCGTCCAACCCGTCGGCACACGGCTGAAGCGAACGGAGTCTGCGATGGTGCGGCCGAATTCTCACACCGCGACCCTGAACGGCAGAGTTTTCGATCAGGCGCGCGCCGAGGCCGCGGTTCGCGAACTGCTCTATGCCATCGGCGAAGACCCGGAACGACACGGCCTGGTGGACACCCCGGCACGCGTCGCGCGGAGCTACCGGGAGATGTTCGCCGGCCTCTACACCGATCCGGATAGCGTGCTGGACACCACGTTTGACGAGCAGCACGATGAGTTGGTGCTGATCAAAGAGATTCCGATGTATTCCACCTGCGAGCATCACCTGGTCGCGTTTCACGGTGTGGCGCACGTCGGATACATCCCCGGTCACGATGGCCGGGTGACGGGCCTGTCCAAGATCGCCCGGCTGGTCGACCTGTACGCCAAGCGGCCACAGATCCAGGAGCGGCTGACCGCCCAGATCGCCGATGCCCTGATGCGGAGACTCGATCCGCGCGGCGTCATCGTCGTGATGGAGGCCGAACACCTGTGCATGTCGATGCGCGGTGTTCGCAAGCCCGGTGCGGTCACCACGACCTCGGCCGTACGCGGCCAATTCAAGTCCGACAGCGCACTTCGAGCCGAGGCGCTCGAACTGATCTTGCGCAAGTGAGCACGACGCACGTCCAAGTCATGGGGGTGGTGAACGTCACCGACGACTCGTTCTCGGATGGCGGGCGCTACCTGGACACTGATCGTGCTGTGAAACAGGGCTTGTCGTTGGTCGCCGACGGCGCATCGATCATCGACGTCGGAGGCGAGTCGACCCGCCCCGGCGCCGTCCGCGTCGACCCTCGGGTGGAGACCGACCGTGTGGTCCCCGTCATCAAAGAACTTGCAGCCCAAGGAATTACCGTCAGCGTTGACACGATGCACGCCGGCGTGGCGCGTGCCGCGCTGGAAAACGGTGCATCGATGGTCAACGACGTGTCAGGCGGACGCGCCGACAAGGCGATGGCCGGCCTGCTCGTCGAGGCCGACGTGCCGTGGGTGCTGATGCACTGGCGCTCGGTGTCGGCCGATCGGCCGCATCAGGTGCCGGACTATCGCGATGTGGTGGCGGAAGTACGCGCCGAACTGTCGGCCTGCGTCGACGACGCGGTCGCCGCGGGAGTGAATCCGTCGAAGCTGATCGTCGATCCCGGTCTTGGATTCGCCAAGTCCGGCCAACATAATTGGGCATTGCTGCACGCGCTACCGGAGTTGGTGGCCGGCGGCATCCCGGTGCTGGTCGGGGCGTCGCGCAAGCGGTTCCTCGGTAGCTTGTTGGCCGGAGCCGATGGTGCGGTTCGGCCACCCGATGGGCGCGAGACGGCAACCGCGGTGGTGTCGGCGCTGGCCGCGTGGCATGGGGCGTGGGGCGTGCGGGTACACGATGTGCGGGCCTCCGTCGACGCTGTCAAAGTCGTCGAGGCGTGGACGAAAGGTGGGGCGGTAGGCTCGGATGGCTGATCGAATCGAGTTGCGCGGCTTGACATTTCGTGGCCACCATGGGGTGTTCGATCATGAGCGCGCCGACGGCCAGGATTTCGTCGTCGATATCACGGTCTGGATCGACCTGGCCGACGCCGCGGCCAGCGACGACTTGGCTGACACCTACGACTACGGCGTGCTGGCCGAGCGGGCGGCAGCCGTCATCGCCGGTCCGGCCCGCAACTTGATCGAAACGGTAGCCGACGAGATCGCCGAAGACGTCATGAAAGACCAACGGGTGCACGCAGTGGAGGTGACGGTGCACAAGCCGCAAGCTCCGATTCCGCAGAAATTCGATGATGTCGCCGTGGTGGCCCGCCGGTCACGTCGCGGCGGACGGGGCCAGGTGGTTCCCGCCGGAGGTGCTCTGTGACTCGCGTTGTGCTGTCGATCGGATCCAACCTCGGCGACCGGCTGGCCCGGCTGCAGTCCGTGCTCGACAGGTTGGGCGACACGGTGCAAGCGGTCTCCCCGGTTTACGAGACTGCGGCCTGGGGTGGTGTCGAGCAGGGCCCCTTCCTCAACGCGGTGCTGATCGCGGAGGACCCGACGCTCGACGGCCACGGCTGGCTACGTCTCGCCCAGGAGATGGAAGCGGCTGCGGATCGCGTGCGGGGGCAGCGGTGGGGTCCGCGCACCCTGGACGTGGACCTGGTCAGCTGCTACCTGACGTCGCTGGACGGGGACACCGAGCTGTTCTCCCTCGACGACGGTCTGACGCTGCCGCACCCGCTGGCCCACCTGCGTGCCTTCGTGTTGATTCCGTGGCTGGCCATAGACCCCGACGCGGCCTTGACGGTAGCTGGCGGAAAACAGCCGCTGGCCAAGTTGCTTGCCGAGCTGGATGTGGCCGATCGTGCCGGTGTCCGGCTCACCGATTCGCTGCTCGAGCTGCGCCCGCCGGAAAACTGATGGGTCCCACCCGAAAACGTGACCTGACCGCTGCGGTCCTCGGCACCGCGGTGGCGGGATACCTGCTGGTCCTGATGCTCTATCGGTGGTTTCCGCCGATCACGATCTGGACGGGTCTGTCGTTGTTTGCGGTCGGCGTTGCCGAGGCCGGGTGGGGGCGCTACGTGCGAACCAAGATCGGCGACGGCGAGATCGGTGATGGGCCCGGCTGGCTGCATCCGCTCTCGGTGGCCCGCAGCCTGGTCATCGCGAAGGCGTCAGCCTGGGTTGGGGCGCTGGCGCTGGGCTGGTGGGTCGGGGTTCTGGCGTACCTGCTGCCCCGACGGTCATGGCTCAGGGTTGCGGGCGAGGACACCGCCGGTACTGCGGTCGCGGCGATCAGCGCGCTGGCTCTGCTGATTTCGGGGCTGTGGTTGCAGCATTGCTGTAAATCGCCGGGGGATCCCAGCGACAACGGTGAGGGTGCCGAAAATTAGCTCGGCCTGTTGACGGCCGGCAGTATGCCCTGCTCCGACGGCCAGACCGGCGATTAGGCCAGGTGAGAAACGCCGAAGCACGGCGACACGCGCAGTGACCTCGGGCCGGTACATTTGGGCCATGACCGACCTGTCCCGCGGCGTCCGCGTTCGGCGCGGGAGCCGCAGGCCGGGTTGGGTGCTGCTGACCACGTTGCTGGTCCTGGCGATCGGCGCCAGTTCGGCGCTGGTTTTCACCAGCAAGGTAGAGCTACTCAAGCTGGCGGTAATCCTCGCCTTGTGGGCCGCCGTGGTTGCCGCGTTCGTCTCGGTGATCTACCGCCGCCAGAGCGACGTGGATCAAGCCCGGGCGCGCGACCTGAAGCTGGTCTATGACCTGCAATTGGACCGGGAGATCTCCGCCCGTCGCGAGTATGAGCTCACCGTGGAGTCCCAGCTGCGCCGCGAGCTGGCCAGCGAGCTGCGCGCGCAGGCCTCCGATGAGGTGGCGGAGCTGCGGGCCGAGCTCGCCGCGCTGCGCACCAACCTGGAGATCCTGTTCGATGCCGAGCTCAGCGAGCGTCCGGCGTTGGAATCCGAGCGCAAGACCGTTCGCGGCTACAGCGAATGGGAACGCGAGAACGAGAGCGCCCGCGAACGAATCAACCGGGTCGCATCGGTGCGGGCCGAGGAGCCCGCGCGGCGCATCGACGATTCCATCATCGACGTGCACGAGGAGCCGCTGGTTCCCACGCCGCCCCGGCAGACCGCGGATAGCTATCAGCAGGCGTATGCCCACCAGCAGCCCGCCGACGCGTATGGCGAGCGTCGGCAGAACCGGGCGCGTGAGGCGCCGCAGGCCCCCGAACCGGAACGCGGTGCGCATTCGCGTCAAAGCAACGACAGCGCTCAGTCGGATGCGTGGGCCGCGCCCGCCCGCACCGCCGCCCGCCGCCGAGCGTCCGCAGGAAGGCCAGAGCTGGCCGCAGCCGGATCGGCAACCGCAGCCCGGCGGATGGGACGCGCCGACGGCATCGCCCACCGGGCCCGAGCGATTCGAGCCGCAGCCGCCGCGACGTTCACATCGACAGGCCGAGGCGCCGCCGCGGTCTGAGCAGCAGTTTGCCCCGCCGCCTCCGCAGCCAGCGCCGCAACCACAGCCCGAGCCGTCATCCCAGAAGCCGCGGATTCCCTGGCCACCCCCTGTGGATGCGCCCCGCCCGCCGGAGCCGCCGGCCTGGCAGCCAGTCAATTCCGAGGGCCAGTGGTTGCCGCCCGAGGCGCCCGGCAGCAACTGGAACTCCGGCCCGGCCGACAGCGCCGGGTCGGCGCCGTGGGCGTACGACAATTGGCCGTCACGCGACGAGGCGTCACACCGCGGGCCGAGCGTCGGCGAACCGACGTCGGCGCCGCCGTCCTCGCCGGTTGAACGACGTGGGCGGCATTCCAGCGCGCCCGCCGACTCCCCGACCAGCGAACCCGCCGCCGACTGGGGTGAGTCTGGCCGCCGTGCCCGATCCCGGCATTCCACTGACCATCCCGACCCCGGCGTAGCCGGACCGGCGCCGATCATGTCGCCGCCGCCACCCCCTCCGCCGCCACCGTCAACGCCTTCACCGCTGGACAGGGAGCCGGCGATGTCGCCGCCGCCTAGCGCTCGTCATCGCAGCACCGACTCGTTCTCCGAGACCGACGAGCCGCAGTCGGGCGGCCAGTCGGTCGCCGACTTGCTGGCGCGGTTGCAAAGCACGCCATCCGAGGGCGGTCGACGCCGGCGCCGCGAAGACTGAGGCCAACACCACAGCGTCACAGCGGCTTCGCCGCGGTAGAGTCTTTACGACCGTCCGGTACCCGCTACGCGGGACTGGAACGAAACAAGAGACTTGTGAGGGTCGTCTGCGATGGTGCAGTTCGACGGGTTGCGCCCAGCCCGGCTCAAGGTGGGGATCATCTCCGCCGGCCGGGTGGGAACCGCGCTGGGTGTGGCTCTTGAACGCGTCGACCATGTCGTGGTGGCGTGCAGCGCCGTGTCCGACGTATCCCGGCAGCGTGCCCACCGATGGCTGCCAGATACCCCGGTGACACCGGTCCCCGACGTCGCCGGCAACGCCGAGCTATTGCTGTTGGCCGTGCCGGACACCGAGCTGGCGGGCCTGGTCTCGGGTCTGGCCGCCACATCGGCGGTGCGGCCGGGCACCATCGTCGCGCACACCTCCGGCGTCAACGGCGTCAACGTGCTGGCGCCGCTGAGCGCCCAGGACTGCATACCGCTGGCCATTCATCCGGCGATGACGTTCACCGGCTCGGACGAGGACATCGCGCGGCTGCCGGATACCTGCTTCGGAATCACCGCCGCCGATGAGGTGGGTTATGCGATCGCGCAGTCGCTGGTGCTCGAGATCGGCGGCGAGCCGTTCCGCGTTCCGGAGCGGGCCCGGACGCTGTACCACGCCGCGTTGGCCCACGCGGGCAACCACATCGTCACGGTGGTTGCGGACGCTCTTGATGCGCTGCGGGCCGCGGTGTCGGGCACCGAACTGCTCGGTCAGCAACTTGTCGACAATCAGCCCGGCGGCATCGCCGAGCGCATCCTCGGACCGCTGGCGCGCGCTGCCCTGGAGAACACGCTACAGCGCGGGCAGGCGGCGCTCACCGGCCCGATCGCGCGCGGTGACGCCGACGCGGTCGCCGATCACCTGAGCGCGCTGGAGGCGGTCGATCCGCAACTGGCACAGGCCTATCGGGTCAATGCGATGCGCACCGCCCAGCGGGTGCACGCACCCGACGAGGTGCTCGAGGTGCTCGCCCGATGATTATCCAACGGCCGCCGAAGTTCAATGCCGGGGAACTCAACGTCTACGCCAATCCCAGCGATGTCGGCGAGGTCAGCCGCGCCCTGCGACACACCGGTCGACGGGTGATGCTGGTGCCGACGATGGGTGCGCTGCACGACGGACACCTCGCGCTCGTCCGCGCCGCCAAGCGAGTACCCGGCTCGGTGGTGGTGGTCTCGATCTTCGTCAACCCGTTGCAATTCGGTGCCGACGAGGACTTGGAGGCGTACCCACGGATCCTCGACGGCGACCTGGCGCTGTTGCGCGGTGAAGGAGTCGAAATAGCCTTCACCCCAAGCGCTGCGGCGATGTACCCGGGCGGCCCCCGCACCACGGTGTGCCCCGGCCCGCTCGGGTCCGAGCTCGAGGGCGCGGCCCGGCCGACCCATTTCTCCGGTATGCTCACCGTGGTCTTGAAGCTGCTGCAGATCGTGGCGCCCGATCGAATCTTCTTCGGCGAGAAGGACTATCAGCAGCTGGTGCTGGTGCGCCAGATGGTCACCGACCTCAACGTCGACGTTCGAGTCGTCGGCGTGCCGATCGTCCGCGAAACGGACGGCCTGGCGATGTCGTCACGCAACCGCTATCTCAATGCCGCGCAACGCGAGCTGGCCGGCATCCTGTCGGCGGCGCTGCTGGCTGGGTCGCACGCCGCCCCCGGGGGCGCGGATGACGCGCTGCAAGCGGCCCGCGCGGTGCTGTCGGCGGTGCCGGCGATCGACGTGGACTATCTCGAGGTCCGCGACAGCGGTCTGGGGCCGGCCCCGGTCAGCGGCGCGGGGCGCCTGCTAGTCGCCGCCCGGCTCGGCACGACCAGGCTGCTCGACAACGTCGCCATTCAAATCGGAACTACCGTCGGCGCCGACGGGCGTCTGCCCGCCGTCTCAGCTGGATCCCTCGAATCACATTGGAGGAATTGATGTTACGAACGATGCTCAAGTCGAAGATCCACCGGGCTACCGTCACGCAGGCCGACCTGCACTACGTCGGCTCGGTGACGATCGATGCCGACCTGATGGATGCGGCCGACCTGCTCGAGGGCGAACAGGTGACCATCGTCGACATCGACAACGGCGCGCGCCTGGTCACCTACGCGATCACCGGACAGCGTGGCAGCGGTGTGATCGGAATCAACGGAGCTGCAGCGCATCTCGTGCACCCCGGCGACTTGGTGATCCTGATCGCCTACGCCCAGATGGAAAATGCCGAGGCGCGCCGCTACCAGCCGAAGATCGTTTTCGTCGACGCCGAGAACCAGGCGGTCGATCTGGGCAACGATCCGGCGTTCGTTCCCGCCGACGCGGGCGAGTTGGTCTCGCCGCGATGAAAGCCTTCTAGTCGTGCTGCTGGCCATCGACGTCCGCAATACGCACACCGTCGTCGGGCTGATCTCGGGCTCCAAAGAGCAGGCGAAGGTCGTGCAGCAGTGGCGGATTCGCACCGAATCCGAGATCACCGCAGACGAACTCGCGTTGACCATCGATGGTTTGATCGGTGACGATTCGGATCAGCTCACCGGCGCGGCTGCGCTGTCCACGGTGCCATCGGTGCTGCACGAGGTGCGGCTGATGCTCGAGCAGTACTGGCCGACGGTGCCGCATGTGCTGATCGAGCCCGGCGTTCGTACCGGCATACCGCTGCTGGTCGACAATCCGAAGGAAGTCGGGGCCGACCGAATCGTCAACTGCCTGGCAGCTTTTCAGAAGTACGGGACCGCGGCGATCGTGATCGACTTCGGATCCTCCATCTGTGTGGACGTGGTGTCCGCCAAAGGTGAGTTTCTGGGCGGCGCGATCGCGCCGGGCATTCAAGTCTCCTCCGATGCTGCCGCGGCGCGCTCGGCCGCATTGCGCCGGGTCGAGCTGGCCCGCCCTCGTTCCGTGGTCGGAAAGAACACCGTCGAATGCATGCAGGCCGGTGCGGTGTTCGGCTTCGCCGGGCTGGTCGATGGCCTGGTCGGCCGGATCCGGAACGACGTCGACGGGTTCGCCGGGGGCCCGGACAATCAGGTCACTGTTGTGGCGACTGGACACACGGCGCCGCTACTGCTGGCCGAGCTGCATTCGGTCGATCACTACGACCAGCACCTGACCTTGCAAGGTCTGCGGCTGGTGTTCGAGCGCAACCGGGACAGCCAGCGGGGACGGCTCAAGACGGCGCGCTGACTGCCGCGAACGTCCGTCGCCTGGGTTCCTTTAAGCTGGCAGGTCGTGAACGCCGGCGACCCAGATATCCCTGAGCAGTTCCGGATCCGCCGGGACAAACGCGCCCGCCTTGCCGCCGAGGGCCGCGACCCCTACCCCGTCGAAGTCGGGCGCACCCACACCCTGGCGCAGATCCGCGCCGCATATCCCGATCTGCCGGCAGATTCGGCCACCGGTGACATCGTCGCGGTTGCCGGCCGGGTGGTGTTCGCCCGCAACTCGGGCAAGTTGTGTTTCGCCACCCTCCAAGAAGGCGACGGCACCCAGTTGCAGGTAATGCTCAGCCTCGCCAGCGTCGGCCAGGAAGCGCTCGACGAATGGAAAGCCGACGTCGATATCGGCGACATCGTCAGCATCCATGGCGAGGTGATCAGCTCGCGGCGCGGCGAGTTGTCCGTGCTCGGCGACGGCTGGCAGATGGCGTCGAAGGCGTTGCGACCGCTGCCGGTGGCTCACAAGGAGATGAGCGAAGAGTCGCGGGTACGGCAACGCTACGTCGACCTGATTGTGCGACCTGCGGCCCGCTCGGTCGCCCGCCAGCGGATTGCCGTCATCCGTGCAATACGCAACGCCCTGGAGCAACGCGGCTTTTTGGAAGTCGAAACGCCGATGCTGCAGACTTTGGCGGGCGGCGCGGCGGCCCGCCCGTTCCTCACACACTCCAATGCGCTCGACATCGACCTCTACCTGCGGATCGCTCCGGAACTGTTCCTGAAACGCTGCGTCGTCGGCGGGTTTGACAAGGTGTTCGAACTTAATCGAGTGTTCCGAAACGAAGGATCCGATTCCACACATTCTCCTGAATTTTCCATGTTGGAGACCTATCAGGCGTATGGAACGTATGACGATTCCGCCGTTGTGACGCGCGAGCTTATTCAACAGGTGGCAGACGAGGCGATCGGTACTCGACAACTTCCACTACCCGACGGCAGCGTCTATGACATCGACGGAGAATGGGCGTCGATTGAAATGTATCCGTCACTATCGGCGGCTCTTGGGGAGGAGATCACACCAAACACCAGCGTTGATCACTTGATTGCTATCGCGGCGCGACTCGAAGTAGAGGTGCCCACCGATCGTGGGTATGGGCACGGCAAGCTGGTCGAGGAACTCTGGGAACACACCGTCGGTGCCGAGCTGACGGCGCCCACCTTTGTCAAGGATTTTCCGATCGAGACAACGCCTTTGACGCGTCAGCACCGGAGCATCGCCGGTGTTACCGAGAAGTGGGACCTGTATATTCGTGGGTTCGAACTGGCCACCGGATATTCGGAATTGATCGATCCGGTGGTGCAGCGGGAAAGGTTCGCTGAGCAGGCCCGGGCCGCGGCGGCCGGCGACAACGAGGCAATGCTGCTCGATGAGGATTTTCTTGTTGCGCTGGAGCATGCTATGCCGCCGTGCACCGGAACCGGAATGGGCATCGATCGGTTGCTGATGGCTTTGACCGGCCTGTCAATTAGAGACACAGTATTGTTTCCTATTGTGCGTCCGCATGGCAACTGAGCACTGCTGAGGCGCTGTATTGAATAACCCGTCTGCGTATGGCAGATTGATGCGACGGGGGCGGTCCGACCACTTGTCTTGTATGGCAAGTGCCTAAGAAGAAAGCATGAGGCTCAGCCAATGGCGAAGAAAGTGACCGTCACCCTTGTTGATGATTTTGACGGTGAAGGGGCCGCCGATGAAACCGTCGAATTCGGCCTCGATGGCGTGACCTATGAGATTGACCTATCGGCCAAGAATGCGACGAAACTACGCCACGACCTGAAGCAGTGGGTTGAAGCCTCCCGCCGAGTCGGCGGTCGGCGGCGCGGGCGTTCCAGCTCGGGCCGCGGCCGTGGCGCCATCGATCGCGAGCAGAGCGCGGCAATCCGGGACTGGGCCCGTCGTAACGGTCACAATGTCTCGACCCGGGGCCGTATTCCGGCCGACGTCATCGACGCATTCCACGCCGCGACCTAAACGGGCGCGTCGAACGCTTTCGCTGGTGGCGAACTGATCGATTACCGAAACGGGAAACGATTCTCGGTTTTCCCGCGTTGCACTGGTGCAACTGCGTTTTAGCCGGGCAACTCCGCTATGGGGTTCGGACCGCAAGGTAGGAAGCCCGGCCGGTCGCCCACTACAGTGGAAGCAGGTACCGCGGTGTCGGCCCCTGTGCCGAGAATGACGAAGTACCGATGTGAGGGAGAGCAGGTAACCGCCAATGTTCGAACGTTTTACGGACCGTGCCCGCAGAGTGGTCGTCCTGGCGCAAGAAGAGGCCCGGATGCTCAACCACAACTACATCGGCACCGAGCACATCCTGCTGGGCCTTATCCACGAAGGCGAAGGGGTAGCGGCTAAGTCGCTGGAGTCACTGGGCATCTCGCTGGAGGGTGTCCGCAGCCAGGTCGAGGAGATCATCGGGCAGGGCCAGCAGGCTCCGTCCGGTCACATCCCGTTCACCCCGCGCGCCAAGAAGGTTTTGGAGCTGAGCCTGCGCGAGGCGCTGCAACTCGGCCACAACTACATCGGGACCGAGCACATTCTGCTCGGTCTGATCCGTGAGGGCGAGGGCGTTGCCGCCCAGGTGCTGGTCAAGCTGGGCGCCGAGCTCACCCGGGTGCGCCAGCAGGTTATCCAGCTGCTGAGCGGCTACCAGGGCAAGGAGACCGCGGAGGCCGGTACCGGTGGCCGCGGCGGCGAGTCCGGCAGCCCGTCGACCTCGCTGGTGCTCGACCAGTTCGGCCGTAACCTGACGGCCGCCGCGATGGAAGGCAAGCTCGACCCGGTCATCGGCCGCGAGAAGGAAATCGAGCGGGTCATGCAGGTGTTGTCCCGACGCACCAAGAACAACCCGGTGCTGATCGGTGAGCCCGGCGTCGGTAAGACGGCGGTCGTGGAAGGCCTCGCGCAGGCGATCGTGCACGGCGAGGTCCCCGAGACGCTGAAAGACAAGCAGCTGTACACCCTCGACCTGGGTTCTTTGGTTGCCGGCAGCCGCTACCGCGGTGACTTCGAGGAGCGCCTCAAGAAGGTGCTCAAGGAGATCAACACCCGCGGCGACATCATCCTGTTCATCGACGAGCTGCACACGCTGGTCGGTGCGGGTGCAGCCGAGGGTGCGATCGACGCGGCGTCGATCCTCAAGCCGAAGCTGGCCCGCGGCGAACTGCAGACCATCGGCGCCACCACGCTCGACGAGTACCGCAAGTACATCGAGAAGGACGCCGCCCTGGAGCGACGGTTCCAGCCGGTGCAGGTGGGCGAGCCCACGGTGGAGCACACCATCGAGATCCTCAAGGGTCTGCGTGACCGCTACGAGGCGCACCACCGGGTGTCCATCACCGATTCCGCGATCGCGGCCGCAGCCACCCTGGCCGACCGTTACATCAACGATCGGTTCTTGCCGGACAAGGCAATCGACCTGATCGACGAGGCCGGCGCCCGGATGCGGATCCGCCGGATGACGGCTCCGCCAGACCTGCGTGAGTTCGACGAGAAGATCGCCGACGCCCGCCGCGAGAAGGAGTCCGCGATCGACGCGCAGGACTTCGAGAAGGCGGCCAGCTTGCGCGATCGCGAAAAGCAGCTCGTCGGCCAGCGTGCCGAGCGCGAAAAGCAATGGCGCTCCGGTGATCTCGACGTGGTCGCCGAGGTGGACGACAACGAGATCGCCGAGGTGCTCGGCAACTGGACCGGTATCCCGGTGTTCAAGCTCACCGAGGCCGAGACCACCCGGCTGCTGCGCATGGAAGACGAGCTGCACAAGCGGATCATCGGGCAAGAGGACGCCGTCAAGGCGGTCTCGAAGGCGATCCGACGTACCCGCGCCGGATTGAAGGACCCCAAGCGCCCGTCCGGCTCGTTCATCTTCGCCGGCCCGTCCGGTGTCGGTAAGACCGAGCTGTCCAAGGCGCTGGCCAACTTCTTGTTCGGCGACGACGACGCGCTCATCCAGATCGACATGGGCGAGTTCCACGACCGGTTCACCGCGTCGCGGTTGTTCGGTGCGCCACCGGGATACGTCGGTTACGAGGAGGGCGGCCAGCTCACCGAGAAGGTGCGGCGCAAGCCGTTCTCGGTGGTGTTGTTCGACGAAATCGAGAAGGCGCACCAGGAGATCTACAACAGCCTGTTGCAGGTCCTCGAGGATGGCCGGCTGACCGATGGGCAGGGTCGCACCGTCGACTTCAAGAACACGGTGCTGATCTTCACCTCCAACCTTGGTACGGCCGATATCAGCAAGGCGGTCGGACTTGGCTTCACCCAGGGTGGCGGCGACAACAACTATGAGCGGATGAAGCAGAAGGTCAACGACGAGCTGAAGAAGCACTTCCGCCCGGAGTTCCTCAATCGCATCGACGACATCATCGTCTTCCACCAGCTGACCCGCGAAGAGATCATCGAGATGGTCGATCTGATGATCGGCCGGGTGGGCAAGCAGCTCAAGGCCAAGGACATGGCGATGCAGCTGACTGACAAGGCCAAGGCGCTGCTGGCCAAGCGCGGCTTCGACCCGGTGCTGGGTGCTCGTCCGTTGCGGCGCACCATTCAGCGGGAGATCGAGGACCAGCTGTCCGAGAAGATCCTGTTCGAAGAGGTCGGTCCGGGCCAGATTGTCACCGTCGACGTGGACAACTGGGACGGCGAGGGTTCCGGCGAGGACGCGGTGTTCACCTTCACCGGTGCCCGCAAGCCTGCCGAGGAGCCCGACCTGGCGAACGCCGGAGCTCACGCGGCCGGCGCTCCGTCGGCCACCAGCGAGTAAATCGACAAAACGGATGGGCGGTCACCGATCTGGTGGCCGCCCATTTGTTATTGCGCGGGTATCAGCGCGAAGACCTGCTTGGCGATCTGCAGCATCCAACCGGTGATGCTCGGCCCGTGATCGCGAGGCCAGTTCAACTGGAAGCTCACCACCCACGGCTGCCTGCTCCGGTCGACGACGTACCAGCTGAACGTCAGGTCGCCTGGCAGCCCACCGGCTTTCGAGGCTACATAGGGCCACTGGTTGCGATCCAGGCTGACACCCGGAGAGGCATCCAAGATCTTTTTGACGGGTGCGGCCGCGCCGACAGCGCCGGCCTGCAGCGCGACGTGCACCCGACAGATATCTTCCGCTGTGCCATACCATTCCGCGCCATACTTTGAGGCCGGCACGTGAGCGTGCATCGGATCTGGTTGGTAGACACGGGAATTCGCCTCTTCTAGCATCGCAGCGCGTTCCTGCGGCGTGCTTTGCTTCCATTGCTCGCGAACGTCCGGTCGGCCCCACGCGACCGAAAAGAGTTCGTACATCGTCGGGAATGGCGTCATCGCGGCCGGATCGTGGTGGCCGGTGTTGACCAGCGCGTTGTCGATGGCCTGGGTGCCGACCCGTTCGATCAGCATGTCGGTGGCCATGTTGTCGCTGGTGGCAATCATCTTCTCGGCGGCAGTGCGCACCGAAATATTCGCTCCCACCGGCAAATCCATTGCTGAACCGACTGCCTTGCCTTTTTCCGTCACGGTCAGCTGATCGTCCCAGGACACCGTGCCGGCCTTGACGGCATCCGAAACGGCATAGAGCACATACAGCTTGAAGATCGATGCCAATGGGAGTGATAAATCGGGATTGGTGCCGGCGATCCGATCGCACTGGCCGTGGTTGACCTTGGTGACCTGCCATGAGTAGCGGGCTCCGGTCTTGCCCAATACCGCGTCGACGTCACGCCACGACGAGATGGTCGGGGCCAGCGTCGTGAGGTCGAACCCATCCACTAACGTGTCATCGGCGGTGTGTATCCGAATCTCTTGTTGCGCACCATAAGACGTCGTCAGCTCCAGCGTGGCCGCGCCCGCTTTGAGGTCGACTCCGCGGAACGTGAACGGCCGGTCCCACCACAGCTTTTCCATCATGGTCTGTATTTGGCTGACCATCTTCGGCGCGGCAAGGGTGCCGACTCCGACGGGACCGATCGGCCAGTCAGAGTTCAGCATGTCCAGGGTCTGCTGAGCTCGCAGACCGGCCGGCGTGCTCATGTTGATCTGCCGACCGGCGCCCGCTGCGTTAGCGGACGGCGCTGGTGGCGGTGCGCAACCCGGGCTCAGGGCGGCGACCAATACGGCGGCGGAAGTCAGCGCCGCGACGCGGAGTCGGCCCTGGCGCGGACTACGCCGTGTGTCCGGATCCGGCAACGTCTAACACAACCTCGAACTCCAGCAGCGACGCTCCGGTCGCCACGGGATTGTGCCGATGGCCGGCATGTGCCTCGATGGCGGGCCCGGTCGCCCACGCCTGGAATGCCTCTTCGGATTCCCACTGCGTCACGACGAAGTACCGGTCTTCGCCTTTGATGGGACGGAGCAGCTGAAAGCCGAGAAAGCCCGGCGAGTTCTCGACCGCGTGCGCGCGGTTGGCGAACCGCTTCTCCAACTCGGGGCCTGCGTCCGCGGGCACCTCGATCGCGTTGATCTTCACCACTGGCATGGCGCTAGGCTACCGTGCCGCCCGAAGGCGACGATGCGGGCCGAGCCTTCAACCCGGTCGCGACCCAAGCGCGCAAAGATAGGCCCATGGCCGCTGATCTGCTAACCCATCGTGGTGGACGAGGTGAACCGGTGGTGTTGGTGCACGGCCTGATGGGCCGGGGCAGCACCTGGTCGCGTCAGCTGCCGTGGATGACGCAGCTGGGCGCTGTCTACACCTACGACGCGCCCTGGCACCGCGGTCGCGACATTGCCGATCCGTGTCCGATCAGCACCGAACGTTTCGTGGAAGACCTCGGTGACGCCGTGGCCGCGCTGGGCGCCCCCGTCCGGCTGGTCGGGCATTCGATGGGCGCGCTGCATTCCTGGTGTTTGGCCGCCGAGCGGCCCGACCTGGTGTCGGCGCTGGTCGTCGAGGACATGGCGCCGGATTTCTGCGGCCGCACCACCGGCCCATGGGAGCCGTGGCTGCACAACTTGCCGGTCGAATTCGATTCTGCCGAAAAGGTATTCGCAGAATTCGGTGAGCTCGCCGGCCGGTACTTCCTGGAGGCCTTCGACCGGACCGCAACCGGGTGGCGCCTGCACGGGCATACGGCAAGGTGGATCGAGATCGCAGCCGAGTGGGGCACCCGCGACTACTGGGCGCAGTGGCGGGCGGTGCGCTCGCCGGTGCTGCTCGTCGAGGCCGGCAATTCGGTGACGCCTGCCGGCCAGATGCGCTCGATGAACGAAAATGGCTACCACACCACCTATTTGCACGTACCCGACGCCGGACACCTGGTTCACGACGAGGAGCCGCAGGTGTATCGGCAGGCGGTGGAGCGGTTCCTGACTGCGCCCTAGCTCTCTTCGCCAGCCAGGGCGAATCGCCCATCGCGGGTCTTGGCCACCAACCCGTCAGCAAGTAGCGAGTTCAGCGCCCGGTCGCGCTGGACGGTGTCGGTCAGCCACGCAAAGTCGAGCTGGGCGCGGGTGACCGGGACCTCGCTGCCGCGCAGCACATCCATCAGTCGTCCGCGAACCTGCCGGTCGGTTCCTGCGTAGCCCTGCGGCCGACGAGCCGGACCTTCCGCAGGGGGAAAGCCGGCTGAACGCCAATGACACACGCTGAGCGGGCACAGCCCACACCGCGGAGACCGCGCGGTGCAAACCGTCGCACCAAGCTCCATCAGCGCCGCGGAAAACCTATGCGCGGAGCCGTCTTTGGGCAGCAGCGCGGACACGTCGGCGTGATCGCGGACGACCGATGCCGCCGCGGCGTCAGCCCGGCCGTGTACGGCTCGGGCCACCACGCGGCGCACATTGGTGTCGACCACCGGCACCGCCTGCTGGTAGGCGAAGCACGCCACCGCGCGGGCGGTGTAGCTGCCGACTCCGGGCAGGGTCAGCAATATGTCGACGTCGTCTGGAACCACGTCGGCGTAGTCGCGGGCGATGACGGAGGCGCACTCGTGCAGCCGTTTGGCCCGTCGCGGATAGCCCAGCTTGCCCCAGGCCCGAACGACGTCGGCCGCGCTGGCCGCCGCCGTCGCCGAGGGTGTCGGCCAACGCACGATCCAGTCCCGCCAGATCGGCTCGACCCGCGACACCGGTGTTTGCTGCAGCATGAATTCGCTGACCAGAATCTGCCACGGCGTTACCTCGGGATCCCGCCACGGCAGGTCACGTCGCGACCAGTCGTACCAGTCCAGGAGTTCACGCTGTGTTGGTGAGAGCTTCATAGCCTGCTACGGCAGAATGAGCGCCATGGCGAATACCGATCCCGTAACTGCGTGGAAAGCACTCAAAGAGGGTAACGAGCGCTTCGTCGCGGGTCAGCCCGAACACCCGAGCCAAAGTGTCCAGCACCGGGCCAGCCTGGCCAAAGGCCAGAACCCCACCGCCGCGCTGTTCGGCTGCGGCGACAGCCGGGTTGCCGCCGAGCTCATCTTCGATCAGGGCTTGGGAGACATGTTCGTGGTCCGGACAGCCGGTCACGTGATCGACTCCGCGGTATTGGGATCACTGGAATTCGCGGTGGGTGCGCTCGGTGTGTCGGTAATCGTGATCCTCGGCCATGACAGCTGCGGCGCGGTCAAAGCGACGCTGGCCGCGCTGGACGATGGCGCTTTGCCGGGCGGCTACGTGCGCGACCTGGTCGAGCGGGTGGCGCCGTCCATTCTGCTGGGCCGCCGTGAAGGGCTCACTCGGCCCGACGAGTTCGAGGCACGCCACGTTGTCGAGACCGCCACGCAACTGCTCGAGCGCTCGTCGGCCATCGCCCAAGCGGTCGCGGCCGGAGACCTGGCGATCGTGGGTGCCACATATCACCTCGCCGATGGGCGGGTGGTGCTGCGCAACGTCATCGGCGACATCGGCGAAAAGGTCGACGCCTAGCTCTCTGCCGAATACCGCGGCGTGACGAGGCCATGGTCATAGGCGTAGACGATGGCCGCTGCTCGGTCGCGCAGTTGCAGTTTGACGAAGATCCGGCCGATGTGGCTTTTCACCGTGAGCTCGGAAATGCAGAGCTCGTCGGCGATTTCGCTGTTGGAGCGGCCCTGCCCGATCAGCCGCAGCACGTCACACTCGCGGGCCGTCACCTCGGCCACCGGATCGGATCGATGCTCGCCGGCCACGCGGCGATACGTGGTCAGCACCCGCGACGTCACCGCCGGGTCGAGGTAACTGTCGCCCTGGGCGACCGCGCGCACGGCCCGGATCAGTTCCTCTGCCGAGGAGTCCTTGAGCACGAATCCCGATGCGCCCGCACGTAATGCGCCGGAGAGCAACTCGTCGTCGTTGAAGGTGGTCAATGCAAGCACCGGCGGCGAATCCGGCGCGGAGAGCCTGCGGGTGGCCTCGATGCCGTCGACCCGCTTCATCCGCAGATCCATCACCACCACGTCGGGCCGGTGCTCGGCGACCGCGCGCGGGACCTCGTCGCCGTCGCCGCATTCGGCGACGATGACGAACCCATCCTTGCGGCGCAGAATCCTTCGCAGCCCGGACCGGACCAGTTCCTGGTCGTCGACCAGCAGCACCGCGATGTCGGGGGCGGCCATCTCAGCGTCCACACCGCCAAGTTTGTGGGCTCGCATCGTTGAGCGGGATCTCAGCGCGCACCGACCATCCCTGACTACACGGGCCGGCATCGAGTATCCCGCCGAGCAGTTCGACTCGCTGGCGCATCCCGGCCAAGCCCCGTCCACTCTGCGACAGTGGCGCGGCGGGAACGGTGACCGGCATTTCGTTGATCACCGACAGCGATGCCGTGGATGCCGAAACGATAAGGCCGACATCGGTTTTAGATGACACCGCGTGTTTGGCGATGTTGGCCAGCGACTCCTGCGTGATTCGATAAAGCGCCAGGCCCACCGCAGCCGAGACCCGCTCGGGTCGGCCCTCGGTGTGCAGCGCGACGGGTAGCCCCGCTGAAACGAAATCGTCGACCAGATCCGGAATGTCGGTGATACCCGGCTCGGGAGCCATCTTGGACGGGCCTGCCTCGAGTAGGCCCACCGTGCGCCGGATATCGGCCATCGCCTGACGGCCCAGCCGCTCGGCGTCGACGAGCGCCTCGACCGCGTCCTCGATATCGCTGTCCTGCTGCAGCGCCCGCCGCGCTCCGGTGACGTGCAGCATCGTGACCGACAGCGAGTGCGCAATGACGTCATGCACCTCGCGGGCAATGCGACGGCGCTCGTCGGCGGCCGCGTGCTCGGCAAGGTCGGCTTGCATCTCCTGCTGTTTGATCAGCAGCTGGTGCTGCCTGCGCATCTGGTACCCGGCGAGCCAGCCGATGGCGACGAAGCCCAGATACAACCCGACACCGTCGAGATGGTGGGTAATTGCCGCTGTCAACAACAGCAGCACCGCGGCGGCAAAGGCGAGAACGGCCCACCGCGGACGTGTCAGCGACGCGACACATCCCATCATCAGCACCAACAGAAGCGGAGCGAAGTCGGTGGCTACGGGGGTTGGTATCGCGAACAACAGGATCGCGGTGGCTATCCACCACGTCACGGCGACCAAGATCGGGATCGACTTCGCTCCGAAAATTTTGATGAACGCCAACTGAGATAGGGCAACCACGGCGGAAATCGCGATGGCCGGCACGTCGGCGCGCGTGCGCTGGATGGTTGCCTCGATCAATGTGACAACCATCGCCGATTGGATCAGCACGACGAACAACGCCGAATACTGCTCCGGGATCAGATCTGGTCGGCTCTGAAACCAGCTCCGCACCCACGCGGCTCCCGTCATCGGCTCATCGTAGAAGGGTTTGCCGTCGCATACATCCTGCTGTAGGCGGTATTCGACTCAGACCCTAGTAGCAGGCCGAAAACCGAACTGCGGCACGATGCGGCGGCCACGCGGCTTCCCTAGCGTGGCTGACATGACATGGCAAGAACTGCACGAGCGGATGGACTTCATGGCCGAGCTGATCGACCATGCCGCCGAAAACCCGCAATCGGCAATCAATTTCGATCAAAACAAGCCGATCATCCAGCGACTGTTCGGGGGAGAGGAGGGTCTGCTGCTTTCGCTTCAGCATCGCTGGATGACAGCGCTGACCGCGAAGCTCGACCAGGCCGCCGAGGACGACATCCCCGCCGAACAGGCGCGTGCCGAGCTCACCGAACGGCTGCCCGGATTGCGTGCTTTGCTTGATGAAGCGGCCCGCCGATCGGTTCTGATACGCCGACGGCAACATGACGAGCAACGCGTCGTCGAGCTGCACGGCGGCGTGGCCTTGCTGCAGCAGACCGTTGCCTGAGCTGCTCGCGCCCGCGGCCCGCTTCGTCAGCCGCTACGGCGTGATCGTGGTGCTGGGCTGGATCGTCGCGGCCGCCGTAGGAAACCTTGCGGTGCCACAGTTGGAGCGCGTCGTCGCGACGAACGCCCGGTCGTTCATGCCGACGGATGCGGCCAGTGCGGTCGCGGCCAAACGGTCCGCCGAGCTTTTCGGCGGCGCGCCCAGCAACAACCTCGATTACGTTGTGCTGGAACGTGATCAGTCGTTGCGGCCGGCAGATCGCAGCTACTACGACAAGCTGGTGACGGCTTTGCGCGCCGACACCGAGCATGTCTACTCGGTCACCGACCTGTGGGCGGACCCGGTCACCCAGTCTGCGGCGCAGAGCCGCGACGGACGGGCGGTGGATCTGATGGTGCGGTTGTCCGGCATGCTGGGCACCGCGCAGGCCAGCGACTCGGTCGCCGTCGTCCGCGACGTCGTGCATCGGCTCGGCCCGCCGCCAGGCTTGCACGTCTATGTCACCGGGCCGGGCAGCACGCTCACCGACGAGTTCGCCGCGATCGATCACCAGATGCTGCTGATCACCGCCGCCACGGTGCTGGTGATCATGCTCTTGCTGCTCATCGTCTACCGTTCGCCGGTGGCCGCGGCCATCCCATTGATCTCAGTGGGCCTGGCGCTGGCGGTGGCTCGCCCGCTGGTTGCCTTGTTGGGCAACCACGGAGCAGTCGAGGTGTCGCTGTTTTCGATCGCACTGGTTGCGGCAATGATCCTTGGCGCCGGAACCGATTACGCGATCTTCCTGATCGGGCGCTACCACGAGGGCCGACGCCGCGGAACCGAGCCGGCCACCGCGCTGGTCGACGCCTACCGTGGTGTGGCGCCGGTGGTCATCGGCTCGGCGCTGACCATGGCGGCGGCATTGGCATGCTTGAGCCTGGCCAAGGTGGGTATGTTCCGCAGCACCGGAATACCCTGCGCGATCGGCGTTTTGGTCGGTATGGCGGCCGCTCTCACACTCACCCCGGCCTTGATTGGTTTGGCCGGCCGGCGCGGCATGCTGGAGCCGCGGCGATCGGCGATTGCCCGCCGATGGCGGCGTATCGGCGTCGTGGTCGCCCGCTGGCCCGGCCCGGTCCTGGTGGTCAGCGGCGGATTGATCGTTGTTTTGATCCTGCCGCTGGCCGGGATGCGGACGGGTTGGAACGAACCCGACGCGACTCCGGCGGGAGCTGAATCCAACAGCGGCTATGCGGCGATGGCCCAGCACTTTCCGTCAAATCGATTGTTACCCGATGTGGTGACGGTGGAGGCCGACCACGATCTGCGTAACCCGACCGGCCTGATCGCGGTCGAGCGAATCACCCGCCAGATCATGGCAATTCCCGGGGTTCGCATGGTGCAGTCGGCGAGTCGGCCGGCCGGTACGGTTCCCGAGCAGGCCACGCTGAGCTACCAGGCCGGGTTGATCGGCCGGCAATTCGGCGACGACATGGACGCTGTGGTCCAGCGGTTCCGGCGGGTAGGCGATTTGGACGCGATCCTGTCGAAGATGACCGCCGCGCTCGACCAACTCAACCGCGGTATGCAGGGCAGCGCCGGTGGCCTGCGTCAGATCGGTTCAGGCGCCGACGATATGCGCGCCGGCATCGACGGCATACGTGACGATGTCGACGCTGTGTCGGGATCCCTGACCCCGCTGCGGAACTTCGTCGACAGCACGCCGGACTGCCCGGCCAACGTGATCTGCGCACTGGTGTCCCGCGTCGTGCAGCCCGTCGACAGCGTTATTCGCAGCACGGGCGAGTTATCCAGCGGCGCAAACAAACTCACGTCGGGTTCGGGGGCTGCGACCACCGCCTTCGCGGGGATGCCGCAGAGCCTGCAGTCGATGCGCGATGTGCTGGGCCAGGCCAAAGCCGCGGCCGGCGAGCTGCGCGGGGTCGCAGATTCAATCGTCCCGCAGGTGCGCCAGGTGTCCGACTATCTGCGTGAGCTTGATGCGGGCTTCCGTGGCAGCGCCGCGGGTGGCTTCTACCTGCCCGACCGCGCGCTATCCGACCCGCGCTATCGCCAGGCGTTGAACGACCTGGTTTCGTCGGACGGCCGCGCGACGTATCTGCTGGTCTACGGCGACGGGCATGAGTGGGGGTCCGACGGGGCGCAGCGCGCTCGCCAGATCCAAACCGCCATTGGCGAGGCGACCAAAGAGGGGACGCTGAGCCCGGTATCGGTGGGCCTGGCCGGGGTGGGGCCGGCGACCCGCGACCTGCAGGATTTCGTGCACGGCGACATAGTCTTACTGGTCGGGGCGACGCTGGCGCTGATCTTCCTGATCGTCGCGATGATGTTGGGTAGCCCGGTGGCGGCGGTGGCGGTGGTAGGCACCGTCATCGTGTCGTATGCGTCGGCGCTGGGCGTCAGCGTGTTGGTCAGCCAGCACCTGTTCCGCCAGCCGTTGCACTGGGCCGTGGCGCCAATGGCCTTTATCGCACTGGTGGCCGTCGGCGCCGACTACAACCTGCTGCTGGCAATGCGGATCCGGGAGGAGTTGCGCGCCGGAATCGGCACCGGCGTCATCCGCGCGTTCGCGGCAACCGGTGGTGTGGTGACCACTGCCGGCATCGTCTTCGGGATCACCATGTTCGCGTTGACCGGCAGCACGGTGCTCAGCATCGAACAGGTTGGCTTGACCGTCGGGATCGGCCTGTTGTTGGACACTTTGTTGGTGCGGACCTTTCTGATGCCGTCGCTGGTTGCCCTACTCGGTCGGTGGTTCTGGTGGCCCCGTCTGCCTGGACGACAGTTCGACGCGCGGCGGCCCATACCGGTTGCCGTGGGGTCGGCATCCTCAGCTAACTGGGCGACACGCCGCGTTTGGTCTGCGCTATCGACGTGACCTGGCCTTACCGTGTGAATGTGCTGGATCTGGAACCGCGAGGCCCGCTGCCGCCGGAGATCTACTGGCGACGACGGGGATTGGCGGTAGGCGTTGCGGTCGTCGTGGTCGCCATCGTGGTCGCGATCCTCGTCGCCGTTCTGAGCGGTAGCGCCGGCGCCAACACCTCCGGTACCGCCAAAAAGCCTGCGGCACAAGGCCAGCAGAACCCAGGTCCGGAGGTCAAGACGCAGGTGGAGCCGCCGGCGGGTGAGAACACTGAACAGCCGGCCGAGACACCGACCGCGGCCGTGCAGCCGCCGCCCGTGCTCAAAGAGGGCGACGACTGCCCCGACTCCACGCTGGCGGTCAAGGGTCTGACCAACGCCCCGCAGTACGCCATCGGCGATCAGCCGAAGTTCGTCATGGTGGTCACCAACATCGGGCTGGTCGCCTGCAAGCGCGATGTCGGAGCCGCTGTGCTGGCGGCCTACGTCTACTCGCTGGACAACAAGCGGCTGTGGTCGAACCTGGACTGCGCGCCGTCCAACGAGACTCTGGTCAAGACCTTTGCGCCCGGCGAGCAGGTGACCACGTCCGTCACCTGGACCGGGATGGGTTCGGCTCCGCACTGCCCGCTGCCGCGGCCGGCGATCGGGCCCGGTACCTACAACCTGGTTGTGCAGCTGGGTAACCTGCGCTCGCTCGCGGTTCCCTTCATCCTGGCTCCGCCAATACCTCCGGGTGCCGCGCCGCAGCCTCCGCAGCCCGGACCGCCCGGCCCGCTGGCACCCGGGCCGCTGCCCGGTCCCGGCGGCTGACGGTTGTTCGGCTGACTCAGCCGAGCGGATCGCCGATGGTCGATTCGGCCAACTGCGACAATCCTTCTCGCACGTGGCGGGCCCAGATCTCGCCGATCCCTTCCACGGCCTCGAGGTCGCCCGCACTGGCCGCCAGCAGGCCCTGCAGCGAACCGAACTCGCGGACCAGCCGGTCGGCGTGGGCGAACTGTAGCCGCGGAATCTCCGACATCGCGCGGTAGCCGCGCGAGCTCACCGCCGAGTCTTGAGCTTCGGCCGTCGACGGGTAACCAAAAACCCTTGCCATCGTGGTGAAGTCGAGCAACTCCGCGTCGGTCATGGCATCCAACTCGTCGAGTGTTGCCGCGACCTCGGTCTTGGACAGCGGCTCGGGGTTGGCATGGTAGTCGCGCACCACCAACTCGCGGGCGGCTTCGTTACCGCCGAGGAGTTCTTCCAACTGCAGCCGCAACTGACGTCCATCGGTGCCCAGCTCGACGACCTCGTAGTCCAGTTCCACGCCGATTCGCCGGACCAATTCGAGCCGCTGCACCACCGTCATCACATCGCGCAGCATGACGAAGTCTTCGATCTCGGCCCTCGACAGCTGACGGCTTACCTCGTCGAGCCTCGTCTTGTACCGCTCCAGCGTGGCGATGGCCTGATTGGCCCGCGACAAGATGGTCGCCGAGTCGGCCAACACATGGCGCTCGCCGCTGTGGTAGACGGTCACGATGCTCATCGAGTGGCTGACCGAGATCACCGGGTAGCCAACCTGGCTGGCGGCCCGCTCGGCCGATCGGTGCCGTGTCCCGGATTCGTCGGTGGGTATCGACGGATCGGGCACCAGTTGCACGTTGGCGCGCAGGATTCGGCTGCCGTCGGTGGACAGCACCACCGCGCCGTCCATCTTGCACAGCTCGCGCAGCCTGGTCGGCGCGTAGCGCACGTCGAGCGAGAACCCGCCGTCGCAGATCGCCTCCACGCTGTCGTCGTAGCCGAGGACTATCAGCGCGCCGGTGCGGCCGCGCAGGATGCGTTCCAGGCCGTCGCGCAGCGCGGTACCCGGCGCCAGCCGTGCTACCGCCTCACGCAGGGTGGGCCGTTGCTGGGGCGCCGAGCCGTTTGTCGCTGATTTGCCGACCGTCATCACCACTCATTCTGCTCCGTGGGTGCCGAGTCCGGTCGATGTGGTGGGGTTAGGAGCCCTGTTGCGGCGCCCGGTGAGGTCCAGCACGTGCTCTAGTGCAGCGACGATGGTGGGCGCCTGAAGCGTCGTCAAGCCCGGCGGCACTGCGTCGCAGCCCGACGGGATCAGCGCCGTGGTGAACCCCTGCCGGGCCGCTTCGGCGAGCCGCCGTTCCATGCCGTTGACTCGCCGCAAATCACCGGCCAACCCGACTTCGCCGATCATCACCGCGGTGGCCGGCAGCGGCAGGTCCACGTACGCCGAAGCCAGCGCGACCGCCACGGCCAGGTCTGACGACGGGTCGGTCAGCCGCATGCCGCCGACGGTGGACAGATAGACGTCGTTGACGGCGATCTTGAGCCGGGCGTGCTTTTCCAGCACCGCGGCGATCATCGCGGCGCGCGCATGGTCGACCCCGCTGACGGCGCGGCGCGGTGAGCCGCCCGACGGCGTGGCCAGCAGTGCCTGGATTTCGCCGACCAGCGGGCGCTTCCCGTCGAGCGTCACCGTGATCGCGGTACCCGCGACGGGCTGCGGCCGCTGGTCCAGAAACAGCCCGGACGGGTCGGTAACACCTTCAATTCCGTTGTCCTGCAGTAGGAAACAACCGACCTCGTCTGCCGCGCCGAAGCGGTTCTTCACGCCGCGGACCATCCGCAGCAGCGAGTTGCGGTCGCCCTCGAAATGCAGCACCACGTCGACCAGATGTTCCAGCGAGCGCGGGCCGGCGATCGCCCCGTCTTTCGTGACGTGGCCGATCAGAATCAGTGGCACACCAGTGGATTTCGCTGCCGCAGTCAGCGCGGTGGTGACCGCGCGAACCTGCGTGACGCCACCGGCGACGCCGTCGGTGTCGGCACTGGACATGGTCTGCACGGAGTCGACGACGACCAGCGTCGGCTGCACCGCTTCGATATGGCCAAGTACCGCATGCAGATCCGACTCGGCGGCCAGATACAGCTCGTCGTGGCTGCAGCCGGTCCGATCGGCGCGCATCCGGATCTGTCCGCGCGACTCCTCACCGGATACATACAGCGCGCGGCGCCCGGACGCCGCCCACTGGTGGGCGACCTTAAGCAACAGCGTCGACTTGCCTACACCCGGATCGCCGGCGAGCAGCGTGACCGAGCCCGGCACGACGCCATCGCCCAGCACCCGGTCGAGTTCACCGATACCGGTGGGGCAGTGCCTGGTGCCATCGGGCTCGACGGAGGTGATCGGAATGGCGGCTGAGGACGGGCCCACCACGCCGCGAGTGCTGCCCCGCACAGCGCTGAGAACGGCGACCTCGTCGACCGAGCCCCAGGCACCGCATTCCAGGCAACGTCCGACCCACTTGGCCGTGACATGGCGGCACTCCGAACAGCGGTACTGCGAACGTGCCTTGGCCACCCGGTGACGGTATCCGGCTGATCTGACAGATCAGGGGAGGTTAGGCCGGTCCCGGCGATTCGTTGTGACGCGGGCTTTCCGGCGCTGAGATCGGCACCGCCACGCTGACGCTGCCGGCCTTCTCGAAGTTGAAGGTGAAGTCGTAGTTCGGGCCGTTGGTGATCGGCTTGGTCAGCGCGACGGTGGCCTTGACCGAGTTGGCTGCCTCGATGGCGTGGTCGACATTCTTGCGCTGGCCATTCTGGCCGCCGAAGAACAGCACCCCGCTCGGGGGAAGCGTGGGATCGCCGGTCACCGTCACCTTGCCGATGTCGGTAGTGACGCCAACCAGTTTGTCGGCGATATCCGGCGACTGGTTGACCGCGACCAAAACCAAGTTGACCGTGGTGCCCGGGCGCAGGAAATCACCGGTCTGCAGCGCCTGGATGTGGACGTTGCGCAGCGCGACGTTGTTGATCGTTACGGCGTTGCCGTCGACGGCGGATTGCTGCATCGCGGTCTGTGAAAGCTGGCCGGCGCTGCACCCGGTGATCGTTACAGCGCCGATCACGGCACCGGCGGCCAATGCGGCGATCCTTGCCGAGCAACGACTCGAGCGGGATTTCGAGTCGCGGTAGTCGAAGCGATTCACTCACAGCCTCCTGCTCGGCCCTCGAACGCTACTGCGGTTCGACTATGCAGAGTAGTAGGTCGATCGAGGCGGCGGTAGCTGAGGGCGTCACAGGCGGATCGGAGCAGGACAGCAGCGTCTTGACCGCCCCATACGGAAAGCATCCACAGGCCCGCGGGCGGTGTCGAACCGGTTCTTGATGGGCCGGCGCCTTGCACGAAACTCCCCGGATGTCAACCCCCTTTGCACATGCCTGACGCCCCTGACCTGCACCGTTGTTCCGCACCTGTTGGCGTGGCGTGTTAGCATGGAGTCACGAAAGGGGCTCGAAACTGATGAATTTTGCGGTCGGAGACACCGTTGTCTATCCACACCACGGTGCTGCGTTAATCGAGGCGATCGAAACCCGAACCATTAAAGGGGAACAAAAGGAATATCTCGTCTTGAAGGTGGCGCAGGGCGATCTGACAGTTCGAGTACCCGCTGACAACGCCGAGTACGTCGGCGTCCGTGATGTGGTCGGCCAAGAGGGCCTCGACAAGGTTTTCCAGGTGCTTCGCGCACCGCACACCGAAGAGCCGACCAACTGGTCCCGCCGTTACAAGGCCAACCTGGAAAAGCTCGCCTCCGGCGATGTCAACAAGGTTGCTGAGGTCGTGCGTGACCTGTGGCGCCGCGATCAGGAACGCGGCCTGTCCGCCGGCGAGAAGCGCATGCTGGCCAAGGCCCGTCAGATCTTGGTGGGCGAGCTCGCGCTGGCCGAAAGCACCGACGACGCCAAGGCCGAGACCATCCTCGACGAGGTTCTGGCCGCCGCGTCCTGAATTCCCTGACACGCGAGGACCGGGGTTGACCGGAACTGTCGCGGTCGTCCCGGCCGCCGGGTCGGGTGAACGACTGGCTGCCGGTGTGCCGAAGGCTTTTTTTCAACTCGACGGGCGCACTCTGGTCGAACGTGCCGTCAATGGCCTGCTGGAGTCCGGTGTGGTCGATCGTGTCGTGGTCGCGGTGCCCGCTGATCGCACCGACCGGGCGAAACTGATTCTCGGCCGAGGCGCGACCGTTGTCGCCGGTGGAGCCAATCGTGGCGACTCGGTCGGCCGCGCTTTAGCGGCCGTTGCTGAGGCAGACCAACCTGACTTCGTGCTCGTGCACGACGCTGCCAGGGCTCTGACACCTCCGGAATTGGTGGTGCGGGTTGTCGACGCGTTGCGAGCCGGGTATCAGGCCGTCGTGCCCGTGCTGCCGCTCTCGGACACCATCAAGGCCGTCGATGCTAACGGCGCGGTGCTGGGCACGCCGGAGCGGGCCGGACTGCGCGCCGTGCAAACCCCGCAGGGTTTTGCCACCGAATTGCTGCTGCGGGCCTATCAGCAGGCTGGAACGGCGGATTTCACCGACGACGCATCCCTGGTCGAGCACATCGGCGGGCAGGTGCAGGTAGTCGACGGCGACCCGCTGGCCTTCAAGATCACGACTCGCCTCGACCTACTGCTGGCGCAAGCGATCGTGAACCAATGAACGCTCGAGTCGGCGTCGGCACCGACGTACACGTCATCGAACCCGGCAGGCCGTGCTGGGTGCTTGGCCTGCTCTTTCCCGACGCCGACGGCTGCGCCGGACACTCCGACGGCGACGTCGCGGTACACGCGCTGTGCGACGCGCTGCTGTCGGCGGCCGGACTGGGCGATATCGGCGACGTGTTCGGTGTCGATGATCCGCGGTGGGCCGGGGTCAGCGGGATGACGATGCTGCGCCACGTCGCCGAACTGATCGCACTGCACGGTTACCGGGTCGGCAACGCGGCCGTACAGGTCATCGGTAACCGTCCCCGGGTCGGCCCCCGTCGTGCTGAGGCGCAGACGGCGCTCTCCGAAGTGCTGGATGCGCCGGTTTCGGTGTCGGCTACCACCACCGACGGCCTGGGGCTGACCGGGCGCGGCGAAGGCCGGGCGGCAATCGCGACGGCTTTGCTGGTCGCGGTCGAAGACGCCGCGGGATAGCGGCTGTGCCGCCCACCGATCTTTTCTTTCGCATCGCGGTGATCGTTTCCCTTGCTGGTGGACCCGCATGCTCGTTCCGGCCTGCTTTGTCGGCGCAATCGGCTCGACGGCGGTGCAGTGGTCATCGGTGACGCATCCGGCCCGGTAAGCTGGCACGTCGTGATCGATAGCGCCGACCTGCGGCTACACGACACGGCGACGGGTGCCGTGCGTGAATTCGTTCCGCTGCGGCCCGGGCACGTCTCCATTTATTTGTGTGGCGCGACTGTGCAGGGGCTGCCGCACATCGGACACGTTCGCAGCGGCGTGGCGTTCGACATCCTGCGGCGCTGGCTGAGCGCGCGGGGATATGACGTCGCGTTCATCCGCAATGTCACCGACATCGACGACAAGATCCTCAACAAGGCCGCTGCGGCCGACCGGCCCTGGTGGGAATGGGCGGCGACCTACGAGCGGGCGTTCTCGGCCGCCTACGACGCGCTCGGCGTCTTGCCGCCATCCGCCGAGCCGCGGGCCACCGGCCACATCACCCAGATGGTCGAGCTGATCGAGAGGCTGATCGAATCGGGCAACGCCTATGCCGGCTGCGGCGACGTCTACTTCGACGTGCTGAGTTACCCCGGATACGGACAGCTGTCCGGGCACCGGATCGACGACGTGCATCAGGGTGAGGGGGTCGCGAGCGGTAAGCGCGATCAACGGGACTTCACGTTGTGGAAGGGCGCCAAGCTCGGCGAGCCGTCATGGCCCACTCCGTGGGGACGCGGACGTCCCGGTTGGCACACCGAATGCGTGGCAATGGCCCACGAGTATCTGGGTGCAGAGTTTGATATCCATTGCGGCGGAATGGATTTGATCTTTCCCCATCACGAGAACGAGATCGCTCAGAGCCGCGCCGCCGGCGACAAGTTCGCCCGATACTGGCTGCACAACGGCTGGGTCACCATGGGCGGCGAGAAGATGAGCAAGTCGCTGGGCAACGTGCTGTCGATTCCGGCGATGCTGAACCGGGTGCGTGCCGCAGAGCTCCGCTATTACCTGGGCAGCGCGCACTATCGCTCGATGCTGGAGTTCTCCGAGACGGCGCTGCAGGACGCGGTCAACGCCTACGTCGGCATCGAGGAGTTCCTGCACCGGGTGCGCACCCGGGTCGGCGCGGTCGAACCCGGCCAGTGGACGCCGCGGTTCGCCGCCGCCCTCAACGACGACCTCGCGGTGCCGGCAGCGCTGGCCGAGGTGCACCGCACCCGCGCAGAGGGTAACCGCGCGTTGGATACGGGCGACCACGACACCGCGCTGGCCCGAGCCGCCGAGATCCGCGCGATGATGGGCATTCTCGGCTGCGACCCTCTCGACGAGCGCTGGGAGTCCCGCGACGAGACGTCGGCCGCGCTGGGCGCAGTAGACGTACTGGTGCGCGCCGAGCTCGAGCGCCGCGAACAAGCTCGCGTGCAGCGCGACTGGAAGCTCGCCGACGAGATCCGGGACCGGCTCAAAGACGCCCACATCGAGGTCACCGACACAGGTGATGGCCCGCAGTGGTCACTGGGAACCCACACCGATGGCCGGTAACTCGCAACGCCGCGGCGCGATTCGCAAAGCCGGCACCAAGAAGGGTCCAACTGTCGGCTCCGGCGGCCAACGGCGTCGCGGGCTGGAGGGCCGCGGCGCTACGCCGCCCGCGCAGATGCGCCCCAACCATCCGGCCGCCAAGCGAACCAAGGCACAAGCGCGCCGGCCCGCCAAGCGTAAGGACGACGGTTTCGAGAATGTTCTTGGGCGCAACCCGGTACTGGAATGCCTGCGTGCCGGGGTTCCGGCGACCGCACTCTACGTTGCGCTCGGCACCCAGGCCGATGAGCGGCTCACCGAATCTGTCACTTTGGCAGCTGATTCCGGTATCGCGATACTAGAAGTGCCCCGCACAGACCTGGATCGGATGACCACCAACGGTTTACACCAGGGGATCGCGCTACAGGTGCCCCCGTACAACTACCTGCATCCCGACGAGTTGCTCAAGTCGGCCGCGGACAACCCGCCCGCATTGCTGGTTGCACTGGACAACATCTCCGACCCACGAAACCTGGGCGCGATCGTCCGTTCGGTGGCGGCATTCGGCGGCCACGGAGTGCTGATTCCGGAGCGGCGGTCTGCATCGGTGACGGCCGTCGCGTGGCGAACCAGTGCCGGCGCAGCCGCCCGGATTCCCGTCGCACGCGCCACGAATCTCAATCGAACGCTTAAGGATTGGGCCGACCAAGGTCTGCAGCTGGTCGGACTCGACGCCGAGGGCGACACGCTTGTCGATGACGTGGACGGTGGCGACCCGATCGTGGTGGTGGTCGGATCCGAAGGCAAGGGGTTGTCCCGGCTGGTCCGCCAGAGCTGCGATGCGGTGGTGTCGATTCCGATGTCCGGACCCGCCGAATCGTTGAATGCCTCGGTGGCCGCCGGGGTAGTGCTGGCTGAAATCGCCCGTCAACGCAGGCGCTAGATCGCCGGAGCTTCGGCCTGCGGTGAAAGATATTGCCGGTCAAGATATCCGGTCAATAGTACGACGATCTCGTCTTCGAGCCGCTGCGGATCGACCGGGTCCGGCGATGCGATGAGCCGGTGAACAAGAGATTCGATGGTCGCCAACACCACGCGGGCGGTGAGCCTGCCGTTGGCATGCACCGCCGGGTGTTCGTCCAAAAGTCCGGTGGCGGCATTCACCATCAGCGTTTCCAAGTCGTGCAATCGCGACAAAAACGCCGGCGCGCGGGGAGCTTCCTCAAACATCACCTGATGCAATCGAGGATTGTCACGGTGGTTATCGATGGTCGCCCGGACGAACACCCGCAAGGCGTCATCAAGGCGTTCGGGCAATCCGCCGGACAGTCGCTCGCCCAGCAGCTTGGCTCCGGCGTCGACATGCGCGTCCATCAGCGCATGCAAGATCGAGTCCTTGTTCGGAAAGTATTGGTACAGCGAACCGATCGACAACTCGGCATGCCCGGCGATGCGGTTCGTCGTCCCGGCAGAATAGCCGTACTCGGCGAAAACGTGAGCCGCCGAATCCAGAATTCGCTGTCGGGTCTGCGCTGCCCGATCCTGCTTTGGCTGCTTACGGGGTTGAAATCGATCCGGTGGGGCCATGGTGTCCTCCTCGAAGTGAATGCGAGTAGTCAATCCAGGCGTCAGCCAGCAGAATTAGCGCACCCTAGCATTTCCAGGAGTCATACATGCGGACCATTCATTTGGAGACATTCCTGCCCACGAGTGCCGATCGGGTATGGCGGGCAATGCAATCACCGGTCACGTTCCTCTATGTATGCAAAGGGCTCTTCGGCGTTCCGGCGCTGTCAGGACGCGCCGAGCCGCTGGTCGCCGGCGAGCGTGGCACCGGATGGCTGTTCGCTTTCCACCTCGTACCTGCCTACCGGCACACCATCGAAGTGAGCGAGGTCGACGAGCCCACCCTGACGATCCGGACCCACGAATCAGGCGGCGTGCTGCGCGCATGGAATCACACGCTGCGGGTCGAGCCGGTCGACGAGGAAACCTGTCGCTACTCCGACACCGTCGCTATCGATGCCGGCCGCGTCACCGCGTTCGTTGCCACGCTTGCGGTCGGTATCTACCGTTACCGGCAACGGCGTTGGCGCAAACTCGTTCGCCTGCATCTGCTACCGCAGGGTCCGGCATACGCGAGCTGAGTGCGCTACGCGGGATAGCCTCGTTCGCATGCGGACGCGACGGGGTGCCTCAGTATTCATGGCAACCATCCTGGCCGCCATGGCCGTGGTACCGAACTCAGCCGCCGCACCGCGCAACTTCGATCTGGTCGCGCATCAAGGTGGCCCAGCGAACACCAGCACCGGAGAATCCTTGCCCGCATTCGCGAACGCGCTCGAAACCGGTGTCAGCACTCTGGAACTCGACATCGGCATCACTAAAGATCGGCAACCCGTGGTGTGGCACGACGAGGTCATCGAGCGGTCGAGATGTGTTGACAGTGCGCCGGCGTTCGCCGGCGACCCGCAGTATCCCTACCTGGGCAAGCTCGTCCATGAGCTCACATTGGCCCAGATCCGAACACTGAACTGCGGCAACAAGATCGCGACCTTGCCCGAGGTCTTCGCGCTAACCAAGCAATACGACGCCGATGTGCGCTACGACATCGAAACGAAGATCGACGCCGAGCAATCGTCCCGAACAGCAAGTCCGGAAACATTTGTCGACGTGATCCTAGCGGCGGTTCGGGCGGCGGGCGAGGTCGACCAAGTGGAGATCGAAAGCTTCGACTGGCGGACACTGCCACTCGTACACCAGGCCGAGTCGGCGATTCCTTTGGTGGCCTTATGGGATGCGCAGACCTGGGTTCCGGATTCGCCCTGGCTGGCCGCCGTCAACCCCGCGGTTGTCGGCGACGCCGTGATCGGCGCCATGACGGTCGGCGCCACCATCCTCTCGCCCGACTATCCGTTGGTCGAACGAACTCTTGTTGACCGCGCACACGCGTTGGGGCTCAGCGTTATTCCGTGGACTGTCGATAACGCCCTGGAAATGCGGGCGCAGATTACGATGGGCGTCGACGGCATCATCACCAATTACCCTGCCGTGCTGCGCAGCGTGCTGGCCGGGCTCGGTATGCCGCTGCCAGCGGCATATCGCCGCTAAACCCCCAGCAGTCGCACCGCAGCCCACAGCGCCAGCACTGCGGCGACAAGCGATGTGGGCACAGTGAACAATCCGAGCCGGGTGTACTCGCCAACGCTGGCAGGTATCTCATACCGGCGTAAGACGCTGCGCCACAACAGGTTCGACAGCGAACCAACATAGGTCAAGTTGGGGCCGATGTTGACTCCGATCAACACCGCCAGCACCGCGGCCGGGCCGATCGGGGCCACCAGCGGCACCAGCACCAGTGTTGCGGGCAGGTTGTTGACGACGTTGGCCAGCACCGCGGCCAGCGCAGCGTAACCCAGCAGCGCCGGGAGCCCGGAACCGGACGGCATCAACGCACCCATCCGCTCGGTCACGCCGTTGCGCATAACCGCTTGCACGACAACGCCCAACGCGAGCACGAACACCAGAAACGGCACATTCACCGCGCGGACGATCTCGGTAGCCGAAGTGTGCCGGCGGGCCAGGCTGCGCACCGCCATTACCGCGGCCCCGGCGAGCGCGGCCCACGCCGGTGCCACCCCCACCGCTTCGGCGACCACGAAGCCGACCAGCGTCAGCGCGACGACCACCAACGCGAACACCGGCGTCGGTGGCACCGACTCGTCATGCTGGGGATCGGGCTGAACGCTGAGGTCGCGGCGGAAGAACACCCGGAAGACGATGTAGACGGTGGTCACCGCGGCCAGCCACGGTAGCGTCATCAGAACGGTGAACCTGATGAACGACACGTTCGCGGCGTGAAAGGCCAGCAGGTTGGTCAAATTCGACACCGGAAGCAACAGCGATGCTGCATTGGCCAAGTGGGCGGTGGCGTAGGCGTGCGGACGAACGGGCGCCCGCAGCCGCCGGACCGTGGTCAACACAACTGGGGTCAGTAACACGACCGTGGCGTCCAGGCTCAACGCCGCAGTGATGATGGCAGCGATGACGAACACCTGCCGCAGCAGACGTTGTGAACCAACGCGGCCGCGAGCCATCGCCGCACCGGCCGCCTCAAACAGGCCTTCGTCGTCACACATCTTGGCCAACACCAGCACTGCGCCCAGGAATGCGACCACGCGTAGCAGTCGCCCCGCTTCAGCGGCCGCGTCGTGCATCGAGATCGCACCGACGGCGATCAGCAGCACAACGGCGGGCACCGCGGCGAACGCCTCCGGCCAGCCCCGTGGGCGCGTAACCGCGAACGCGAGCACCGCCGCCAGCGACAGGAGAGCCAAAAGAAGTAACAAACTCAAGCCCACGGGTCTTCGCGTCGCCACACCGTCGGCATGTCCAACGCGACACCGTCCTGCTCGGCCAGCCGGCTCAGGACGCGCATTGAGACGTCCAAGTCGTCGGCCACATAGGGCAAGGCCCGCAACGGCATTGACAGCGGACGGAAGAAATCGTCCCAGTGCACCAAAACCACGCGGCGCGCACCAACGGTCCGCACGGTCTGCGTCCAGTAGTCGACGAGATACGACTCCGGCTGCACACCGAGTTGGCCCACACCGAGATAGACGACATCGGCGTGCTGACCAGTCAGCGAGCCCTTCACGAACCCGGCGCTGCCCTGGATCAACAGCCGGCGGCCCGACGAGCGGTGATAAATAAACGCCGACCACGCCTCGCCGCACCGGTAGGTCGCTGCCTTCACCGGTGGGACCACCGGCTGATCGATCGTGCCCGGAAACCGGTCTGGTGGACTATGTCGGGATTTCACCAACGTTATCTCGTAGGATCCCAGCTGAATTGGCGCGCCCGACTCGACCACCACAATGCGATCCTCGGAAAGGCCATGGCCGCGGCCGACATTGGCCGCAGACCCGCCCCCGACCAGTTGCGCGCCGGTGCGGTCGGCGACCAGCGCGGAATCCAGCGCATGGTCGAAATGCGTGTGCACCGGGATGACGGCCGCCAACCTCTTGACACCGACGCGTGTCAGGCACCCATCGACGCGGGCGGGCGATGGCGACACCTTGCCCACCCCCACGCGGGCCAGACCAGGCCGGGAGAAGAAGCCGTCGGTCATCAGCGCCGAGGACCCGTCGTCGATCAGCAGCGTCGACACTCCCAGCCAGGTCACCGTCAGCGGCGCGTCGGAACCCGCGACCGGCACGCTGAATCGGTGCGCGTGCCGCGCGAGATCCGGACGCCCGGGTCGCAGCCGCATCAGCAAAACGCCTTCAGGTCAATGCCGTTGGTTTTCAGCCGTTCCCGGACAGTCGATGCGATCTGCACGGCGCCGGGCGAATCACCGTGCACGCACACCGATTCCACCTCCAATGTGACAGTCGATCCGTCGACTGCGGTCACGGTTTCGTCGGTCACCATGGTCAGCACTCGCTCGGCGATGGCGGCCGGATCATTCAGTACTGCGCCGGTTTCCCGCCTCGACACCAACTGGCCGTCCGGACGATAAGCGCGATCCGCGAACACCTCGGGCACCGTGCGCAGTCCACGCTGCCGAGCTTCGTCGAAGAAGACCGATCCGGCCAGGCCGAGCACCGGAAGTCCGGCGTCGACCGTTCGCACCGCGTCTGCGACCGCAGCAGCCTGTTCACGGTTGGTCACTATCGTGTTGTACAGCGCGCCATGGGGTTTGACGTAGGACACCGCGGAGCCGGCCGCTTGCGCCAATCCGTGCAAGGCGCCGATCTGATACACCACGTCGGCGAGCAGATCATCGGGCGTCACGTCGATGAAGCGCCGGCCGAAGCCGGCCAGGTCGCGATAGCTCACCTGCGCGCCAATTCGCACGCCGCGCTGGGCGGCCAGCCGGCAGACCGACAGCAGCCCGGCCGGGTCGCCCGCATGAAAACCGCAGGCGACGTTGGCGCTGGTGACGATGCCGAGCATGGCGTCGTCATCGCCGAGCTGCCAAACGCCGAATCCTTCACCCAAGTCGGCGTTGAGGTCGATGCAGGCCACGGTCGTTAGCTTAGGCGCGGGTCCTCGCGTACTTTCGGGCCTGTGGCGATTGACGGAAAAATTGTGGCGATCACCGGGGCCAGCAGCGGGATTGGCGAGGCCACCGCCGACCTGCTTGCCGAGCGTGGCGCCAAGCTCGTGCCGGGTGCGCGCCGCGCCGACAAGCTGAACGCGGTGGCGGCGCGGCCGACCGCCCAGGCGTAGCCGGCGAAAAACCCCGCCACCACACGCTTACCTGCGCTTTGCCCGGTAGCCTCACAAAACATGAGCCCCATGCCGCGACGCCGGGCGACCTTGGCATCGCTGGCGGCTGAGCTCAAGGTCTCCCGCACCACCATCTCGAACGCGTACAACCGCCCCGACCAACTCTCGGACGCGCTGCGTGAGCGCGTGCTCGCCACCGCCAAACGGTTGGGTTATCCAGGGCCCGATCCGGTGGCGCGATCGCTGCGCACCCGTCGGGCGGGCGCGGTGGGCCTGGTGATCACCGAACCGCTCACCTACTCGTTCAGTGATCCCGCGGCGTTGGATTTCGTTGCAGGACTTGCGGAATCGTGCGAAGAGCTCGGCCAGGGTCTGCTGCTGGTGGCGGTTGGCCCGAACCGCGATGTCGCCGAGGGGACGGCGTCGGTGCTCGCGGCGGGGGTAGACGGATTCGTGGTGTACTCGGCAGCCGGCGACGACCCCTATCTTCAGGTCGTAATGCAGCGGCGGCTGCCGCTGGTGGTGGTCGACCAACCCAAGGACTTTCCCGGCGCATCGCAGGTGGGCATCGACGACCGGGCGGCGATGCGCGCGATGGCCGATTACGTGCTCGGATTGGGACACCGCGAGATCGGGCTGCTGACCATGCGGCTGCTGCGGGACCGGCACCAGGGGTTGGCCGACGCCAAACGCCTGCATGCGTCGACATTTCACGTGCAGAGCGAGCGCATCCGCGGTGTGCGCGAGGCGATGGCTGCCGCCGGCCTCGATCCGGATTCGCTGATCGTCGTCGAAAGCCACGAACACACCGCGGCATCCGGCGGCGTCGCGGCCGGAATCGCGTTGCGGGCCAATCCGCGGATCACCGCTCTGATGTGTACCGCCGACGTGCTGGCCTTGTCGGCGATGGATTATCTGCGCGCGCAAGGCAAGTACGTGCCCGGTCAGATGACCGTCACCGGTTTCGATGGCGTACCCGAGGCGATGAGCCGTGGCCTGACCACGGTCGCCCAACCGAGCCTGGAAAAGGGTCGTCGCGCGGGCGAACTCTTACACAAGGGCGATATCAACCCGACGATCGAGGTGCTCGATACCGAGCAGATCCGCGGTCGTACCGCCGGGCAACCGGCCTAAGAGGTCGGCTCGACTCCGAAATCACACCGTGGCAATGTCCCCGTTGCCGATCAACAGCCGAACCGCCAGATCCAGTCGCTTGCTGACGTCGGTGGCCGACGCCCGCCGGGTGAGCCAGGCCAGCAGGTTCGACGTCCAGACGTTCGAAATCACCCGGGCGATGTGGTACTGCTCCTCGGTCGGTTCACCGTCGCTCATCGCGCGGGCGAACATCGAGTCGATGATCTTCTCGGCGTGGTCGACCTCACCGGCCGCCGACGCGTCGGCGAAGACGTAGGCACGGGTCATGGCCTCGGTGAGCAGCGGGTTGCGCTGCATCGCCCGGTTCAGCTTGCTGACCATGAAGTTCAGTCGCTGATAGGGCGTTCCGCCGGTCAGCGCGGACCGGTCGGTCTTGGCGTCAATGCGCTCGAACTCGCGGCCCAGCGCGGAGACCAGCAGGTGCACCTTCGACGGGAAGTACCGGTACAGCGTGCCCACGGCGACGTCCGCGCGGTCGGCGACCGCACGCATCTGCACAGCTTCGTAACCGCCCTTGGAGGCGATGGCCATCGTCGCATCCAGAATCCGTTTGCGACGTTCCCGCTGTGCCTCGGAGCCGAGTTCCGACTCGGCCAGTACCGCCACGTTCATCACCTCACGAGGTTGCGCAGGGGCCGAACTCGAGGGTTGCCCCGAGTCGGAGTTCGCTGGCGAAGACATCTGACGGACAGCTCCTTTTCTTGCGTCCTCGCTCGAAACGATACGCATGCCGAGCGCGAATCTCCCACCTCCGTGCCCCGTGGACACCGGGATGTCCTGCTGCGATGGCATTCGACTTGACGGTCGAACACTGGCACTATTAGAACACGTTCTAGTGCTGAGCGTTGCGTCTCGGGCAGCGCCAATTCCCGTCGATCGAGGAGTTCAGGTGGCCACGACCATCACCGACGAACAGTTTGCGGCGCGGGAATTGGTGCGCGACTGGGCCGCCGGGTCCGGCGCGACGGCAGCGGTCCGGGATATCGAGCAGGGTGAGCCGAACGCCTGGCAGCCGGTCTTCGGTGGTTTGGCCGAGCTGGGCTTATTCGGTGTCGCGGTTCCCGAGGATTGCGGCGGGGCCGGCGGCAGCATCGAGGACCTTTCCGCGATGGTCGAAGAGGCTGCGAAGGCCCTGGTGCCCGGCCCGGTGGCGACTACCGCGCTGGCCACGCTGCTGGTATCCGACCCGGAGCTGCGCGAGGCCCTCGCGTCGGGCAAACGCACCGCCGGGATCGCGCTGCATGGCGACGTGCAATTCGATGCGACGGCTTCGCGGGCTTCCGGCACCGTGCCGTTCACCCTCGGCGGTGTCGACGAGGGTCTGCTGGTGGTGCCGGCCGGCGACACCTGGCTGCTCGTCGATTCAGCCGCCGCCGACGCAGCCGGCACAGTCGCCGTCGAGCCGTTGCAGGCCACCGACTTCTCCCGGCCGTTGGCGCGGGTGGTGCTCACCTCGGCGCCGGCCAGTGCGCTGGACGCCCCCGCGGAGTGGGTGGCCGACCTGACCGCGACGCTGTTGTCCGCCGAAGCGGCGGGGATAACCCGATGGGCGCTGGAGACCGCGGTCGCTTACGCCAAGGTGCGACGAGCAGTTCGGCAAGCCGATTGGCAGTTTTCAGGCGATCAAGCATCTGTGCGCCGAGATGCTGTGCCGCGCTGAGCAGGTGGCAGTGGCAGCCGCCGATGCTGCCCGCGCCGCGAACGACGGTGATCACCGCCAGCTTTCCGTCGCCGCGGCCATCGCCGCGGGTATCGGGATCGACGCCGCCAAGTCCAACGCCAAGGACTGCATTCAGGTGCTCGGCGGCATCGGGATCACCTGGGAGCACGACGCGCATCTCTATCTGCGCCGGGCATACGGGATCGGGCAGTTCCTCGGCGGTCCCGCGCGCTGGTTGCGCCGAACCGCCGAGCTGACCGCGGCCGACGTCCGTCGTGACCTCAGCATCGACCTGAGCGAGGTTGCCGACCTGCGTCCCGAGATCGCCGACGCGGTCGCCGGGGTTGCCGCACAGCCCGAAGACAAGCGCCAGGCGGGCCTGGCGGAGGCCGGGCTGCTGGCGCCGCATTGGCCCGCGCCGTACGGCCGCGGTGCCGGACCGGCCGAGCAACTGCTGATCGATCAGGAGATGTCGACCGCCGGGGTGATCCGGCCCGACCTGGTGATCGGCTGGTGGGCGGCGCCGACCATCGTCGAGCACGGCACACCCGAGCAGGTGGAGCGTTTCGTGCCGGGCACCCTGCGCGGCGAAATCTTCTGGTGCCAATTGTTTTCCGAGCCCGAAGCCGGCTCTGATCTGGCGTCGCTTCGCACCAAAGCGGTGCGGGTCGACGGTGGATGGGAGCTGACCGGGCAGAAGGTGTGGACGTCGTCGGCGCACAGAGCGCAATGGGGCGTCTGCCTGGCCCGCACCGATCCCGACGCTCCGAAACACAAAGGGATCACCTACTTCCTGATCGACATGAGTTCGCCCGGCATCCTGATCCGGCCGCTGCGCGAAATCACCGGCGACGCATTGTTCAACGAGGTCTTCCTCGACGGCGTGTTCGTTCCCGACGAGATGGTCGTCGGCACCGTAAACGACGGCTGGCGGCTGGCCCGCACCACGCTTGCCAATGAGCGGGTTGCGATGGCCGCGGGCACCGCGCTCGGCAACCCGATGGAAGAGCTGCTCGCCGAGGCGGCTAAGGCCAAGCTCGATGTCGCACAACAGGATCAGCTGGCGCGGTTGATCATCACCGCCCAGGTCGGCTCGCTGCTCGACCAGCGCATCGCGCAGCTCGCGGTGGGCGGTCAGGACCCCGGCGCGCAATCCAGTGTGCGCAAACTCATCGGGGTGCGTTACCGGCAGGCGCTGGCCGAATTCCGGATGGATCTCAGCGGACGGGTCGGGCATCGTCGCGGACAAGAGAGTCAAAGATTTCCTCAACACCCGCTGCCTGACGATCGCCGGTGGCACCGAGCAAATCCTGCTGACGCTGGCCGGCGAACGGCTTCTCGGGCTGCCGCGCTGACGTCTGATCAACGATGAAGGTCATCGTGACGGTCGCGTGCATCGTGGGGGTCATCGCCGCACTGTGGTTCGCCGTCCAAGCTGTCGGGGATTTGTACCTAACCGGCTTTCCTGACAGTCACTTCACCGACTACGACAAAGCGGTTGAAGTACCCAAGCGGATCCTGATGTGGGCGGAGTTCGGCTTCGTTCCGCTGTTTGTGGTCGTCGCTTTGTCTCGAATCGGCGCGCGGGTGCGTGCGGTCGGACCGCTCGTCGCCCTTATTGCGTTGGGCCTCGTCGTGGCATTCCAGCTGGTCGGTGTCCCTTGGTATTTCGGTACTCATCTCGGTCTCGATAACGGGATCGGCGGCTAGCCGAGGGCGCAGGCCGTAAGCTCAGGTCACTACCGATGGGTACCGTGCTGATTCCGATTCCGGACCGCGACTTCGACCCGACCGAGGTGGCGGTCAGTTGGCAGGTGCTGCGCGCCAACGGACACCGGGTCGTCTTCGCCACCGAAAGCGGTGCACCCGGAATCGCCGACGACATCATGGTCACCGGCCGCGGCTTGGACGTCTGGTCTGCGATACCGGTGTTGGGCGCCATCACCGTCATGGGTCGAGCGCTGCGGGCCAATAAGGACGCCCGGGGGGCTTATCGGGAGATGCTGAGCTCGCCCGAGTACCAGAACCCGTCCAGCTGGGCGGAAGCGACGCTCGATGGCATCGACGGCTTGCTGCTGCCCGGCGGACATCGCGCCCGCGGCATGCGCTCCTACATCGATAGCGAGACGCTGCAGCGGCTGGTCATCGACGCCTTCGCCCGCGGTCTGAAGGTTGCCGCGATCTGCCACGGTGTGCTGCTGGCCGCCCGCAGCGTTGATCCCACGACCGGCCATTCGGTGCTCTACGGGCGCCGCACCACGGCGCTGACGTGGGCGCTGGAGCGCACCGCCTGGCGTCTGACCCGGCTCACCCGGTTTTGGGACCGCGACTATTACCGGACCTACAGCGAGCAGCCCGGCGAGCCGTCGGGATACATGTCGGTGCAATCCGAAGTCACCCGTGCCCTGAAAAGCCCCGCGGACTTCTGTGACGTCGAGCGGGGATCGCCGCACTGGCGGACGAAGACCTCGGGGATGGTGCGCGATACCGCGACCGATTCACGGCCGGCATTCGTCGTCGAGGACGGTCGCTTATGTGTCAGCCCGCTGGCCGGGCGACACCCACACATTTGCAAATGTGTTGTCGGAGAAGCTTTGACGACCGCTCAGGCTTCGCGGTTTTCCGATTTGATTAGCCACGCAAGCTTTTCCAGCGCGTCGATCTGCGTATGTAGGATGTCCGCCGTGGCGGGGTCGTCGGAATCAACCGCGTCATGCACCGTGCGAATGGTGTTGACAGTCGCATAGATGCGGGTCGTGATGCGGCCTACGACGTCCGTGGTGCTTTGCTCGTTGGCTGGAAAGCGAGGCAGGCTGGTGGTGGCGACAATCGTATCGGACCGGCCGTCCGGCACCGCGTCAAGCGCGCGCATGCGCTCGGCGATGGTGTCGCTGGCCTCGCGGGCGAAGTCGACCAGCTCGTCGAGTTGAAGATGTAAGTCACGGAAGTTGGTACCGACGACGTTCCAATGGGCCTGCTTGCCCTGCAAATGAAGCTCGATGAGGTCGACAAGGATCAGTTGGAGGTTCTGCACAAGCCGCTGTGGCGGCTGGAAGACGCGCACCTGGTCCGCGCGGCGCCGGCTACCGCCATTGGTCTGAGCGGTCGGGCGTTGGGCTGTTGTAGTAGTCATGCCTTGATGATTCCGCCCAGTGGAACCTATGTCTGTGCGGCTGACACCAACATCGGATTGCAGCTAACCGGAATCTTTGGTTACCGGCTGCCCGGAAGGAGTGTCGGCACTTCGCTGGCGATATTGCGGTGGGCCATCGCGCGTGCTAGGCCGATCATGTGACAGAGCATGGGATCGCTCAGGCCGAGGGCGGTCAACCGGGACGTCCGGGCGGGCGGGTCATGCGGCTGTTAGTGCGGCCGACCCCTCCGCCGCTCTGGCAAGGTTTCATCGCCGCCGCGGCATTGATCGGCCTCGAGACAGTTGCCATCGTTCTGCTCAAACAATTGGCTCCGACCATGGCTTTCGGCACGGTGTACCTGCTCGGGGTACTGCTGGTCGGAATGGCCTGGGGGTTCGGATTAGCGTCGATCACCGCACTGGTGAGCGCCGTCGCGTTCGACATTTGCCGAAGCTGGCCGGACAGCTTCGGTCTGACCCAGCTGCAGAACTGGGTGGTGATTGTCGTCTTTTTCGTCGTGGCGCTGTTGGCCAACAGTCTTGCGGGGCTGGCCCGAGCAAGCGCGATCGAAGCCGAACGGCGCAGACACGAAGCTGATCTCGCCGCACGGCAGCAGACCGCGTTGCGTCACGTCGCGACATTGGTGGCGCGTGGTGTTCCGCCATCTGAGGTGTTCTCAGCCGTGGTCGCGGAGTTAGCCAGTTGTCTCGATGTCCAGAACGCGGTCGTTGCTCCGCTACGAGCCTGACGGCACGGCTCTGTTGCTTGCTGCGGCCAACGAACCAGGATTACAGAAAATGCCTGTGGGCGAACGCTTTTCGCTCGACGGCGAGAGTGTTGCAGCGGCGGTGTGGCGAAGCCGGCCGGTCCGCTCGAATGGATAGCCACGACCATGCTGCCGGGTCGGCTGCGGCGCGCATACGTGCGTTGGGTTTGCGCTCAGGTGTCGGGGCACCGATCATGGTCGACAGCCGGGTGTGGGGAGTGGCCGTCGCGGGTTCATCACGAAACGAGTGCGTTTCCACCCAGCGCGGAGCGACGCGTGAGCGACTTCGCGGACCTCATCGCGATTGCGATTGCGAACGTTCAGGCACGAGCGGAACTGACTACCTCACGGGCGCGGATCGTCACGGCCGCCGATGACACCCGCCGCCGTTTCGAACGGGATTTGCACGATGGAGCCCAGCAGCGGCTTGTTTCGCTTGGACTCCAATTGCGACTGGCAGCAGGAGTCTGTCCTGGACGAGCAGACGGCGTTGCGGGAGCAGATATCCAACGTCGTGACGGGCTTGGTCGGTGTCTCGGACGAGCTACGGGAGATTGCCCGCGGTATTCATCCGGCGATCCTGTCGAAAGGAGGGCTCGGACCGACGCTCAAGACACTCGCACGCCGCTGCGCGGTCCCGGTGGAACTGGATGTAGCCGTACCTCGGCGCTTGCCGGACTATGTCGAGGTGGCCGGGTATTATGTTGTGGCAGAGGCGCTTACGAATGTGGCTAAGCATGCACAGGCCTCTCAAGTGCATCTGGCGGTCAAGACCGAGGGCGACTACCTCTACCTTTCGATATGCGATGACGGTATTGGGGGAGCCGACACTGGCAACGGGTCCGGACTCATTGGGTTGGTGGACCGGGTCGAGGCCCTTGGGGGTCGGATCGGCATTACGAGTCATCGCGGCGACGGTACATTGCTGGATGTGGTGATCCCCCTGGGACGTGATGCGGTGACCGGCGCCCAGTCCAGCGAACTTGTCCAGCGAGACGTGATATTTGGTGCTAGCGGGAATGCCGACCGTCCACCTGCTCGGTGAAAATGGCGTGGTGGATTCACAGCTTAAGGCGATCCGAGTTGTCATCGTTGACGACAACTCGGAGTTCCTCGACTCGGCGAGACGGCTACTTGAGCGCCAGGGGATCAGCGTGGTCGGTGCGGCATCAACGGGGGCCGATGCGCTGCGGCATGTGCACGAATTGCGACCCGATGTCACCCTGGTCGATGTGAATCTCGGAGCAGAGAGCGGCTTCGATCTCGCTGAGGCACTTCATGATATGGACGGCGAGGCGCCTGCCCCGGTAATTCTGATCTCCACACACGCTGAGTCGGACCTGGCGGACATGATCGAGACCAGCCCGGCGATAGGTTTCCTCGCCAAGTCGGCTCTGTCCGCTAATGCGATCGCCACCGCGCTTGATCGCCTCGGTGGCGGCCAGCTGCAGTAGCCCCGCCTTGCGGCGGATCCTCGAAATGCCGCCTGCCGTCGGTTATCCGGCCGATTCGCCCAGTGCGCTGCCTTACCAGGGCAGATCCCAGAGTCATTGCAGCTAGCAGGTAACCGCGAGGTATCGCTAGCCGGGATGGTGAATGGGCGTTAGCGGCGACGACTTTTCGTTCGTGCCGAGCGACGCTGACAGCTATGAAGAACAACCGCTCCACAGCGTCGCTTCCAGGGCCGCTGGCCGAAGACGCTGGCGAGTCGGCCGTCGACTGTGCTCAGCCGCCATTCAACTATTTGCGCGAGGGTTCTTATGGCAGGCAAATCTTTTCGCGACTGATTGGCACCGTCCTGATGGCGGCCACTGCCGCACACAGCTGGCTATCTCTGATCGATTCCGCGCCAAGCGTGAACGTACCCAATGTCGTTCACAGTCAGCAACCCGAGCGCCCCCACGTGATCGCCGTGGAGCGATCGGCTGCGGCAAATCCGAAAATCTAACCGCGAAAGATGATGGGAGTAAAGGAAATGGACATCGACCGGATAACTCACCCGCTGAGGTTGGCCGCGGGATCCCACCAACCGGGATCAGGCAAAGGGTGTGCCATGAACGTCATCTCCTATATCAACGGTGACGAGCAGATCACTGACTTCCCGGCGTGCTCGGCCCGCCCGCTGGCCGCTCTCGTCCAGTTGTGCAACGACCTGCTGGCTCGACCCGACGGCTACCTGTCACCCGAAAACAGCGTGATCGCCCTCGATCTCGGCTGGCAGACAGTAGGGACCGCAGATGTTTCCAGTGCCGTCATGCACGCATGGATCGCAGAGCTGCTAGCCAATCCCACCTGGGGTGTCGTGCGCTACGCCAAGCTGACCGCAATCAAGACAATCACCGACATCGCCCAACTACACCGCAGGATCGCGTCTGGCGATATGCCACCGATCGCGGCCTGGGACGCGGCTGATGGCGCTGCCCGCGCCGCGGCCCGCGCCATCAGCCCGACCGTGAATAACGCGGGGCGGTATGCCCTGCAGGCCGCGTATGAGTCGACCGCATTCGTCGACACCTACAACCGGACCCCGCTGGATACCGTGACCGGTTGTGCGCTCCGCACGCACGCGTTCGCGAGCGGGGACACCATGGAAGTCCGCGTCATGCAGTTCACCCGCCGCGCCATCCGCGCATGGCGTGATCTCGCCGGCCTGGACAACGCGCGCCGCGTCGACCAGGCAGCCGTCGACAACGCCGTGACGACTCGTCGCGGTACCGGCATGACATCAACGAGTTCGAGCGGGCAATAGTGCGATCAGTGACTTTGGGTGTGCGTCCGTAGCAAGATGTGATCGGTCGAATGGCCGAAAGGACGTCGCCACATGGGAGTTGACTCGAGCAACACACACAGCGCGCCGACGGAAGGACCCAGCCCACGGCATGGCGCTTTACGGGTGGTCGTGGCCGATGACGACGCCCTCCTCCGGGAGGGGTTGGCGAGTCTGCTCGAGCGCTCAGGGTTCGACGTCGTGGGGCGGGTCGGCAATGGCACCGAAGCACTCGCACTGGCGCGCACGAAGAACCCCGACCTGCTCGTTCTAGACATCCGTATGCCGCCGACCAACACCACCGAAGGCCTCGATGTGGCGCGAGTCATCCGGGAAGAGCAGCCCGAAACCGGCATATTGGTCTTGTCGGCTCATGTCGAGGTCGACCATGCAATGGAGCTGCTGGCCACCGGCCGCGCGATCGGTTACCTGCTCAAGAGTCGGGTAACCGATGTCGCCGAGTTCGTCGATTCACTGCAACGGATCGCCAACGGCGCCTCGGTAATCGATCCGGCACTCATCCAAGAGTTGGTCTCGGCAGGCCGGCGCAAAGATCCACTTGCTGTTCTAAGTCCTCGCGAAAACGAAGTGTTGGCACTGATGGCGGAGGGGCGCTCCAACGCTGGCGTCGCGCGTCAGCTATGGCTCACCGAAGGCACCGTCGAGAAGCACGTGCGAAGCATTCTGAGCAAGCTGAACCTGCCGGAGACCACCGACGATCACCGCCGTGTCCGAGCGGTGATCACATTCCTCGAATCCCGTTGACGGCGTTGTGGTCTAGGCCGTGGCACTCCTGCCTCAGGAGAAGTTGGCTTGCGCGCAGGTGCTCGGTGAGGTGATGTTGACCCCGCTGTAGACCACCTGGATGTGCGTGCAGGAGATGACGTTGATGTTCAACTGGGGTTGGCCGGTGTGCCAGTCGGTGGCGTCGATCCGGCCCACGGTCTGGTATTTCTCCGGCGGGCCTTCGCCCATGTAGATCGTGGTCACTTCATCGGATCCGCCGTCCTTGTTGACGCGGTCGTATTGCGCGGTGGCGTGCACGTCCAAATACGCCGTCCGGCTGTTGGGGCGGATGGTGGTGCTCTGCCGCGACCACAGGTCGTTCGGGAATCCGATCACCCCGTCGCCAGACTTCCGGTCGGCGCCGACGGTGAAGTCGCAGCTGCCGTTGGCGGGATGGCAGTCGAGCCGGGAGAAGGTCTCCAGCTGGGTGCCGTCGGGCAGCGGCGTGAGGCTGGTGGCATTGTTGCCGGCCGCCGGGGCCACCGCGGGCGGGGTCAACAGCAGCATCAGACCGACGCCGGCCAGTGCCGTCACCAGCCGCTTCATCCCTCGTCCTCTCGCTTAAGCCTGAGCAGAACTTACGCTGCAGCTACTCGTCGTAGGTGACTTCGACTGAATCGGTGTCCGGGTGCGACTGGCAGGCCAGGATCAACCCGTCGTCGAGGTCCTGCTGCTCCAGCACATCGTTGACCTCCATGCTGACCTTGCCGTTGCGCAGGGTGGTAGCACAGGCTCCGCAGTGGCCCTCGCGGCAGGAAAACGGCGCGTCGAGGCCGGCGTCCAGCAGCACGTCAAGCAGCTTGGCCTTGCGCGGCCACGACACGGTGTGGGTCTGGCCGTCGAGCTCGACCACCGCGGTGGCCGGGGGCTCGTCGCCGTCGTCTTCGATCTTCACTGCGGCGAACGGGTCGCTGTCCAGCGACTTGAAGATCTCGAGATGCACTTGCGGTGCAGGCACTTTCAGGGTTTCGAGCGCCTCACGGGCGGCCTCCATGAACGGGCCGGGCCCGCAGATGAACGCCTGTCGGTCGGTGAACGGGGCGGCCAGTTGCGCCAGCGCGTTGGCCGACGGCAGTCCCTGCAGCGACTCCAGCCAGTGCAGCACGGTCAACCGGTCCGGGTATTTGGCGGCGAGCTCGCGCAGCGCGTCCCCGAAGATCACCGACCGCTCATCGCGGTTGGCGTAGATCAGTACCACCTGGCCGCTGCCTTCGGACAATGCGGATTTGCAAATGGACATGATCGGTGTGATTCCACTGCCGGCGCCCAGCAGCAGGAAGTTGTCGTCGAGGGTCTTGGGCACGAACGTCCCGGACGGGGCCAGCACGTGGATCCGCATCCCGGCTTGGGCGTGGTCGCAGAGCCAGTTCGACGCGTACCCGTCTTTGTCCCGTTTGACGGTGACGGTCATCGCCTCGTCGGTGAATGGCGAGCTGCACAACGAATAGCAGCGGGCTACCGAGCCGGTGCGGTCGCTGGGAACGCGCAGCGTAAGGAACTGGCCGGGGGCGTAGCGCAGCCGCTCCGCCGGTATCTGAGCGCCATCGGGCACCGTGAACACCAGCGAGCGCGCATCGTCGGTCTCGGTGACGACATCGGCGATCTCCAGCTCCAGCACGTGGCTGCCGAGTGGCTCGTCGGGAATTGTGTCCGTCACAACCCCGCCCTTCCTTCATTCATAACTAGAACAGGTTACAGAAAGGTGTATCGGTATCGCTACCAGCCGCAGGAACACGCTGCTCGACACAAATCGGAACGTGTTCTAGTCTTTGTCTAAGTAAGCCACCTATGGAGGAACCCGTGACGTCCATTGAACAACGTGACGCCCAGTCGGTCCTAGACGGCATCGACGAACTACTGCCCAAACTGCGGCAGCGGGCCCAGGAAACCGAGGACTTGCGCCGACTGCCCGATGCCACGGTCAGCGAGCTTCAGGAGATCGGGTTCTTCAAGTTGCTGCAGCCCGAGCAGTGGGGCGGTCTGCAGTGCGACCCTGCGGTGTTCTACGAGGCGGTCCGACGGCTGGCCAGCGCGTGCGGTTCCACCGGTTGGGTGAGCTCGATCATCGGCGTCCACAACTGGCACCTGGCGCTGTTCGATCAGCAGGCCCAGGACGAGGTCTGGGGCGAGGACACCGGAGTGCGGGTGTCATCGTCCTACGCCCCGATGGGCGCGGGCACGGTCGTCGACGGCGGCTACCTGGTCAGCGGATCGTGGAACTGGTCGTCGGGTTGTGACCACGCCACCTGGGCCTTCCTCGGCGGGCCCGTCATCAAAGATGGGCGTCCGGTCGACTTCGGCAGCTTCCTGATCCCGCGCACCGAGTACCGCATCGACGACGTTTGGCATGTGGTTGGCCTGAAGGGCACCGGCAGCAACACCGTCGTCGTCAAGGACGTATTCGTGCCGCGACACCGGTTCCTGTCCTATAAGCAGATGAACGACGGCACCGCCGGCGGTTACCAGAACAATACCGCTCCGGTCTACAAGATGCCTTGGGGCACAATGCATCCCACCACTATCTCGGCTCCGATTGTGGGTATGGCCTACGGCGCGTACGAGGCGCACGTCGAGCATCAGGGCAAGCGGGTGCGCGCGGCATTCGCCGGCGAGAAGGCCAAGGACGACCCGTTCGCCAAGGTCCGCATCGCCGAGGCCGCCAGCGACATCGACGCGGCGTGGCGACAGCTGATCGGCAATGTCAGCGACGAGTACGCGCTGTTGTCTGCGGGCAAGGAGATCCCGTTCGACCTGCGTGCCCGCGCCCGCCGCGACCAGGTGCGCGCTACCGGACGGTCGATCGCCTCGGTGGACCGGCTGTTCGAGGCCTCCGGCGCCACCGCGCTAGCCAATGACGCACCAGTGCAACGCTTTTGGCGTGACGCCCACGCCGGCCGGGTGCACGCAGCCAACGACCCCGAGCGGGCCTACCTGATCTTCGGTAACCACGAGTTCGGGCTGCCGCCCGGCGACACGATGGTCTGATGCGCGCCGGCGACGACGCAGAGCGCAGCGATGATGAGGAGCGGCGCTAAGTGACGGTAACCGAAGAGCTGACGTTCGAGTCCACCTCCCGGTTCGTCGAGGTCGACGTCGATGGACCGCTCAAGCTGCACTACCACGAAGCCGGCGTCGGCAACGACCAGACGGTGGTATTGCTGCACGGCGGCGGACCCGGTGCGGCGAGCTGGACGAACTTCTCCCGCAACATCCCGGTGCTAGCACAACGCTTTCACGTGCTGGCCGTCGATCAACCCGGTTACGGCCATTCCGACAAGCGCGCTGAGCACGGCCAGTTCAACCACTACGCTGCCAGGGCTTTGAAGGGTCTGTGCGACCACTTGGGCCTGGGACGTGTTCCGCTGGTTGGCAATTCGCTGGGCGGCGGTACCGCGGTCCGGTTCGCACTGGATTACCCGGACAGGGCCGGCAAGTTGGTCCTGATGGGCCCCGGTGGGCTCAGCGTCAACCTGTTCGCTCCTGATCCCACCGAGGGCGTCAAGCGTCTGGGCAAGTTCTCGGTCGAGCCGACCCGGGAAAACCTCGAAGCGTTCCTGCGGGTCATGGTCTACGACCAAAAGCTGATCACCCCGGAACTGATCGACCAGCGCTTCGAACTGGCCTCGACTCCCGAATCGCTGACGGCGACCCGCGCGATGGGAATGTCGTTCTCCGGGGCCGACTTCGAGCTCGGCATGATGTGGCGCGAGGTCTACAAGCTGCGCCAACCGGTGCTGCTGATCTGGGGGCGCGAAGACCGGGTGAACCCGATCGATGGCGCGCTGGTGGCGCTCAAGACCATTCCCCGTGCGCAGCTGCATGTTTTCGGTCAATGTGGACACTGGGCGCAGGTGGAGAAGTTCGACGAATTCAACAAGCTCACCCTTGACTTCCTAGGAGGTGCGTAATGAGCATCGGTTCGCTGGGTTACCTTCGCGTCGAGGCCACCGATATGCAGGCTTGGCGCGACTATGGCCTGAAAGTCCTCGGCATGGTTGAGGGCAAGGGCACCACCGAGGGCGCGCTCTATCTGCGGATGGACGACTTCCCGGCGCGCTTGGTGATCGTGCCCGGCGAGCACGACCGGCTCTCGGAAGCCGGTTGGGAATGTGCCAATGCCGAAGGGCTGCAGGAGATCCGGAACCGGCTCGATGTCGAGGGCACGCCCTACAAGGAGGCCACTGCAGCCGAGCTGGCCGATCGGCGCGTCGACGAGATGATCAAGTTCTCCGACCCGTCCGGCAATTGCCTGGAGGTCTTCCATGGCGCCGCGCTGGAACACCGCCGGGTCGTCAGCCCCTACGGGCACAAGTTCGTGACCGGTGAGCAAGGCCTGGGCCACGTCGTGCTGACCACCCGCGACGACGTCGAGACATTGCACTTCTACCGGGATGTGCTGGGCTTCAAGCTGCGTGACTCGATGCGGCTGCCGCCGCAGGTGGTGGGTCGGCCCGCCGACGGGCCGCCGGCCTGGCTGCGGTTCCTGGGCTGCAACCCTCGTCACCACAGCCTGGCCTTCATGCCGGGGCAGACCCCCAGCGGCATCGTGCACCTGATGGTCGAGGTCGGCGAAGCCGACGATGTCGGCCTGTGTCTGGACCGGGCGCTGCGGCGCAAGGTGCCGATGTCGGCCACGCTCGGCCGCCATGTCAACGACCTGATGTTGTCGTTCTACATGAAGACTCCCGGCGGATTCGACATCGAATTCGGTTGCGAAGGGCGACAGGTCGAAGACGCCGACTGGGTTGCCCGGGAGAGTACCGCGATCAGCCTCTGGGGTCACGACTTCACCGTCGGCTTCAAGTAATGTCCGAGCAGATTGACGCCCGTGCCTTCCGCGGTGTGCTGGGTCAGTTCTGCACCGGGATCACGATCATCACGACCGTGCACGACGACGTCCCGGTCGGCTTCGCGTGTCAATCGTTCGCGGCGCTGTCGCTGGATCCGCCGCTGGTGTTGTTCTGTCCGACCAAGGTTTCGCGGTCCTGGAAGGCGATTGAGGCCAGCAGGAAATTCTGCGTCAACGTGCTGACCGAGAGCCAAAAGCACGTATCGGCACGCTTCGGGTCGAAGGAACCGGACAAATTCGCCGGCATCGATTGGCAACCTTCGGAACTCGGTTCACCGATCATCGACGGATCGCTGGCCTACATCGACTGCACGGTGGCCTCGGTGCACGACGGCGGCGATCACTTCGTGGTATTCGGCACCGTCAACTCCCTTTCCGAGGTACCGAAGATCAAGCCGCGGCCGCTGCTGTTCTATCGCGGCGACTACACCGGAATCGAGCCGGACAAGACCACGCCCGCTCAGTGGCGTGACGACTTGGAAGCATTCCTCACCACAACCACCCAGGACACCTGGCTGTAGCAGCCGGTTCGTCTGCGATGAGTTTGGGCCGAATGGCAGGTCTGTCCATTGAGGCCTATCGAAGGGGCGGAGATGTCAATCGAACATGTCTTAGCTGTTGTGCCTGTGACCGACGTCCAGCGGAGTCGACGCTGGTATGAAACACTGTTCGGTCGCGCGGCCGACAACAATCCGATGCCCAATCTCGTGGAGTGGCAGGTAGTTCCGGGTGGATGGGTACAGGTATTCGCCGACGATCAGCACGCGGGGTCGACGGTCGTCAACTTCGCTGTCCAAGACTTGGATGCCCATATCGACGCGTTGAACCAGCGTGGTCTTGAGCCAGGTGAGGTTGTTGAGGCCAACAAGGGTGTGCGTCTGTCAGCATTGACCGACCCTGATGGCAACAAGGTCTGGCTGATCGGCGGATTTCGGGTTCAGTACTGACGCTACGCTCGCGATGAACATTTCTTCGCGGGAGGCGGGCTGCCTTGATCCGGTTTGGTTGTGTCGCATTATTGACGGCTCTCGCGGGAGCATTGCTGGCTGTGGCCATCGTGGGGGCGTGGGGTTGGTGGATTCCCGCGGCGGTGGTCGCGGTCGTCGCGGCCGTGGGCATCTACGACCTGGTTCAGCGCAGACACTCGGTGCTGCGCAACTACCCAGTCCTCGGGCATATGCGGTTTCTGCTGGAGGCGCTGCGACCGGAGTTGCAGCAGTACTTCATCGAACGGAACTTCGACGGCCGCCCATTCGACCGTGACGTCCGATCCTTGATCTACGAGCGGGCCAAGGGTACTGCCGCTGAGCTCGCTTTCGGGACCGAGCGCGATATCGATCAGGTCGGCTACGAATATCTGGTGCATACGGCGCGGCCGGTCGAGCCGCCCGACGAGCCGTTCCGGGTGCGGGTCGGCGGACCCGATTGCACGCAGCCGTACGACATGGCGTTGATGAACGTCTCCGCGATGAGTTTCGGTGCGCTGTCGGCCAATGCGCTGCGTGCGCTGAACAACGGCGCCCGTAAGGGTGGGTTCGCCCACGACACGGGCGAAGGCGGATTGACTCCGTATCATCTCGGTGGCGCCGACGTGGTGTGGGAGATCGGCTCCGGCTATTTCGGTGCTCGCACCAAAGACGGCGCGTTCGATCCGGATATGTTCGCGGACAAGGCAGCCCACCCTCTGGTGAAATGCGTCTCGATCAAGTTGAGCCAAGGCGCGAAGCCCGGGATCGGTGGCGTGCTTCCTGCCGCCAAGGTCACCAAGGAGATCGCCGGCTACCGAGGAGTGCCCGTCGGTGAGAAGTGCGTCAGCCCGGCGGCGCATTCGGCATTCCACACCCCGCGGGAATTGGTCTTGTTCGTGGCGCGGCTGCGCGAATTGGCCGGCGGCAAGCCGGTTGGCTTCAAGCTGTGCGTCGGTTCCCGGGTCGATGTGCTGGCGACCTGCAAAGCGATGTTGGCCGAGGGGGTGACGCCCGACTTCATCATCGTCGACGGCGCCGAAGGAGGAACCGCCGCTGCACCGCTGGAATACGAAGACAACATTGGACTTCCGCTCACCGACGGGTTGATGATCGTGCACAACGCGCTGGTGGGAACGGGGCTGCGGGACCGAATGCGGGTCGGGGCCAGTGGAAAGGTCGCGTCGGGCAACGACATCATCAAGCGGCTGATCCAGGGTGCGGACTACACCAACTCAGCTCGGTCGATGATGATGGCGGTGGGGTGCATTCAATCTCAGCGCTGCCACACCAACCACTGCCCGGTCGGTGTCGCGACTCAGGATCCGTATCGCGCCCGCGCCCTCGACGTCGCCGACAAGAGCGAACGGGTGTACCGCTACCAGCACGCCACCGTCACGCAGGCGATGCGGATGATGGCCTCGATGGGTGTCTCGGACCCGTCTATGCTGAACCCGCACATGCTGCGCAAGCGGGTCTCACCTACCGAACAGCGTTCGTACGCCGAGCTTTACGAGTGGCTCGAGCCAGGTGTCCTGCTCAACCACGCGCCGGCCACCTGGCGGACGGATTGGGAGGTCGCCGACCCGGACTCCTTTGCCCCCGTCGGCTGCAACGATCGCCCGCGATGATTTTCGGTCTAGTGCCGGTGCCAGCGGGCTTGATGCTCGGCGTGCGTGCCCAGATAGGCACCGGGACCGAATAATTCGTCATAGAAGTCGGTGTCGAGATGCTGCGCCTGTAGGTACATCAGAACGTGCACTGTCGGCACCGTGCCGGGCAATTTACCGAACGTGTCGTAGATGTAGGACGCTTCGGCCGTCACGACCTCCCGAATGCCCTCCGGTGGCAGCGTGGAGCGGCGAACCTTTGGGGTATCCGACCACGGCCCCGGTGTATCGGGGTGAAATGGTCCGCCGGAACGGTACTTTCGTTCCACCAACTTCTCCACCCCTGCGGCTACCGACGGCGCATGGGGCGGGCTGAGCGTTTCGAAGTATCCAGGCAGACCGGTGACGTTGGGGAAGGGCCAGCGTTCGTCTTCGTCGGCGACGAAACCCAACCCTGGCGCCCGCGGATCACCCGAGCCGCCCAGTACGGACAGCCTGTTGAGCCCGTCGTAGGTCCAGCCGCCGAGACCCATCGCTTGCAATGCGAGCACCCCGTTGTTGGTGGCGATCGCGAGTTCGGCGCTTGCCTCGGTGATCGTGTACTGCTCAACGAACGACAACGGAAGCGGATCATCGGCGTGGGCCAACGAAAGTCGTTCAAGGCCAGGGATGTTGCGGCCGTGGATGTCGTCGACGATCGGGTAGCCGTTGGCCGCGAAGAACCAAAGGTTCTCCATCAGGTGCTCGGCGAGATCCGCCACCGGGAAGGCGAGCAGGCTGCCCGGATGGTTGCCGATCCAGATGTTGTGTCCTTCCATGTGCGGTTCTTCGCGTGGCAATTCGAGTCGAGTATCCGAGATACGCACGTAGGACGCCGCCGTATGGCTGATCCACGCCTCGATGCTGTCGAATTCGCGGGGATGCTCGTCGCGGCTGGGTAACAGGTAGGTGCCGGTGTCGTCGGTGAAGAACAGCTGGCTGGTATGGAAGCCCGCGGCCGACGGAAAGGTACGGCCGGTCGCGCTTCCCGAGTAGTTGGGAAACGACGGCGCGTAGCTGGGGTTGTGGGTGATCCCGAAATTCCATCCCGTCACCCCGCCGGTGACCGAAATAAGCAGTGCCCGTTCGACTTCCGACAGCGGCTGGACGGGTCGGTGACTGGTATAGGCCAGCGCCCCGGCGGGTATTCGCCCACCGACCGGAAAGCGACGCGACCGTCGGCCGGTCAGCGCGGCGAAAAGTGGGAACTGTGCAAGCTCGGCCAGCGCAGCCCGCTCGTGGTCGGAGATAACCAGGCTCACCGTGCCAACTCTGTCATTGCGGGTAAGTCGATTTGGTGTTGGCATCCTGGAACATTTCCGAGACAATCAGCCACGATCCATCGGCCTGACGCTGCAATGCGCGAAGCGAGAAGTTGTCCCGGTCCAGCTCTCCGCAGGCGACCAGCCCCTGACCTGTGATCCGAAGGTGTGCTGACACCAGAACGACCTCGGGTGACAGCACCCGGAAGCTCGTTTCGGGCGGCCCTTCGGGTTCGCCGCGGTTGAAGTTGGCATCGGCGAACAGGCCCCTGAGGTAGTCGACGATTTCCACCCGCCCGCGCTTGACCGTGCCGAAGGCGTTCACCCAGTCAGCGTCATCGGAATACACCGCATGCAGCGCCTCCGCATCGCGATCGCGGAAGCCTTTCAGCAAGGTCAGAAGCGTCTTGCCGATCGCTTGCTGATCATCGGTCGCCAGATCCGAGAAGTCGGTCATGCCGGGATGCTAGGCGCCGCGGTGAACTTTTGGTCGAAGTATCGCGTGGTAGCAACAGTAGGTTCGAGAAAGGTTTGAGTGATGAGTCCGCTGCTGATGGTCTACTTCTCGGTCGGCACCCCCTTCGCCGGATTGGGCCTTTTCAGGCTGCAGGCCCGACTGGAGCGGTGGGACTACGAACGGCATGCAGAGGACTAGGACGGGGCGTTGTCTTGAAACTTCGGATCCTGGTCGTCGGCGCCGGCGTGAGCGGCATTTCGGTCGCCCGCGGGTTGCTGCGCGACGGACACGACGTCACCGTCTTCGATCAGCGCCCGAACGCGACCGCCGGTGGCGGTGCCGTGACGATCTGGTCCAACGGCGCGACGGTCCTCGACCAGCTCGGTGTCGATATGGACGGAGCCGGGCAGCTGCTGTCCGCCGTGCGGGTCATGACATCCACCGGTCGGCCGCTCGCCACTATGGACCTCGATGCGATGGTGAACCGGCTGGGCGCACCGATTCGGATGGTGCCACGTCGAATTCTTCTCGAGCGACTGCTCAAAGGTTTTCCGGCCGATCGCATCCGCTGCAACTCCCGTGCCACGCGGGTAGTCGATAACGGTAATGGCGTTCGGGTCGACTTCGAAGACGGCAGCTCAGCCGACGGGGATGTGTTGATCGGTGCGGACGGTTTGCATTCGGTTGTCCGTGATGTCGTCGGAGCGCCGCCCGCGAAGCCGACCGGATGGTGCAGCTGGCAAGGCTTGGTCACCCTTCCCGAAATCGCCGAACCGCACGTCGCCAGGATGATGATCGGCGAACACGGAAACCTCGGACTGTGGCCGGCCGGCGGTTCTGATCTGCAGTGGTGGTTCGACTTGCCCTGGTCGCCGGATTTCGTCAGACCACAACGCCCGATCGAGATGATCCGGTCGCATTTCGCGGGTTGGTCCGACATGGTCGATCAAGTACTCGCGACTTTGACCGACGACCATCTGGCTCCATCGCCGTTCCCGCATTTTCGGCACCCGATTCCCAGCGCCGGCACGGGTGCGGTGACGTTGCTCGGGGACGCCGCGCACACGATGCCACCCACGCTGGCGCAGGGAACTAATCAGGCGCTGCTGGACACGATGGTGCTGTGCAAGGCGATTTCGGATTCGGGAGATGTCAGCGGCGCCCTGCGACGGTACGAGAGCACCCGCCGTCGCAAGGTCAAGGCGGTGTCCTGGGTAACCACACAGCAGGTGTCTCGCAGCGAGTCCGTCTTGCGGCCCGCGGCGCTCATCTCGGACCGCGCTATGACCTGGGCACTGACGCGGTTCCTTAGTTGGTCCAGTCACCGCGATATCTCGGCTGAGATCAGTTGCGTGTCTCTTGCCGAGGTGCGGTGATGTCGACGACCGCGAAGGTGCCGCCCGCCGCGGCTGCCCGGGTCGTCGAGTGGGTCCGCCATTATCTGTATCGACTCAACCAGCGGTTGATGCCCGCGCCCGCGTCGATGATGGAGATGATCATCGCGACCTGGGTGTCGCAGGCAATTACGGTCGCCGCCGAGTTGGGCGTCGCCGACGCATTAGCTGGTGGGCCGCTGACGATCGACGAGTTGTCGGCGAAGGTCGGTGCGGACTCGGATGCTCTGGGGCGGCTGCTGCGCGCGTTGATCGGGCGCGGCGTCTTCCGTCATCGTCGCGACGGCCGCTACGAGCTGAATTCCCTTGCCCGAACCCTGTGTTCAGACGCAGAAGTGTCGATGACGTGGGCGGCCCAGTTCTACGGATCGCGTGAGCAACGCGAACGGTGGACACTGCTGGCGGATTCGATTCGAACCGGACAATCCGTGGTGCCGGCATTACATGGCAAGGAGAGCTTCGACTATTTCGCCGAGGATCCCCGGCACGCGGACCTCTTCAACCGCACCATGGCGAGTATTTCGCAGCTGACCGATGCTTCCGTGGCGGCCGGTTACGACTTCACTGCCTATCCCACGATTGTCGATGTCGGTGGCGGCCACGGACCGCTGCTGGCCACCATCCTGGCGGCGACGCCGGGCTCACAAGGCGTTCTGTATGACTTGCCGGCCGTGGTAGCGGATGCGCCAAAGATTCTGTGCGAGAAAGCTATAGCCGATCGGGTGCGGATCGAGGAGGGCTCGTTCTTCGACAGCGTTCCCGCCGGTGGCGACGCGTACGTGCTGAAGAACATCATTCACGACTGGCCCGACGAGAAGGCGCTGCAGATTCTGCGTAACGTTCGCGCCGCGGCGGGCCGACGAGCCACGGTACTGCTGGTGGAATTGGTCATCCCCGACCATGACCGGGATTTCCCGGGAAAATGGGCGGACCTGGAGATGCTGCTGAATCTGGCAGCCCGTGAGCGAACTGCCGCTGAATATCGAAACTTGCTCAGCCGGGCTGGGTTTGAGATGACCCGTCTGGTGCCGACCGCATCGCCGTTGAGCCTGGTGGAGGCCCGCGTGGCGTGAGGCGGTTGCCACTGGGTCACAATGGCCCACATGACGCTGGATCTGGCCGGCTATTTCGCGCGGATCGGCTACCGTGGCGCGGCGGACCCGACCTTCGATGTTCTGCAGGAATTGGTGACGGCGCACACCAGAACGATTCCGTTCGAGAACCTTGATCCGCTACTGGGCGTGCCGGTCGACGACCTGAGTCCAGAGGCGTTGACCGACAAGCTGGTTCACCGGAGCCGTGGTGGCTATTGCTACGAGCACAACGGCTTGATGGGCCACGTGTTGGAAGAACTCGGTTTCGGCGTGCGACGGTTTGCGGCCCGGGTGGTCTGGACGATGCAGCCCGGCGCGCCGGTGCCGTCGCAGACGCACACACTGTTGGGGGTATCCCTGCCGGGCACCCCGCAGCTGTTCCTCGTCGACGTGGGCTTCGGCGGCCAGACGCCAACGTCGCCGATCCGGCTGGAGACCGGCAGCGTCCAGCAGACAACGCACGAGCCATACCGGCTCCAGGAGCGTCGGAGCAGCCTCGTGCTCGATGTCCTGATCCGCGACCAGTGGCAGTCGCTGTACGAATTCGCGACCAGGACGGCACCACCGATCGATCTGAAGGTGGGCAGTTGGTATGTCTCGACCCACCCGTCGTCGCATTTCGTCACGAACCTGATGGTTTCTCTGGTCACGGCCGACGGGCGATGCAACCTCTCGGATCGTCATCTGTCCGTGCACCGCGATGGCAAGACGGAAAAGACCGTTTTGCGCGACGCCGCGGCGGTCGTCGACGCTTTGACTGACCGGTTCGGGATCAACGTGGCAGACACCGGCGAACGCTCGGTGCTCGAAGCGCGCATCGACGCGCTAACGTCCTGAACCCGGCAGCCAGGCCCCGATCCGGTGCAACGCCTCGTCGATGTCGCCCGCGGGTCCGGCAAAGGAAAGCCGAACGTAGGAACCGCCGCGCTGCGGATCGAAGTCGATGCCAGGTGCTATCGCTACTCCTGTGTCGGCCAACAGCTTTGAACAGAACTCCATCGAATCATCGGTGAAGTCGGAGACGTCGGCGTAGACGTAGAATGCGCCGTCGGTGGGCGCCAGCCGGTCAATGCCGATGTCGCGCAAGCCGTTGAGCAGTGTCGCGCGATTGACGGAGTAGTGCTGGAGATGCCCGTCGGCTTCTTCGATCGCCTCCGGGGTGAACGCCGCAACCGCAGCGTGTTGCGACAGCACGGGTGGGCAGATGGTGAAGTTTCCGGTCAGACGGTCCACCGCCCGGCGCAGCGCGGACGGCACCAATAACCAGCCCAGCCGCCATCCCGTCATCGCGAAATACTTGGAAAAGCTGTTGACCACGAACGCATTTCGCGATGTACTCCACGCGCAGCTGGTCTGCGGCGCGCCGTCGTAGACCAGCCCGTGGTAAACCTCGTCGCTGATCAGCCGGACATTCGACTCGTCACACCAGGAGGCTATTGCCGCGAGTTCCGCGGGCGGGATGACGGTACCGGTCGGGTTGGCCGGGCTGGCGACCACGACGCCCTGCACCGGCGGGTCGAGCTCGGCAAGCATCTGCGCCGTGGGCTGAAAGCGCGTCTCCGGCCCGCATTCGATCACCACGACCTCACACCCGAGCGCCGTCAGGATGTTGCGATAGCAGGGGTAGCCGGGGCTACTGACTGCGACCCGGTCGCCGACGTCGAAGCAGGACAGGAACGCCAGCAGAAAGCCACCGGACGATCCCGTCGTCACCACCACGTCGTCCATCTCGACCTGGATGCCGTACCGGTCGAGATACGACGCTGCGATCCCGGCGCGCAGTTCGGGAATGCCCAGCGCGACGGTGTAGCCGAGCTGATTGAGGTGCAGCGCCGATGCGGCGGCGGCGCGCACCGGCTCGGGAGCCCCGGCGCTCGGCTGGCCCGCCGACAGGTTGACCAGATCGCCGTGGCTGCGCTGGCGTTCGGCGGCAGCCAGCCAGACGTCCATCACGTAGAACGGCGGGATCCCGGCGCGCAGCGCGACGTGATCGGTCATGCGGTCAACGTTAGTAGTGTCCGGCTCCTCCTCATCGCGCTGCGCCCTCTGCATCGTCGCCGGACGAGAACACTTCGGATTCCAGCCGGCGCACGTGTTCGCTCGCCGGGCCCAGCAGTTGCGAACTGCCATGCGCGCGTTTGAAATACAGCTGCATGTCATGTTCCCAAGTGATCGCGATGCCGCCGTGCAGTTGAATGCCTTCGGCGGCCACCGTGCTGAACGCCTCGGTGGCCGCGATGCGTGCCAGTGCCGCCGATGTCGCCGACGGTGCATCGGCCGCCTCGTTTACCACGGCGCGAGCCGCCTGCACGGCGACGTAGAGGTCGGCCATCCGGTGCTTGAGGGCCTGAAAGCTGCCGATCGGTCGACCGAACTGCTGACGCTCCTTGGTGTATTCGACGGTTAGTTCCAGGCAGCGGGTCGCGCCGCCGATCTGCTCGGCGGCCAGCAGTATCGCCGCGGCATCGGCTACACCGGGATCCGTGCCCAGCGGCGCCGTGTCCTGCGGTGTGATCCGGGCCAGCCGGCGAGTGGGATCCATGGAAGGGAGCGCCTCGGCGCTGAATGCCGTCCATCGGTCGAGCTTGCCGTCGTGGGCCGCGATGACGATGTCGGCCACGTCGCCGTTGACCACGTAGCCGCGGTCGAAGGCCACCGCGCCGATTGCCGCTCCCTCGGCCAGCGAACCCAGCGCATCGGCATCGGGCTCGTCCGCTGCCAGCAGTGCCAGTTCGGCCAGCGTCGTACCGAGCAGCGGGCTGGGCACCAGGCCCTTGCCGAGTTCTTCGAGGACTACCGCCGCATCACCGAGAGTGCCGCCGGCACCGCCGAATTCCTCGGGCACCACCAGCGCGGCAGCCCCGACCTGCTCGCACAGCAGCCGCCACAGTGATTCGTCGTAGCCACGTTCGGATTCCATCGCCTCGCGCACCGCGGCAGGGGAGGCGTGCTTGGTCACCAGCGCCGCCACGGTCTCGCGCAGCAGTTCCCGTTCGTCACTCATCGGCGCCGCTCCTCCTCATCGCTGCGTCCCCCTCGCCGCTGCGCGGCTGGAGGTGCCCCCACTGCATCGTCGCCGGCGCAACTCACAGTGCCTCCAGTACTCGTCGCCGGTGCGCGGCCGGGTCGCCCCAGGCCGGTCTCAGCGCCTGCACCCGCAGCAGCCACAGCGACAGGTCGTGCTCGGCAGTGAAACCGATGGCGCCGTGCGTCTGGAGCGCCGACCGCGCGGCCAGCAATGCGGCGTCCGAGGCGGAAGCCTTGGCTGCGCTCACATCCCGAGCCGTGTCAGGCGACCGATCGGCCAGCGACAGCGCGGCGCCGTACACCAGAGGGCGCGCCAACTCGAGCGCGATGTGCACGTCGGCCAGCTTGTGTTTGATCGCCTGGTACGAACCGATGATCCGACCGAACTGAGTGCGCTGCTTGGCGTAGTCGACCGCGGCGTCCAGCAGCGCCTGGCCCGCTCCGATCAATTGGGCCGCGGTGGCCAGCGCGCCGAACTCGTACGCGCGTGCCACATCCGCCTGCCAGGTCGCTCCACTGGAGACGACGTCGAACAACTTGCGGCTGGGGTCGACGGACTCGTGCTGCTCGTCGGGGCGCGCTTCGCTGACATTTCCGTCGGCATCGGCCAGCAACGTCAGCCCGGCGGTGTCGGCGTCGGTTGCGCGTGGCACATGCGGCGGGAGCGCGACGGTGACGATCAGCTCGCCGGCGGCCAGCGCTGCGCACCGCTCGTCGTCGGCTAGCAAAACCGGTGCTACCGCGATGGATTCGGTAACCGGACCGGGTACACCCCACCGGCCCAGCCGCTCGAGCGCGACCACCAGGTCGACAGGGTGAGCGTCGATGCCGTCGAATCGCTCCGGCACCGCCAGCGCGGTGACGCCCAAGTCGGCCAGTCGCGCCCAGACCTTGCGGCCGGGCGCGGTGTCGCCGCGAGACCAGGCGCGTACCGCACCCGGCAGGTCGGCAGCCGCCAGCGCCGCGTCGATGCTCGCTGCGAAGTCACGCTGCTGCTCGTCAAGGTCGAATCTCATTTGGCCTTCTCCCGGGGCAGCCCCAGCAGCCGCTCGGCGATGATGTTGCGCTGGATTTCGTTGGTGCCCGCATAGATCGGGCCGCCCAGAGCGAACAGCAGCCCGTCGGTCCAGTTGTTGGCCAGCTCGCCGTCGGCGCCGCGGATCTCCAGTGCGGTCTGGTGCACCGCAACGTCCAGGTCTGACCAGAACACCTTGGTCACCGAGGATTCCGCGCCCAGTTCGCCGCCGCCCGCCAACCGGGTCACAGTGCCGAAGGTATGCAGCCGGTAGGCCTGAGCTTTGATCCAGGCGTCGGCGACCTGATCGCCGAATACGCTATCGCCGTTTACTTTCCACACCTCGACAAGGCGCTCCGCCGAAGCCAGGAAGCGGGCCGGGCTGCGTAGCGACATGCCGCGCTCGTTGCTCGACGTGCTCATCGCCGCCCGCCAGCCATCGTTAACCTTGCCGATCACGTCCGCATCGGGCACGAAGACATCGTCGAGGAAAATCTCGCCGAACCCGGTGTCCCCGCCCAGCTGGGCAATCGGCCGGACCGTGATTCCGTCCGCTTTGAGGTCGAACATGAAATACGTCAGACCACTATGCCGCTGCGCTTCGGGGTCGGACCGGAACAGTCCAAATGCCCTGTCGCCGAATGGCGCTCGCGAACTCCAGATCTTTTGGCCATTGAGCAGCCAGCCACCGTCGGTGCGGGTCGCCGTCGAGCGTAGCGAGGCAAGGTCACTACCGGACTCGGGCTCCGACCAAGCCTGCGCCCAAATCTCCTCGCCGCTGGCCATCTTGGGCAGAATCCGATCCAGTTGCTCGTCGGTGCCGTGCGCGAACAACGTCGGCGCCAGCATCGAGGTGCCGTTGGCGCTGGCCCGGCCGGGCGCGCCGGCGCGGAAGTACTCCTCCTCGTAGACAACCCACTGCAGCAGCGTCGCGTCGCGGCCCCCGTACTGCTGCGGCCAGGTGATTACCGACAGGCCCGCATCGAAAAGAACCTTGTCCCAGCGGCGGTGCTGCTCGAAACCCTCAGCCGTGTCATAGGAGTGCGAGGGAAACTCGTCCCGGTGCGATGACAGGAACTCGCGCACCTCCTGCTGGAATGCCAGCGTCTCGTTGTCGAATTGAAGATCCATTACGCCATCTCTCGCAGTAGCGGTTTGACCACCTTGCCGCCCGCGTTGCGCGGCAGCGTGTCGACAAACCTCACCGAACGGGGGGCCTTGAAATTCGCCAAATACTGACGGGTGTAAGCGATCACCGACTTCTCGTCGAGCCCGGAACCGGGCCGCGTCACCAGGAATGCCCGGCCCACCTCGCCGAGTCGCTGGTCAGGAACGCCGATCACCGCACAGTCCAGCACACCGTCCAGACGCGCCAGCACCTGCTCGATCTCGGCGGGGTAGACATTGAAACCGCCGCAGATGTACATGTCCTTGAGCCGGTCGGTGATCTGGAGATTGCCTGCGGCATCCAGCTTTCCGACGTCACCGGTGTGCAGCCAGCCCTCGGCGTCGATGCTCTCGGCGGTGGCTTGCGGGTCGTCCAGATAGCCGAGCATCACATTGGGGCCGCGCAGCAGCACCTCGCCGTAATCGCCGATTGCCAGCTCGAATTCCGCGATCGGCCGCCCACAGGTGGTGGCCACGGTGACCGCATCGTCGTCGGCGCGGCACATGGTGCCCATCCCGTTGGACTCGGTCAGGCCGTAGGCGGTCAGCACGATGTCGATGTCGAGTTCGGTTTGCATCCGCTCGATCAGCACTACCGGCACCGTCGCCGCGCCGGTGACGGCAAAGCGTAGCGAGCTCAGGTCGTAGCGGCCGCGGCCGGGATGGTCGAGCAGGGTCTGGTAGATCGTCGGCGGTCCCGGCAGCACGGTAATCCGGTGTTCGGCGACCGCGCGCAACGCCTGCTCGGCGTCGAAGGTCAGCTGCGGGATCAACGTCGCGCCGGTCTGCAGGCAGGCCAGGATTCCGGCCTTGTAACCGAAGTTGTGGAAGAACGGGTTAATACATAAGTAGCGGTCGTCGCGGGTGATCTTGCCGCAGGCTGCCCACGAAGCCGAACCGGCGAGCGATTGCCGGTGCGCACACAGCACGCCTTTGCTGCGGCCGGTCGTGCCGGAAGTGAACAAGACGTCGGAGACGTCGTCGGGTCGGACCGCAGCTGCCCGTGCGTCCGCCGCCTCGAGGGCCCAGTCCTCAGCTCCGTGGCTCACAAATTCGTCCCACGTACCGTCGTCGGCGTCGAGGGGCACCCGCACGACGTGACGCAGATCGGGCAGTGCGGAGCGGTCGAGGTCGGCGACTCGGTCGGCTCCGAGGAACTTGCCCATCGCCACCAGCAAGGGGGCGCCGGTACGGGCCAGGATGTCGGACGCTTCGGCCACGGTGTAGCGGGTGTTCAGCGGTACCACGGTGGCGCCGGCGTAATGGGTGGCCAGGCAGGCAATCACCCAGTGCCAAGTGTTCGGCGACCAGATCGCCACTCGATCGCCGGTCTGCACGCCAAGGCTGATCATCGCCGCCGCCGCGCGGCGTACCTCGTCTCGCATTGCGCCGAAAGTCAGGGTTCGATCCGGCGTGACCAGCGCATTGTGGTCGGGTAGCTCGCGAGCGATGTGGTCCAGCGCCGCAGGAATGGTCTGCGGATGGCTCGACATCGAACTCCTCGGTGCGGATTGCCCGGCTAATATCCCGCCGCTGTATGCCGCATCATCGCCGGGGTAACAAAGCAAGTGCTTGGTAGGTTAGCCTACAGAGGTGCAAGGCGTCGAGGAGTTCAGGGCCGAGGTCCGCGATTGGCTGGCCGAGAACCTGGTCGGTGACTTCGCCGCGCTCAAAGGGCTCGGCGGGCCAGGTCGCGAGCACGAGGCGTTCGAAGAGCGTCGTGCGTGGAATCAGCACCTGGCGCGGGCGGGTCTGACCTGTCTGGGTTGGCCGGTCGAGCACGGCGGCCGCGGGCTGTCCGTTGCCCACCGGGTCGCGTTCTACGAGGAATACGCGCTCGCCAACGCACCCGCCAAGGTCAACCATTTCGGCGAAGAACTGCTGGGGCCGACGTTGATCGCCTTCGGTACGCCGGAGCACCAGCAGCGCTTTCTTCCCCGGATTCTCGACGTCACCGAGCTGTGGTCGCAGGGCTACTCTGAGCCCGGCGCCGGCAGTGACCTGGCCAACGTGTCCACGACAGCGGTGCTTGACGGCGACGAGTGGGTGATCAACGGCCAGAAGGTGTGGACGTCGCTGGCGCACTGGGCGCAGTGGTGCTTCGTGGTGGCGCGCAGCGAAAAAGGTTCTAAGCGTCACGCCGGGTTGTCGTATCTGCTCGTCCCGCTCGACCAACCAGGGGTTGAGGTCCGCCCGATCGTCCAGCTGACCGGTGACTCGGAGTTCAACGAAGTGTTCTTCGACGATGCCCGCACCGATGCCGATCTTGTCGTGGGCCAGCCCGGTGACGGCTGGCGGGTCGCGATGGGAACGCTCACCTTCGAGCGCGGTGTGTCGACGCTCGGTCAACAGATCGTCTACGCGCGCGAGCTCAGTGCCGTCGTGGAGCTCGCCAAAAGCACTGGCGCCGCCGATGACCCGCTGATCCGCGAACATCTGACCCGTTCCTGGGCAGGCCTGCGCGCCATGCGCTCCTACGCGCTGGCCACTATGGATGTCGAGCAGCCCGGCCAAGACAACGTTTCGAAGTTGTTGTGGGCCAACTGGCATCGCGAGTTGGGTGAGATCGCGATGGACGTGCGGGGCAAAGCGGGTCTGGTGCTGACGGGCGGCGACTTCGACGAGTGGCAGCGGCTCTACCTGTTCACCCGAGCGGACACCATCTACGGCGGCTCCAACGAGATCCAGCGCAACATCATCGCCGAGCGTGTGCTCGGCCTACCCAGGGAGGCTCGATGACGCTCGCCGTTGCGCCGAAAGAAGTTGCCGGACACGGACTTCTAAACGGCAAGGTCGTGATCGTCACGGCTGCGGCCGGAACCGGCATCGGCTCGGCGACCGCCCGACGCGCGCTCGTTGAAGGCGCCGACGTCGTCGTCTCCGACCAACACGAACGGCGCCTCGGCGAAACCCGCGACGAGCTGTCCGCATTGGGACTGGGCCGGGTCGAGAGCGTGGTCTGCGACGTCACGTCTACCGCGCAAGTCGACGCATTGATCGCATCCACCACCGCACGGCTGGGCCGGATCGATGTGGTGGTCAACAACGCCGGACTGGGCGGTCAAACCCCGGTGGTGGACATGACCGACGACGAGTGGGACCGCGTTCTCAACGTCACGCTGACGTCGGTCCTGCGCACTACCCGGGCGGCGCTACGGTATTTCCGCGACGCTGACCATGGCGGTGTCATCGTCAACAACGCCAGCGTGCTTGGCTGGCGCGCACAGCACTCGCAGTCCCACTATGCGGCGGCCAAAGCCGGAGTCATGGCGTTGACACGTTGCAGTGCAATCGAAGCCGTCGAATACGGGGTGCGGATCAACGCGGTATCGCCAAGCATCGCCAGGCACAAGTTCCTCGACAAGACCAGCTCAACCGAACTGCTCGACCAGTTGTCGGCCGGTGAGGCGTTCGGCCGGGCCGCCGAGCCGTGGGAAGTCGCCGCCACCATCGCCTTCCTGGCCAGTGAATACTCCAGTTACCTGACCGGAGAAGTGATCTCGGTATCGAGTCAGCACCCATGACCGAACTCAGCCCGCCGAACAGCCGTCGCGACGAATTATTGGAACTCGCCGCGAAGATGTTCGCCGAACGCGGGTTACGCGCGACCACCGTGCGTGATATCGCCGACAGCGCCGGCATCCTCTCCGGCAGCCTGTACCACCATTTCTCTTCCAAAGAAGAGATGGTCGACGAAGTGCTGCGGAACTTCATGGACTGGCTCTTCGCTCGCTACCAGGAAATCGTTGACACGCACTCGAATCCGCTGGAGCGACTCAAGGGGCTGTTCATGGCGTCGTTCGACGCCATCGAGCATCGGCATGCCCAGGTCGTCATCTATCAGGACGAGGCCAAGCGGCTGCTGCCCCAGCCCCGGTTCTCCTACCTCGAAGACCTGAACAAGCAGCAGCGCAAGATGTGGGTCGACGTACTGCACCAGGGCATCGAGGAGGGCTATCTGCGTCCCGACCTCGACGTCGACCTGGTTTACCGATTTATTCGTGACACCACCTGGGTGTCGGTGCGCTGGTATCAGCCCGGTGGACCGCTCACCGCGCAACAGGTGGGTCAGCAGTATCTCGCTATCGTCCTAGGTGGAATCACCAAAGAAGGAGTCTGAAATGCCCGAGGCTTACGTTATTGACGCTGTGCGCACTGCCGTTGGTAAGCGCAATGGGTCGCTGGCCGGCGTGCATCCCGTCGACCTGGGCGCGCTCGGCTGGCGTGGCCTGCTGGACCGGGTCGACATCGACCCCGCCGCTGTCGAGGACGTGATCGCCGGTTGCGTCGACGCCATCGGAGCGCAGGCCGGCAACATCGCCCGGCTGTCCTGGCTGGCCGCCGGATACCCCGAAGAGGTTCCCGGCGTTACCATCGACCGGCAGTGTGGATCGAGTCAGCAGGCCATTTCTTTTGGCGCGCAAGCGATCATGGCGGGCACCGCGGACGTGATCGTGGCCGGCGGCGTGCAGAACATGAGCCAGATCCCGATCTCGTCGGCAATGATCGTCGGCGAGCAGTTCGGCTTCACCTCGCCGACCAACGAATCCAAGCAGTGGCTGCACCGATACGGCGATCAGGAAATCTCGCAGTTCCGCGGCTCGGAGTTGATCGCCGAAAAGTGGAACCTGTCTCGCGAGGAGATGGAGCAGTACGCGCTGACCAGCCACGAGCGTGCCTTTGGCGCGATCCGCGGCGGCCACTTCGACAACGAGATCATCGCCGTGGAAACCGAACACGGTGCGTTTCGTGTCGACGAGGGTCCGCGTGAGTCGTCGCTGGAGAAGATGGCCGGCCTGAAGCCGTTGGTCGAAGGAGGCCGCCTGACCGCCGCGATGGCCAGTCAGATTTCCGACGGTGCCAGCGCGGTGCTGTTGGCTTCCGAGCGGGCGGTCAAGGACCACAAGCTCACGCCGCGGGCGCGTATCCATCACATCAGCGCCCGCGCTGCCGACCCGGTGTTCATGCTCACCGGTCCGATTCCGGCTACCCGCTACGCGCTGGAGAAGACCGGTCTGTCCATCGACGACATCGACACTGTCGAGATCAACGAGGCATTCGCGCCGGTCGTGTTGGCCTGGCTCAAGGAGATCAAGGCCGACCCGGAGAAGGTCAACCCCAATGGCGGTGCGATCGCACTGGGCCACCCGTTAGGCGCAACCGGTGCAAAGCTTTTCACCACCATGCTCAACGAACTAGAGCGCACCGGCGGTCGTTACGGCCTGCAGACCATGTGCGAAGGCGGCGGCACCGCCAACGTCACGATCATCGAACGGTTGTAACGCCGGCGACGATGTCGTCGACAGTGCGCCGCGCCAACGCCTCGACATCGCGGCGGCCGGCGTAGCGCAGCGGTCCATGCAACACGAGTTCGGCGAACCCGTGCACCGCAGACCAGCACGGCCATTCGGCGCCATCGCGACGTTCGGGGGCGAGTACCCCTTCGGCCACCATCGCGTCCAGCGCATCGACCAACGCCAGATACGGTGGAGCACCGGCAGTTTCATCTGGGTTGACCGCTCCGAAAAAGGCCACCGCGAACCACCCCGGCTCGTCAAGCGCGAATTTGATGTAGCCCATCCCGACCGCGCGCAGTTGATCCGCCGCGCCGCGCCGGCGCGACGAGCCCTGCATCCGCGCCACCATCCGATGTTGGATTGCGCTGGCAACCGCGCCGAGCAGGTCTTCACGATCGGCGAAGTGACGATACGCAGCGTTGGGTGAAACCCCCGATTGCCGAGTCGCTTCCCGGATGGTGAGCGCTTCCGGCCCGCCGATCCGGGTGAGGGCCAGGCCGGCGTCGATCAATGCCGTGCGCAGGTCCCCGTGGTGGTAGCCGGTCTTCAAGGTAGCCAACTCTTGACCCTCCTCGAAGCCAAAGTGTACGGTGTGAACATTAGCATGTTGACAGCGTGAACATCCACATCGAAGGGGATAGTTGTGACAACCGCAGGATTGCCGCCCGTGGTGGACGAGCAAGTCTGGCAGCGCGAACTGGAAGCCCTGCGTGTCCGGGAGAAAGCGGCCACCCGTGAACTCGACGCCATCGCGGCGCAGCGACGGCGGCTGCCGATGGTGGCGATGCCGGACTACGTTCTGGAAGGCGAGAACGGACCCGTGTGTCTGGCCGAGGTTTTCGACGGCAAATCGCAGCTGATCGTGTACAGCCACATGTGGTTTCCCGATGAAGAGTGGCAGTGCCCGGGTTGCACCGGCTTCACCTCTCAGTTCACCCGGCTGGAGTTCCTGGACAACTACGACGCCCGGTTCGTGATCGTCACCCAGGGACCCATCGACGAAGCACTCGCCTACAAGCGACGAGTGGGCAACAAGATGACCTGGTACTCCACCGCGAACAGCTCGTTCGGCACCGATGTCGGCGCTCCACCCAGCGGCGGATTCGCGGTGAATGTCTTTCTGCGTGAAGGGAATCAGGTGTACCGCACTTGGCACACCAATGGCCGCGGAACCGAGCAGCTCAGTCATTCGTTCGCGTTGATCGATCTACTGCCGTACGGCCGTCAGGAGGAGTGGCAAGACTCTCCAGAGGGCTGGCCGCAGTCACCCACCTACAGCCGCTGGGTCGGATCGCAAGACATCGCCCGCACGTACGGCGCTGATACCGCAGAAACCAACCAACCCGAAGGAGCAAGATGACCATCACGACGACCGGCCTGACGACGATCAGCCTGGTATGCGTGCCGACGATCGAGCAGGACACAGCAATCGCGTTCTATGAGTCGCTCGGCTTCGAGAAGCGAACCGACCAGCCGTTCGGTGGCGGCTACCGGTGGATCGAGGTGTACCCACCCGAGGGCACGACCGGCATCGCGCTCGCTCCACCCCCGGCGGATAGCGGGCCAGTGCAGCCGGCCAATACCGGTATCACGCTGAACACCAGCGACATCGACGCCACCCACGCGGCGATGAAGGAACTCGGCGTTGACGTCGACCCGCAGGTGTCGCGAATGGGTGACCCGGTTCCACCGATGTTCTGGTTCCGCGACCCGTCCGGGCACACGCTGCTGGTCGTGGAGTCCTGACGACCGGAGAGCTTTCAGTCCTGGACTAACGCCGACGCGGCCTGCAAGTGCTTGACCGCCTCGGCGACGATCGACTCAATCAACTCGGCACATGACGGCAGGTCTTCGACGATGCCGGCCACCTGCCCAGAGGCCAGCACTCCGGCGTCGGTGTTGCCCTCGACCAGGCCGGCTTTGAGCAACATCGGCGTGTTGGCGGCCATCACCACCTGCGACCAGGACAGGTCCTTGCCGCGCCGCATCGCCAGGCCGTCGCGAATCATCGAGGCCCAGGTCATCTGCGACATCTTCTTGAACTTCGCGGCGTTGCCGATGGCGGCGGTGAAACCCCTTGCCCGCGAGCCGCTTTCCAGCTTCTCGACGAGGCCGGTGCGCAGCACGCGGTGTGGCATTCCGTCGACCCGGGTGGTGACGACGGTGCCGTCGAGCGCGGACTGTAGATAACGCTGCTTGACCGTGTCGGGCACAGTGGAGTCCGAGGTGAGCAGGAACCGGGTGCCCATGGCCACCCCGGCGGCGCCGTACGACAACGCCGCGGCGAGGCCGCGGCCATCGAAGAAGCCGCCCGCGGCGATCACCGGGATGCCGACGGCATCAAGCACCGACGGCAGCAGCAGAGTGGTGGCGATCGGCCCGGTGTGCCCACCGCCTTCGCCGCCCTGGACGATCACCGCGTCGGCACCCCAGGAGGCAACCTTGCGGGCGTGCTTGGCAAGGCCAACCGACGGAATCACCACGGAGCCGGCGTCTTTGAGCTTGCTGATGAGCTCCTGCTTAGGCGCCAACGCGAACGAGGCGACCTTGACGCCCTCGCGGATCATCAGATCCACCCGGTCGTCGGCGTCGCCGGCATCGGCGCGAATGTTGACGCCGAACGGCTTGTCGGTCGCCGCCTTGACCTTCCCGATCGCGACGGCCAATTCGTCGAGCGTCATGGTGGCCGAGGCCAGAATGCCCAGGCCGCCGGCGTTGGAGGTCGCTGCCACCAGGCGGGCGCCGGCCACCCAGCCCATTCCGGTCTGCACCACCGGGTGCTCGATACCGATCAGTTCAGTGAGCGGCGTCCGCAGCTTCATGAACGTATCTCCCGGTCCCGCAATGCCTTCGGATCGATGTCCTCGCGAATAAGGCGCAACTCGGCGTCGGTCGGCACCCTGGACTCGTCCGCGTCGTCAAGACCGTGTATGTCGAACGAGGTGTTCTCGCGGACCTCGTCGGACGAGACACCGGGGTGCAGCGTCAGCGCGCGCATCGTGCGGTCCGGCCCACCGAAGTCGAACACGCCGAGGTTGGACACCACTCGATACGTGTTGGCGAACCGGAATGCCGGGTTGTCATTGTCGACGTTGTCCCAGCCAATACCGCAGACCACGTCGACGGTCTCGCAGAACACGCGCTTGGAGTGGTTGCCCACCCAGTAGCTGGTCGCATGGTTGATGGCATTGCCGGGTGCGCCGCGGACGCCAAACATCTGTCGCTTCGGTTGTTGCAGTGGCCCGAACGCCGAGATGTTCTGATTGCCATGTTGGTCAACCTGATTGGCGCCCATCACCACGTGTCGTCGTCCCCAGGCGAGTGTCTCGAACACCCGGCCGAATGGCATCCAGCCTTCGACGGGTCCGGTCTTGCCGAGTGCCGGGGTGTCGGCCAGCAGTTGCGCCTCGCCGTCGGTCAGCACGATGTCGGGTGAGAACGTCAGCCGGGCCAGCCGCGCGCCGACCGATGCCATGTTCGTCATCGGGCTGACCATGATCTCGCCCGCATCGCGGAACAAGTCGGCGCAGGCGACTGCGCACACTTCGGCGCGAGTGCTCGCGGTGTCGGTCACGATGACGCCTCCTCTGCGAACTTCCGCACGGCTGCCTGGTATTCGGCTTCACCGCCGGACAGATAAGTCTGCACGAACGTGTGCCAACCCTCGTCGGTGGCAGCGGCTTCGGCGTAGTGCCGCTGAAACTTCTCGTCGCGGCCGTAATCCGGTGCAGCGGTGGTGAAATGGGCGCCGCACGGCGCTTCGACCACTCCGTCGACCATCATCCGGTTCACCAGCAATGCCTGCGGTGGAACCGCTTTGACTAGCTCGTCGGTCGAGACGACGCGCTCCACCGACAGGTAACGCCGCTCGGCGGCCATCAGGAAGAGATCGTCGAAGTAAGGGTCGATGCCGGTGTAGGCGGCATTGCCTCGCACGTCGCCGAGGTTGAGATGCACAAACGCGGCATCCAGGTTCAGCGCCGGCATCGCAAGCAGCGTCTCGTGGCCACCGTCCGGTGCTGGGTAGGGGCTGGTCACCGTCTGTAGCTCGCCCTCCCAGAAGTCCAAGACCGAACTGCCCAGGCCGGCGCGAATTGGCAGAAACGGCAACCGTTGTGCCGCCGCTTGCAGTCCACATCGCAGCATGCCCTCGTCCATCTCACGGGCCTCCAGCGCTCCGCTGCTGCGGGCCTTGGCGAACCAGGGATCGTAGAACGGCGGTGAGTCCAACGAGACGAACCCGTAGTAAACCCGTTTCACCTTGTCCGCCGAGCACAACAGCCCCAAGTCCGGACCGCCGTATGTCACGACGGTCAGATCCTTGACGTCGGTGCGCAGCAAGGCGCGGACGAATGCCATGGGTTTGCGTCGCGACCCCCAGCCCCCGATACCGATCGTCATGCCGCTGCGCACGTGCGCGACTGCCTCGTCGAGGGTGGTGCGTTTGTCGGCCATTACGCCTTCTTGCCCTTCTCCGTACCGGCGAACGCATCGCGGTGCTCGTCGGCTACCCCGGCGAGGTTGAGCTCGAAGGTAAAGCCTTGCTCCATGCGGTAACTGGAGTTGACCCGCTGCAAATCGATCAGGTTCAACGCCTCTTTGGCCGCGCGGATGACGCGGGTGTCCTTGGCGGCAATGTCGCGTGCCACCCGCAGCGCGGCTTCGTCGAGTTCCTCGCGCGGTACCACCTCGTGCACCGAACCGAAGTGGTGCAGGGTGGCGGCGTCGACGGTGGCCGCGGTGAAGAACAACCGCCGCATCATGTGCTGCGGTACCAACCGGGAAAGGTGGGTCGCCGCACCCAGTGCGCCGCGCTCGACCTCGGGCAGCCCGAACGTCGCATCCTCGGACGCGACGATGACGTCGGCGTTACCCACCAATCCGATGCCACCTCCGACGCAGAATCCGTTGACGGCGGCGATCACCGGGACCGCACACTCGTAGACCGCGCGGAATGCGGCGAAGCAGCCACGGTTGGCGTCGATGAGCGCGGTGAATCCCTCGGTGCGCTGCATCTCCTTGATGTCGACGCCGGCGTTGAACCCGCGGCCCTCGGCGCGCAGGATCACCGCGTGAGTGGTCTGGTCGTTGCCGGCTGCGGTCAGCACCTCGCCGAGTTCGAACCAGCCGCGCGACGGGATGGCGTTGACGGGGGGAAAGTCAACCGTGACCGCGACTATCCCGGGTTCGACGGTGCGTGACGTGATTGTCATCGAGATCCTCGACCACTTCCTTGGGGGGCGATGGGGGACGATTTACCTAAGCAAGCACTTGCTTGGTACGCTAGCACAGTGACTCATGCCGATGGAGGCCCCGCGTTCAGCTTCGGGCTCAGCGGCCGGGTCGTGCTGGTGACCGGCGGCGTTCGAGGGGTTGGCGCCGGCATCAGCAGCGTTTACGCCCAGCAAGGTGCCACCGTCGTCACCTGTGCCAGGCGCGAGGTCGAAGGCCTCCCCTACGAATTCCACCCCTGCGACATCCGCGACGACGACGCGGTCAAGGCGATGATCGACGCGATCGTCGACCGGCACGGCCACCTCGACGTGGTGGTCAACAATGCCGGCGGTTCGCCGTTCGTCTTGACGGCGGAGTCCAGCGCGAAGTTCAACCGCAAAATCATCGAGCTGAATTTGCTTGGTGCACTCTCGGTTTCCCAGCACGCCAACGACACGATGCAAAACCAGCCAGGCGGCGGATCGATCGTCAACATCTGCAGCCTCAGCGGCCGTCGGCCGTCACCGGGCACCGGCGCCTACGGGGCGGCCAAGGCCGGTCTGGAAAGCCTCACTCAGACGCTGGCCGTGGAATGGGGTCCGAAGGTCCGGGTGAACGCCTGCGTCGTCGGCATGGTCGAGACCGAACAATCGGAGCTGTTCTACGGCGACGCCGAATCGATCGCCGCAATTTCCAAGAACGTGCCGCTCGGCCGGCTCGCCACGCCCGCCGATGTCGGTTGGGCCGCAGCGTTTCTGGCATCGGATGCGGCTGCATACATCAGCGGTGCCTCGTTGGAGGTACACGGCGGCGGCGAACCGCCGCACTATCTGGCCACCACTAACGCGAGCGCGACCAAGTAGAGGAGTCACGGGCATGGGTGTAGTCGACGGCCGCGTCGTCATCGTCACGGGAGCGGGCGGCGGTATCGGCCGCGCGCACGCCTTGGCCTTCGCCAACGAAGGTGCACGCGTGGTCGTCAACGACATCGGCGTAGGCCTGGACGGATCCCCGGCCGGCGGAGGCAGCGCGGCCCAGAGCGTCGTCGACGAGATCACCACCGCCGGAGGCGAAGCCGTCGCTAACGGCTCCAACATCGCGGACTGGGATCAGGCTGCCGCCCTGGTCCAGACCGCCGTCGACACGTTCGGTGGCCTGGATGTGCTGGTGAACAACGCCGGCATCGTGCGCGACCGGATGATGGCCAACACCAGCGAGGAGGAATTCGACGCCGTCATCGCGGTGCATCTGAAAGGCCATTTCGCCGCCATGCGACACGCCGCCTCATACTGGCGCGGGCTGAGCAAAGAGGGCAAAACCGTTGACGCACGGATCATTAACACCAGCTCCGGTGCCGGCCTGCAAGGCAGCGTCGGCCAGGGTAACTACAGCGCGGCCAAGGCGGGCATCGCGGCGATGACGCTGGTGGGCGCCGCGGAAATGGGCCGCTACGGCGTCACGGTCAACGCGATCGCGCCGTCGGCCCGCACCCGAATGACCGAGACGGTGTTCGCCGACATGATGTCCACCCAGGACGACGACTTCGACGCGATGGCGCCGGAGAACATCTCGCCGTTGGTAGTTTGGTTGGGCAGCAACGAATCTCGCGACATCACCGGCAAGGTGTTCGAGGTCGAGGGCGGCAAGATTCGCGTCGCCGAGGGGTGGGCGCACGGACCGCAGATCGACAAGGGCGCGCGCTGGGATCCTGCCGAGTTGGGACCCGTCGTCGCCGACCTGCTGGCCAAGTCGCGGGCGCCGGTCCCGGTCTACGGGGCCTGATCCCACGGCCTATCCGAGCTGGGTGTGCATTTCGACTGGGAGCGACTGACCGACAGCGTGCATCGTTGTCGGCTACCGTTCCTGGACGTCACTGTCGGTCTGGTGCAGGGCCGTACCGGAGTGCTGCTGGTCGACACCGGCACCACGCTCACCGAAGCCCGGGCGATCCACGACGATGTGCGTCAGATTGCCGGACACGGCGTGACGCACGTGGTGCTGACTCACTTGCACTTCGATCATGTGCTGGGTTGCGGAGAATTCGGCGAGATGCAAATATATTGCGCACCTGATGTTTTGGACTACCTCGCAACAGAGACTGGCCGGCTTCGCGACGAGGCGCTGAGTTACGGTGCCGACGAAGCCGAGATCGACCGCGCCATCGCAGCGCTGCCGCAGCCCCAACACCCCGTCGATGACGCCGTGATCGACCTCGGGAACCGTCGAGTGAAGATCGCGCGCCCGGGCCGCGGCCACACCGGCGCGGATCTAGTCGTGTTAGTGCCAGGTACCGACAGCGAGTCGACGGTGGTCTTCGCCGGTGACCTCGTCGAGGAATCGGGCGACCCGGCGATCGATGCCGACTCCGACGTGGTGGCCTGGCCGCACACCCTCGACCGGCTACTCGCGATCGGCGGACCCGACGCCATCTACGTGCCGGGGCACGGCAGTGCTGTAAACGCGGAATTTGTCCGCCATCAACGAGATTGGCTTAGAGCGAACCGCCCTCGGCCTAGATGCTGCCACCGAAGGCGGCGACGATCTGATCGAACACCTCGACCGGGAATTGGCTCAGCGCCGTGTCGACTTGAGTAAGGCCGGTATGGATCGCGGCGTCGATCGTCGCCGAATTCCCGGTCAGCAGAGCCTCATAGATGTCGTAGCCGGCGAACTGCGGTGCGTCGAGCAGGTTGCGGACGTCGACGAAAAGCTCTGTGCCCAAGCCTGGATCCTGCGGCACGGCGACGCCGTCGTAGCTGACCAGCGTCCAGTCCCCGGGACTGCCGTCGACCACGACTTGACCGGTGTTGGGCAAGAATTCTTCGTTTTTGATCACTTCCTGGAGCAGGACCGAGAAATCGGGGTTATTGACGTTCATCAGCGTCCAGACAGCGATCGCTCCTTCGCTGGAGTAAGCGATGTCGGTGGGCGTGGTGACAGCGCTCCCGACGGTTCCGTCGTAGATGGATTGCACAGCGCCGCTGAAGCCGTCGTCGAATGTCACGCCGTTCACGCTCGGATCGCCCAGGTCCGGGACGAGCGGAAAACCGAATGCCCAAGCGAGGGGTCCGAGTAAGTAAAGAATTCCTTCGAGGCTGGTCGTCGGATCGCCCTCGAAACTGCCGGCAGGGATCTCATTGAGCCCGGACAAGGGGTCAGCGAGGGAGATGTTCGGATTGTTGAGCAGAGCGACCAACGGTGCCGCGGTCTGCTGCGTCCGAACCTCTTCTGACGCGAAGACCCCGACGATGTCTTTTCCGTATTCCTGGAAAATTGAGTTTGCGGCGGTGTTCGCCTCGACGATTCCATTCGGGTCGAGATTGGCCCCGGGCGGCGCGGTATCGATGATGCCTGCAGCGTTGGCCGTCGACTCACCATGCCGGACCAGGTCCAGCACGATGTCTTCGTTGTCGGCCCAGGCCACCGCCGATCCGAGGGAGATCAACCCAGTCGACAACAGTCCGACGACGAGATAGCGGATCTGGGTTTTCATCACTTCTCCATTCGCCGCGACGGTGTCAGCGCAACGGAATTTACCCCAGTCAAGCTCATCGTTTAAGCGAATCCTCAGGCTTACTTAAGCCGGTTCACATACCAACAGCGGGATGGTCCGATCGGTGGCGTCGCGGTATCCACGGTATGGCGGATACATCTCGATCAGCGACGGCCAGTACTGAGCGCGTTCCGATTCAGTGGCGTCCCGTGCCGACATCTGTAGCCGCTGGTCGCGGATCTGTGCCTCGATGATCGGGTTAGTTTTGAGGTTCAGGTACCAGGTCGGGTTCTTGGCGCGACCGCCGAAAGATTGCGGCAGGATCACCCGCTCGCCGTCGCGTAGGTACAGCGCCGGTGTGGTCCGCCGCTCACCCGACTTGCGCCCGGACGGTCGTCAGCAGCGCGGCCGGGAACCACAGCAACCTCGCACCGAGCCGGCCGTTGGTGCGCCGGTACGCCCAAATATGAGCGCGGGCAAAGTATTTGAGCGCGGCAACAAGAAAGCGTGAATTGCGAAACCAGTTTCGCTGCGTCACGCCTTCGACGTTACGGGTCGCAGATGACGATCGGGATCGTCCGGTCGGTCCAGGATTGGTAGTCCTCGTAGGTCGGGTACATCTTTACCAGTTGCGGCCAGTACCGGGCGCGCTCCTCGTCGGTGGCGTCCCGTGCGGTCAAGTCGAGCACCTCTTTTTTGATCTGGACCGAAACTTTCGGGTCGGCTTTGAGGTTGAGATACCACAGCGGGTTTTTCACTGCGCCGCCCTTCGATGCGGCGACGATCACCCGATCGCCGTCCCGCAGGAAATACAGCGGAGACACCCGCGGTTGCCCGGTCTTGCGCCCGGTGGTGGTCAGCAAGGCGACCGGAATGTTCTGGAAGGTGCTGCCCAGTCCCTCCCCGCCGCCCCGGCGATAGAAGAAGGTGTTGATGCGCGACGCCCACTTGATGAAGAAGTCGGCGAACGGCGTGTCCATGTAGCGGGGACGTGATTTCTCGGCCATGAGTTTCTCCTATGTCAAGCCGCTGCCGGTTGGCAAGGCTTTTGACGGTTTTGATGGTCGGTGTGGAGGTGATGGAAGACGACGCGGGCCAGGCGGCGTTTGAGGCATCGCAGCGCTTCAGGGTTGGAGGCGCCGGTGTGGAGTCGTTTGCGGTAGTAGGCCTGGCCCAGTCCGCTGAGTCGGATCTGGGTGATGGCGATGCGATGCAGGGCGGCGTTGAGTTGCCGATTGCCCGAGCGAGTCAGCCGTACCCGTCCAGCAGTGTTGCCCGACCACACCGGAATCGGGGCCACCCCGGCATGACGGGCGAAGGCTGCTTCGCTTTTGAAGCGGGTCACCCCGGCGGCTTCGCCGATGAGTTTGGCAGCAGTCAGCTCTCCACACCCGGGCATGGCCAGCAGTGTCGGGGCGACCTGACGGACACGATCACCGATGCGCTTGCTTAACGCGTCGATGGCCTCGGTCAGCCGGGTGATATCGGCCAGCTCGTCGCGGGCCAGCTCGGCAACCAGGCCGGCGACGGTGTCTAGCCAGTCCCCGAGTATGCGGCGATGTTTGGCTAGATCCAGCGAGCGGGGTTTCGGGGCGCGGGACGGGTCGAGTTCATGAACTCGCCACAACAACCGATTGATCGTCGCAGTCCGTTGCCCGACAAGGACTTCGCGGCGATCGACCAACAACTTGAGCTCCCGGGAAATCTCATCATGAGAGGCGATCGGCAAGTCGGGTTCCCGTAAGAATGCCCGTGCCACCGCTAACGCATCGATCGGATCGGACTTACCCCGGGTGCGCGCACTGGCCCGGGTCTGGGCCATCAGCTTGGGCGGCACCCGCACCACCTGCTGGCCGGCTGTAAGCAAGTCCCGCTCCAGACGCGCCGACAGATGCCGGCAATCCTCGATCGCCCACACCACCGCGGCTTCAAAGCGTTCCCGGGCCCACATCACCGCCTCGCAATGACCAGCGGTGGTCGCCGTAACGACCTTCTCACCGAGCTTGCGGCCGACCTCGTCGACGGCGACGAATGTGTGCGTGCGCTTGTGGACATCGGCTCCAACAACAACCATGGAGGTTGCCTCCTTCACTGTGAGGTGACGGTTGGGCCGGTCGGCGGACACATCTCAGTCGGGGGCGATGCCACGCTCCTATCAAGTCACGCCGGCCGGTCCTTCACACCTGATGCCGACAAAACTCATGAACGCCAACCCAAAGACGGCAACGACCCTAAGAGCCAGACACCAGGTGATCAGGATCCAACCACCGCAACACGCGGCACCTCACCCTGACACTGACAAA
>CAVTEZ010000028.1:0-421114 GCA_963733755.1 uncultured Actinomycetota bacterium
ACCTCAGTTGGCGTGCAGATCTTCGTTGAGGGCGATACCGCGGCCGTCGCGGGACACCACCTCCACCGCACCGGTCACCGAGTTGCGCCTGAACAGTAGGTTGCTGCTGCCGGCAAGCTCGCGAGCCTTGACCGATTTGCCGTCGGGGAGAGCGACTTTCGTGCCCGCGGTGACGTAGAGACCGGCCTCGACAACGCAGTCGTCGCCCAGCGGGATGCCCAGCCCGGAATTGGCGCCGAGGAGGCAGCGCTTGCCGAGCGAGATCACCTCTGTGCCACCGCCGGACAGCGTGCCCATGATCGACGCGCCGCCGCCGATGTCTGAGCCGTCGCCGACCACTACACCTGCCGAGATGCGGCCCTCCACCATCGAGGCGCCCAGTGTGCCCGCATTGAAGTTGACGAAGCCCTCGTGCATCACCGTCGTTCCCGACGCCAGATGCGCGCCCAGCCGCACCCGGTCGGCATCGGCGATGCGCACCCCGGTCGGCACGACGTAGTCGACCATGCGCGGGAACTTGTCGACGCCGTAGACAGTGACCGGGCCGCGGCGGCGCAGCCTCGCCCGCACCGTCTCGAAACCGTCGACCGCGCACGGCCCGTAGTTGGTCCACACCACGTTGGTCAGCACCCCGAACATCCCGTCGGCGTTGAGCCCGTGCGGAGCGACCAGTCGATGTGAGAGCAGATGCAGTCGCAGATAGGCGTCGTAGGCGTCGGCGGCCTTGTCGTCCAGCGAGCCGATCACCGTGCGCACCACGATGGTTTCGGTGTCGCGCTCGTCGTCGCTGCCGGCCAGCGCGGCGAACTCGTCGGGCACCTCGGCCACCGACAGCCGCGTCGTGCCGCTGTCGCCCGAGTCGATCAGTTCCGGTGCAGGGAACCAAGTGTCGAGAACCGATCCGTTTGCGGCGATCGTCGCCAGGCCAATACCCGAAGCTGCAGTCACACGCCCCACGCTACCCACCCACTACGCTGAGACCGTGCTGGACCTACGCGGCGACCCGATTGAGCTGACCGCAGCTCTGGTCGACATCCCCAGCGAGTCGCGCCACGAAGAGCGCATCGCTGACGAGGTCGAGGCTGCGCTACGGGCGCAGACATCAGGATTCGAGATCATCCGCAATGGCAATGCCGTGCTTGCCCGCACCGCGCTGGGCCGTCCGACGCGGGTGTTGCTGGCCGGCCACCTCGACACCGTCCCGGCGGCCGGTAATCTGCCGAGCCGTCGAGACGCCGAATCGCTACACGGTTGCGGCACAACAGACATGAAGTCCGGTGACGCGGTCTTCCTGCATCTGGCCGCCACCGTCCCCGCGCCCGCCCACGATTTGACGCTGGTGTTCTACGACTGCGAGGAAATCGATTCGGCGGCAAATGGTTTGGGGCGGATCGAACGTGAGTTGCCGGATTGGTTGACGGCCGACGTGGCGATCCTGGGTGAACCGACCGGCGGGTACATCGAGGCCGGGTGCCAGGGAACTCTCCGAGTTGTCATTCAGGCCGACGGTACTCGCGCCCACTCGGCGCGAGCATGGTTGGGCGACAACGCCATTCACAAGCTGGGTGCGGTGTTGGATCGGCTCGCGGCCTACCAGGCCCGCAGTGTCGAGATCGACGGCTGCACCTATCGCGAGGGATTGTCGGCGGTCCGCATCGACGGCGGCGTTGCCGGCAACGTCATCCCCGACGCGGCGTCGGTGACGGTGAACTTCCGTTTCGCGCCCGACCGATCGCCAGAGGCTGCGCTGAGCCATGTCCATGAGGTGCTCGACGGACTCGATGTGCGGATCGAGCAGACGGACACGGCCGCCGGGGCGCTGCCCGGTCTGTCCAACCCGGCGGCGAAGGACCTCGTCGACGCCGCCGGCGGGCAGGTGCGGGCGAAATACGGCTGGACCGACGTATCGCGGTTCGCCGCCCGGGGTATCGCCGCGGTCAACTACGGGCCCGGCGATCCCAACCTCGCGCACACCCGCGACGAACTGGTGCCCATCCACCAGATCACCGATGCCGTGACCATGCTGCGGGGATACCTGAGCGGCTAGGCGCGCTGCGCTTGGGCCGACGCGTCGGCGGCCGCAGGGTGGAGTCCGCGATCGGCAAGGTCAGCGGCGACCTCGGTCAGCGCGGCGGCATCGCCTGCGGCCAACGCCCGGGCGTGCGCCAACGTCAGCCGGCCCAGCACGCAGTTCACTTCGACCGCCAGGCGTTGCGCCCGCTGCACGGCGCGCACATCGCCGAGACGGGCCGCGTCCTGCAGCGCCCGCAGCGCGATCGCCGACTGCCCGCCCCGTTCCGCGGTCTGCACCGCCTCACGGGCGGCTTCGATCGCGCCCGTCGTGTCGCCGCGGGCCGCTTTCGACCACGCCTTCGCCAAGGCCAACTCCGGAGCGAACAACGACGACTTCAGGCCGTGCCGCGACTCGGCGCGGCTCAACGCCTTTGCGGCCTCGAGTTGGTCGCCTTGCTGGCCGAGCGCCTGCGCCAGCAGCATCAGCGACAGCGGGCCCCACGAGTAGCCGGTGCGGGCCAGCGGATCGGCGGCCCGGCTCAGCAGCGTCACGGCGTCGTCGAAATCGCCCTGGGCGATCGCCACATAGCCCACCAGCGTCTCGCCGATCGCCCGGCCCGGTTGCTGCAGCTCGGCGAAGTCGGTGTAGCGCTGCGCCAGGGTGCGGGCCTCGGTCAGCCGGCCCGCCATCACCGACGCAGTGATCCGGCCGAAGCCGCTGGTGAACCGCAGCAGACCGGGATGGTCGGCGGCAGTGGCCCGCCGGGCCAGCGCTTCCACGTCGTCGAGCTGCCCGGTGCGGGCCGAACTCAGCGCCGCCGCCGAGGCCGCCCACCCCACCGCGACGCCGTCGGCGTGCGGAGATGCCAGCACCTCGCCGGCGATCCGCAACGACCGCAACGGCGTGCCCGCGTTCATCGCGAAGGTCGCCGCCAGCGCGTCGACCGTGGCCTGCGCGGTCGGGGCCGAGATCCGGCTGCGAATGGTCTGCAGAAACGCGGTGGCCCGCTCCGGCTCGCTGAGCATCCAGAACTGGTTGGCCGCCCGCGGCATTGCCCACTCCATCAGCTCGGACTGCGACAACTGCTCGGGGTCAACCGCGGCTAACACCGCGTCGGCTTCTCGTCCGCGGCCCTGCCAGGCCAGCGCGTAGCCGAGTGCCAGCCGCGCAGGCAGCCCGCCCGAGCGGTCCAGTGCGGCGCGTGCGAGCTTCTCGGCCAGCGCGAGCTCGCCGAATCGCAATGCATGCTGGGCCGCGGACACCAGGTCGGCGACGGCACCCGGGTCGTCGCTGTCGACGGCAAGGGCCGCGAGCCGCAACTGCTCGCCGACGCGGCTGGACGGGCCGGCCGCCAGGTGTTCGACCAGCGACATCCGCAACGCCCGCGCGGCGTCCGGCGCCAGCGCCGCGGCCGCGCGGGCGGTGTAGAGCGGATGTGTCGGGTAGACCAGGTCACCGTCGATAGCCACCGCGCCAACGGCTTCGGCCTGCTCGACGGCGTCTTCGCCGGCCAACGCCGTCACATCGCTGCGCTGCAGCGGCTCAGCCAGTGCCAGGTAATCCAGGACGGTGCGCACCGGCGACGGCAGACCGGACAGGTAGCCGTCGATCAGGGCCGGCAGTGTTGCGCCGGTCGTCAGGTCGCCGCCGTCGATCAGGTGCCGCAGGTGAAGCGGGTTGCCCTGACTGCGGGCGACGACGTCGTCGACCACCGCGGCATCTGGCGGCGAGCCCAGGGCTGATTCCAGCAACGCCGCCGTCGCCGCGGCGTCCAGCGGTCCTACCTCGACCCGGGCCAGCAGGCCATCGGCCCACAGCGCCGCGACTGCATCCGGCAGCTCGGCCCCGGGCCGGACCGTCACGATCAGCCGCGCCGACCCGCTCAGCGCCAGTTGGTAAACCAAGGTGGCGGACAGGTGGTCGAGGTGGTGTGCATCGTCGACGACGAAGAGCTGCTGAGCGTCGTCGCCGGTCAGATGCTGCTGGGCGACCCGCAGCAGCTCGGCCGGTCTGCCCGTCTCGGTGATTGCGGCGTCGGCCAGCAGAGCACGGAATGCGCCGAACGGGATGACCTTCTCCGTCGCAGTGCCCGCCACCCGGTGCACGACGGTCGTCGGCGCGGCGAACGCCTCCGCGGCGTGACGGGCCAGCAGCGTCTTGCCGACACCATCGGCTCCCAGGACCGCCACACCGGAACACTGCCGATCGTCGAGAGCGGCCGCGACCTCGCGCAGCAAGGTGTCCTGCGGCGCGGCAACCCAAGCACTCGGCACCGCCGGATTTTATGGCGTGCGCCCCTGACCGCATGCGGTTAGGCCCAAATGCGCTCGGCGGCAAGGTTGGTCTACGTTTCGACTGTGCACCCCAAACGCGATGCACCCCATCCTCTGGCGGTCTGCGTGTATTGCGCGTCCGGCCCCACCGACGCCGACCTGCTGGCACTGGCCGCCGAACTCGGCGAGGCGATTGCCGAGCGGGGCTGGACGCTGGTCTGGGGCGGCGGCAATGTCTCGGCGATGGGCGCGCTGGCCACCGCCGCGCGGGCTCGCGGCGGCTGGACCGTCGGCGTCATCCCCAAGGCGCTGGTTCGCCGCGAAGTCGCCGATCGTGACGCCGACGAGCTGATCGTCACCGACACCATGCGGGAGCGCAAACAGATCATGGAGGACCGCGCCGACGCGTTCATCACGTTGCCGGGCGGCATCGGCACGCTGGAGGAGTTATTCGAGGCCTGGACCGGCGGGTATCTCGGCATGCACGACAAGCCGGTGGTGATGCTGGACCCCGCCGGACACTTCGACGGGTTGCGCGGATGGCTGTGCGGGCTGGTCGACAGCGGATACGTCTCGCAAGCGGCGATGGACACGCTGGTGGTTGTCGACGACGTCGATGCGGCCATCGGGGCGTGCACACCCCGCTGAGCGCATTTGCTCACACAGATAGGCTGGCCGCCATCTAGCAGTTGCGCGAAACGAGGGTGGACTGTGTCCGAACACAACTCCGGCGACCACACATCGGTCGGTTTGATCGATATCGCGAGCCAGGTGCCTGGCCTGTTGGCCGACGCTCCGGTGATCGTCCGCGGGGTGGTCACCGGGCTCTTGGCCCGGCCGACCTCCAAGACGTCGATCGGCAAGGTGTTCCAAGACCGCGCGGCCCGGCTCGGCGACAAAGTGTTTCTCCGGTTCGGCGAGCAGCAGCTGACCTATCGCGAGGCCAACGCGACCGCCAACCGCTACGCGGCCGTGCTGGCGGCCCGCGGTGTCGGCCGCGGCGACGTCGTCGGGATCATGCTGCGCAACTCACCCAACGCCGTGCTGATGATGCTGGCCGCGGTCAAGTGCGGCGCTATCGCCGGCATGCTGAACTACCACCAGCGCGGCGAGGTGCTCGCGCACAGCCTGGGCCTGCTGGATGCCAAGGTGCTGGTCGCCGAATCCGACTTGATCGAGGCGGTGGACGAGTGCGGTGGGCCCGGGGTCACGCCGACGACCATCGAGGAGATGGAGCGACTGGCGGCCACCGCGCCAACCACCAACCCGCCGTCGGCGTCGGCCGTGCTGGCCAAGGACACCGCGTTCTACATCTTCACCTCGGGCACCACCGGTCACCCCAAGGCCAGCGTGATGACTCACAAGCGGTGGTTGGCCGCGCTGGCCGCGTTCGGCGGACTTGGCCTGCGGCTCAAGAGTTCTGACACGTTGTACAGCTGCCTGCCGCTGTACCACAACAACGCGCTGACCGTCGCGATCGGATCGGTGATCAACTCGGGCGCGACCCTGGCCCTGGGCAAGTCGTTCTCGGCGTCGCGATTCTGGGACGAGGTAATCGCCAGCAACGCAACGGCATTCATTTACATCGGTGAGATCTGCCGGTATCTGCTGAACCAACCCGCCAAGCCGACCGATCGCGCGCACAAGGTGCGGCTGATCGCCGGCAACGGGCTGCGGCCGGAGATCTGGGACGAGTTCACCTCCCGATTCGGCATCGCGCGGGTCTGCGAGTTCTATGCGGCCAGCGAAGGAAACACCGCCTTCATCAACATGTTCAACGTGCCCAAGTCGGCCGGTTGTTCACCGATGCCGGCGGCCTACGTGCAATACGACACCGACAGCGGGGCGCCGTTGCGCGGCGCGGACGGCCGGGTGCAGCGGGTACCGACCGGCGAGCCCGGCCTGCTTCTCAGCCCGGTCACCAAGCTGCAGCCGTTCGACGGCTACACCGATCCAAGCGCGAGTGAAAAGAAGTTGGTGCGCAATGCTTTTCGTGAGGGCGACTGCTGGTTCAACACCGGCGACGTGATGAGCCCGCAGGGCTTGGGGCATGCCGCCTTCGTCGACCGGCTCGGCGACACCTTCCGCTGGAAGGGCGAAAACGTCGCCACGACTGAGGTGGAGCGGGCACTGGGGTCCGATAAGTCCGTCGAGGAGTGCACCGTGTTCGGTGTGGAAATTCCGCGCACCGGCGGTCGCGCCGGAATGGCGGCGGTCAAACTGCGCGACGGCGCTGAATTCGACGGAAAGGCACTCGCCGAGAGCGTCTACGCGCAGTTGCCGGTGTACGCGCTGCCGCTGTTCGTGCGAGTCGTCGAATCGATGGAACACACCACCACGTTCAAGAGCCGCAAAGTCGATCTGCGCGAGCAGGCCTACCGCCCCGGCATCGAGGACCCGCTCTACGTGCTGGCCGGCCGAGACGAGGGCTATGTGCCGTTCTATGACGACTATCCCGACGAGGTCGCGGCCGGTAAGCGACCGCAGGGCTGAGGCCTGCACTCTGAGCGGGCACCATGGAAGGGTGCAGTCCACCCTGTGCGGTCGCCCGGTCAGCGACGATCGCCCATTGATCATGGCGATCGTCAACCGCACCCCGGACTCGTTCTACGACCGCGGCGCGAACTTCGCCGATGACGCGGCCAGGGCTGCCACGGACCGTCTGATCGCCGAGGGCGCCGACGTGATCGACGTCGGTGGCGTCAAGGCGGGCCCCGGGGCGAGCATCGACACCGAAGCCGAGACCGCTCGGGTGGTGCCGTTTATCGAGTGGCTGCGGGACGCCTATCCCGACCAGTTGATCAGCATCGACACTTGGCGCTCGGAGGTAGCCAGGCTGGCCTGCAAGGCCGGCGCGGACCTGATCAACGACAGCTGGGGCGGCTATGATCCCGCGATGCCCGAGGTGGCCGCCGAATTCGGAGCTGGCCTGGTGTGCTCGCACACCGGGGGGGCTCGGCCGCGCACCCGTCCGTTCCGGGTCAGCTACGGCACCAGCACCCGCGGCGTGGTCGACGACGTGATCAGCGAAGTGACCTCGGCAGCCGAACGGGCCGTCGCCGCCGGGGTGGATCGCGACCGTGTCTTGATCGACCCGACCCACGATTTCGGCAAGAACACCTTCCACGGATTAGCGCTATTGCGGCACATGGAAGATCTTGTTAACACCGGGTGGCCGATATTGATGGCGTTGAGCAACAAAGATTTCGTCGGGGAGACTCTTGGGGTGGACCTGACTGAACGACTGGAGGGAACGCTGGCCGCCACCGCGCTCGCAGCCGCGGCGGGTGCGCGGATGTTCCGGGTGCACGAGGTGGGGCCCACCCGGCGGGTGCTGGAGATGGTGGCGTCGATCCAGGGGCAACGACCCCCGACGCGCACGGTGAGAGGACTGGCATGACGGCATCTGAGCTGGTCGATCTCGCCGCCGAGGGTGCGCTGGCCGCCGCGCCCGGCGACGTTTGGCTGGCTGACCGGAGCTGGACCCGGCCACAGTGGACCGTCGAGGAGCTGGAGGCGGCCAAGGCCGGACGAACCATCTCGGTGGTGCTGCCCGCCCTCAACGAGGAAGACACCGTCGAATCGGTGATCGAGAGCATCTCGCCGGTGGTCGGCGGGCTGGTCGACGAGTTGATCGTGCTCGACTCGGGATCTACCGACGACACCGAGATCCGGGCGATCGCCGCCGGCGCGCGCGTCGTCACCCGCGAGCAGGCGTTGCCGGAGATCGCGCCGCGGCCCGGCAAAGGCGAGGTGTTGTGGCGCTCGCTGGCGGCCACCAGCGGCGACATCGTGGTTTTCGTCGACTCGGATTTGATCGACCCGCACCCGATGTTCGTGCCGCGGCTGCTCGGGCCACTGCTCACCGAGGACGGCATCCACCTCGTCAAGAGCTTTTATCGGCGGCCGTTGAACGCCCATGACGCCAGCGGCCGCGAGGGCGCCACCGGGGGTGGCCGGGTCACCGAGTTGGTGGCACGGCCGCTGCTCGCCGCGCTGCGGCCCGAACTGGGCTGCGTGTTGCAACCGCTGGGCGGCGAATATGCGGCCACCCGCGAGTTGCTGACGTCGGTGCCGTTCGCGCCCGGCTACGGCGTCGAGATCGGCCTCCTCGTCGACACCTACGACCGGCTGGGCCTGGACGCGATCGCGCAGGTGAACCTCGGCGTGCGGGCGCACCGCAACCGGCCACTGGCCGAGTTGGGCCCGATGAGCCGTCAAGTCGTCGCGACGCTGCTGTCGCGCTGCGGCATCCCCGACTCCGGCGTGGGGCTGACCCAGTTCTTTGTCGACGGCGACGGGTACACGCCGCGCACCTCGGCAGTGTCGCTGGCCGATCGGCCGCCGATGAATGCCGTGGCGATCGCCAGCGCGGCGCAGCCGGGCGCAGCGGGTCGCCACCAGGGACCGCTGCGACCGCGCCGCTGAGTAGGCCTGCCAGAGGCCGTCGCACCCATAAGGCAATATCGACGCCGTGGCGTTGGTGTTGCTGTATGTGGTGGTCTTGGTCCTGGTAGCGATCGTGCTGTTCGGGGTGGCCAGTCTGCTGTTCGGTCGCGGTGAGCCGCTGCCGCCACTGGCGCGCGGGACGACGCCTACGGTATTGCCGGCATCGGGTGTGACCGGCGACGACGTTGACGCGGTCAAGTTCACCCAGACCCTGCGCGGATACAAGACCAGCGAGGTCGACTGGGTGCTGGACCGGCTCGGCCAGGAGCTCGACCAGCTGCGCGGCCAGCTGTCGTCGGTGCACGCCGCGGCCACCGCTGACCTGGAAGCCGACGACGTGCCCGGTGCCGTCGACGTCGAGGACGAGCAGGAGCCGACATGACCGTGCTCGACGACAACCTGGTCCGCTGCGACTGGGCGGTCGGCAACCCCGGCAGCGCGGACTTTCAGCTCTATCGCGACTATCACGACAAAGAGTGGGGCCAGCCGTTGCACGGGCGGGTGGCGCTGTTCGAGCGGATGAGCCTGGAGGCCTTTCAGAGCGGCCTGTCCTGGCTGATCATCCTGCGCAAACGGGAGAATTTTCGGCAGGCCTTCGCCGGCTTCGACATCGAGAAGGTCGCCCGCTTCACCGACACCGACGTGGCCCGGCTGATGGCCGATCAGGGGATCGTGCGCAACCGCGCCAAGATCGCGGCGACCATCACCAACGCGCGGGCCGCGGCCGACACTGAGGTCGACCTCTCGGAGTTGCTGTGGTCGTTCGCGCCGGCGCCGCGGCCGCGGCCTGCAACTCTGGCTGACGTGCCCGCCACGACGCCGGAATCCACCGCCATGGCACGCGAATTGAAGCGTCGCGGATTCCGCTTCGTGGGTCCCACGACCGCGTACGCACTGATGCAGGCAACCGGGATGGTCGACGATCACCTGCGTGCTTGCTGGGTGCCTTCCACAGCGGCTTGAAACGCCAAGCCGGAGGTCATGTACACCCACCCGCGCGGATAGGGAACAATGGAGGGGTGAATTTGCAGTTCAATGCCGGGGATGGCTGGCCCAGTATTAAAAAATATGTGGCGGCCACTGGCGGGGCATGCTCGGCGCTGATCAGGTCCGCGACGGGCCAGCGCGAACTTGGAGGGAGCACTCGATGGCGGCGATGAAGCCCCGGACCGGCGACGGTCCACTGGAAGCGACCAAGGAGGGGCGCGGCATCGTGATGCGGGTACCGCTGGAGGGCGGTGGCCGACTCGTCGTCGAGCTGACACCCGATGAAGCCGCCGCGCTGGGCGACGAGCTCAAAGGCGTCACCAGCTAAACTCCGCCGTTACGCGCTCACTTTCTGGTAGATCTCCAGCGTCTGCTGCGCGATCTGCGCCCAGGAGAACTCGGCGATGCAGCGCTGCCGCCCCGCTTGGCCATAGCGCTCCGCTGTCTCCGGGTCGGCGATCAATGCGTTGACCGCCTTGGCGATCCGAATCTGGAAGCCGGCCGCGTCGTACGGGTCGTAGTGCACCAGCGAACCGGTCACGCCGTCGTCGACCACCTCGGGGATGCCGCCGACATCGGAGGCCACCACCGCGGTGCCACAAGCCATCGCTTCGAGGTTGACGATGCCCAGCGGCTCATACACTGACGGGCAGACGAAAACTGTTGCTGCCGAGAGTATTTCACGAAGCCTACTAATGGGCAGCATATCCCTCACCCAGAACACTCCGATGCGCGCGCGGGCTAGCTCGGCAACCCCGGCGCTGACTTCGGCCGCGATTTCCGGTGTGTCGGGGGCTCCGGCGCACAGCACCAGTTGCACGTCGGGATCGAAATCGTGCGCGGCGGCGAGCAGGTGGGCGACGCCCTTCTGCCGGGTGATCCGCCCGACGAATGCGACGATGGGCCGACCGCGGTCGACCCCGAGATCGGCCAGCACCGACTCGCCCGGCTGCGACCCCGGCGACTCGGCGGGATACCAGACCTCGGTGTCGATCCCGTTGCGCACCACATGCACCCGGCCGGGATTTACCGTCGGATAGACCCTCAGCACGTCGTCCCGCATACCCGAGCTGACGGCGATCACCGCGGCGGCGGCATTCACCGCGGTATGTTCGACCCACGACGAGACCCGATAGCCGCCGCCGAGTTGCTCGGCCTTCCAGGGCCGCAACGGCTCCAGCGAATGCGCGGTCAGCACGTGGGGGATGTCGTAGAGCAACGACGCCAGATGCCCGGCCATCCCGGCATACCAGGTGTGCGAATGCGCGACGGTGGCTTCTGCGGCCGCGTTGGCCATCACTAGATCGGTCGAAAGCGTCAAGAGCGCGGGATTGGCGCCGCGCAGTTGCGCGGCGGGCTGGTACGCGAACGCTCCCGGCCGCGGCGCCCCTTGGCAGTGCACGTCAACCTGGCACAACTTGCGCAGTTGCGCGACGAGCTCGGTCACATGCACCCCGGCACCGCCGTAGACCTCGGGCGGGTATTCCCGAGTCATCATCGCCACGCGCATACCCGGCACCGTAGTGGTCGCACTCGGACCGTGCAGCCCCGGCCACCGTGTTATCGAAGCCATCCAAATTTGTTGATGGACAATCCGTCCGCGTGGGTACTCACATCTTTTGATCTGGCAGGGGTTCGCAGCGGCCGTTAGGTTTGATTCATGAGGGAAGCGCCACATGTGCTGGGCATTGTCATGGCCGGCGGTGAGGGCAAGCGGTTGTATCCGTTGACCGCGGACCGCGCCAAGCCCGCGGTTCCCTTCGGCGGCGCCTATCGTCTGATCGACTTCGTGCTGTCCAATCTGGTCAACGCCCGCTATCTGAGGATCTGCGTTCTCACTCAGTACAAGTCGCATTCATTGGACCGGCATATTTCGCAGAACTGGCGGCTGTCAGGTCTGGCCGGTGAGTACATCACCCCGGTCCCTGCCCAGCAGCGGCTGGGTCCGCGCTGGTACACCGGCTCGGCGGACGCGATCTATCAATCGCTCAACCTGATCTACGACGAGGATCCGGACTACATCGTGGTTTTCGGCGCCGACCACGTCTACCGGATGGACCCCGAGCAGATGCTCCGCTTCCACGTCGACAGCGGCGCCGGTGCCTCTGTCGCGGGGATCCGGGTGCCCCGCGCCGAGGCGAGTGCGTTCGGGTGCATCGACGCCGACGAGTCCGGCCGTATCCGCGGCTTCGTCGAGAAGCCGGTCGAGCCGCCGGGTACAGCCGACGACCCGGACGCCACTTTCGTGTCGATGGGCAACTACATCTTCACCACCAAGGTCCTCATCGACGCGATCCGTGCCGACGCCGACGAGGACGACTCCGATCACGACATGGGCGGCGACATCATCCCGCGGCTCGTTACCGACGGGATGGCCGCGGTCTACGACTTCAACGACAACGACGTGCCCGGCGCCACCGACCGCGACCGGGGTTACTGGCGGGACGTCGGGACGCTGGACGCGTTCTACGACGCCCATATGGATCTAGTGTCGGTGCATCCGGTGTTCAACCTCTACAACAAGCGCTGGCCCATCCTCGGCGCATCGGAGAACCTGCCGCCGGCCAAGTTCGTCAACGGCGGGTCCGCGCAGGAGTCGGTCGTAGGGGCGGGCAGCATCATCTCGGCGGCGTCAGTGCGTAACTCGGTGCTGTCGTCCAATGTCGTGGTCGACGACGGCGCGATCGTGGAGGGCAGCGTGATCATGCCGGGCGCACGGGTCGGCCGCGGCGCGGTGGTCCGTCACGCGATTCTGGACAAGAACGTCGTCATCGGGCCCGGCGAGATGGTCGGGGTGGATCTGGAGAAGGATCGCGAACGCTTCGCGATCAGCGCCGGCGGGGTCGTCGCCGTGGGTAAGGGCATCTGGATCTAGCGTTCAGGCTGCGCCGAGCGGCGCACTAGGGCGTCGACCGGCGCAGAATGTCACCGTCAGCTGCACTGTTCGCGATGAGTCACCACACGTAGGGGAGTAACCGGTAGTGCACCTGTTGGGTGTACTCGCGGTAGCCGCTCAGTTCGTGGGTGAGCAGGTCCTCTTCATCACCGATCCGCAGGACGAGCACGACCAGGCCGGGGATGACAAGGATCAGACCCCAGTACGAGCCGAGTGCCAATGGGATGCCGAGCATCAAGAAGACGTTGCCGGTGTACATCGGGTGGCGCACCCTGCCGTACAGGCCGGTGGAAACCAGCTGCTGGCCGGCCTCGACGGTGACATTGGCTGCCGCATAGGAGTTTTGGATGATCACCAGCATCGCCAGGCCGAGCCCGACCGCGACTAGAACGTCGCCGACCACCGAGACGGACGCCGGTACCAGGGACCATCCGAACCGGTGATCGAGGGCACTGACTACGAACATGGCCGGAAAGGAGATGAAGACGACGGTGATGAGAATCCGCTGCAGTGGCCGGGTTTCCGCGGACGGCCCGACATGCATGCGCCGCTCGAGCGCGGCCGGGTTGGTGCGCATCAAGTACACGCAGGGGATCCAGGTGGACAGCGCGAACACCGCGAGGAAAGCCCAGGCCTGCCAGTAATGGATCGTCCCGGCCGGTGTGAACAGCATTAATCCGAAGGCCACCAGGCCCAAAGTGGCTGAAAGTAGGCCTTTAGCAGCAGTTTTCATGACAACCTTCTCATGTCTGAACGTCACGGCGGCGAAACGCCGAGATCCCCAGCGTGATCAGCACGGCGTCGATCACCAGCAACCACAGCAACGGAACGGGCGTGAAGGCGCCGGCGGTGACCAACGGAGTGTGCGCGAAGGGTTCCAGGTCGAGCACCCATTGCGGAAAGCCGGACAGCGAGCCGATCAGGTACAGCGCGACGAATCCGACCAGCACACCCCACGCTACAGGGCTGAATCGTGGTGCCAGACCGAACAATGCGATGGTCACCGCGGCGGGCAGCCACACGGCCGGCAGCTGAACCAAGGCAGTGCCCACGACCATCCACAGTTTGCCGCCGACGTCGTGGGCTGCGATTCCGTAGCTGAGTCCGGCCACCGCACCGGCGATCACGATCGCGGCGGCCGAGCCGATCAGCGCGATCACGAGATGACCTGCCAGCCAACGACTTCGGCTTACTGCCCCGGCGAGCAGCGTCTCGGCCCGTTGGCCGGCCTCTTCCTGGTGCAGCCGCAGTGTCAGTGAAACGGCGAACGCCGCTGCCATCATCCCGAGCATGCAGAACGCGGCCGCGACGAAGGCCTGCTCCAAGACGCTGGTACCGCCCATGCGCACGACGATGTCTCGCGCCGTATCGCCGCCCAGCTCGTCGCCGATGCCGTGGATGATGCTGCCGATCAGCAAGCCGTACAAGCATAGCCCGGCGGTCCACAGCAGCAGAGCGCCGCGATCCAGCCGCCAGGCCAGCCCGAAAGCGTTCCGCAGCAACGGTGTTGCGCTGGCCGGGCCGGGGCGTTCGGCGATCAGACCCGCGCCGACGTCACGACGCGCGAGCAGCCGATAGGCCAGCGCGGTGAGTAGCAGCGTCGTCACCAGATGTAGCAGCAGCACCCACCATCGGTCGCCGGCGTACGGGCGAACCTGCAGCGACCAGCCCAGCGGCGAGAACCAGGACAACGCCGTCGAGCCGGCGTCACCGGCTGCGCGCAGGGTGAACGCGGTGGCCAGCACGGTGAATGCGGCGCCGCGGGCGAACCGTGCGCTGGCCGACAGTTGGGCCGCCACCGCGGCGGCCGCGGTGAACACCAGCCCCGAACAGGCCAGCGCCGCACCGAACGCCAGCGACCCGTGCGAGGGAACGCTGGTGCCAAGCAGGCCGGCCGCGCCGAGCGCGCCGGTGGTCAGCGACGCGCCGAATGACAACAGCAAGGCCGCGGTCAGGCTGGCGTACCGGCCCACCGCAGTCGAGTCGACCAATTCGGCACGGCCGGTTTCCTCGTCGGCGCGAGTGTGGCGGATGACGGTGAGAATGACTGCCACCGCGATCAGCAGATGGAACATGCCGGCTTTCCAGATGCCGGTCGCGCCAAGGCTGTCGTTGTAGATCTTTCCGTAAAGCGCCCGCTGCGCGGGGCTGGCCATGATCGTGGCGGCGAAGCCGGCCCGGGCCGCTTGGTCTGGGTAGACCTTCTCGATGCCGCCGATGTAGACGGTGGCCAGCGGCAGCGACAGCAGTAACACCCACAGCGGCAGGACGACCCGGTCGCGGCGCAGATAGAGCCTGAGCATTCCGAGGGTTCCGGTGAAGGCCGAACCACGTTGTGGCGCTTCGTGTGCCGGATGATATGGCCGCTCCAGTGTCGTCGTCATCGGTGTGCTCCTTGATCGCTCAGGTCGCGCTGACCGTCGGCGCCGTAGTGGCGCAAGAAGAGCTCTTCCAGGGTGGGCGGCTGGCTGACCAGGCTGCGGACGCCGGTGTCGCCGAGTACCCGGATGAGTTCGCCGAGCCCTTCGCTGTCGACGTGGGCGTGCAGCGTGGCCCCTTGGTAGCTGACGTCCTCGACGCCGCGGATGCGGGTGAGATCGCCAGGATCGCGGAGCAGTTCGGCCGTGATCGTGGTCCGGCTGAGGTGCCGCATCGATTCCAGTGTGCCGCTCTCGACTGTCCGGCCGGCGCGGATGATCGTCACCCGTTCGCAGAGTGCCTCGGTTTCGGCCAGGATGTGGCTGGACAGCAGGACCGTTGCGCCGCGATCGCGTGCTTCGGCGACACATTGCTGAAAGATGTTCTCCATCAACGGGTCTAGCCCGCTGCTGGGCTCGTCGAGCAGTAGCAGCCGGGCGTGCGACGAGAATGCGGAGACCAGCGAGACCTTCTGCCGGTTGCCCTTGGAGTAGGTCCGCGCCTTCTTGTGCGGGTCGAGTTCGAAGCGTTCGACCAGTTCAGCGCGCCGCTTTTGGTCGATGCCGCCGCGCATGCGAGCCAGCAGGTCGATGGTCTCGCCGCCGGTCAGGTTTGGCCACAGCGCGACATCGCCGGGAACATACGCGATGTGGCGGTGCAGGTCGACGGCATCGGTCCAGGGGTCGCCACCAAGCAGGCGGACGGTTCCCGAGTCGGCCTTCACCACGCCCAGCAGTACCCGGATGGTCGTCGACTTTCCGGCCCCGTTGGGCCCGAGGAAGCCGTGCACCTCGCCCTCCCGCACCGTCAACTCCAGGCCGTCGAGGGCCCGCACCGCACCGAAAGTCTTTGTCAGACTTCGGATTTCGATCGGCAAGTGGTTGCTGTCAACTGGCATCAGATTCTCCTTGTTCGGCTTGAGCGAGAAATGCCTCGTACATATGGCTGTCGGTCATCAGACCGTCGGTGTAGAGCTCCAGGGCAGGTAGCACCATGTCTTGGGCGTAGTCGCGGAGCACTGCGCGTAAATCCGTTGGGGTCTCGTGCATCTGGATGTACAGCAGGAAGCCGCCGCCGCCGGTGATCGCCAGATACTTGGACCGGGCTTTGGGATCCCGGCTGGGCTTCAGGATGCCGCTACTGACGCCTTCGTCCAGGTAAGTCTCGGCGTTGTCGATCATCGTGCGCCACAAGGTCTTCGCGAGCTCGCCACCGGCCTGCATGCTGCGCACCAAATAGGCCATCAAGGGTGCGTACTCCTCGATCTCGGCCATCGCGGCGAACCAGGTTGCCGGGTCGCTGGAGTTCATCGCGTCGGACTTACTGTTGCGAATCTCCTCGGCGACGTAGTCGTCGCAGGCCTTACGCAGACCGTCTTTGGAACCGAAGTGGTGAATGACAAGCGCAGCACTCACGCCTGCCGCCTCGGCGATCGAGCGCAGCCCGACGCCGAAGCCCTGCTCGCCGAACCGCGCGATCGCCGCGTCGCGGATCCGGGCCGCGGCGGTCAGATCGTCGACTGAACGCATGTTCAAGACGTTAAACGCTCGTTCAGTCGGACGTCAAGGACCCACCCCGTCACGAATCCGTAAAGAGGTTGGGATCAGTCGCGAACCGCGGCCAACAGGCCGTCGCCGAGCGGCACCAGAGCCGGCGTGAGCAGCTCGTTTTCGGCGATCAGCCGCGCCGCCTCGCGCACCGCCGCCACCTCCGCATCGTGGGCCGCCGGGTCGCCGGCCCGGCCGCCGGCCGCTGCACCGTGCACGACGATCACGCCGCCGGAGCGCAGCAGTCGCACGCCCTCGAGTACGTAATCCGGCTGGTCGAGCGGGTCGGCATCGATGAAGACCAGGTCATAGGAGTCGTCGGCCAACCGGGTCAGCACTTCCTGGGCCCGCCCGCTGATCAGCCGGGTCCGCGACGGGCCGATGCCGGCGTCGGAGAAGGCCTCCTTGGCGATTCGCTGGTGTTCGGGCTCGATGTCGATCGTGGTCAGAACGCCGTCTTCTCTCATCCCGGACAACAGCCACAGGCTGCTGACTCCGGCGCCGGTGCCCACCTCGACGATGGCTTTCCCACCGCTGAGTTTGGTCAGCAAGCTCAGCAGCGCTCCGACTGCCGGTGTCACCGCGCCGGCGCCGATGTCGGCGGCACGTTCGCGGGCGGCCTGCAGCACCGCGTCCTCGGAGATAGATCCCTCGGCATGCGCCGAGAGGGACTCGGCCCGACTCGTCGTCGCTGGCTGGCCTGGTGTGCCGTCGGTCGTGGCCATGGCGTGAGCGTAAGTCCAACCGCTGCCGCGTGCAGTCAGGCGCGCCCGGCATCCGGACCGCGACACGCGCAAAGCCTCACCGTGATCGAAATGAGATGTAATCGAATATGACCAGCGCAACGGGGTATCCGGCGCCATTCTCAGTGAAAGCTCAGTGCGATCACATATCGCACACACGCCGATAGACGACGGTATTTCCCATGGAGCGTGGAGGCCGCTGGTCCGGGAATACATCCCGCCATTTTCGTGTTGCGCGCGGTGATGAGTTGCCCAGCATCGACGGCAGTCTGACCCCGGAGGATTTCAACATCACCACACTTATCAGCCCGACCAGCATGTCGCACCCGGAGCGGTACCGCGACGCTGACTGGGTCGAGCCCGCTGAGGAGCCTTACGGCACCGCGGTCTTCGACGCGACCGGTGACAAGGCGGCCATGCCGTCGTGGGACGAACTGGTACGTCAACACGCCGATCGGGTCTACCGGTTGGCCTATCGCCTCTCCGGCAATCAGCACGATGCCGAGGATCTGACCCAGGAAACCTTCATCCGGGTCTTCCGGTCCGTGCAGAACTACCAGCCCGGGACGTTCGAAGGCTGGTTGCACCGCATCACCACCAACCTCTTCCTGGACATGGTGCGTCGACGCGGCCGGGTCCGGATGGAGGCGCTGCCCGACGACTACGACCGGGTTCCGGCCGACGAGCCAAACCCGGAAGAGATCTACCACGACGCGCACCTGGGCCCTGACCTGCAGGCGGCGCTGGATTCTCTGCCCCCCGAATTCCGCGCGGCGGTGGTGCTGTGTGACATCGAGGGACTGTCCTACGAGGAAATCGGCGCCACGCTCGGGGTGAAGCTCGGGACTGTCCGCAGCCGTATCCACCGGGGACGGCAAGCGCTGCGCGACTATCTGGCGGCGCACTCGGAGAACGCCAAGCTGGGTGCCGGCGGCGTCGCAACGGACTTCGTCGCCTAAGACACAACCCACCTGATCGGTGAGTTCTTTGGTGTTCGGTATCGGTCAGCGCGCTACATTCGAGGTAGTGCCGCGCAAGCCCGAGGCGATACCGAGAGGAGTTGGTGATGGTCGAGCGGGGACATGTCTTCCGCCGAGCGTTCTCCTGGCTCCCCGCCCAATTCGCCTCGCAAAGCGAGGCGCCGGTGGGCGCTCCGCGGCAATTCGGCTCCACCGAGCATCTGTCGATCGAGGCCATCGCGGCTTTTGTCGACGGTGAGCTGCGGATGAACGCGCACCTGCGCGCGGCCCATCACATATCCCTGTGCCCGGAGTGCGCCGCGGAGGTCGAAGGACATCGACGGGCCCGCGCGGCGCTGCGCGACTCGCAGCCGATCAGAGTCCCCAGCACGCTGCTGGGATTGTTGTCGCAGATTCCGCACTGCCCGCCCGAGGACGATGCGGACCCTCAGCAGAGCGGCCAGTGGGATACGCCGCGCGCCCGGGGCAGCGCCGACCCGCCCCGCCCGCGGGGCAGCGCCGGCACACCGTCGGAACGCGGTAGGCCGCCGACGATGCGCGATCGATTTGCCGACGGCAGCAGGCGTGATCGCCCAGAGCCTCGGTAGGGTGGACAGCAGTTTGGCCAAGCCGGTGCGCGGCGCCGTGCTCAAGTCCATGTGCTTAAGCGCCCGGAAGAGGATGACGTGAGCTCCGATCAAGAAAACAACGGCGCCCCTCGGCTGGCGCCGCGACCCGTCTCCCGGCCGCCGGTCGACGCCGCGTCGCGGCAGGCTTTCAGTCGGCCCGACGGCCTGCAGGGGTCATTCGTCGCCGAGCGGGTGCGGCCGTCGAAGTATCGCGACTCCGGAGAGTTCACCCCGCACGACGAGCCCGCCGACCCCGTCCTTTCGGAGGCCTTTGGCCGTCCGTTCCCCGATGCTGACTCCCTGCAGCGCCACCCCGCCGATGCGGGCGCGCTCGACGACGGCAAGAACAAGGAAGCCGAAGACCCCGAGGACCCCTGGCGCGACCCCGGTGCAGCCGCGGCGCTGGGCGATCCAGCGCTCGCGCGGACCGGTCCCCTCGGTCCCGACGTCTCGCACGACCGGCTCGGTGTGCGCGACGTGCTGTTCGGTGGGCGGGTCTCATATCTTGCGCTGTCGGTGCTCGCCGCGCTGGCGCTGCTGATCGGTTTGGTCGGTGGTGTGGTCGGACGTAAGACCGCGGAGGTCGTCGAGGCGTTCACCACCTCCAAGGTGAACTTGTCGACGAACGGCAACAGCGAATCGCCCGCCGGCCGGTTCGCCAAAGTGGCTGCTGCGGTGGCTGACTCGGTGGTCACCATCCAGTCGGTCAGCGATCAAGAGGGCATGCAGGGATCCGGCTTCGTGGTCGACGGCCGCGGCTACATCGTCACCAACAACCACGTCATCTCCGAAGCGGCCAACAGCCCGAGCCAGTTCAAGACCACCGTGGTGTTCAACGACGGCAAGGAAGTACCGGCCAACCTGGTTGGCCGCGACCCGAAGACCGACTTGGCCGTGCTCAAGGTGGACAATGTCAACAATCTGACCGTCGCCAAGCTCGGTGACTCCGATAAGGTTCGGGTCGGCGATGAGGTCCTGGCCGCCGGTGCGCCGCTGGGTCTGCGCAGCACCGTCACGCACGGTATCATCAGCGCATTGCACCGCCCAATCCCGTTGTCGGGCGAAGGTTCTGACACCGATACGGTGATCGACGCCATCCAGACCGATGCCTCGATCAACCACGGAAACTCCGGTGGCCCGCTGATCGACATGGATTCACACGTCATCGGTATCAACACCGCCGGCAAGTCGCTGTCCGACAGCGCCAGCGGGCTGGGTTTCGCCATTCCGGTCAACGAGGCGAAAGTCGTTGCGCAGACGCTGATCAAGGACGGCAAGATCGTGCACCCGACATTGGGTCTGAGCGCACGATCGGTGAGCAACGCGATTGCGCAGGGCGCACAGGTCGCCAACGTCAAGGCCGGCGGCCCTGCCGAGAAGGGCGGCGTCCTCGAGAACGACGTGGTGGTCAAGGTCGGCAACCGCGGCGTGGCCGACGCCGACGAATTCGTTGTCGCCGTGCGCCAGTTGACCGTTGGGCAGCCTGCTCCGATCGAAGTGGTCCGCGATGGTCGCCATGTCACACTTACCGTGACCCCGGGGCCGGACGGCGGCTAGTGTTCGCCAACGTCGGCTGGGGCGAGATCCTGGTCCTCATCGTGGTCGGGCTGGTGGTGCTTGGCCCCGAGCGTCTTCCCGGTGCGATCCGGTGGACGTCGTCCGCGCTGCGCCAGGCGCGCGATTACCTCAGCGGAATGACGACCCAACTGCGCGAAGACATGGGCCCCGAGTTCGACGACCTGCGTGAGCCGCTATCCGAGCTGAACAAGCTGCGCGGTATGACGCCGCGCGCGGCGCTCACCAAACATCTCTTCGACGGCGACGACTCGCTGTTCACCGGCAACTTCGGCCACCCGACGGTCAGCGCACCGGAAAACGTTGTGGCCCAGCCTGTTATGCCACCGAAGACGGAGCAGCCCGCCACCGGGCCGGCGCCATTCGACGTCGACGCCACCTGAACTCAGCGTCGACTGGTGTCCAGGCCCAGCGACATACCGGCGAGTCCGCGTCGCCGTGACGACAGGGTGTCCGCGACCTTGCCCAATTCCTTGCCGGCCGGGGAGTCGGGAGTGCTCAGCACGACTGGCATCCCGGCGTCGCCGGCGGCGACCAGCGCGGGGTCCAACGGGATCTGCCCGAGCAGCGGCACGTCGGCTCCCATTGTGCGAGTCAGCCGTTCGGCGACCTGAGCGCCGCCGCCTTCGCCGAACACCTGCATCGTCGAGCCGTCCGGGAGCACTAACCCAGACATGTTCTCCACCACGCCAACGACGCGCTGGCGGGTCTGCAGTGCGATGCTGCCCGCCCGTTCGGCGACTTCGGCCGCGGCCAGCTGTGGCGTTGTCACCACGATGATTTCGGCGTTCGGGATCAGCTGAGCGACCGAGATCGCGATGTCGCCGGTGCCCGGTGGCAGGTCGAGCAGCAGCACGTCCAGGTCGCCCCAGTAGACATCGGCCAAGAACTGTTGCAGCGCCCGGTGCAGCATCGGCCCACGCCACACCACGGGCGCGTTGCCGTCGGTGAACTGGGCGATGGAGATGACCTTCACCTCGTGCGCGATCGGAGGCAGGATCATCGACTCCACCTGAGTGGGCCGGTCGTTGGTTCCCATCATGCGCGGGATCGAGTGACCGTGGATGTCGGCGTCGAGCAGTCCGACCGATACCCCGCGCGCGGCCATCGCCGCGGCCAGGTTGACCGTCACCGTCGACTTGCCCACGCCGCCCTTGCCGGAGGCGACGGCGTACACCCGGGTCAACGATCCGGACTGGGCGAACGGAATGACAGGTTCGCGGGAATCGCCGCGCAACTGCTTGCGCAACTCGGTGCGCTGCTCATCGTTCATCACGTCCAGGCTGACCCGCACCGTGCCGGTGCCCGGCACATCGGCGACGGCTTGGCGCACGCGGTCGCTGATTTCGGTTTTCTTCGGGCACGCGGCGGTGGTCAGGTAGATCTCGACGTGCACGTCGCCGCCTGGGCCTACCTCGATACCTTTGACCATCCCGAGCTCGGTGATGGGACGGCGCAGTTCAGGATCGATGACCTTGGCCAGCGCGGCACGAATATCTGCAGTCGGATCGGACATCATCGCCGAGTCTAGTGCCGAACCATTGGGCTTGAGTCGGCGACGATGCGGGCCGGGACGGCCGGTCAGGCGGGGGGACCGGGCGGTGGGCCGGCCGGCTGCCCGCTCGGCGCTACGGCAGCAGGCGCCGGTGGCGGCGCGACCGCGGGCTGTGGCGCCGCGGGCGGCGCTGGGGCGGGCGGCGCAGCCGGTGGTGGCAACGGAGCTGGTGGCGCGGCCGGTGGCAAGGCAGGCGGCAGGCCCACCGGGGCGGGCGGCGCGAACGGGTTAACCGGCGCGAACGGGTTAGCCGGTGCAAATGAGTTAGCCGGTGCAAACGAGTTAGCCGGCGCGAATGGATTGGCCGGCGCGAACGGACTAGCCGGCGGCGCATTGAACGCCTGCTGAGGCACGCCGGTGTCCCCGCCGATGCAGATCACCGTGCACGACGGGCCGAATCCCGTTCGCTGCGTCGACCACGGCTGCGGGCCGGTGCTCGGGCCCCCGCTGAGGTCGATCAGCGGCATCTGGGCCAGCGGGTCGGTGGACGGCAGGCCGTGCATGTTGAGCGGCAGGTTGGGTCCGAGGCCTTCGGCGTTCTCCAGGTGTGCGTCGCCCAGCGGCGGCGCCGGCCCCAGGAGCGGCGGCAGGTCGACCGGGACGACGCCGGTTGCGTAGGCCGCGGCCCAGCCCAACACGTTCTGGGCGTACGGCATCGAGTTGTTGTAGCGCAGGATCGATGACAACACCTGCGACTGGTCGCGCAGGTTCAGCCCGCCGCTGCACAGGTACCGAGCGGCGGCCAGGGTGGCGTCGTACAGGTTCTGCGGATCGGCCACGCCGTCGCCGTCGCCGTCGGAGGCATAGTGCGCCCACGTTCCCGGCAGGAACTGCATAGGTCCCATCGCGCGGGCGTAGGCGACGCGGCCGGCTGTGTTGCTCTGGACGACGACCTCGTTGCCGGGCAGCGTTCCGTCCAGGGTCGGGCCGTAGATCGGTCGTATCGCGGTGCCGCGAGCATCGGTGGCGCCGCCGTTGGCGTGCCCCGACTCGATGCGACCGATACCGGCCAGCAGGTTCCAGCTGATGCCACAGCCCGGGTCGGCGGTGGCCATCATCAGCTCGGCATTGCGATACGCGTTCAGTGCCATCCCTGGAATGCCCAGCGCGCCAGGTGTATTCACCACAACAGTCGGCGGGGGAGCCGACGCCGCGGCGGCGGCGATGTGGAAACCGATCTTCGGGTGCTCGACGGCGATCACCAGTGGGCCGGTCGGGTCGGTGGAGGCGCGGGCGACCGCGGCGACCGGGGTGATGGCGGCGTCGCGCAGCGTCGACTTCGTCATCGGGAACGACGGTGCACCGGCGCCGTCGACGCTGGCGTAGATCAGGCAGGCGATCATCGCTATGCCGAATGCCGGGCTCCGGGCCGTGCGGGTCAGCGATTCCTGGACCGTCGTCGTGACGGTCTGGGCGGTCGATGAGACGGCCGCGGCTGCGGCCGGAATCCTTGCCGCGTCCGCGGCGCGCACCACCGCGTGACGCACCGACGACGCGGCGCTGACAACGGCGCCAGGGATTTTGGTGGTGATGGGAACACGACGGATCGCCTGTCGCGTCTTTGCAAGGGTTGGACGTACGCCCATGCGTCCCGCTAGCCGCACTCGACCTGCCTAGTCCTCAAGCGTTGTGGGGCCCGCGGCACCGCGTGGGCCTTGTGAACTAGGTCACCATACATAACAGACGTGGCTGCAGTGACAACAATCGCGGACTCGCTGCCTGTGAAAACACCGGCCAAGGGCGGCCGTGTCAATTAGACGACGCGGCGTGTTTGATCGGCCTCGTCGTCGGTATCCGCTTGCACCTGCTTCGCGTCGTCGAGGTGTCGGTTTTCCAGCAGCACGCGTAGGTCGTCCAGTTCGCGGCGCAGGTAGTCCCGGATCTTCGCGACGTCGCCGATCGCGAGCCGCAGCGCGGCGAGTTCTCGCGCCAGATACTCGGTGTCGGCCTTGGTCTCCTGAGCGCGGCGACGGTCCTCCTCGAGCGTCACGCGGTCGCGGTTCTCCTGACGGTTCTGGGCCAGCAGGATCAGCGGCGCGGCGTAGGCGGCCTGGGTGGAGAACGCCAGGTTGAGCAGGATGAATGGGTACGGGTCCCAGCGCAGGCTGACCGCGAAGGCATTCAGCAGGATCCATACCACCACGATGATGGTCTGGATCAGCAGGTAGCTGCCGGTGCCGAAGAACCGGGCGATCGACTCGGTGAACTTTCCGACTGCGTCGGCGTCCAACCGCGGCGCCGACAGGCGTGAGATGCGCGGGGTGTACAGCCGCGACCGCGGGGCGGATTTGCTCATCAGCGGCCTCCCGCGACGTCTAGCGCCGGCTCTTCGGTGGAGTCCCGCCAGTTGTGTGGCAGCAGATGGTCGAGCACGTCGTCGACGGTCACCGCACCCAGCAGGTGGTGCTGCGCGTCGACCACCGGACCACAGACCAGGTTGTAGGCGGCGAAATAGCGGGTCAGCGCTCCCAGTGAGGTGTCGGGTTCCAGCCAGGGCAGGTCAGCGTCGACGATCCCGCCGACCAGCATGGACGGCGGCTCACGCAGCAGTCGCTGGAGCGCCACGCACCCCAGGTACTGGCCGGTCGGGGTGGCGGTCGGCGGGCGGACGACCAAGACCAGCGACGACAAGGCCGGCGTCAGATCGGGGTCACGCACTCGGGCCAGCGCCTCGGCCACTGACGTGTCCGGGGTCAAAACCACCGGTTCGGGGGTCATCAAGCCCCCCGCGGTGTCGGGTGAGTGTTTCAACAGTCGCCGCACCGGGTCGGACTCCTCGGGGTCCATCTGACGCAGCAGCCGTTCGGCCAGCGTCGGATTCATCGTGCCGAGCAGGTCGGCGGCGTCGTCGGGATCCATCTCCTCGAGCACGTCGGCCGCGCGTTCGTCGCCGAGTTGCATCAGCAATTCGGCCTGTTCCACCTCCGGCAGTTCCTGCAGGATGTCGGCCAACCGGTCGTTGTCCAGCGCGCTGGCGACCTCGTGGCGTCGTTTCGTCGGCAACTCACGCACCGCGTCGGCCACCTCGATCGGCCGCCAATTCTCAAATTGATGCAGCAACTGCGCGACGGCTTGTCCCGGCATCGCCAGCGCGGACGGAGTCAGCCCCTGCACGCTGCGCCAGCCCACGACGTGCGTGGTGCTGCGCCGGCCGATGCGTCGGGGCACGCGCACCGCGACCCGAGTTACCATCCAGTCGCGCATTCGCGTCTGCTCCAAACCCAGGTCCGTCACGACCACGTCGGTGTCGGCGAGCTCCGGAAACTCGGGATCGCTGACCCGCACCTTGGTGTCCACGATCTGTCCCAGCACCAAAACTTCCCCCGGGCGTTGTTCGAACCGGCTCATCGAAACGCTGTTGGTGTTGAGCGTCACCGCGCTGGGCTCGATCGAAGCCACCCGCAAGATCGGTACGAAAATCCTTCGGCGCGAACTCATTTCGATGACCAGGCCGAGGACCCGGGGTTGCTGGCGGACGATGCTGATGCTGACCACGACGTCGCGCACCCGGCCGAGGGCCTCGCCCATCGGGCCCAGGACTTGCATTCGTGCCAGCCGCGCGGCGTACACCCTGTTGATCGAGGCCATGGTTCACAGGGTATTCAAGATGGGTGAGCGAAGCGTGACAACCACCTACCGGCCCCGCCGCACTTGCCTATCCGTGCCGGGCAGCAGCCAGAAGATGATCGACAAGTCCAAAGGTCTTCCGGCCGATGAGGTCTTCCTGGATCTCGAGGATGCCGTCGCACCGGACGCCAAGGCCGACGCCCGCAGCCGGGTGGCCGCCGCGCTCGCCGCGCCCGGCTGGGCAGAACAGTTGCGCGGCGTTCGGGTCAACGACTGGACGACACCGTGGACGCACGCCGACATTATCGAGGTGGTGACCGCTGTCGGTGCGGCGCCGGACGCCAAGCTCGACGTAGTGGTGTTGCCCAAAGTCTCCGAGGTCTCGCATGTCCAGGCGCTCGACTTGTTGCTGACGCAGTTGGAGACGGTCCACGGACTTCCGGTTGGCGAGATCGGCATCGACGCGCAGATCGAAGATGCCCGCGGGCTGATGAACATCGACGCGATCGCCGCCGTGCCGCGGGTCCAGGCCCTGGTGCTGGGCCCCGCGGACCTGATGGCCAACCTGAACACGCGCACGCTCGTTGTCGGCGAGCAGCCTGAGGGCTACGACGTCGGCGACGCCTACCACCACGTGCTGATGACGATCCTGGTGGCCGCGCGCGCGCACGGCATCGCCGCCGTCGACGGCCCGTATCTGAAAGTGCGTGATGTGGAGGCGTTCCGGCGGGTGGCGGGCCGGTCGGCGGCACTGGGCTACGACGGCAAATGGGTGTTGCATCCCGACCAGATCGCCGCGGGCAATCAGATCTTCAGCCCACGCCAGGCCGACTACGATCACGCCGAGCTGATCCTGGAGGCCTACGAATGGCACACCTCGGCGGCCGGCGGTGCCCGAGGAGCGGTGATGCTCGGCGACGAGATGCTCGACGAGGCTAGCCGCAAGATGGCGCTGGTGATCGCCGCGAAAGGACGTGCGGCAGGCATGGAGCGGCAGTCCGATCGGTTCGTGCCGCCGACCGGGTGACGCCGTTCAGCGCACGAACGTCGGGTGATGCACTGCCGAAGTGAGGGCTACGAACCCGATGAATTCCAACACCAGGGCGGCCGAGCCGATGGCGATCCCGGCGATGGCAAGCCCACGCCCCTGCTGATTGTTTTGCTTGATCTGGTTGAGCGCGACGACCCCCAGAACGACGCCCACGATGGTGATCGGGACACCGATCAGACACATCAAGCTGGCTAGTGCGCCGACGATCGAGGTGACCAGCGACGCGACCGCCAGACCGTTGGTTTGATACGGGTTGGCCTGATAGGCCTGGTAGGGGTCGTACGGGCCGGGGTAAGCCGGCGGTCCGCCGTAGCCGACCGGGCCGCCCGGCGGCGGTGGCGGATAGCCGTACGGGGGCCCTTGCGGCGGCTGTGGAGGATATGGCGGCGGGTACTGCGGATAATCGACCGGGCGATAATCGACCGGGGGATAGTCCACCGGGGCCTGCGGGTCCACCGGCGGATGGGGGTACTGCTGCCACGGGCGAGGCTGGTCTGAGTGAGCGCGGTATTCCTCACCGTGGTCACCGCCCGGAGTTGTCATGCTGTTCAACCTAGCGCGACGGCCAGTCAGGCAACCGTTTGCGCAGGTGGTGGGCCAGTCGATGGGGGTTCATCTCGGCTGCGCCGAAGCGGAGCAGAATGAAACCCATGAGCAGTCCTTTTCAGCCCGGACAGGTTCCTGGTGCCACACCCGGCGCCCCGGCCGGGAGCCGGCGCGCCCCCGGATTGCCGACACCGCCGAAAGGCTGGCCGGTCGGTTCCTATCCCACCTACGCCGAGGCGCAGCGGGCCGTCGATTACCTGTCCGATCAGCAGTTCCCGGTGCAGCAGGTGACCATCGTCGGGGTGGACCTGATGCAGGTCGAACGGGTTACCGGTCGGCTGACCTGGCCGAAGGTGTTGGGCGGCGGCGTGATCAGCGGCGCCTGGCTGGGCCTGTTCATCGGTCTGGTGCTCACCTTGTTGTTCTCCAGCCCCCACCCACTGGAGGCGTTGACCACCGGACTGGTCGCCGGCGTGTTCTTCGGCTTGATCACCTCGGCGATTCCCTACTCGATGGCGCGCGGTACCCGCGACTTCAGCTCCACGCTGCAGTTGGTGGCGGGACGGTACGACGTTCTCTGCGACCCGCAGAATGCCGAGCACGCCCGGGATCTGCTTGCGCGCCTGGCGATCTGATTCGTGCCGATTCGTCGCGGGCGCAGGCTGGGGCCAATCGCGCTGGGGCTGCTGTTAGCCGGGTCGTCGGTATCGTCCTGCGCGTCCCGAGACAGCGGCCGGGTGGTCAGCTTCTACACCCCGGCCGGTGACGCCGCGACGTTCACCGCAGTGGCTAAGCGCTGCACTGATCAGTTCGGCGGACGATTCACCGTCCGGCATTTCAGCCTGCCGCGGTCGACCGATGACCAGCGCGTGCAACTGGCCCGCCGCCTGAGCGCCTACGACCACGACGTGGACGTGATCGCCATGGACGTGATCTGGACGGCGGAGTTTGCCGAAGCGGGCTGGGTATTGCCACTGTCGGACGATCCGGCGCACCGAGCGGAGGCCGACGCCAACACCGACACGCTGCCCGGTCCGTTGTCTACCGCCACCTGGCGGCACCGGCTGTACGCCGCGCCCGTCAGCACCAACACCCAATTGCTCTGGTATCGGCCGGATTTGATGGACAAGCCGCCGGCGACGTGGAGCGCGGTGGTTGACGAAGCGGCTCGGTTGCACGCCGCCCGCGGCCCCAGCTGGATCGGGGTGCAGGCCAACCAGAACGAGGGCGTGGTGGTGTGGTTCAACACGCTGCTGGAAAGTGCCGGCGGCCAAGCGCTTTCCGAGGATGGCGGCACCGTGACCCTGACCGATACGCCCGCGCACCGGGCCGCCACCGTGAGCGCGCTGCAGATCATGAAGTCGGTGGCCACTGCGCCCGGCGCCGACCCCTCGGTCACCCGGTCCGACGCGGGCACCGCGCGGCTTGCGTTCGAGCAGGGAAAGTCTGCGCTGGAAGTCAATTGGCCCTACGCGCTGGCGTCGATGCTGGAAAACGCGGTGAAGGGCGGCGTGCCGTTCTTGCCGATCAACCGTAGTCCCGACTTGGCGGGCAGCATCAACAACGTCGGATCGTTCGCGCCCACCGAACAGCAGTTCCGCGACGCCTATGACGCCAGCAGAAGGGTTTTCGGCTTCGCGCCATACCCGGCGGTGCGACCGGGCGAGCCGGCCAAGGTGACGATCGGAGGGCTGAACCTGGCGGTGTCCACCACCACTCGCCATAAAGCCGAAGCCTACGAAGCGATCCGGTGCCTGCGCGATTCGCAGAACGAAAAGTACATTTCGTTGGAGGGCGGTTTGCCGGCCGTGCGGGCCTCGCTATATGCCGACCCGCAATTCCAGGCAAAGTACCCGATGTACGACATCATTCGCCGGCAACTCACCAACGCCGCGGTGCGGCTTGCGACGCCGGCCTACCAGTCGGTGTCGACCCGGATCGCCGCCACGCTGGCGCCGATCACCGGCATCGACCCGGAGAGGACGGCCGACGATCTCGCCGTGCAGGTGCAGAAAGCAATTGACGGCAAGGGCCTGCTGCCGTGACCGCCCACCGGCAGTCCGACACCCGGCTGGCGTTCGTCCTCGTCGCGCCGGCCGCAGTGCTGATGCTGGCCGTCACGGCTTATCCGATCGGCTACGCGATATGGCTGAGTCTGCAGCGCAATAACCTGACCACCCCGAATAGCACCCGGTTCATCGGTCTCGGTAATTACCAAACGATCCTGACCGACCGGTACTGGTGGACGGCACTGGCCGTGACGTTGGCGATCACGGTCGCTTCGGTGTCCATCGAGTTCGTGCTCGGCTTGGCGCTGGCGCTGGCGATGCACCGGACGCTGGTCGGCAAGGGCCTGGTGCGCACCGCGGTGCTCATTCCCTACGGCATCGTGACGGTGGCCGCTTCCTATAGCTGGTACTACGCCTGGACGCCGGGTACTGGCTATTTGGCCAACCTGCTTCCGCACGGCAGCGCCCCACTGACGCACCAGCTTTCGTCGCTGGGCGTCGTGGTCATCGCCGAGGTGTGGAAGACAACGCCGTTTATGTCGCTGCTGCTGCTGGCGGGATTGGCGCTGGTACCGGCCGATCTGCTGAAGGCCGCCGAGGTCGACGGCGCCGGCGCATGGCGGCGGCTGTGGAGGATTACGTTGCCGCTGATCAAACCGGCGATCCTGGTGGCGCTGCTGTTCCGCACCCTGGATGCGTTCCGGATCTTCGACAACATCTACGTTCTCACCGGCGGCACAGGCAACACCGGCTCAGTGTCGATCCTTGGCTACGACAATTTGTTCAAGGGATTCAATGTTGGTCTCGGGTCGGCGATTTCGGTGCTGATCTTCGGGTGTGTGACCGTGATCGCGTTCATCTTCATCAAGATTTTCGGCGCGTCGGCACCAGGTGGTGGCGATGGGCGCTGAGCGCATCGGTGCCCGGCGCGCTGCGTCTTGGGTGATTGTGGACGCGCTGGTGTTGGTGTACGCGCTGCTGCCGGTGCTGTGGATTCTCAGCCTCTCGCTCAAGCCGACGTCAACGGTCAAGGATGGCAAGCTGATTCCGTCGTCGGTGACTTTCGACAACTACCGCGGAATCTTCCTTGGCGATTTCTTCAGTTCTGCGCTGATCAACTCGGTCGGAATCGGTTTGATCACCACGGTGATCGCGGTGGTGGTCGGTGCGATGGCGGCGTATGCGGTGGCGCGGCTGGACTTTCCCGGCAAACGGCTGTTGATCGGTGTGGTGCTGTTGATTTCGATGTTCCCGGCGATCTCGTTGGTCACGCCGCTGTTCAACATCGAGCGCCGGATCGGATTGTTCGACACCTGGCCGGGGCTGATCATCCCTTACATCACGTTCGCGTTGCCGCTGGCGATCTATACGCTGTCGGCCTTCTTCCGGGAAATCCCCTGGGATTTGGAGAAGGCCGCCAAAATCGACGGCGCCACACCGGCGCAGGCATTCCGTAAAGTGATCGTCCCACTGGCGGCACCGGGCATCGTGACCACGGCGATCCTGGTGTTCATCTTCGCCTGGAACGACCTGCTGCTTGCCTTGTCGCTGACTGCCACCAACGCGGCGATCACCGCGCCGGTGGCGATCGCGAACTTCACCGGCAGTTCGCAATTCGAGGAGCCGACCGGATCGATCGCTGCAGGCGCCATGGTGATCACGGTGCCGATTATCGTTTTTGTTCTAGTCTTCCAACGACGGATTGTCGCGGGATTGACGTCGGGTGCGGTGAAGGGATAGCGCGATGGCCGAGATTGTGTTGGACCAGGTGACCAAGAGTTACCCCGACGGCGCGATGGCCGTGCACGAACTCAGCCTCACCATCGCCGAAGGCGAGTTCATCATCTTGGTCGGCCCGTCCGGCTGCGGAAAGTCGACGACGCTGAATATGATTGCCGGACTGGAAGATATCTCGTCCGGCGAATTGCGCATCGGCGGCGAGCGGGTCAATGAGAAGGCACCCAAGGACCGCGACATCGCGATGGTGTTCCAGTCCTACGCGCTCTATCCGCACATGACGGTGCGGCAGAACATCGCCTTCCCGCTGACCTTGGCGAAGCTGAAGAAAGCGGAGATCGCGCAGAAGGTCGAGGACACCGCGAGAATTCTCGACCTCACCGACGTCCTCGACCGCAAGCCGGCGCAGCTGTCCGGCGGCCAGCGTCAGCGGGTCGCGATGGGGCGGGCGATCGTGCGTCACCCCAAGGCATTTCTGATGGACGAGCCGCTGTCCAACCTCGACGCCAAGCTGCGCGTACAGATGCGCGGCGAGATCGCCCGGCTGCAGCGGCGGCTGGGTACCACCACCGTTTATGTGACCCACGATCAAACCGAGGCCATGACGCTCGGCGACCGGGTGGTGGTGATGCGCGGCGGCGCCGTGCAGCAGATCGGCACGCCCGACGAGCTTTACGAGCGGCCGGCGAATTTGTTCGTCGCGGGCTTCATCGGATCACCGGCGATGAACTTTTTTCCCGCCACCGTGACCGCCACCGGATTGAGCCTGTCGTTCGGCGAGGTGACGCTGACCCAACCCGTCCTCGATCTGCTCGCAGCGCACTCGGCGCCGCAGCATGTGGTCGTCGGCGTGCGCCCGGAACACCTCAACGATGCGGCGCTGATCGACGCCTACCAGCGGATCAGCGCACTGAGCTTCGAGGTGAACGTCGACTTGGTCGAGTCGTTGGGCGCCGACAAATACGTCTACTTCACCATCGAGGGCCCGGTCGTGCACTCCGACCAGCTGTCCGACCTCGACGACGAATCCGGCCCAGGAGAACACGAATTCGTTGCCCGGGTGCCGGCCGCGTCGAAAGCCGCAAAAGGTAAGAAGCTCGAATTAGCCTTCGACACATCGCAACTCGCGGTGTTCGATCCCGGCAGCGGCGTGAACCTGACGGCTGGGCCGCCGCCCGAGGCGCAGTGACCCAGCCATTGGAACGGGTGCGTGCGCATCTGGACGCGCATTTCGGGCACACCGAGCCCGACGTCGCTAGCGTGACGTTCCTGGGTGCTGAGCCGTTGGACGTGCTGCGCTATCGCCCCGACGGGTTGGTGCATTACGTGTCGTTGGGCTGTTCGCGTCATCCGATGGTCGACCCGACGGCGGTGTTCGCCGACCCCGAACATGGCCCGCGAGCCGAAGTCGTTCTGCGGCTGCGTGATCCGGGAGCTATCATCGGCCTGGCCCGTAGCTTGGCGATCGTGGCGGCATCGCCGGCGGTGGAGGGCGTGGTGTTGACGACGGATGCGCTGGTCGACCTCGGCGCGCCGCTGTGGGCGCGGCCGTCGGGGCGCGCACCGTTCACCGCGGTGTTGTTGGGTGACAGTGATATTGCCGACCTGCCGCTGGACCCGCCGCGTGACCCGGTGCGCTTTCTGGCGGCGACGCCGATCACCGCGACCGAGGCCGCCTGGGTCCGGCTGAAGGGTGCCGAGGCGATGCGCGATGCCTGGCGAAGCGACGGGGTCGACGTGCTGGACCCCAATCGCCCTGCCGCACAGCCACACTGATCGGTTACAACCAGCCGTTACGCCGGAAGTTGCGATACAGGAACAGGCAGATCGCCGCCGTACCGAGGATGGTCGTCGGATAGCCCCAGTGCCATTTCAGGCCCGGCATGTACTCGAAGTTCATCCCGTAGATGCCCGCGACCATCGTGGGTATCGCCAGCAGAGCCGCCCACGCCGACATCTTGCGCATGTCGGTGTTCTGCTGCATCTCGACCCGGGCCAACGCCGCCTGCACCAGCGAGCTGAGATTCTCGTCGTAGCTGGCGATCTGGTCGGCCGCGTGGGCGTGGTGGTCGCCCACGTCGCGCAGATACCGCCGGACTTCCTTGGAGATCAGGTCCTTGTGTTCGGTCTGCAGCCGGGCGAACGGCACCGACAGCGGGTTAACCGACCTGCGCAGCTCGACCACCTCGCGCTTCATTTGGTAGATCGGCTCAATCCGGGTGCGGTGGTCCGGCGCGAAGGCCTCTTCCTCGATGGCGTCGATGTCGCCCTCCATCAACTCGGTGACCTCGAGATAGTGGTCGACCACCGCGTCCGCGATCGCGTGCATCACCGCGAACGGGCCCAGCCGCATGTGCTCGGGGTCGGAATCCATCCGCTTGCGGACGTCCGATAGCCGACCGTGTTCGCCATGCCGGACGGTCACCACGAAATCGGAGTTGACGAAGACCATGACCTCGCCGGTCTCGACGATCTCGCGGGCCAGCAAGGTCGACTCGTGCGGCACGTAGTTGAGGGTCTTGAGCACCAGGAACAGCGATTCGTCGTAACGCTCCAGCTTGGGCCGCTGGTGAGCGCACACTGCGTCCTCGATGGCCAGCGGGTGCATGCTGAAAGCGTCGCCGACTTCCTGCATCTGATGCTCAGTGGGAGCGTGCAGGCCGATCCAAGCGAATGCTTCCTGGCCGCCCAGCTGCAGCTCGCTCACTTTGGCCTGTGCCTCTGCGTAACTGAAAGTCCCGGGCAATCGCTGGCCGTCGACGTAGATACCGCAGTCGACTACGGCCTGGTCGGCAGGGGGGTCCTCCAGCGGCGGCTGGGGATGAGGAGGCTCGTCCCGCTGGGGTCGTGCCAGAGGACGCAGCGTTTCGGGTATGTCGCGGAGTTCGCGGAACGTAGGCATCCTTAACCTCCCATCTGCAGCGAGAATCCAATGAAGCCTCGGTCATGCTACGCGCGTTAGCTGGCTATTTCGTGTCGGCGACCTTGCTGGCCAGCGTTGATGCGGGGTAGGGAGTTTCCGAGTCCGGGAGTGCGCTAGTTTCGACGCGACGCGATTGGGCATTAGGCCGATATCGCCTATGCCGATCTCCACGCAAGGAGCGAATTGACGTGAGCACAACACCCCTGAAGGTCGCCGTCACCGGTGCCGCCGGCCAGATCGGCTACAGCCTGCTGTTTCGCCTGGCCAGTGGCTCGCTGCTGGGTCCCGACCGCCCGATCGAGCTGCGGCTTTTGGAGATCGAGCCCGCCCTCAAGGCGCTCGAGGGTGTGGTGATGGAGCTTGACGACGGCGCGTTCCCGCTGCTGTCCGGCGTGCAGATCGGCGCCGACCCGAACAAGATCTTCGACGGCGTCAACCTCGCCCTGCTCGTCGGCGCCCGCCCGCGTGGGCCGGGCATGGAGCGCGGCGACCTGCTGGAGGCCAACGGCGCGATCTTCACCGCGCAGGGCAAGGCGCTCAACTCCGTCGCCGCCGACGACGTCCGCATCGGCGTGACCGGTAACCCGGCCAACACCAACGCGCTGATCGCGCTGAACAACGCGCCCGACATCCCCAAAGAGCGGTTCTCGGCGCTCACCCGGCTGGACCACAACCGGGCCATCTCGCAGCTGGCCAAGAAGACCGGCGCCAAGGTCACCGCGATCAAGAAGGTCACCATCTGGGGTAACCACTCGGCCACCCAATACCCGGACATCTTCCACGCCGAAATCAACGGTAAGAACGCCGCCGAGGTCGTGGGCGACGAGAAGTGGATCGCCGACGAATTCATCCCGACCGTCGCCAAGCGCGGCGCGGCCATCATCGATGCCCGTGGCAGCTCGTCAGCCGCCTCCGCCGCATCGGCGACCGTCGACGCGGCCCGCGACTGGCTGCTGGGCACGCCGAAGGACAACTGGGTGTCGATGGCCGTCATCTCCGACGGTTCCTACGGCGTGCCCGAGGGCCTGATCTCGTCGTTCCCGGTGACCACCAAGGGTGGCGACTGGAGCATCGTGCAGGGTCTGGACATCAACGACTTCTCCCGTAGCCGGATCGACAAGTCGACCGCCGAGCTGGCCGACGAGCGCAGTGCGGTCACCGAGCTGGGCCTGATCTGAGGCACCGCGAGCGCGCAGCGGGCCGCCACCAGAGGGCGGAGCCGGGCGCAGCGGGTCGCCGCTTAGGCACTTGTCGATTAGGGCTACTAACGAGTAGTCAGTACGCTGGGCCACGTGTCGGAATTGGTTGAATCGATACAGACCCACGCTGAAGAGGGCGCCATCACCGACGCCGAAATCTTCGAGGCACACTCGGGCGGCAAGCTTTCTGTCGGTCTGACGACCGCGCTGGACACCCAGCGCTCGTTGTCGATCGCCTACACCCCTGGTGTGGCACAGGTCAGCCGCGCGATCGCCGGCGACCACACGCTGGCCGCCCGCTACACGTGGTCGGGCCGGCTGGTGGCCGTCGTCAGCGACGGCAGCGCGGTCCTCGGCCTGGGTGACATCGGACCGGCGGCGTCGCTGCCGGTGATGGAGGGCAAGTGCGGGCTGTTCAAGGAGTTCGCCGGGCTGGACGCCATCCCGATTGTGCTCGATACCAAGGATCCCGACGAGATCGTCGAGACGCTGGTGCGGCTGCGCCCGACGTTCGGTGCGGTGAACCTCGAGGACATCTCGGCGCCGCGCTGCTTCGAGATCGAGCGCCGCGTCGTCGAGGCGCTGGACTGCCCGGTGATGCACGACGACCAGCACGGCACCGCGATCGTCGTGCTGGCCGCGCTGATGGGTGCCGCGACCGTCCTCAACCGCGACATGACCGCATTGCGCGTCGTCGTCTCCGGTGCCGGGGCAGCGGGCGTCGCATGCGCTAATTTGCTTCAGGCCAAGGGTATTTCGGATATCACCGTGCTCGACTCGCAGGGCATCCTGCACCGTGAACGGGCCGGCATGAACGGTGTCAAAGCCGAACTCGCCGCACGCACCAACCCGCTGGACCGCACCGGCGGCATGGTCGAGGCGCTCGAAGGTGCTGACGTCTTCCTCGGGGTCTCCGGCGGCGTCGTTCCCGAGGAACTGATCGCCACCATGGCGCCGAAGAGCATTGTGTTCGCGTTGTCGAATCCCGACCCGGAAGTCCACCCCGACGCGGCGGCCAAGCATGCCTCGATCGTTGCCACCGGGCGCAGCGATTTCCCGAACCAGATCAACAACGTGCTGGCCTTCCCCGGTGTGTTCCGCGGTGCGCTGGACGCCGGTGCCCGCAACATCAGCGAAGCGATGAAAATGGCTGCGGCCGAAGCGATTTTCTCCATCGCCGTCGACGATTTGGCGAACGACTGCATCGTTCCGAGCCCGCTGGACCCGCGGGTTGCGCCGGCCGTCGCCGCTGCCGTGGCCGCCGCCGCAGATACCGCGGAGTGACTGCCGGCCGGTGGATCGCGCTGGCGTTGACCGCTGCGCTGGCGACCGCGGGCTGTAGCCAGAGCCGCCACCCGGCCGAGGTGATAGTCGGGTCTCGCGCCGGAATCGAATCGACACTGCTGGCCGACGTCTACACCGGCGCGCTGCGGTCCTACGGATTCCCGGCTCGCACCGAGCAGGCGCCGAACCCGTTGACCAAGTTGGACTCCGGCGCGTTTATCGTGGTCCCAAGTCTCACCGGCCGGGTGCTGCAGGCCTTCCAGCCGGGAGCCACCGTGCGATCCGACGCGCAGGTGTACAAGACGATGGTCGGCGCGCTGCCGGAGGGCATCGCCGCCGGTGATTACACCACTGCGGCCGAGGACAAGCCCGCACTGGCGGTTGCCGAGTCGACGTCGAAGAGCTGGGGCGGCAGCGATCTCAGCGCGCTGATCCGGCATTGTGACGGCCTGGTCATTGGATCGCTCGCCGGTGCGACGACGCCGTCGGCGGTCGGAAGCTGTCGGATACCAGCCAGCCACGAATTCGCCGACGATGCAAAGCTTTTCGCCGCAGTCAAGACCGGTGAGGTGATGGCAGCGTGGACCACCACCGCCGACCCGAACGTGCCCGCCGACCTGGTGGTGCTGACCGACGGCAAACCGGCGCTGGTGCAGGCCGAGAACGTGGTGCCGCTATACCGCCGCAACGAGCTGAGCGATCGACAGCTGCTGGCGGTCAACGAGGTGGCCGGCGTGCTGGACACCGCGGCGCTGGTCGAGATGCGCAGGCAGGTGACCGCCGGAGCCGACCCGCAGGCGGTGGCCGACGACTGGCTGAACGAACATCCGCTCGGGCGCTAACTACTTCGACCAGTGAGTCGACGACTACTGGCCAGCATGCCGTCCTCGCCGTGTCGGCCCGCCAGGGCGTCTTCGCCGCCGTTCGGGCACGAACAGCCAGACAGCTCCGACCAGAAAAATCGCACCCCAAATGAACAGCCACTTCGTGGTCGGCGTGCCGACGTGATACCCGTAGATCTGATACACGCCAAAGCCAAAGAACAGCAGTGAAAGCACCGCACCCAAGACGCCGCCCATCCGATATGACTTGGTCTGCCACCGCCGGCGGGCATCGAGCATCTGCGACACGACGATCGATTCCGGCGACGCAGCCGACGTCGCGTTAGCCGGGCGTTGTGTGACCGAAAACTCCCGCAGCTGGGCGGCCAATTCTGCGGCGATGCCGCGGCCGCTAGACGCCAGTTCCAAGTCCAGTTCCGCCGATTGGGCGCGGGATTTCAGGTGATATAGCCACAAGCCGTCGTCGTCTCGGACGGCGGTCATCTCTGCGTCTCCACGCAGAAGGCTGAGGATCGGTGAGCCGACAACGGGCCGGTAGCCGGTCATGCCTCTCTTGGTGTCGGTGATCAGCACGCGCGTCGGCGTCAGGATGAGGAACATCGTTTGCGGCAGTCGGGTGTCCGGCTGCCCATCGACAACCAACGACGGCCGCCACCAGGGAGTGAGGCTGTCCATTTCCATCCTGTCGCTCATAGTCGCGGCGTTGAGCGCGATGCAGCGCAGGATCGGTTCGCCGAGCTCCGATGACAGTTGGGGCGCCAACCGTTGCTCATAGTCTCGGAGAAACATGCTCACCGTCCCACTCAGGTCAAGCCGAAGTAGCTAGCGCGACGGGGGCTTAATCCGCCCGACGACGGGGGAGAATAGCCGCTGGTAGCCGGCGCCGGTGATCCGCACGATCGCATCCAGCACCACGGCGTCCTGGCCGACCAGTACCCGCGGCTTGTTCTTGCGAACGCCGTCCAAGATGATTTCGGCGGCCCGGCGTGGGGTGGTGCTGGCCAATCGCTTGTCGAAGAAGGTGGACTGCGCCTCGGCACTGACCCCCTCGGCGGTCAGGCCGTTGCGGGCGATCGCGGTCTTGATGCCGCCCGGGTGCACCGATGTCACCTTCACCGGGTGTCGGTTCAGCACCATCTCCTGGTTCAGCGCTTCGGTGAAACCGCGCACGGCGAATTTGGCGGCGTTGTAGGCGGCCTGGCCCGGCATCGCCATCAGCCCGAACAGGCTGGAGATATTGACGATGTGACCATCGCCGGAGGCGATCAGGTGGGGCAGAAAAGCCTTGGTGCCGTTGACAACACCCCAGAAGTCGACGTCCATGACTCGTTCGATCTCTTTGTGCTGGGTGATTTCGATGTCGCCGGTGAACGCGATGCCGGCGTTGTTGTAGATCTGGTTGACCTTGCCGTAGTGCTCGTTGATGTGGTCGGCGTAGATCTGGAAGGCCTCACGCTCGGTGACGTCGAGCCGGTCGGATCGCACCGGGGCGCCGATGGCTTTGAGCTGTTCCTCGGTATGGGCGAGCCCTTCGGCGTCGACGTCGCTGATCGCCAGCAAGGCGCCCGACCGGCCCAGCTCCAGCGCCAGCGCCTGGCCGATACCCGAACCGGCACCGGTCACCGCGGCTACCTTTCCGGCAAACCATTCCATGGAAGCTCCTCGCTATTCGGATTGAGGTCCAGGCTAGTCGGTACCGCCGGTATCGGGCGAAGAGGCATCGACGGCGGCCGGGGCGCAGACTCTCACCCGCCCCACGCGCCCCTGGGAGCAGCGGCGTCCAATTTGCCCGCCTCGCAGCGACAATCGCCATCGATGTCAGACGGGTGACTCGGGTTGGGCGCGGTCGGTACGGAACCGGGTATATCCCACGCTCGACCGATCACCGCATCCACCAGCGCGTGCTGGCCCTGCGGGCAACCGTTGTCGCTGCGAGGCGGGCGCATGGTCAACCGCTGACCGGCCGGGGCGCACGTGGCGGCTGTGACGACGTCAGGACCCGCAGGTGCGCCAGGGCGAAAAAACGCCAGCAGGCCCGCTTGTTGCGGGCGCTGCCGGCGCTACGAATATCGATGAACGCCAACGCTGTTGACGTTACCGACGGTGAGGTGTCAGGCCCAGCTGGAGCCGACGGCAGAGTCAGTGCTCGACATGTTGTTGCCGGCGGTCTGCACGCTTTGGCCGTGGGCGTTGGCTTGTTCGTAGATGACCTGGAAGTTGCGACCCAACTGGGTGATGAACTCCTGGCAGGCCACCGAACCCGAACCACCCCAGAAGTCACCGGCGGCCAGCACATCGCGCACGATGGACTGGTGCTCGGCCTCCAAGGAAGCGGCCTGGGAACGGATCATCGCGCCGTGGGCATCGACATCACCGAACTGGTAACTGATCGACATGAGGGTTCTCCTAAGACGTTTCGGTGATGGTCGGCTAGCTGGACAGGATGTGCTGAGAGGCCTGCTCTTGGCTCTCGTAGTTGTTGGCGTCACGAATCAGGCCATCGCGCACCCCGTGCAGCATGTTGACGATGTTGCGGAACGCGGTGTTCATCTGGCCCATGGTGTCGTAGGACGTCATCTGCGCGGTACCGCTCCAGCCGGCACCGGCAATGTTCTGCGAGGACGCCCACATCTTGCGGGCCTCGTCCTCAACAGTCTGGGCGTGCACGTCGAAACGGCCCGCCATCGACCGCATCTCGTGCGGGTCAGTCATAAAACGTGTAGGCATATCTTTCTCCTTATCGTGGCGTGACGAGAGTTAACACGTTGTGGGGGAAGGGAATTAACCGCCAGCCGGTGAGCGCGGCATCACTTTGGCGGCGACCTTTGAACCCATGGCGCTCATACCGCGTCCGGCCAGTGCACCCATCAGACCCTGCGAGAACGGGCTGCTGGGCAGGCCGGTGGTCATGCTTGGTGAGGCGACGCTGTCAGCCGGCAGCAACGGGGCAGCGCGGCTCATGTCCGGGACACCGGTGTGCCAGCCATGCGGCACCGACAGCCCGCCCGCGTGCAGCGCATTGGCCATCTGGGCCTGGATGCCGGCCTGGATGCCGGCTCCAAACTTGGAGAGCTGGCCGCTCACCCCGGACATCACCGTTGCGGCCTTGCCGTCGACCATCTTGGCGACGTTGTCCAGCAGTGCGGCCTTCATGGTGTTCAGCGTGTCGGCGCCGGCGGCGCCGGCGCCGGCGCTCGCGCCCGAGCCCATGAACATACGCGCGGGCATGCTGCCCATCATGCCGGTGTAGTACACGCCCTGTATCGGCAGCAGAGCCGCGGTCGGGTTACCGGCGATCGTCGAAATTGCCGCCGGGAACCAGGTATCGAAGCCAGCCAAGGAACCCAGCTGGTTCGTGCCAGTGCCGCCGAACAAGTTTGCAATGCCTTGGAGCAGCGCCGCCAGAAACAGGTCGACACCGCTGGTCGAACCCGTGGCCGCCGGAACGGCCGCTGCCGCCAGGGCCTGCGAGCCGCTGGTCACCATCGGTGCAGCCGTCTGCGCGGGCAGCGCGGCGGACGCACCCGTGGAGTGCAGCTGGTAGGTGTCCATGCCCAGCGCGTCCTGGATCCACATGTCCAGGTACTCGGCCTCGTTCTGGGCGATCGCACCGGTGTTCTGGCCGAGGAAGTTGTTGGACACCAGCGTGGTCAGCTCGGCCCGGTTGGCCGAGATCACCGGCGGCGGAACCATCGAGGCATACGCCGTGTGGTATGCGCCGGCAGCAACCTTGGCCTGGGCCCCGGTCTGTGCCGCTTCGGCGGCGGTGCTCTGCAGCCAGGCGATGTACGGCTCGGCGGCCGCGGCCATGTGTGCCGAAGTCGGACCCAGCCACGCGCCGGTGGTGAGGTTGGTGATCGCGGTCTGGTACTGGGTGGCGGTCGACTCCAGGTCGGCGGCCAGCTCATCCCATGTCGTCGCGGCCTCCAACAACGGACCCGACCCCGCACCCTGGTACATCAGCGCGGAGTTGATCTCCGGAGGTATCAGCGAAAAGCTCATCGACCTACGACCCGGTCAGTCGGCAAGTGCGGCGTTGGCCGCCTCGGCTAGCGCGTATGCGCCGGCGCCGGACCGCAGTGCGGCCACCAACTGCTCGTGAACGGCCGCGGCCTGAGCAGCGATCTGCTGGTAGGTCAGACCGTGCTGGCCGAACTGCGCCGCCGTCATCGCCGAGACCAGGTCCGACGCCGCCGGGGCCAGTCCCGTCGTCGGCGCGGCCGCGGCCGAGTTGCGGGCCGCCATGGCATCCCCGATGCCGGATAGCGTGCCTGCAGCCCCCTGCAAGACGTCTGGATGTGTAGTTACGAACATGTCAAACCCTTTCCGACGGACCCGGCCTGCACTGACTGCAAAGAGTACTTGAAGCTGGGCGTTTGGACAGACCTCCCCGAGCACGATTGCCACACCTGGTGGCGGAGAAATCGTAAGGCTTTTTCGGCTGCTGCGATAGTCGAATCGTGAAACGTGTCGGCCCGAAACAGCTCAGTAATTTCTTTGCGTTCTCACAGGTTTTTATAATTGACGGCTGAAACACCCTTAAGTTATCGCAGTGGAGTGCCACCGTCGCGTCGTGTCGGGCGGCCAAGTCGGGGACTGTATCGTTGCCGCGTGACCGGACAGCCGCCGAAGCTCTTCATCTTTCCGCATGCCGGAGGATCGGCAGAGTTTTACGTTCCTTTCGCCAAAGCCTTTGCCAGCGATATCAAACGCGTCGCCGTTCGCTATCCGGGCCGCGGTGGTAATCACGACCTCGGGTCGTTTACCACCATTACCGATCTCGCCGACAAGGTTTGCCAGATGATCAAGCCGGCGGACAATCCCGATGAAAAGGTGGCGTTCTTCGGCCACAGCATGGGCGGACTGCTGGCGTTCGAGGTCGCTCGCCGGTTCGAGGCGGCGGGCAGCCCGATCGCCGCCCTGTTCGTCTCTGCCGTCGCAGCACCGGGGCGCGTTGGCTACGAGCACATCCCCGAGTCGGACCAAGGGCTGCTCGACGCAGTGAGCGAGATGACGGGTGTCAATCCGGAGTTTCTAGAGAACGAGGAATTCGCGGCCAGCATCCTGCCGACGCTGCGCGGACTCAAAGCGATCTCGAAATACGATTGCCCGCCCGAGGAGAAGTTGTCCTGCCCTATCTCAGCGTTCCTGGGCGACGATGACGAAGTCGCCACCTACGAGAAGGTGCTTCCTTGGTCGGAGCGGACTACTTCGGAGTTCAGCGTGAAAGTTTTTCCCGGCCACCATTTCTATCTGACCGACCACATAGCCGAGCTTGTCGGCGAGATCGAGCCGAAAATCTTGTCAACTTGTAGAAGTTGAACGGTCGGTTAAATAAAACGATTGTTGTCAAAATTGGGGGCGCCGCATTCGTGATGCTCAACGCGATCACATTAGTTACTTAAAACTGTTATGCGGCTAACGAATTGGACCTGATTTCCGGTGAGTTGGACAGTGCGGCTACTCGTGATCTGCGCGAGATTGCCGGCCGGTGCCTCGGGGCGGCTGAACTGGGCATCCGCCGAAGAGTGAATAACGCCACAGCAGGCCGTCAGCGTGTCGATACCCAGCAAACCCCCTCTTGCAGGGAGGTTTCGCGGCGAGAGCCCTCCGGCGGACCGGCCGAATCGGCGCCGTGACCGCAGCATCGGCGGTAGACGACCGCCATCCGGACCGCGATCCGCGTCGCCACCACGGGAAAACTTCCGCAAAGAGTCTAACTATTCGAACCTATGCGGATTAACTGACCGTCCGGTAACCTAGCGCCGTCGCGACTGGAGAGCGGACGCTTCCAGGAGTGATCCGCATAGCAAACCTATGGTCCCAGCAATGACGCTGGCGGAAACGGCCTTGTGTTGGGCGCATGTATTACGTTCTTGGGTTTTTGGTCCGAGAAGTGTGCGGCCCCTGTTAATCTGCTGAATCACAAGCGCCCGTCTAGTTTCTGTTGGGCTCTAGATCTTAAGGGTGGTGTCGCGATGGTAGTAACCGAAGCCTCTATTCCCGCGGTGGTGCGGAAATGGGCCCGGCGGCGACCCGATGCGCCGGCCTACACGTACATCGACTACGAGATTGACCCCGCCGGCTACTCCCAGACACTCACCTGGTCGGAGATCTACGGCCGCGTGCAGGCGTTGGCCGCCGAGGTGGCGTCCTGCGGAGCGCCGGGGGACCGTGCGGCCATCCTCGCGCCGCAGGGCCTGGACTATGTCGTTGCGTTCTACGCCGCCTTGGAGGCCGGGTTCGTCGCGGTGCCGCTTCCCGTACCGCAGTTCGGCGCCCACGACGAGCGGGCCTCCGCAGCCTTGCAGGACTGCGCTCCCACGGTGCTACTGACGACGACCGCCGTCGTCGACGACGTCGTCGGGTCCGCGCGTTCACTATCCGGCAAGGCACCCGCGCTGATCGAGGTCGATAGCCTCGATCTCGACGCGGAGCCCAACTTCCAGACCCTGGTCGCGCCCCCGACCAAAACCGCACTGCTGCAGTACACCTCCGGCTCGACCCGCTCGCCCGCGGCCGTGGTCGTCACCCACAAAAACATCCTGGCCAACTGCCAACAGGTACGCGAAGACTACTTCGAGGCCGAAGGTGGGGTTCCGCCGTCGGACACCACGCTGGTGTCGTGGCTGCCCGTCTACCACGACATGGGCCTGCTGCTGGGCATCACCGGCGCGCTCACCATGGGGATGAATTCGGTGCTGATGAGCCCGATGGCGTTTCTGCAGCGTCCGGCCCGGTGGATTCAGCAGTTGGCCGAGAACACCTGCGTCTTCACCGCGGTGCCGAACTTCGCCTTCGAGCTGGCCGCGCGGCGGACCACCGACGAGGACATGGCCGGGCTCGACCTGTCCGGCGTACACACCATCCTGTCCGGCAGCGAACGCGTCCACGCGGCGACGATCCGGCGTTTCATCGACCGGTTCGCGGAGTACGGCTTCCCGGCCAGCTCGCTGAAGCCGTCGTACGGCCTGGCCGAGGCGATGGTGTACGTGAACTCCTCCGGCCCGGGGCACCCCCCGACGGTCGCGACGTTCGACTACGAGAAATTGTCCGCCGGCCACGCCGAGGCGTGCGACAACGAGACCGGAGTCGAACTGGTCAGCGTCGGTGTCCCGCGCGCGTCGACGATTCGCATCGTCGACCCCGAAACCCGCGTCGAGAACCCGGCCGGCATGGTCGGCGAGATCTGGCTGCATGGCGATAACATCGCCGCCGGCTACTGGCGCAAGCCGCAACAGACGCAGAAGACCTTCGGAGGTCAGCTCGTCGACCCCTCGAGCGGCACCCCGCTGGGCCCATGGCTGCGCACCGGCGACCTGGGCACCATCTACGACGGCGAGCTGTTCGTCATCGGCCGCATCAAAGACTTGCTGATCGTCGACGGGCGTAACCATTACCCCGATGACATCGAGGCGACCACTCAGGAGATCAGCGGCGGCCGTGTCGCGGCGATTTCCATCGAGGATGGTCGCACCGAGCGGCTGATCGTGATCGCGGAAATGAAGGACCGGGGCAACTCCGAGGAGATGCAGGAACGGCTTCGTACCGTGAGAGCACAAGTGACGTCTGCCATTTCAAAGTCGCACGGGCTGCGGGTGGCCGATCTGGTGCTGGTTCCGCCCGGCTCGATTCCGATCACCACCAGCGGGAAGATCCGCCGTTCCTCGTGTGTTGAGCTCTACCAGCAGCACGACTTCAGCCGTTTGGATTCCACTGCGTGACGCCTGTCGGCAATGCCGACAGGTCCGCATGGCGGGATCCAGACGGCTTTACACCGCAGCGGGAGTAAAGCCATTGTCATCAAACGAATTTTCGATACCCGCTGTGCAGGGGGGTTGCGTTCGGCAACAGCCGAGTGGCGGTACCATCAATCACTTCGGCTGTGATGAACGTTGTGGGCGCGACGACGCGAACCGACTGGATACGCCCGGATGACATCGGTGCGCGAGGCCGCATTTCTCGTACACGGTGTGGTACTGCAACAACTTTCCGACAGACCGGGGGGAGCGCGATGACTGCTGCACCGCCGGACCGTCGGGCTATCATCACCGAGGCTTTGCGCAAGATTGATGATTTGTCGGCGCGGTTGGCGCTTGCTGAACAGGGTGATACTGAACCGATCGCCGTCGTGGGGATGGGCTGCCGGTTTCCTGGTGAGGTGGACGATCCCGCCCGGTACTGGCGGTTGCTGCAAGACGGGGCAAGTGGCATCGTGCAGGTCCCTTCGGAGCGTTGGGACGCCGACGCCTTCTACTCGGACGACCACACCGTGCCGGGGACAATCTGCAGTCGAGAGGGGGGTTTCCTCACGTCTTGGCGACCCGATGAATTCGATGCCGAGTTCTTCGGAATCTCCCCGCGCGAGGCAGCCGCGATGGATCCCCAGCAGCGCCTGCTGCTCGAAGTCGCCTGGGAGGCACTGGAAAATGCCGGCATCACCGCCTCGGCGATCCGCAACACACAAACCTCGGTCTTCGTCGGCTCGACCACCTATGACTATTCTTTAATCGCTGCAAAGTTGCTGCCGCAAGATCTCGACCCCCTCGTTCCGTTCGGGAATGCGGCGAACTTCGCCGCCGGGCGGTTGGCGTATTTCCTGGGCGTGCACGGCCCGGCGGTGGTCATCGACACCGCGTGTTCGTCGTCGCTGGTGGCGATCCATTTGGCGTGTCAGAGCCTGCGCCGACGGGAAAGCGACCAGGCGTTGGCCGCCGGTGTCAACCTGATGCTGACCCCGCAAAACAGCGTCGCCACCTCGCGGTGGGGGATGTTGGCTCCCGACGGGCGCTGCAAAACCTTCGATGCCGATGCGAACGGCTATGTGCGCAGTGAGGGTTGTGGCGTGGTGGTGCTCAAGCGGTTGAGTGATGCTGTGCGCGATGGTGATTCGGTCTTGGCGGTGGTGCGTGGTTCGGCGGTCAATCAGGATGGTCCCAGTAGTGGGCAGACGGTGCCCAGTGGGCCGGCACAGCAGGCGGTGTTGCGTGCGGCGTTAGCGGCGGCGCGGTTGGAGCCCGGCGATATCGATTACATCGAGGCGCACGGTACGGGTACGGCGTTGGGTGATCCGATCGAGTTGGGGGCGTTGAGTCAGGTTTTCGGTGACCGTCAGGGTTCGGCGCCGTTGGTGGTGGGGTCGGTCAAGACCAACCTGGGTCATTTGGAGTCGGCCTCAGGTGTGGCGGGTTTCATCAAGGCAGTGCTCAGTGTGCAGCATGGTCATGTTCCGCCGCATCTGAATTTCACCACGTTGACGTCCAATGCTGTGGAGGGTGCGTCGCGGTTCACGATTGCTGCGCAGGGGATGTCGTGGCCGTCGGTGGATCGGCCTCGTCGGGCGGGGGTGTCGTCGTTTGGGGTCAGCGGCACCAATGCTCACGTTGTGGTGGAACAGGCCCCGGTCGCTGACGCTGTTGTGGGGCAGCCGGAGCCGGTGATCACGACGTTGGTGATGTCGGGGAAGACCCCGCAGCGGATCGCGCCGATGGCGGCGGTGTTGGCCGAGTGGATGATCGGTGAGGGCGCCGATGTGCCGTTGGTTGATGTCGCGCACACGCTGAATCATCACCGCACCCGGTATAAGAACGTGGCCACCGTGTGTGCGCGTGATCGTGCCCAGGCGGTGGCCGGGTTGCAGGCGTTGGCGGCGGGAGAGTCGGCGGCCGGTGTGGTGGCGGCCGGGCCGGTGATGGCCAAGGCGGGCCGGGTGTTTGTGTATTCGGGTCAGGGTTCGCAGTGGCCGGGGATGGCCCGGCAGTTGTTGGCCGATGAGCCAGCGTTCGCTGCGGCGGTGCAGGAGCTGGAACCGGCGTTTGTCGAGCAGGTGGGGTTTTCGCTGCGCCAGGTGCTCGCGGAGGGCGAGTCGGTGTCCGGGGATGCGCGGGTGCAGCCGGTGATCATGGGGCTGCAGTTAGCGTTGACGGCGTTGTGGCGCTCCTATGGGGTGGTCCCGGATGCGGTGGTAGGGCATTCGATGGGCGAGGTGACCGCGGCGGTGGTGGCCGGGGCGCTGAGCGTGGTCGACGGGCTGCGGGTGATCGCGACCCGGTCGCGGTTGATGTCGACGCTGGCCGGTCAGGGGGCGGTGGCGCTGCTGGAGTTGGACGCCGAGGCGGCTCAGCAGCTGATCGCGGACTACTCCGAGGTCAGTGTGGCCGGCTATCTGTCCCCGCGCCAAAGTGTGGTCGCTGGGTCGGTGGCCCAGATCGATGCGGTGATCGCTGCGGTCAGCGCTCAGGAGCGTTTCGCCCGGCGGGTGAACATGGAAGTCGCCTCGCATACCGCGCTGATGGATCCAATCCTGCCTGAGCTGCGCTCGGCACTGGCCAATCTGACACCCACCACACCCACGATCCCGTTCCTGTCCACTGTCACCGACCCCACCACCACGCCCACCCTGAAGACCGACTACTGGATCGACAACGTCCGCCAGCCGGTCCGCTTCACCCACACCATCGCCGCAGCCGCCGAGCACTACGGCACCTTCATCGAAATCAGCCCACACCCCCTCCTCACCCACGCCGTCACCGACACCCTCCACACCACCCCACACCACAGCATCGGCACGCTGTCGCGTGACGGCGATGACACGGTCAGCTTCCGGACCAACCTGAACAGCACATTCGTCGCCCAGCCGTCGGAGATGCCGCATCCGCCCGAGCCGCACCCGGTGTTACCGAGCACGCCGTGGCACCACACTCGTCACTGGATGATCGCCGAAAAACAGGTTGAGGCAGCCGAATCCGCGCCCAAAGCCGGCACTCTGCTCGGTCGGCACATTGTCGTCGCCGCGACGCCGCCGACGCATCTGTGGCAGGCGCGTCTGTCCTCCACGACCAAGCCCTACCCGGGATCGCACCACAACAACGGTGTCGAGATTATCCCGATATCGGTTCTGCTGCAGACGCTTTCGGCAGCTGCTGGCGAGTACGCCGCACCGGCGCTGTCCGACATCCGGTTCGAGTACCCGATCGTCGTCGGCGAGCCGCGTGTCATTCAGGTGGTCGCCGACGGCGCATCCGTCACGGTGTCGTCGAGCGCCGCGGGTGCGGATTCCGAAGGCCCCGCTCAGCATTGGATCCGGCACGCCAGCGCGCACATCAACCGGGAGGCGGCTGCCCGAGCCGTCGGCCCATCGGAGGCAGTTGCCGCAACGGGCGCCACCGACGCCGAGTTCGCCGACGAGTCGGTGACCTCGCTGTGGCAGACCTGGGGCAGCGAAGGACGTCCGTTCGGCTGGTCCATCGGCTCGTGCCACTCGAAGGCCGGCGAACTGAGCGCAGACATCGAACTGACGCAAGCCTCGGCGATTGCGTTGCTGGACGCCGCTATTCACCTTGCCCGGCTGCTGGACAGCGACAACCCGCGGCTGATGGTTCCGGCCGCGGTCACCAGTGTCCGGTTCGCGTCCGAACTCGCCGAGCCGAGCGGTCGCGTCGAGGTGCGCCGTCGCGGCGGCAACGACGAAGAACTCGTCGTCGACATCACCGCGACCGCGCCGGACGGCAGCACCTGCATCGACGTGCGCGGACTGCGCTACGCCGCGGTCGACTCGAGCGCGGCCGCCGGCCGCAACGACGACCCTGCCTCGATGGTGCACGCCATCGACTGGCAGCCGTTCACCCCCGACGACGGTGACCACACCATCGGTGACCCGAGCACCCTTGCGGTGTTGGGCGACAACGACATTGCCGACGGTCTGCGCGGCGGCCTGACTCAGAACGGTTACACGTCAGCCGCTGCCGCCGAGGCGCGATGCGTCCTCTATGTCGCGGGATCCCGGTCCGGTGAAAGCGATGTCGACGGCGCCGTGCGGATGTCGATGGAGCTGGTCGATCTGGTCCGCGGACTGGCCGAGCGGGACGAGAGTCACCCGGCCACGCTGTGGATCATCACCCGCGGTGTGCGCGAAGGTAGTTCGGACGCCGCGGTCGCGCAGAGCCCGATGTGGGGGACCGCCGGCGTCATCCGGGCCGAGCAGCCGCAGTTGTGGGGCGGTCTGGTCGACCTGCCGGAGGACGCCTCGATCGATTCTCTGGTGCCGACGCTCGCTCCGATGCTGCCGACCCCGGCGAAGTCGATCCTGGCGCTGCGCGACGGCGAGTTCCTGGCACCCGGCCTCACGCCGGTGTCCGGCGAGCCGGTCCGCGAGCCGCTGCGGTGCCGCCCGGATGCGGCCTACCTGATCACCGGCGGTCTCGGTGCGCTCGGTCTGCTGACGGCCGGCTGGCTCGCCGACCACGGCGCCCGCCGGGTGATCCTGGCCGGCCGTACCGCGTTGCCACCCCGGCGCGACTGGGACCGCGACGCCAACGACGTCGACACCAAGCAGAAGATCGACGCCATCCGGGGGCTGGAGATGCGCGGCGTCGCCGTCGAAGCCGTGGCGCTGGACGTCGGTTCGCCCGTCTCGATGCAGGCGTTGCTGGCCAAACGCGACGCCGAAGGCGCCGTGCCGATTCGCGGCGTCGTCCACGGCGCCGGTATCACCGACGCCCATCTGTTCACCGAGCTCTCCGAAGACCGTGTGCGGCGCACCGTGTGGCCGAAGATCGCCGGCGCGCAGGTGTTGCATCAGGCATTCCCGCCCGGCAGCCTCGACTTCCTGTTCCTGACCGCCGCGGCCGGCGCCGTGTTCGGTGTCCCGGGGCAGGGTGCCTACGCAGCGGCCAACGCCTACCTCGACGGCCTGGCCCAGCTGCGCCACCGGCAGGGCTGCCGCACCATCAGCCAGGACTGGGTGGCCTGGCGCGGGCTCGGCTTCGGCGCCGAAGCACAGATCGCGTTGCAAGAACTCGAGCGGCTCGGGTCACGGCCGATCAGTGCGGAAGAAGCCTTCGCAGCTTGGGACCACCTCGCGCGCTACGACGTCGCGCAGGCCGTGATAGCGCCGCTGCCGTCGACGGACGCGTCCGCCGCCGCCGAACCCAAGGCCACGTCACCGTCCTGGGCGGAGATGCCCGCCGAGGACGTGGTTCTTGAGCTGCAGGCCGGGCTGCGGGCCATCCTTGCGCGCGAACTTCGCATGCCCGAGGCTGAGCTCGATCTTGACCGTCCGTTCGCTGAGCTGGGCATGAATTCGGTGATGGCGATGTCGGTCCGTCGGGACACCGAGCACTTCGTCGGGATCGAGCTGTCCGCGACGATGCTGTTCAACTACCCGACTATCGTGGCACTCGCAGAGCATCTGGCGAAAAAGGTTTTGCCGCAGACGGAATCGGATGGCGATTTCGACGTGCTGGGGGATTCGGACGGCAGCGTGCTGAGCGAGCTGTTCGACAGCGTGGAGTCGGCTCCGGCCGGCAGTGAGAGGGGCATTTGATGACGTCGCCGTACGACGAGGACGCACTACGGCACTGGCTCGCTGATTACCTTGTCACGAATGTCGGGTGCAGTCTCTATGACATCGACTTCGACGCCCCGATGAGCGACCTCGGTCTGGGCTCGCGCGACGCGGTTGTGCTCTCCGGCGAGCTAACTGAGCTGCTCGGCCGCAAAGTGTCACCGGTCGAGTTCTGGCAGCACCCGACGATCAGCGACCTGGCACGGTTCCTGACCGGCACCGAATCCTTCGCTCATGAGGCCGACGGCGCGGCCCAACGAGCCCATCTCGACGAGCCGATCGCGGTGATCGGTCTTGGTTGCCGATTCCCCGGCGGCATCTCCGGCCCGGAGGAGTTCTGGCAATTCTTGTGCGACGGCAAGGACGCGGTCTCCGAGGTCCCACCGGAACGCTGGGCGCCATTTGACGACGGAACGCCGGAGGTCGCGGCGGCGCTCGCCCACACCACCCGCTTCGGCGGATACCTGAACGACATCGAGGCCTTCGACGCCGAATTCTTCGACATCTCGACCCGCGAAGCCGCGAAGATGGATCCGCAGCAGCGCATGCTGCTCGAAGTCGCCTGGGAGGCACTGGAACACGCGGGAATTCCACCGAGCTCGCTGCGCCGCTCGCAGACCGGCGTCTTCGCCGGTGCGTGCTACACCGACTACGGATACGTAGCGGGTATGGACCTGATCAATGTCGACGCGTGGACCAACGCCGGTAGCGCGCTGAGCATCATCGCCAACCGGTTGTCGTACTTCCTGGACTTCCGCGGGCCCTCGGTCACGGTCGACACCGCGTGCTCCTCGTCGATCGTGGCGCTGCATCTGGCCTGCCAGAGCCTGCGCATCGGGGACTCCGACGTGGCCCTGGCGGCGGGCGTGAACCTGATGCTGGCGCCCTCGGTGGTCCGTGCCTTCGACCAGACCGGCGCGTTGTCGCCGACCGGTGCCTGCCATGCGTTCGACGCGGACGCCGACGGGTTCATCCGCGGCGAGGGCTGCGGAGTCGTGGTGCTGAAGCGACTGAGTGACGCGATGCGCGACGGCGATCGACTGCTGGCGGTGGTGCGGGGTTCGGCGGTGAACCAGGACGGCAGGTCCAACGGCCTGCTGGCGCCCAACCCAGCCGCTCAGATGGCGGTGCTGCGCTCGGCGTACGCCAATGCGGGTGTGTCGCCGCAGGAGGTCGACTATGTCGAGGCCCATGGGACCGGCACGCCGCTGGGCGACCCGATCGAGGCGCGGGCGCTCGGCACCGTCTTGGGGCGTGGTCGCGCCGAAGACGCGCCGCTGCTGATCGGTACGGTCAAATCGAACCTCGGACATCTCGAAGCCGCGGCCGGCGTGGCGGGCCTGATCAAAACGGTGCTCGCAGTGCATCGGGCCTCCATCCCCAGGAATCTGCACTACAACGCTCCCAACGCGCACATTTCCTTTGACCAGCTGCGCCTCAAAGTGGTTGCCGAGCAACAGGAATGGCCGCAGAAAGAGCATCCGCGACGGGCGGGCGTTTCGTCCTTCGGGTTCGGCGGCACCAACGCGCATGCGGTGATCGAGCAGGCGCCCGTCGCCGTGCCGGTCATCCGCGAGGCCGACCCGGCGGTGACCACGCTGGTGTTGTCCGGCAAATCGCCGGAGCGGATTGCGTCGCAGGCGGGTTCGCTCGCGGCCTGGCTGCAGGGTGCGGGCGCCGAGGTACGGCTGCCCGATGTGGCCCACACGCTGAACTATCACCGTGAGCGTCACGCTCAGTTCGCCACCGTCTGCGCCCGCGGCCGGGCTCAGGCCGTGGAGCATTTGCAGGCACTGGCCGACGGCCGCACTGCCGAAGGTGTCGTCGGCGCGCACCACGGGCCGTGCAGTCCCGGCACCGTATTCTTGTACTCGGGGCAGGGTTCGCATTGGGCGGGCATGGGTCAGCAGCTACTCGCCGACGAGCCGGTGTTCGCCGAGGCGATTGCCGAGTTGGACCCGATTTTCGTTGAGCAATTTGGGTTTTCGCTGCAGCAGATCATCGCTAACGGCGATGCGATCAGGGGCGACGCGCAGGTCCAGCCGGTGCTGATGGGATTGCAGCTCGCACTGACCGAGTTGTGGCGCTACTACGGGGTGCACCCGGATGCGGTGATCGGCCATTCGATGGGCGAGGTCACCGCGGCGGTGGTCGCCGGGGCGCTGAGCGTCGTCGACGGTCTCCGGGTGATCGCCATCCGCTCGCGGTTGATGTCACAGCTCGCCGGCCAGGGCGCGGTCGCGTTGCTCAAACTCGACCCCGAGGCAACTGAGACGCTGCTCGCCGGCTACCCCGAAGTCAGTGCGGCGGGCTATATTTCACCGCGCGAGACGGTGGTCGCCGGCCCGGTGGCCGCGGTCGACGCGGTGATTGCCGCGGTGAACGCGCAAAACCGTTTCGCCCGTCGGGTCAACATGGAGGTTGCGTCCCACACGGCCTTCATGGACCCGATCCTGGGCGAATTACATTCGGCCCTAGAGGATTTGACTCCCGAGATCCCGGCCATCCCGTTCTATTCGACGGTCATGGAGGGTGTCGCATCGCCGATGCTGAATGCCGACTACTGGGTGGCCAATGTGCGTCAGCCGGCGTTGCTCAGCCAGGCCGTCGCCGCTGCCGCGGAGGAGCACGGGACCTTCATCGAGATCAGCACGCACCCGATTCTGACCCACGCCGTCGGCGACACGCTGGATGCCGCCAGCCATCACCACAGCGTGGGAACGCTGTGGCGCGACGGCGACGACACGGTCTGCTTCCACACCAACCTCAACACCGTCCACACCAGCCAGCCGCCGCAGACCCCGCACCCGGTCGAGCCGCATCCGGTGCTGCCGACCACGCCCTGGCACCACGGCCACCATTGGGTCAATCCCCGATCGATTTCGCCGGGCAGACACGTTGCCGCCGTTGGCGATCTGGAAGCATCGGTGGACGGGCCGATCCCGCCGCAGTGGTACTGCCAGCTGGCCTGGCCGGCCCGCGGCCTGTCCGGGGCGAAGGATGTCGCCGACAGCTCGTGGCTGGTGATCACCGACTCCGGGCTGGGGCCCGAGATCGGTCGCGTTCTCGGCGACGAATTCGCCGCGGCCGAGGAGCCGACGTCGCTGCTGGCCGACGGCGCCGACCCGACGGCGATCACCGACGCGCTCGCCGGAGTGACCCATGTGCTGTACGCCCCGCAGCTGGCCGGCGGCCAGTTCGATGCCGAAGCGGGATACGAGTTCTTCAATGCCGCACGCCGACTGACCGCGGCCATCGCCGACATGGGCGTGGCGCCCCGGCTGTATCTGCTGACCCGCAATGCCCAGCCGATCACCGAAGGCGACCGGGTCAACCCCGCCCACGCGGTGCTGTGGGGCCTGGGCCGCACGCTGGCGTTGGAGCATCCCGAATTCTGGGGCCGCGTCATCGATATCGACGAGTCGGTGCCCGACGGTTTGGCCGCCGGCTACGTGGTCGACGAGGCGAAGGCGGCCGACGAGGAAGACCAGGTCGTCTACCGGGCTGGCCTGCGCCGCGTTCCGCGACTGCAGAAGGGATACCCGCCGTCGACCGCGCCTGCCGAATTGTCCAAGGACAGCAGCTATCTGGTGATCGGCGCGACGGGCAACATCGGGCCGCACCTGATCCAGCAGCTGTCGGACTCGGGCGCGGGCACCGTCGTCGCGGTGTCGCGCAACCCCGGTTCGCGTCTCGACGATCTGGCCGCCCGCCTGGCGTCTGCCGGCACCACTCTGGTGACCGCGGCCGCCGATGCGGCCGACGAATCCGCGATGAGCGCGCTGTTCGACCGCTTCGGCGCTGACCTTTCATCGCTGGCCGGCATCTACGTGGCGGCGTTCGGCGGTGGTCCGATCACCTTGCTGGAGATGACAAGTGACGACGTCACCGCGATGTTCCGGCCTAAGCTGGACGTGGTGTCGCTGCTGCACCGACTGTCGCTGCGTCACTCGGTTGAGCAGTTTGTGCTGTTCTCGTCGATCTCCGGACTGACCGGATCGCGGTGGCTGGCGCACTACGCGGCGACGACCACGTTCCTGGACGCCTTCGCGCTGGCCCGGCGGGCCGCTGGCCTTCCAGCTACCGCGATCAACTGGGGACTCTGGAAGTCATTGTCCGACACTCAATCCGACGAGGAGCGTCAGGTCACCCTGGCTTCGGGTCTGGAGCCGATGGCCGACGAGGTCGCCATCCAGGCACTGCCGTTGCTCACCGGACCCGGCGCCCAGGCGCGACCGACTGTCGTGGCCGCCGACTGGCCCTTGCTTGCCACGGCGTACCGCACCAGGGCGGCCCTGCGCATCGTGGACGACTTGTTGAGCACTGGTGGCAGTGACAACGGTTCGGCGGCGCGCAGCACCGAGTTACGGGATGCGTTGCGCGACGCCGAGCCAACGCGCCGCCGTGGCATTCTGGTCGATCACGTCACCGCGCAGGTTGTCGCCGCGATGGGGTTGGCGTCGTCGCAGCTGCTCGACCCGACAGCGGGCTTCTTCCAGTCCGGCATGGACTCGCTGATGAGCGTGACCCTCCAGCGTGCCCTGTCGGACAGCCTCGGTGAGAGGCTTCCTGCCTCGGTGGTGTTCGACTATCCGACCGTCGAGGCGTTGTCGGATTACCTGGCCACCATTCTTCCGGAGGTGGCCGAAGCCGCCGAGGACGAAAGTGCCGACGACTACGAGGACTTCAGCGATGACGAACTCCTCAAAGAGCTCTCCGAAAGGCTGGGTTGAGCGGGATGACTGCACCGCCAGATCGTCGGGCGATCATCACCGAGGCGCTACGCAAGATCGATGACCTGACGGCTCGGCTGGAGATCGCCGAAAAGGCCGACGTCGAACCGATCGCCGTGGTCGGTATGGCCTGCCGGCTCCCCGGTGGCGTGAGCACCCGGGACGACTACTGGCAGCTGCTGCATGACGGGGTCAGCGGCGTCATCCGGGTGCCCGAGGACCGCTGGGACGCCGACGCCTATTTCTCCGAAGACCACACGCGGCCGGGCACGATCTGCAACCGGGAGGGCGGCTTCCTCACTTCGTGGCGACCCGATGAATTCGATGCCGAGTTCTTCGGGATCTCGCCGCGGGAAGCGGTCGCGATGGACCCCCAGCAGCGACTGCTCCTCGAAGTCTCCTGGGAAGCACTGGAAAACGCCGGTGTCACGCCCAGGGCGATTCGCAACAGCCAGACCGGGATCTACGTCGGTCTGACCACCAATGACTATTCGTGGATCGCGGCGCAGGGGCCGCCCGAAGAACTCGACCCATACGTTCCGTTCGGCAATGCGTCGAACTTCGCCGCGGGACGGCTATCGTATTTCCTCGGCGCGCACGGCCCGGCCATGGTCGTCGACACGGCGTGCTCGTCGTCGCTGGTCGCGATCCACCTGGCCTGCCAGAGCCTGCGCCGCCGGGAAACCGATCAGGTGCTGGCCGCCGGTACCAACCTGATCTTGACTCCGCACAACAGCATCGCCTGCTCGCGGTGGGGAATGCTGGCGCCCGACGGCCAGTGCAAGACCTTCGACGCCGCCGCCAATGGCTATGTGCGCAGCGAGGGTTGCGGCGTGGTGGTGCTCAAGCGCCTCAGTGATGCAGTGCGCGAAGGGGATACGGTGCTGGCCCTGGTCCGGGGTTCTGCGGTGAACCAGGACGGTCCGAGCAGTGGGCAGACCGTGCCCAGTGGGCCGGCCCAGCAGGCAGTCCTGCGCGCCGCGCTGGCCTCGGCGCGGTTGCAGCCGTCGGAGATCGACTACATCGAGGCGCACGGCACCGGCACCGCGCTGGGTGACCCGATCGAACTCGACGCGCTGAGCCAGGTTTTCGGCGATCGCGAAGAATCGGCGCCGCTGGTACTGGGATCGGTCAAGACCAACCTGGGCCATCTGGAGAGCTCCGCCGGCATCGCCGGCTTCATCAAGACCGTGCTCAGCATGAACCACGGCTACATTCCGCCGCATCTGCACTTCAGCGCGCTCACCCCGAACGCGGGGCCCGGAGCATCCCGGTTCACCATCGCCGCCGACGGCATGCCGTGGCCCGACGTGAATCGTCCGCGCCGGGCCGGGGTGTCGTCGTTCGGAGTCAGTGGTACCAACGCGCACGTGGTGGTCGAGCAGGCTCCCATTCCGGAACCGGTTGCCGCACAACCAGAACCGGTGATCAGCACGCTGGTGGTCTCCGGTAAAACCACCGCGCGCATCGCGCCGATCGCCGCGATGCTGGCCGACTGGATGGACGGTGCGGGTGCCGACGTGGCGTTGGCCGATGTCGCCCACACTGTCAACAACCACCGTGGTCGGTACCGCAGCTTTGGCACGGTGTCGGCGCGTGACCGCGCCGAGGCGGTAGCCGGGCTGCGGGCGCTGGCCGCCGGTGAACCCGCGACCGGCGTCGTAGAGCCGAGCGAAAAGCCGCACGGCTCGGGCACGGTGTTCTTGTATTCGGGTCAGGGTTCGCAGTGGGCCGGCATGGGTCGGCAGTTGTTGGCCGATGAGCCGGCATTTGCTGCGGCGGTGGCCGAGTTGGAGCCGGATTTCGTTGCTCAGGTAGGTTTTTCGCTTCGTGACGTGTTGCTGGCCGGTGAGCCGGTCATCGGTATCGAGCGTATCCAGCCGGTGTTGGTGGGCATGCAGTTGGCATTGACCGCCCTGTGGCGCTCGTACGGGGTAGAACCCGACGCGGTGATCGGGCATTCGATGGGTGAGGTGACCGCGGCGGTGGTCGCCGGGGCGTTGAGCCCGGCCGATGGCCTGAAAGTCATTGCCACGCGGTCGAAGTTGATGTCGCGGTTGTCGGGTCAGGGTGCGATGGCGCTGGTGGAGCTCGGTGCCGAAGAAGCCGAGAAGCTGGTTGGGCAGTACCCCGACGTCACGGTGGCGGTGTATGCCGCGCCGCAGCAGACGGTGATCGCCGGCCCGCCTGAGCAGGTCGATGCGGCCATCGCCGCGGTCGACGCGCTAGGCCTGCTCGCCCGTCGCGTCGAGGTGGATGTGGCGTCGCACCATCCGACGGTCGATCCGATCCTGGCCGAGCTCAAGGATGCGCTGTCCGATCTGAAGCCGACCACGCCGCGGATTCCGTTGATCAGCACGGTCGGTCAGGTCGGCGACGCCGAAGTGCCAAGTTTTGGTGCCGAGTACTGGGTGGTGAACCTGCGTAACCCGGTGCGGTTCAGCCACTCGGTCGCGAAGGCAGCGGAAAACCACACCACGTTCGTCGAAGTCAGCCCGCACCCACTGCTAACCCATGGCATTGGCGAGACGCTGGCCTCGGTGTCAGCGCGCGGCAGCTTCAACGTCACTGCGGCGATGAAGCGCGGCGACGACGAAACACTCTCTGTCCACGAGCAACTCGCCACGCTCGGTGTGACGGCCCAGGACACTGGCGGACGGCGGCGCGTCGACATACCTGCGTCGCCCTGGCTGCATTCCAGCTACTGGCTCGAGAAGCCCGCCGGGCAACGGCTGACCAATGTCCACCCGCTACTGGGTGCGCACGTCGAAATGCCGTCCGGACATGAGCATGTGTGGCAGACCGACATCGGCGTCGAGACGCTGCCATGGCTGGCCGATCACACGATCCAGGGCCAGGCCATCGTCTCGGCGGCCGGCTTCGTCGAGATGGCGCTGGCCGCCGCCAGCCAGGCACTCGGTGCTTCCGTCCAGGTCAGTGCGCTCGAGATCGAGCGGCCGCTGATCCTGGACGCGCAGACCCGTGTCACGACGCAACTCTCGCAGAGCACCGACGTGAATCGCGTTGAGATTCAAGCCCGCTCGGCCGGCGGCAGCTGGTCCCGCTATGCGGTGGCCGACATCGACGTGACCGACGCGCGACCCGGCCGGCCCCAGGGCGAAGGCGCCGAGATCTCGCTGCCCGACGGGGTCGCCGATCACCCCGAGTACCGCATCCATCCGGTGCTGCTCGATGCGGCCTTGCGGCAACTGGCCGCCGCCATCCCCGCGGAGTCGGACGACACGTCTTATCAAGCGGTATCGGTGGAGAGCATCCGGGTGTTCGGCGCGATCCGCGGCCGTGCCCGCAGCCACACCGAGTTGGTCGCGCAGGGGCCGGACGGCCACCGGGGCCGCATCGTTCTCACCGACGACGCCGGGAGCACGATCGCGGAGCTGACCGGCATCGAGTTGAAGTCCGTCGATCTGGCCAGTGTGCCGCTGTCGTTGGAGCAGAAGATCTTCGACGCCGCCTGGGTGCAGAGCGCGGCGCCGCAGGGCGACGCGGTGGCCGACGGCACCTGGGTGGTGTTGGCCGAATCCGATTCCGAGACAACCGAACTCGCCGCGGAAGTCACGACGCGGCTCACGTCGCCGACTCGGCGAATGATCAGCACGACGCTCGCGGACGAGTCCGCGGTGACGGAGGCCTTCGCCGAGACCGCCGACGATCCGAACTTGCCGCCGGCGGGCATCGTCGTACTGCTGGCGAAGCGCCCGTTCGACGACGCCGACGCAGATGGCGCGCTGCGCCGCGCCCAAGACCTGATCGTGGAGATCTCCGCTGCGGCCCACGCTGCCGTCGACGGCTGGCAGGGCAAGTCGCCGCGGCTGTGGCTGGTCACCCGCGACGGGCTGTCGGTGCACGACAACGAGCCCGGCGACCCGGCGATCGGCGCGCTCAAAGGCCTCATCCGCAACTGGCGGTTCCCGGGCGAAGCCGCCCGCGTGCTGGCCGGTGAGCCAGATCTCGGTGCCACCCTGCTCGATCTCGGTGGCGCCGGCGACCCCGTCGCCACGTTGACGAGTGAACTGGCGGCCGCGACCGGCGACGATGTGGTCGCGGTGCGCGAGGACGGTCGCTACGTCGAGCGGATGGTGCGCGCCACGCCGGACGGCGGCCAGCACGAAGCGCTGGTCCGCGCCGACGGCTCCTACATCATCACCGGCGGCCTGGGCGGCCTGGGCACCGTCGTCACGCGCTGGCTGGTGGAGCGCGGCGCGGGCCGGATCGTGCTCAACGGCCGCAGCGAACCGTCTGATGCGCAGCGCAACAACCTCGACGCCCTGGGCGACGGCACCGAGATCGTCTTCGTGGCCGGCGATATCGCTACCTCGGGTGTGGCCGAGCGGCTGGTGGCTGCGGCCGAAGCGACGGGACGGCCGCTGCGGGGACTCGTGCACGGCGCCGGCGTGACCGGCGATGGCCTGGTGACCGCGCTTACCCGGGAAGGTATGGAGCGGGTCTGGGCGCCCAAGGTCGCCGGCGCGCTGCGACTGAACGCCGCGACGGCCACCCGGCAGATGGACTGGTGGGTCGGCTTCTCCTCGATGGCCACACTGCTGGGATTGCCGGGCCAACTGGCCTACGCGACGGGGAATGCGTGGCTCGATGCGCTGATGACGTGGCGGCGCGGATCCGGGCTGCCCGCCACCGCGATCAACTGGGGCCAGTGGTCGGACGTCGGCATGAGCCGCGCGCTGATCTACAGCGTGCTCGACCCGATCACACCCGACGAAGGCGTCGAGGCGCTGGAGGCCCTCGTCGGCGGCCCGCTCAACCGGGTGGGCGTCGGACGGCTACGGCTAGACCGCGCAGTCGCGGCCACCCCGGAGTTCCGCGACCTCGCCTACTTCGAAAAGGTCGTCTCGGAATTCGACGCCACCGTCGGCGGCACGAGCGCCGATCACCGAGCGGCCGGTGACGAGGCGGATGCGTCGGCAGCCGCGGCGCCGGACTGGTCGACGTTGTCGACCGAGGACCGGCTCAGCGAACTCCAGACGAGGCTGCAGGCCATCTTGGGCCGCGAACTGCGGATGTCGCCGTCGGCCGTCAACCTCGACCAACCGTTCCCCGAACTGGGCCTGGACTCGATGATGGCCATGACAGTTCTGAAAAAAACCCAGAAGCTGGTAGGTATCGACCTGTCGGCGAATATGTTGTTCAACCATCCGACCATTTCATCGTTGGCGGGGTACGTCGCGGGCCTGCTTGCACCCTCGGACGCGCCGAAGGAAGATAGCGCGGACCTAGCGCCCGATTCGGCGAGCAGTGTGTTGGATGAATTGTTTGACAGCGTGGAGTCGGCTTCGGCGGGCAGTGAGAGCGGTATTTTCTGATGGGGACGATTTACGACAGAGTTGCGGCGATGCCCGGCGACAAGCGGGACGCGCTGACACAGCAGTTCGACAAAGCGTCACGAATCGCCGCCGCCGAACCGGTTGCGGTCGTGGGAATCGGCTGCCGGTTCCCCGGCGGCGCCGACGGCCCGGATGGCTACTGGAACTTTTTGGCCAGTGGCGGCGACGGGATCAGCGAGATACCGGCGGACCGCTGGAACGCTGACGAGTTCTACGACGCGGATCAGTTCGCGCCCGGCCGCATGTCGTCCAAGTGGGGCGGCTTCCTGTCCGACGTCTCCGGCTTCGACGCCGACTACTTCGGTATCTCGCCGCGCGAAGCCGAGGCGATGGACCCCCAGCAGCGGTTGATGCTCGAGGTCGCCTACGAAGCGCTCGAGCATGCCGGGATCGCGACCGAGAATCTATCCGGTGTGAAGGCCGCCGTGCTGATGGGCGTGTATTACGGCGAATACCAAACGATTTCGGCGGCCAACCCGGATGCCATCGACGCCTACTCCGCGACCGGCAACGCGCACGCGGTGGCCGTCGGACGTATCGCTTACCTGCTGGGGCTGCGTGGTCCCGCGGTGGCGATCGATTCCGCGTGTTCGTCGTCGCTGGTCACGATCCACCTGGCCTGCCAGAGCCTGCGGCTGCGGGAAAGCGACCTGGCCCTGGCCGGTGGCGCCAGCCTGATCCTGCGCCCGGAAACTCAGATCGCCATGTCCAAGTGGGGAATGCTGTCCCCGAACGGCCGGTGTTATTCCTTCGACTCCCGGGCCGATGGGTTCGTCCGCGGCGAAGGTTGCGGTGTCGTCGTGCTCAAGCGGCTCACCGACGCCGTGCGCGACGGCGACCGGGTACTGGCCGTAGTGCGAGGTTCGGCGGTCAACCAGGACGGCCGGTCCAACGGCCTGACCGCGCCCAACACCATCGCACAACAGGACGTCATCAGGAGTGCATTGCGCAGCGCTGACGTGACGGCGGGCTCGGTGAACTTCATCGAGGCGCACGGCACCGGCACCGGGCTGGGTGACCCGATCGAGTTCGAAGCGCTGGCCGATCAGTACGGCCGCGGCGAGAGCCGTTGCGCCCTGGGTGCGGTGAAGTCCAACTTCGGCCACCTCGAGGCCGCGGCCGGTATCGCCGGCTTCATCAAGGCCGCCCTGTCGGTGCAGCGATCGCAGATCCCGCCGAATCTCAACTTCTCGCAATGGAATCCGGCGATCGACCACAAGTCCACCCGGCTGTTCGTCCCCACCGAGCTCCGCCCCTGGCCGGCGGAGGAAGGCCCGCGCCGGGCCGCCATCTCGTCGTTCGGCATCGGCGGGACGAATGCACACGTCGTGATCGAGCAAGGCCCGGATCCGGCACCGGTCTCGAACGGTGACGCGACGTCACCGGTGACGACGCTGACGATCTCCGGGAAGACCGAGCAGCGGATCGCGGCATGGGCCGCGGCGCTGGCAGGTTGGATGTCAGGTCAGGGCGCCGATGCGCCGCTGGCCGACATCGCGCACACGGTCAACCTGTACCGCAGCCGCCACAACAAGATCGCCACCGTGTCCGCGCGCGATCGCGCCGAGGTCGTCGCGGGACTGCGGGCGCTGGCCGCCGGGCAGCCGGCACCGGGAGTTGTTGCTCCGCACGAGGTACCGCGTGGCAAGGGCACGGTGTTTGTGTATTCGGGTCAGGGTTCGCAGTGGGCGGGTATGGGTGGGCAGTTGTTGGCCGATGAGCCGGCGTTTGCTGCGGCGGTGGCCGAGTTGGAGCCGGATTTTGTTGCCCAGGTTGGTTTTTCACTTCGTGATGTGTTGCTGGCGGGGGAGCCGGTAGTCGGTATTGAGCGTATTCAGCCGGTGTTGGTGGGTATGCAGTTGGCGTTGACCGCGTTGTGGCGGTCTTATGGTGTGGAGCCCGATGCGGTGATCGGGCATTCGATGGGTGAGGTGACTGCGGCGGTGGTGGCCGGGGGGCTGAGTCCGGCTGATGGCCTGAAGGTCATTGCGACGCGGTCGAAGTTGATGTCGAGGTTGTCGGGTCAGGGCGCGATGGCGCTGCTGGAGTTGGGTGCTGCCGAGGCCGAGAAGTTGGTCGGGCAGTATCCCGATGTCACCGTGGCGGTGTATGCCGCGCCGCAGCAGACGGTGATCGCCGGGCCGCCCGAGCAGGTCGACGCCGTAATCGCGGTTGTCGATGCGCAGGGCCGGTTGGCGCGGCGCGTCGAGGTGGACGTGGCGTCCCACCACCCGACGGTCGACCCAATCCTGGCCGACCTCAAAGATGCACTCGCGGATCTGCAGCCGATGACGCCGAAGATCCCGTTGATCAGCACGGTCGGTCAGGCCGGCGACGCGGCGCCGCAGTTTGACGCCGACTATTGGGTGGTCAATCTGCGCAACCCGGTGCGGTTCAGCCAGGCCGTCGCCAAAGCTGCCGAAGCTCACTGCACGTTCATCGAAGTCAGCCCCCACCCGCTGCTCAGCCACGCCATCAACGGCACGCTGGAGTCGGCCAAGCCGCGCGGCGGTACCCAGGTCGTGGGAACTTTGACTCGCGACAACCCCGAGACGCTGACGTTCCACACCCAACTGTCGACGGTTCGGCCGCCATCGGTTGCCGCGGCGCAAACTGCCAATGGCACAAAGAAACTCATCGACCTGCCGCCGACGCCCTGGCAGCATGTCCGCTACTGGGCCGCGCCATTCTCGGCGACCCGGCAGGCGGCCAGCGCCCACCCGCTGCTGGGCACGCATGTCGAGCTGCCGTCGGGCCGCGACCACGTCTTCACCGCCGATGTCGGGACGGAACTCGTCCCTTACCTGCTCGACCACAAGGTGCACGGCCAGGCGGTCATGCCTGGCACCGGTTTCGGCGAGATCGCGCTGGCGGCAGCCAGTGAGGCCCTCGGCTTGCCGGCGCAGTCGGTGTCCGTCGGCGTCGAGGTCGAGCAGATGCTGCCGCTGGGCGACTCGACCCAGCTCACCACGCAGCTGACCCGCGGGGAGAAGGACGGCGACGAGATCCGCGTCGAGATCCATTCGCGCTCGGCTACCGGCGCCTGGATCCGTCACGCCGTCGCGAAAGTCGAAGTGGCACAGTCGGAACCACCGACTGTGCCGCCCGCCTCGTCGGAGCCAGGCACGGTGCTCTCGCCTGCGGACCTGTATTCCGCGCTGCGCGCCACCGGTCTGCACCACGGCCAGGCGTTCGCCGCGCTGACCCGCATTGTGCGGCGGGCAGGCGGCACGTCGGAGACCGAAATCGTCCTGCCCGACGAGGCGACCGGGCATCGCGCATACCGCATCCACCCCGTGCTGCTCGACGCTGCTTTGCAGGGCCTGGCCGCCGCGCTGTCGAGCGAGTCGTTGGCCAACTCCGACGAGGCGACCTATTTGCCGGTGTCATTCGAGAAGATCCGGGTGTTCGGCGAGGTCGGGCGACGTGCCCGGTGCCGCGCCGAGCTGGTCAACCCCGACGGCAACGGTTTAGAAGGGCCCGGCATCATGGGCCGCGTCCTGATCACCGACGAGTCGGGTACTCCTACCGCCGAGATCAGCGGTATCTACCTGCAACGCGTGCAGCGCCGCACAGTGCCAATGCCGTTGGAGCAGAAGATCTTCGACACCGAGTGGATCGAGACTCCGCTCGACGCGGCGGCTACGGCGCCAGACGGCAGCTGGCTGGTGCTGACCGACGGCGCCGAGTCCGAGGCGGTTGCCAAAGAATTCACCGCCGCATTCGGCACACCGACCCGACGGGTGGTCACCGCCGACCTGTCCCAGGAATCGGCGGTCCTGGAAGCCTTCTCGCAAGCTGCCGGCGACGCCGAACTGCCGCCGGTGGGCGTGGTCATCTTCGCGGGCCGGCAGTCGTTCGACGGCTCCGAGTCCGGTGACGCTGCGGGCCGCGGTCGCGACCTGACGTGGGGGCTCGCGTCGGCGGTTCGCACGATCCTGACCGGCTGGCACGGCAAGCCGCCGCGGCTGTGGGTGGTGTCCCGCGACGGACTGGCAGTCAACGACGGTGAGTCGGGCGACCCGTCGATCAGCGCACTGACGGGCCTGATCCGGGTGCTGGCCTACGAGCACCCGGACCTGCGTACCACGCTGGTGGACCTCTCCGGTGACGCCGTCTCCTCGCTGGCTGGCGAATTCGGGCTGACCGGCGACGATGTGATCGCCTGGCGTGGCGAAAAGCGTTACGCCAAGCGGCTTTCCCGCGCGACGCTGGGCACCGCCAAAACCGACACGGTAGTCCGGCTGGACGGCTCCTACATCATCACCGGTGGTCTGCGCGGGCTCGGCTTGGCCATGGCCCGCTGGCTGGTCGACAGTGGCGCCGGACGCGTGGTGCTCAACGGCCGGTCCACGCCGTCCGACGAGGCGCAGGCGCTGGTCGAGGAACTCGAGCAGCGTGCCCAAATCGCCGTCGTGCTCGGCGATATCGCCGCACCCGGAGTCGCCGAGAAGCTGGTGAGCGCGGCCGAAGAGAGCGGCCTGACGTTGCGGGGCCTGATGCACAGCGCCGTCGTGCTCGACGACCAGATCGTCGCTGGTCTCAGCGAGGACAGTTTGGAGCGGGTGTGGGCGCCGAAAGCCATTGGCGCGCTGCGGCTGCACGTCGCGACCGTCGCTAAAGAACTCGACTGGTGGGTCGGCTTCTCGTCGACGTCGTCACTACTGGGAGCACCCGGGCAGGGTGCCTACGCCGCCGCCAGCGCCTGGCTCGACGGCCTGGTCGACTGGCGACGGGCGTCGGGATTGCCTGCCACCACGATCAACTGGGGCCAGTGGTCCGACATCGGCGTGGCCAGCACGCTGACGTTCAGCGCGCTGGACCCCATTTCGCCGGCCGAAGGCATCGAGGCGCTGGAGGCCATCCTGGCCAGCCAGCCCGTCAACATCGGGGTGGCCCGTCTGCGCCTGGACCGGGCAGCGGCCGCGTTCCCGGAGATCCAGCAACTCGGCTACTTCGCCAAGCTGGCCGAGGAACTGGACATCGACAGCGAGGACGACGATTGGGCCGGTCCCGACGCGTTGCGCCAGCTGGACGCCGCCGAGGTGAACCGGGTCGTCATCGGGCGACTCGCCAAACGCGTCCTGGCCATCATGGGCTACCCGAAAGGCAGCACGATCGACCCCGACCAACCGTTGACCGAATTGGGGATGGATTCCCTGATCGCCGTACGGATCCGGAACACCGTTCGCGGTGACTTCGGTGTGGAACCGCCGGTGGCCCTATTGTTGCAGGGCGCCTCGCTGGCTGAGCTGACCACCGATCTCATCCGTCAGCTGGGCTTTGACATCGAGGAAAAGGCCGAGAGAGCCAACGGGGTTCGTGATCGAGCCAAGCAGCGCGCCGCGGCGCGGCAACGAGCCGCGGGGCGGCGAAAGGTAGGAGATTCAGTGTGACCAGCAACAGCGAACTGCCGCCCAACGCGATTGCGGTCGTCGGCATGGCCGCCAGATTGCCTGGCGCCAACACGCTGTCGGCATTCTGGGACAATCTGCGCCGCGGCGAGGAATCGATCGTCAACCTATCGGAAGACGATCTTCTGGCCGAGGGCATCAGCGAGAAGGCGCTGGCGAATCACGCGTATGTGCGGCGCGCGGCATTACTGGACGGCATCGATGAATTCGACGCCGATTTCTTCAACTTCACTCCACACGCCGCACGCATGACCGATCCGCAACATCGGCTGTTCCTGCAGACTGCGTGGCACGCGCTGGAAGACGCCGGTTACGACCCCGCACAGATCGATGGTTCGGTTGGCGTCTACGCGACCAGCACCACCAGCGGGTACCTGCTGCACAACATCATGTCCAACCACGATCCGAACGCGATTATCGGCCAGGGCGTGACGTTCGAGATGGTCAACCTGTCGTTGCAGAACGACAAGGATTATCTGGCGACCAAGGCGGCGCATCAATTCAACCTGCGTGGCCCCGCGCTGTCGGTCCAGACCGCCTGCTCGTCGGCGTTGGTCGCGGTGCACCTGGCCTGCCAGAGCATATTGAACGGCGAATGTGAGATGGCTTTGGCCGGTGGCGCGTCGCTGCGGATCCCGCACCGCGTCGGGTATTGGTATGACCCGGGTTCGATGGTGTCGCCGACCGGCCACTGCCGGCCGTTCGACGTCCGCTCAGATGGCACGATCTTCGGCAGCGGAGTCGGTGTGGTGGTGCTGAAGGCGCTGCAGGACGCCGTTGATGACGGCGACCGCATCCACGCCGTGATCCGCGGATCGGCGCTGAACAACGACGGGGCGACGAAGATGACCTTCGCCGCCCCCAACGCGGCCGGTCAGGCCGATGTCATCGCTGAAGCCCAGGCGATCGCGGAGGTCGATGCCTCGACAGTGAGCTACATCGAGACGCACGGAACCGGCACGCCGCTGGGTGACCCGATCGAAATCGAGGGCCTGCGAAAAGCATTCGCGGTTTCCGATGAGCCTCGCCCCGGCCCGTGTTACGTGGGTTCGGTCAAGTCCAACATCGGCCACTTGGAGTCTGCGGCCGGGATCGCAAGCCTGATCAAGGCGATTCTCTGCCTCAAGCATCGGGCCATCCCGGCGACGCTGCACTACACCAGCCCAAATCCCGAATTGCACCTCGACCAAAGCCCGTTCCGCGTGCGCAGCGAGTACGGCCCGTGGGAATGGGACGGTGTGCTGCGCGCCGGCGTCAGTTCGTTCGGTGTTGGTGGTACCAACGCGCACCTGGTGCTCGAAGAGGCGCCGAGGGTCCCGGTGTCGACGCCCCAACCCGGCCCGCAGGTGCTGCTGATGTCGGCTCGAAGCACCGACGCGCTGGAGCAGTCACGCAAGTCGTTGGCCGCCGAATTGACCGAGGGTGACGCCAATTTGGTCGACGTCGCCTACACGCTCACCCGTCGCCGCAAGGACAACGTCCGGATGGCCGCGGTGGTCAAAGACCAGCAGGACGCGATCGCGGTGCTGGAGGCCGGCGAGCACGACAATGTGTTCATCGGTGAATCCGCTTCGAGTGCAAAGGATTCCGACGGCACCGTCTTCCTGTTCCCTGGCCAGGGTGCGCAGCACATCGGGATGGCCCGTGGCCTCTACGATGCCGAACCGGTGTTCGCCGAGCACTTCGACCAGTGCGCGGCCGGGTTCGGCGAGGAACTCGGCATCGACCTTCGCGCCGAGATCTTCGAAGGCACAGCCCGCAACCTGGAGCGCACCGACCGCACCCAGCCCGCGCTTTTCACCGTCGAGTATGCGTTGGCGAAGCTGATCGAAACCTACGGCGTTCGGCCCGGGGCGCTGGCGGGACACAGCATTGGCGAGTACGTCGCCGGCACCATCGCCGGCGTCTTCGACATCGAGACGGCCATCAAGGTGGTGTCGATGCGCGCCCGCCTGATGCACGCCGCGCCGCGCGGCGTCATGGTCGCGGTGGCTCTGAGCCCCGAGGCAGTGGCCGAGTACTTGAACGGCGAGGTCGATATTGCCGCGATCAACGAGCCGGGCGGCTGCGTGGTAGCCGGCTCCGAGGAGAGCATCCGTCAGTTCAGCAAACGCCTCACCGAGAAGGGCATCGTGGCGCGCCGGGTCCGGACGTCGCATGCCTTCCACTCGCGCCTGATGGACTCGATGATCCCGGAATTCACCGGCTTCCTGTCCCGCCAGACACTGCGCGAGCCGCAGATTCCGTTGCTGTCCAACGTGACTGGAACCTGGCTGGCGCCCAGCGAGGCCACCAACCCGGCAACATGGGCCCGCCAGGTGCGCTCGACGGTCCGGTTCTCCGACGAAGTCGATGTGTTGCTCGGCGACCCGAACCGCGTCTTGGTAGAGGTCGGTCCCGGCGGCACGTTGTCCGCGTCGACCACCCGGCACCCCAGATTCTCCAGCGGGCATCGCGCGGTGCGGCTGATGCGTCATCACGCCCAGAACCGCGACGACCGGGATGCATTCTTGCTCGCGCTGGGCCAGCTCTGGTCTGCTGGTATCGACGTTGACTGGGCGCCGCTTCGTGGTGGACAGTCCGGGCAACTGGTCACGCTGCCCGGCTATCCCTTTGAGCGCCAACGGCATTGGATAGAGCATCGCGTCACCAGCGGATGGGCGGGCGAGGCTGCCGCAACCAACGGCGCGGCCACCTCAGGGGGAGCCGCTGGGGCCGCCCAGGCGGCCAAGAACGGCCAGTCGCCGATGGAAGCCACGCTGCAGCGCATCTGGGGACAGTGTCTGGGCCTCGCGTCTGTCGACCGTAAAGCCAACTTCTTTGAGCTGGGTGGTGATTCGTTGGTCGCGATCAGCGTCGCGATGTCCGCCTCCAACGAAGGACTCGACCTCACACCGCAGGATCTCTACGAGAACCAAACCGTTGCCGCACTTGCCAAGGCATTGACTGCCCGGTACGCGGCGGGCGGTTTGGGTCGTCAGTCACTGGGTCACGTGACGCATCCTGCCCTACCGCCGAACATCTCCCACTTCCTCGAGCATGGGGTCGCAGAACACGGACAGTGGCGTGTGCCACTCATCCTGCAGCTCCGGCCCGACGTGCAGGTAGAGGACATCCGTTTGGTGCTCACCGCCGTCGTCAACCACCACGAGGCACTGCGTCTGCGCATCGTGGAACGCGCAGGCATCTGGGAGCAGATTGTCGGCGAGCCGGCAGAATTGACCGAACTGGCCACGCTAGCCCTTTCCGATTGGGCGCCGACTGACGATGTCTCGCCGGGAAGTCCGCAGGAGCATGAAGCGCTGCTTGGCATTTTGAACGAGCAGATCGGCCAGCAGGACCTGTCAAGCCCACCGCTGGCCGCCACCTATATCCATGGCCGGCCGGGCGCTCCGTGCTACCTCGCGATTAGTCTGCACGGGATCGTCGGCGACGACGCGTCGCGCGACATCCTGCTCACCGACATCTTCACCGCGTTCGGGCAGCGGTTGGCGGGCGAAGAGATTGCGCTGCAACCGGTCAGCACATCGTGGACCGAGTGGTCCCAGAGCTGCGCTGCGCTGGCCACCCATCCCGCAGTGCTGGAAAGCCGCGACTTTTGGCTGCGAACCGCGACCACACCCGCCCTGCAGGTAGTGCGCCAAGACATCACCGACCCACCGCGAGTAACCGACCTAGCCCGATTACCCTCGGCGCTGACCGTGGCCCAAACCACGGAGATCGACGATGCGCGGCGCCGGCTTCGGGTGCCGCTCGAGGAAATCCTGCTGGCCGCGTTGAGCCGCACGATCGCCACCGTCATCGGCGAGGCAACCATCTCGGTGGACCTCGCCGGGCCGGGCCGATCGGTTCTCAAACCCGACGTCGACCTCCGGCGCACCGTGGGCTGGTTCACCACCATCTACCCCATCACATTGACGTGCGCCCACCGCCAGCACACCAGCGCCAGACACCTGCTCGGTGACGTGCACGACACGCTAAAGGCCGTCCCGCACTACGGCATCGGATACGGGCTGCTGCGCTACCTGTACGCACCGACCGCGCGGCTGCTCGGCGCTGTCCGCCCCGCCGACATCTTCGTCTCCTATGCAGGCACGATCCCCGACCTGCCGGCGCTGTCAAGCCACGACGCTCCCGTGCAATTCGACACCGACACCGCCATGCCCGTACGCGACCCGATACCCGGCCTAGGCCACGCCATCGAACTTCGCATCTACCGCGCAGCCGGTGCGCTACGCCTCGATTGGTGGCACGACACCCGCAGGGTCGCCTCGCCAGCGGCGCAATCGCTGGCCGATGGCTTCGCAGAAGTATTAGCAGATCTGGTCCGGGAAGCAATCGAGCAAGACGAAATGGACTCCGCCGGCGACGAACTGGCCCTGGTCGACCTATCGTCCAGCGACACGGACGTAGGAGAAGCGAATGCCTAGCACCGCAGATGCGGTGGTCGTCAATGGGGTCAGAAAAACGTTTGGTTCCGTTGTCGCGCTGGCCGATGTCAGCTTCAAGGTCGGACGCGGCGAAGTGCTCGGTTTACTGGGACCCAATGGGGCCGGCAAGACAACGATGGTGGACATCCTTTCGACGCTGACGCGGCCGGATGGCGGCCATGCGGAGGTCGCCGGGCATGACGTTTTGTCCGATCCGGCCGGGGTGCGGCGGTCGATCCTGCTCACCGGCCAGCAGGTGGCCCTCGATGACATGCTGACCGGCCGGGAAAATCTGGTCATGTTCGGTCGTTTGCAGGGGCTGAAGAAGGCGCGGGCGCGGGCGCGGGCGCGGGAGCTTCTCGACCAGTTCGATTTGGTCGCCGCCGCAGACCGAAGTGTCAGCACGTATTCCGGCGGGATGCGCCGACGGATCGACATCGCCTGCGGATTGGCGGTGCGCCCGGAGGTGGTGTTCCTGGACGAACCCACGACCGGACTGGATCCGCGCAGTCGACAAAGCATCTGGGAACTGGTTTCCGGCTTCAAGGAGGCCGGCATCGCCACGTTGTTGACAACCCAGTACCTCGAGGAGGCCGACGCGCTGAGCGATCGCATCATCGTGATCGATCACGGGGCGATCATCGCGGAGGGAACGGCCGACGAACTCAAGGAGCGTACTGGAGCCACCTACTGCGAAATCGTGCCGCGCCACCTGACGGATCTCCCCGCCGTGGCGCACGCGCTCGGTTCGCTGTTGCCGGAGAGGAACCGGACGGCGCTGACAACAGCATCCGACCGCATCGCGATGCCCGCGCCGGACGGCCCGAAAACCCTCGCGCTGGCCCTGTCTCAGTTGAACGCGGCGAACATCGAGCTGCTAGACGTCGCACTGCGGCGACCCTCGCTCGACGAGGTGTTTCTGGCGCTGACGACCCGGGACGCCAACGACACGCCTGCGCCGCGCGTTGAAGTCGGGAAACGCGGACGCACATCGGGGGGCCGGCACCGTTTGGAAAGTCAAGGCGACACGTCCGCGGCGCGGGCTAACGGGACCGCGCTCAGGTGATCGCTACCGCCGCTGTCCGGCCGGCGACGTCCACCATCCAGCAGTGGTGGGTGCTGACGGTTCGCGTGATCACGCCCACGCTGCGCAATGGGGAGGTGCTTACCCAGGTCGCCGCGTCGATCATGTTCACGGTCGGTTTCTACATCCCGCTCAAACACATCTTGGGGGCCTTCACCGAAGGCATGAGTAGCTATGCGCAGTACCTGATGCCGCTGATCGCGTTACAAGCGGTCACATTCGCCTCCGTATCGGCGGCTTTCAGATCAGCGTCCGACTCGGTGCAGGGCATCAACCGGCGATTCGAATCCATGCCGATTGCCCCGTTGACACCACTGACCGCACGCACGTCGGCCAGCATGTATCGCTGCTCCATCGCACTGGTGGTCTCGCTGGTGTGTGGTCATGTCATCGGGTTCCGCTTCTACGGCGGCGTGGCGCACACCGTGGGCTTCCTCCTACTGGTCCTGCTGATCGGCGCGGCGTTGGCGTTGATCGGAGACCTGATCGGCGCTGCGAACAAGAATCCGGAGGCCACCCTGCACTTAATGATGCCGCCGCAACTGATTCTCGGTCTGTTGTCGGTCGGTCTGCAGCCGGTCGAACGGTTCCCGTCGTGGATCCGACCTTTCGTCAGGGATCAACCGACATCCCAGTACGTCTACGCACTGCACGCGTTGGCCGGGGACAGCACGCCGGCGGCCGGTGCGGTGAGCTGGTCTGTGATCGGACCGGCAGTGCTGTGGCCGGTGGGCTTTATAGTGATGCTGATTCCGCTGCACACTCTCGTTGCTTCTAGGCGGCGATGATGTCTGTCGCCTCACAGGACATGGCGACCGTCGCATTCCGCGCCTTCGGCGATGTACGCCCCGCGGGTCGGCGTGACACGAAGGAGAATTCACCTCGGCGGCTCGTTTCGCATACCTGGGTGCTCACCGCGCGATTACTTCGTCGGTGGATCCGCGATTCTCATACCTTGGCCGAATCGCTGGTGATGCCTGTTGTGCTGCTGGTGACATTGAATATCGTTTTGGGGGACGGTATTTCTCAGCTCACCGGACACAGCGCTCTGCATAGCAGCGTCCCGCTCATCGCGATGGTCGGGGCCATGTCCGGGTCGATGGTCGGCGGCATCGGTTTGATGCGGGAACGCACAGGCGGATTGCTGAGCCGATTGTGGGTGCTGCCGGTCCACCGGGCCTCGGGCCTGTTGTCCAGGCTGGTGGCCGAGCTGATCCGGATTGTGGCAACCACAGCGGTCATCATGTGCGCCGGGTTGGTGCTGGGTTTCCGGTTCCAGCAGGGAATCTTGGCATCGGTGGCCTGGCTCTTCATCCCGACTGTGTTCGGGGTGGCGTTCACAATGGTAGTCATCACCCTCGCCTTGTACGCGGCGAACACGATCGTGGTGGAGGCCACCGAAATCGTCTGGGGACTTCTGATGTTCTTTTCCACCGGCTTCGTCCCGCTCGACCAGTACCCGCGCTGGATACAGCCAGCCGTCCAGCATCAGCCAATGAGCTATTCCATCGACGCGATGCGCGGGCTGTCGCTTGGTGGCCCGGTGTTGGCACCGGTGGTCGCTGTGCTGCTCTGGTCGGCAGGCCTCGTCGCTGTGTTTGCGGTGCCGATGGCGATCGGGTTTCGACGGGCCAGCATGCGGGGATGACGTCCTTGAATACCGTGTCTGCGAACTGTGATGGAGCTTGAGAATGTTTTCATCGTCGGTGATTCGGAAGCTGTCGCGTAGCGAGGAAATATTCGCGGAGACAGAATGTTACGTGGGTCTCGGCGCGCATCTGAAGGGGCCGATCGACGCCGATGCACTGTCGGCTGCCTTCGATGCGCTACTGGAGGCGCACCCGGTTCTTGGTGGCCACCTCGAGCGAGGCCCCGACGGGCGGCACCAGATCGCCGTCGACGATCTGGTGCACCCGGGAATCGAGGTGGTAGAGACCGACGGTCCGGCCGCCGATACGCCCGCGGTACTCCTCGACCAGAGCGAGTCGCTGATTCATCTGCGATTGACCATGTGCGGTTCAGACGCGCAGCCAACCGTCTACGTCCATCACGGCCTTGCCGACGGTCACCACGAATTCAGGCTCGTAGAGGAAATGTTCTCCTATTACACCGACCTGGTGTGCAACGGGAGCATTGGGCAGGTCAACGTCCAAGCCGCGCCGGAACCGTTGGAAGTTGTGCTCGGCCAACGGGGTATAGAGAAACAGCAGCGATCAGGGCTCGAGCGGTTCATGCCTGCGATGTTCGCCTATGATTTGCCGCCGTCCCGACGCGCCGCGTCTGATGTCACACCTGCTTCGCCGTTGCGCGTTCCCATGGTGGCGTGCCAGTTGAGTGAGCGCGAGACACACGATCTCATGGCATTCGGTCGTGCCCGTCAGGTTGGTCTGAATGGCTTGCTGTCTGCGGCTCTCCTGTTGGCGGAGTGGCGGATTCGTGGCAGGACGAATATCCCGGTGCCCTACGTGTATCCGGTCGATTTACGCTACGTCCTCTCGCCCCCGCTGTCTGCGACCGCGTGCACAAACCCATTGGGAGTGGCCACCTATCTTGCCGAGATCGACCACAACACCGACGTGGTAAGCCTTGCCCGGGACATCGTCGAGACCTTTCGCGCCGATCTGTCCGATGGGGTGATCCAGCAATCGCTGCTGCACTACAGCCCGCAATATGTCGGTAACCTACCCGGCTTGCCTGATGTCGTCATGTTGACGGACGGCGGTATGGTGCCCCCCCTGCGGACACCACCGGATGTGAAATTGACTGCCACCCATGACGAACTGTTCTTCGCCGTCGGCGCCGGAATCGACATGTACCTCAGTAAAGTCTTCGCCGGGCAATTGGTGGTCGAGTACCACACGCATGCGCCGGAGCCGGAGAAATTGATTAAGGAAATACATTCGCTGCTCGGTGACATCGCCGGGCAGCACGCCGCAACCGCCTAGGATTGTCCGACTAGCCGGGCGGCTGGGGGTGCCCCCACTGCATCGTCGTCAGAGAGTGTCACCCGACTTTTATCAAATTAGTGCGCACCGTCACCGCGGGTGTTGATGAGGGGCTGCGGAGGTCTTGGGGTCGCGGGTCGGCGCCGGTGCGGGTTTGGTTGTCGGACCTGATGTGCACGACGCGGTAGGCAGCCGGGTATTGTGCACGAATTTCTCGATGCCGCAACGTGTTTGAGCTTCGATACATGGGCGGTAGTGACTGGTCGGGAGACCGGGCTAGTTGTGTGTCGGGGGTGGTTGGGGTTGGAAGGGTTCATACCACCACCAGTGGGCGCGCTCGCCGGTTGGTCCCGGGCAAGGCGCCACCGCGGGCGGGGGTTGAGTGGGTGGGCGCGCCAGCGATCCCGATCTTAGTGATCGGCCGGCGTTGTCGGTGACGACGAGCGCGTCTGCGGGTCCGGTGATGGTGATGACGCCGCGATGGTGCAGCCGGTGATGATAAGGGCAGACCAGCACCAGGTTGGCCAACTCGGTGGGGCCGCCGTCTTCCCAGTGCCGGAGGTGATGGGCATGCAGGGCACGGGTGGCAGCACAGCCAGGAACCGCGCACGTGCGGTGGCGTTGCTCCAGCGCGCGGCGAAGCCGCCGGTTGATCAGGCGGGTCGCCCGGCCGGCACCAATGGGCTCGCCAAGCCGTTCGAACCAGACTTCGCAGGTGGCATCACAGGTCAGGTAGCGGTGTTCGGCGTCGGTGAGCAGCGGACCCAGATGCAGTGCCGCAGCGCGCTGCGCCACGTCGACATGCACGACCACGGTGGTGTGCTGGGCGTGTGGGCGGCGGGCCGCCTCGGTGTCCCAGCCGGCTTCGATTAGGCGCATGAACGCCTCGGCGGTGGTCGGTAGCGGGGGCCGCTGATCTAAAGCGCCTCCGCTATTGCCGTGATCGTGGTTCCACTCGGCGATCAGCGCATCACGATGAGACGCCAAGGCGGCGTCGAACTTCGCGGCGTCATGGTGGGGCAGGGTGATCCGGTAGCAGCTGCCCTGCTCGGTGCTGGTCGTGGTGATCGAGCGCTCGGGCCGGGCACGAGGTTCGGGTTCGGGTCGCGGCTCCAGCTTGACCGCGGTGCGCAGCTGATTGACCGTGGCGCATTCCGCCAGCTGTGCGTAATGCTCATCAGATCCCTGGCCGGCGCGCGCCGCGATCACGCCGACCTGATCGGCCGACAATCGGCCCTCGCGCATGCCCTGGGCGCAGCGTGGGAACTCGTTCAGCCGGCCCGCGATGGTGGTGATCGTGTGGGCGTTCGCCGGCGAGCAGCCAGTCTTCCAGGCCACCAACGCCGGCACCGACCGCGCGCCGGTGACACCGCACAATTGGTCGCGATCGAGCTCGGCGACAATCTCCACCATGCGCCCATCAATCGCGTTGCGCTGACCGGTCAACTCCGCCAACTCCTCAAACAGCACCTCAAGACGCTCACTGGGACTCGACCACCACGGCGCCAGCCGATCCGATCGAAGACATGACGCCATCATCGCAACCACCACCGACAAACACGGGCCGCCCGATGCCCGCTTCTGAATTTAGTGCGCACATCCCCCAGCCCACGCCGGAAAGCAACAGGTCAACCCACTGCGACTACCGCCAATCCCGACTCGTGAGCCAAGTCAGGTGATGGGAGCCACCCTGACAAGCGGGCCGCCGCAAAGCTGGGGTGCCCCCATTGCGTCGCCATCGGACGACGTCAGCTGACGGGTCCGAAGGCGTAGCGGTGGTATTGCAGCGCCGTGCGCAGGGGCGGGATCGCGCGAACCGGCACGCTGGCCAACCGGAACCCGGCAGATGCCCGCCGAAATGTGCTGGCGCCGAAGAGCGTAACGGCAATTAGCAATCGCACCCCGGGGACTCGGCGCAGGATGTCCTGCGGGCTATCGACCGCCCAATACAGCGTGGACCCGGTTCGCCGCACCAAAGTGTGCATCCTCTGCGACCTGATCGCTAGCCGATTGTAAAAGTCGACCTGCAGCTCACCGGAGGGGAAGTGGTCGACGACGCGGCGCAGCAGCGCTACACCGTCGTGTTCCGTCAGATACATGCTGATGCCTTCGGCCAGTAGCAGCACAGGGCGGTCCGCGGGAATCTGGTCCAGCCAGGACTGATCCGTCGCGGAGCTGGCGATGAGGTGATATCGCGGGCGCGTCGGGTAGATCTTCTCCCGCAATGCGATGACGGACGGATAGTCGACGTCATACCACTGCACGCCCGGACCCGGGTCCAGCCGGAATACCCGGCTGTCTAAACCGCACCCGAGATGCACGACCGTGCACTGCTGCTGAACCGCCAGGAACTGACGCGCCCAGATGTCGTACTGGGCGGTGCGCACGGTGATCAAAGGCGCCCATTTGGCGCCAATGCCAATTTCGCGGAAGTTGTAATCGAGGTGGCTGACCGCATCCTTCGCGTACCGATCCCCCAGTACAGGCCGGTCGAAATCGGCGTCCAGCGCCTTGAGGTACAGCGTCGCCAGCATGGTCTGCGCCGCGCCGCTGAGATCGACAGGAACCTTTTCGGTCACGCACCCGAGGCTACGGGCCGGATCGGAGTCTCCTCGCCCGCGGGTTACCCGTTCGCCATCGCGGTCCACCAGAGACGTCGTACGCTGTTGCGGTCCAATGCATCGGGGAAGGGCAATGGCTTCGATCAGCACACCGCACTACATGCTCGACCAGGCGCGTCGGCGATTTACGCCGACCCTGAACAACATCCCAGGCATGGGCGCTGTGGAGAAGTGGGTGCTCACTCATCCATGGAAGACGAAGGTCCTGGCCAAACCGCCGGCTGGTAGCGGTCTCAAACCTGTTCTCGGAGATTCCGGGCTGCCAATACTTGGCCACACCATCGAGTTTTTCCGTGCGGGTCCCGACTTCGCGTTGCACATGTATCGGAACCATGGCCCGCTGTTCTATTCCGCTCCACCGATCCTGCGCTCGGTTGTCGTCTCGGGTCCTGATGCCATCCAGGCCGTGTTCACCAACAAAAACAAAGACTTTTCCCAGGAGTTCTGGCGGGAGGTGATCGGGCCGTTCTTCAACCGCGGCCTGATGCTGCTCGACTTCGACGAGCACCTGCACCACCGCCGAATCATGCAGGAGGCCTTCACCCGCACCCGGTTGTCCGGCTACGTCGAGCACATGGATCGGGTGGTGACATCCGGCGTGGCCCACTGGCCGATGGACGATGCGCGGTTTTTGTTCTATCCCGCGATAAAGCAGCTCACCCTCGACGTCGCATCGCTGGTGTTCATGGGCCACGAACCCGACACCGACAATGGCCTGGTCGCTGAGATCAATCGTGCGTTCACCCGGACAACCCGGGCCGGTGGCGCGTTCGTCCGCTACCCCGTCCCGCCGTTCAAGTGGTGGCGCGGCACCCGGGGTCGCAAATTCCTCGAGGAGTGCTTGACCCAGCGGATCAAGGAGCGCCGCAACGCTGAGGGCACCGACATGCTGACCGTGCTGTGCCACACCGACGATGAGGACGGCAACCGGTTCTCCGACGAGGACATCGTCAACCATATGATCCTGTTGCTGATGGCCGCCCACGACACGTCTACCTCGGCGCTCACCACGATGGCTTACCACCTGGCCGCCCATCCGAAGTGGCAGGAACGCTGCCGCGACGAGTCGGCCCGGCTGGGCGACGAGCTACTGGACCTTGAGGCGCTGGAGAAGCTGGAAACACTGGAACTGGTGATGAACGAGTCGCTGCGGATGGTGCCCCCGCTGCCGTTCGTCATGCGCCAGACCGTGCGGGACACCGAATTGCTGGGCTATTACTTGCCGGCCGGTACGCCCCTGATGGTTTGGCCGGGGATGAATCACCGGCTGCCCGAACTGTGGACCGAGCCGGAGAAATACGACCCCGAGCGTTTCGCCGAGCCCCGGGCTGAGCACAAGAAGCACCGCTACGCGTTCGCCCCATTCGGCGGTGGCGCGCACAAGTGCATTGGCATGGTGTTCGGGCAATTGGAAATGAAGACGGTCCTGCACCGACTGTTACGCCGGTACCGGCTGGAGTTGGCCCGGCCGGACTATCAGGCGCGCTGGGACTACGGCGGGATACCGATCCCGGTAGACGGCATGCCGATTGTGCTGCGTTCGCTGCGCTAGGGGTCGCCGAGCATGCCTAACCCACCGCTGGATTTGAGATTTGTGCTGACATTGCTGCCATGAATGGCTATCAATGGTTACGGTAGCAAGTGCCCAGGCCGCGTTGCCGTCAGTAGTTCACCAGATAACACAAGGGGGAGAGCGTTTGTGGTTACGGTTCCACGTCGCGTGATCGAAGAGGAAACCAGGAGCGCTCGGCTTCGTCGCTGGGCGGACGAGACTCGCCAGATCGTGCGCATCTTGGCGTCGCGTTCCGAGGGCAAGACAGGTCGGATATACGACATTATCGGCACCCAGAACCTATTCGGCGAAGAGTCGTTGTTCATCGACTTCGGGTACTGGAAGAACGACCCCACAACCCTTGATGAGGCGAGCCGAGACCTGGCCCGCCTTGCCGCGCGGAGCGCCGACTTCAATCCTTCCGACGTTGTGGTGGACTGTGGGCCGGGCTACGGCGACCAAGACATGTTGTGGGTCAACGAGTTTGGTGTCAAACACATTACCGGAGTCAACGTGGCCACCGAACAAATCGCCATCGCCACGCGCCGGGTGGAAGAAGCCGGGTTGGCCGACAGAATCGACTACGTTCACGCGTCCGCCACCGCCCTGCCGTTCGAAGACCAGTCCTGCACCAAGGTCGTCGCACTGGAATCGGCTTTTCACTTCCCGTCGCGCGTCGACTTCTTCGCTGAAGCGTTGCGGGTCCTCGAACCGGGCGGCCAACTGGTGACGGCCGATATCGTTCCGAAAAAGACATTCCTCAATATCCGGCATCGCAGGGAAGTTGCCCGGCTCGGCTGGCGCGGGGCGTCGCCTAAAGCTGTCCGGAGATCGGTGAACGTCGAAGACTATCGAGACCTGCTGCTCGACATCGGATTTGCCGAAGCCAAAACCGAATCTATCGCGCGGGACGTGTTCCGGCCGCTGGCGAGGTTCCTGTGGAAGAGAGCGTTCCAACCGGACATGAAGTATGTGAATCCATTGCTGCGGGTGACCGTTAGGCCGGACAACTTCTGGATACACGAAACGCACATCGACTACATCCTGGCGGTGGCGCAGAAGGCGTAACGAGACATCTACTCAGATGGCTCGACCGCTCGCAGTTATTCGAGACGCTGTAGTTCAGTTTCTGGCGACCGGGGCGGTTCGGAGTTTCGTGGCCAGCGAGTCCCATTTACCACGACATCCATCACGGACGCCGTACGCTCGGGGTTGTTCCCACGCCGCAAGGAGCGTCGATGGCCCCGGTTAGTACCCCGCGTTATCTGCTCGACCAGGCACGTCGTCGATATATACCGACGCTCAACAACATTCCGGGCATGGGCGTGATCGAGAGGCGGGTGCTCGCTCACGAGTGGAGGCAGAAGGTGCTGGCCGAGCCACCCGCCGGCAGCGGACTCAGACCGGTCCTGGGCAATTCGGGTCTACCGCTTCTGGGTCACAGCCTCGAGTTGTTCCGCAGCGGACCAGACTTTGCGCTGCACCTGTATCAGAACTACGGCCCGTTGTTTTTTTCCGACGTGCGGATCCTGCGCTCGGTCAACGCGTTAGGGCCGGACGTCACCCAGGCCGTGTTCTCCAACAAGAACAAGGACTTTTCGCAAATAGGCTGGAACCCGATTTGTGGCCCGTTCTTCAACCGGGGCCTGATGCTGCTGGACTTCGACGAGCACCTCTATCACAAGCGCATCATGCAGGAGGCGTTCACCCGCACCCGGTTGGCCGATTACGTCGGGCACATCGACCGGGTGGTGACGGCCGTCGTCGCTGACTGGCCCACCAACGACGCCCGGTTCCTGATTCACCCGGCGATAAAGAAGCTCACCCTCGACGTGGCGTCGATGGCGTTCATGGGTCACGAGCCTGGCACCGACAATGACCTGGTCACCAAGGTCAACAATGCCTTCACGGTCACCACCCGCGCCGGCGGCGCGTTCATCCGCTACCCCGTCCCGCCGTTCAAGTGGTGGCGCGGCCTGCGCGGCCGAAAGTTCCTCGAGGACTACTTCATTGCCCGCGTGAAGGAACGCCGCAACGCCGAAGGCACTGACTTACTTACCGTGTTGTGCCACAGCGAGGACGAGGACGGCAACAGCTTCACCGACATCGACATCGTCAACCACATGATCTTTTTGCTGATGGCCGCCCATGACACCTCGACGACGGCAACCACCAGCATGGTTCATAACCTTGCCGCGCACCCGGAGTGGCAGGAACGTTGCCGTGAGGAGTCGGACCGGCTAGGTGATGGCCCGCTGGACATCGAATCGCTGGAGAAGCTGGAGACCCTCGACCTGGTGATGAATGAGTCGCTGCGGATGGTCACCCCGCTGCCATTCGTCATGCGCCAGACCGTGCGCGACACCGATCTGCTGGGCCATTACCTGCCGGCCGGCACACTCATGTTGGTCTGGCCGTCGATGAACCACCGGATGCCCGAGGTATGGACCGAGCCGGACAAGTTCGATCCCGAGCGGTTCGCCGAACCGCGCGCCGAGCACAAGAAGCACCGCTACGCGTTTGTGCCGTTCGGCGGCGGGGCGCACAAGTGCATCGGCATGGTGTTTGCGCAACTGGAGGTCAAAACCGTCATTCACCGACTGCTGCAACGGTATCGGCTGGAACTGGTTCGACCCGGCTACCAGCCGCGCTGGGACTATGGCGGCATGCCAATCCCTATCGACGGCATGCCGGTCGTGCTGCGCCCCCTAGATTAGGTTAGGCGGGCAGGTCGCCGTTGCAGCCGGGTCACGGGGAATGCTCGACAGGGAGGTGCAGTAGTGACGGACGTGGCCGGCGACCAGCGGAGCGGCCCGCGGCCACGCGTCTTGCTGCTCTACTACACCTACACGGGCCAGGCACTCAAAGTCCTTGAGACCGCGGGGGACGTGTTCCGCGACCGAGGGTGCGAGGTGGTTAAGGCCGAGATCGAGTTCACTGACCGGCGGTTTGCCGAACGGTTCTCTCGCTTCCCGATGCGACGTGTGTGGCCCGACATGCTCAGTGTGCTTCCAGCCCAGCTGCGCCGTGCCACCGGAGAGATCCGCACCCCGGATACGGTGCGAGACGGAGACTACGATCTGATCTGCATCGGCTCGCCGACCTGGTGGCGGACCGTGAGCATGCCGATGCGCTCGTTCTTGAAGTCAGAGGAAGCGCGAAAACTTGTGGCCGGCAAGCCCTTCGCGGTGTTTGTCGTCTGCCGCCGCTATTGGCGTGAGAACTTCACGGCGGTGCGCAAGTTGGCTGAGAAGCAGGGCGGTCGCTACGTAGACGGAGTCCATTTCGACTATCCCGGCGAGCAGCTTCGCTCCATGCTGTCGCTGACCAGCTACCTGGGGACGGGTGAGTACCGCGACCGCTACCTGGGCGTGCGTATCCCGACGACCAACGTGCAGCCGGAGCAGTTGGAGCAGACGCGCAAGTTCGCGTCTGGCCTCGCGGATCGGTTGTTCGGGGAGGTGGTAAAGGCACCGGGTGCCGGAGACGCGCAGCCGCAATGAGGGTCAATTCATCAGGAGTTTGATTAACTATGCCGCGTTCGTTCGATGTGTTGACCGAATCGCCTTCCAGTGTCGAGCAGGTTTATGCCGCGTTCGGTGACGAGGATTATTGGCGGGCCCGGTACGCGGCCTTTGATTCCGGAACAGCGCTGGATTCGCTGACCGTCGACGCGGATGGCACGGTGACGGTGTTCGCCACGCAGCACCTGGGCCGCCGCCTGCTACCCGGGCTCGTTGCCAAACTTATTCCGGGTGACCTCAAAATCCTCTATAGCGAGACGTGGAGACCGGTCGGTGACCACCGGGTACGCGGGCAGGTCAGCATCTCGGCTCCCGCGGCCTTGGGATCAGGCTGTGCGGAAGCGGTGATGACACCCGTGGAAAACGGCTCGCGACTGCGGTTCACCGCGACGGTGGAGGTCAAAATCCCGTTGGTAGGCGGCAAGATCGAAAGCTACGTCGGTAGCCAGTTGGCTGACAACGTCCCTGCAATTCAGTGCTTCACCACGAGCTGGATCGCCGAAAATGCCTGACGGGGGAATCGGTTTTTCACTTCCCGTCGCGCGTCGACTACTTCTCCGAGGCGCTGCGGATGCTCAAACCGGGCGGGATTTTGGTGACGGCCGATACCGTTCCCAACCGAACAGTTCTCAATTGGCGGTTCCGCAGGAAGATTGAACGGCTCGGATGGGGAGGGGCGCCGGCCAAAGCCGCCCGGAAAGCGGCGGACGTCATAGCGTATCGAGACCTGCTGTTCGACGTGGGTTTTGCCGAGGCCGAAACGCGATCCATTGCGGGGGACATTTTCCGGCCGCTGGCCAAGTTCCTGAGTAAGAGCCTGTTCGCGCCGGACAGAAAAGTATGTGAATCCGCTTCTCCGGTGGACCGTTCGGCCGGACAACTTTTGGATACACGAATGCCATGTGGAGTACATCCTGGCGGTGGCGCGAAAGGTGTAACGAGACGTCAATGAATCGAATGTTGACGGTATCGGTAACACTCGCGTCGAGAGTGGATTAGCTTGCGGGGCAAGCGTAGCGATTCACCGTGCGCTTTCGACGATCGGGAAGTCGACCGCACCATCCACATACCGCAAGCTCCGGTTTGGCGCGACATGATTGCGGTAATCGACAAGCGATATGTCGGCGAATCGCACTCTGTCCCAATGCTTTTCGTCCATGGGGCCTGGCATGCAGCATGGTGTTGGGATGAGTATTTTCTAAAATTCATCGCCGACAAGGGTTATCGCGCACTGGCGGTAAGCCTTCGCGGCCATGGCCGCAGCTCGACTCCCAAGCCTCTGTGCAGCTGTTCGGTCGACGACTATGTCGAGGATGTCGGCGTAGTTGCCGACAAACTGCTTGGCTTCATCACCCCCGACGCCGGTTTAGCGCGGGTTGCCCGTCGCGGTCGACGTTACAGAGCGCTCGCCACGGTCTCGGGATGGCGCCCGGAGTCAGGGCACCACCGTCGATCAAGGCTCTCAGCACCGGCCGGGTGGATTGCAGAAGCAGATCGCGGCGCTGAGGCAGCCGGCGCACGGCACGCCAGGTTCGCCATTTCGGCAGGCCCACGGTGGCGTAGACGCCGGGGTGGATCACTAGGTGGAACTGTTCACGCAATATCGCGGGCGCGAGGTAGCGGACCGCGAAGCGGTCGCCCCGGGTGGCCTCGGCCCAGACTTCCGGGATCCGTAGCCGGGCGAAGGACAGGTGACGCGCTTCCTCTTGGCGGTGGTAGCGGTTGACCGCGGCCAGGAACGGATCGGTGTCCGGATGCCCACCGGCCCGCTTATGTGTCAGGTCCGTGATTTCCTCACCGCCGAGCGCCACGGTCATAAACAACGCCGGCCGGCGCACGATCGCGAACTCCGAGCGGGTTTCCAGCCGGCGTCCCAGCCTCCCGCGGGCGAGAAATGGGCTACGGGCCCTCGGCTGTAGCTGGTCAATCACGCGCAGGAACAATCGGGAATGCCGTGTCTCCTCGCCGACCTCGTGGAGGGCGAACACCGTGCGGGGGTCGTTGAGGTCGGTACGAGCCGCGAGGTCCAAACAGAGCCCCGCCATTAATATCGCTTCGAATCGGATGCCCAGCTCCAGAAAAGCACCGACCTCTTCGCGGGCGAGCCGGGCCTTCTGGTCGGCACTCAGCTGCAGGTTCATGCCGTGGATGGACAGCAGGTCGTCGGGCAGTATCTGGCCGGTGCCGAGATGGCCCGCTAGGTCGACATCGGGGTCGATGACGTGTCGTTGCGAGGCGCGGCTGAGCCGATCAATGCGTTGCTCAATGCCCCCCCGGGTGGTGGTCATGTGAATCACCCCGTTTCGGATAACGTCATCTGAAATGCTAGGCCCTATCTAGTACGCCGGTAACACTAACCGGCGAATCGCCCCAGTATCCTGACGGCTCCCATGGTGCGATCCCGCATCGGCCAACCGCTGGGCGATAGCCTTCCGACATGACCGACACGCCGATCGCCACCGAGGCGCTCGCCCGCCTCGACATGCCGCTGAGCGACGCGATGATGACCCAGCGCGCAGTGCGCCGCGTCCGCCCCGACCCCGTCGACGATGCGGTGGTGTTGAAGTGCATCGAGCTGGCGCTGCGGGCGCCCACCAGTAGCAATGGGCAGAACTGGGAGTTCATCGTCGTCAAGGACGCCCGCATCAAAAGGAAGCTGGCCAAGCGTTACCGGCAGGGCTGGTCGCTCTATTACCGCGCGGTGATCCGGCGGGTCGCCGCGCGCGACGAGTCGATGGCAAAGACCGCGCGTGCGGTGCAGTGGCAGGTCGATCACTTCACCGAAATCCCGGTCCTGGTGGTGGCTTGTCTGCGCTTGGGTGTCCGCGAGGGGCGGGTGCCTTTCGTACCGACGAACCACGCGATTGAGTCCGGGCACTACGGGTCGATTTACCCCAGTGTGCAGAACCTCTTGCTAGCGGCACGCGCCATGGGACTGGGTGCGTCATTGATCACCTTGCCGCTATGGAGCGTGGCGTCGGCTCGCAGAGCACTCAAATTGCCGCATTCGGTGACACCGTTATGTATCGTGCCGCTCGGTTGGCCGCTTGGGCGCTACGGACCCACCACTCGCAAACCGGTCGTGGAGGTGACTCACCTCGATAGCTACGGCAATCGAGCATGGAGCGACGCCTAATCGTCCGGTGGGTCAAAGCTTTTTGAGCCCGCGAAGGATTTTCACGAATGGCGCATTCGCTGCCAGCGTCTTGCGCAGCCGCGGATTGAGCGGGCTCGCGTTGAGGATGAGTGGGTATCGGAGCCCGTGATCGCGCCATTCCGCCATTTGGTCGATCACGTCGTCGGGGGTTCCATTGAAGACGAGTTCTTTCATCAGCGAAGCCGGAACCTTCGCGGTGTATGACAACATCGTCTGCTCGTCGATGGTTTGTGGCACCAGATCTTGCATGCCGGAGAACTCGGTTCCCAGCGGATGCGGAACGCCGTGACGTGCCCAGGTGTCTGCAGGCGCGGCCAGCGCGGCCGTCTTGACCACGACGGAGTCCAGCGCCTCGTCCACGTCGTCGCGATTTCTGCCGGTGACGACAGCACGGTTTACCGCGGGAACGATCGACATCGGGTCGCGACCGGCGTTGGATGCCGCACTGCGTACGGCATCGAGTGCGCGACCGTAGTCGATTGGCCGAGACAGAATGAAGGGCACCCAGGCATTGGCATAGCGTCCGGTGATCCGCAGCATCCGCGGCCCGTGGGCCGCCACCCAGATTTCGGGCCATCTCCCACGGTATGGCGGCAGTGCGAACATGGCGTCGCGGAGCGGAAAGTACGGTGAATCACGCGAGATAAGTTTCCCGGCCGAGTCCCACAATGTACGGATTGTGGCGATGGCTTCTTCGAACTCGGCCACCGGCTTGGCCCGGATTACGCCGTAGGGTTCGTTGCCTTCGCGTTCTCCGACACCGATACCGAGGATGGCGCGGCCCCGGGTCAGCAGATGCAGGGTCGCGACGGCCTGCGCCGTGACCGCCGGATGGCGGCGAGAGGCGTCGGTGACGCACACGCCGAGCCGCAGTCGCCGCGGCCGGCTGCGGGCTGCTAAATGTCCCAGCATCGTCCACGGTTCGAGCACGGCATCAACGTCGGGCACCAGTTTGGTGGCGAATCCGAGATGCTCAGGTGTCGCGACCGAGCGCGGCAGCATCGCGTTCAGATGGTCGCCGACCCAGAACGAGTCGGCGCCCGTTGCGGCGGCAGTCAGGTAACTCGCCCGCGACAGAAAGGTTGGTGACAAGCGCGAATTGACGATCCCGTCGAGGATGCCGAATCGAAATCCGCCCGTACGCATCGACACATTCCCGCCGAAAAGCAGCGTCATACTTCGGGCCGTCCTACCGGGCGCACCACCGACAGTTCTCGACGCCGTTATCGCTGAACGCGGCTCAGCCCTAGGGGATCAGCGCCGCTGCCATGTCGGGGAACCAGGAACTGAGGTCCGCTGTGAGCTGGGGGAACATCGCCGCGAGGTCGGTGCCGAGGTTGGGCATGGCCGAGCTGAGGTCGGCGAGCAGTCCGGCGTGGTCACCCAGCGATCCGAACAGCGTGCTGGCGTCCGCGCTTGCAGCCGCAGCTGTGCTGGCGTCCGCCGCGCTTGCAGCGGCGGTACTGGGATCCAGGCCTACGTATCCGAGTAGGCCGTCCACCAGATACTTGAATCCCGTCTCCAAGTTCGGAAGCAGCTGCGCAGGGCCATCGGTGTACCCGCCAACGGGCTCGGCGCCGTTGTTGGGCAGAAGGAATTCGTTTGGAATCAAGCCCAACGAGACGTCGTGGACGAATCCACCGATAAGGGTCGGGATGCTGTAAAGCGAATCGGCGCCCCAGTACACAAAACTGCCCTCAATGAAGGGGTTGAAGTCGGTGAGGACGTCTTTGCCGAGTAGGGCCAGGTTTGGCAAGACATCCTGAGGGAGCATGATCGGGTTGGAGCTCGGACTTTCGACGGCATTTTGCCAAATCGCTTGGAAGGTCTCTAGCAGTGGGTTGATTGTAACGTGCTGGCCGGACCAGATCGCGGTGTCCGTTGGCGACTCAAGGTTTTTGCCGACATTGACTATGTCTCCGAGTACGTTTTGGACGTTTTGCCCGATGGTGTCCGTGGTGGTTGTCGGGTATGTCGGCAAAAACACGTTACCGAGATGGGTTATCCAGCCGCCGAGATAACCCAGCAAGCTGGAGCATTGAAACTCGCAGTTGGCGCTCTGCGCTCCATCGATGAACGACGACTGCGCGATGGACTGGACGGACTCGGCCAAACCTTCGGTCCACTGCAGCGGCAGGACAAAGTGCATCAGCGCGTCCACCTGCGGCCAGTTGCCATCATCCCAGCCCCACGTGTTGCCGATGGATTCCATCCACCAACTGCCGGTCCCGCCCTCGGTGTAAAAGTCCCCTGGGCTGACCCCACCGTCTGCCACGGTGGCTCCGGGCGGAATCCACCCCTCCACGCCGCCGGTCGAGCCGGCCGGGCCGAGGGCGTACGCATACTCCGCCAGCGCCTGCGACTCCGTGTACGGGATGTTGACGATGTCGGCGAAGATGTTGTACGGAATGTTGAGCAGGCTGTCGTCGACTAGCCGCACAGCTGCGTTCGAGACGCGGTGCAGATCGGGCGGCGCCACGACCGGAGTGACCGCGATGAGGCTGGACGCTATGAGCGCCGAGCCCCCTATGGCAAACGGACGCGCAGCTACCGACATGGTGGTCCCCCTCCTCGCATTACCCGGCAACCTACCTTAAGACGAACTGAGTGTTTCATAAATTCGCCCAAATGACGCCCCGAGTTTTGGGGACTTCGGCGGCCGCCACCGTAGGGGCATGTCGCGCCCTAATAGTGGCTGTAGGTTCGAGATGATTCCGGCATGAAACAACCGTGCCCGCGTAGGAGATGTCGGCAGGACCGGGGTGGCCGCGATTGCGGTGGCCCAAGACTTCGCGCCGGTGTTCATCGCCACCGAAAAGCAGCAGGGCAAGGCGGTGTGGTTCCCCTTTGCGGCGTGTAAGCGGTGGCTGACCTGCTATTACTGCTACGACTGGGACGACGATTTCGGGCCGGCGTTTGTCAAGGTGTGCGCGTACCCGGTAGCTCTGGGTCAACAGCCACGAGTGGGCCGAATGCCAAGCGAGCAAGGCCGTCGTCGGGTTCGCCGAGTTGTCCAACGGGTTCGCGACCTGCGCGGATCCTGCTGTGTTGCAGGAGGTCTGGGCCGCGGCCCCGGCGAGGTCCGGGCGTTCGTCGGACGCTTAATTGCGTGGTAATTAATTAATTGCGTGCTAGTTAATTACGCGTTAGTTAATTAATTGTACTTAGCGTTCTAGCGCTCATCCATTTCCCAGCGACTAGTCAGATCGCCCTGTTAACCTCATCCGAGAGCGGCGCCTGAGCGGTGCCGCCAGGGGCTTGAGCCCACACACAGGGGGATGAGGTGTTGCGATGTCCGCGTGCCAGCCGTCAATTTTCGCCGTGCTGCGCGACCAAGCCCGGCGACACCCGGATGCGCCCGCGTACACCTTCATCGACTACGAACTCGACCCTGCCGGATATTCCGAGACGTTGACCTGGTCTCAGGTCCTCACACGCGCACAGGTAGTCGCCGCCGAGCTGGCTTCGTGCGGGTCGCCGGCCGACCGGATCGCGATTTGCGCTCCGCAGGGCCTCGAATACATCGTCGGCTTCCTCGGCGCGATCGCGGCCGGCTACGTCGCCGTCCCGTTGTCGGTTCCGCAGTTCGGTGCGCACGATGCGCGCGTTTCCGCGGCACTGAGCGACTGTGAACCCGCCGCTATCTTGACCACATCGGCGGCCGTAAGCGACGTCGTTGCATACGCTCATAGGCTTCCTGGCTCTGTGCCGGCGGTGATCGGGATCGACGCCCTCGACTTCGACACACCCGCGGACTTTCGCCCTACCGATTTGTCACCGACCAACACCGCGCTACTGCAATACAGCTCCGGCTCGACTCGTCAGCCGGCTGCTGTCGTGGTGACGCATAAGAACGTAATTGCCAACTTGGACCAGGTGATTGCCGACTATTTCGAGGACAATGGAAAGGTTCCTCCGCCGGGCCTCACGATGGTATCGTGGCTGCCCTTCTATCACGACATGGGCCTGCTACTGGGAATTCTGGCGCCGGTATTGCGGGGATTTCCGGCGGTGCTGACGAGCCCCATGTCGTTTCTGCAGAAGCCCGCGAGGTGGATGCGTATGCTGGCCGACAACCGATCGTTCTCGGCGGCACCGAACTTCGCCTTCGAACTGGCTGTGCGCCGCACGTCCGACGATGACATGGCCGGGCTGGACTTAGGGAAGGTGCACACCATCCTCAGCGGTAGCGAACGCGTGCACGCCACGACGATCAGACGTTTCACCGAGCGGTTCTCCCGTTATAACCTCCCGGACACCGCACTGAAGCCGTCGTACGGGTTGGCCGAGGCAATGGTGTATGTGGCGTCCTCGAACCCGGGGCGTCCGCCGACAATCGCCCGTTTCGACTACGAAACGCTCTCGGTCGGCCGTGCGAAACGCTGCGATAGCGAAAACGGTTCTGAGCTGGTCAGCCTCGGCACACCGCGTGCCTGCACCGTGCGGATCGTTGACCCCCATACTTGCGTCGAGAAACTGCCCGACGAGGTCGGGGAAGTCTGGGTGCACGGCGACAACGTTGCCGGCGGCTACTGGCGAGACCCGAAACTGTCAGAGCAGACGTTCGGTGGATGGCTCGTCGAGCCCTCGCCAGGCACGCCGCCGGAGCCCTGGCTTCGCACTGGCGACTTGGGCCTCATATCCGAGGGCGAGCTTTTCATCGTCGGCCGCATCAAAGATCTGCTGATCGTGGATGGCCGTAACCACTACCCCGATGACATCGAAACGACGATCCAGGAGATCACTGGGTGTCGTGCCGCGGCGATCTCCGTTCCGACCGATCGCAGGGAACAGCTGGTCACGATCGTCGAAGTCAAGCCGCGGGGCGGTTCGGATGACGAGGTGCTGGGGAGCCTCCACAGCGTGAAGCAAGAAGTAGCGTCTGCCATTTCGGTGTCGCACCGCTTACGGGTCGCAGATCTTGTCTTGGTGCCGCCCGGCTCTATCCCGATTACCACCAGCGGCAAGATCCGCCGCTCATCGTGCGCCGAACGTTACCGGCAGGGAGAATTCAATCGACTGGACACGTCCGCATCACGCTTTTCGGCCAACGCTGAAGTTGACCGCACAGCATAGGACCGCACAGTCTGCAAGGCTTGACACCGCACGGGAGTATCAATGCCAGGAATCAAAACTTCGATATCGGCGGTATTGGCCGAACGCGCCCGGCAACAGCCGGATACGCAAGGCTTCGAATACATCGTCGGGGCTCTGGGCGCGGTCGGGGGCAGCCCCAACGACATCGACTTCGAGGCTTCGCGGAAAGACCTGAGCGTCAATTCCTTCTTGGCCGACATCAACACCTTTGACGCGGAATTCTTCGAGATTTCGGCGATCAAGGAAATCCGAAGTAAGGGAAGGGCCGGAGTGTGACGTCATTAAGCGATCGCGGGGCATCAGTTGAATCCATTCAGCACCATTACGATGTAGGAGACAGTTTTTACTCCCTCTGGCTAGACGAGTCAATGACATATTCGTGCGGCTTGTGGCAGAAAGACGACGACGGTCTGTCCGCTGCGCAGATGCAGAAGATCGATTACATGGTATCTCTGTCAGGCGCCGCTGGGCGGGAAAGGGTGTTGGACATTGGCTGCGGGTGGGGATCGGTTATGCAACGATTGGTTGCCGAACACGGCGTGGGACATGTCACTGGTCTGACCTTGAGCGCGGCGCAGGCGCGCCACGTCGAGGACATAGGCGACCCTCGCCTAGACGTTCGGGTTCAGGACTGGGCCGACTTTGTTCCGGACGCGCCGTATGACGCGGCAATCAGCATTGGAGCCATGGAGCACTTCGCCAAGTTCGGATGGGAACGGTCAAAAAAGGTTGCAGCATATCGACGGTTTTTCGAAAAGTGTCATGAGTCGCTCAAGCCCGGGGCAGGCATGGCGCTGCAGACAATCGGCAAGGGGAACGTCGCACTCGACGAGCAAGGTCTGAAAGAAACATTATTCATAATGCAGCACATATTTCCCGAATCAGATCCGCCGAGGCTCGCGGAAATATTGCACGCTACGGAGAAGCTCTTCGAGGTTAAATCCGTCGTCAATCATCGGGAACACTACGCGCGTACTTGCTCAGCCTGGCTCGAAAGGCTCAAGGCGAACTGGGCTGAGGCGGTCGAAATTGCTGGACCCGAAAAGGTCGAGGCTTATGAAAAGTACCTCAAAGCCTCGATACGGCAGTTCCAGCTTGGGCACGCGAACCTTTATCGGATCTCGCTTTGTAGGGTGTGAAGCCTGTCGTTGTCTGCCTTCGTGATTCGCATACTGACGACGATGGCCCGCAAAGGGGCCGAGACTACAGGAAAGGTTGGTCGTGCCGTTGACCCATTCATCGATTCCCGCCGCGTTACGCGAACAAGTCCGGCAACAGCCGGATGCGCCCGCGTACACGTTCGTCAACTACGACGTCGACCCGGCCGGGTTTTCCCGAAGCTTGACGTGGTCGCAGGTCCACCGGCGCGCGCAGGTGGTCGCCGCGGAGCTGGCATCCTGCGGATCGCCGGGTGATCGCGCCGCGATCCTTGCTCCGCAGGGCTTCGAATACATCGTCGCGGTTCTCGGCGCGATGGAGGCCGGCTTCATCCCGGTCCCGCTGTCCGTGCCGCTGGTCGGCACGCACGATGAACGGGTTTCCGCTGTGCTGACGGACTGCTCGCCGGCCGCAATCCTGACGACATCGGCGGTCGTCAACGGCGTCGACTCGTGTGCTCGTGCCCTCCCCGGCTCGCCGCCGGCAGTGATCGAGATCGACGCGCTCGACCTCTATTCAACGCCGGACCTGCACTCCACGGACACCCCGCAGACCACGACGGCCCTGCTGCAATACACCTCGGGTTCGACTCGTGCGCCGGCCGGCGTGGCGGTGACGCACCAGAACATCATGGCGAATCTCAAGCAGATCATGTCCGACTATTTCGAGGACCAAGGCGGGGTTCCACCGCGGGACGCCACCCTCGTGTCGTGGCTGCCCTTCTATCACGATATGGGCCTGATGTTCGGAATCTTTATTCCGGTCAGGTTCGGACTTCAGTCAGTGCTGACGGACCCCGTAGCGTTTCTGCAGAAGCCCGCCCGGTGGATGCACTTGGTCGCCAGCAACACTAAATCCGTGTCACCCGCCCCAAATTTCGCTTACGAACTGACTGCTCGACGCACCTCCGACGACGACACGGCGGGGCTCGACTTGGGGAATGTGCATACCTTCATCAGCGGTGCCGAACGGGTACACCCCCCGACGATCAGACGTTTCACCGAGCGGTTCTCCCGCTTCAACCTTCCTGACACCGCGTTGCGGGCGGCGTACGGGCTGGCCGAGGCGACGGTGTACGTGACAACGTCGAACCCGGGGCGCCCCGCGGCGAGCGTCCGTTTCGACTACGAGAAGCTGTCGGCTGGCCACGCGAAGCGCTGCGGGGATGAGCAGCCCGGTTCCGAGCTGATCAGCCACGGCACTCCGCGCGCGTGCACGGTGAGCGTCGTCGATCCCGAGACGTGCATCGAGAATCCGGCTGGCAGGGTCGGTGAGATCTGGGTATACGGCGACAATGTCGCTGCCGGTTACTGGCGAAACCCGGAACTATCCGAACGGACCTTCGGTGGACAGCTCCTCGATCCCTCGCCCGGCACGCCGCAGGGGCCCTGGCTTCGGACCGGGGATTTGGGCGTGATATCCGACGGCGAGCTCTTCATCATGGGCCGCATCAAGGACCTGCTGATCGTCGATGGGCGTAATCACTACCCGGACGACATCGAGGCGACGATCCAGGAGGTCACTAGGGGCCGCGTCGCGGCGATCTCCGTCGCGAACGACAGCAGCGAGAAGCTGGTCGCGATCGTCGAGGTCAAGAAGCGGGGCAGCTCGGATGCAGAGGCCCTGGACGGGCTTAATGCCGTCAAACGTGAAGTAACGTCAGCGATTTCGAAGTCCTATGGCCTGCGGGTGACGGATCTCGTGCTGGTGCCGCCTGGCTCTATCCCGATCACTACCAGCGGCAAGGTCCGCCGCTCGACGTGCGCCGAGCTGTATCGGCTCGACCAATTCACCCGATTGGACGTCACCGTATGACGGCCTCTTACGACGAGGCCGCACTTCGTCACTGGCTTGTTGACTACCTGGTCACGACTGTCGGGTGCAGCCCCGACGACATCGACTTCGAGGCTTCGCTGACAGACTTGGGGGTCGTGTCCCGCGACGCCTTAGTACTCTCCGGTGAGCTGTCCGAATTGCTTGACCGACCAGTCTCGCCCGTCGAGTTTTGGCAACATCCGACCATTAACGATTTGGCGCGGTTTCTCACCGGCTCCGAACCTGATTCCAATTCCGAGACGGTATCGCGTCAGGACCAACATTCGATGGACGAACCGGTAGCTGTGATCGGTTTGGGGTGCCGTTTTCCCGGTGACGTTGTTGGGCCGGAAGCGTTTTGGCAGTTTTTGTGTGAAGGTCGGTCGGGGGTGGGGGAGGTGCCGCCGGATCGGTGGCCGCGGTTCGATGACGGCTCGCCCGAGGTGGCCGCCGCATTGTCGGGGACCACGCGGTGGGGTTCGTTCTTGGCCGACATCGACGCTTTCGACGCGGAATTCTTCGAGATCTCGCCGGGGGAAGCCGCCAAGATGGACCCGCAGCAGCGTCTGCTGCTGGAGGTCGCCTACGAATCCCTGGAGCATGCCGGTATTCGTGCTGATTCCCTGCGCCAAACAGAGACGGGGGTTTTCGTCGGGGCGTGCGCTGGCGAATACGGGTATCTCGCGACGGCCGATTTGAGCCAAGTGGATGCGTGGTCGGGCACGGGCGCGGCGTTGAGCATTATCGCCAACCGTGTTTCGTATTTCCTGGACCTGCGGGGGCCGTCGGTGACGGTGGATACGGCGTGTTCGTCGTCTCTGGTCGCGGTGCACTTGGCGTGCCAGAGCTTGCGGAACGGCGAGTCCAATCTGGCCATCGCTGCGGGGGTCAACCTGCTGCTGTCACCGGTGATCACTCGCAGTTTCGATCAGGCGGCGGCGATGTCGCCGACGGGGCAGTGTCACGCTTTCGACGCGGGTGCCGATGGTTTCGTTCGTGGTGAGGGTTGCGGGGCGGTGGTGCTCAAGCGGCTCACCGACGCCCTGGTGGACGGTGATCCGGTGTTGGCGGTGGTGCGCGGTTCGGCGGTCAATCAGGACGGCCGGTCCAACGGATTGATGGCGCCCAACCCGGCAGCTCAGATGGCTGTGCTGCGCGCCGCGTGCGCCAACGCCGGCGTCGAGCCACGTCAGGTGGACTATGTCGAGGCGCACGGCACAGGCACGCTGCTCGGTGATCCCATCGAGGCCCGCGCGCTGGGAAGGGTGCTGGGTGGTGCGCGCCCCCAGAGCGCTCCGCTGCTGATCGGTGCCCTTAAATCGAACCTGGGTCATCTGGAGGCCGCGGCCGGGATCGCGGGTTTCATTAAGGCGGTGCTGGCGGTGCAGCGCGGGCATATCCCGGCCAACCGGAACTTCCAGGCTCCTAATCCGCATATCCCGTTTGAGGATTTGGGGCTGAAAGTCGTTGACAAGGCTACTGATTGGCCGGCGGCAGGCCAGCCGCGACGGGCCGGGGTGTCGTCGTTTGGTTTCGGTGGCACGAACGCGCATGTGGTGTTGGAGCAGAGGCCAGATCCGGTGCCTGGCACGGCCGGCGTGGCGGGGTCGGGCGGGGCGGTGACGACGCTGGTGGTCTGGGGCAAGACGGCCGAGCGGGTGGCGTCGACGGCGGGGATGCTGGCGCAGTGGATGGACGGGGCGGGGGCAGAGGTGCCGCTGGCCGAGGTGGCGCATACGGTGAATCATCATCGGGCCCGGCACGCGAAGTTCGCCACGGTGGCGGCGCTGGATCGTGAGCAGGCGGTGGCCGGGTTGCGCGCGTTGGCCGCGGGTCGGTCGGCTGATGGGGTGGTGGCACCGCGTCAGGGTGAGCGCCGGGCCGGGACGGTGTTTGTCTATTCGGGGCAGGGTTCGCAATGGCCGGGGATGGGGCGGCAGTTGTTGGCCGATGAGCCGGTATTTGCGGCGGCGGTGGCCGAGTTGGAGCCGATCTTTGTTGAGCAGGCTGGGTTTTCGCTGCAGCAGGTGCTGGCCGCTGGCGAGCCGCTGGTCGGCATTGACCGCATTCAGCCGGTGCTGATGGCGATGCAGTTGGCGCTGACCGAGCTTTGGCGCGGCTATGGTGTGCAACCCGATGCGGTACTGGGCCATTCGATGGGCGAGGTGACTGCGGCGGTGGTGGCCAAAGCGTTGACGCCCCGCGACGGGTTGCGGGTAATCGCCACCCGCTCAAGGCTGATGTCCCAGCTGTCCGGACAGGGCGCGATGGCACTACTTGAACTGGACCCGGAAAGCGCCAAGGCGATGATCGTTGACTACCCGGGTGTCACGTTGGCGGTGTATGCCTCACCGCGTCAGTCGGTGATCGCCGGGCCGCCCCGTCAGGTTGACGCGGTGATCGCGGCGGTCGCCACGCAAGACCGGTTGGCGCGGCGCATCGAGGTGGACGTAGCGTCGCACCATCCGATCGTTGATCCGGTGCTGCCCGAGTTGCGGACGGCCCTCGCTGATTTGAGGCCGCGGAGCCCGCGCATCCTGGTCGTGACCACCACCGGCGCGGCGCCGGTATTTGATGCTGATTACTGGGCGGCCAATCTGCGTGACCCGGTGCGGTTCAGCCAGGCGGTGGCCATCGCCGGCGTCGACTACGGCACGTTCGTGGAAGTCAGTCCGCATCCGGTGCTGACCGAGGCGATCAGCGACACATTGGGCGAGGTTCGTCACCACAGCATCGGAACCCTGCAGCGCGACACCCACGACACGCTCACCTTCCACACCAACCTCAACGCCACTCACACTGTCCAGCCGCCCAAGACCGATCACCCGGCCGGGCCGCATCCGGTCATACCGACCACGCCCTGGCACCACACCCGCCACTGGTTAGCCTCCAAGGAGCGCGTCGACGCAGCCGGGTCTGCACCGAAGTACGGCACGCTGCTCGGCGCGCACATCGCAGTAGCAACGACGCCTCCTGCGCGGCTTTGGCAAGCGAGACTGCTGCCGGAGGCCAAGCCATATCCGGGTTGCCATCGAATTCACGGTGTGGAAGTGGTTCCGGTATCGGTGCTGTTACAGACCATTTCGGCCGTGGCATCCGAGTGCGGTGCATCGGCATTGTCCGCCATCCGATTCGAGCACCCGATCGTCGTCGACCAGCCGCGGGTGATCCAGGTGTTCGCCGACGGTGAATCCGTCACGGTGTCATCGCGTCCGGCGACCGACGCGCCCCCCTACCACTGGGTCAGGCACGCAAGCGGCCGGTTGGCACCGTTGCCGGCCAGCTGCGTCAGTTCTAGCGCCGATGAGTGTGTGACGGACGATGGCCACTACGAAACTGCTGGGAATGAAATGCGCTCAGCTGCTGAGCTTCTCGATGCATGGGGCATCGAGGGTCAGCCGTTCGCCTGGTCGGTCGAAGCGCTACGGCCAACACCGGGTGGTCTTGTCGCCGACGTCTGTTCGACCGAGGAATCGACGGTGGCGCTGCTTGACGCCGCAGTCCACGTCGCCCGTTTGGTGGACGGCTCGAATCCGCGGCTCATGGTTCCAGCTGCAGTCGAAAGCGTTTGGCTGTCAACTGCTCCCGGTGATCGGCAGGGTGCCGTGGAAATCCGCCGGCGGGCCGGCAATATCGACGAAATTGTCGTCGACATCGCCGTCAAGACACCAGACGGCACTACCTGCGTGGACATCCGATCGCTGCGATACGCGGATATTGAGTCCGTACCCGCGCAAGCCCCCGGCCGCGACGCCGACCCACGATCGTTCGCGCATGCGATCGAGTGGCGACCCTGGCCCGAGGACCATGACGGGCCGGCGCCGGCGCCAGGCACGCTCGCCGTTGTCGGTGGTTACAGCGCCGTCTCAGCGGAACTGCAAAATCAGCTGACCCAGACCGGGTACATTCCGGCCGGGATTGCCGAGGCACGGTATGTCGTTTACCTCGCCGAGCCGGCACCGGCGGGCGACGACATCGACTGCGCGGCCAGCCTGTCGTCGGAAGTGGCCGATCTCGTGCGCCAACTGGCAGGCCGCCACGAGCACCACCCGGTAACACTGTGGATCATCACCCGCGGCGTGCGCGAGGCCGTCTCGAGCGCGGCGCTGCCCCAGAGCAGCCTATGGGGACTCGCCGCCGTCATCGGAGCCGAGCACCCGGAACTGTGGGGCGGGCTCGTCGACATCGCGGCCGGAGAGGACGTCGGCGATTGCGTCACGGCGCTGTCGAACGTGTTGCCTACGGCGGCCAAATGCATCCTGGTGCTGCGCGACGGCGAATTTTTCGCCTCGGCGATGGTGCCGATCTCCGGTCAACCAGTGCGTGAACCGCTGCGGTGTCGGCCGGACGCGGCGTACTTGATCACCGGCGGCATGGGTGCACTCGGTGTGCTGATGGCCGATTGGCTCGCGGACCGCGGCGCACGCCGTCTGATCTTGGCGGGGCGAACCCCGCTACCAAACAGGCGCGACTGGGACAGCACCGCCAACCCGAATGTGCAACAGAAGATCGCCGCGATTCGGGCGCTGGAGAGGCGTGGTGTCTCGGTCGACGCCGTGGCCCTCGATGTCGGTTCACCAGATGCGGTTCAAGCACTAGTGACGAGGCGCGACCGCGACGGGGCACCACCGATCCGCGGTGTCATCCACGCAGCCGGCGTCACCGCAAGCGCACTTCTGACCGAGACGACAGACGCCACGCTCCGGCGGGTCATGTGGCCGAAGATCGCGGGTGCGCAGGCGCTGCACACAATTTTCCCGCCGGACCACCTCGACTTCTTTTTCCTGACCGCCTCGGCCGCAACGGTGTTCGGCGTGCCAGGGCAAGCTGCTTACGCGGGGGCCAATGCGTATCTTGACTGCCTGGCGCGAACGCGTCACCGGCAAGGCTGCCATACCGTGAGCCTCGACTGGGTAGCCTGGCAGGGACTCGGGTTCGCCGCCGACGCGGCGGTCACCGTCCAAGAGCTCGAGCGGCTGGGGTCGCGATCGGTGACCGCGGAAGAAGCTTTCGCCGCATGGGAGTATGTGGACTGCTACGACATCGCGCAAGCGGTTATAGCTCCCATGCCGTCGGTCGAATCAAACGGACACTGCACATCCCAGTCGGTGCCAGCATGGTCCCAGTTATCCGCCGAAGACCTATTGCGCGAACTCGAGACCGAGCTGCGAGAAGTCCTCGCCCGCGAACTTCGGCTAACCGAGTCCGAACTCGAATCGGACCGGCCGTTCGCGGAGCTGGGCCTCAACTCGGTGATGGCGATGTCGATTCGACGTGAGATTGAGCAGCTCGCAGGTATCGAGTTGTCAGTGACCATGCTCTGGAATCACCCGACAATTGCCTCACTAACGGCGTACCTCGTCAAAAGGCTTTCACAACACGAAGATTCGGTAGCTGATGGAACTGGGATTCCCCCGTTGTCGAGCCCTGTGCTCGACGCGTTGTTCGACAGTGTGGAATCGGCGCAATGACCGCAACCCCTTCCGATGTTGAGCTGCGGAGCTGGCTGGCCGATTGTCTGATGACGACGCTCGGCTGCGACGCAGACGATATTGATTTGGATGCATCGTTCTCGGAGCTGGGCGTCGGGTCTCGCGACGCGGTGGTGTTGTCCGGCGAACTTGCCCAATTGCTGGGTCGCACAGTGTCGCCGGTGGAATTCTGGCAACACCCAACGATAAATTCTCTCGTCGAATATCTCACGACGCCTGAATCGGAGATCCAGGTCGCCATCGCTGATTCGGCCGATCGAAATTGGGCTGACGAACCGGTAGCTGTGATCGGTTTGGGGTGCCGTTTTCCCGGTGACGTTGTTGGGCCGGAAGCGTTTTGGCAGTTTTTGTGTGAAGGTCGGTCGGGGGTGGGGGAGGTGCCGCCGGATCGGTGGGCGCCTTTTGATGACGGCTCGCCCGAGGTGGCCGCCGCATTGTCGGGGACCACGCGGTGGGGTTCGTTCTTGGCCGACATCGACGCTTTCGACGCGGAATTCTTCGAGATCTCGCCGAGGGAAGCCGCCAAGATGGACCCGCAGCAGCGTCTGCTGCTGGAGGTCGCCTACGAATCCCTGGAGCATGCCGGTATTCGTGCTGATTCCCTGCGGCGTACGCAGACGGGGGTTTTCGTCGGGGCGTGCGCTGGCGAATACGGGTATCTCGCGACGGCCGATTTGAGCCAAGTGGATGCGTGGTCGGGCACGGGCGCGGCGTTGAGCATTATCGCCAACCGTGTTTCGTATTTCCTGGACCTGCGGGGGCCGTCGGTGACGGTGGATACGGCGTGTTCGTCGTCTCTGGTCGCGGTGCACTTGGCGTGCCAGAGCTTGCGGAACGGCGAGTCCAATCTGGCCATCGCGGCGGGGGTCAACCTGCTGCTGTCACCGGTGATCACTCGCAGTTTCGATCAGGCGGCGGCGATGTCGCCGACGGGGCAGTGTCACGCTTTCGACGCGGGTGCCGATGGTTTCGTTCGTGGTGAGGGTTGCGGGGCGGTGGTGCTCAAGCGGCTCACCGACGCCGTGGTGGACGGTGATCCGGTGTTGGCGGTGGTGCGCGGTTCGGCGGTCAATCAGGACGGCCGGTCCAACGGATTGATGGCGCCCAACCCGGCAGCTCAGATGGCTGTGCTGCGCGCCGCGTGCGCCAACGCCGGTGTCGAGCCACGTCAGGTGGACTATGTCGAGGCCAATGCGACCGGCACGCTGGTCGGTGATCCCATCGAGGCCCGCGCGCTGGGAACGGTGCTGGGTGGTGCGCGCCCCCAGAGCGCTCCGCTGCTGATCGGCTCCGTCAAGCCCAGTCTCGGTCATCTGGATGCCGCGGCCGGGATCGCGGGTTTCATCAAGGCGGTGCTGGCGGTGCAGCGCGGGCATATCCCGGCCAACCGGAACTTCCAGGCTCCTAATCCGCACATCCCGTTTGAGGATCTGGGGCTGAAAGTCGTTGACAAGGCTACTGATTGGCCGGCGGCAGGCCAGCCGCGACGGGCCGGGGTGTCGTCGTTTGGTTTCGGTGGCACGAACGCGCATGTGGTGTTGGAGCAGAGGCCAGATCCGGTGCCTGGCACGGCCGGCGTGGCGGGGTCGGGCGGGGCGGTGACGACGCTGGTGGTCTGGGGCAAGACGGCCGAGCGGGTGGCGTCGACGGCGGGGATGCTGGCGCAGTGGATGGACGGGGCGGGGGCAGAGGTGCCGCTGGCCGAGGTGGCGCATACGGTGAATCATCATCGGGCCCGGCACGCGAAGTTCGCCACGGTGGCGGCGCTGGATCGTGAGCAGGCGGTGGCCGGGTTGCGCGCGTTGGCCGCGGGTCGGTCGGCTGATGGGGTGGTGGCACCGCGTCAGGGTGAGCGCCGGGCCGGGACGGTGTTTGTCTATTCGGGGCAGGGTTCGCAATGGCCGGGGATGGGGCGGCAGTTGTTGGCCGATGAGCCGGTATTTGCGGCGGCGGTGGCCGAGTTGGAGCCGATCTTTGTTGAGCAGGCTGGGTTTTCGCTGCAGCAGGTGCTGGCCGCTGGCGAGCCGCTGGTCGGCATTGACCGCATTCAGCCGGTGCTGATGGCGATGCAGTTGGCGCTGACCGAGCTTTGGCGCGGCTATGGTGTGCAACCCGATGCGGTACTGGGCCATTCGATGGGCGAGGTGACTGCGGCGGTGGTGGCCAAAGCGTTGACGCCCCGCGACGGGTTGCGGGTAATCGCCACCCGCTCAAGGCTGATGTCCCAGCTGTCCGGACAGGGCGCGATAGACGCCGCTTCGCATTCCCCCCTCGTTGATCCGGTGCTGCCCGAATTGCGGACGGCCCTCGCTGATTTGAGGCCGCGGAGCCCGCGCATTCCGGTCGTGACCTCCACCGGCGCGGCGCCGGTATTTGATGCTGATTACTGGGCGGCCAATCTGCGTGACCCGGTGCGGTTCAGCCAGGCGGTGGCCATCGCCGGCGTCGACTACGGCACGTTCGTGGAAGTCAGTCCGCATCCGGTGCTGACCGAGGCGATCAGCGACACATTGGGCGAGGTTCGTCACCACAGCATCGGCACCCTGCAGCGCGACACCCACGACACGCTCACCTTCCACATCAACCTCAACGCCGCGCACACCGCCGAGCCGCCCAAGACCGATCACCCGGCCGGGCCGCATCCGGTCGTACCGACCACGCCCTGGCACCACACCCGCCACTGGATGAGCTCCCGGGAAACACCGGCACGGTTGGCAAAGGAGCTGCTGCCCGACGACACCGACACTCCCGACTGGCATGCTGCGCCGCATTGGATCACCATCAAGGAACGGTTGGAGGTTGCCGTATCTGCCCCCCGATCCGGCACCTTGCTCGGCGCGCACGTCAAAGTCGACACCACACCGCCGGTGCATCTATGGCAGGCGTGGCTGAAACCAGAAGCCAAACCATACCCAGGTTTCAACAGCGTCCAGGGCGTGGAAGTGGTTCCGGTATCTGTGCTGCTACAGACACTTGCGACCGCGGCATCCGAATGCGGAGCATCGGCACTGTCTGACGTCCGATTTGAGAACCCGATCGTCGTCGACCAGCCGCAGCTGATCCAGGTGGTCGCCGACGGCGAATCCGTCACGGTGTCAGCAGGTTCGGCGGCGAGTACCGCCGCGGACTGCTGGATCAGGCACGGCAGCGCCCGAATCTCCCACATGCTGGAAGACGAGCTGGACGACACAGCCGACAGCGATCAAGAGAAGATGCCGGGCTCGTTTTTCGTCGATGTCGATTTGCCGGAGGCGTCGACAGTCGCACTGCTGGACGCCGCCGTTCACGCCGCCAGCCTCGTGGACGGTTCCGGCGCGCAGCCGATGCTTCCGGTCGCCGCCGAAAGCGTCAAATTGCAAGACGGATTCGCCGATTCCCACGGCACCGTCGAGGTACGTCGACGAGACGGCAACGGCGATGAGTACATCGTCGACATTGCCGTGACGGCACCCGATGGCAGTACCTACGTCGACATCCGCTCACTTCGATACGCGGCAATGGACTCGGGTCTTGCGCAGGTCGCTTTGCACGACGAATCGGCGATGGTTGTGTGGTCGGAGATACCTGCGGAGAACATATTCAGCGAAATCGAGACCAGGCTGCAAGCGATCATCGCGCACGAACTCGGGATGCCGGCATCAGCGGTGGGCGTGGATCGGGCGTTCCCCGAAATGGGGCTTGACTCGACGATGACGATGGCCGCCCTGAGAGAGGCCGAGCGCTCATTGGGCTTGGAAATGTCGGCGACGATGTTGTGGGACCACCCTACCGTCTCGTCATTGGCGACGTATCTAGCGAAATTGGTTGCGGTAACCAAAGTTTCGGAAGATGGCATCGAGGAAGATTTCGTCGATCCGATGGTGGACCCGGCGGGCAGTGTGTTGGATGAGTTGTTCGACAATGTGGAGTGATAACAACGACCACCCGGGTCGATCTATCGTCGACTGATACACCGAGGTCATCTCGTCATCGCGTTCGCAAACGGTCAGGGAGTATGAGATTGTTTCCATCATCGGTCATTCGGAAGCTGGCTAACAGCGAGGAAATGTTAGCCGAGACAGAGCATTTCGTGGGTCTTGGCGCACACCTCAAGGGTCCGATCGATATCGACGCCCTGTCGGCTGCCTTCGAGGCGCTGCTCGAGGCGTACCCGATCCTCTGCGCTCACCTCGAGCGGGGTCCGGACGGGCGGCATCAGCTTGTTGCCGATGACCTTGTCCCCGCGGGACTCGAGGTAGTCGAACTCGATGGCCCGGCCGCCGAAGCCCCACCGCCGCACTTCGACCAGAGCCAGTCCCTGGTCGGACTCCGGCTGACGATCCGCGACGGACAGGGGCACCCGACCCTCTACGTTCATCACAGCCTCGCCGACGGTCACCACATGTATTTCCTGATCGAGGAACTGCTCGGCTTTTACACCGAAATGGTGACGACCGGAAGTATCCGTCCGGTCACCGGCCACCCCGCGCCGCAATCACTAGAGTCCGTGCTCGCCGAACGGGGCATCGAAAAGCAGAAGCGCTCCGGAGTCGAGCGGTTTCTGCCGGCGGTCTTCGCCTATGACCTTCCGACATCTCGGCGGGCCACTAGCGATGTCAAACCTGCGTCGCCCGTGCGTGTTCCGATGTCGTCCTGCGTGCTGAGCGAGCGGGATACAGATGCGATCGTCGCGCTGTGCCGGGCCCATGGACTCGGCTTGACCGCGGTGCTCGCTGCGGTGATAGTGATGGCGGAGTGGCAACTTCGGGGCAGATCGAACATCCCGGTACCGTTGCTCTACACCGTCGATCTCCGGTACTTTCTGTCGCCGCCGGTGTCCGCCACCGGGTGTACCAACCCGGTCGGACTCGCGACGTACCTGGCTGAGATCGACGATAAGACGCGTGTAGTAGACCTTGCCCGCGACATCGCCGAAACTTTTCAGACGGACCTCGCCGAGGGTGTGATCCAGCAATCTCGGCTGCACTTCAGCCCGCAATACGTTGGCAACGCACCGGGATTGCCTGATGTCGTGTTGATGTCGGATAACGGACTGGTCCCTCCCGTACGCACGCCGCCCGGTGTGGAAGTGACGGCCACCCACGGCGAGTTGTACTTCTCAGTCAGCGCCGGCATCGAGATCTACTTCACCCAGATATTCGCCGGGCAATTGAGCGTCGAGTACCACTCCCATGGGCCGGAGCCGGAAAAGTCGATCGACGCGATTCGTTCGCTACTGGGCGTCGTAGCAGAACAGCACGCCGCGAGCGGCGTCAGCTGACCGGTCCGTAGGCGAAACGGTGGTATTGGAAAGTTCGGCGCAGCGGCGGCAGCGGTCGGACCAGCTGCCGTATCACCCGGAAGACCGCCGATGCCCGGCCGAAGGTGCTCGCGTCGAAAAACGTCATGTCGTCCAGCCGTCGGACACCGGACAGCCGGTCGAGCACGTCGGACGGCTTGTTCACAGCCCAGTACAGCGTCGAACCGGACTGCCGCTGCAGGCGGTGAGTTTTCTGCGAGCGGACAACGAGCCGGCTGTAGAAGTCGATGTGAATCTCGCCGGATCCGAACCGGTCGACAACGTGTTGCAGCAGGGCGATGCCGTCGTCCTCGGTCAGGTACATGCTGATGCCCTCGGCCAACAGCAATGTCGGTCGGTCGGCCGGAATCGCGTCCAGCCAGGACGGGTCGGTCGCCGGCGTGGCAACCAGGTGGTAGTTTGGTCGGCTCGGAAAAACCTTCTCGCGCAACGAGATTACCGCCGAATAGTCGACGTCGTACCACTCGACGCCCGGGCCGGGGTCGAGCCTGAATACCCGGCTGTCCAGCCCACAACCGAGGTGGATCACGGTGGCGTCCGGATGAGCGGCCAGGAACTCAGCGGCCCACACGTCGAACTGGGCGGTCCGTACCGTCACCAGCGGCGTCCAGCGGTCGGTGACCTTGAGTTCACCCCAGTTGTAGTCGATCCGGGCCACCGCGTCCTTGGCAAAGGCGTCGCCCAGGATGGGCCGGTCCCAGTCCGCGTCCAGTGCCTTGCAGTACAGGGTGGTCAGCATCGTCTGCGACGGACCGCTGAGGTCGATGGAGACTTTGTCGGTCACGACGCTTAAGCCTAGTGTGCGACATTTGGAGATGGAGGAGCCATGACGGATACGGCCAGTGCCGGTGCCGGCGCACGTCCGCCGCGGGTTTTGCTGTTGTACTACTCCTACACCGGGCAGGCGCATAAAGTGCTCGATGCTGCGGGAGAGGTTTTCCGTAGCCGAGGGTGCGAGGTGAGCGAAGCCGAGATCAAGTTCACCGACAAGCGCTACTCCGAGAAGTTCTCCCGCTTCCCGATGCGTCGGGTGTGGCCCGATATGCTCAGCGTGCTGCAAGCCCAAAAGCGCAACGAAACGGGTGAGATCCAAACCCCGGATACGGTGCGCGACGCCGACTACGACCTGATCCTGATCGGCTCGCCGACCTGGTGGGACAACGTCAGCATGCCGCTGCGCTCGTTCCTGAAGTCAGACGAGGCGGGTAAGTTGTTGTCCGGCAAACCGTTTGCGGTGTTTGTCGTGTGCCGTACGTTCTGGCAGGCGAACCTCGAAGGCGTGCGCGAACTCGCCGAGGAACAGGGCGGGCGGTATGTCGATGAAATCCACTTCACCTATCCCGGCGATAACCTTCGCTCCATGCTGGCGCTGACCAGCTATCTCGGCACGGGGGAGTATCGCAAGAGATCTCTGGGTCTTCGGCTTCCGCCGACCAACGTGCAGCCCGAGCAGTTGGAGCAGACGCGGACTTTCGCGGGCCGCTTAGCGGATCGGTTGTTGACCAAGGGCGTCACCTCTTAAAGGAACTGGACTGTTATGCCTCGTTCATTCGATGTCTCGGTCGAATCACCCGTCAGTGTCGACCAGGTTCATGCTGCCCTCAGCGCCGAGGAGTACTGGCTGGCCCGGATTGGAAACCTGAAAGGCAGCACGTCGCTGGAGTCATTGGTCGTCGACGACGACCAGACCGTGCGGGTCACCACGACACAAGACCTCGGTCGCGACTTGCTGCCCGGGATCGTCGCCAAGTTCTATCGGCGCGACCTGAAAGTCCGGCACACCGAGACGTGGATACCGTCGGGCGATCAATTGCGCGGGGCGATCACTGTCGCGGTGTCCGGAGCGCCGGGCTCGGGTTCGGCTGCCGCGTCGGTCGCGCCCAGCCCGAACGGTTCACTGCTGACCTTCAGCGGGACGGTGGAATTCAGAGTTCCGTTGGTCGGTGGGACCGTCGAGAGCTTTATTGCGCGCGAATTCGCCCAGGGGATACCGGATGTCGAGGACTTCACCGCCAAGTGGGTTACCGAGCACACCTGACACCCGGTCGAAGAACCAGCGCGGCAACGACGCTTGCCGCGAACGCGACGCTGGTCTGCACAAAGAACGCTAAAGCTGGCCCGCGGTCGCTGAGGGTGCATTCACTGACAGCATGACATCATTTAGTATGATGCTATGCTGTCAGCATGCGGACCACGGTGACACTCGATGACGACACGATTGTCGTCATCAGGCGGCTGATGCGTGAGCGCAACGTATCGTTCAAGCAGGCGCTCAATGATGCCATCCGGCAAGGTACGCAACGGCGACCGGCTCCTGCGGTTTTCCAAACGCGGACAGCCGATTTGGGTGTGCCGTCGGTCAACCTGGACCGAGCCCTGCAGATCGCCGGCGAACTCGAGGATGAGGAACTGATTCGGCGACAGCGCCGCCGCGCATGAGGATCGTCGACGCCAATGTCCTGCTGTACGCCGTCAACACCGCAGCAGACCACCACGAGGCCTCACGCCGCTGGCTCGACGGTGCGCTGTCCGGCGGAGACACCGTCGGCTTGGCCTGGGTGCCGCTGCTCGCATTTGTGCGACTGACGACTCGTCATGGGCTTTTTCCTTCGCCCCTGACCACCGACGCGGCAATGGCTCAAGTGCTCGATTGGTGCAACGCACCGGGGTCCGTCGTCGTGGCGCCGACCCCGCGTCATGGCGACGTGCTGTCCGGGCTGCTGTCGCAGGTTGGCGCGGGAGGAAATCTCGTCAACGACGCGCATCTGGCGGCCTTGGCGATTGAGCACCGCGCGCGAATAGTCAGTTACGACAGTGATTTCGGACGATTCGATGGTGTGCGCTGGGAAACACCCGGGTCATTGTTGAACTGACTTGGCACCTCAACAACCACCACCACAGGACGGACCCAGCCACCACGAAATTTTGAGGTTGGGGTAGGAAACCACACATGACTGACCCGCCGAACCCGGCCTCTCCCTATGCCGACGCATTTCGCGTGGCGCCAACGACTTCCGACGCGCTTGACGGCCTGAACATGCCACTGCAGGACGCGATGCTGACTCAGCGCGCGGTGCGCCGCGTTCACCCGGAACCGGTCGACGACGCGGTGGTGTTGAAGTGCATCGAGCTGGCGCTACGCGCACCGACCGGTGCCAACGGTCAGAACTGGGAATTCATCGTCGTCAAGGACCGTCGTGTCATCAAGAAACTGGCCGGGCGTTACCGCAAGGGCTGGAAATTTTCCTACGGCGGGCTGCTGAGCAGTGCCGGCGACAACGACGAGTCGCTGGCCAAGGTAATCCGCGCGGCGCAATGGCAAGTCGACCACTTCACCGAGATCCCGGTCCTGGTGGTGGCCTGCCTGCGACTCACCGTCCGTGAGGGGCGTGTGCCGTATTCACTGATGCCCCATGCCGCGCTGTCCGGGTACTGGGGTTCGATCTACCCGAGCGTGCAGAACCTGTTACTCGCCGCACGCGCCATGGGGTTGGGTGCGTCGCTGATCACCTTGCCGCTGTGGAGAGTGACGTTGGCGCGCAGAATCCTCGATCTGCCACGCGCGGTAACACCGTGCTGCGTCGTTGCCCTCGGTTGGCCGCGCGGGCGCTACGGACCGACGACCCGCAAATCGACCGGCGAGGTGACACACCTCGACTCCTACGGCAACCGCGCTTGGCTCGACACGTGAGGCAAGAACCAGCTGCTTTGTCCAGTATGTTGGACAAATTCGTTGAATTTATTGCACCCAAGTTAATGGTGAGCCTGGTTCGCTGACTGTCCCGGCGAATTTCCCCGGATTCCCTCCGAACTTAGAGTCTCTTAGGGTAGGTTCAGCATCCACAGAGCCACATCGATCGGGAGGGGGCGCCATGCAGGCTGCCGCGCGTCCGTATGTCATGGCGGCCGCGGCACTCGCAGCGGCCAGCGTCGTCGTCGTCACTCCGACGGTGCCGCGGCCGTCCCAGCTCCCCATCCGCAGCATCGACACCCGCCTGGTCGACGCCGGAGACTCCATTCTCAATGTTCCGATCAACCTGTTCGAAGACATCCTGAATGTTCCGTACAACGAGATCCAGGGCATGGACGGGTTTGGGGCTTCGGAGTTCTTTACCGGCAGCTGGTGGGTCCCAGGGTCGACGAATATTTGGGGTATCGACCCCGGCGACACGACGCACACCGTGGCGCTCGATGGGCTGATAGCGCCGTTCCCGTCGCTGCTCGACGGGGTCGGCGGCTTCAACTACGAGATGGATGGTTTGCTGGCGGCCGAGCTTCCGTCGAGTGTTGGGTGTGCCGCGGAGACCTGCGCGCCTATTACCCCGCCGAATGTCATCACCGGCATCACGTCTATCGACCGCGACATCGGGTTCATTGATTCGATTCTTGGGAAAGCCCCAGACGGCGCCAGCCAGCTTTTCGAGGGCTGGTTCCACGTACCGCTCACGGGTCCGGATAGCTTGCTTTCCGGGTACACCTTTCCGACCGTCACCGACCCCAGTGGGGTAGTCCATCCCGGTTTCGGTTTCCTGAATGGTGGTGTGGATGGCACTAACCCCTTTGAGGGCGGCACCACGGGCCCCGACAACTTAATGCCGTGGTCCGGGCTGACGTTCCAATACAACCCCCTCCAGCCACTAGAGAATTTCTGGACCAGTCTGACAGCTCCGGTGTCGTCCGGCCCCGGCGTCGAGATCCCCTCGTTATTCGGCGCCGAAGGGTTGTTCCAGGGTCTGCAGAACATGCTCGCGGGGGCGGTCGTCGACTTCGATCCGTTCGTTGAGGGAAGCCCCGCCTGCCCGGGGGCGTGCACCGACGCTTTGAGCGTCGACAGCATCCTGAAATTGCTGGATCCGGGCAATAACAATCCGATGATTAACGAGTGGCTGACCGCGTTTGCCAACGGCACGGCCAACGGTCCGACGCAAGACCAAACGTTTGACTCGATAGCACTGTTGCAGACCGGGCTTTTCAACCTGACCTCGGCCCAACTGGGAACGCCCACTGAAGCGGGAACGGTCTTAGCGGACTGGGCCGCCATCAATCCCGAGCTGCCCCAACTGCTCGTCAATGGGGGGATCTATACCGACCCCAATTACCTCACGTGGATCGGCGGAAGCCAGGTCGACCCGCTCTGCTCGGACGGATCCTGCGGACTACTAGGGGGCTTGAACCCCTACGCTGTTTTGCCGGACCTGTTGAAGCTGCTGACCAACGGCCAGACGAACTTCGGCGAGCTGTTCAACTTCCAAAACTGGATGGCCATCCTCGATCCCGCCTCAGTAGCGCCGGACGTCTCCGGCGCAGCGGCCAGCGCCGTCGACCCCGCCGGCCTGCTGGGTGGCATCGATTCGACCGGTGTGGCGGCGGACTTGGCCAACTTGTTCGGCAACTTCGGTGCAAACCTGGCCCCAGACCTCGCGGGCATGTTCTAAGCTCTCAATCCGCGCCGCGCTGTCGGACCCTCAGCCCATGGTCGGGGGTCCGACAGCCGCACTACGCCTTCTCGTTATCGATCTGCAACGCCGCGATTTTCACGCCTTGAGGCCCTTCATCATGACTCGATCCCACATCCGGTCGGTCAGCAGCAGTCGAGCGAGCACGGAGGCCTTTCCGGACGCCCCGACGATATAGCGGGGTTTGGGGTTTTTGGCCTCGACTGCCCGGACCACCGCGCGGGCGACGGCGTCGGCCTCGACCGTCAGGAGGGAATTCTTGGCAAGCGCGCGCGTGGTATCGGCATAGCGGCGTTTGAATTCGCCGTACGGATCGCCCTCGGATGCCGACCGGCTTGCCGGGAATTGGGCTTCGACAAAGCCGGTATTGCGTACCCCGGTTGGTTCGATCAACACGACGCGTACACCGAACTGCATTACTTCGGCCCGCAAGACCTGCGAGAGGGCTGTGACGCCGTACTTGCTGATGTGGTAAGCGCCTGGACCCGGAGAGGTCCACCGTCCGGCGGTGCTGCCCATGTTGACGATTGTGCCGGCTCCACGAGCGCGCATGCCGGGTAAAACGGCCTGTGAAAGGTGCAGCATCGCAACCACGTTGGTCTCGAAGACGGTTCGTAGGTCGCTCAACGCCACTTGCTCGAGGGGGCTGGAAAACCCGAATCCGGCGTTGTTGACCAGGACGTCGACACCGCCGTAGTCGGTGTGGATCTCTTCAACAAGACGGGCCACGGCGCCCTCATCGGTGACATCGAGGGTGCGGGCCTGCAGGCCACGCGACCGCAGGGTATCGAGAGCCGGTGGGTTGCGGCCGGTCGCGAACACCACATAATCTCGGGCCTGCAGCCGGTAGGCGGTGGCCTCACCGATGCCGCTTGTCGCGCCTGTGATCAGAGCAATCGGCCTGGTTTTCATCGGACTACGGCTCCTTTTAACGGGACCTTGTGATCCGTCGGGCACCTTGATCGAGCAATTGGTGGCGGCGCCCAGACGATCGGTTCGCGGTGGCGATCATACGGTGGATCAGACACTCTGCCATCTGCCGCGGTGGCCGCCGCCCCGCCGGTGTGAATTTACCCAAAAGCGCGCGACTATTGGACGAACTTCAGCCGCATTCGGCGGATCAGATTGGGCCTTTCACCGACGTGATATGTTGCGGTTGATGCACAGAAGAACCTTTATACCTTAGGAGACTTTGCAGGGTGCCCAGGGCGCACGAGAAGCCGTGTGCGACATGCTTGAGGTGATCGACAAGGGGTGTGTCAGCGAATCCCACCGTGTCCCACTGCTCTTCGTCCACGGGGCCTGGCATGCCGCGTGGTGTTGGGATGAACATTTTCTGGGGTTCTTTGCCGACAAGGGTTATCGCGCTCTGGCGCTGAGCTTTCGCGGCCATGGCAACAGCCCGACTGACAAGCCGCTGCGAACCTGTTCGGTTGCCGACTACGTCAGGGACGTCAGCTCGGTTGCCGACACTTTGCCCACACCTCCGGTGGTCATCGGTCACTCGATGGGTGGTCTTATCGTGCAGAAGTATCTGGAGTGGCGCGACGCTCCCGCCGGCGTTTTGATGACGTCCATGCCTCCGCAGGGAAACCTCGGGTCCGCCCTGCGCTGGATACGGCACCGCCCGTGGCATTTCGCCAAAATGGCAATCACCGGTAAGGCGTTACCGTACATCAGTACTCCGGAGCTCGCCCGCGAGAGATTCTTCTCCCCGCACACGCCGGATTCGTACGTGCTGGATTACGCGGCACGGCTACAGGAGGAGAGCTCGCGGATCGGTATCGACTGCCTTGTGCTCAGCTTGCCCAGGCCCAAACGGGTGACGGCGCCGCTGCTGGTTCTCGGTGCCGACGAAGACGGCGCACACACCCGGAATGAAATTCTCGCGACGGCGCGCGCATACCGCACCGAGGCGGAATTCTTCCCCAACATGGGACACGACATGATGCTCGAGCCTGGATGGGCCGCCGTCGCTGAACGAATCCTCAGCTGGCTCGGCGAGCACGGGTTGTAGGCGTCTCCGGGTGCACATCACGGATTTCTAGGGCGCGTCAAAACCCGGGCTGACTTTCATACGGCTCAGAAGTGTGGAGGCAGTAGCGGATGCACCGCCGAAGACGAGGCGGTCGGAGGGTTGCGGGTGAGGCCGAAGGTGACGCCGGCTTACGGTTTTTCCAGGTGTCGGTAACCCAATATCGGCCCGAGCGCCTGTACGTTGACAGGCCAAGGGGCGGCCGCCCAAGTCTAATCCTTCGTGAAATGGTATGCGCGGTAGTCGATTTCGCCACGCTCCAGGTCGTTGTAGAACCACGAGCCATCCACCACGGCGAACTCACGGCCAAAACGGCGCAAAAAGGCCGGCAGGCGACTATTGATAAGTTCGTTGGACCGTGGCGAGTTCTTCTTGAGGCCGCGCAGAACCTGCTCGTTGATGACCCGCTTGGAGGCCTGCCGCAGACCGGATTCCGCCATTGCCTTCTCCCAGGCCGGGAAGCCGTCGCGGTTGCGGAAATCGGCATACAGGAAGTGCCCGCCGGGACGGAGCACCCGCTTTACCTCGCTGAGAAAGCGTTCGAAGTGTGGGTAGATGTGTGAGGCCTCAACGTTGATCACCGCGTCGAAGGATTCGTCCGGAAAGGGCAGGTTCTCGGCGTCGCCGTGGACGAAATCGAGACCGGGCAGGTTGTGCCTTTCTTTGCAGAATTCGACTCCGGCAGCGTTGAAGTCAAGCCCCGTGTAGGAGGCCGGCTTAAACGAGCGCGTCAGGTATGAGGCGCCGCCCCCGTGACCAGAACTGCACTCCAGGACTTTCTTGCCGCTGATATCGGTCTGAGTCGCGGTCTGGTGGTAAAGCTGGATGCTGTACCGGTTCGGCTCGTCAGACTCGTCGAGCGGCAGACCCAGTGGGGGATCTTCCTCATAGCCCCAGTTCAGGAATACCACATCATCGTGCTGACTGAGCCCGCGGGTCATTAGCGGATACCAGTATCGGAAGAGTTTCTTGTACGTCGACGTCGAGCCGATGCGGTAGACCAGACCTACGCCGACTTTGTCCAAGGTGCGAACCATCCTGGAAGTATCGCACAGCATCACATGCGATCGTTGTGGCATTGCGGTTTTAACGATTCGACTAACAACCGCCGGTCGTCAGTCCAGCCACACAACTGCGAATGTGTTGTGCAGCAGGAGATTTAGGCGGCGGTGGCAGGGCTCGGCAGATGTGCGCGCTGCGGCTCGCCGCGATAGCGCGAGGGTTGACCATTGATTTTGCAGATACGCCACAGCAACAGGGCAAAGGGATTCATCAGGCCTACATCGTCACAAAGCATCCGTACGTCGCCGTACATGTCACGCAGCGCCCGACGCGAGTCGGGTGCACTGAAAAACAGCTCTTTACGCACCGCGCGCGGGATATCGAACTCTCGGAAGACGCCGCGCGACGGCACGATGATCGCCTGGCACAGCACCCGCATGATGATCGGGACAAACAGGGAGAGCGCGAACCGACTCGGCCACACCATTCGCGGCACACGCTTAGCGAGGAACTGGTCGGCAAAGGAGATGTGCCGGGCCTCCTCGGCGACGTGGATCGCCATCACCTTTTCCATGATCGGATGCGGCGATTTGTCCTCCCGTAACGAGCCCTTCTGCATGTCGTGGATCGGCGACTCACCTGCCAACACCCCGAAGAAGAACGCGCTCGGAAACGGTGCGGCGAAGAGCGCGAGCAAGGGTGATACCCAGCGCAGCCACCGCGGCATGCCCGGAGCATTCACGCCAATCCGGTTGACCAACTCCTGAAACATCATGGCGTGGTTGCACTCTTCGACGGCTTCGTGCGTGCAGTAGCGGTATTCGGGTGATCCGTTGGGCACCCAGAACGTGTAGTTCATCAGACCGCGGATCAGGACACTCTCCAACTGCAGAGAAACCTTTGCGGTGTTGGACTGACGCCACAGCCCGATCTCGATTTGCTTCTCCAACGGTTGCGCCCGATACCACGGATGCCGTCCGAGTGGATCGGTCGCTGACAGCGCCCAGCGGGGGTCGTTCTTGCTGACGGAGAACTCCGGCGCATCCCAGTCGATGTCGGTGTAGGGATTGAAGTGACGGCGCACGGAGGCCTCGGAGAGGGTCGCGAGAGTCGCAACGTATTCGGCGTCATCGCTGACGTCCATGTTGCGCTTCCACCGCTTGACCGTACGTAGCCAAGCCACTAACAGCAGCGTCCCCAGCAGTACGGCACCCAGTAGCCAGCAGTTATTGCCCAGTATGCCCGGCAATCTGACCCCTCCCTCTGGCACTCGCGTCCGTGCGCGTGTTTGACAGATGCGCTTCATTGGGCACAGTTAGGTCCAAAGTGTAGCGGTGCAAAGGTGAAAGGCCTAGCGCAGGACGGCGTCATTCTTATGACCATCTTATGACAATCTCAATCGCCGAACTGCCCACGATCACCTTTAGTTGTGCCCCCGAGCAGCCAATTTCACTTGCCAGGGAGGTTGTCCTGGCCGCTGGTTGACTGCCCGCGTCCTTAGATTACGGGATCAGGCCGGCGATGTTGAGGAGGGTACCTTCGACCGCATCCGTGATCGGTCCTGCACCCAAGAAGCGTTGAGATCGGCGATCGGATTGATCGGGTACTGCGGGAAGTCCGCGAAGCCGCCACACTCGAGCGTGTAAATGTCGGTCGGGTAGAGATCGGCCGGGGTCGGGTCGCCGAATGTGACACCTAAGCTCGAGCTGATTTCGGGACGGTACTCGACGCATCCCAATGCTGTTGGACATTGTTACAATTTGGCCTACGTCGGGCGCGCCGAACGCCAACGCGCGCCGCCTCGATCAATTCCGGTGTCGTTTCACCGGTGGTGCAGCAGAAGGTACCGTTTAGTGCTTATGGGTGAGCAGCAGTTCGATGTGATCATCGTGGGGGCGGGTTTCGGCGGAATCGGCGCCGCAATCCAGCTGAGCAGCCTGGGCTACGAGAATATCGTGATCCTCGACCGCGAAGACGATCTGGGTGGAACCTGGCACGTCAACCACTATCCAGGTCTGTCGGTCGATCAGCCGTCGCCCACGTTCTCCTACCGGTTCGAGCCGAACCCGTACTGGTCGCGGATGTACGCGCCGGGTTCTGAGCTCAAGAGTTACGCCGCGCACGTGGCCGAGAAGTACGACGTGCGGCGGTTCATGCGGTTCAACACCACCGTCGAGGGCGCCCGGTGGGACGAGGACGCACAGGTGTGGCGCCTCGCGCTGGCCGGCGGCGAGACGCTGAGCACGCAGTTCCTGATTGCCGCCACCGGCTTTCTGTGCCAGCCGAAGATGCCGGACATCCCCGGTATTGAGACGTTCGGCGGTCGCATCGTCCACACGGCAGAGTGGGATGATGACATCTCGCTCACCGGCCGCCGGGCGGCGGTCATCGGAACCGGTTCTACCGGGGTGCAAGTCGTTCCGGAGTTGGCGAAGGAAGTCGCCGAGCTGACGGTGTATCAGCGCACCCCTATCTGGGTGCTGCCGAAATTCGACGTCAAGTTCTTTCCCGCGGTGCAACGACTTTTCGCCCGGTTCCCGGCAACCCAGCGCCTGCTGCGCTGGTACACCGACGCCATTCTGGAATGGTCCATGGTCATCACGATGTGGAAGTACCGGTACTTCAAGGTCTTCAACAAGGGCATCTCGCAGTTCTCGCGGCTGTTCCGCCTGCTGCTGGTCCGCAACCGGGAGCTGTCACGAAAACTGGATCCCGACTTCGACTTCGGCTGCAAGCGGCCGACCATCTCCAACGACTTCTACCGGGCCTTCGCCAAGTCTCATGTGCACTTGGAGACCAATGGCATCGATCGGATCGAGTCCGACGGCATCGTCGCCAACGACGGCACCAAGCGCTCGATCGATACCCTGGTGCTGGCAACCGGATTCGACGTCTGGGAGGCCAATCTGCCCGCCATCGAGGTGATCGGACGCGACGGCAAGAACCTCGGAAAGTGGTGGCGCGAAACCCAATTCCAGGCCTACGAAGGTATTTCGATGCCGGGCTTCCCGAACTTCCTGTCGATGGCCAGCCCGTACGCTTGGGTGGGACTGTCGTGGTTCAACACGGTGGAATACCAGATGCGCCACATGGAGCGGCTGTTCAGTGAAATGCAGCAGCGCGGCGCCCGCACCTTCGAGGTCACCGAAGACGCCAACGCCCGATTCCTGGAGCGGATGACCGAGCTGATGAAGGACTCCGCGTTCGAGCTCGGTAACTGCGTGACCTCACGGTCTTACTGGTTTAGGAACTACACCGGCAAGGGCGAAGCACCGCTTTTCCGGCCGACGTCAGTACGTAGCGCCGTTAAGGAACAGGACCGATTCCCATTGTCGGATTACGCGATAGCTTGACGCTGCCCCGCTGACCGGACGTCGTTCAGTCTTTGGTGAAGCAGTACATCCGGTACTCAGTGCTCCTATTTTCTATGAGCTTGTAGAGCCCTGTGCCCGGTACTCCGGCGAAATGGCGGCAGAATGGTCGGATAAACGCTGGCAGCTGGCGACCGATCAGCTCCAGTGACCGCTGCGAGTTTTTGTCCAGCGACCGCACCACGTCTGCGTTTACGAAACGTGCCGAAACTTAGCGCAGTGGCATGTCGGGCAGCGCCGCGTCCCAGCCGGGAAATTCCTTGTGGCAGCGGAAATCAGCGTAGAGGAAATGTCCTCCCGGACGTAGCACGCGGTTGGGCTCGTCGGATTCGTCGAGGCGATACCCACCCGTGGGTCCGCCTCTTAGCCGTAGTTGAGAAAGGTCACCTCTTCCGCACCAAGCCGGCGGGTCAGAAACGGATACCAGATCTTGTTAATGAACGCTTCGTACAACCGGTAGCCGCCGTCGCTGATGCGTTCCGTAGTCGTCGGCATGCCAGGGAGTATGCCAGGCAGGGAGTTCGGGGCTGGGGTGATGGTCGTGACCGGAGTCAGCTGCGGTGCTCGGCCACCGACAAGGAGTCGCGATCCCCCGACGTCGCGGCCGTTCGCCGGTATACCACCGCGCGTGCACCCCGCCCCGGTGCGATCGACACACCGCGGAAGTTACGGCCCTCATTTGGCGCATCTGTTGGCGTGAAGCGGAATTCGCGCAGCAGTGTACGCAGGGTGATGTCCATCTCCATATTTGCAAAGGCAGCGCCAACACAGCGGTTTACACCGCCACCGTAGGGAATCCACTTGAAGGCGGGTGGGTTGGTGCCGACGAATCGGTCCGGGTTGAACGAGTCGGCGTCGGGGTAGTTGTCTTCTGACTCATGAGCGAGTTGGAAATCCACCATCACATTGATCCCTGCGGGAAGAACCCAGTCGCCCAACCGAATTCGCTCATTGACGGTGCGCAGCGACGCCGCAATCGTCGGCCGGGTGCGCTGCACTTCGTAGATCGTGGCCTGGCGAAGTTCGGATCCACCGGCGTCCACTTCGTCAGCGAGCCGGGACAGCAGCGCTGGATGCCGGCGCAATCGCTCCACCGCCCACGCTAACTGCGACGCGGTTGTTTCATGGCCGGCGGCAACCAACGTCAGCAGGTCGTCGGCGATATGCCCATCCGAGATCGGCTCGCCATCCTCGTAGCGGGCCTGCAACAGCAACGCGAGTACGTCGCTGCGCTCGGCTAGCGCGGAGTCTGCGCGTGCATCGGCCATCAGCGACTCGATCACGGCGTCAAAGCGGCGGCGGTACCCCGCTAACCGGCTTCCCGGGCTCCACTGGCCGTATTCGCGCCTGATCAGCGGCGGCATGCGTTGCAGCAGTGAACCCAACGTGATCAACGGCGGTATCACAACACGAAGTTCGTCCAGCGCGTCGGCCTGTTCGCCGAAGGCGGCACGCATAATCGCGTTGAGGGTCAGGCGAGTCGTCGTAGGAAGCGTTTCGAACTCGCGGCCCTCGGGCCAGTTCGCGGTTTCGCGGAGCACCTCTTCTTCTACGATGCGCTCATAGTTCTTCACCCGCTTGCCGTGAAAGTTGGGCAGCATCAACTTGCGGCGCTCGAGGTGTTCTTTGCCGACAAGACTGAACGTCGATCCAGGGCCAAATGCCTGGCCGAGGACCTTGGTCGGCCGTTCGATCAGATCGAAGCTGGAGCTGTACACGTCCTTGACGAGGACGGGGTCGCTGACCACCACGGTCCTGCCGAAGACCGGCAGATTGATGGTGAACGGGCCCCCGTAATGTCGGCTCAGACCAGGAGCCACGCGGTACTGTAGCGGGGTCACGAACACAATGCCTTGGACGATCTTCGGTATATGCAGCACCGGCGGTAGCCGCACCGGCTCGGTTGTCGCCGTTGCCATGTCCTCCTCCTCGCGGTCCGTACCGTGTACCGGGTACCCTAAATTACCGTTACCTGAAATGTGAGTGTTTGTATGACTGGGCATTTCAGGCAGCTTCTCCTTGCGGAGCAGTGGTCCCCGTAGTGTCCGGGGTTGACGCTTCGTCGCCTCCTGCCGTCCCACCGCACCTGAGGTGGTGGTGGGGCTGGTCTTCTGGATGGCGGCTACACGTCCATCTGCAGCCGTAACACTGGCGGCCTGCCTACTGGCGGTACCGGTCCCCGTTCCCCCATAACTGGGGTCGCCGAGGCGGGGCGAGTTGATCGCCGCATTCAGATCCCGACACAACGGCAGGCATCCATTGCGGCAGCGGCAAATACCCCGTCGCCGCGAGATTTGCGTTGCACCAATGCTGTTCGCAGATTCAGCGGAGTCACTGGAGATACTTTCAAAGTATCCGAATTCGAACTGTGCGCTCGCCAACGTCTCAGTGCTGTTCGATGATTCGGAGTTTGGCCTTGCCACTCGCGGTCGGACTAGAGGGTGACCTAACGCGGGTTCCGGCCGTCGCCTGGTTGCGTGGTTTAGAAGCCGTCAGGCTCGACCGACGACGGCCGGAGCGCCAGCATCGCCGCAGGTGGAGCCCTTAGCGGCGATGGACGCGCGATTCTTAGATAAATGCATGGGAAGAACCCGACACGTACCGGCCACAGCATGGTCTACTCATCCGTACTGGTCGCGCTCGTATCGAGGTGCCGCTCGCGTTCGGGACGGGTGAAGAGGATGCCGATCGTTGGAGTGCTCAGGCCGGTGTGGATACCGCCGGCTAAATTGACGGTGCTCGGATGTGGGCGATACACCGTGTCATTGGTTCGCGCCGTCTTCGCGTCGGAGAAGCACCAGGCTGACGCTGAGCCGAACGACGTGAACACCTACACGGATTGTCTGGTTAAGGGCGCATGAGCAACCATCACGCGCACGAGCGCGCCAAACGACCATTCGTAGCGGGATCGGTCCGTAAATCGTCGGTGCTCATCATTCTCGGGTGGTTGGCGATTACCCTCATGGTGAGTGTCGGCGTTCCATCACTAGAACAGGCCGCGAAAAAGCATGCCGTATCACTGGGTGCCAATGATGCGCCGTCGGTAAGGGCAATGGCGCACATTGGGAAGGTATTCAAGGAGTCGGATTCCGACAGTGTGGCGATGATCGTCTTGGAAGGCGACCGACCCCTCGGTGAAGATGCGCACCGATATTATGACGACCTAATTCGGCAGTTGAGAGCTGATACGAAACATGTGCAGCATATCCAGGATTTCTGGGGGGATCCGTTCACAGCGGCGGGCGCGCAAAGTGCCGACGGCAAGGCTGCGTATGTTCAATTGAATCTCGCCGGAGACCAAGGCGAAACGTTGTCCAACCAATCCGTCGACGCTATTCGGAAAACTGTGGACCGTACTCCCGCACCGCACGGGGTCAAGGCCTACGTCACCGGCTCGGCGGCGCTTGCCGCGGACACCAATCAGGTCGGCGACAAAGCGGTTGCGAAGATCATGGTGACAACTGTCACGGTGATCTTCATTATGTTACTTTTTGTCTACCGTTCGATCACTACCGTAATTCTGTTGTTAGCTATGGTGGGGATCGAACTAGCGACGGCCCGGGGAATCGTCGCATTCCTGAGTTATCACGATGTTATTAGGCTTTCGACTTTTTCTATCAATATCCTGGTAGCCCTCGCGATCGCGGCTGGAACAGACTACGGGATATTCTTCATCGGGCGGTATCACGAAGCGCGTCAGGCCGGCGAAAATCGGCAAGGGGCGTACTACACTGCCTACCGCGGAGTCGCTCCCGTGGTCCTGGCGTCAGGTTTGACTATTGCGGGAGCGACGTATTGCCTCAGTTTCGCTCGGTTGCCGGCTTTCCAAACCCTGGGTGCCCCTTGCGCGGTGGGCATGCTGGTCGCGGTCGCGGTGGCGCTCACTCTGGTTCCCGCGGTTCTGACCGTTGGTAGTCATTTTGGTCTCCTTGATCCCAAGCGAAAGGTCAAGGTGCGTGGATGGCGACGAGTGGGTACTGCAGTGGTGCGCTGGCCTGCGCCCATTTTTGTCGCGACGTGTGCGGTCGCTCTTGTTGGCCTGCTGGCACTTCCCGGATACAAGGTGAGCTATAAAGACCGGGACTACATACCTAAGACCCTGCCCGGCAACGTCGGAATGGCGGCAGCAGAGCGCCATTTCTCGCAGGCGCGCATGACGCCGGAAATTTTGATGATCGAATCCGATCATGATATGCGCAATTCTGCCGACTTCCTCGTCTTGGACAAACTCGCCAAGGGGATTTTCCGAGTTGAAGGAGTTGCCCGGGTCCAGAGCATAACTCGACCGCAGGGTACACCTCTCGAGCACACGTCTATACCATTTTTGCTCAGCATACAAAACGCCGGCCAACTACAAAATCTGCAATTCGCAAAAACGCGGATGAAAGACATGCTGAAGTTAGCCGACGAGCTCGGAGGCACCATCTCGGCGCTGGAGCGTATGAATGCGCTCATGCAACAGCTCGTGGGTACCACTCACCACATTGTCGGTGTCACAAAAGAAACGGTGGCTATCACGGGTGAAGTGCGAGACCAAATCGCTGATTTCGATGACACGTTTAGGCCGCTTCGTAGCTACTTCTACGCTGAGCCGCACTGCTACAACATCCCCGTCTGCTCGGCGATGAGATCCGCGTATGACGCATTGGACGGTGTAGACAGAATTAGCGAAAAGCTGGGCGCGCTGGATAAAGACCTGGATAGCGCCGACGCAGTCATGCCGCAGGTGCTCGCGTTATTGCCGCCGCAGATCGCCACCATGAAAAGCGTGCGGACCATGCTGCTGACACTGAACAGCACCATGTCCGGGATGCTTGACCAGGCAGACCAACTGAGCGACGACGTGACTGGCATGGGGAAGGATTTCGACGCCGCCAAAACCGACGACTCCTTCTACCTGCCTCGCGAGGTGTTCGCCAACCCGGACTTTCAGCGTGTCATCAAGCTGTTCCTGTCACCGGACGGCAAGGCCGCGCGCTTCATCATTTCGCATAAGGGAGATCCCGCGACAGACGAGGGCATGTCGCGTATCGGCGCGATAAGGACGGTAGCCTACGAGTCTTTGAAGGGGACGTCGCTGGAGGACTCCAAGATCTACATTTCCGGCACCGCTGCGATCTTCAAGGATTTGCGAGAAGCTTCGCATTACGATTTCTTGATCGCGGGTATTTCCGCGCTTTGTATAATTTTCAGCATCATGCTGATCATCACACGAAGTCTTGTTGCTGCCCTCGTAATTGTGGGTACGGTGGCGTTTTCGCTGGGGGCTTCGTTTGGGCTATCCGTGCTGGTCTGGCAGTATCTTCTGGGTGTCAATTTGCAATGGCTCGTGATGGTGATGTCCGTCATCATTCTTTTGGCTGTGGGATCTGATTACAATCTGCTCCTGGTCGCACGGTTCAAAGAGGAAATCGGCGCCGGACTGAAGACGGGCATCATCCGTGCGATGGGCGGCACCGGCAAGGTCGTGACGGCCGCGGGTCTGGTATTCGCTTTCACCATGGCCTCCATGATTGTCAGTGACAACCGCGCCGTCGGCCAAGTAGGTACCACCATTGGTCTCGGTCTGCTGTTCGACACGCTGATCGTTCGCTCATTCATGACGCCGTCGATTGCGGCGCTGCTGGGACGCTGGTTCTGGTGGCCACTGAATGTCCGCTCGCGCATGGCGCGTGTCGACGGCCACGTTGATCTCGAGGACACGGCCGAAATCGAGGTGCCGGCAGCGGTCGCGCACGGCAACGGTGTGGCGAACGGCAACCGTTCAAGGCATGGACATCTCTACCACCGGTAGCTTGCTGCGGCACAGCTGATGGCGCGACATCGATTCAGCGGTTCAGCCGAACGCCTCGTCGAGGATCTCCTGCTGCTCGACGGCGTGCACCTTCGACGAGCCCGATGACGGCGCCGACATGGCGCGGCGTGAAATCCGTTTGATCCCAGTCAGTTTGTCCGGGAACAGCTCGGGCAGCTCCAGGCCGAACCGCGGCCACGCACCCTGGTTGGCCGGCTCCTCTTGCACCCAGAAGTACTGGTTGACGTTCGGGTAGCGGTCCAGCGTGTCGCTGAGCCGATGCCAGGGCAGCGGCGCGAGCTGCTCGATGCGCACGATCGCGACGTCGTCCCGGTTGTCTTTGGCCTTGCGCGCCACCAACTCGTAGTAAATCTTGCCGCTGGTCAGCAAAATGCGACTCACTTTGCCGCGGTCGCCGATGCCGTCGGAGTAGGTGGGCTCTTCGAGCACGGAGTGAAATCTCGTCTCGGTGAATTCCTTGATGTCGCTGACCGCAGCCTTGTTGCGCAGCATCGACTTCGGCGTGAATACGATAAGAGGGCGTTGCACTCCATCGAGGGCGTGCCGACGCAGCAAGTGGAAGTAGTTCGCCGGGGTCGACGGCACCGCGATCGTCATCGAACCCTCCGCCCACAACTGCAGGAAGCGCTCGATGCGGCCAGAGGTATGGTCGGGGCCCTGCCCTTCATGGCCGTGCGGCAGCAGCAGCACCACGCTGGACAGCTGGCCCCACTTGGCCTCGCCGGAGCTGATGAACTCGTCGATGATCGATTGGGCTCCGTTGACGAAGTCGCCGAACTGGGCCTCCCACAACACCAATGCGTCCGGGTTGCCGACCGTGTAGCCGTACTCGAAGCCGACGGCGGCGTACTCCGACAGCGGGGAGTCGAAGACCATGAACTTGCCGCCGGTCGGGTTGCCGTCCTTGTCGATCGTCAGCAGCTGCAACGGGGTGAATTCCTCGCCGGTCTGGCGATCGATGATCACCGAATGCCGCTGGGAGAAGGTGCCGCGCCGGGTGTCCTGTCCGGACAGCCGCACCAATTTACCTTCGGCCACAAGCGAACCCAATGCCAGCAGCTCGCCGAAGGCCCAGTCGATCTTGCCTTCGTAGGCCATCTCACGGCGCTTCTCCAGCACCGGTGTGACCCGTGGGTGGGCGGCGAATCCTTCTGGCAGGTCAAGGAATGCGTCACCGATGCGGGCCAGCAGTGCCTTGTCCACGGCGGTGTCCAGGCCTGCGGCGAGCATCTGGTTGGACTCCACCGAAATGCTCGGCTGTACGCCGTGCTTCTCCAATTCGCGGACGTCGTTGAAGACCCGCTCCAGTTGACCCTGGTAGTCACGGAGGGCGTCCTCGGCCTCTTTCATCGAGATGTCGCCGCGGCCGATCAGCGCTTCGGTGTAGGTCTTGCGGACGCCACGTTTGACGTCGACGACGTCGTACATGTACGGATTCGTCATCGACGGATCGTCACCCTCGTTGTGTCCGCGACGGCGGTAGCACAACATGTCGATGATGACGTCCTTCTTGAACTTTTGCCGAAAGTCGACTGCAAGCCTCGCCACCCACACACAGGCTTCCGGGTCGTCGCCGTTGACATGGAAGATGGGCGCGCCGATCATCTTTGCGACGTCGGTGCAGTACTCGCTGGATCGCGAATACTCCGGCGCGGTGGTGAAACCGATCTGATTGTTGACGATGATGTGGAGGGTTCCGCCGACCCGGTAGCCAGGCAGCTTGGCCAGGTTCAGCGTCTCGGCGACCACGCCCTGACCGGCGAAGGCGGCATCGCCGTGCAGCATCATCGGCACCACGGAGTTACCGTGTTCGCCCTCGCCCTTGTCCAGCAGGTCCTGCTTGGCCCGGACCAGACCCTCCAGCACCGGGTCGACGGCCTCCAGGTGCGACGGGTTCGCGGTCAGCGACACCTGAATATCGTTGTCGCCGAACATCTGTAGATACACGCCGGTGGCGCCGAGGTGGTATTTGACGTCGCCGGACCCGTGCGCCTGAGCTGGATTGAGATTGCCTTCGAACTCGCTGAAGATCTGCGAATACGGCTTGCCGACGATGTTGGCCAGCACGTTGAGCCGGCCGCGGTGCGGCATGCCGATGACCACTTCGTCGAGACCGTGCTCGGCGCACTGGTCGATCGCCGCGTCCATCAGCGGGATGGTGCTCTCGGCGCCCTCAAGCGAGAACCGTTTTTGGCCAACGTATTTCGTCTGCAGGAAGGTCTCGAACGCCTCGGCGGCGTTGAGCTTGCTCAGGATGTACTTCTGCTGCGCCACCGTCGGTTTGACGTGCTTGGTCTCGACGCGTTCTTCCAGCCATTCCAGCTGCTCGGGGTCGAGGATATGGGTGTACTCGACGCCGATGTGGCGGCAGTAGGCGTCGCGCAGCAAACCCAGGATGTCGCGCAGCTTTTTGTACTCAGAGCCGGCGAACCCGTTGACTTTGAACACCCGGTCTAGGTCCCACAAGGTCAGCCCGTGAGTGATCACTTCGAGGTCGGGGTGGCTGCGGAACCTGGTGTTGTCCAACCGAAGCGGGTCGATGTCGGCCATCAGATGCCCGCGGTTGCGGTAGGCCGCGATCAACTCCATCACGCGGGCGTTCTTGTCGACGATCGAGTCGGGGTTGTCGGTGCTCCACCGAATCGGCAAGTAGGGCACGCCCATTTCCCGGAACAGGTCGTCCCAGAACTCGTCGGCGAGTATCAGCTCGTGGATGGTACGCAGGAAGTCGCCGGATTCCGCGCCCTGGATGATGCGGTGGTCGTAGGTCGAGGTCAGGGTGATCAGCTTGCCGATGCCCAGTTCGGCGATACGTTCCGGGCTGGCGCCCTGCAATTCGGCCGGGTATTCCATCGCGCCGACGCCGACGATCGTGCCTTGGCCTGCCATCAACCGAGGCACCGAGTGCACGGTCCCGATCGTTCCCGGGTTGGTCAACGAAATCGTCACGCCGGCAAAGTCTTCGGCGGTCAGCTTGCCGTCCCGAGCACGCCGGACGATGTCTTCGTAGGCGGCGACGAACTGCCCGAAACTCATGGTCTCGCAACGTTTGATGGCTGCGACGACCAATGTCCGCTTGCCGTCCTTGCCCTGCAAGTCGATGGCGAGACCAAGATTGATGTGGGCGGGCGTGACCGAGGTGGGTTTGCCGTCGACCTCGGCGTAGTGCCGGTTCATGTTCGGGAAGCTCTTGAGCGCCTGCACCAGCGCGTAGCCCAAGATGTGGGTGAACGAAACCTTGCCGCCACGAGTGCGTTTGAGCTGATTGTTGATCACCACGCGGTTGTCGATCATCAACTTCGCGGGGATGGCGCGCACACTGGTCGCGGTCGGAAGGTCCAGCGACATCGACATGTTCTTCACGACCGCGGCCGCCGCGCCCCGCAACACCTGGACCTGGTCACCGTCGCCGGGCGCCGGGCCGGCCGGTTTGGCCGCGGGCGCCGGTGCACTCGCCGCGCCGTTGCCGGACGCAGGCGGTGTCGCGGGTGCTGATGGTGGTGTCGGCGCCGGGGCCGGTGGGGTGGGAGCAGGTGCGGCTGGCTTCACGTCAGCCGGGGCGTCGCCCGTCGCTTCGGGGTTGTAGTCGACCAAAAACTCATGCCAGCTCGCATCCACCGAGGAGGGGTCCTCGCGGAACTTGCGGTACATCTCCTCGACCAGCCATTCGTTCTGCCCGAATGGTGAACTCGTACTGCTCACAGCAGCTGCTCGCCTCGATTCCTCTGTCCAGAAGCGCTATGCCACGCTTGCCACCAGGTCCTCTGCGTACGCACGGTGCCCGGCGCGTATCACCTGATTGGCCCGGCTCCTCCTCGGGCCGTTGACCGGCCCGCGTCGTCGCCCGGCGCCTGCAGCGGCTCCGACAGGCCGCCCCATAAAGGCTAACCCTTCAGCGGCGATCCGCCATGTGACTTCTGACCGGCTTCTCGCACTCAACCAGCGTCGGAAGCGGTCGGCAGCAGATGCAGAGTGACCGGCCACCGGGCGGGCGGGCTTCCGAACGCATTGCGGGTGTTGCGCACGATCTTCTTGCCTGCGAGCCGGTTGCCGACGGCGCCGATGAGGGCGCCGATTCCCACCGGCAGGATCTTGCCTAACAGCAGCGCGCTGCGCCGCAACGTGAACCGCCGGACGGCTCGCTTGAGCAACCGCGAGTTCAGCTGTGACAAGGCCGGCATCGGCAGTGATGCCACTCCCTCCGACAGCCAAGCCCCGCTGGTGCGGCCCCCGCCGATCAGATCGGTCATGGCCTGCTTGCTGTCGTCACCGACCAAGACCGACAGCACCAGCGCGCGCCGTCGCTCCCGCTCTTCGATGGAAACGCCGTACACCGCCGCGATCGCAAGTGCATAGAAGGCCGTGGCCTCCAGAAACACCGCCGTCTCGCCAGCGGCCGCGGACAACGCGGCCAGCGTGCCCAGCCCTGGCAACACCGCGGCCGAACCCACCGCTGCGCCGCTGGCTGTCACGGCGGCCACGTATCGCTTCTCCAGCTTCGAGACGATCGTGGCGGGGCCGGCGTCGGGATCCGCGCGGCGCAGCCGGTCCACGTACGCGGCCGCAGCAGGGCCCTGGATGCGGGAGCTGCGCTCGATAACGCTGGCTAATGCCCGCGCGGACCTCTTGGGCTTCCCCTCGGGGGTGGCGGGCAGCGAGTCGGCCGATGACCTGGTCCGTCTGGCGCTCATGAATGCCTCCGGGTCTGATGGCCCGGCTCCTCCGTGGGCGCTTCGCGGCCCGCATCGTCGCCAGGTGGTGTGACTGCCCGGCTCCGTTGCGGGCAGTGACATGCTTTCAGGCTAGCGCCGGTGCCGGCAAACGTGGGGCCAGGCGTCGCGGCGAATAGTCCATTCGGAATAATCCGCGTGGACACGTTCGATGACGATGTGGGGTCACGCCCGACCCAACGATGAGCCGAGGCGGCCCGCCCAGCTAGACGGATAGTCGATGGCCTACCAACTCAACTCGTTGGGTATCTCGGTGCTGGCGCTGCTCCGGGGGCACCCGATGCACGGCTACGAGATGTTCCAAACCCTGGTCGAACGGCATGCGGACCGCATTGTGAAGGTTCGGCCCGGGTCGCTGTATCACGTGGTCGACCGGCTGACCGAGGAGAAGCTGATCCGCCGGGCGGCGACCGCTCGGGACGGCAAGCGGCCCGAGCGGGCCATCTACGAAATCACCGACGCCGGGGCCGAGGCGCTCGCTGATCGGGTGGGCCAACTGATCGCGGTGCCGGCTCCTGAGTTTCCGCAGTTCGCCGTTGCACTTGCCGAGATCGATACTCTGGGTGACGACGCCGCGGCGGACGCCGTTGACGACCGTGTCGGGGCGCTGGAGGCTCGGGTGGCCGAAATCATGGCGCTGCGCGACGCCAGCGTCACGCCGGCCGGATATCTGGTGGCATTCGATTACCTGCTGGCGACGACGCAGGCCGAGCTGTCCTGGCTGGGAGGCTTTGTCGAGTCGATGCGGTCCGGCGGTCCGAGGCGGCAGCTGACGGCGTCCGCCAGCACGACGCCAAGCGACGACGAGGTAGGGATATGACCACGGCGACTGCTTACGGGCGACCCGGTGGCGGTACCCGGGGCGCATCGAGGCCGAATCGCGCCGACAACGTGAACCCCTGGAACGCGTTGTGGGCGATGATGGTCGGCTTCTTCATGATCTTGCTCGACTCGACGATCGTCGCCGTCGCCAATCCCAGCATCATGGTGAAGCTCGGTACCAGCTACGACACCGTCATCTGGGTGACCAGCGCCTACCTGCTCGCGTACGCGGTTCCGCTGCTGGTGTCCGGTCGACTCGGCGACCGGTTCGGTCCGAAGAACCTCTACGTGATCGGCCTGGCGGTCTTCACCGCCGCGTCGCTGTGGTGCGGCCTGTCCGGCAGCATCGGGATGCTGATCAGCGCCCGAGTGGTGCAGGGGCTCGGTGCTGCGGTCATGAGTCCGCAGACGCTGTCGTTGATCACCCGCATCTTCCCGCCGGATCGCCGCGGGGTGGCGATGAGCGTCTGGGGTGCCACCGCGGGCGTGGCCACGCTGGTCGGACCGCTGGCCGGCGGGGTGCTGGTCGACGCGCTGGGCTGGGCCTGGATCTTCTTTGTCAACGTGCCGATCGGACTGATCGGTCTGGGGCTGGCGGTGTGGCTGATACCCGATCTGCCCACCCAACGCCACCGCTTCGACCTGGTCGGTGTGGGGCTGTCCGGCGTGGGGATGCTCTTGATCGTCTTCTCTCTGCAGGAAGGGCAGTCCAGCAATTGGGCGCCGTGGATCTGGGCGGTGCTGGTCGCGGGCATCGGCTTCATGACGGCATTCGTCTACTGGCAATCGGTCAGCACCCAAGAGCCGCTGATTCCGCTCGATATCTTCCGCGACCGCGACTTCAGCCTGTCCAACGTCGCGGCGGTAGTCATCGCGTTCGCCGCCACCGCGATGATCTTGCCGCTGATGTTCTATGCGCAAGCGGTGTGCGGATTGTCGCCGACCCGCTCGGCGCTGCTGACCGCGCCGATGGCGATCACCAGCGGTGTGCTCGCACCGTTCGTCGGCAGGATGGTCGATCGTTCCCACCCGCGACCGATCGTCGGGTTCGGCTTCTCGGCGTTGGCGATCGGCCTGACCTGGCTCTCGATCGTGATGACGACCGACCACCGCGATCTGGGAATTGATCCTGCCCTTCTTCGTGCTCGGCGTGGCGATGGCGTTCATCTGGTCGCCGCTGACCGCGACCGCGACCCGTAATCTGCCGCCGCAGTTCGCCGGCGCCAGTTCTGGCGTGTTCAACGCGACCCGCCAGGTGGGCGCCGTGTTGGGCAGCGCCGGGATGGCATCGTTCATGACCTCGCGCATCACGTCGGAATTGCCGCTGATGCCCGAAGGTGCCTCGGGACCGCCGGGCGGCGGCGGCATGGCCTTGCAGATGCCGGCGTTCCTGCGCGAACCGTTTGCCGCCGCGATGTCGCAGTCGATGCTGCTGCCGGCATTCATCGCGCTGTTCGGGGTGGGGGCAGCGCTTTTCCTTGTCGGCGCTGCCGGATCGTCAACAGCCAGGACGCTCGCCGATGATGCGCCGGCCTTCGGGGTGGACAGCCTGGACGCGCCGACCCGGCGGGTTCGGGTAAGGTCCAGCGCCGCAGACGGTTTCGCCAGCGGCTTCGACGGCTACCGCGACGGCTTCGACGATGACGACGACTACGTCGAGTACACCCTGTCGCCGGCACCCGCCGCACCGCCGTCGCGCGCTGCGGTCCGGCCGGCCCGCGGACGTGTCGACGAGCCCCGAACCGAGCCGTTGGCCAGGCACACCGAGCAACCGCGACCGGCGCCGGCCGAGAACTGGCACAGTTCACCCGTCGAATCGTGGCGCAGTCTGCTCGACGACTCGTCGTTAGACGACGAGCCAATCGGATTCGCCCACAACGGTTTCCATCTTGACGATGAACAGCGCGTCCAGCCGATCGGGGAATACCCGCCGCGGGACCACCGCCGCCTCGACTACGACGAACCATTCTTCGATGACATCGACACCTACGGCGGGTCACGCGACCGTTCGTCGCGTCCAGGCTCCGCCGCGCCCCGACACGAGTCCCGCAACGGATCTCACCGGCCGCCTGGCAACAGACGCCATCGACCGGACCCCGACGAGGGCACCGGGCGGCATTCGTACCCCGGTTCGTAGTAGCGGGCAACGCACGAATGTGCCGCCCTACCAAGCTTTTACGTCGCCGGACCGGAGGACGTCAAGGCCAGGAACGCGCCGAGATCCACGACACCCGACGGCGCGGCGGGTAGGTAGTCCGTCAAGGTCTCAGCCCGCACGACCACCGCGGCGTACTGGGCGCGGCTGATCGCCACGTTCAACCGGTTGCGGTTGAGCAGGAATGGGATTCCCCGCGGAATGTCCTCGACAGAGGAGGCCGTCATCGAGACGATGGCCACCGGCGCCTCGGCGCCCTGGAATTTGTCGACGGTGCCGACTCGGACATCACCGAACCCCGCGGCGGCCAGGCGTTGCCGTAGCAGCAGCACTTGCGCGTTGTACGGGGCCAGCACCAACACGTCCGCGGAGGTCAGCGGCCGGGTGCCGTCTTCGCTCGTCCAGGTCAAGCCGACCAGGGTCTCGATCAGGTCGACGATGGCCTGGGCCTCCTCCGGGCTCTCGGTCGCGTTGCCGTCATGTCGGACGCGAACGACGTGCACCCCGGCCGGATATCCGTCCAGCCGACGCGCAGCGGTGATCTCACTGAGTGGCTGCAATCGTCCCTCGTAGGCCAGCGCCGACACCGGTGCGCACACCGCGGGGTGCATGCGACGGGAGCTTTCGAGGAAGTAACCGCGTTCGGTGGGCAAGGTGCGGTAATCCTCGACCAGCCAACCCAACGCCGATCCGTCGACCGGTTCGGGATGCGTGCCCTGGCTGACCTGCGGCAGCTGCTGCGGGTCGCCGAGCAGCAGCAGGTTTGCCGCAGCCGAGGCCACCGCGATGGTGTTGGCCAAGCAGAACTGGCCGGCTTCGTCGATCACCAGCAGATCCAGGCTTCCCGGCGGAACCCGGTTCGGGTTGGCGAAGTCCCAGGCCGTACCGCCGACCACGCATCCCGGTGTGCCGGCGATGAATCCGGCGTACTCGTTCTCGTCGATCTGCTGCCATGCGACGTCTTGGCGATCGGATCGCTTCTTGGCGACGCGCAGCGGATCGATACCCTCGCCGATCGTGCAAGCAAGCAAGTTCTCCACCACCGCATGCGATTGCGCGACAACGCCGATGCGCCAGCCGTGCTCGGTGACCAGTCGGGTGATGACACGCGCGGCGGTATACGTTTTGCCGGTTCCGGGTGGTCCATGCACCGCCACGTACGACGAATCGAGGTCGAGCAGGGCGGCGGTGATGTTTTCGGCAGCGTCGCCGACTCGCGGAAGGTCGGCGCCGCTGCGGGTCCGGGGCCGGCGGCGGAGCAGGATGTCGAGGACAGCGGTGCGGGGGAGTTGCGGCAGTCCGGCGGCAACCTGGGCAGCCGTGGTCTCGATCGCTTCCCGCAGCGGCTTGGTCCCGATCGGCGCGCCGGGCGTCAGCGCGAACGGGAGCTCGTGGAAAGTGTTGCCGTCCGGTGGAGTTCGTTCGAGCACGACCACGGTGGTTGGCACGCTCGGGTCGTCGACCGCGATGACCGCGGCCCGGCCGGCCGCGCGCCGATCAGGGTTGTCGGTCAAGCCGGCAGGCGCCGGTGGCTCGTAGAGCGCATAGACGTCGGAGTTGATCGCGCCGCGCGCCAGTTCACCGGTCAGTTGTAGCCGACGTTGCAGCTTCTGGGCCCGCGGCGGCTTGTGCCAGTCGACCGCGACTTCTGCCTCGTTGACGATGAAGACGTCTGTCTCGTCGGCCCATTCGTCGACCGGGTAGTTAAGCCGATCGAAATGCGCCCACCAGAACGGCTTGTCCTCGCGGCGGTGATAGCCGCGGGCGGCGGACACCAGGGCGACGGCGGTCTGCTCGGGACTGCGGTCGCCGATCGCCGCGACCCCGGCGAACTCATTAAGCGCCTCGGCCAGCGGATCGGCCGGTTCGATGTCGCCGCCGTCGGTAACCGGCTGGGCGCCGATCGGGGTGACGCCGCTCTCGAATGCCCGCAGCAGCAGCCAGTCTCGCAGTTCGCGGGTCGACCGACAATCGTACTGGTTGTAGCCTTCGATCTCCTTGAGCACGGTGGCCGCCTCGTCGTGCTCGCCGTTACCGCGCAGCTCGCTGTACCGCGCGTACTGCGTGATCGAGTCGGCGGCCGTGGTGACATCGCCGGAGCGCAGCTGCGAACCCATGTACAGCGGCTCCAGGGCCTTCAGGCTAAGTGACTCGCTACCGGTCCGAATGCTTTTGCGCACAATTGGATACAGGTCGACCAGCGTTCCGCTGCGCAGCAAATCGTCGACATCGTCTTCCCCGATGCCGTGGCGACCGGCGAGACGCAGCAGCGCCGTCTTCTCGTAGGCGGCGTAGTGGTAGATGTGCATGTTGGGAAACCGCCTGCGGCGCTTGGCCACCAGCGCCAGGAAGTCGATCAGTGCCTTGCGCTCGTCGGGGCGATCGTGCGCCCACAGCGGATGGAACGCGCCCGACTTTCCGCCTTCGAGAACACCGAACAAATACTCCAAGCCCCAGTCGACGCCGTCGGCCGTCCACAGCGGGTCACCCTCGAAATCGAAGAACAGGTCGCCTTCGTCGGGATTGGGCAGCAGCGCCAGCGGTTGCGGGTCGGCCACCTCGAACTGGGGTGTGCCGATATCGCGTTGGCGAATCTGAAGTTTGGCCTGACCGGTCAGCGTGTCCACGGTGCGGGCGGACAGGTTGGCGACCGGACCGGTGTGGCCGGCTAATTCATCCACGGTGGTGATGCCCGCGTCGATCAACTTGGCGCGCTGAGTAACCCGCATGCCCGCGACGAGCAGCAGGTCATCGGCTGCCCGCACCTGTTCCTCGCAGACCGGACATCGGAAGCAGGCCCGGACATTTTCGTCTTCCCAGCGCACCGGGGCGCCACCGGCATAGTGGTTGTCGAGCAACTGCTGCAATCGCGCGCGTTGCTCGCGGTACACCGGAATCAGTTCTTCGAGGCGGTAGCTGACCGCGGTGCCGTTGCCGAGGACCAACTCGGCCTCCGGGGCCACCGGGATGCCCGACTGACTCAACGTCTCGGCGTAGGCGGCGAGCTGAAGAAGCGCGGTGACCTTCGCCGAGCGGGCCAGCTTGGTGTCCGAGACTTGGTACTGCCCGTCGCGGCGTACCAGGAAGTCGGCGAACCCGACAAAGCGGCCGTCGAACATCGCGGCCTGATAGATCACCGGGGCGCCGTTGTCGATGGCCCGCCGTGTCGCCGCCGCCGCCGCGCTGATGCCGGCGAGGGTGAAAGCCGGACGACCTATGACGGCAACGTCGCCGGGGTGTTCCTCGCGCAACTGGTCGAGGTGGCGCTGCTCGTGTGCGTCACCGAGAGACGCGGTGCGCGCGAGCAATTCGTCTTCGACGATGACGCGTGGACCCCAGCCGAGTTTCGCGTCGAATTCTCGCAGCAGGCCGTATTCACAGCGCGCGGCGGATGCGAGATCCGACGCGCTGTAAATAATCGTGTCGCCTGCCATGAACACAGCAGCCACTTTAGGCGGCCACACCGACAAATCAGCCGGCGTTGGCGATCAGCTCCACCCCGTTGCCGTTCCAGCGGAATTTCACGATGCTCGGCAGGCCGATACCGCCGGAGTAACTCAGTGCCACCGTGTCGCCGGTGCACTGCGAGTTGTCGATTCCGTTGAACCCGTACGTCTCGGGGACGCCCTGGGGCGGTATCAGTTTGCCGAGATGGAACAGCACCGCTCTGGTGTTAGGGCTCTCGGCGTTGGTGTTGGCCTTGACGATGACCGCTGACAGCTGCGCGCACTGGTTGAAATTGCCGGCCAGTGGCTCGGGATTCCACGGCTGTTGGCTGCGGGGGTCGTGGGGAAGTTCGGACACGCCGCGGGCGATCGCGGGGTCGGCCAGGTTGACCGCGCAAGGATCGGCGGGCCCGGGGCTGGTCGGTGCGGCGGTGGGAACCGTCGGTGCTGCGGCCGAGTGGGGTGCAGCGGTCGGATGGCTGGTGGGCTGCGGCGTCTTGGCGACGGTCGAATCCCCTGATCCGCACCCGCTCAGCGTCGCGGCCAGCAGTGCGGCAGCGGTCAGCCCGGCCAACCGTCGGCTACCGCAGAGTCGTGTCCACACAACGCCGCACCGTACCCTGACCAGCCCCGTCGACGCGGCAGGCGTGGCCGAGCGGGAGTTGACCACTAAACTTCCTCTCGACATGGACTCCCCGAACGATGACACCGTGACCTTCGGCGACCTGCAGATTCACCCTTCGGTGCTGCAGGCGCTCAACGATGTCGGCTACGAGTCGCCGTCGGCGATACAGGCGGCGACGATCCCGGCCCTGATGGCGGGGTCGGATGTGGTGGGGCTGGCGCAGACCGGGACCGGGAAGACGGCCGCTTTCGCGGTCCCGATCCTGTCGAAGATCGACACCAGCAGCAAAGTCACCCAGGCGCTGGTGCTGGCGCCGACGCGGGAGCTGGCGCTCCAGGTGGCCGAGGCGTTCAGCCGGTACGGCGCCCACTTGCCCCAGATCAATGTGCTGCCGATCTACGGCGGGTCGTCGTACGGTGTGCAGCTGGCCGGGCTGAAGCGCGGCGCGCAGGTGGTGGTCGGCACGCCGGGCCGCGTGATCGACCACCTCGAGAGGGGGACGCTGGACCTGTCCCGGGTGGACTACCTGGTGCTCGACGAGGCCGACGAGATGCTGACGATGGGCTTCGCCGAAGACGTCGAGCGGATCCTGGCCGACACCCCCGAGTACAAGCAGGTGGCGCTGTTCTCCGCGACAATGCCGCCGGCGATCCGCAAGCTCACCGCCAAATATCTACACGACCCGACCGAAGTCAAGGTCGAGGCGAAAACCGCCACCGCCGACAACATTTCGCAGCGCTACATTCAAGTGGCCGGTCCGCGCAAGATGGACGCGCTGACTCGGGTGCTCGAAGTCGAGTCGTTCGAGGCGATGATCGTCTTCGTCCGCACCAAGCAGGCCACCGAAGAGGTAGCCGAAAAGCTGCGCGCCCGAGGCTTTTCCGCGGCGGCCATCAACGGTGACATCCCGCAGGCCGTGCGTGAGCGCACCATCGCTGCCCTCAAAAAAGGTGGCAGCAAAGGAATCGACATTCTGGTCGCCACCGATGTCGCGGCCCGCGGGCTGGACGTCGAGCGGATATCGCATGTGCTCAACTACGACATTCCGCACGACAACGAGTCTTACGTGCACCGGATCGGTCGCACCGGCCGGGCGGGGCGGTCGGGGTCGGCGCTGCTTTTCGTGTCGCCGCGGGAACGCCACCTGCTCAAGTCGATCGAGAAGGCGACCCGCCAAAAGCTCGTCGAAGCTCAACTGCCCAGCGTCGACGACGTGAACGCACAGCGGGTGGCGAAATTCGCCGACTCCATCACCGACAGTCTCGCAGCGCCCGGTCTGGAGCTGTTCCGTCGTCTGGTCGCGGATTACGAGCGCGATAACGACGTCCCGATGGCCGACATCGCGGCGGCGTTGGCGTTGCAGTCGCGGAACGGCGAAGCCTTCCTGTTGACGGAGCCGCCACCCGAGCGCCGGGCGAAGGAGCGTCCGGACCGGCCCGACAGGCCTGCCCGTGGCGCGGGTGAGGGCCCCAAGAAAGGGTTCGCCACCTACCGCATCGCGGTCGGCAAGCGTCACAAGATCGGACCGGGCGCGATCGTGGGTGCCATTGCCAACGAAGGCGGCTTGCACCGCAGCGATTTCGGCCACATCACGATCAAGCCAGACTTCTCGCTGGTGGAGCTGCCGGCGAAGTTGCCCCATGCGACGTTGAAAGCGCTTGAGAAGACCCGCATTTCCGGTGTGCTGATCAACCTGCAGCCGGATCGGGCTGCAGAGAAGAACCGCCGCGGCGGTCGTGGCGCACCGAGGCGGGAACACAAGGGATGACCCAGGCCGACACCGCGGCCCAAGGCGGACTGGAACAGGTCGCCGGGCCGGATCGGGTCGCGTCGTTGACCGGCATCCGTGCCGTCGCAGCCCTTCTCGTGGTGGCCACCCATGCGGCCTACACAACGGGCAAGTACATCGAGGGCTATTTCGGCCTGTTTTGTTCGCGGATGGAGATGGGCGTCCCGATCTTCTTTGTGCTGTCGGGTTTTCTGTTGTTCCGGCCCTGGGTGAAGGCCGCCGCGACGGGCGGCCCGGAGCCGTCGATCCGTCGCTACGGGTGGCACCGGGTGCGGCGCATCATGCCCGCCTACGTCGTTACGGTCTTGATCGCGTACGTCATCTACCACTTTCGGCATGCGGGACCCAATTTCGGCCACACCTGGGTCGGGTTGTTCCGAAACCTGACGTTGACGCAGATCTACACCTTCAACTACATGCGGGGGTATCTGCATCAGGGCTTGACCCAGATGTGGAGCCTGGCCGTGGAAGCCGCGTTCTACGTTGTCCTTCCCCTGCTGGCCTACCTGCTGCTGGTGGTGCTGTGCCGACGGCAGTGGCGCCCAAAGCTGTTGCTGTTCGGAGTCGGTGCGCTGGCGCTGATCTCTCCGGCCTGGTTGGTCGCGGTTCACCTCACCACGTCGATTCCCAACGGGTCTCGGCTGTGGCTACCCACCTACCTGATCTGGTTTCTGGCCGGCATGGGTCTGACGGTGCTGCAAAGGATGGGCGTTCGCTGTTATGCGTTCGTCGCGCTGCCGCTCGCCATCATCTGCTACTTCATCGCCTCTACACCGATAGCGGGGGACCCGACGACGTCGCCCCTTGGCCTATCCCAAGCGCTGTACAAAGCGGTGTTCTACGCGGTGATCGCCGGGCTGGCGGTGGCGCCGCTGGCGCTCGGCAACGAGGGCCTGTATTGTCGCATACTGGCGAGTCGGCCGATGGTGTGGCTCGGCGAGATCTCCTACGAGATCTTCTTGATCCATTTGGTGACAATGGAATTCGCGATGGTCTACATCATGCAGGATCACGTCTACACCGGTTCGATGGTGGGGCTGTTCGTGGCGACGATGGTGGTCACCATTCCGCCGGCCTGGCTGTTGCACCGGTTCACCCGGGTGCGCGGCTGACCTGCTCGGCGGGCACCACGACCGGGGCGACGAACTCGGTGAGCATCGCCCGCTCGTCGGCTTCATCGTGACCGGGGAAAATCAGCAGCGACGTGATCACCCGGACCAGCCAGCGGCCGCGTCCCGCGACGTTTGCCGGGTGGTCCTCCCCGAGCGACGTGACGAATGCGGTTGCCAATGCGACGATTACGTCGGACTGCTCAGCCAACTCGGCGCCCAGAGGCGGAGCGGCCGTCGCGAACCAGGCTGACAGTGCCGGGCTTTCGCGGACCAGGCGAAGCGCCGTGACGATGCCGGTGACCAGTCGTTCTCGCGGATCCTCGATCTCGTCGACGTCGATCGACTCGGCCAGCCGATGGGTTTCGCGGGCCACGTAGGCGGTGCGCAACGCTTCACGGTTCTCGAAATAGCGGTACAGCGTCGCGCGGGAACACCCTGCGGCCCTGGCGATCTCGTTCATGCCCACCGAACCGGGATCATGGCGGGTGAACAACTCCTCGGCGGCGTCGAGGATTCGGTCGGCCGCCACCTCGGAGCGACGCTCCGCGAGCCAGTCGTTGGCCGCCATCTATGACGTGACCCGGAACGGGACCGATAGCGTGCGCCGCACATAGCTGCCGCCGGCCCAGACGATGCCGGCCTCGTCGACCTCGAAATCGGCGCAGCGGGAGAGTAATTCGGTCAATGCGACCCGCGACTGCATGCGAGCCGCGGCCGCACCCAGGCAATGGTGTGCGCCGTGGCTGAAGGTCAGGATGTTGCGCGGGCGGCGGGTGACGTCGAGCTCGTCGGCGTCCGGCCCGTACACACGCTGGTCGCGGTTGGCCGACCCATACAGCAGCAACACTCGCCGCCCTGCCGGAATCCTTGTGTCGCCGATCGTCACGTCGTTGGTGACGGTGCGCGCCAACCCTTGTGCCGGCGTGGTCATCCGTAACAATTCCTCCACGGCGTCCGGGATGCCTTCGAGGTTGTCCACCAACAACTCTCGCTGATCAGGTCGTTGGTGGAGTAGCGGCATCGACCCGCCGAGCATCCCGGTCACGGTGTCATTGCCGCCGGTGACCATGGTGAACGTGAAGCCCAATATCGATAGGACCCCGGCAATGTCGCCGTCGGCACCGACCCCGGCGGCGACCAGGTGGGAGATCGTGTCGTCCTCGGGGTCGGTTCGGCGCCGCTCGATCAGCTGGGTGAAGTAGGCCATCATCGACCCGACCGCGTCCCCGACGGTTTCCAGCGCGCCGGCAACGCCGCCGTCGGCGGTGTTGGCCGCCACAATCGCCTGGGTCCAGCCGTCGAACTGTGTCCAATCCTCCTCGGGCACTCCGAGATAGTGCGCGACCACCATCGACGGCAGCGGCTTGAACAGTTCGGCGACGATGTCGCCGCCGCCGTTGGCGCGCAGCTGCTCGATGCGCTCGACGACGAACTCGCGCACCTTGGGCTCCACCGCCTCGACCTGGCGTGGCGTGAATCCGCGTGACACCAATTTGCGGAACTCGGTGTGCACCGGTGGATCTTGCATCACGAACGGCGGATTGTCCTTTAGCCCAATCATTTCCAGATCGCCGTAGTTGACGGTCAACCCTTTCGCCGACGAGAAAGTCTCATGGTCACGGGCCGCGGCCCAGACGTCGGCGTGCCGGGTTAGCACGTAGTAGTCGTCCTCGGGCTTGTGCTTGGGTACCACGTGGTGCACCGGGTCGTGGTCGCGCAGCGCGCGGTACATCGGCCACGGGTTGGCCCACGTCTCGGCGTTGGCGAGCTGGAACCGAGGCGCATGAGACAAAGTAGATGTCATGTCTTATTAATACGACAAGCCCCGACATGTGTCAATGACTGGTCCGGTCCGATACCCGGGCGCCATCGGATGTTGATCGACTCCAATGGTTGCGGGTCGAAAGTGACGTACGAAACCACCCTTCACCACAGGATGACGGGTGTCCGCCCCAACCAAGTGTCAGTCGTCAGTTGCTCGAGCACGAACTGAGCGACGTCGGCGCGCGCTATCTTGCCGCCGTTGACGCCGGCGAGGTCGGTGGTGGCCCTGATGCGGCCACGCGCTGCGCCGTTGGTGAGCATGGCGGGGCGGACGACAACCCAGTCGAGCGAACTGGCGCGGATCGCGGCTTCTTGGCGGTCCTTGTCCTTGTAAGCGGGGCCGAGCAGCAACGGCTGGAATAGCCGGTCGAAGACGAAGCCGCCATGGTTGCGACTGTCGCCGACGCCGAGCGCGGAGATACAGATGAGACGGCGGACGCCGGCGCGGGTCATCGCCGCGACGAGGGCCCGGGTCGCGACGGTCAGCAGGTCGACCTCGCGCAATCCCATGCCGGTGCCCAGCGCGCTGACTACGGCATCGCAGCCGTTCAACGCGCGCGCGAGGGTCCCTTCGTCGCGGACATCGCCCTCGATCACCTCGGCTCCTGGCAGATTAGAGCTCGCTTTCGCACGAACCAGCGCCACTACGTAGTGACCGCTGGCCGTGGCGTCGCGGACGATTAGCCGACCGGTTGCGCCGGTTGCCCCCAAAATCAGTACCTTCATGCCTTTTCTCCCAGCGCTAGGTGATCTATCTTTTAGACCTGGTCTACATTCGAGACCAGGTCTAATATATGGACCATCGGCCTGCGCCGTAAGGAGGCAGTTATTTGTAACCAGGTGACAGCAAGGGAACCCGTATGGACTCCGTGAGCTCAGCAGTGAGCGCGATCGAGCGTTTCAGCCGATACCAATCCGAGGACGCCGAGTCGGTAGGACCCGTGTATTGCCCGGTGCGCGACGTGCTCGACCGCATCGGCGACAAGTGGAGCATCCTCATGATCATGACCCTCGCGGCGCGACCACATCGCTTCAGCGAGCTTCACCGAGCTATTCGGGACATCTCCAAGCGGATGCTGACCCAGACGCTGCGCGATTTAGAGCGTGACGGACTGATCACCCGCCATGTCTTTGCGACCACGCCGCCGAGCGTTGAATATCGCCTGTCCCCGCTGGGACAATCGCTGCTGTCGCCGATGGCGAGCCTCATCGATTGGGCCGACACCCGCTATTCCGATATCCATGACGCGCGTGCCCGCTTCGACGGCGCACCTTGTGGTGAGGCACGCTGAACGCGGTTAGCCTGGATTTTCGCCGCGCCACTGCTGGGCGGGTGAAAGTCATTCACATGCCCAACGACATTCCACTCATGCAGAATCTGAGCTGGCGCGTAGCCAAATCGGTCGGCGCACAACACCTTCCAACCGCATCGGCTGGGTGATGAAGTCGCAAAACAAGCGCAACACATTCTGATAGCCCCGCGCGGTCGATACCGCAGTCGGCGGCGAACCTAAGACTCAACTGGCTGTCCGATGCGGGTGTTCACCGTTCAGCGTGCCGCTCGGCGCGGGACCGCGGCAACTATTCGTTGTCAGCTGGCCGCGATGTTGCACACGTCGCCGATTCGTGCGATCGCTGCCGCCTCGCAGTGCCCCGCTCGCCGGCCGACTGGGCGGCGTTGAAGCAGTCGATGGCGATCAGGTTGTCAGCGTCGGCCATACGCCTACTCGTCAGTGTGCGGGCGGGGAAAGGCCGGCGTCAGCTTCGACACCTGCCAACCTTCTGACAACTGCCTTGCGAATACCGTTATTACGCAGCATCGAGGTCGACAAGTTCGGGGCTTACGCCTAAACCATAGGCGGCATCAAGAGCGAAATATGCAGTCACACAGTGACCGATCGTGACATCCCACTGCGGTTCAACACCGTTGCCGGGTGTGCGCGCCTAGAACGGACCGTGCGTCGCTTCGCTGAGGCCGCCGACGGCGGCGCCAACTTCCCCATAGATCATCCTCCACCACGGTTTGATGTAGCGGTGTTTGCCGTGCGGATCGAAGTAGCGGCCTGTCAGCTCTTGTGCCCCCACGTCGACCACGTTTTGGAAGCCCCGCGAGGCAAGGAATGCGGGCGCTTGGCCCTCGTCGATCCCGAAAGTGAGCGGCTCACTGGTGCGGCTCATTTTCGCGAACTCGTTCGCCGCCCCACGCAGCGTGCACGTACCCTCCACCACCGAGCGCAGTATGTAATCGAACACGATCGCGCTGCCCGCCGCACTGGCCAGCACAAAGCCTAAAACACCATCCACCGCCGCCAGGTCGAGGTAGGGCGTCACGCCTTCCCACAGAAACACCGTCGGGCGCGTAGTGCGGTAGCCGCACCCCAGCAGCTTGTCGGCAAGGTTGTCCACCGTGAAGTCCACCGGAACGTAGGCCACGTTGGCCGGGATCTCACCGATGAGGGCACGGACTTTGGCCTGCTTCGCCGCGGACGTCGCAGGGTGATCCACCTCGAACACCTGCACACCACCCAGCCGATCGGCAAACCGGTAGGGCCGCGAATCGTAGCCGGCTCCCAGTATCACCAGCTGCTCAGCCCCGTCCGCCAGCCGTTGCTGCAAGAGATCGTCGAAATAACGCGTACGAGCGATGACATAGTAATGATGCCCGGCGAAGCGCTGTTCGATCAGTCCCTCGACCGCATCGCGAAACGGCCTGCCCCACAGCAGCATTCGATATTTCGGGCCAAGAAATCGTTCCGCCAGCGGATCGCAGCAGATCCGCTCGGCGGCAGGCTTGCGCGTCTCAATCGCTCGCGATAGCGCCATCTGCTCCGCGGTGGTACTAGAGCGGGTCGCTTTCATAGAACTCGATGATAATTTATGGTTGACCGGGCCCGGGCAGCAAAGCGGGCGAGGCCAGAGCGCCTAACGAAATGGCTTCAAACAAAGCCAGGCCCGGTCGAAACCGGCAGCCACGCGGCTGCTTTGGATGTGGTTGATCAGCGTTGCTCAGCTGACGGTACGGGCGCACAATTGAGGTGTCCGTCTGTAACCTGGAGAAGTGCGATGAGCGAGCAACGGTACGACTTTTTCGGCGAGATGTTCCAGCGGTACTTCAGACCCGCCATCGATGCATATCCGCGAATGGGTAGAGCACTCGTCGGAAGGTTACTCACGCTGACGGACGACGTGCCCGACAAATTGGCACAGACCCGTTGCGCCGCAACGGCATGGGCGAAAGCCGAGACCCCGAACGCCAGGATCACCTCGGAACTCTTCGTAATCACCCAACACGGACTGATGTATGCCGCCGGGTTGAACGAGTCGCGCCGGGCGCTGTATTACCTGGCCACGCCGCCCGCATTGTTCGATCCGTTCGTCGATCAGGTCGACACCGCCGAACTGCGTGAGGGCACGGTAGTCGTGGTCGACAGCCGGTTCGGCCGCGACCTCGCATCCGCGCATCCGATGGACGCCGCGCTGCGCCGGATTCTCGATGAGCACCTGGCACTGCGGGTGAATCTGCCCGCGTAGCTATTTCTTCGCCGCGGTTTTCTTGGCCGGCCGAACATTTGCGCGGACAGGAATTGGCGATGGTCGGCGGCGAGATGCGTTGGTCGGACTCGTTTTACTGTTGCTTTACCCGGATAGGTGTAGGCTCAAAGCACGGATCCACGGCAGACTAAGGTCGGACCGGAAGAGAAGATTCCTCCTCTCGGCTGTGGCTTTTAGCACGAGCACTAGGCACCCACGCGAAGCAAAGCCCATCAACTGGGCACAGCGCGGTGGGCTTGCGTGCAGGCCGGGAAACTGTGTCCTGACGCCGAGGCCACATTTCACTGCGCCATCATGCACGCTTGGTAACCGAGAGGTTTGTGCTTCGGACGGCGCTCCTTTTCGTCAGGAGCGCCGTCCGACTCGTGTATGCCGAACTCCCGGAGCCGTAGCGGTCTGCTCGCCGCCGCCCCCACCGGCACTCACGAACCCGTCCCCACCCACCGCGTCGACCAAGCCGGCTGCGCGTGAAGTGGGTGACGCCCTTGCGGATGTCTCAAAATAGACAACATACGAGAGTCCCAAAGGTTTGTTTTGGTGGGCAGCGTTAAACGTGGGCGTGTGTGACATCCTGTGCAGGTGTCCGCAGGGGGACTTGCCTCGGGCGTCGTGACGTTTTGTTCAACGATGTCGATGGGTCGACACAGTTGTCAAGAGTTTCTTCATCGCAGCACGCCCTCAGCTGCGGAAGCACAGGGAAAGCCAGCGGCGTTGTCCGCCCAGTGCCGAACCACCGGGACCAGGGACGGTCTGTAGGCGACTACTGCGGCGGCGATGATTACGCCCATGTCGTGCTGAGAATTTCGCTCCTCGCCGGTGTTGACGATCGAGCCCACACTGGCGTCGTTCTGCGGGGAGGCGCTCAGTTGGTCCACGAGGTCGTGAGCGTAAGAGACGATCGCCCCGGGATTGCTGTAGGACACCCTGTTCTGGTCGAGCAAGTGCAGATAGGTCACGTCGGCTTGGGTGTCGGGGGCCGGGGAAGCCAGCGCCGGAGCACCGGCCATCAGGCCCAGTACCGCCATCAACAGAACTACCGCCGATTTCACAACCTTCATCATGGTCTCTTCGCGTTCGACAGCAGAACCCCACCGGGAACGCCTGCTCGAATTCCTTGGCCCACGCGGGCTAGGCGATTCCGCGCTGCCGGAATGAAGCAATTCATTTCGCCGTCACCGCCTTCAGTTGCGCGCTAAAGCATCACTAAGCACGAATCATCTCCGCATAGGTTCGGGCTGAGCAACAACAACTCCGAGGCCGTTCGGCCTGAGCGGAAGGGAGTCATCCGGGGCAGCTCCCGCCTTAGTGTGTCACAATTTGCACAATCTTCTCAGTTTTATCATCACTGCAGTTCTACCTCATGAAAAAAATGGTTCCGATATTTGCTGTAAACGGGCTGTCCGGGACTGTCGATGCCATATCGTGAGCTATGAACAAGCTAATCAAGATCGGTCTAGGCGTCGTGATCGCCGGTGGGCTCAGCACTGCTCCCGCACACGCCGACGTATTCGATATGTGTCCTGATGGCCAGGAGGGTGTCGTAGGCGGCCACACCACTTGCGACTTCGCCGACAACGTCCGCGGCGCTTTCTACGCCTCGGGCAGGTTGAACGATTTCGTCGCCTACTCGCCGGTCACCGGGGAACGCTATGAAATGAGCTGCGAAGCTGGCTATTCGGCACACTTCAGCAACGGTGCGGTGGTCAACTCGACTCGTTGCTTCGGCGGTGACAATGCCGAAGTCGTGATCTGGTAGCACGACCGGCAGCGCACAGATGCGTGCCGGTCCGATTGGCATCATTGGAACGTCGTCGGTAGGCGGCGGTGCTAATCATCACCACTGTCGATCACCTCGCCACTGCGGCAGAGATGGGCGGCGAGACCCATGATGAATCTGCTTGTCACACACGCAGCTTTTCCAGACTTTCAAGTGGCCACTCGGTTAGTGGCGGCAGCGTTATGATGGCGTCGATCAGGAAGTCGCGTCTCTCAGGGTCACGGCGGTGCTAGTTGTTGCCATTGCCGATCCACGAGCGGTACCTGTCCGCGCAGGCCAATGTTGTTGTAAAGAGCGGCCTTTCGCTCGCGATCTGTGACGGTAGCGCCGTCAACCTTGCCGTTCTCCGGGCCTGATGCAGTCTCTGCATACGAACACTTGCTCACCGTCGACGTCGGCACTGAACCAGCTCTTGAACTCGGGGTCATCGAGCGACGGGAAGGGCCTGTTGCACCGGACGCAGCGGATCAAGTCCTCGTTCTGGCTGCTGATTAATGTCACAACGGCGTGTGCGTTGATCAACGCGGCGGGCACGCACCATTCCCGATATGGCTTACCGTCCTCGATCACCTCGAAGTGGCCGAGGTCTACATCATCGGAGAATTCGACCGGAGCAGCTGATCCCCCGTCGCGCCCTCGTTGATATCCATTGGTCTGTCGCCAAGCCATACCCCGCGGTCAGCTCGACGTCGAACCCGTACTCATACGAGCCTGTGGCATCCCGGAACCCGTCGCGGCGAATCGCGTCGGCTGCATTGGTGGTGTGTTAACAGATCATCTCTTCATCTTCTTGGGTGTGGCCTCTGTCGCCCGACGCGAGAAGTCGCCCGCTGGTGTAGTTGGGTGTCGTGGCTTGCTTAGCCTGCCATCTCGACTTCACGAGAGGCGCACATTCCGCTCCGAATAAACCCGCGTCTCCAATGTGACGACATACGAAAGTCTCGAAAGTCAGTAGCAATTCCTGCCTAGCTTGGTTGCCCCGTGAGCGGCTCTAGTCGAGATCCGCACCGTCGCTGAACCTTCCAGCGCCGAGCAGCGCGTGCTGAGCGGCGGCCCGTACACCGTGGTGCCGCATATGCAGCATGTCCGGGTGGTGTATCCGCCGCCATGCCCGGCGCAAGACTGGTCAGCCATCATGCCCGCGGTGGCAGCAGTGGGACGTAGAGAAATACCGTCGACGGTCGTGGGGATACCGTCTGTTTGCCGATGCCCAGCCTGACCGGGGTGTTGGTGGCGAGACTGCACTTCGCATCGGGTGCATTGCTCGATGAGGGAGGCTGCAAACCTTCCTGGATGAGGTCCCCTGGGAGCAGCTCAGCGGTGTCACGGACAGGTGAAGTAAGGAAATTCGGCCGTGATCCGCGCTGGGTCGGGCGCGACACCGGCGCCCAGCGGGGAGTTGGTCAACACCGACAGCACGTTGTCCAGCACGTTGTCCATCAGCCCGCGCCCGTTCATTCCGGTGTAGTCGAAGGATGCGGGCGTGCCCAGCTCATAGGGCAGGGTCATCGATCCGAACAGGTCGGCCACGCGGCGCGCGTAGGCGGCCGGATCAGCGGAAGTGCCCGCGAGTGTGACGTATTTGGTGACGGTGTCGATGGTGCGCGCGACGAACCGCGAATTGTCCCCGGACGGGGCGGTCGAGTTGAACGCCTCGCTCAATTCGTCGTCGTTGAGGTGAAGGTGGGTGAACATCGGCAGGCCCCAGCGGGCGACCTGCTGCTCAGGCGCGTGGCCGCACAGCGACACCGTGGCCCAGGCCTGCACCTTGGTCGTGCTGCTGATCAACTCGTTGGGCGCCTCGACGACGATGCCGGCGACGGTCCGATCCCGGAAGACGTTGACCTGGTTGGTGAAAGCCTCGGGTTTGTAGACGCCAGCCGCGAAGGCGTGCCTGAAGTCATTGAGGCCCGCATTACCGGCGAACACATCATGCACCACTCCGGCGAAGACGCGCACCCCGCTCTCGCCGGCGACTGTGGCGCCGGTCGCTGCCGACGCGATTAACTCGCCAGATCCACCCTGAGCTGCGTCGGCGCCGGTGGCGAGGCGCAGCTCGAAGGTCTGTGCGTGTCCGCCCGCGGCGGCCGCGCTGTGTACCACCTCAGCGAACTTGAGTTTGAAGGACACCTCCTCATGGGCGTCACTGTCTGTGTCGAAGCGAAACACGTAGAGAGCCTCATCGCGAAAAGGGTCACACGTCTCCACGGTGGCCGTCGGGTTGATTGTCATCGCCATTACGGTCTTTCCGGGATCGCCGGCGAAGAGATAGAAATCGCAGAGATTCAGACGGGGGTCTTCGCGACCCGTCGGGGTGTCGAAGTGATGGGACATCGGTCGACTACTTTCCTCGGGTTGATGCGGAGCGGGTCAACGGCGACCTACTGCGGTTGATCGAAGGCGAACAGCACCTTGCCGCCCCGCTTGGCCGCGCCGGCGTGCTCTAACGCCCGGCGGTAGTCGTCAAGGCGGTAGGTGGCTTCGACGGGCACCGACAGCGAGCCATCAGCGACCAGTGAGCCCAGATACCGGTAGGTGTCAACGATCTCGGAGCGCGGCGCGTTGCTTAACCAGGTGAGCAGCCAAAAACCCGTGTGCCGCAACTCGCGCCCCAGCAGGTCGGCATTCGGCACCTGCGACGGTCCGCCCGCCAGCGACCCGTAGGTCACGATGGTGCCGCCGAAGCGCAGCGCGCCGACCAGCGCCACCGCGGCGTCGGCCCCGAGGCCGTCAAGCACGAGGCTGAGCTGTTCGCCGTCGAGTTCGCGGGCGATGTCGGCAGCCAGGTCCGGCCCGGTGACCAGTACATGCTCGCCACCGGCGGCGCGCACCTCGTCGGCGGCCTCGTCGCGCCGCACCACATTGAGCGTCTTAAGTCCGCGCAGGCGCGCCAGCGCGATCACAAGGAGTCCGACGGCCGAGTTCGCGCCGGGCTGTCCGACCCAGTCGCCGGGCATGAGGTCGACGAACCGGTCGAGCATCACGTGCGCGGTCGCCGGATTGATCGACAGCATGGCCAGCTGCAGCGGGTCGGCTTCCGGCGCGACCTCAACGACTTTGTCCTGCGGCACGACGACCCTCTCCGCCCATGTGCCGTGGGTGTAGGTGGGCAACACGATCACCCGCTTGCCCAACAGGCCCTGATCGGCCTGCGCCCCGGCGTCCACGACGATGCCGACGCCCTCACCGCCGAGCGGCGCAGGCGGTTCGGGTTTGGCGAAATACAGCCCGCGCACCAGCAGCAGGTCCGACGGGTTCACCGCGGCGGCCTCCATGCGCACGAGCACATCGCCGGGCCCGGGCGCCGGGTCGCGATCGTCGTGCAGCGCCACCGACTCCGCGGGTGTCCCGAACTGTGTCAAAACCAGGTGCTTCATGGCCGGCTCCCGCGTAGCAATGTCATGTGCCTAGCACTCGAATCTGCAATTCGCAAGTGGTCCAACGTATTAACTCGGGAGGGGTCGGTGCCCGTGATCGACATGTGGGCTGGCGGAGTGCCGCTGCGCCCGCCCTCACCCTGAGAGTCAGGCGTGTACGGGGCGGCAGTGCCGGTTTGACCTCACCCCGGTTGGTTGATCCAGGTGTACGAGAGTCTTGCGGTCCATGCTGTGGGCGGGAAGGCTCGACAAGATCATGGCGACGAGGAAGCCGCACAGTCGCCAGCAGATCGTGCGCAGGTTGATGGCGCACGATCGGCTGCTGGCCGATGGCAAGGACACCGCGGCGGTGTGCCGGGACCTGGAGCAGTCACGGAAATGTCGCGCTGGCTCGCCGACGGGCGGCTGCGCAGCATTGAACACACCGTACGCGGCGACATCGACACGTTCCCCGACACGCTCGCGCAGCTGTTCAGCGGTAACAACAGCGGCAAGCTGGTGGTTGAACTTCAGCGGTAGCGCGCTCATGCACGTCAGCCCGCGATAGCCAACCGTCCTGTGCGCCTCACAAGCCCGATAAGGGGCCGGTCAGCATCACCCAACGGAGGAACCATGACCAGCACAACCACCACTACGTCCAACCGGCCCGAATCGGAATTGGCCGGCCAGACCGTGGTTCTGATCGGCGGCAGCGCCGGCATCGGGCTCGAGACGGCCAGGCGCGCACGCGCTGAGGGCGCCAACGTCATTCTCACCGGCCGCAATCCCGACCGGCTAAGCCAAGCAGCCCTGGACGTCGGAGCCCAGTGCACCGCGGCCTTCGACGCCACTGACGACGACGCCCTGAAGGAATTCTTTTCAAACCTGCCCACACCGATCGACCACGTGATGGTCACTGCCGGCGCCCCGAGCTACGGGCCTCTGCTCGAGATGGACCCCGCCCAGGTGCGCCAGGTGCTCGACGGCCTCGTGGTGATGTATCTCGCGGTGGCGCGTCACGCTGCGAGCAAGATGAACCATCAGGGCTCGCTTGTATTCATGGGCGGCACCGGCGGCCGGCGTGTAGCCAAAGGCCTCGGAATTGTTTCAGCGGCCACCGCCGCGCTGCCACCGTTCACGGCGGCTCTCGCCCTGGAGCTCGCGCCCTTGCGGGTCAACCTCATCGCCGCCGGCTTCGTCGACACGCCACTGTCGGCATCGCTGCTCGGAGATCGACTCGAAGAGCGCCGAGCACAGCTCCGCGCAATGCTCCCGATCGGGCGCGTAGTCGGCCCCGCCGACGTCGCCGCGCTAGCCATTCATCTCATGACCAACACGGCGCTCACCGGCGCCACGTATGACATCGACGGCGGCCAACAGTTCGTAGATTGATCACCACCTCACACTGACGCGATACGAGTTTCTTGAAACTTTGTCGCGGCCGACCCGTCGGCGCGGATCTTGATGAGCGCGCCGCGGAAGTTGTCGGGTCGTGGGTCGGCGGCCGTTAGGGTTTGGCTACAGCCCTCGTCGGATCCGAAGAATTGTCTTCGGTTAAAAGATGGAACGGCGCGCAGCCGTGTTCAGCGTTGCGTGGCTGTCTGATGGCATGATCTATGACCATGTGTCAGAACGGTCGGCGACCTAGTGGAGTAGCGCCCATCCTTCTGACGGGTTGGCGAACACGGCGACGCCGTAGTGAGGCGGGCCTTGGGCCGCGTGTAGCGCCGACCACCACCGGCTCCCGACACCGCGCCGCGTTGTGTCCGAGCTGAATCGGCGCCGTTTTCTCGGGGCACTCGGGGCCGCAGTTCTCGGCGGCGTGGGCGTGGGGCGCGGTGTGCTCGGTGGACCGCCGCAACCCCCGATGGCCTTCGCCGCCGCCGAGGCGTCGCCACACCGAGCAGCCGGCAAGGTCGTTCCTGGTGCGCTGTTGCCGCCGCCCGCGCCCATCGCGCGGGTGCCCCTGCCCGGTGGCGGCGTGCTGAACAAGCTGCCCTGGGACGGCGACCTGTTGGCTCTGACCGTTGATGACGGCGTGAACACCGACGTGGTGCGCCTCTACACGCAGTTCGCCAAAGATACCGGCGTGCGGCTGACCTATTTCGTCAACGGCATATACCGCTCGTGGACCGACAATCTGGCATTGCTACGGCCCTTGGTGGAGTCCGGCCAGATTCAACTGGGCAACCACACCTGGTCACATCCGAACCTGACGAAGCTTCCGGCAAGTCGAGTGGCCCAACAGATCTCCCGCAACGACGAGTTCTTGAAAACCACTTTCGGGGTGGACGCGCGGCCGTACCTCCGGCCACCGTACGGAAGGTACAACTCGACCGTTGATGGAGTGGCCGCCGATCTCGGCTACACCGCGATCACGTTGTGGTCGGGTTCCCTGTCGGATTCCACCGTGGTCAAGGAGGACTACATCGTCCAGATGGCCCAGCGGGCCTTCACCGGGCAGGCGATCGTGATCGGACACCTTAACCACCTGCCGGTCACCCACGTCTACGAGCAACTCCGCGATCTCATCCGCGCACGCAACCTACGCACCGTCACCCTCAACGATGTCTTCCTCGCACCGCACTAGGCCAGGCCTTTATGGCGCACTCCGTGCTCTCGCGATAGGGGTGGGATTGGCAGCCCCGGGCACACCGTGATGTAGCTGATATCGGCGACACCCAGTCGTTCCGACGCTTGTGGCTCATGTTGGCAGTCAGCTTGCTGCATAACATCGCACAGGTCAGGGTGTGGCGGTATGGCGAATCAGCCGCCACGGCCGAAACGCCTGCAGTCTCGAAAGACCACATTCGAGACTCCCAGACGGGCACCCACGCCATAGGATCTGCCAGGTCGTTGCGTCTCAAAAGTTCGTCTCAGAAGAAGCCGTCGCAATATTGCGACAAAGCGCTCATGCGACGTACGTTGCGGAATCATTGCACCGAAGCGAACTTTGGAGCCCGCATCCGATACTCCGACAACGTGTCCGGTCTGCTTCCCACTTCAACCGTCGTGTTGCCTAACTGCGTGCACAGACCCGCACATCACGTTGGCATCAGCATGCCTAGGGACGCAACGGACCGGCCCCTTCCGGTATCGCGGTCGTCGTCGCGAGACAAATTCCGGAACAACCGTGCAGTTCTCGGATCGCCACGAAGATGAGAAAAACGCGTCCGCCATCTCGATGAGAATTCTGCAAACTTGCAGCTAGAGACGTCCCTATCCGCCACGCAGCGTGAGAACCTACAGCCGCGCCCCGCTTGTCGCATGAACCGACTTGGCAGCCCACCTGGCCTTCCTGGCGCTCGCGATGGAAGCAATTGACCTCGGAAACCTGAAGCGTCGCTGCGCGGCGCGCGACCAGTGGCGAAGCCTTCGCGAAAGTGCTGAGAACTGCTGGCGTCGAGGGTCGGTGGCGTCACTAACCTGTTCGCACGCGGCATCCGTTGCCAAGCGGAAGGGTGTGGTGTGGCGCCTTAGCAGGTCTCCGAGCGAGCGCGCGGAAGGCTCAGATGCCCGTGGCGGATTTGTCCCGACGCTGCGCAATGGCCCAGCCAGCGCCGGCCAAGCCGACCAAGGCCAGCGGAATCGTCCACAGGCGCCGGTTACCCAGAGCCGAGTTGCAGGACGAGACGAATTCGCTTTTGGGAGCGAGTTGGTTGGCAATGGGGATCTGTTGAACGACAGGGGAATTGCCGAGATGGCGGTCGTCCTGCTCCCGCGCGGCCGACAAGTCGGAATGCACCGCGCTACCGCACCCGATGCCGCCGGAGATCGTCACGGGCACAAACAACCCGATCACGCCTGCGGCTAAGAGAATCACGCCGCCCAGGAGAATTAGCCGCCGCACATTCGTCACCATTCGCTCCTTCTGTTGTGCCTGCTCAGGCTCACGCAGACAAGTAACCCGCCGACGTCGCTGTTAAACGTGGTCCTGTGCCGGACGAATCTCGAGCACCTAGTTCCTAGTCGGGCGGCTCGTTCTCCGAGACGCGGGTTGGACTGTCTTCCCGGTCGCTGGGCTTGCCGGGAACGCCTTCCGCTTCGCGTTCACCGGCAACCTTCTCATCGAGCTCATCGACGATGTTCTCGAGCTCGTCAGCCCGACCCAGCGGGTCTTCTTTTTCGGGTTCCGTCATATCGCTTCCATTGACTTCGAAACACGGCCAGCGGCTCCAGGTCGACACCCGCCCACGGCTTTCCATACCCTGCCGTGCGCGTTGGTAACCCGTTGTCGATGTCCTTCGCCACGTTGCTGCTATGCGGCCTGATCGGTGCCGATCCCACTAACCAAGGTTTATTAGTTCGGCCCGCGGTTCGAAGGACCCGTCCCACGTGCCTGTTGGACGTTCAGTGCAGCAATCGTCGGATCTCGTCGTGTTGGAGCCCCGGCGGTCGCTATCCGCCGTTCAGCGGATCGCTGATGCGGGTGTAAAAACGCGATGATCTGGGGTACTTGTGCAGGTGTGCAAGGTGCGTCGGAGTCGCCGTCATACGAGGAATTGCTGCGCTGCTTTCACATCGTCCTTAGCCAAGCGGTAGAACACGGCCAGCTGCTGCCGCAAGTTTCTTCTTTCAGCCTCCCCGTGACGCAAGCGATCGGCGACGTTGCGCGGGCAGCGCGGGATGGGAGCCGGACGGGTGAATTAGTGCGCGAAGCTTGCAGGGCGTTTGCGCATCACGCAGCGGACCGCGAGAGCGTAGCGCGGCAGCGATGGACGTCGAGTGAGCGTGTTCGAGTGCTGCGGACGGGCAGTGGCGGGGCCTCTCGGTAGAGGCGCGAGTGGCGGATGTGACTAGCTCGGGATGTTAGACGCCCGCGCCGGGGTTCAAGATGCCCTGCGGGTCCAACGCGTCCTTGATGCGGCGGTTCAGCGCCATGGCGTCTGGTCCCAGGTAGCGCTCGAGCCAGGGATGTTTGAGCCGTCCGACCCCGTGTTCGCCGGTGATCGTGCCGCCCAGATCCAAAGCGAGATCCATGATCTCCCCGTACGCCAACTGGGCCCGCTCGCTCATCACCGCATCGTCGGGGTCGTACACGATCAGCGGATGGGTGTTGCCGTCGCCGGCGTGCGCGATCACCGCGATCATCAGGTCGCGCTGCTCAGCGATGCGAGCGATGCCACCGACCAGGTCGGCCAGCGCCGGCAAGGGCACGCCGACGTCTTCGAGTAGCAGCGGCCCCTTCTCCTCGACCGCGGGGATGGCGAAGCGGCGGGCGACGACGAATGCCTCGCCCTCGTCCGGGTCGTCGGTCGAAAAGACTTCCGTCGCACCGAATTCGGTAAACGTTGCGGCCATGAACTCGGCGTCGTCGCTGCCCGCTTGGCCGCGTTCGTCGGACGTGCCGACCAGCATCGCGGCCGCCCCGCGGTCCAGGCCCATCCGCAGCTTGTCCTCGACGGCGTTGATGGTGGCCGAGTCCATGAACTCCAGCATCGCCGGGCGCAGCCGTGAGGTCACCCCGAGCACCGCCTTGGCCGCGGCTTCAATCGAGGCGAAGTTGGCGACCACCGTGCTCATCGGCTGCTGTGGCGGCACCAACCGCAGCGTCACCTCAGTGATGACTCCCAGCGTGCCTTCGCTGCCGACGAACAACTTCGTTAGGCTCAGTCCCGCAACGTCTTTGAGCCGAGGACCACCCAGCCGGACCGCGGTGCCGTCGGCTAAAACGACCTGCACTCCGAGGACGTAGTCGGTGGTGACGCCGTATTTCACGCAGCACAGGCCGCCGGCGTTGGTCGCGATGTTGCCGCCGATGCTGCAGATCTCGTAGGACGACGGGTCGGGCGGATACCACAGGCCGTGTTCGGCGACGGTCTTCTTGACCTCGGCGTTGAGCAGCCCCGGCTGGCAGACCGCGGTGCGGGTGACCGGATCGACGACGATGTCGCGCATCTTCTCCGTCGACAGCACGATCCCGCCGTCCACCGCGGTCGCGCCGCCAGACAGGCCGGTGCCCATACCGCGGGTCACCACCGGAATCTGGTTGGCGGTGGCCCACCGCAGCACGGTCTGAACCTCTTCGGTTCGTCGCGGGCGCACCACGGCAACCGGCTTTCCGGCCGACGGATCCAGGGCACGGTCCTGCCGGTAGCCCTCGGTGATCGCGGGATCGGTGACGACCGTTCCCTCGGGCAGCTCGGCAATCAGGCCGGCCAGCGCGTCTGCGGCCATGACCTCGATCTTACGGAGATCCTGTGGGCCCTTGCCCACGGTGTTCGTGCACAGTGGAGGCGTGAATCTCGCCCACCCGCGGACCGGTGCGCTCTTCGACTCCCCGGTGCCGCCCGGCAGCGGGTGGCCCGGCGATCCCGCGACTGCCCGCACGGCGGTCGCGTCGGAACAGGCGCAGGTGGTCGCGATGGCGCAGGCCGCTCGGTCGCTGGCGCAGCTCGACGCCGAGGTGTCGGTGTGCCGGGCCTGCCCGAGGCTGGTCGAGTGGCGCGAGGAGTCGGCGCTGATCAAGCGGCGGTCGTTCGCCGATCAACCGTATTGGGGCAGGCCGGTGCCGGGCTGGGGTGCCGCGCGTCCGCGGGTTTTGATCGTCGGTCTGGCCCCGGCGGCCAACGGCGCCAACCGGACCGGCCGGGTTTTCACCGGCGACCGATCCGGCGACGTGTTGTACGCGGCGATGCACCGCGCCGGCCTGGCGAGCTCGCCGATCAGCGTCGACGCCGCCGACGGCCTGACACTCGATGCCACCAGGGTGGTGGCCGCCGTGCGGTGCGCGCCGCCGGCGAATGCGCCGACGCCGGCGGAGCGATCGACCTGTGCGCCGTGGCTGACCGCCGAGTGGCGGCTGGTGGGCGGCGATGTGCGAGTGATCGTGGCGCTGGGCGCATTTGGCTGGCGCTCGGCCCTCGACATGATTCGCGCCGGCGGTGGCCAGGTGCCCCGGCCGCAGCCGAAGTTCGGCCACGCGCGCCACCGCGACCGTGCAGGCCGCTCACGGCGAGGTGGTACTGCTGGGCTGCTACCACCCCAGCCAGCAGAACACCTTCACCGGCAAACTGACCCCCGCGATGCTCGACGACATCTTCGCGGAGGCGAAGAAGATGGCAGGTATCCGATGACGAGCAGGGAACGTTCGGCGCGCGGAAGGCGTTGACCTGCTCATGCGGCTTTCCGTCCTTGATCTCGTCCCAGTCCGCACCGACCAGAGCACCGCGGACGCGCTGGCGGCCACCGTTCGCCTGGCCCAAACCGCCGACCGGCTCGGCTACACCCGCTACTGGCTCGCCGAACACCACAACATGCCCTCGGTGGGCGCCACCAGCCCGCCGGTGCTGATCGCCTACCTAGCGGCGCAGACCACGCAGCTGCGCCTGGGCTCCGGCGGCGTGATGCTGCCCAACCACGCGCCGCTGGCGGTCGCCGAGCAGTTCGCGCTGCTGGAAGCGGCGGCCCCGGGCCGCATCGACCTCGGCATCGGCCGCGCGCCCGGCTCGGACCCGGTGACGTCGGCCCTATTGCGCGGCGCCGCCGGGCGCGACGACCGCGACATCGACCAGTTTCCGCAGTACCTCGATCACGTGCGGGCGATGATGAGCGCGCGCGGCGTGCCAGTGCAACTGCGCGACGGCGACTACATCCTCAAGGCCACTCCCGCAGCGGCAAGCGAGCCCCGGCTGTGGCTGCTCGGGTCGTCGATGTACTCCGCCCAACTGGCCGCGGCCAAGGGCCTGCCCTACGTGTTCGCCCACCACTTCTCCGGCCAGGGGACCGAAGAGGCGCTGGCGCTCTACCGATCCGAGTTCGTGCCCAGCGAGCTGGCCGCCGAACCGGTGACCTTCTTGACCGTCAACGCCGCGGTGGCCGAAACTCGCGACGAGGCAACGGCTTTGATGCTGCCCAACCTGCACATGATGGCCCGGCTGCGAACCGGGCAGCCATTGGGGCCGGTGGAACTCGTCGAGGACGTCCGCGGCGCCGAGCTGACACCACAGCAGCAGCACATCGTCGACAGCGGACTCGAACGCGCCGTCGTCGGGTCACCCGCCGAGGCCGCCGAACAGCTGACTGCGCTGGCAGAGCGGTTCGGCGTCGACGAGGTGATGGTGCATCCGGTCGCATCGGCGCACCGCGGCACCGATCCGGCGACCGCCCCCGCTCGGGAGACGACGCTGGAGCTACTGGCCAAAGAGCTGTTTTAAGCGGGCTTGAGGACAACGACCGGGATGGGCCGTGACGTCTTCGTCTGGTAGGCCTCGTATCGGTTGCCGTTGTTCTTGTTGACGATCTGCCAGAGCCGCGCGTAATCCGGGTCATCGGGCAGCACGGGTTTGGCAGTTACGCCGAAACGCTTTGGTCCGACATTGATTTCGACGCTCGGGTTGGCCTTCAGGTTGTGATACCAGCCGGGCGCCTTCGGGTCGCCGCCCTTGGAAGCGACGATCAGGTAATCGTCGCCGTCGCGGGCATAGCTCAGCGACGCGGTGCGGGCCGCGCCGGTCTTGGCGCCGACGGTGTGCAACAGCAGGCTGGGTATCCCCAGCGTCCGATGCCCGATCCAGCCGTTTGTCTTCTGATAAACGGCGTCGTGCACTCGCAACACTCGCGGCAGCACACCTTGCTCGAGCCAGGACGGAAGGGCCATGCGCCCAGTATTACCGCCCGGCGTCGATCTCCGCCAGCGCGTCCCGCAGGATCCGGCCGGTCGACTCGCGGTCGGGGTCGCGGCGCAGCAGTAGCCCCTTGGCGACCGACAGTTTGTCGCCGTTGCGCCGCGGCAGCATGTGCAGGTGGATATGGAAAACGCTCTGGAAGGCCGCGCGGCCGTCGTTGATGCCGATGTTGGTGGCGTCGGCCAACTCGGTTGCGCGCGCCGCCTTGGCGATCCGCTGCCCGATCGTCACCATGCCGGCCAGGGTCTCCGGTGCTGTGTCGGTGAGATCGACCGAGTGCTGTTTGGGCACCACCAAGGTGTGGCCGCGGGTGAACGGGCGGATGTCGAGGAAGGCCAGATAGCCGTCATCTTCGTAGATGCGGATGGCCGGGGCCTGGCCGGCGACGATCGCACAGAACACACACGACATGGGAGTCACGGTAGCGCCGCGGCGAGCGCGCCGATCGCCCGGTCGAGGATCGTCCGGGTGGTGGCGAAGTTCAGCCGCGCGAATCCCGGGCCCACCGTGGCGCCGAACGGGATGCCGGGGCTGAGCGCCACCTTGGCCGTCGACAGCAGATGGTCGGCCGGTTCGACAGGCAGGTTCAGCGCGCGGAAGTCGACCCACGACATGTAGGTGGCATCCGGGGTGTTGACCCGCACGCCCGGGCAGGACGCCGGCAGGGCCGCGGCCAGGTGGTCGCGGTTGGCCTGCAGATAGCCGAGTAGGTCGTCGAGCCAGTCGGCTCCGTGGTCGTAGGCCGCGATGTTGGCCCGAATACCGATGGTGGACACGCCCATCTTGTGCAGCTTGTTGATGAGTTCCCAGTCGCGGGCATCCTGCTCGTTGGACAGGACGACCTGCGCGCAGATCAGACCCGGCAGATTCCATCCCTTGGACGCCGACATCAAAGTGACCACCGTGTGCGCGGCGGTGTCCGATACCGAGGCCGCGGCGACGTGCGGCCGGCCGTAGACCAGCGGTCCGTGAATCTCGTCGGCGATGACTCGGGCGTGGTGTCGGGCCGCGATGTCGACGATCGCGCGCAACTCGTCGTCGCGGTAGGCGGTGCCTAGCGGGTTGTTCGGGTTGCAGAGAATGAGCGATCCGGCCCCGTTGGCGAACGCGGCGTCGAGCGCGTCCAGATCCAGCAGGTACCGGCCCGAATCATCCTGCAGCATAGGGATTTCCACCCGCTGTCGACCGGTGATCCGCAGCAGATCGAAAAACGGCATGTAGGCGGGCACCGGTAGCACGACCGGGCTTTCGGGCCTGGTGAGGAAGTTGACGACGACCTCCATGCCCTTGAGCACGTCGGGAACAACGCGGATCCATTCGGGTGCGACGCTCCAGCCGTAGCGGCGTCGGCACCAGTCGGCGGTCGCTCGTGCCAGGGTGTCTTCGCGGAAGGCCGGATAGCCGAATTCATCGTCGGTGACGGCATGCGCGGATACCGTCGACGACCGCCGGTGCGGTGGGGAAGTCCATCTCGGCGATCCACAGCGGCAGCACGTCGGGCCCGAAATGGTTCCACTTGATGGTTTTGCGCCCGCGCAATTGCTGCTCGGTCAATTGATCGAACATCGTGTCGCTCATCGCAGTAGTCTGCCTCGACGTGGACCTCGGAGATTTGGCCTTCGCTGGAGCTGCCGAACAGGCGCGGATGCTGACCGCGGCCACCATCACCGCGCCGGCGCTGCTCGAGATCTATCTGGACCGCATCGCGCGGCTGGATCCCCAGCTGCGCAGCTACCGCGTGGTCCTGGCCGAGACCGCGCGCCAGGAGGCCCTGGCCGCGCAAGCGCCGCCTCGACGCCGGCGAGCGGCTGCCGCTGCTCGGCGTTCCGGTCGCGATCAAAGACGACAGTCGACGTCGCCGGGCGAACTCACGTCCTGCGGTAGCAGCGCGGTCTCGACCCCGGCGGCCCGCGACGCTGAAGTGGTCAGGCGGCTACGCGCGGCGGGCGCGGTGATCATCGGCAAAACCGCTGTGCCCGAATTGATGATCTTCCCGTTCACCGAGTCGCTGACCTTCGGGGCGACCCGCAACCCATGGGACACCGCGCTCACACCGGGCGGCAGCAGCGGCGGCAGCGGAGCCGCGGTAGCCGCCGGGCTGGCGCCGCTGGCGCTGGGCTCGGACGGCGGCGGCTCGATCCGCATCCCGTCCGGCTGGTGCGGCCTGTACGGGCTTAAGCCGCAACGCGATCGGGTCTCGCTTGCGCCGCACGACGACGCGTGGTGCGGGCTGAGCGTCAACGGTCCGATCGCGCGGTCGGTGGAAGACGCCGCGTTGTTCCTGGACGTGACAACCACGACGCCCGCTCCCGACGGCGGCTTCGTCGCCGCGGCCGCCAAACATCCCGGCCGGCTGCGAATTGCGTTGAGCACCAAGGTCCCACCGCCGCTGATCGCCAAGGTCGGCAAGGAGCAGCGGACTGCAGTCGACGAGGCGGGCGCATTGCTGCGCGACCTCGGCCACGACGTCGTCGTCCGCGACCCGGACTATCCACCGTCGGCCGTCTACGCCAACTTCCTGCCGCGCTATTTCCGGGGCATCTACAACGACGTCCGCGTGATGCCGCATCAAGAGCGGCTCGAGAAGCGAACCCGCAACATGGCACGGATCGGGTCGCTGATCTCCGACCGGCGGATGGCGACCGTGCGCGCCGCGGAGTCGGCGGTGGCCAAGCGGATCCAGTCGATCTTCGACGACGTCGACGTCGTCATCACGCCGGGCAACGCCACCGGGCCGTCCCGCATCGGCGCCTGCCAACGCCGCGGCGGCATATCGAGTCTGCTGTTCGTCTCGCAGCGGGTGCCGTTCTTCGAGATCTGGAATCTGACCGGCCAGCCCGCCGCCGCCCTGCCGTGGGGACTCGACGGTGGCGGCGTACCGCTGTCGATTCAGCTGGTCGGCCGACCGAGCGACGAGGCGACACTGCTGGCGCTGAGCGCGCAGATCGAGGCCGCCCGACCGTGGGCGCACCGGCGACCGCCGGTGTCATGACGGTGCGATAGACCGCCAGGCCCGCAGTTTCTGGCCGGCGGCCATCGCGCGCGCCGGGCTGGTCGAGGGCAACAGCACGATAGTCGACCGCCGCGTCGACGTCGACCAGCCGCCCGAAGAGCCGCTCCGCGGCGCGGCCGTTGAAGCACACCCGCCTGATCGACGGGTACTCCGCGAACAGCTGGCCAAAGTCGTTGGCCACCAAGCTTTTCATGTCGATCTTGGCATCAGCGCTGCCCACGCGACGGCACTTGTGCAGCACGTCCCAGAGCGCGACACCGGCCGATTGCATTGCGGTCAACCGGGTTTCGTAGGGTGCCGACGCATCGAAGCCGAAGAGTGCAGCGGTGATCGGCCAGAACGCGTTTCGTGGGTTGCCGTAGTACTGGCGGGACGCCAAGGACAGGACGCTGGGAAATGACCCCAGGATCAGCAGGCCGGCGTTGTCGTCGACGACGGGCGGGAACCCCTCCAGAAGCGGCATGGTCATCAGACTCACATGATGCCTCGCCGCGTTATACCTTGGCGGAGTGGATGAGCCCGAGATCGAGAAGCTGCTCGACGGTCTGGAGGGCAGCGCTCGTGCCGAGCGCGCCGAGCTGATCGAGTGGCTGTTCGAGCAGGGCGTCAGCGTCGACGAAATCCTGACCGGCCCGGTTCCGATGCTGGCGGCTTCGCGCCGGCTGATGGGTGACGATGGCGATTACGTCTCGACGCGGGAGATTAGCGAGACGGCCGGTATCGACCTGGAACTCATGCAGCGCGTGCAGCGCGCGGTCGGTCTGGTGCGGGTAGATGACCCCGATGCGGCAGTACACCTGCGTGCCGACGGGGCCGCAGCCGCACACGCGAAGGAATTCCTCGAGCTGGGCATTGATCCCGACCAGGTGGTGCAGGTGGTTCGTGTTCTCGCCGAAGGACTTTCACACGCCGCCGAGGTGATGCGTTACACCGCGCTGTCGACCATCCTGCAACCCAACGCGACGGAACTGGAGACCGCGAAGAGATCATTCGCGTTGACCAGCCGTATCGTGCCGCTGCTTGGGCCAATGATCGAAGACATGCTGCTCATGCATCTGCGGCACATGATGGAGACCGAAGCTGTGAACGCCAGCGAGCGGGCCGCGGGCGCACCGCTGCCCGGGGCGCGGCACATCACCGCGGCGTTCGCCGACCTGGTCGGCTTCACCCGGCTGGGTGAGGAGGTGCCGCCCGAAGAGCTCGGGCAACTGGCCAACCGGCTCGCCGATCTCGCCCGCGACGTTGCGGCCCCACCGGTGCGGTTCATCAAGACGATCGGCGACGCGGCGATGTTCGTCTGCACCGAACCGGCGCCGCTGTTGGACGCCGTGCTCAAGCTGGTCGACATCACCGACAGCGACAACGACTTTCCCCGGCTGCGGGCGGGCATCGCCTCGGGTTCTGCGGTCAGCCGGGCCGGTGACTGGTTCGGCAGCCCAGTGAACACGGCCAGCCGGGTGACCGCGGCGGCCCGGCCCGGCGCAGTGCTGGCCGCCGAAGCGACACGGGATGAGCTGGGCGATGACGCGGGCTTCAGTTGGTCGTTCGCCGGCGCCCGGCGCCTCAAGGGCATCAAGGGCGAGGTGAAGCTGTACCGCGCACGGCGCGGCGAGAGTTAACCACGACGGTGTTCGCGGGGAGTGAAACCCCCTTGACGAGGATTGTAACGATGTAATCATGTAAGCATGAAACAACATCATGGACATGGGCGGCGGCATGGTCGCCCCGGCGGCTGGCAGCAGGCCGGCCAGCCCGAGGCCGGCGACGCCGCGGACTGGTTCGCCGGACGCTTGCCCGACGCCTGGTTCGCCGGCGACCCGACCGTCGTCGTAGACCGCGAAGAGATCACCGTTATCGGAAGATTGCCCGAGCCCGAAGCCGCCACGAAAGACGAAAGCGAAGCCCACGCGGCGGGTCGGGCCTCACGTTTTCGCGAGGAGACGCGCTCGGAGCGGATGAACATCGCCGACGAGGCGCAGAACCGCTACGGCCGCAAGGTTTCCTGGGGCGTCGAAGTCGGCGGCGAGCAGGTCTTGTTCACCCACATCGCTGTTCCGGTGATGACCCGGTTGAAGCAGCAGGAGAGACAGGTGCTCGACACCCTCGTCGACGCCGGAGTGGCGCGGTCCCGCTCCGATGCGCTGGCGTGGTCGGTCAAGCTGGTCGGCGAGCACACCGAGGAGTGGCTGGCCAAGTTGCGCGACGCGATGTCCGCGGTCGACGATCTGCGCGCGGAGGGACCTGAGCTTTAGGACCGGGTCATCCGGTAGTAGGCACCACGGCGAGCCAGCAGCTCGCCGTGGTTACCCTGCTCCACGATCTTGCCCGCCTCCATCACCAGGATGGCGTCGGCGTCGCGGATCGTCGAAAGGCGATGAGCGATAATGAAACTCGTCCGATCGCGGCGTAGCTCATGGGTGGCTTTGGCGATCAGCAGCTCGGTGCGAGTATCGACCGAACTGGTCGCCTCGTCGAGGATCAGCAGCTGTGGGCGGGCCAGGAATGCCCGCGCGATCGTGATCAACTGCTTCTCGCCGGCGCTGATGTTGCTGCCGCCATCGCGCACCTGAGTCTGATACCCGTCGGGCAGCGTGTGCACGAACCGGTCCACATACGCCGCGGTGGCCGCTTCGATAACTTCGTCGTCGGAGGCGTCGGGTCGCCCGTAGGCGATGTTCTGCGCGATCGTCCCGCTGAACAGCCAGGTGTCCTGCAGCACCATCCCGATCCGGCTTCGCAGCGAATGTCGGCTGACCGCAGCGATATCGACGCCGTCGATCAGGATCCGCCCGGAGTCCACGTCGTAGAAGCGCATCAGCAGATTCACCAGCGTCGTCTTGCCCACCCCGGTCGGTCCGACGATCGCCACGGTGCTGCCCGGCTCGGCGGTGAAAGACAGATCGTCGATCACCGGCGTGCCCGGGTGATAGCCGAAGCTGACCTGGTCGAATTCGACCCGCCCAGTGGGTCCTTCGCCGTTGAGCGACGGCAACGATCGCTCGCGATCTGGCGATTCCTCGGGCTCGTCGAGCAGCTCGAAAACCCGCTCCGCACTGGCTACCCCGGACTGCAGCGTGTTGTACATCGAGGCCACCGAACTCAGCGGCGCGTTGAACTGGCGCACGTACTGGATGAACGCCTGAATGTTGCCCACCGTGATCTGCCCGGTTGCCACCTGCACGCCACCGATCACCGCAACCGCGACATAGCTGAGGTTGCCGATGAACGTCGTCGCCGGTGACACCAGACCCGAAATGAGCTGAGCACCGAAACTCGCCTCGTACACATCGTCGTTGAGCCGGCGGAACTCGTCTTCGATCTGCGCGCGCTGTCCGTACGTTCTGACCAGAGTGAAGCCGCTGTAGCTCTCTTCGATGTGGGCGTTGAGCCGGCCGGTATTCCTCCACTGCGCCACGAACAACCGCTGGGAACGACGGGCGATCGCCCGCGTCACCACCACCGCCAACGGCACCGTCAACAGGGTGATCCCGGTCAGCAGCGGGGAGATGCTCACCATCATCAGCAGCACCGTCGCCACGGTCAGCACCGCGCTGAGCAACTGAGTGATCGTCATCGATAGCGACGTCTGAAGGTTGTCGATGTCGTTGGTGACCCGGCTGAGTACCTCACCTCGTCGCCGGGTGTCGAAGTAGGCCAACGGCAGCCGGTGCAGTTTGTCTTCGACTTGCGCGCGCAGCGCCTGCAGAGTCCGTCGCACTGTCACGTTGAGCAGCCGGGCCTGCGCGTAAATCATCACTGCGGCAACCAGATACATACCGAGGGCCAACGCCAGGGTGCGGGCGACTGCGCCGAAGTCGACGCCGTGGCCTGGGATCACGTGCATTCCGGAGAGCAAGTCGGCGAAGGCATTGTCGCCATGGGACCGCGCCGCGGCGACGGCTTGATCTTTGGTGATGCCCGCGGGCAGCCGCCGCCCAATCACACCGTTGAACAGCAGGTCGGTGGCATGGCCGAGGATGCGCGGCACCACGACACCGATTGCGGTACCGGCGACGCTCAGCGTGACCACCGCGACAGCTGTCCGCCTTTGCGGTGCAAGCAGTTTCACCAGTCGAACGGCCGATCCGTTGAAGTCCCGAGCCCGCGTTGCCGGGGGAGCGGCCACCGGCCGCGTCGCATTGGTCGTGGCGGTCATCGCGGACCGCCCACTTCGGCGTCCAGCGACTGCGATTCGGCGAATTCGCGGTAGGTGGGCGACTCTGCCAGCAGTGACTCGTGGGTGCCCGCACCGAGCAAGCGCCCGTCGTCGACGATGATCACCTGGTCGGCATCGACGATGGTCGAGATACGTTGTGCGACAACGATCACGGTCGCATCCGCGGCCGCCTCGGCTAACCTGGAGCGGACCAGTGCATCGGTCTGCACATCGAGTGCGGAGAACGCGTCGTCGAACACGTAGATCGCCGGGCGACGGATCACCGCTCGCGCGATCGCCAACCGCTGCCGCTGCCCGCCGGAGAAATTGATCCCGCCCTGGGCTACGCGCATCTGCAGGCCGTCGGCGTGCGCCCGCACGAACTCGTCGGCAGCCGCGATGCGTAGCGCCTCCCACATCTCGTCTTCCGACGCGTCCAGCTTGCCGTAGCGCAGGTTTTCGGCGACGGTCCCAGAGAACAGGTAGCCACGTTGGGGCACCAGCCCGATGCCGGACCACAGCTCGTCGATGTCGCGGTCACGCACGTCGACACCGTCGACGAACACCATTCCGGCGGTCACGTCGTACAACCGGCAGATCAGCGCCACCAGCGTTGATTTCCCCGAACCAGTGCTGCCGATGATCGCGGTAGTGGTTCCTGGCCGCGCGGTCAGCGAGACATCTTGCAGCACAGCGCGATCCGCGCCGGGAAAACGAAATGTGGCACCGTCGAGTCGAACGACTCCCCGATTGTCCGGCGAAGGCCGCACCGGATGCTGCGGGCTACTCACCGCCGGGTCTGTCGACAGCACCTCGGTGATCCGCTCGGCGCACACCGCGGCCCGGGGCAGCGCCATCACCGTCATCGTCGCCATCAACACGGCCATCAGGATCTGGGTGAAATACACGAGAAAAGCGATCAGCGATCCGACCTGCATTTGACCGCTGTCAATGCGCAAGCCGCCGAACCAGATCAGCGCCACGCCGGAGCAGTTGATGGTCAAGGTGGTGACCGGCAGCATCAGCGCCTGCCAATTCCCGGCGCTCTGCGCGGTATTGGACAGCGCGACGTTGGCTTCGTCGAATCGCTCACATTCGAAAGGCTCGCGTGCGAACGCCCGCACTACCCGCACACCGGAGAGTTGTTCGCGCATGACCCGGTTGATGTTGTCGATCAGCCCCTGCATGCTGCGGAACAGCGGCAGCGTGTTGGAGATGATCCAGTAATTTGCAACGACCAGTACCGGGACGCTGACCAGCAGTATCCAGGACAGTCCGGCGTCCTGATGGATGGCCATCACGACGCCGCCCACACACATGATCGGCGCGACGATCAGCACGGTGCAGCCGATCTGCACCAGGAATTGGATCTGGCGGACGTCGTTGGTGGTGCGAGTCAGCAGTGACGGCGCACCGAACCGCGCGGTCTCGTGCTCAGAGAAGGTCGTGACTTGGTGGAACACCGCCGAGCGGAGATCGCGGCCCAACCCCATCCCGGCGCGGGAACCGAAGTAGATCGCGCCGACAGCACACAACACCTGCAGCGCGGTGACCGCGAACATCAGCCCGCCTAGCCGGACGATGGTGCCGGTGTCGCCCTTGGCGATGCCGTCATCGATGATCGTCGCGTTAACCGTTGGCAGATAGAGCGAGGCCAGGGTGCTGACCAGCTGCAGCGTCATCACGGCGACGACCAGCCAGCGGTACGGCCGGACGAACTGGCGCAGCAGGGCCAGGAGCATGTGGCTACTGTTGCACACCGCCAGCGGCTAAGTCGGAACGATCTGATCGGAAACCACAGCTCACCGCGTGTGCAATGGTTGCCCAAAGGTGGTGCCGCTACAGTGCAACCTGTGATCACCAGAAGGTGCGGATAGCGGTGCGGCATCGCGTGGCGGCGCTTACCCTGACGGCGGCGGCTTTGATTCCGATGGCGGTCGCCTGCTCTGACTCCGGCTCCAACCAACCCCAGTCGCCCGGGTCGTCCGCGCCCGCGTCGGGGCAGGGGAGTCATGGCCCGTCCTTTCCGCAATGTGGCGGAATCAGCGACGAGACGGTGAACAAGCTGACGCAGATCAACGGGCTGGTCAATACCGCCAAGAATTCGGTGGGCTGCCAGTGGCTCGCAGGCGGCGGGATTCTCGGGCCGCACTTCTCGTTCTCCTGGTATCGCGGGAGCCCGATCGGACGCGAACGCAAGACCGAGGAATTGTCGCGTTCCAGCGTCGAAGACATCAACATCAGCGGCCACGGCGGATTCATCGCGGTCGGCAACGACCCGCAGCTGGGTGACTCGCTGTGCGAGGTTGGAATCCAGTTCAACGACGACTTCTTCGAATGGTCGGTGAACTTCAGTCAGAAGCCGTTCCCCGACGCCTGCAACATCGCCAAAGAGCTGGCGCGTCAAACGATTGCGAACTCCAAATGATTGCCACCGTGGGTCGTCGGGTGCTGGTGAGCGTAGCGATTCTGGTTACCGCGTTGTGCGTGTCGACCGGCTGCGCCAGGTCAGTCAGCGGCACCGCGACGAAAGCGGGCGTCGGCGACGTGCCTCGTAACAACAATTCCGAGCAGCAGTACCCGAACCTGCAGAAGGAATGTGAGGTACTGACCACCGACGTCCTGGCCAAGACGGTGGGTGCGGACCCGCAAGACATTCAGAGCACGTTCGTCGGAGCCATCTGCCGTTGGCAGGCGGCCAACCCCGGCGGGCTGATCGACATCACCCGCTTCTGGTTCGAGCAAGGCAGCCTGGCCAACGAGCGCAAGGTCGCCGAATTCCTCAAATATCAGATTGAGAACCGGACGATCGCCGGTGTGCCGTCGATCGTGATGAAGCCGAATGATCCCAACGGCTCGTGCGGTGTCGCCAGCGATGCAGCGGGCGTGGTCGGATGGTGGGTCAACCCGCAAGTGCCCGGTATCGACGCCTGCGCGCAGGCCATCAAACTCATGGAGCTCACGCTCTCGACCAATTCCTAATATCAAATCGCCGAACACTGAGTGCGCTGGTTGAGCATGCCAGCGCACCGGTTTTCGCATCCGAAATGCGGATGTCTCCACCAAAGCGATTGAGCGAGTTAATTTTTATTGAGTCCTGAAAGGGTTACCCGCCAATAGTTGCGGTGTATACGATCGACGAATGTCTGAAACACCCTCAAACGAGCCATCGTCCGCAGCCGAGGACGGCACAGAATCTGTCGGGGCGCATGCCGCGTCCGCAGCCGAGGACGGCACAGAGTCTGTCGGGGCGCATGCCGCCCCGCCAGTAACCACTACTCCCGCCTCGCACGCTGCAGCCCCGTCGAAGTTCGCTAAATGGGGCACCATTGCGGCCTTGGTGCTGGCGATCCTCGCCGTCGCAGGCGCCGCTTATGGGTATTTCTACCCGAACCAGAGCGCGGCGGCCGCGGGCAAATACACCGACCAGCAGCGCAATGACGCGAAAAAGCACATTTGCGAGACCTTCAAGATCGTCGACCGCGCTGTGGTCAGGAATTCCCACCTGAAGAACCCGGACAATGGCGGCCCGATCGGTGCGCTCTCGGTCGCGACCGCCCAGCGGTTTGCGTTCTACGACGGCGGCGATTTCCTGCGCGACCGGGTGGCCGCCGAACCTGCAACTCCACAAGACCTGGCGGACAACGCGAACGGGCTGGGCACCCAGCTCGAGGAACTCAGCATCGGATATCTCGCCGGCGCGCAGGATTTCGCACAGGACGAACTGCGTCAAAGCCTCGACGACAAGATCAAGAAGATCGTCGATATCTGCAAATAACCCGTCGTAGCCGCGGTTAACGCGGCACGTGGAAATCGGCCAGCTGGGCGGACCCGAGTTCGAGGTCCGTCCAGCTGCCGTTAAGGCGCAGCACCGCCATCGCCGACGTCGGAAATTTCGCCGAGATGCGTTCGGCAGCATCGGTATTGACGGCCTCGGGGTGGGCCAACCCCAGCGCCAGCTCGGTCATCGTCGGCTCGTGTCCGACAACCAGCAAGACCGAGACGTCGTCACTGACGCCGTTGATCTCATCGATCACCGTGCCCGCTGTGGCGTCGTAGAGTCGCCCGACGTAACGGACCGGCGCGTCAATGCCGGTGCGCGCCAAGGTTTCGCGGGTTCGGGTCGCCGTCGAGCAGAGCACCGCGTCGATCGCGGGCAGATGGCTCCGTAACCAGTCGCCCGCCAGGCCGGCTTCCCGCTGACCACGCTGCGCCAGCGGTCGGTCATGGTCGGCCACTCCGTCGGGGTAGGCCGACTTCGCATGGCGTAGCAGCACCAGCGTGCGGTCGTTGTCACTCACCTGAGTCAGGCTACGGCAGCAATTCGATGGGGCTTATGTGGCTGGTGTGACGTATGCGTCTCATGGCTTGCGATGACTGCCGGACCTGCCGATTGAGGTCCCCGGACTTGTCGGCGGCCGGTTCTAAACTCGCGATGCCCGATCACAGATCGACCGGTCATGACGTAGAAGGGACGGTTACCGCAATGCGATTCGTGCACACTGCCGATTGGCAACTCGGCATGACCCGTCGCTGGCTCGGGGCGGAGGCGCAGCCGCGCTACTCGGCGGCCCGGCGTGACGCGGTGGCCGGTCTCGCTCCGCTGGCCGCGGCGTCCGGAGCCGAGTTCGTCGTGGTGGCCGGTGACGTCTTCGAAGACAACCAGTTGGCGCCGAAGATCATCAGCCAGTCCCTGGAAGCCATGCGCGCCATCGGAATTCCCGTGTATTTGTTGCCCGGCAACCACGATCCGCTCGATGCGTCGTCGGTGTACACCAGCGCGCTGTTCACCGCCGAGTGCCCGGCCAACGTCCATGTGCTCGACAAGGCTGGCGTCTACGAGGTTCGGCCGGGCCTGCAGATCGTCGCGGCGCCGTGGCGGTCGAAACGGCCGACCACCGACCTGGCTGCCGACGTGCTCGAGGGTCTGCCGGCCGACGGGGTCACCCGGGTCCTCGTCGCGCACGGCGGCGTCGACGTGCTCGACCCCGACCCCACCAAGCCGTCGCTGATCCGGTTGGCCGGCGTGGAAGATGCATTGGCCCGTGGGGCAGTGCATTACGTGGCGCTCGGCGACAAGCACTCGTTGACCGAAGTGGGGAGCACCGGCCGAGTGTGGTACTCCGGTTCGCCGGAGGTCACCAACTACGACGACGTGGAGGCCGATCCCGGTCATGTGCTGATCGTCGACGTCGACGAGGCGGACCCGCGACACTCGGTGAGCGTCGAGGCCGCCAAGGTCGGCCGCTGGCGGTTCAGCACGCTGAGCCGCCACGTGGACAACAGCCGCGACATCGCCGACCTGGATCTGAATCTGGATCTGATGCCGGACAAGGACCGAACGGTGTTGCGGCTGGCCTTGATTGGGTCGCTGACCGTCACCGACCGCGCCGGCTTGGACGCCTGCCTGGACAAGTATTCGCGGCTGTTCGCCTCGCTGCGCGTCTGGGACAGCCACAGCGATCTGGCGGTGATTCCGGCAGACGGCGAGTTCAGCGACCTTGGCATCGGCGGTTTCGCCGCCGCCGCGGTCGAGGAGCTGGTTGAGGTGGCACGGGCGGGGGATGACGAGATCGCCGGCGATGCGCAGGGGGCACTGGCGTTGTTGTTGCGGCTGACTGACAAAGGCCACCACGGTCGAGGTGCGGCATGAAGCTGCACCGGCTGGTTCTCAAGAACTACCGCGGCATCGAGCACCGCGAGATCGAGTTCCCCGACCACGGAGTCGTTGTGGTATCCGGGGCCAACGAGATCGGCAAGTCGTCGATGGTCGAGGCACTGGATCTGTTGCTGGAATCCAAGGATCGTTCGACCAAGAAAGAAGTCAAGCAGGTCAAGCCGACGCACGCTGATGTCGGTTCCGAAGTCACCGCCGAGATCAGCGCCGGGCCTTACCGTTTCGTGTATCACAAGCGCTTCCACAAGAAGTGTGAGACCCAGTTGACGGTGCTCGAACCCCGTCGCGAACAGCACAGCGGCGACGAGGCACACGACCGCGTGCAGGCCATGCTGGCCGAGACCGTGGACACCGAATTATGGCGTGCCCAACGGGTATTACAGTCCGCGTCGACCGACGCGGTGAATCTGTCCGGCTGCGACGCGCTGACCCGGGCGCTCGACGTCGCGGCCGGCGATGCGGCTGCGCTGTCGGGAACCGAGCCGCTGCTCATCGAGCGGATCGACACCGAATACGCCCGTTACTTCACCCCGACCGGCCGTCCCACCGGTGAATGGACGGTGGCCATCAAAGCCCTCGAGGCCGCCAATGCCGACGTCGAGCAGTGCGCGGCGGCCGTCGCCGAAGTCGACGAACGTGTGCAACGGCACGCCACGCTGACCGTGGAGCTGACCGAACTGGCACTACTGCAGCAGGAAGCCAGTGCGCGGCAGACCGCAGCTCAGGCCGCCGCGGATGCGATAGCTCAGCTCACCGAACATGTGCGGGAAGCCGAGCTGATCGCCGCCGCCGCAACCGCAAGCAGCACCGCGTCGAGTGCCGCCCGCACCGAGCGGGAGCGGCTGCGCAGCGAAACCGATTCGCGCACAGCCGTAGTCGCGGCCCGGGAAGCTGAAGCGCGCGAGGCCGCCGACGCGCAGGCGACGGCACGCGATGTCGCCCTGGAGGCCGACGCCGTCGTCGAGCGGGCCGACCAGGTTCTGACGGCAGCCCAGCAGCGAGTCGAGACAGCTCGGCGCGTGGTCGACGAATTGGCTCGTCGCGACGAGACGCAACGGTTGGCGGGCAGGCTCGCGAAAATCGATGCTGCGTTTCGCGACCGCGACGGCGTCGCGCAACAGCTGTCGACAATCGCCCTGACCGACGAGTCGCTCCGGCAGATCGAAAAGGCCGCCGCGGCCGTCGAGCGCGCCGAGGGCCAACTCGCGTTGGTGTCGGCGACGGTTGAATTCGTCGCGGCCACCGACATCGAACTCGTCATCGGCGACCAACGGGTGTCGCTGCCAGCCGGCGAAAGCTGGTCGACGCTGGCCAATGCCGCGACCGAGGTCGAGGTTCCCGGCGTCCTGACCGCACGAGTGACGCCGGGGATGTCCGCGTTGGAGATCCAGACGCAATACGCTGCGGCGCAACAGGATTTGGCCGCAGCGCTGGAGACAGCAGAGGTCGCCGACTTGGCCGCGGCACGCAGTACCGATCAGCGACGCCGCGACCTGCAGAGTGCCCGCGACCAGCTCACCGCGACGCTGGCCGGGTTATGCGGCGACGACGATGCCGACCAGCTGCGCTCTCGGTTGACGGAACTGCGCTCCCTGCCCGCGTTTTCCGGCAACATCACGATCGACCCGGGTGCCGCTCGCGCCGAACTCGATGAGGCCGAAGCGGGCTGCGTCAAAGCGAGCGCGGACTGCGAGACCCACCGACGCGTCGCGGCGTTGGCAATGAGCAAGTTGACCGAGGTCTCGACGCAGGCGACACTTCTGCAGGACAAGCTCGTGACTCAGCGCGCCGAGCTTGCGGCGGTCGTTGGCCGGCTGACCCTACAGCGGGCGACCGTTGCCGACGACGAGCTGTCCGCGACCGCGGACGCCGACGCGGTCGCGGCGCAGACCGCTGCGGTCCGGGTCGCCGAGCTCGCCGAGCAGTTGGCCGCTGCGGTACCCGATGCGGTCACCGCGGAGCTCACCGATGCCGTCGCGGCCGCCGCGGCACTGCGCGAGCGTCACGACGAGATCGCGCGCAGCCTGCATGAGATCGCCGCGCAGCTCACGGTATTCGGTACCGAGGGCCGCAAGGGCAAGCTCGACGCCGCCGAGATTCAGTGCGAACATGCCCGAAACGAGCACGATCGGGTTGGTCGCCGGGCCCGCGCGGTGCAGTTACTGCGCGACGTGATGGTGCGTCACCGCGACACCACCCGACTGCGCTATGTGGAGCCGTTCCGGGCCGAACTGCAGCGGCTCGGCCGCCCGGTTTTCGGCCCAAGTTTCGAGGTCGACGTCGACAGCGACCTGTGCATCCTCAGCCGCACACTGGACGGTTGCACCGTCCCCTACGAATCGCTGTCGGGCGGGGCCAAGGAGCAACTCGGCATCCTGGCGCGACTGGCCGGCGCGGCCTTGGTCGCCAAGGAGGACGCCGTCCCGATCCTGATCGACGACGCACTCGGCTTCACCGACCCGCAGCGGTTGGTCAAGATGGCGGCGGTGTTCGACACATTGGGCGAGCGCGGTCAGGTGATCGTATTGACCTGCACGCCAGGCCGATACGACGGCATCAAAGACGCGCAGCGGATCGAATTGTGCGCGTGATTTCACGGGGAGATTGAAAGCGACTGCTTCGCGTCACTTGAAGCGAAGATGGGCATCTAAGAAGATACGTGGGAATGCCGCAACGGATCGAAAGGGCGGCCCATGCTTGAAGTGATCGACAAGGGGTCTGCCTCCGAATCGCATCCCGCTCCGTTGCTTTTTGTTCACGGGGGGTGGCATGGAGCCTGGTGTTGGGATGAGCACTTCCTCGACTTCTTTGCCGATAAGGGTTATCGCGCCGTCGCCCTGAGCCTTCGTAATCATGGAAATAGCCCAGCGGTAAAACGTATGCGGACTTGTTCGCTGGCGAACTTTGTCGACGATGTCGTCTCGGTCGCCGACAAGCTGCCCTTACCGCCCATCGTGGTCGGGCATTCTTTCGGCGGTTTGATTGTCCAAAAGTATCTGGAGTTCCACGAAGCACCCGCCGGGGTGCTGGTCGCCTCCTTATCGTCACGCGGGGCGGGTGGATTCTTTGTGCGCGAGGCGAAACGACACCCGTTGAGTTTCGTTAGATCGACCATCACGGGCAAGAGCCTGCACCTTGTCAGAACGCCCGAACGCGCACGTGAACACTTCTACTCCGCCGGAGTTCCGGAGTCGGAGGTCGTTCGTTACGCCGCAGCCCTAGGCGAAGAGCATGGAGGGAGACTGACCCTCGACCTTTGGGTGCTCAACCTGCCCAAACCCGAACGGGTCACCACGCCATTGCTGGTCCTGGGTGCTGGACTTGATGCCTGTGTAACAGCGGAGGAGACACAGACGACGGCACGCGCATATCGCACCGAAGCCGAGTTCTTTCCCAACATGGGCCACAACATGATGCTTGAGCCCGGATGGCAGGCGGTCGCCGAAAGGATTGACGGTTGGCTCACTGACCGAGGCTTGTAAGAGCGGCCGGTGTCCAGCGGTGCAGTCTCAGAACTCAAGAATTGAGGGCCCCACAACACCGACCACTTCAGCGCATGAACCCGATCGCGGTGTAATCCAGGTCGGCCAGCCCGGCGGCACCGAAGTTGGCCAGTGAGCTGTTGACCGCGACGTTGCCGGGTGACTGGATCAGCGGCAGGCTGAATCCTTCGGCCCAGATCAGCGTGTCGACCTCGTTGGCCAGTGTTCGCGCCTTGGCGGGGTCCAGCTCTTGCAGCGTCTGCTCGATTTTGGCGTCGATGTCGGGGCTGCCGATCTTGCCGAAGTTACTCTCCCCGGTGGATGCGTAGATCTGGGTCAGCGCGGACAGCGGGAAAGCGTCCCCCATCCAACCGAATTGGGCGAGGTCGAACGCCCCAACGTTGATGTAGTTGGTGAAGAAGCCGCTGCCGGCCTTGGCGATCAGTTCGAGTTTGACGCCGATTCGGGCGAGGCTGTGTTGCGCGATCAGGCCGAACTGCCGACTGGTCTGCGCGTCGTAGAACAAGTCGCGGATGACGAGCTGCCGTCCGTCACGTTCGCGGAACTGCCCGTGGAGTTTCCAGCCCAGCGCGTCGAGGTCGTGCTTGGCCTTCTCCGGGTTGTAAGCGACGACGCCGCTGTTGTCTTCGTAGCCCTGTTGACCCTCGACGTAGAGGTGGTTATTCAGTGCCGCCGGGTGGCTGCTGAGCCCGTGCTGGGTGACGGCGGCGATGCTCTGTCGGTCGATGCCCTCGGCGACGGCGCGGCGCAATGCCGGATCGGACAGGATCGAGCCCTTCGCGCCGTTGAAGGTGAAGTGATACCAGCTCGGCGTGGGCGCTCGCCGGATCGAGATACCTTTGGTGCGCCTGGCGATCGTCATCTGGTCGAGGCCGGCGACGCCAGTCGCGTCGATGGCCTTGTTCTGCAACGCCGGCAGTCGCGCGGCATCGTCGAGCACCAGGAAGGTGATGCGATCCAGCCGTGGCCGTTCACCCCACCACTTGGGGTTGCGGATCAACACAATTCGCTGCTTGGTTCGATCCAACGCGGAGACGACGAACGGGCCGGCCGACGGTCCGGGACCGGATAGCTGCGCGGTGTTGAATGCCTCCGGAGTCGAGGTCATGCGCTTCGGCAGCAGCATGGTGTTACCGGCGAACATGCCGCGCCACTCGGCGTACGGCTTGGCGAAGGTGATCACTGCCTGACGGTCGTCGACGCCTCGGGTCACCGACTTGACCCGCTCACTGCCGTTGGTGCCCGCGATCGCGAAGTTCTTGTCCACCCCGCTGGTGGCATGGATCTGGCTGGCGATGTCCTCCCAACTGATCGGCGTGCCGTCCGACCAGATCGCCCTTGGATTGATGGTGTAGGTGACGACTTGCGGGTTGGTCCCGGTGAGTTCGACGCTGCTGAAGTAATCGGTGTCGACGGTCGTGGAGCCGTCCGGCCCGATGACGAACGCGCGCGGCATAGTGGCTTTTAGCATTCCGCCGACATCGGCGGAGTTGCCGTCGATGTGCAATGTGTTGAAGTTGGACGGGAATTCGGTCAGCGCCAGCCGGAGGTCGCCGCCGTCGCGCAGCGTCGCCGGGTTCTGCGGGTTGATGTCGCTGGTGGCGCCGACGGCGGTGGCCGATTCGGAAGGCAGGTAGTCGGTGCCCGACGAACAACCGCCGAGGATCAGGCTCACGGCGAACACGATCGCCGGCCCCAACCGCCGGATCCGATGGCCCGACTCCTCCGCGGGCCGCCGGGCGGCCCGCATCGTCATCGGGCTAGCCATGAGCCGAATCCGGTTGTGGCACCGCTGCCAGCAACCGCCGGGTGTAGTCATGTTGTGGCCGGCTGAACACCTCGTCGCTGTCACCTTGTTCCACGACGACGCCGCGGAGCATCACGACAACCTCATGCGCGAGATGCTTGACCACCGAAAGATTATGCGAGACAAATAAATACGACAGCCCAAACTCTTGCTGCAGGTCGAGCAACAGGTTGAGGATGCCAGCCTGGATCGACACGTCCAGCGCGGAGACGGGTTCGTCGAGCGCCAGAATCTTGGGCCGCAGCGCCAACACCCGCGCAATCCCGATCCGCTGCTTCTGCCCGCCGGAAAACTCTGCCGGGTAGCGGCTGGCATCGCCGTGCCGCAGCCCGACGATTTCGAGCAACTCGGCAACCCGATTGCTGGTATCGGTCTTGCTGAATCCGTTGGCGTGCAACGGCTCTGCCAGCAGGTCGAAAACCGGTAGCCGCGGATCCAGCGAGGCGGCCGGATCCTGGAAGATGACCTGGATGTCGCGCCGCATCGCCCGACGGCTCGACCTGTTCAGCGTGGCGACGTCGGCCCCCAGCACGTCGATCGAACCGGATTGCGGCGCAACCAACTCGAGGATCTCGTGCAACGTCGTCGACTTGCCCGAGCCCGACTCACCGACAATGGCCAGTGTGCGTCCCTGCCGGAGTTCGAAGCTGATGCCGTCGACCGCGCGGACTTCACCGATGTTGCGGCGGAACAGCACGCCTTTGGTCAACGGATACGTCTTGACCAGATCGCGGACCCGCACGACGACGGGCGGTTCACCGGGTTCGACGGCTTCGGCTTCGGTGCTGACTCCGTAGATCTCGGCGGCAGTGCGCCCGACGACGTGTTCGGTGCGGATGCAGGCCGCCCCGTGATCGGGGGCCACCGTTAACAACTTCGGCTCCGCGGCGCGACACTGCTCGACGACCAGCGGGCAGCGCGGCGCGAACGGGCATCCCGGTTCGAGCGCCGACAGCGACGGGGGAGCGCCCGGTATCGGCACCAGCCGGGTGCCCTGCGGGGCATCCAACCGCGGCACCGAACCGAGTAGCCCCACGGTGTAAGGCATTCGGCGATCGCGGTAGACATCGCTGACGGCGGCCGACTCCACGATCTTGCCGGCGTACATCACCAGCGCGCGGTCGGCGAATTCGCCCACCACACCGAGGTCGTGGGTGATGATCAGCAACCCGGCCCCGGTGACGTCGCGGGCGGTCCTCAGCACGTCGAGAATCTGCGCTTGCACCGTGACGTCGAGCGCGGTCGTCGGCTCATCGCAGATCAACAGATCCGGATCGTTGGCGATCGCCGTCGCGATCACGACGCGCTGGCGTTCGCCGCCGGACAGCTCGTGCGGAAACGCGCGTGCGCGACTGTCGGGCTGGGCAATGCCGACCAGTTCGAGCAATTCGATGGCGCGCTGTCGGGCCGCCCGTTTTCCGGTGCGGGGTTGGTGCGTCTCGATGGCCTCGGCGATCTGGTCGCCGACGGTGTACACCGGCGTCAGCGCCGACATCGGATCCTGAAAGACCGTGCCGATCGTGTTGCCGCGGAACCGCGACATCGCATCATCGGGCAGCCCGATCAGCTCGTTACCCTGCAAGCGCGCCGAGCCGCGAACGTCCGCGTACTCGGGAAGCAGACCCACCACCGCCATCGCCGCGGTCGACTTGCCTGAACCGGATTCGCCGACGATCGCGACGACCTCGCCGGCGTCCACGTGAAAATCGATGCCGCGCACCGCCTTCAGCGGCTGCCCTTCGGTGGGGAAGCTGACGGTTACATTGGTGACGTCCAGGAGGTGACTCATCGGCGGCCACCTCGCAGCGCACCGCTGGCGGGATCAAGCGCGTCGCGCAGGCCGTCGCCGGTCAAGTTGGCGCACACCAGGATCAGCACCAGGACACCGGCCGGGAACAGGAAAACCCACGGGAAGGTGGTCGCCGACTGGGTGCCGTCGGCGATCAGCGTCCCCAGTGAGACGTCCGGGGGTTGGATGCCGAATCCGAGGAAGCTCAGACCGGTTTCGGCCAGGATGGCCACCGCGACGTTCAGCGCGGTGTCGATTATCAGGATCGACGCCACGTTCGGGACCACGTGATGGGTGATGATCCGCCGGCTGGACACACCCATGTACCGTGCGGCGCGGATGAATTCGCGTTCGCGCAGGCTCATCGTCATGCCGCGGACCATCCGCGAGCTGACCATCCAGCCGAATCCCGACAACAGCAACACCAGCACGAGGATGTTGCCGGAGCTCTTGGTGCGCGGCGTCAGGATCATGATCAGCAGAAAGGCGGGCACCACGAGCATGAGGTCGACGAACCACATCAGCGCCCGGTCGCGCCAGCCACCGAAGTAGCCCGAGATCGAGCCCACCGTCGCCGCGATGCCGGTGGAGATCAGGGCCACGCACACCGCGATCAGCATTGACTTCTGCATGCCGCGCAGGGTCTGGGCCAGCAGATCCTGGCCAAGTGCGTTGGTGCCCAACCAGTGTCGGGCATTCGGCGGTTGGAGCAGCGCGTTGAAGTCGAGGTCGGAGTAGGAGTACGGCAGAAACGACGGCACCGTGTAGCAACCGATGAACAACGCCAGCAACACGATCAGCGACGCCACCGCCGACGGGCGGCGCAGGAAACGACGCAACACCAATGTGCGCCGGGAGGCGAATTCTGGTGTCTGCATGCCGAATTCAGCATCCAAGGCGGCGTCCGTCATGAGACTCGCACCCTGGGATCGAGCGCGGCGTAAATGAAATCGGAGAGCAGGCCGGCCAGCAACACCACAGCGCCGGCGAACACTGTGATCGCGGCGACGATATTGGTGTCCTGGGTCGCCACGCCCTGCACCATCCACTCACCCATGCCGTGCCAGCCGAAGATCTTCTCGACGAACACCGCGCCGGTCACCAAACCGGCCACGCCGTAGGCGAACAGCGTGGCCAGCGGTATCAGCGCGGTACGGAGCCCGTGCTTGATCAGAGCGCGGCGGCGGGTCAAGCCCTTGGCACGCGCGGTGCGGATGAAATCCTGGCCGAGCACGTCGAGCATCGCGTTGCGCTGATATCGGCTGAATCCCGCGGCGGTGCCCAGCGTCAACGTGAGCGTCGGTAATACCAAGTGCTGCAAGCGATCCACGAACTGCGGCCACGCTCCGTCGATCAACGCCGGCGACGTCTCGCCGGTGTACTGGAACAGCTGTGCCCCCAGAGACCAGTTGACCCGCAGCGCCGCGAGGATCAGCAGGTTGGCGATCACGAAGGTCGGGGCGGACAGCACCAGCAGCGACAGCATCGTGATCACCCGATCGCTGAGGCGGTACTGGCGGATCGCCCCCCACGCGCCGAGCACCACACCGATGATCGTGCCGGCCACCGAACCGATGATCAGCAGCCGAAGGCTGACGCCGATGCGACGCCACAACTCGCCCGAGACGGGCTGGCCGGTCACGGTGGCGCCGAAATCGCCGCGCACCGCATGTGAGGCCCAATCCGCGTAACGCAGCGGGACGGGCTTGTTCAGGCCTAGTTGGGCGGCCTTGGCGTCGATCACGGCCTGCGGCGGTCGCGGGCTGCGCTGCATCAGGCTTTCCAGCGGCGAGAACGCCACCGAGGTCAGACAGAACGTCAAGAAAGACGCCAACGCCAACAGCACGACGTAATTCAGTACGCGACGGGCCAGGAAGCGGGTCATGACTACCGGCCCCGCCCCTGTCGCATTCGCACAGACTAAGAGACGCGTCATCGTTCAGCGTGAGCAATCGCATGGCGCATTGCGATCCAGATGATTCGTTCGGTGCACTGACAGCCGTCAACTCGTAAAATCGTTGGCCGAACACGAGGAGAGGCCATGACGGTCACTGACGACTACTTAGCCAAAAATGCCGAATATGCGAAGTCGTTCGAGGGTCCACTGCCACTGCCGCCGAGCAAGCACGTCGCGGTGCTGGCGTGCATGGACGCCCGGCTCGACGTGCACAGCCTGCTCGGCATCAAGGAGGGCGAGGCCCATGTCATCCGCAACGCCGGTGGCGTGGTTACCGACGACGCGATCCGATCGTTGGCGATCAGCCAGCGACTGCTAGGAACCACCGAGATCATCTTGATTCACCACACCGACTGCGGGATGTTGACATTCACCGACGACGACTTCAAGCGCGCGATCCAGGACGAGACCGGGGTTAAGCCGCCGTGGTCGGCTGAAGCCTTCCCCGACCTCGCCGAAGACGTCCGGCAGTCGTTGCACCGCATCAAAAACAGCCCGTTCGTCACCAAGCACACGTCGGCACGTGGATTCATCTTCGACGTTGCCACCGGCAAGCTCACCGAGGTCACCGGGTAGCCGGCCGGCCGGCTTTTTTGCCGATTTCGTTGACAGCCGCGGACACGGCTGGTTTTATGCAGGATATTGGTCATAATGTTGACCAAACCTACCAACTTTACCGAGAATCGGGGGGCTGATGACCAGCCAAGAGGCAACGGCCGCCCCAGCGGCGGGGCAGTACGAGTTAAGCCATCTGCGCTCGCTGGAGGCCGAGGCGATTCACATCATCCGCGAGGTGGCCGCCGAGTTCGAGCGTCCGGTGCTGCTGTTCTCCGGCGGCAAGGACTCCATCGTGATGCTCCATCTGGCGCTGAAGGCTTTCCGCCCCGGCCGCCTGCCATTTCCGGTGATGCACGTCGACACCGGTCATAACTTCGACGAGGTGATCGCCGCCCGCGACGAGTTGGTGGCCGAGACCGGCGTGCGGTTGGTGATCGCCAAGGTGCAAGACGACATCGACGCGGGCCGGGTTATCGAGACCATCCCGTCGCGCAACCCGCTGCAGACCGTGACGCTGCTGCGTGCGATCGGGGAGAACAAGTTCGACGCCGCATTTGGCGGTGCCCGCCGTGACGAGGAGAAGGCGCGCGCCAAGGAGCGGGTGTTCAGCTTCCGTGATGAGTTCGGTCAGTGGGATCCGAAGGCGCAGCGGCCCGAACTGTGGAACATCTACAACGGCCGGCACAACAAGGGCGAGCACATCCGGGTGTTCCCGCTGTCCAACTGGACCGAATTCGACATCTGGTCCTACATCGGCGCGGAGAAGATCAAGTTGCCGTCGATCTACTACGCCCACCGGCGGCAGGTGTTCGAGCGCGACGGGATGCTGCTGGCCGTCGACCGCCACCTGCAGCCGCGCCCCGACGAGAAGGTGCTCGAGAAGACCGTCCGATTCCGCACCGTCGGTGACGTCACCTGTACCGGCTGTGTGGAATCCGTGGCCGCCACCGTCGCGGAAGTCGTCGCCGAAACGGCGGTGTCACGGCTTACCGAACGGGGCGCCACCAGAGCTGACGACCGGATCTCCGAAGCCGGGATGGAAGACCGCAAGAGGCAGGGGTATTTCTGATGGGTGCGTCCACCACGTTGCTGCGCATCGCAACGGCCGGCTCGGTCGACGACGGCAAGTCGACGCTGATCGGTCGCCTGCTCTACGACTCCAAGGCCGTCATGGACGACCAGTGGGCCTCGGTCGAGCGGACCTCCAAGGACCGCGGCCACGAATACACCGACCTGTCACTGGTCACCGACGGGCTGCGCGCCGAGCGGGAACAGGGCATCACGATCGACGTCGCCTACCGCTACTTCGCCACTCCCAAGCGCAAGTTCATCATTGCCGACACCCCCGGACACATTCAGTACACCCGCAACATGGTGACCGGCGCGTCCACCGCCCAACTGGCCATCGTGCTCGTCGACGCCCGCCACGGTCTGCTGGAACAGTCCCGTCGGCACACGTTCCTGGCGTCGCTGTTGGGCATCGAGCACATCGTGCTCGCGGTCAACAAGATGGACCTGATCGATTGGGACAAAGAAACTTTCGAGACGATCCGCGACGAGTTCTACGCGTTCGCCACCCGCTTGGACGTCCAAGACGTGCTCACCATCCCGATGTCGGCGCTGCACGGCGACAACGTGGTCACCAAGTCCGACCACACCCCGTGGTACGACGGGCCGGCGCTGCTGTCACACCTCGAAGAGGTCTACATCGCCGCGGACCGTAACCTTGTCGACGTCCGGTTCCCGGTGCAGTACGTCATCCGCCCGCAGACCCGCGAGCACCAAGACCACCGCAGCTACGCGGGCACCGTCGCCAGCGGTGTCATGCGTCCCGGCGACGAGGTCGTCGTGCTACCGACCGGCAAGCCCAGCCGCATCACCGCGATCGAGGGCCCCAACGGACCTGTCGCAGAGGCATTTCCGCCGATGGCCGTATCGCTGAGCCTTGCCGACGACATCGACATCTCGCGTGGTGACATGATCGCCCGGCCCGCTAATGCGCCGAGGGTCACCCAGGACTTCGATGCGACGGTCTGCTGGATGGCCGACGCCTCGGCGCTGGAGCCCGGGCGCGACTATCTGATCAAGCACACCACCCAGACCACGCGAGTCAGGATCACCGCGCTGGACTACCGCCTCGACGTCAACACGCTGCGCCGGGACAAGGATGCAACGGCGCTGCAGCTGAACGAACTTGGCCGTATCTCGCTGCGAACGCAGGTGCCGCTGCTGCTCGACGAGTACACCCGTAACGCAAGCACGGGGTCTTTCATCCTGATCGACCCGAACACCAACGGGACCGTTGCCGCGGGCATGGTGCTGCGCGAGGCTTCGACTCTCTCGTCAAGCCCCAACACAGTGGTGCACCAATCGCTGGTGACCGCCGAGGATCGGATGTCGAGGGGCCGCACCCTGTGGTTCACTGGCCTTTCGGGTTCGGGTAAGTCATCGGTGGCCATGCTGGTCGAGCAGAAGCTGCTCGAAAAGGGCGTTCCCGCTTACGTTCTCGACGGCGATAATCTGCGCCACGGCCTCAACGCCGACCTGGGTTTCAGCATGGCCGACCGGGCCGAGAACCTGCGCCGGCTGGCGCACGTCGCGGCCCTGATCGCCGATTCCGGCCACACCGTGCTGGTGCCGGCGATCAGCCCATTGGAAGAGCATCGCGACCTGGCCCGTGGGGTGCACGCCGACGCCGGACTCGACTTCGTCGAGGTGTTCTGCGACACCCCGCTCGAGGATTGCGAGCGGCGAGACCCCAAGGGCCTCTACGCCAAGGCGCGGGCGGGTGAGATCACGCACTTCACTGGAATCGACAGCCCGTATCAGCGACCAAAGAATCCTGAACTCCGGCTCACGCCGGATCGCAGCTGCGACGAGTTGGCGCAGCAAGTCGTCGATCTGATCGAGGCCCGGAGTTGAGCGATCACAGTGACTACAGCGACCATGAGGTCGCGGCCCGGCTGGCCACCGAAGCCGGTCAGCTGTTGCTCGCGGTGCGCGAGGAACTCGCCGATGCCACCGAAGCTGATCGAAAAGCTGCGGGGGACAAGCGGTCCCACGATTACCTGATGGAAGCGCTGGCGCGCGAGCGTCCGGATGATGCGGTGCTGTCCGAAGAGGGCATCGACAACCCGGTGCGGTTGAGCGCCCAGCGGGTGTGGATCGTCGACCCGCTGGACGGCACTCGCGAGTTCTCCGAGCTCGGCCGCGAAGACTGGGCCGTGCACGTCGCGCTATGGCAATCCGGTTCACTCGTTGCCGGCGCGGTTGCGCTTCCGGCACAAGGCGTTACGTTGTCCACGCCTGATCCCGTACCTCCGCCGGCGTATTCCGGGGAGCCGCGGATCGTGGTTTCGCGTACCCGCCCACCGGCGGTCGCGCTGCAGGTCCGCGATCACCTGAACGGCACGCTGGTGGAGATGGGTTCGGCGGGAGCGAAGGTGGCCGCCGTCATTCAAGGGTTGGCCGACGTCTATGTCCACGCCGGCGGGCAGTACGAGTGGGATTCGGCGGCCCCGGTCGCGGTGGCCCGCGCCGCCGGGCTGCACACCTCGCGCATCGACGGCTCGACGCTGGAGTACAACCGGGCCGATCCGCTGCTGCCCGACCTGGTGGTGTGCCGTCCCGAATACGCAGGCGCGGTGCTCGCGGTGACCGGCTAGCTGCGGCCGGTGGGAGAATCCCATTCCATGCGGATGTCGGCGAAGGCGGAGTACGCGGTGCGGGCGATGGTCGAGCTGGCCACCGTCGATGACGGCGTGCTGGTCACCACCGACGAACTCGCCAACGCGCAGGGAATTCCGCCGCAGTTTCTCGTCGACATCTTGACCGTGCTGCGTGGCGACCGGCTGGTGCGCAGCCACCGCGGTCGCGACGGCGGCTACGAATTAGCCCGTCCAGGAACCGAAATCAGCATTGCAGATGTGTTGCGCTGCATCGACGGCCCACTGGCCAGCGTGCGCGACATGGGGCTCGGCGATCTGCCCTACTCCGGTCCGACTGCGGCGCTGACCGATGTCTGGCGGGCGCTGCGGGCCAGCATGCGCTCGGTGCTGGAGCGGACCAGCCTGGCTGACGTCGCGGCGGGGGCACTGCCCGACCACGTCGGCCGGTTGGCCGACGACTACCGCGACCAGGAGAGTCGCCGCCACACCCAGCGCGGCGCCGGCTAGCCGCCCGAGCCGTAGGGGCGGGTGAGGATCTCCAGGTAGTGGCCCGCCGGGTCCTGGAAGTAGACGCCGCGCCCACCGTCGTTGGTGTTGAACTCGCCGGGTCGTTGTCCGGCCGGATCGGCCCAGTGCTGCAGCCCGCGTGCCGCGATCTTGCCGTAGATCGCGTCGAAGTCATCCTCGGAGACCAGGAACGCATAGTGCTGCGGATGTATCTGCTCGCTACCGGCGACTTCGGTGTAGTCGAGTGTTGCGCCGTGTTCGAGGGCGACTGCCAGAAAGCGGCCGAACGGCTTTGGACTGGGTAATCCGAACAGTTCGCTGACGAATTCGGCGGACTTTCGCTTGTCGTGTGCGGCGACGATGGTGTGGTTGAACGCGATCGGCATTGTGCCTGCCAGTCAACCACTCCGGCCGGCCGGCCGCCACAATGCCGGCGTTACTTCGGCGCGGTCAACTCCAGGGCGATATTGTCCGGATCGCGAAATTCCAGAATGTAGGCCGGTCCGATGTCTTTGACCGGCTCGTGGTCGATGCCGAGCTCGTCGAGATGCTCTGCTGCGGAATCTAACTCGGACTTGTCAGTCGCCCGGAACGCGATGTGGTCCAGACCGCAACGGTCCTCGTGGAAGCGATCGCTGGCCACGGGTCGCAGCGCGATCAGCGCGCCGCCCAGGTCATAGATGACCCCGCCGAACAGAAACGCGAGCTGACTGCGGGTCGCCGCGTCGGCGTTGTCGGGAACCTCGAGCAGGACGGGCCATCCGAAGACGCTCTCGTAGAAGCGCCGAGATCGTTCGATGTCGGTGACGGTGAGCCGCACGTGTGCGATCGAGTTGGCGGTGATGCCCATCCCGGTGATGCTGCCACGTCGGCGGCCGTGTGCACCCAGCGGTCTGCGTGTCAGAATCGCGTCGTGCAGGTAGCGATGACCATGCCGGTCATGGAGCCGAACTTGGACGCCGCGGTGCTACGGGACTGGGCGCGGGCCATCGACGACGGCCCATTCTCGTCGCTGTGCTGGGGCGAGCGGATGGCCTTCGACAACCCGGAAACGTTGACGTTGATGGGCGCCCTGGCCGCGTGGACCGACCGGGTGCGGTTGGTGACGACGGTGATCGTGCCCCAATTGCACGACCCGGTGATGCTGGCCAAGGCGTTGGCGACCGGCGACATGCTGTGCGGGGGCCGGCTGACCGTGGGCCTTGGTGTCGGCGGTCGGGTCGAGGATTACCGGGCGGTTGGCGCGGATATGGCGATGCAGACGATGCGCGGGATGGCCGAGCTGGTCGCGGTGATGAAGCGGGTCTGGGCCGGCGAGAAGATCACCGAGTCGCTGCTACCGGTCGGACCCGCACCGGTCCAGGCGGGTGGGCCGCCGCTGCTGATCGGAACCATCGGGCCAAAGACCCTTCGCAGCGCCGCGGCATGGGCCGACGGACTGGCCGGCACCACGCTGGATCTCGCCATCGCCAAGCAGAACGAATTGTTCGACGTCGCGCGCGACGCCTGGGCGCAGGCTGGCAAGCCCAAGCCACACCTGGCCACCTCGTTCTGGTTCGCGCTCGGCGAGGTCGACGACGCCCGCCGGCAGGTGCACCGGCACCTGCGTCGCTATATGAACTGGATACCGGCCGAGTACATCGACGCGATGGCGCCCACGACCGGCTTCGCCGGCAGCGAGGACGACCTGGTTGCGGTGCTACGCGAATTCGAAGCCGTCGGGACTGACGAAATCCAGCTCATCCCGACCAGTTCCGAAGTCGATCAAGTCCGACGCGTGGCGGATCTGGTGAGGGGGACGGATGGCTGAGCGTAACGTCCTGGGTGGTCCGCTGGAACCGTGCAGCAGTGAGCCACTCACCGGCTTCTACCGCGACGGCTGTTGTTCGACCGGACCGGAAGATCTTGGCCTGCACACGATTTGCGCGGTAGTGACTGCCGAATTCCTGGAACACCAGCGCACGATCGGCAACGATCTCTCAACGCCGATGCCGCAGTTCCGGTTTCCCGGGCTGGTGCCGGGGGACCGCTGGTGCGTCACCGCGGGCAACTGGCTGTTGGCTTACCGCGACGGTTTCGCCGCCCCGGTGGTGCTCGCCTCCACCCATGAGCGGACGCTCGACATCGTGCCGCTGGAGGCACTGCAGGAGCATGCCGTCGATGTGCCCGACGACCTGGAGGGGTTGTAAGCGATTACCAAACTGGCCCTTTACGGCCAGTACCCGCCAGTGCAGCCACTGGACTCACTCAAATAATTGCCTCAAATCGCGCGTTAACGAGTTCAGCCCGACGGCGACATATAGCCTGTCCGCCATGATGCGCGTGGCGATCGTGGGCGGTGGAGCGGCGGGGGTGCTCGCCGCGATCCATCTGCGCCGACGCATACCCGACGTCCAGATCACGCTGATCGACGCCTCGGGGCGGCCCGGGACCGGTGCGGCTTACGGCACCAACGACTCGACCCACCTGCTGAACGTCCCCGCGCCGCGCATGTCCGCGTGGCCGGACGATCCCGATCACTTCTGCCGCTGGCTCGAAGAACGAGCAGTACCGCCGGAAGGGAGTTTTGCCCCGCGTCTTGCTTACGGCCGGTATCTCAAAGATCAGCTGCTGGGTGCCGACGTGCGCGTCGAGACCGCCCAGGTCGTCGGATTGACGCCAGGCGCTCCCGCGCGCATCGCACTCAACGACGGCCGATGTTTGACCGCCGACACCGTCGTGCTCGCACCCGGGCGCCCTGACAGTGGCATGCCTGACGCGCTGGAACGGGCATTCGCTCCGGTGCTGGCTTTGGGCACCGACGGCAGGGTGGTGCTGGACCCTTGGGCGCCGGGCGCGCTCGCGGCTCTCGGCGCCCGCCGTCCCGCCGAGGTCTTGGTGATCGGTTCGGGGCTCACCGGCGTGGATGTCGCGCTGCACCTCATTGCCCGCGGCGCCACGGTCACACTGCTGTCGCGGCACGGCGCACTGCCGCGTCGATTCCGCGCCAGCGGCGCACCGACTGAGTTGCCCAACCTCGGCGCGCTCACGGGTGAGGTGTCGCTCGAGCAGCTGCGCTCAGCGCTGGACGCCGATCTCGCGCATGCTCGTGAAAACGGTTGCGACTGGCGACAAGTCATCGACGCGGTGCGACCGCATACGGCCCGGTTGTGGCAATCCCTGGGATGGGAGGATCAGCGCCGATTCCTGCGCGAGGACCTGCGCCAGTGGGACGTGCTTCGCCACCGGATGCCGCCCACGATTGCCGACGCGATCTATGCCGCGATCGACGACGGTCACCTGGTGATTGAGGCGGGTGAGGTCGCCGATGTGTCGTTGCACGGCAAGGGCGTTGAGCTCGTCGTCACGACCGGCGACGTATCAGTGCGCCGGCGCGGTGATGCGGTGGTCGTCGCGGCCGGGGCCTCGTGGGACCGCCGGTCACTGCACCGCTCCGCGCTCTGGTCGGACCTGTTGGGCAGAGATGTCGCATCTCTGCACCCGTCCGGTGTGGGGGTGCGACTCGACGCCGACGGCCATCTCATCGACGGGTCCGGGCACGCTGTTCCCAACATCGTCTGCATCGGCTCCATCCGCCAAGGCGAATTGTGGGAAACCACAGCGATTCCCGAGATCCGAGCGCAAGCCGCGGCGATTGCTGAGTTGCTCGCCGACGGCACGCGCAGCGTGCGGGTGCGGGCGCCGATTCTCATTACGACGGGGCCGGAGTTGACGGGTGCGCCAGCGTCCTACGCCGAGGGTGTACGTCGCCTGCTCGCCGTTCAGGACGGTGCATCTGAGGCCTTCGCCGCTGCGGTCGCCGAAGATCCGAACCACGCCCGCGCGCACGTCGCGCTCGCGATGATTGCCACCGAACGCCCCGACCGTGCGGGCGGTCCTGAAGCAGTGTATGGCCATCTCGCCCGGGCGCGAACCGCTTTGGCGCACGGCAGCGACGAAGACCGCAGTCACGTCGAGGCGATCGCGACGTGGTGCGAGAAGGGGAACGCAGCGGGCACTGACGCCCTCATTGACCACCTCGACCGCGTCCCCGACGACGCAGTCGCGCTACTGGTTCTCGCGCCGTCGATTGCGTTCGCAGGAGCTGGCGATGCACTGCCTGACGCATGGCAGTACGTCGAGCGGTTCACCGGCGTGCACGGCGAAGCGCCGTGGTATCTCGGCCTGCGCGCCTACGGCCGAACCGAGCAAGGCCTCTGGTACGACGCGGCCGACTTGGCCGACGCCGCACTGGAACTCGACCCCGGTAACGGCAATGCCGCACATGCACTGTCGCACGTACACTACGAAACTGACGCGCACGGAGCCGGCCTGAAATGGCTGGAGGACTGGATGCCCAGCGACGGTGGCACGCAGCGTTATCTCGCACACTTTCAATGGCACGCCGCGCTGCACGAACTCGCGATGGGCGACGTGGCCGCCGCGGCGCGTCGGTACAACGCGTTTCTCTCGCCGCCGAATTCGAAAGGCGTGCGTTGTCTGGTCGATGCGGGCTCACTCGCGTGGCGGGCACGTCTGCATCCGGACTGGGTCACGCCGCCGGACCCGATTCGGGTGCTCACCGAAGCTGGCTCGCTGGCAATGAAGCCACAGACACCGTTCATCGCATTCCACGCGATGCTTGTGCTTGCCGCGGCCAATGATCCGGCCGCCATCCGCGCGATCGATGTCGCGGATGCGACCGATGCGCAAGCTGCGACCCTGCGTCTGATCGGTGAGGGCCTCATCGCGCTGACGGCGGGTGAGCCCCGAGCAGCGCTGGACTATCTGCTCGAATCGCTCCCCGGACTTCCGTCGATCGGCGGTAGTCGAGTGCAGCAAGAGGTGATTCTCGAAACTGCTTTGGCCGCAATGCTTCAACTCGGCGCGCCGGGTCAAGCAGCACGCCTGCTGTCGCGGCACCGTGCCGCCCCCGGGCCGCAGGTGACCCGCGGCGCGGTGAACTGACTTGACGTGCAAGGGATCACGGCGCCTCGATGCTGAACCCCGGTCAGGTAAAGTCGTATTCCGGTTGCACATGGTTGGCGACAGAGTCGCTCAGCCGGGCATAGACGCTGGCAACGGCGTCGAAGCGACGTTCGACGGCGACGCGGTCGAACTCTTCGGGCACTGACTCGAGGTTGGCGCGCTGAATCATGGTGGCTTCGCTCATCAGTGCACGAGCCTGTTCGGGGTCGGTCGTCTGCTCCATGATCGCTTTGAGTGCTTCAAGTTGGCGCATCAGCAGGGCGGGCATTTCGCGACTGGCCTGGCGGATCTTGTCGAATGACCGCTGGACCAAATTTTCGTAACTGACGTGCTCGCAGATGACCCGGACGGCGCCGTCGCGGTCGCGATAGGCCTGTGCCGGCCTCCACACTTTCGCGAGCTTGCACAGCGTGTTGCTGAGCCAGTCCACGCAGGTCAACGCCGTGTACGTGTCGTTGACCGCCGGCGAGAGCGCCCGGATGGCGATCTCGACCAGTTGGTCGATCCCGAAGGCGGGGTCCTGGGCCAGAGTGCGGACCGGCCCGGTGACCTGTGCTCGTTTCAGGCGGCGGGTCATGCGGTCGGCAGCCTCGGGCGGCCACACTGCTGCGAGTTCACCGTCCTCGACCAGGAAGTTCCCCGGGCGATAGGGCAAATACACCACTGCATCGGCCGCCGACGCGGCACGAATCAACACGTCGTAGCGGATGGCCTGCAGGTAGCCGCCTTTCGGGGTACGCATCGTCGCGCCTGAAGACTTGATGGTGTCGACCAGCGCGGCGATTTCCTCGCTGTCATCCCGCTCGTCTGGGCTGGCCATCCGGATGTCGGGCTTTCGCACCCCGAGGTAGCGCTTCACATCTCCGGCAATACTGGCGATGACGAAGGGAAGCTGGATCTGGATCGCGATGTGGTGCAGGAAGTAGATCAGCACGGCCAGATCGACCAGCACCAGCAGGAATACGCAGGAGACGGAAAAGTGCGGCACGAAGACGCCGTGCTCTGCAGGGCCGATTGCCAAAAGGACCAGCACGCAGTACACGGCCGTCGCCACAAACGTGCCCAGCGTCAGCTGAGTACCGCGATCACGGATGAAGTTGCGCAGCATCCGAGGTCCGAACTGGGTCGATGCCAGCGTCAACGTAACGATTGTGACCGAGAAATTGATTCCGATGACCGTCATGATCGCGGCGGCCACCGCGAGCAGAATCTCGCGTGCCGTGTCTGCGCTGCCGGCCTCCACCCATGCCGGAAGCGTGAGCGTGCCGTGGTAGACGGCACGATCCACCTCCAAAGTGGCCGCGAACAGCGCAATCGCGGCGAGCACCTCCATGCTCGGCACCAGCCAGAAGTTGGTTCGCAGTACTTCGCGCCGCCACTGCGACAAGGTCATCCCGGAAATGAACAGCATGTAGCCACGCTAGAGGAAGGATCTAATCCCCGCCGATTCCCGAGATTGTCGATGTCCGCACAAGATGGCGCCTAAAATGCGCCGCAATGTCCCGAATTGAATAGTGACACGGCATCCGAATGCCACGAGCAATTGGGGAAATCATGAAGCCCTCAGGGAAATTAGCTGCCTCGTTCGCCATTGCAGCCGCAACACTCACTCTGCCTACGTCGGCACACGCCGGCGGACCACCCAACGATGGCGGTGGCGGCAGCGCTGCCGCTACGCCAGGCACGTGTACCGACGGTGACCTGACGGTTACCAACGGACCGATCGAATCGGCCAACACGATGCGGCGCGTCGTCGTGTCGTTCAAGAACACGTCGTCGAATACGTGCATGCTCGTCGGATATCCCGATGCGAATCTGGTGACTGCGGCAGGCGGTGTGCTGGTTCACGTCGAGCCGCGGCAAGCATTAGCGGCACACGTGCTCCACCTCAACCCGGGCGACGTCGCGACTGCGGACGTCGAGTCGTCTGCGCTAGACGTCAATGGGTCGGGAAATCCTTGCCCTCGCGAAGGAACCTTGGTGGTGACCGCGCCGAAAGGCTCGGTCGCGCACACACTTCCGATCGCGCTGCCCATCTGCAGTGCGACGATCAGCTCGGTGGACTGAGGCCGCTACTCGAAGAGTCGCATCAACTGTTCGACGGCCTGCTGTGGTGCATGCCCCCGCCGTTGCAGCTCGACGAGGCAGAAGGCGGCGAGGTCAACGGATCCGTAGATGTGAAAGGCGATCATCGCCAGGTGCGAAAGTTGCTCACTGGACATGGATTCCGGGTGAGCGAGATCCCGAACATAAACGAAGTCGGCCTCGAGCAGTTGATTGCCCGGCTTGCGAAAATCGCCGTTGAGCACTGTCGGCGCGATCGCCCACTGTTTCAGTGCAGGCATCGAGTGCGGCATGAAGCCTTGCGACCGTAGCTCGCGATCCACATCACCGAACGTCGGCTGATCCTGGTAAAGCGGGACGAACGACACTTCGGTCTGCACCGCCACCGCTTTGCGCAGCCGCTCCCGGCCATGCTGGAAAACCATCAATTCCGCGCCCTGGACGTCGACCTTGAGCAGGTCGAACTCGTCGATGTCGAGGTCATCGAGACGATGGGTCGCGACGTCGACCTCCTCGACGACCGAACCCCAATTGAGGAACGGCGTGAACAGGCGGAGCTGATTGACGTCGGGCGTGAGCAGGCTGGTCATGCCTTCCGCTTTCGTGATTTTCAGCCGGTGCGGGTGGCCGTCGCCCACGACGTGCGGGAGGTATCGCTCCATCGGCCCCTTGCGCTGATTTAACTCCGCCAGCGCGCGCTGCTGCGGCTCGAACCCGGTGACCGTGCACAGCCCGTCGTCAAGCATCTGCTTGTAGGGCGGATCACCGTCGATAGGGTTGGCGCCGATATCGAGAACGCTGGTCGGTCGCGAACAACGCACCAGATCGCGAAGGAGCAGCGCGGATGTCATCTGCGCATGATCGCACGGGCCGCGCAGAGCGCCGAGATCTTCGACACACCGTGCGGTTTCATCGCCCAAAGCATGGCGAGCTGCTGCCGCAGGCAGCAAGATGCCGATCATGAAGTACGCGATGACTCTGGCGCTGTTCGCCGCCGCGATGCTGGCCGCTCCGCTCGGCCACGCCGACCCTGACCCCCACAAACCCGATCCGGGTGCCCACTACTGCCCGGGTGGCGGGACGGTAGACATGATGTCCCCTCTCGAGCCGTCGTGCGACGGCGTGCCCTATGACGATGGCGCATACTGGCGGGCGATAAACCGGGGCGCCCCAGGGACGGCCTCACTGGTAGTTGTGCAGTGCGTCAGGCCCCCGCCACCGCCAGGACCCTTTGGTGGTCTGGTGCCCCAACCGACCGCACCCGTCCCCGCACCGCCTGGCAGCTGCCAGTAAGGCTCTGAACTGCAGTTTCAAAGTGCCCCTGGCAGGAAGCATCGATTGAACATCGTGGGCTTCGGCCGCCGCGGCGAACCTCGGCCACCGCGTGTCTTGAGACATGTCATCGATCCGGTAACTGCGGTGATCGATCAGCGCCTGCAGGGCGCCGGCACCCGGGATTCGTGCGCTAGCCCGTCCGACGCGATCAAGACCTGAGGGACCTTTGCAGCGCCACTGTGCGTGCGCTCATCGAACGGCCCAGCGCGTCGACCTCGGCATCCAGCCGGAGCAGCGACTCAGGTAATCCCTTCCGGGCCCGCCACTCGCCGACGCGGCAAGTGAATAACGGCCTCAACCATCGCAACAGACCGACCCAGCGCGGACAATTGATCCGCCGCTTTCGCTTCTCGATCCCTTCGACGAATGCCGTCCCGCATTTCTGCACGGACATTGCCCGACAAAGCGTTAGTGAGTCGAGCATTTCGCGCACCGTCGCGAGGTCCTCCTTGCTTTCGCGCACAAGCGGCGTGTCGATCCAGGACATATGCGCCGAGCCGACGGCTACTCCAAGAGGGGCGATCTCCATCCGAAACGCATTCGCGAAGTGCTCCACCGCGGCTTTCGACGCGGCATAGGGAGCTGTCCCGGGACACGCGACGTACGCGGCACCCGAGGACACGATCAGTATGTAGCCACGGCGGTTCACGACCGAATGCAGCGCCGCACGAATGGTGTTGAAGACACCGACGACGTTGACGTCGATCAGCGTCCTGAACGCAATGGGGTCAACTTGGCGCACCGATCCGTAGGTAGCAATTCCGGCGTTGGCGACCACGACATCGATGTCACCGAACCGCTCAATGCCACTATCGACGGCGGCTTGCATCGCCGACAGGTCGCAGACATCAGCGACCACTCCAAGCACGCGATCTTCGCCGAGGCGACCGGAAATCTCGTTGAGTTGCGTCGTGTCGAGGTCTACTAAAACGAGCTTGGCGCCCTTCTCGCAGAGCTGGCAGGCTACTTCGGCTCCAATCCCGCTAGCGGCGCCGGTGATTAATACAACTTTCTCGTTGACTGCCCCCATGGATCGCCAGGCTACCTGAGCAATTTCTCTCAGGGATTACGCGATGCTTGGGTCGCCCGTTATCCACCAACCGAAACCCCTCTGAACAGCACTAATGAGCGCGTGAGAGATTTTTATCTTAGCTCCTTCGATTCACCTACTCGAACAAACCTCAAGCGATCACTTAACGCTGCCTGAGAAACATCCATCCGAGTCCTAAGGAGAGGACAGGGCCATGGCCAGTCCGCGCAGCGGCGAGGGGTTTAGAAGCGGCTGAGTGAAACCCCACCTTGGGCCATAACCGAGGTGCTCTGCGAGAAATGCGACCGGTATCTCTTTGGCAGAACCCACGTAATCCGAGGATCCTATTCCCTGGACCACTGCGGGATTGCATTTTTTGGCTAAGTCGGAAGTTGCTCGCGGAGATGGCGCGGGCCGAGTAGCCCCAGTCGCACCCGCGATGATTGCGGTCGAGGGCATCGATCGGGGGAAAGGCCAACGGGCCGTTGTTAGTGAAAGCGACTATTGTTCAAACCCCCTATCGGTTCGTCACCATAGCGACCCGCCGCGGCGTGCGGCTGTTAACCGCGAAAAGGCAACTCAACTGATCTGCCTGCCGGGTAGTTGCCGTATACGCCGCGGTCGTCGCCGACGAGACGGCTGCGACACATGGCGACTCCTTCGATTGGAGCCACGCCGATGCCTAGTTGCACGTATCTTGCGCAGAGTTACATCTTTGCTGGTCCGATGGTGCCCCCGGCAGGATTCGAACCTGCGGCCTTCTGCTCCGGAGTGAGATCAGCAACGTTCACGGGCGTCCGCAGCCGTCCGCAGAGATGCCCGCCGAGGCGGTCAGATCTGGCAGCCTGAGCTGCAAAAACCATCCCTAGCTGCCCGCCACCGTCCAGTTGCCGTCCGCTGCCAGAGTTAACGACGAGTTGTGACAACGTCGTGAGTCGAGACTCCCGATATGCGCGACGAGGACGTAGCCGTCGACTTCGAAATATGGCGACTGACCTGGCAGCTGAGCGTTGGTCGGCATCCCGTGCGCTTGTTGATGGGTGGTATGGGTAGATCCGACGAGATCAGACGCCGGACAGGAGACCCACCATGATCCGCAGCAACGGATACCGCTACGCAGAGCACGCCGCGGCTGGGAGTACGTCGTGAAGCTCAAGAGCGATCGCTGGCAAGCCTCGTACATCGGGCCGGACAGAGAACCGTCACTAACGCACCGGGCACCTTCAAAGCCCAGCCGGGTAGAACCGGCCGAGGGCTGACGTGCCGGCGAGCGCGAGCTGTTGGAGCCGGGCAAGACGGGAACACTGGACGCCGCCCGCTGAGCGCGCAGCGGCTAGCTCTCGGCCCCGGCGCTGACCCTCTCCGAGTACAGCCACGCGGTGGATCGACCAGCGCAACATCAAGCTGGGCACTCGCCAGCGCTACGAGTCGCAGCACAAGGCTCACATCGAGCTGACGCTCGGCGAACCGGGCCATCACGTCGATCGCTCCCGAGGCGGTGCGCGCGTGGTTCGACGGCGCTGGGAACAAAGCACACCGGGCGCAATAGCCAGGTTTACGCGCTGTTGCATTCGAACTTGGCGACGGCGGTCGCTGATGGTCACCTGGACCGCAATCCGTGCGAGATCGTTGGCGTGATGAATCCGGCGCGTAAGCGTGAGCCGGTCATTTGTCCGTGGATGAGGTCGCGAAGCTGGCCGATGCCATCAAACCGCAGCGACTCAAAGCCCTTGTCCTGCTTTCGGCGTGGTGCGGAGTGCGCTGGGGCGAGGTCTCCGAGCTGCGACGAAAAGACGTTGGTGCCGATTGCCAAATCCTCACCGTTTCCAGGGGCGTGACCCGACGTGATCGCGAATACCACGTTGACACAACAAAATCGGGCAACGGCCGCACGGTAGTGGTGCCGCCGCATATTCGTGAAGCTCTCAAGTCCCATCTCGCCAACTATGTGGAGCGTGACGCCGAGGCGTTGCTGTTTCCTGCTGCGCGCGGCGGTCACATGAACGATCGCGTCTTAGTCGGGAATACTTCGCGGACGCACTGGAAGCCATTAACCGCAAAGGTGTTCGCGTCCACGACCTGCGCCACTTCGCCGAGACACAGGTTGCACGTGTCGGCAACCTGGCCGAGTCAATGGCACCGGCTTGGGCACAGCACCGTCAAAGCCAGCCTGATCTATCAGGGCATCGTCAACGGGCGTGACGCCGAGATCGCTGCCGCTCTGAGCGCGCTGGCGACCGGCGTTGTCGAGGGCGGCTGAAGTCTCATTCCGCGTGGCTGACGCAAATGAGATGGCCAGCGCGGGTTGACGCCTGTCGTCGTCGGCTGTCATAAACCACGACAGGTCGAATGCCATTCGCTGTCGAGTGAAGCGATACCCTCTACAGCATCTGTCGTAATCTACGACATTAACTCGTTGGCGCACAGCATAATTCGTGATTGCGCTGGCCCGCGCTAGTGCTTAAAGTCGCTGGCAGGTTCGTAGGAAGACGCGCCACGAAACGAGTGGAAGTGGGCACGCGGGAATGGTGGTCGATAGAACTGAGCATGCGGTCTTGCATGTTCATGCCACACGTTTCGAAGGATTAACCAAATGGCAAGGCGCGTAACGAAAGCCGTCGAAGGCGAGCTAGAGCAGTATGTGACGCTGCGAGCATCGAAGCCAGCTACAAGATCCCGTATTCGACTCTGCGGCAGAAGATCCGCGAGGGCAAGCTGCCTGCCGTCAAGGCGGGTAAGCAGTACGCGTGCGACTGGCCGACGCTCAAGCACTGCTGACACCAGCGGCCTGAAATGAGTTGGCCTACACAAGGAGCTGGCTCCGGCGAGTGAGTCCATCCACCGGGGCTAATCCTTCCGCAGCAGCAATCCCCAACCAAAGGAACAGCTCCCATGAGCATAGTGGAAAACCGCCCAACAGCGCGGCTGAGGGGCGCACCGGATGCACGAAGCTGGGTTTCATGTCTTTCCCGTCGATCATCCGCATCACGACAAGTGCATCGGCGAGCACGGACCAGCAAGTCCGTGCGACGGTACACGCGGCAAACACCCAGCTGTCGCCTGGGGAACTTGGGCAGCCGCCAACACGTCGCAGATGATTGACATGGAATGGGCTAGGCACAACGGCATCGTAAACATTGGCATCGCCTGCGGCTCATCAAATCTCGTCGTATTTGATGAGGATGAATACGGTGAGTTTGAGCGATGGTTGCGATACGCTATGGGTTGACAATGCCGCGACCTTCACGGTCACCACTAGTCGAGGACGGCGCTTCTACTTCTGGTGGGACCGCAAGGCTGATGGCCGCATCGGCAACATCGCGAAGAAGAAGGCGCTCAGTGGCTTCTGCATGGACGTGCGCGGCGATGGTGGCTATGTCGTTTGTGAAGGATCACAGCACGCTTCTGGACACATCTACGGCGGCAATGACATGCCTGTTGCCGTCTGCCGCTGAGGCTGCGGCCATCCTTATGGCGTCGGATGCCGCCGACGAAGAGGTTTGCGCCGCCAATGGACAGGTGTCGCAGGAGCAGTTTCTTGCCACAAAAATGACCGAACACCACATGATCCCGAACGGGCGCGACACCACGCTCTCGTCGCTTATGCGGGCCGGTTGAGGGACAAGGGGCTGGACTACGCCGAAGCGGAGATCCTGTTCCGGCAACGGTGGCTGTTGTGCGAACAGCCGAAGGCCAGGTGTCCGAAGCGAAGTTCCACAGCGCGTCGGTCTCCTACCGGTGACGTGGGTTGAGGCTCGGATAAGTTGCGCGATGTGTTCGACCGCTATACGCCGGGCACGAAGACGGACGGGCCAAAGTTAGCTGCGGCGGCTGATTCTCGCGCTCTGCGGATTACCTGGGCAAAGGACATCGAGCCGAAGCCGGTCGTTTGGGCTTGGAAGGGCGATCTCGCCATAGGTTCGGTAGATGCTATTGATTCCACTGATTCTCTGGCACAGGGAAACTCTGAATCTATGGAATCTATGGGGATTTCCGAGGCATCTATAGGCGGGAGTGATGGCCGGATACCATCGGGCACGTTGTCCATCTCAGCCGGGCCGGAAGGTGTCGGCAAATCTTCGTTCGGCATCTACATGGCAGCTAAGGTGTCCACCGGAAGTTTGCCAGGATCGTGGTACGGGACACCGCACAACGTCCTGTACGTCGCTGTGGAGGACTCATGGAACTACACCTTGGTGCTCGTCTGATGGCTGCCGGAGCTGATCGGTCCCGCGTCGGCAGGGTGGATGCGATCACCGTTACCGGCGATGAGGTTGTGCTCAGCCTGCCGCCGACATCAAGGCGCTAGAGGCGAAGATCATCGAACACGACGTGAAATGGGTCGTGCTCGATCCCCTGCTGTCTTTGATCTCCGACCGCATCGACAGCCACCAGGAGCGCGACGTTCGCCGGGCACTGGACCATTGGCTGCGCTGGCCGAACGAACGGCCTGTCATACAGGGCATCGCTCACTGGAACAAGTCCGGTGGCAATGACATCGCGTACCGCATCACCGGGAGTGGCGCCTTCAAGAACGTGGCCGTTCCATCTTCGGATTCACCCGTGACTCTGACTCGGAGACCGGCGACTTCGTGATGCAGCAGTCGAAGAACTCGCTGGGCCGCTCGGACCTACCCTCGCTGCGGTACCGGATGGAACCGCCAAGGTTGAAACCCCCACGGGCATGGCCGAAACGGGCAAGTTCATCATCCTGGGCGAGTCTGACCGCACCGTGACCGACATCTTGTCCAGCGGCCACAAGGGTCAGCCTGATCCCGATGAGACCGACGAGGACGGGTATAGCTCCGCACAAACCTTCATCATCGATACCTGCTGGATAAGGCGGGCAAATACGAAGTCGCGGCGCAAGACGTGTTCGACGCTGGGAAGGGTGCGGGCTTCACTCAGAACTCATTGATCAAGGCGCGCAACAAAGTCAAGAACGAAATCCTGATCTATCCGCAGAGGGGTTTGGTCCGGCTCTCGATGCTTCTGGAAACTTAATCCCGAGGGTTCGCATTACCAGGCGCTACAGAAGAAGCAGGACGACCGATCACGCCTTGGCGACGACAAGACTGCATCTGCCACAAGAGACCTACGCTCTGCACGTTCTGCGAAGCGGACTCGAATAACTCTGCCAACAGTGGCACTCAGCCATGACGAACTATCGACGCAACATCATCACGGCGCGCACCTATCGCCGGTCGCCAACGGGTAACGCCGGCCACCGAGCGGTGGCAGCTGGTGATTGGGTGGGAAGAGTTCTATCAAGTCTCGGATAGCCACTGCGTGCGCTCGCTCGACCGCCTAGTGGTCCAGAAGTCCGGCAGGGTGCGCCGCATCCGTGGCCGCGTGCTGACGGCCTCACGGAGCTGGGAGGATGACTCCCCGCAGGTGACGTTATCGGGTGACGGGCGTCGAAAGTGTGCTTACGTCCACGTATTGGCGCGTGAGGCGTTCGGCAAAAGGAAAGGATGAAACAAATGGCAAAGAAACGATCTGAAGTGAGAGTGCCTGGGCCGCTGTGTGTTTGTGATGCAGAGGGCGAGCTGATCGCCGGGCCGGACGGCGGCCCGAATTACGCACACTGCATGAAGACAATCGCCCGCAATGGCTGCGGGCACGTCGCCGACAGTATCGTCGCCGACATCACCATCTACCCGAGGACGATGAATAATGGCTAAAGACAACCAGGAAGAACCGCAGCAAACAGAGGCAGGCCAGCTTGAGCCGGTTAATGCTGTGCCACAACAGGAGTCAGATAGCGCCCAGCCAGAACCGGATGCGGGCAATGAGCCAGACGCGCGTAACGCCGAGGCTGCTCGCCACCGCCACCGCGCTAAGGCGCAGAAGACGCGCTTGCAGTAGCGCGAACTCTGATGGACGACAGGGCTAGCAGATCACATCGCTTCAGCGCTAAGTGGTCGACGCGCACATTGCGCACGCCTTCGCCGACCCGTCCGACTTTCACCGAGACGTGGACCTGGCCGACCTGATGGACCATCAGACCGGCAATATCGATCTCGCGAAGGTGAAGAACTGCGCAAAAGGTGCTGGCGGATCATCCGCACTACCGTCGCAATGCCTACGCGCCGACTGCGGTCCCGGCGTCCATCGTCACGACGAACACGCCGCCCACGGTTACGCCTGGTGGCCAAAAGCCTTCGTGGTCAGACGTTCTGAACGAGGGCAGAAGATGTAGTAAGACCTGGTGTTGTCGGTGCTGACCGGGCGAGATGTCTTGTGAGCACCGACACGCGAGCTCTAGATGAGCACAGCGGACTAGGCCGTAGGTGCGTCCGCGCTTCGCTCAATTAGTCGAATTGTGCTGCGCGGCAACATGCTTTGCGTAGCCGCTCATCTAGGAGTTTCGAATGACGTTTCTAACAACCAATTCCACTGGCATTCTGAGGCCGGAGCAGTCGGGCCTTTGGTGATCGAGCCTTTGCAGGCGACCAGCGTGGCAATGAGGGTGTCCAGCAACGTGGACGCGATCTCGCCCGAATTTCGGGTTTCCCATAATCGTGGACGACCTCAAGCCTTCTGGACACCGGAAGCCCAAGAGCTGACGGAATCCGATCCCGGCGTCGATGAGCTGGTGGTCCGGCCATCGAAGCTGACCGCCTTGGTCAAGGTGGCCATCGAACTGGCGAATGACTCACAGCCGGCAGCGTCGAGACTCGGCGGCACGGCATCGTGCGGCAGGTCGCAGATAGATGGTCCTCGCGTGGGGTGCGTGGCAACCACTAACGGGTCTGGCGGCATCGCTGGCGTGACCGGTATCCAGACCGTGACGGTGCACGGTGGTACGGGCGGCGCTGGTGAACCGTTTGTGAATCTCGAGCAGTTCATGGAAGCAGAAGCGTTGAAGAACGAAGTGGGCGCTACGGCGACGGCTTTCATAGCTTCGGCGGCGACAGTCAAGTACCTGGCCTCGCTGAAGAAGTTCGCTGGCACGGACCTCAATTCGAATGAGCCGCTGCTGCAACTGAATACTGCTGCTATGGACCCGAATTCGGGCCTGCCAAAGTACACTATCAACGGGACGAACCTCTACTGGACGCTTGAGGGTGTGATCCCCGATGGCACTGTGTGGGCCGTCGACCGGTCGAAGGTGTTCGTGGTGATCGGCGAGGACGTGGAGCTGGTCACTTCGCCCGTGGACGTACTTCACAGTCGGATTCGCATTGCCGTGCGCGGCATCATTCGACTTGGCTTCGGCTTCCCGCATGAGGCGTCCATCGTGAAAATCGTTGGGGCACTGTACTAACCGAATACTCGCGGCGTGGTATGATTGGGTATCGAGCGTCGCTGAGCGCCGCGCTGGTCCCAGGTGGCTGTGTTTATTCCTTCCTGGGCCACCGGGACCGGCGTGTGCGTAACCAACAGGGATGCAACATGATTCGATGGTGACGAAGATGGAAGCAGCATGCGAAGACTGCCAGGCGATCTGGTACGAGGGCGAAGTCGAAGGTGCTATCGCTAGACTGTGACGATCAACGCGATAACCGCACTTGTACCAGCCGTGCTGCCACGACTGACGATCCGCTGAGTGACACGGCTGTATATGCGCGCGCCTAAGATTTGCACAGACCTGAGCTGCCTCGAGCTGGTGTACGACGGCGGCAGCCACTGCGAGATCCACAAGCGGGAGCGCCTGGTAAATGGCGATACGACAGACCGGGTACGAATCGGACTGGCACCGCGCAACATAAGCGCAACCGTAGACTTGTCCTTGAGCGAACTGACTGCCGCATACAGTTACCGGCTGCACTGGGATCAGTACCGATGCTGACCATATCGTGCCGCTGTCCGAGGGTGGCTGAGATACCTCGATAACCTCGCCGGGGTCTGTGCGCCATGCCATCGTAAGAAGACTTCGAAAGAAGGCCACCGGGCCAAAGGCGACAGGGTAAGGCCATTGCCGCCATCGCTGCCACCAACACCACCACCGGCACCGCATCTGACGCCACCAGGTGGCACAACGGATAGGCGCACAGGGAGTCTCACCGGGTCGGGGTTCTACTCAGCAATGTGCTGCTGTAATCGGCTGCGCAGCAACGTAATCCGACTTCGTACCTCCCCCCGGGGGAAGCCCGCCCCATCCCCGATCAGATCGCTCGGCCAAGACAGCAGATTTCCGTGGCTACGGGTTTGGGAGGTTTTTGCGCGGCGCACGCAACAGTGAGTGGCTATATGCCAGTGCTGTAGCGGTAGGCAATTGGTGCGAGACGGTCGTCATCGACGGTCCATGGCATTGCGAGGACGAGTTCTACGCGCTCGCAGTGGGAGGCTCGCCGTTGTGCCGATGCAGTTGGATGTACCTGACGATCGCGAGGGCGTTGGCTGGGTAGTCATTCTTGTGGACGTCGACCTCGTTACGTGTGAGCACAATCTCGGAGCCGTTTGAGGTTGTGCCTTTCACTTCCACCTTGACGACGAAGCCGGCCTTTGTAGCACGAAGGTCATACGATACCGTTTTGCCGACGTCTTCGACCACGTATCCCATCGACTCTGACTCGAAATGCTGCATCGTTAGCGTGACGGCGTGCTGCTCGATAACACGACGCTCGACAGCACTGAGACGAGGCCCGGTTGGCCTGCGCGGCTTCCGTGGATCCGCGATCGTTTGTAGTGCAATCTCGATGTCGGTGACATCGGAGAATCACCTGGGACGTACAAACCCTCGTCCGCAGCCCGATAAATTTGCCCCAGCCAACCAATGCCGTCCATCAGGTCCTGCTCGATGTGAGCGTCCGACGGCACTAAGTCCAATACGTATTCGGTCGCTGTGACGTTACCAGCTCGTAGCCGCTTCCGAGCGTGCTGACCCGGTTGTCGAGTTGTATTTCGGAGGTCCAGTTGTCGGGGAGCGGTCCGTTGGCGGTCAGTATGGACTGCGCCCATTTAGTCCGCGCTCGGAGGTCCGATTCGGGCTGCTGTCTGAACTCGACGCCATCCCAGCGCGTGGTGCCCTGGTTCAGGCTCAGGTATGCGCGATCCCCGGCGGCGCTGAACAGAAAAACTAGGTACCAGCCGTTGGTCGCGCTATGCGATCTCGATTCGGATAAATCCTGGTCCATGGAATCTCCGTTTTGCGTCCGGTCCCATCCTTGCCCTGAACCCGAAGGTCGTCGATGCCAGACCTTGTTGACAGTGCCGGTATGAGCTTGCGCAGTTCATTTGCAAGCTCGGTGCGAACGAGGTACCCGCGCCGTTGCATCGCCTGGGTGTTCTGCGGCGAGTACTCGGTCTGCCAAAGGAGAACTTCTTGAATCGCGTCGTGCATACCGAAACGCTAACGGGCATCACTGACGTGGAACGTCGATTCGACCACTGTCAGCCAACAACTCGACAGTGGCGGTCTAAGGTTTGGCGACATGCCTCGACGCAAGCAGGTCTACAAAATCACTTACCCCAACGGAAAGATCATGTCGGTATGGATCTGACCGGCACGGCGCTTTACAGGGTAGCCCGAGCGCCTACGAGCAGATCGTCGCTGACCTCGAACTCGAACCAAACCACTTCGAGCTGACCCTGCGCAAAGAGATCCTTTGGGAGTCCGAGACGGCCACCGATGGCGATGTGCGCCGGAAAGAAATAGACATGATCGTTGAGACGAGAGCTAACGATCCTGCGATTGGATATAACAAGTTGCCGCGCCATCGCCCGGCCCCGACGCAAGGGACTTGAGCCGCCGTGAATGTCGATTTGCCGAGGCTGTGGGCCACGCTGAGCCGCTAACGCCGCCGTGACCGGCGCAGGTACCGCTCGACATCGGTCCGGTCCAGCTGAGGTGCTTGTGTCCGAGCTTCGCGTGCTCGTCCCGCTTCGCGCATGAGGTCGTAGCCACATCTTCGTGAGCGGAGCAGTGTCGGGACGCCGCTCAGGCCAAGACCGGCTTCGTAATGCTGCTTGAGCCCATCGGTTTTGATTGTGTTGATATCGAGATTGACCTGCTCCATCGCAGCGTTAGCGGGGTGCCGCGAAGCACAAGGCGGACGGTAAATAGCGGCGGTTCAACAGCTTTCGCCCACTTGTCAAAGAAGTCCTGAATGCGCTCGCCGATTATTTCGCCGTAAGTCTTGAGCACCTGGCGCTCTCCCGGTCCCGGTGAAACGACACTGGCAGCAGCGGGATCGAAATTCTGCCCAAGGTCGTCGAGGTAATCGACGAAGGTCCGGAAGTCGATAATCAGCCCGACGAGCGCGCCCCAGAGTTCGCCGAGCGCTGCGATGCATTCGCGCCGTCTGCTGATCTCGTGATCGACCTCTCCGCTCGTTGGCCTCGTGCGGCCTCGCGCAACGCCACGACGACCGCGCCGAAGGTGGCCGCTCCTGCGACCCAAGCGGCCAGTGGTCCCCATTGTTCGCGCTCCCCATTGTTGGCCGAAGCCGATGCCGAGCAGGAAGATCAGCACCAGGGCGGCCACGACGCCGCCAGCTATCACCCACGGCGGCGGAAGGGGCCGGTTTGAATCCATGTCGGCCAGTCTCGACCAGGGCACCGCATCAAGACAGGAGGACACGCGGCAGTCCTAACGAGCGCTGGCAAGTGATGGCTATTGGGGCGTGAAGATCAGTCAGAGATCAGACGACATGCCAGGCCCAACCGCCCGAATAGCGCCTCTGCCGGCGATATAGGCCGTGCCCCCGGCAGGATTCGAACCTGCGGCCTTCTGCTCCGGAGGCAGACGCTCTATCCCCTGAGCTACGGGGGCGCACACGAGAATTGCTGCGCCAACGGGCCACGACAGACTAACGCATCACAGCGGCCGGTTGAGCACCGGAATGGATTCGAGGGCGGAGCACCTCAGCCAATAGGATGGCCTGCGTGAACCCCGCCGACCTGGCCGAGTTGCTGAAGGCCACCGCGACCGCGGTGCTGGTCGAGCATGCGCTCGACACCGCCGCGTTGCCACCGACGGTCACCGTCGAGCGGCCGCGTAACCCCGAGCACGGCGACTACGCCAGCAACCTGGCGCTACAGATCGCCAAGTTAGTCGGCGTCAACTCGCGCGAGCTGGCCGGGTGGCTCGCGGACGCGCTGGCCCAGGCCGACGGCATCGCCTCGGCCGAGATCGCCGGACCGGGCTTCATCAACCTGCGGCTGGACGCCTCGGCGCAGGGCCTGATCATCAACAACGTCATCGATGCCGGTCACTCCTACGGCAACTCCGACACCCAGGCCGGCCACACCATCAACCTGGAGTTCGTTTCGGCCAACCCGACCGGACCCATCCACATCGGCGGCACCCGATGGGCCGCCGTCGGCGACGCGCTGGGCCGGCTGCTCACCACCCAGGGCGCCGACGTGGTACGCGAATACTACTTCAACGACCACGGCGCCCAGATCGACCGGTTCGCCAACTCGCTGATCGCCGCCGCGAAAGGTGAGCCCACCCCGGAAGACGGCTACGCGGGTACCTACATCGCCGACATCGCCGCCCAAGTTCTGCGGCAGGCGCCCGACGCGTTGAGCCAGCCCGACGCCGAGCAGCACGAGACGTTCCGAAAGATCGGCGTCGACTTGATGTTCGCCCACATCAAGAAATCGCTGCACGAGTTCGGCACCGACTTCGACGTCTACACTCACGAAGAATCGATGCACACCAGCGGCCGCGTGGAGCAGGCGATCGCGCGTCTGCGCGAGAACGGCAACATTTACGAGAAGGATGGCGCAACCTGGTTGCGCACTAGCGCTTTTGGTGACGACAAGGACCGCGTCGTGATCAAGAGCGATGGCAAGCATGCCTACATCGCCGGCGATCTCGCCTATTACCTGGATAAGCGCAGGCGCGGGTTCGACCTGTGTATCTACATGCTCGGCGCCGACCACCACGGCTACATCTCCCGATTGAAGGCCGCGGCAGAGGCATTCGGCGACGACCCCAGTACCGTTGAGGTGCTCATCGGCCAGATGGTCAACCTGGTCCGCGACGGGCAGCCGGTGAAGATGAGCAAGCGGGCCGGCACCGTGATCACGCTCGACGACCTGGTCGAGGCGATCGGCGTCGACGCGGCGCGCTACAGCCTGATCCGATCTTCGGTTGACACCCCGATCGACATCGACCTCGCACTGTGGTCATCGGCATCCAACGAAAACCCGGTCTACTACGTGCAATACGCGCACGCCCGGCTGTCCGCGTTGGCCCGCAACGCCGCCGAACTGGGCCTGATCCCCGACACCGGTCACCTCGAGCTGCTCACCCACGACAAGGAAGGCGCGCTGGTTCGTAATCTCGGCGAGTTCCCCCGGGTGCTGAAAGCCGCCGCGGCACTGCGCGAACCGCACCGGGTATGCCGGTATCTCGAAGACCTCGCCGGTGACTATCACCGGTTCTACGACTCGTGCCGGGTGTTGCCGCAGGGCGACGAGGAGCCCAACGAACTGCACACCGCACGTCTGGCGCTCTGCCAGGCGACCCGCCAAGTGATCGCCAACGGGCTGGCCATCCTCGGCGTCAGCGCTCCGGAGCGAATGTGAACGCGCACCCGGCCGGACCTCGACACGCCGAAGAGTTCCACCACGGCGGAGTTCCGCCCTACCCGCAGACGACACACGAACTCCTGGAATTGGCACCGAATGTATGGCCGCGCAATGCTGTTCGATGCAACGATGGAGTCGTTAGCGTTGCCGGTGTCTCGCTACAATCACTCGCTCAGGAATACGGCACACCGCTGTTCGTGATCGACGAAGACGACTTCCGATCGCGGTGTCGCGAGATCGCCGCGGCGTTCGGCGGCGGCGCCAACGTGCACTATGCCGGAAAGGCTTTCCTATCCAGCGAAATAGCACGTTGGATCAACGAGGAAGGCCTGTCACTGGATGTCTGCACCGGAGGCGAACTGTCGGTCGCTCTGCACGCGGATTTTCCTCCTGAGCGAATCACGTTGCACGGCAACAACAAATCGATTCCCGAATTGACCGCCGCAGTCAAAGCCGGCATCGCGCACGTCGTGGTCGACTCGATGATCGAGATCGAGCGCCTCGACGCCATCGCCGGCGATGCGGGCATCGTCCAGGATGTGCTGGTCCGCGTCACCGTCGGCGTCGAAGCGCACACCCACGAGTTCATCTCCACCGCTCACGAGGACCAGAAGTTCGGCCTGTCGCTGACCAACGGTACGGCGATGGCCGCGGTTCGGCGAGTATTCGCCAGCGATCACCTTCGCCTGGTGGGTCTGCACAGTCACATCGGCTCACAGATCTTCGACGTCGGCGGCTTCGAAGTCGCCGCGCACCGTGTGATCGGTCTGTTGCGCGACGTGGTTGCCGAGTTCGGCGTCGACAAGACCGCGCAGATCTCCACCGTCGACCTTGGTGGCGGCCTTGGTATCTCGTACTTGCCCAACGACGATCCACCCCCGGTAAATGAACTCGCCGACAAGCTCAGCGACATCGTGCGCAACGAGTCCGCGGCGGTGGGCCTGCCGGCCCCCCGACTGGTCGTCGAGCCCGGACGCGCCATCGCCGGACCGGGGACGATCACCCTGTACGAGGTCGGGACCGTCAAAGACGTCGACGTCAGCGCGACGGCGCACCGACGGTACGTCAGCGTGGACGGCGGTATGAGCGACAACATCCGCACCTCGCTGTACGGCGCCGATTACGACGTGCGTCTGGTCTCCCGCGCTACCGACGCGGCGCCGACGATTGCTCGTATTGTCGGGAAGCACTGCGAGAGCGGCGATATCGTGGTGCGCGACACGTGGGTTCCGGACGACATCGCGCCGGGTGACCTGGTTGCGGTGGCCGCCACCGGCGCCTACTGCTATTCGTTGTCCAGCCGCTATAACCTGATCGGCCGCCCCGCGGTGGTGGCTGTGCGCGACGGACGAGCCCGTCTGATTCTGCGCAGGGAGACGGTCGACGACCTGTTGAGTCTGGAAGTGAGGAGTGGCGCACATGAGCCGCGCTGACGACGATGCAGAACGTAGTGATGAGGAGGAGTGGCGCACATGAGCACCGATGAAAAGCCGGTCGGTGTAGCGGTATTGGGACTGGGCAATGTAGGCAGTGAGGTTGTTCGCATCATCGAGGAGAGCGCTGATGACCTTGCCGCCCGGGTCGGCGCGCCGCTGGTGCTGCGCGGCATCGGTGTACGCCGGGTAGCCGACGACCGTGGTGTACCCGCAGATCTGCTCACCGACGACATCGAACAACTCGTCGCCCGCGACGATGTCGACATCGTCGTCGAGGTGATGGGACCGGTCGAGCCGTCGCGCAAGGCGATCCTGTCCGCCCTCGAGCATGGCAAATCGGTGGTGACGGCGAATAAGGCCTTGCTCTCGGTCTCCACCGGAGAGCTGGCACAGGCCGCCGAAAACGCCCGTGTGGACCTCTATTTCGAAGCCGCCGTGGCCGGCGCCATCCCGGTGATCCGTCCACTGACCCAGTCGCTAGCCGGTGACACGGTGCAGCGAGTGGCCGGCATCGTCAACGGCACCACCAACTACATCCTCTCCGAAATGGACAGCACCGGAGCCGACTACGAGCGCGCACTGGCCGACGCGAGCGCGCTCGGCTACGCCGAAGCCGACCCCACCGCCGACGTCGAAGGCTTTGACGCCGCTGCGAAGGCAGCCATCCTGGCGTCGATCGCGTTCCACACCCGGGTGACCGCCGATGATGTCTACCGCGAGGGCATCACAAAGATCAGTCCGGCTGATTTCGTGTCGGCACGCGCATTGGGCTGCACGATCAAACTGCTGTCGATCTGCGAGCGGATCACCACCGACGATGGGCAACAACGGGTTTCGGCCCGGGTGTACCCCGCATTGGTGCCGCTGGAGCACCCACTGGCCACGGTCAGCGGCGCATTCAACGCCGTGGTGGTCGAGGCCGAGGCCGCGGGCCGGCTGATGTTCTACGGGCAGGGTGCCGGCGGAGCGCCGACCGCATCGGCGGTGACCGGCGATCTGGTGATGGCGGCCCGTAACCGCGTACTGGGCAGTCGGGCGCCCAAAGAGTCCAAGTACGCCCAGTTGCCCATCGCACCGATGGGAGTGATCCCTACCCGCTATTACGTCAGCATGGACGTTGCCGACAAGCCCGGTGTATTGGCCACGGTTGCAGCGGAATTCGCTAAGCGTGAAGTCAGCATCGCCGAGGTTCGCCAGGAGGGCGTGGTCGGCGAGGGCGGACGACGCATCGGTGCGCGCGTGGTGGTGGTCACCCACACCGCCACCGACTCCGCCCTGTCCGAAACCGTAGCTGCGCTGGCTGAACTCGACGTGGTGCAGGGTGTGGCGAGCGTTCTGCGCCTGGAAGGAACCAAGGAATGAGTTCGTCCAAGGCCGCCATCCATCAGCGGTGGCCGGGCCTCATCGAGGCGTACCGGGACCGGTTGCCGGTCGGCGACGACTGGGTTCCCGTCACCCTTTTCGAGGGCGGCACACCCTTGATTCCCGCGCCCCGGCTCTCCGCGAAGACCGGGTGCACCGTGCATCTCAAGGTCGAGGGGCTCAATCCCACCGGCTCCTTCAAGGACCGCGGCATGACGATGGCCGTCACCGACGCGGTGGCCCGCGGTCAACAGGCCGTGATGTGCGCGTCGACGGGTAACACATCTGCGTCGGCAGCCGCCTACGCCGCGCGCGCCGGCATCACCTGCGCGGTACTGATCCCGCAGGGCAAGATTGCGATGGGCAAGCTGGCGCAGGCCGTCATGCACGGCGCCAAGATCATTCAGATCGACGGCAACTTCGATGACTGCCTGGAGGTTGCCCGCAAGATCGTCGCCGACTTCCCGACGATCTCATTGGTCAACTCGGTCAACCCGGTTCGCATCGAGGGCCAGAAGACGGCGGCGTTCGAGATCGTCGACGTGTTGGGCTATGCGCCGGACATTCACGCCCTGCCGGTCGGTAACGCGGGCAACATCACCGCCTACTGGAAGGGCTACACCGAGTATCACGCCGACGGCGTCATCGACAGGCTGCCGCGCATGCTGGGCACTCAAGCGGCCGGAGCGGCACCGTTGGTGACCGGTGAACCGGTGAGCCATCCCGAGACCATCGCCACCGCGATCCGCATCGGCTCGCCGGCGTCGTGGGGGCCGGCTGTCGCGGCTCAGGAGCAGTCCAACGGGCGTTTCCTGGCTGCCACCGACGACGAGATTCTCGCTGCATATCACCTGGTCGCGGGCATCGAGGGCGTGTTCGTCGAGCCAGCGTCGGCGGCGAGCATCGCCGGCCTGCTCAAGTCCGTCGAGGACGGCTGGGTGGCGCCGGGGTCGACCGTGGTGTGCACGGTGACGGGTAACGGGCTCAAAGACCCAGACACCGCGTTGCGCGACATGCCGACCGTTTCGCCGGTTCCCGTCGACCCCGTCGCCGTCGTGGCGAAGTTGGGTTTGGTCTGATGCTTGCTTCCGGGCTGCTAGCCCGCTCGGTGGTCGCGGCCTCCAGCGCCAATCTGGGCCCAGGCTTCGATAGCCTTGGTCTGGCGCTGAGCCTCTACGACGAAATCATCGTCGAGACAACCGAATCCGGACTGGTCGTCGAGGTCGAGGGGGAGGGCGCCGGGGAACTGGTGCTTGACGCTGGCCACTTGGTAGTTCGCGCCGTCGAGCACGGGCTGCAGGCAGCCGGTGTCGGTGCGTCCGGCTTGAAAATACTGTGCCGCAACGCAATCCCGCACTCCCGCGGGGTCGGGTCGTCGGCCGCGGCAGTCGTCGGCGGCCTTGCGGCGGTCAATGGTCTTCTGGCGCAAGCGGGTTTGACACCGTTGAGCCAACCCGAGCTGATTCAGTTGTCGTCGGAATTCGAAGGGCATCCGGACAACGCGGCCGCGGCGGTATTGGGTGGCGCGGTCGTCTCGTGGACCGACTCCAGTGGTGGACCGCCTGCTTACTCGGCGGCGCCGGTGCGGCTACATCCTGACATCCGGTTGTTCCCCGCCATTCCCACGCAGCGCTCGTCGACGGTCGAGGCGCGGGTGCTGCTGCCCACACAGGTCAGCCACGAGGACGCCCGCTTCAACGTCAGCCGGGCGGCGCTGCTTGTGGTGGCGCTCACCGAGCGACCGGACCTGCTGATGGCCGCAACAGAAGACGTTCTTCATCAGCCGCACCGCGCGCCCGCGATGCCGCAGTCGGCGGAATTTCTGCGGCTGTTGCGCCGTTACAAGGTGGCAGCTGTGCTTTCCGGCGCCGGTCCGGCGGTGATCGCGCTGAGCACGGCGCCTGACCTGCCCGTTGAGGTGGTCGATTACGCCGCCGCAAACGGGTTCTTGGTCAGCCAAATGACAGCAGGTGAGGGTGTTCGGTGGAGTTCCGGGGTGGCAGTTCCCAGCTAGTGTCCCCGGGGCGCGGCAGACGGGCTTCTTGCTTCCAGCATCGAAGCAGGTTATCCTCGGAGCCGTCCAGCAATCGCAGCATCTGCATCTGCGTTGACATGGGACGAACACCAAATTCTTCTCGTGAACGATGGTTCGCCATTTAAACCGCCAATCTTGGTGATCACCGTTGCCGAGTCGACCTTTGGCAGCATTCGTCGATTTGGCTGAATGCAAATAACCCCCGGCTTGATTCGATCAGCGAGGGAGAGAAAGGAAATCCGTGACTGATACGGACCTCGTTACGGCTGGCGACAGTACTGAAAATGACAAGCTGTCCAATACCGTGACTTCAGAGACTTCCAGCGACGCCGACGCACATTCGAATGCGTCCGATGGCTCACTGGCAACCATGGTGCTTCCCGAACTGCGCGCGCTGGCCAATCGGTCCGGCGTCAAGGGCACCTCAGGGATGCGCAAAAGTGAACTGATCGCCGCGATCCGGGAAACCCGTCAGGGCGACCGCGCTAACGGCTCGTCGCCCAACGGTGGTGCCCGCGGCGAATCAGACACCGACGACACCAAGGCCGCCAATCACCACGCCGAGGCGGCCACCGACGACACGAACCGCACCGACTCCGGCGAACGGGCATCCTCCGGCGATCACGCGGAGGAGCAGAACCACCGGAACGACAAGAAGCACCAGAACGAGAACGACAAGCCCGCCCGCGGCCAGCAGGACACCAAGTCCGAAGATCGGGATTCCGACAAGGGCGGCGATCAGCAGGGCTCCGGCGGACAACAGAACCGCGGCGGCTCGAACCAGAACCAGCAAGACGACGACGGCGACGGCCGCGGCGGTCGCCGCGGACGCCGGTTCCGTGAACGTCGGCGCCGCGGTGATCGGTCCGGCGATGGCGGGGGCGGTGGTGACACCGAACTGCGTGAAGACGACGTCGTCCAGCCGGTGGCCGGCATTCTCGACGTCCTGGACAACTACGCGTTTGTCCGCACGTCTGGGTACCTGGCCGGTCCGCACGACGTTTACGTCTCGATGAACATGGTGCGCAAGAACGGCTTACGCCGTGGCGACGCAGTGACCGGCGCGGTTCGGGTTCCCAAAGACGGCGAGCAGCCCAACCAGCGGCAGAAGTTCAACCCGTTGGTGCGCCTGGACACCGTCAATGGTGGGCCGGTCGAGGACGCCAAGAACCGTCCCGACTTCTCCAAGCTGACTCCGTTGTATCCCAACCAGCGGCTGCGTCTGGAAACCACCGGCGACCGGCTGACGACCCGCATCATCGACCTGATCATGCCGATCGGTAAGGGTCAGCGAGCGCTGATCGTGTCGCCGCCCAAGGCCGGTAAGACGACGATCCTGCAGGACATTGCGAACGCGATCACCCAGAACAACCCGGAATGCCACCTCATGGTCGTGCTCGTCGACGAGCGGCCGGAAGAGGTCACCGACATGACGCGTTCGGTCAAGGGCGAGGTCATCGCCTCGACGTTCGACCGCCCGCCGTCAGACCACACCTCGGTCGCCGAGCTGGCCATCGAGCGCGCCAAGCGGCTCGTGGAACAGGACAAAGACGTTGTCGTGCTGCTCGACTCGATCACCCGACTGGGCCGTGCCTACAACAACGCGTCGCCGGCGTCGGGCCGTATCCTGTCCGGTGGTGTCGACTCCACGGCGCTCTACCCGCCGAAGCGTTTCCTCGGCGCGGCGCGCAACATCGAGGAGGGCGGATCGTTGACGATCATCGCCACCGCGATGGTCGAGACCGGATCCACCGGTGACACAGTGATTTTCGAGGAGTTCAAGGGGACCGGTAACGCGGAGCTCAAGCTCGACCGCAAGATCTCCGAGCGTCGGGTGTTCCCCGCTGTCGACGTGAACCCGTCGGGTACTCGTAAGGACGAATTGCTGCTGTCGCCAGATGAGTTCTCGGTCGTGCACAAGCTGCGCCGCGTGCTGTCGGGCCTGGATTCGCACCAAGCCATCGACCTGCTGATGTCGCAGCTGCGAAAGACCAAGAACAACTACGAGTTCCTGGTCCAGGTGTCCAAGACGACACCCGGTATGGACAACGACTGACCGGTTAGCACACCGCCTCGGCTCAACAACATCGCCCGTCCCGCTTTGCAGCCCGCGCTGCAGCGGTAACCTGCGCCTGTCGTAGACCGACGGGAAAGTGGTGAGCCGTGGCGGACACTATTCAGCAACTGCTTCGCGAACGCAGTGGCGATTCCGCCCCTGCGGTCAAATACGGCGACCGGGTGTGGACCTGGCGTGAGCATCTGGCGGACGCATCTGCGGCCGCCGCCGCATTGATTGGCATCGCCGACCCCAAACGCCCGATGCATGTCGGCGCGCTGCTGGGCAATACGCCCGAAATGCTCACAGCGATGGCATCCGCCGCGCTCGGTGGCTACGTGTTGTGCGGCATCAACGACACCCGTCGCGGTGCGGCGCTGGCCAAAGACATCCTGCGTGCCGACTGCCAGATACTGCTCACCGACCCGGACCACCGTGTGCTGCTCGACGGACTGGAATTGCCCGGCGTTCGCGTCGTGGACATCAGCAGCGACGAGTGGTCCGGTCTGCTCGCGAACGCCGGACCGCTGGTGCCGTATCGCGAGGTGGCCCCGACCGACACGCTCATGATGATCTTCACCTCGGGGACCAGCGGCGAACCGAAGGCCGTCCAGATAACTCACCTGACCGTTATCTTCGCCGGCGCCAACCTGATCGGCCGTTTCGAGGTCGATTCGTCCGGCGTCTGCTACCTGTCGATGCCGCTCTTTCACTCCAACGCCCTGCTCGCCGGCTGGAGCGTGGCGGTCGGCTCCGGCTCGGCGATGGTGCCCGCCACGTTCTCGGCGTCCGGTCTGCTGTCCGATCTACGCCGCTACGGCGCTACCTACATGAACTACGTCGGCAAGCCGTTGGCCTACGTGCTGGCCACTCCCGAGCAGCCCGACGATGCCGACAACCCGTTGCGGGTCGCGTTCGGGAACGAGGCCAGCGACCGCGACATTGCCGAATTCAGTAGGCGTTTCGATTGCACGGTCTGGGACGGCTTCGGCTCGAGCGAAGGCGCGATCATCATCACCCGCGAGGACGGCTGCCCGCCCGGCTCACTGGGACAAGGCTTTCCGGGTGTCAGCATCTACAACTCCGACACGCTCGCCGAATGCGCGGTGGCCAGATTCGACGACGACGGCACTTTGATCAACCCCGATGAAGCGATCGGCGAGTTGGTCAACACCACAGGCGCCGGCCTGTTCGCCGGCTACTACAACGACAAGGATGCCACCGACGCGCGCTTGCGGAACGGCATGTTCTGGTCCGGCGACCTCGCCTACCGCGACGCCGATGGCTGGATCTACTTCGCCGGCCGCAGCGGGGACTGGTTGCGGGTCGATGGCGAGAACATGACGACCGCGCCGATCGAACGCATCCTGCAGCGGCTGCCGGCGGTCAGTCAGGTCGCGGTGTACGCAGTGCCGGACGAGCAGGTGGGGGATCAGGTGATGGCGGCGTTGGTGCTGGTGGACGACACCGAGCTGACGCCGAGCGAGTTCAGCCGGTTTCTGGCGGGCCAGCCGGATCTCTCACCAAAAGCGTGGCCGAGGCACGTCTGGATCACCGACAGCCTGCCGACCACCGCCACCAACAAGATCCTCAAGCGGCAGCTGAGTGCGCTCGGAAGCAAGCCCGACGGCGGGCTGCTGTGGACCAGGTCCGCCCGCGACACCCGCTATGCGGTCGTGGACCGTTCTGTCAAAGCCCAGGTCAGCCCCGGCTAGCGGTGGCGGGCCGGCGGGAATGCGCAGGCCCCGGCAGGCGTTTAGGGGCATAGCGGCTGAGCTGGCATAATCAACAGCCGAGGTTCAGGTTCCGGTTCACGTCCGATCCTCTCCGCGATAGGGCGACCCGGCGACCGACGATTGAAGAGGACACCATGAAATCTGACATTCATCCCGCCTACGGCGAGACGACCGTGGTCTGCGGTTGCGGCAATACCTTCCAGACCCGCAGCACCAAAGAAAACGGCCACATCGTGGTCGAGGTCTGCTCGCAATGCCACCCGTTCTACACGGGCAAGCAGAAGATTCTGGACAGCGGTGGCCGGGTCGCTCGCTTCGAGCGCCGCTACGGCAAGCGCAAGGCAGGCGCCGAGAAGGAAGCTTCGGCCGACAAGTAGCAGGATCGACGCCCGAACTGTCGCGGAAACCGCACGGGACGGGCGTCGTTTTGCGTTCGGATGTACCCCGACGTCGAGGAGGTGGGCATGACGCAGGCGATTGACGCGCTGGTGGCCGAGCATGCCGACCTCGAGCGTCAGCTGTCCGATCCCGAACTGCACAGCAATCCCGCTAATGCACGCAAAGTCGGGCGCCGGTTCGCGCAACTGGGCCCGATCGTTTCGACACATCGCAAGCTCACGTCGGCGCGCGGCGATCTGGAGACAGCACGCGAACTCGCCGTCGACGACCCATCGTTCGCCGACGAAGTCGCGGAGCTGGAAACCCGGGTTGCCGAATTGGACACCCAGCTCACCGACATGCTGGCGCCGCGCGACCCGCATGACGCCGACGATGTCGTGCTCGAAGTCAAATCCGGTGAGGGCGGCGAAGAATCGGCCCTCTTCGCCGCGGACCTGGCCAGGATGTACATCCGCTACGCGGAGCGGCACGGCTGGAATGTGACGGTGTTGGACGAGACCTACTCGGATTTGGGTGGCTACAAAGACGCGACGCTGACGATCGCCAGCAAGGGCGACTCGGCCGACGGTGTGTGGTCGCGCCTGAAATTCGAGGGCGGCGTGCACCGCGTGCAGCGGGTGCCGGTCACCGAATCCCAAGGCCGCGTCCACACTTCGGCGGCCGGCGTGCTGGTGTATCCCGAGCCCGAAGAAGTGGGCGAGGTGCAGATCGATGAGTCGGACCTCCGTATCGACGTCTACCGGTCGTCCGGAAAAGGCGGCCAGGGCGTCAACACCACCGACTCGGCGGTCCGAATCACGCACCTGCCCACCGGAATTGTCGTCACCTGTCAAAACGAGCGGTCGCAGCTGCAAAACAAGGCCCGCGCGATGCTGGTGCTCGCCGCCCGACTGCAGGCATTGGCCGAAGAACAGGCGTCCGCTGACGCGTCCGCGGACCGGGCCAGCCAGATCCGCACCGTGGACCGCAGCGAACGCATCCGCACCTACAACTTCCCGGAGAATCGGGTGACCGATCACCGGATCGGTTACAAGGCACACAATCTCGATCAGCTTCTCGACGGCGACGTCGACGCATTATTCGATGCTCTGGCCGCCGCCGACAAGCAGTCCCGGCTGCAGCAACAGGCATGACAACTCGACTGCGGTCCGCGATCGACTCCGCGACGACTCTGCTCGCAGACGCTGGAATCGACTCCGCGCGTTACGATGCCGAGGAATTGGCCGCGCACCTGGCGGGCACCGAGCGCGGCCGGCTGTCGCTGATCGACTCGCCGGAGGACACGTTCTTCGACCGCTACCACGCCGCTGTCGCCGCCCGCTCACGCCGGGTGCCCTTGCAATACCTCACCGGCACCGCCGCTTTCGGGCCGTTGACGTTGTCCGTCGGGCCAGGCGTATTCATCCCGCGCCCGGAAACCGAGGCGATGCTGGAATGGGCAGCCGCACAGCATCTGCCACCGAGCCCGGTCGTCGTTGACATCTGTACCGGTTCGGGTGCGCTGGCGCTCGCATTCGCGCGGCACTGGCCCGACGCGCGGGTGATCGGCCTCGACGACTCCGATGTGGCGCTGGACTACGCGCGCAGAAACGCCGCGGGCACCGTGGCGGAGTTCGTGCGCGCCGACGTCGCGGACCCGGTCGTTCTGACCGAACTGGACGAGCAGGTCGACCTGGTGGTCGCCAACCCGCCCTACGTCCCCGATGGTGCTGAGCTCGACCCCGAAGTGGTTGACCACGATCCGCCGCATGCCGTGTTCGGAGGTCCGGACGGTATGGCAGTGATCCCCGCGGTCGTGCGGCTCGCCGGACGCCTGCTGCGCCCAGGCGGCCTGTTCGCCGTCGAGCATGACGACACCACGTCTTCGCCGACCCGCGAGATACTGCTCTCTACAGCACTTTTCGACGACATCGTGGCTCGAAAAGACCTGACCGGGCGGCCCCGATTCGTGACGGCCCGCAAGAAGGTGGTCGCTCATGGCTGACGTATTCGACTGCGCCGATCCCGAACAGCGTTCGCGCGGAATCGCATTGGCGGCCGGGGTGGTCAAAAACGGCGGGCTGGTGGTTCTGCCGACGGACACCGTGTACGGCGTGGGCGCTGACGCGTTCGACAGCGCGGCGGTGGCGGCGCTGCTCTCGGCCAAGGGTCGTGGCCGGGATATGCCGGTGCCGGTGCTGGTCGGCTCTTGGCACACCATCGACGGCCTTGCGCTCTCGGTTTCCAATCCGATGCGCGATCTGATCCACGCGTTCTGGCCCGGCGCCTTGAGTCTGGTGGTCCGGCAGGCACCCTCGGTGCAATGGGATCTCGGCGACGCCCGTGGCACGGTCATGCTGCGCATGCCGTTGCAGCCGGTCGCCATTGAGCTGCTGCGTGAGGTCGGACCGATGGCAGTGTCCAGCGCCAACGTCTCGGGTCGCCCGCCCGCAGTGGACGCCGAGAGCGCCCGCGGGCAGCTGGGCGACCTGATCGACGTATACCTCGATGCCGGCCCCTCAGCCCAGCAGGCCGCCTCGACGATCCTGGACCTGACCGGTCGCGAGCCGCGCATCCTGCGATCCGGCCCGGTCAGCGCCGAGGGCATCGCCAAAGTACTTGGCGTGGACGCCGAAAGTTTGACCGGCTGATCGGCCGGGCGACTCAGTTCGGTCTCAGGGCGGTGCATTACGGTTTTTCGGATGGTCAGCGACAACCTCGCCGGAGGTCTGCTCGCCCTGGCTGATCGTGGCGCCGGTGTCCCGCTGCGCGAGCTTGCGCTCGTCGGGCTGACCGCGGCGATCATCACCTACTTCGCCACCGGGCCGGTGCGCGTGCTGGCAACCCGATTCGGCGCGGTGGCCTATCCGCGCGAGCGCGACGTGCACGTGACGCCGACGCCGCGGATGGGCGGCCTGGCGATGTACATCGGTGTCGTAGCTGCGGTGTTTCTCGCATCTCAGCTTCCGGCTCTCACCCGCGGTTTCGTATATTCCACGGGCATGCCCGCAGTCGTGTGGGCCGGCGGGTTGATCATGGGCATAGGTCTGATCGATGACCGCTGGGGCCTGGACGCGCTGACGAAGTTCGCCGGCCAGATCACCGCGGCCAGCGTGCTGGTCACGATGGGCGTCGCGTGGAGCGTTCTCTATATCCCGCTGGGCGGGGTGGGGACCATCGTGCTCGACCAGGCGTCGTCGATCCTGCTCACGCTGGCGCTGACCGTGTCGATCGTCAACGCAATGAACTTCGTCGACGGACTGGACGGGCTGGCCGCCGGGCTGGGGCTCATCACCGCGCTGGCGATCTGCATGTTCTCCGTCGGGCTGCTGCGCGACCACGGCGGTGACGTGCTGTTCTACCCGCCGGCGGTCATCTCGGTGGTGCTGGCCGGAGCCTGTCTGGGCTTTTTGCCGCACAACTTCCATCCGGCCAAGATCTTCATGGGCGATTCCGGTTCGATGTTGATCGGCCTGATGCTGGCCGCCGCGTCGACGACGGCCGCGGGGCCGATCTCGCAGACCGCCTACGGCGCCCGCGATGTGTTTGCTCTGCTGTCGCCGTTCCTCATCGTCGTGGCGGTCATGTGGTTGCCGATGCTCGACCTGCTGCTGGCAATCGTGCGCCGCACCCGGGCGGGTCAAAGTGCGTTCAGCCCCGACAAGATGCACCTGCATCACCGTCTGCTGGATATCGGTCATTCGCATCGCCGCGTGGTGCTGCTGATTTATCTTTGGGGGGGCATCGTCGCTTTCGGCACGGCGAGCACGATCTTCTTCAATCTGCGCGATACCGCCGCGGTCATGTTGGGCGCGATTGCGATTGCGGTTTTCGCGACGCTGATCCCGTTGCTGCGCCGCGGTGACGACGTCTACGACGAGGAGTAGTAGAGTCCTCGTCGATGTGGTACGGTGCTGGTAGAACCCGAATTAACCTCGCGGGTTGCCGGCCACCGGCGATCGGAGTCAGCTCCGATCACGCCGACAAACGACCGACAAAGGGGAGTTGTCCCTTGGGTGATGCGAGTGCGATGAATGCCCTCCGATACGCTCAACGGGCCACGCAACGAGCAACCAGGCAACTCCCCCCGAACGAGGACTGAGGTGCTGCAGTGACTACACCAGCGCAGGACGCGCCGTTGGTGTTTCCCTCCGTTGCTTTCCGGCCGGTTCGGCTGCTTGTTACCTCTCTCGTACTGACCGTCGTCGCGGTCGCATCGCCGGCTTGGCTCGGCACCCGAAGGTCGGCTTGTTCTTCGGCTTGGGACTCTTGTTGGGTTTGCTCAACGCCCTCGGTGTGCAGCGCTCGGTCGCAGCGATCACCGCGGATGCGCACCCGCTGAAAAAGAAAATGGCGCTGAATTCCGCAACGCGGTTGCTGTTCATCACTGACGATCGGATTGGCGATCGCATTCGTTTTCCGGCCCGCCGGGTTGGGCGTGGTATTCGGGCTTGCGCTCTTCCAGGTGTTGCTGGTGTTGACCACTGCGCTGCCGGTCATGAAGAAGCTGCGTAACGGGGCGGTCGACGTGATTGAAGGGATTGTGAAACAGCGATGTATGAGACGTTGCTGGCCGAGGGCGCCATCGAGGTCGGTCACCACGAAACCGCCAAATTGTTCGGCCTGACCATCAACGTCGACACCGTGGCGTCCACGGCGCTCGCCGCAATCATCGTCATCGCACTGGCATTTCTCTTGCGCGCCAAGGTCACTTCCAGCGGTGTCCCGGGCGGCGTGCAGTTGTTCTTTGAGGCAATCACAATCCAGATGCGCAACCAGATCGAAGCCGCGATCGGGATGCGAATCGCACCCTTTGTGTTGCCACTGGCCGTCACGCTCTTCGTGTACATCCTGATCTCGAACTGGCTGTCGGTGCTGCCGGTGCAGTACTCCAGCAAGGCGGGGGGCGCTCCGAAAGAGTTGTTCGCGCCGCCGGCGTCGGACATCAACTACGTGCTGGCGCTCGCGCTGTTTGTGTTCATCTGCTACCACTTGGCCGGCATCTGGCGCGCCGGTCCCATCGGGTACCCCGTCAAAGTACTCAAGGGGCATGTGTGGGGTAACCTGTCGCCGATCGTCGGGGTGATCTTTATGCCAATCAACGTGGTTGAAGAACTCGCCAAGCCGATTTCGCTGTCGCTCCGACTTTTTGGCAACATCTTCGCCGGCGGCATCTTGGTTGCGCTGATCGGACTTTTCCCGCCCTATGTCCTGTGGGCTCCGAATGCGATCTGGAAGGCATTCGACCTATTCGTCGGCGCAATCCAGGCATTCATCTTCGCGCTGCTGACGATCTTGTACTTCAGCCAATCGATGGAGCTGGAGGAAGAACACGATTAGGACGGCCACACGTTCCCGCCAACGTCCTGGCTCAACTACCACCACAGACCTGGTAGACCGCTACCAAATATCAAGGAGGATAAGCAATGAACCCCACAATCGCGGCCGGCGCTCTCATCGGCGGTGGACTGATCATGGCCGGCGGCGCCATCGGCGCCGGTATCGGTGACGGTGTCGCAGGTAACGCACTGATCTCCGGCATCGCCCGGCAGCCGGAAGCCCAAGGCCGGCTGTTCGTGCCGTTCTTCATCACGGTGGGACTGGTCGAGGCCGCCTACTTCATCAACTTGGCCTTCATGGCGCTGTTCGTCTTCGCCACTCCGGTCAAGTAATCGTCGAGATGGGTGACATGAGCGCTGTGGTTCTGGCGGCCGCCAGCCAGGCTGAGGGCAACTTCCTCATGCCCAACGGCACCTTCTTCGTCGTGCTGATCATCTTCCTGATCGTGCTCGGCGTGATCGGGACCTTCGTGGTACCGCCGATCTCGAAGGTGCTCAAAGAGCGCGACAACATGGTCACCAAAACGGCTGCTGACAACAAGAAATCGGCCGAGCAGTTCGCCGCTGCCCAGCGAAGACTACGAGGCGGCGATGGCCGACGCTCGGGTCAAGGCATCGGCGGCTCGCGACGAGGCTCGGGCAGAGGGCCGCAAGATCCTCGAGGAAAAGCGTGGCGCGTGCCGAGGAGCAGGTTTCCTCGACGCTGCAAGACGCTGCCGAGCAACTCAAGCGGGAGGGTGACGCCGTGGCTGCGGAACTTCGCGCGCGGGTGGACGCTATCTCCACCACGTTGGCGAGCCGCATCCTCGGCGTCGAGGTCACCACCTCAGTCACGGCGAGCGGTTCGGGGCGGTAGCGAAGGCATGTCAACATTCCTCGGGCAGCTCGTCGGGTTCGCCGTCATCCTGTTGCTGGTCTGGCGCTATGTCGTGCCGCCGGTACGCAAGCTGATGGCGGACCAGCAAAACGCTGTGCGCCAACAGCTGGCGGACTCCGCGGCTGCCGCCGATCGGCTCGCGGAAGCCAGTCGCGCGCACGAGAAGGCGAAGGAAGACGCTAAGGCGGAGGCGAAGCGGATTACCGAAGAAGCGCAATCCGACGCCAAGCGCATCGGCGAGCAGTTGCGTGCCCAGGCCGATAGCGAAGTCGAGCGGATCAAGGTGCAGGGCGCCAAGCAGGTCGAGCTGTTGCGTGCGCAACTGATTCGGCAGCTGCGTCAGGACATCGGTGCCGAATCCGTTCGGCGGGCAGGCGAATTGGTGCGCGGCTACGTCGGCGAACCGGCCCAGCAGTCCGCCACCGTCGACCGATTCCTGGACGACCTCGACGCGATGGCGCCCTCGGAGGCCGACGTCCAGTACCCCGTCGCGGCGAAGATGCGTTCGGCAAGCCGGACGGCGCTGGAGAGTCTGCTGAAGACTTTCAGCGAGACGGCCGAAAGCCTTGACGACAAAGGCTTGTCGACGCTCGCCGACGATCTGACGTCTGTCGCCGCGCTGCTGATCCGCGAAAGCGTGGTCACCCGCTACATCACTCAGCCCTCCGAGGACTCATCGCCGCGAGTCCAATTGGTCGAGCGACTGGTGTCGGGCAAGGTCGGTCAGCCCGCTCTTGATGTCCTCAAAGCCGCGGTCTCCGAGCGCTGGTCGGCCGAAACCGATCTCGTCGACGCACTCCAACTGGCAGCACGCCAAGCCCTGTTGATCCGCGCCGAGAAGGCCGGTGAGGTCGACGAGGTGGAAGACCAGTTGTTCCGGTTCTCCCGCATTCTCGACGCCCAGCCGCGGCTTGCCATCTTGCTGGGCAACTACGAGGTGGCTGCGGATGCGCGAGTTCAGTTGCTGCGCAACGTCCTCGCCAGCGCGGGTGCCGGCGTCAACGCGATCACGGCTGAACTGCTCGCCAAGACGGTCGAGTTGCTCCGCGGACAGCCGGCCGAAGCGGCCGTGCAGAGCCTGGCCGAAGTCGCGGTGGCTCGGCGTGGCGAAGTCGTTGCACGCGTCAGTGCGGCGACCGAGCTGAGTGACGCCCAGCAGACCCGCCTCACCGAAGTGCTGAGCCGGATCTACGGTCATCCGGTCACCTCGCAGATTCAGATCGACCCCGAGCTGCTCGGCGGGCTCGCGATCACGGTCGGCGACGAGATCATCGACGGTACGCTTTCGTCGCGTCTCGCCGCTGCCCAAAGCCAATTGCCGGACTGAAACACCACCTACTCCAGATCATCGACAAGCAGGAAGACGAAAACCCATGGCAGAGTTGACAATCTCCGCTGATGACATCCAAGGCGCGATCGAGGAATACGTAAGCTCCTTCACCTCGGACACCGCCAAAGAAGAAGTTGGCACCGTGATCGATACCGGAGATGGCATCGCGCACGTTGAGGGCTTGCCGTCGGTGATGACCCAGGAGCTCCTCGAGTTCACCGGCGGGGTGCTGGGCGTCGCGCTCAACCTCGACGAGCACAGCATCGGCACGGTGATCCTGGGTGACTCCGAGAAGCTCGAACAGGGTCAGCAAGTCAAGCGCACCGGCGAGGTTCTCTCTGTCCCGGTCGGCGACGAGTTCCTGGGCCGTGTGATCAACCCACTGGGCGAGCCGATCGACGGCCAAGGCGACATCAAGGCGGAAACCCATCGCGCGCTGGAGATTCAGGCCCCATCGGTGGTGCAGCGGCAAAGCGTCTCGGAGCCGCTGCAGACCGGCATCAAGGCCATCGACGCGATGACGCCGATCGGTCGCGGCCAGCGCCAGCTGATCATCGGCGACCGCAAGACCGGCAAGACCGCGGTGTGCGTCGACACCATCCTGAACCAGCGCGAGAACTGGGAGACCGGCGACGAGAAGAAGCAGGTGCGCTGCGTCTACGTGGCCATCGGCCAGAAGGGCACCACGATCGCGTCGGTCCGGCGTGCCCTCGATGAGGGCGGCGCGATGGACTACACCACCATCGTCGCCGCGCCGGCGTCCGACGCTGCCGGGTTCAAATGGCTTGCGCCTTACACCGGTTCGGCGATTGCCCAGCACTGGATGTACAACGGCAAGCACGTGCTGATCGTCTTCGACGACTTGAGCAAGCAGGCCGAGGCCTACCGCGCCATCTCGCTTCTGCTGCGTCGTCCGCCCGGTCGTGAGGCCTACCCGGGTGACGTGTTCTACCTGCACTCGCGGCTGCTGGAACGCTGCGCCAAGCTGTCCGACGAGCTCGGCGGCGGCTCATTGACCGGCCTGCCGGTCATCGAGACGAAGGCCAACGACATCTCGGCCTACATCCCGACCAACGTCATCTCGATCACCGACGGCCAGGTTTTCCTCGAGTCCGACTTGTTCAACCAGGGTGTGCGACCCGCGATCAACGTCGGTGTGTCGGTGTCCCGTGTGGGTGGCGCGGCGCAGATCAAGGCGATGAAGGAGGTGGCGGGAAGTCTCCGTTTGGACCTGTCGCAGTTCCGCGAGCTGGAGTCGTTCGCGGCCTTCGCCTCGGACTTGGATGCCACGTCGAAAGCACAGCTGGATCGCGGCGAACGGCTGGTCGAGCTGCTCAAGCAGCCGCAGTACCAGCCGTCACCCGTTGAGGAGCAGGTCATTTCGATCTTCCTCGGCACCGACGGACACCTCGACTCGGTTCCGGCCGAGGACGTACATCGCTTCGAGACCGAGTTCCTCGACCACATCCGCGGGTCCAAGGACGGCATCCTGTCCGACATCAAGAAATCGCAGAAGCTCAGCGAAGAGACCGAGAAGAAGTTGGTCGACGCGATCAACGAGTTCAAAAAGGGCTTCGCGGCTACAGGCGGTGGATCGGTGGTGCGTGACGAGCACGTCGAGGCCCTCGACGAAGACCAGGTAGAGAAAGAAGCAGTGCAGGTACACAAGCCGGCACCGCCGGAGCAGAAGAAGTAATCGAAGATGGCTGCCACACTTCGCGAACTGCGGGGTCGCATTCGTTCCGCCGGGTCGATCAAAAAGATCACCAAGGCGCAGGAGATGATCGCGACCTCGCGCATCGGCAAGGCACAGGCACGGCTGAAAGAGGCCCGGCCCTACACCGTCGAGATCACCCGCGTGCTCACCACGCTCGCGCAGGAGGCGGCTCTCGACCACCCGCTGCTGGTCGAGAAGCCCTCACCGAAACGGGCCGGCGTGCTGGTGGTCTCGTCTGACCGGGGCCTGTGCGGCGCGTACAACTCCGGCGCCTTCCGCAAGGCCGAGGAGCTTTTCTCGCGCCTGCGCGCAAGACGGCAAGACTCCGGTGCTCTACACCGTTGGACGTAAAGCGCAGGGCTACTTCAAGTTTCGCAACTGGGACATCAGCGAATCGTGGACCGGTTTCTCGGAGCGGCCCAGCTACGAGAACGCCGCGGAGGTCGCCGAAACTCTGGTGAGTGCCTTCTTGGCCGGCGCCGGTGACGACGAAGAGTCCAGTGACGAGTCCGGAGTCGACGAATTGCACATCGTCTACACCGAATTCAAGTCGATGATGTCGCAGTCGGTCGGAGCGCACCGCATGGCCCCGATGGTCGTGGAGTACGTCGAGGATGACAACGAGCCCCACACGCTGTACTCATTTGAGCCGGATGCGACGACGCTGTTCGACGCGCTGCTGCCGCGTTACCTGACCACCCGCATCTACACGGCGCTGCTCGAGTCTGCCGCGTCAGAACTGGCGTCACGCCAGCGTGCGATGAAGTCGGCCAGCGACAACGCCGACGACCTCATCAAATCGCTCACGCTCGAGGCGAACCGCGAGCGGCAGGCTCAGATCACTCAGGAAATCAGCGAAATCGTCGGTGGCGCAAATGCGCTCGCCGACGCCAAATAGGCCCCATCAGGAAGCGAAGAGGATATGGCTGCTACCACTCAAAAGGCTGCGAAGTCGACGAACTCGAAGGGCAGCGACACCAACGGCCGCGTGGTGCGGATCACCGGACCCGTCGTCGACGTCGAATTCCCGCGCGGCTCCGTGCCGCAGTTGTTCAACGCCCTGCACGCCGAGATCACCTACAAGGAGCTGGCGAAGACGCTGACGCTTGAGGTCGCGCAGCACCTCGGCGACAACCTGGTCCGCACCATCTCGATGCAACCGACCGACGGACTGGTCCGCGGCGTCGAGGTGACCGACACCGGAAAGGCGATCTCCGTTCCGGTCGGCGACGGCGTCAAGGGCCACGTGTTCAACGCATTGGGCCATTGCCTGGACGAGCCAGGCTACGGAGAAGACTTCGACCACTGGGGGATCCACCGTAAGCCGCCGCCGTTCGACGAGCTGGAACCGCGCACCGAGATGCTCGAGACCGGCCTGAAGGTCGTCGACTTGCTGACGCCCTACGTGCGTGGTGGAAAGATCGCACTGTTCGGCGGCGCGGGCGTGGGCAAGACGGTTCTGATTCAGGAGATGATCAACCGTATCGCCCGAAACTTCGGTGGTACTTCGGTATTCGCCGGTGTCGGGGAGCGCACCCGTGAGGGCAATGACCTGTGGGTGGAGCTCGGTGAGGCCGACGTGCTCAAGGACACCGCGCTGGTGTTCGGTCAGATGGACGAGCCGCCCGGCACTCGTATGCGGGTCGCGTTGTCGGCGTTGACGATGGCCGAGTTCTTCCGCGACGAGCAGGGCCAGGACGTGTTGTTGTTCATCGACAACATCTTCCGGTTCACCCAGGCCGGTTCCGAGGTGTCGACACTGCTCGGCCGGATGCCGTCGGCAGTGGGTTACCAGCCCACCCTGGCCGACGAGATGGGTGAGCTGCAGGAGCGGATCACCTCGACCCGAGGCAAGTCCATCACCTCGATGCAAGCGGTGTACGTGCCCGCCGACGACTACACCGACCCCGCGCCGGCGACGACGTTCGCGCACTTGGACGCCACCACCGAGCTGTCCCGAAACGTGTTCTCCAAGGGTATTTTCCCCGCGGTGGACCCGTTGGCATCCAGCTCGACCATCCTGGACCCGGCGATCGTCGGCGACGAGCACTACCGGGTTGCGCAGGAAGTGATCCGAATCCTGCAGCGCTACAAGGACCTTCAGGACATCATCGCGATTCTGGGTATCGACGAGCTGTCCGAAGAGGACAAGCAGCAGGTCAATCGGGCGCGCCGGATCGAGCGGTTCCTCTCGCAGAACATGATGGCGGCCGAGCAGTTCACCGGCCAGCCAGGATCCACCGTTCCGCTGAAGGAAACCATCGAGGCGTTCGACAAGCTGGCCAAGGGCGATTTCGACCACATCCCCGAGCAGGCCTTCTTCCTTATCGGTGGGCTGGACGACCTGGCAAAGAAGGCCGAAAGCTTCGGCGCCAAGCTGTGATGTGTTCGGCGGCGGAGAGCTGAGCGTGGAAGGGCAGGTGTGAGATGGCCGTGCTGAACGTGGAGATCGTCGCCGTCGACCGGAAAATCTGGTCGGGCGAGGCGACGTTCCTCTTCACGCGCACCACGGTGGGGGAGATCGGGATTCTGCCCAGTCACATCCCGCTGGTTGCGCAGCTCGTCGACGACGCCATAGTTCGTGTCGAGCGTGAGGGCGAGGATGACCTCCGGGTCGCCATCGAAGGCGGCTTCCTGTCGGTCACCGAGGAGAGTGTCAGCATCCTCGCCGAGTTCGCACAATTCGAATCGGAGATCGACGAGGCTGCGGCCAAAGAGGATTCGGAGTCAGACGACCCGCGCATTGCCGCGAGGGGACGTGGCAGACTGCGCGCTGTCGGCGCGCTCGACTAGCGGACCGCGGCGATGAGCGCGCTCATGAGCGTGATGATCGTGCTCGTCGTCCTGCTGGGACTTGCGGTCGTCGCCCTGAGCTATCGCTTGTGGAAGCTGCGTCAAGGTGGGACGGCGGCGATCATGCGGGACATACCCGCGGTCGGGGGCCACGGTTGGCGCCACGGCGTAATTCGTTACCGCGGTGCGGATGCCGTGTTTTACCGACTGTCCAGCGTTCGGTTGTGGCCGGACCGCAAGCTCAATCGGCGTGGTGTGGAGGTCGTCGCTCGACGTCCACCGCGGGGTGACGAGTTCGACATCATGACCGAAGAGATCATCGTGCTCGAGCTGCGCGATACCACGCAGGAGCGCAGGGCGGGCTACGAAATCGCGCTGGACCGAGGCGCATTGACGGCATTCCAGTCATGGTTGGAATCACGTCCCTCGCCGCGCGCACGCCGCCGCACCACCTGAGGCAGGGGCTTACTTCTTCGGTTGGTCGGATCGTCCGCCGCCGGGTTGCCAAAGCACGTCGCCGTCGGGATTGACCGCCCGGCACAAGATGAACAGCAAGTCCGACAGGCGGTTCAGATACTTGGCGGGCAGCGGGCTGACGTCTGAAGGGTGCTCCTCGATTGCCTCCCACGCCGAACGCTCAGCGCGTCGGGCCACGGTGCGGGCGACGTGCAGCAGCGCCGAGAGCGCTGAACCGCCGGGCAGCACAAAGGATTTGAGCGGCGGCAGGCTCTCGTTGAACTCGTCGCACCAGGCTTCGAGTCGGTCGATGTAGGACTGCGTGATGCGCAGCGGCGGATACTTCGGGTTCTCCACCACCGGCGTCGACAGATCCGCGCCGGCGTCGAACAGATCGTTCTGGATCTGTCGCAGTACCTCAGCTATCTGCTGGGTCGGATTTCCCAGTGCGATCGCAGCGCCGATCGCCGCATTGGCCTCGTCGCAGTCGGCATATGCCACCAGACGCGTGTCGTTTTTGGAGACCCGTGAGAAATCGCTCAACCCCGTCGTTCCGTCGTCGCCAGTCCGGGTATAGATGCGGGTCAGGTGTACTGCCATGAATAAAAACGTACCGCTCCGACTGACGTAGCCGACTGACAGGGCGATAACGGCTTCACTAAACTGGCCCGCGTGGCGGAGCGTTTCGTGGTGACCGGTGGAAGTCGGTTGGCGGGCGAAGTCGCTGTTGGGGGAGCCAAGAACAGCGTTCTGAAGTTGATGGCGGCGACGCTGCTGGCCGAAGGCACCAGCACGATCACCAACTGTCCCGACATCCTCGATGTGCCGTTGATGGCGGAAGTTCTGCGGGGCCTGGGCGCCACTGTCGAACTGGCCGGCGCAACCGTGCGCATCACCTCGCCGGACGAGCCGAAATACGATGCCGACTTCGCTGCGGTGCGGCAGTTCCGGGCCTCGGTCTGCGTACTCGGTCCCCTGGTCGGGACGGTGCAAGCGAGCCAAAGTCGCACTGCCGGGTGGTGACGCCATCGGTTCGCGTCCGCTGGACATGCACCAAGCCGGACTGCGACAACTCGGAGCGGTCTGCAATATCGAGCACGGCTGCGTCGTTGCCCAGGCAGATTCGTTGCACGGCGCGGAAATTCAGCTGGAGTTCCCGTCGGTCGGGGCAACCGAGAACATCTTGATGGCTGCGGTTCTGGCCGAGGGTGTCACGACGATCCACAACGCGGCGCGCGAACCCGACGTGGTGGACCTGTGCGCGATGTTGAACCAGATGGGTGCGCGCGTCGAAGGTGCGGGTTCGCCGACGATGACGATTACCGGCGTACCGCGGCTGTATCCGACGGAGCATCGCGTGATCGGCGATCGAATCGTGGGCGCCACCTGGGGCATTGCCGCGGCGATGACCCGCGGCGACGTCACGGTGACCGGGATCGACCCGGCGCATCTTCAGGTCGTGCTGCACAAACTGCACGACGCCGGCGCCACGGTGACTCAGACGGACGACAGCTTCCGGATCACCCAGTACGAGCGACCGAAGGCCGTCAACGTCGCGACGTTGCCGTTCCCGGGTTTCCCGACGGATCTGCAGCCGATGGCGATAGCCATGGCGTCGATCGCCGATGGGACATCGATGATCACCGAGAACGTGTTCGAGGCGCGGTTCCGGTTCGTCGAGGAGATGATCCGTCTCGGTGCCGATGCCCGGACCGACGGACATCATGCCGTCGTCAGAGGTCTTCCTCAACTGTCGAGCGCGCCCGTGTGGTCTTCGGACATCCGGGCCGGCGCCGGACTGGTACTTGCCGGCTTGGTGGCCGACGGTGATACCGAGGTACACGACGTTTTTCATATCGACCGGGGCTATCCATTGTTCGTGGAAAACCTGGCGAGTCTGGGCGCAGAGATTGAGCGCGTAGAGTAGGTGGTACATAACGACGCACTCCTGCTCCTCGGGAGCAGTTAGTGCAGTTTGACGGGCTCATGCGCCACGGAGTACAGTGGCAGGGTTGCCCGAAAACGGGTGTTGTTTGAGAACTCAATAGTGTGTTTGGTGGTTTTGTTTTTGTTGTTGTTTTTTTGGCCATGCTTTTGACTTCCCGTGTTGGGGGTGTGGTTTTGTTTTGTTGATGCCAGTTTTTTGGTGTCTTTTTGTCTGGTCAGATTGTTCTGATTCGAATTCTTTCCTGCCTGTTGTGGTGGGGGGTTTTTGTTTGGAGAGTTTGATCCTGGCTCAGGACGAACGCTGGCGGCGTGCTTAACACATGCAAGTCGAACGGAAAGGCCCTGCTTGCAGGGTGCTCGAGTGGCGAACGGGTGAGTAACACGTGGGTGATCTGCCCTGCACTTCGGGATAAGCTTGGGAAACTGGGTCTAATACCGGATAGGACTACGGCACTGCATGGGTGTGTGGTGGAAAGCTTTTGCGGTGTGGGATGGGCCCGCGGCCTATCAGCTTGTTGGTGGGGTGATGGCCTACCAAGGCGACGACGGGTAGCCGGCCTGAGAGGGTGTCCGGCCACACTGGGACTGAGATACGGCCCAGACTCCTACGGGAGGCAGCAGTGGGGAATATTGCACAATGGGCGCAAGCCTGATGCAGCGACGCCGCGTGGGGGATGACGGCCTTCGGGTTGTAAACCTCTTTCACCATCGGCGAAGCCCATGATTTTGTTGTGGGTGACGGTAGGTGGAGAAGAAGCACCGGCCAACTACGTGCCAGCAGCCGCGGTAATACGTAGGGTGCGAGCGTTGTCCGGAATTACTGGGCGTAAAGAGCTCGTAGGTGGTTTGTCGCGTTGTCCGTGAAATTCCCTGGCTTAACTGGGGGCGTGCGGGCGATACGGGCAGACTGGAGTACTGCAGGGGAGACTGGAATTCCTGGTGTAGCGGTGGAATGCGCAGATATCAGGAGGAACACCGGTGGCGAAGGCGGGTCTCTGGGCAGTAACTGACGCTGAGGAGCGAAAGCGTGGGGAGCGAACAGGATTAGATACCCTGGTAGTCCACGCCGTAAACGGTGGGTACTAGGTGTGGGTTTCCTTCCTTGGGATCCGTGCCGTAGCTAACGCATTAAGTACCCCGCCTGGGGAGTACGGCCGCAAGGCTAAAACTCAAAGGAATTGACGGGGGCCCGCACAAGCGGCGGAGCATGTGGATTAATTCGATGCAACGCGAAGAACCTTACCTGGGTTTGACATGCACAGGACGCGTCTAGAGATAGGCGTTCCCTTGTGGTCTGTGTGCAGGTGGTGCATGGCTGTCGTCAGCTCGTGTCGTGAGATGTTGGGTTAAGTCCCGCAACGAGCGCAACCCTTGTCTCATGTTGCCAGCGCGTTATGGCGGGGACTCGTGAGAGACTGCCGGGGTCAACTCGGAGGAAGGTGGGGATGACGTCAAGTCATCATGCCCCTTATGTCCAGGGCTTCACACATGCTACAATGGCCGGTACAAAGGGCTGCGATGCCGTGAGGTGTAGCGAATCCTTTAAAGCCGGTCTCAGTTCGGATCGGGGTCTGCAACTCGACCCCGTGAAGTCGGAGTCGCTAGTAATCGCAGATCAGCAACGCTGCGGTGAATACGTTCCCGGGCCTTGTACACACCGCCCGTCACGTCATGAAAGTCGGTAACACCCGAAGCCAGTGGCCTAACCCTTGTGGGGGGAGCTGTCGAAGGTGGGATCGGCGATTGGGACGAAGTCGTAACAAGGTAGCCGTACCGGAAGGTGCGGCTGGATCACCTCCTTTCTAAGGAGCACCACGAAAAGGGTGAGGCGTGAGGTCTTGCCCGGGCCGTGAGGAGTCGTGCAGCTGTAGTGGCTGCCGGCTGGGTGCGCAACAACGAATCGTCTTCTTGGTGAAGGCAGCGAGGCGCCAAACACACTGTTGGGTCCTGAGACAACACCGTGTTGTCCTGGCCGTTGGGTTGGGGTGGTGTTGTCCCGCCATTTTGGTGGTGGGGTGTGGTGTTTGATTTGTGGATAGTGGTTGCGAGCATCTAAGCAAGATTTGCTGATTTTTCAGCTGGTTTTGTTCGAGTTGTTTTCTTGTGTTGTAAGTGTTTTAGGGCACATGGTGGATGCCTTGGCATCAGGAGCCGATGAAGGACGTGGGAGGCTGCGATATGCCTCGGGGAGCTGTCAACCGAGCGTGGATCCGAGGATGTCCGAATGGGGAAACCCGGCACGAGTGATGTCGTGTCACCCGCCGCTGAATACATAGGCGTCGGGAGGGAACGCGGGGAAGTGAAACATCTCAGTACCCGTAGGAAAAGAAAACAAGTGTGATTCCGTGAGTAGTGGCGAGCGAAAGCGGAGGATGGCTAAACCGTGCGCATGTGATACCGGGTAGGGGTTGTGTGTGCGGTGTTGTGGGGATGATGTGTCTGGTTCTATCCGGCCGGAGAGCAGCAGTGTGTGGTTAATCGAAATGGCCTGGGATGGTCTGCCGTAGACGGTGAGAGCCCGGTAGGTGAAAACTGCATGCCTGTTTTGTGTCATTACCCGAGTAGCAGCGGGCCCGTGGAATCTGCTGTGAATCTGCCGGGACCACCCGGTAAGCCTGAATACTTCCTGATGACCGATAGCGGATGAGTACCGTGAGGGAATGGTGAAAAGTACCCCGGGAGGGGAGTGAAAGAGTACCTGAAACCGTGTGCCTACAAGCCGTCAGAGCCTTCCCTTTTGGGTGGGGTGATGGCGTGCCTTTTGAAGAATGAGCCTGCGAGTCAGGGACATGTCGCGAGGTTAACCCGTGAGGGGTAGCCGCAGCGAAAGCGAGTCTGAATAGGGCGTATCCACCCTTGGGGTGGTGTAGTGGTGTGTTCTGGACCCGAAGCGGAGTGATCTACCCATGGCCAGGGTGAAGCGCGGGTAAGACCGCGTGGAGGCCCGAACCCACTTAGGTTGAAGACTGAGGGGATGAGTTGTGGGTAGGGGTGAAAGGCCAATCAAACTCCGTGATAGCTGGTTCTCCCCGAAATGCATTTAGGTGCAGCGTTGCGTGTTTCTTACCGGAGGTAGAGCTACTGGATGGCCAATGGGCCCTACTAGGTTACTGACGTCAGCCAAACTCCGAATGCCGGTAAGTCAAAAGCGTGGCAGTGAGACGGCGGGGGATAAGCTCCGTGCGTCGAGAGGGAAACAGCCCAGATCGCCGACTAAGGCCCCTAAGCGTGTGCTAAGTGGAAAAGGATGTGCAGTCGCATAGACAACCAGGAGGTTGGCTTAGAAGCAGCCACCCTTGAAAGAGTGCGTAATAGCTCACTGGTCAAGTGATTGTGCGCCGATAATGTAGCGGGGCTCAAGCACACCGCCGAAGTCGCGGCAGCCGTAAGGCTGGGTAGGGGAGCGTCCTGCATCCAGTGAAGCCATCGAGTGATCGTGTGGTGGAGGGTGTGGGAGTGAGAATGCAGGCATGAGTAGCGATAAGGCAAGTGAGAACCTTGCCCGCCGAAAGACCAAGGGTTCCTGGGCCAGGCCAGTCCGCCCAGGGTGAGTCGGGACCTAAGGCGAGGCCGACAGGCGTAGTCGATGGACAACGGGTTGATATTCCCGTACCCGTGTGTGCGCGCCCGTGATGAATCCATTCTGCTAACCACCCAAAAGGTGGCCGATCGGATCCCTTTCGAGGGAAAAGACAGCCGCCGGCTGCGTGGGACCCGGATGGGTAGTAGTCAAGCGATGGGGTGACGCAGGAAGGTAGCCGTACCAGTCAGTGGTAATACTGGGGCAAACCCGTAGGACGACATCCAGGTAAATCCGGGTGTCAGGAGTCCGAGAGGTGATGCATAACCGGATGAGGTGAATTCGGTGATCCTCAGCTGCCGAGAAAAGCCTCTAGCGAGCACACACACGGCCCGTACCCCAAACCAACACAGGTGGTCAGGTAGAGAATACCAAGGCGTACGAGAGAACTATGGTTAAGGAACTCGGCAAAATGCCCCCGTAACTTCGGGAGAAGGGGGACCCCCACACCGTGAACCGGCTTGCCCGGGGCGGCGGCAGGGGGTCGCAGAAACCAGTGAGAAGCGACTGTTTACTAAAAACACAGGTCCGTGCGAAGTCGCAAGACGATGTATACGGACTGACGCCTGCCCGGTGCTGGAAGGTTAAGAGGACCCGTTAACCGCAAGGTGAAGCGGAGAATTTAAGCCCCAGTAAACGGCGGTGGTAACTATAACCATCCTAAGGTAGCGAAATTCCTTGTCGGGTAAGTTCCGACCTGCACGAATGGCGTAACGACTTCTCAACTGTCTCAACCATAGACTCGGCGAAATTGCACTACGAGTAAAGATGCTCGTTACGCGCGGCAGGACGAAAAGACCCCGGGACCTTCACTACAACTTGGTATTGATGTTCGGTACGGTTTGTGTAGGATAGGTGGGAGACTGTGAAACAATTACGCCAGTAATTGCGGAGTCGTTGTTGAAATACCACTCTGATCGTATTGGACCTCTAACCTCGAACCGTATATCCGGTTCAGGAACAGTGCCTGGCGGGTAGTTTAACTGGGGCGGTTGCCTCCCAAAATGTAACGGAGGCGCCCAAAGGTTCCCTCAACCTGGACGGCAATCAGGTGGCGAGTGCAAGTGCACAAGGGAGCTTGACTGCAAGACTGACACGTCAAGCAGGGACGAAAGTCGGGACTAGTGATCCGGCACCCCCGAGTGGAAGGGGTGTCGCTCAACGGATAAAAGGTACCCCGGGGATAACAGGCTGATCTTCCCCAAGAGTCCATATCGACGGGATGGTTTGGCACCTCGATGTCGGCTCGTCGCATCCTGGGGCTGGAGCAGGTCCCAAGGGTTGGGCTGTTCGCCCATTAAAGCGGCACGCGAGCTGGGTTTAGAACGTCGTGAGACAGTTCGGTCTCTATCCGCCGCGCGCGTCAGAAGCTTGAGGAAACCTGTCCCTAGTACGAGAGGACCGGGACGGACGAACCTCTGGTCCACCAGTTGTCCCACCAGGGGCACCGCTGGATAGCCACGTTCGGACAGGATAACCGCTGAAAGCATCTAAGCGGGAAACCCCCTCCAAGACCAGGCTTCTCACCCATTTAAGTGGGATAAGGCCCCCCGCAGACCACGGGATCAATAGACCAGACCTAGAAACCCCGCAAGGGGCGCAGGGAACTGGCACTAACCGGCCGAAAACTTACACACACGCAACCACCATCCCACAGCGCAAACCACCCCACCCCACCACCAAACACAAACTCCATAAAGTTACGGCGGCCACAGCGACAGGGAAACGCCCGGACCCATCCCGAACCCGGAAGCTAAGCCTGCCAGCGCCGATGATACTACCCACCCGGGTGGAAAAGTAGGACACCGCCGAACACACACAACAAGCCCCGTGCCCCCCAAAACCCTTGGGGGGCACGGGCATACCCACACCAAAACGACACACACAACAACACCACACACACGCCCAGGCGCCAGCGGTCAACAAACGGTCGGCAGGAAATCCGCGATTGTTGCATTCAGGTCTCGCAGGTCGCGGCAGCGCAACGCCGCGGTCTCAAATGGTTATTCGATCGTGTTGTAAATGTGACCAAAGTACCCTACCGTTATCAAAGTGAAATCTGTGCTCTATGTGCATGGAGTGCTGACGGAGGGGGAGTCCAACATGACCGCGAGGAAGGCAGCTGGCTTTATGCGCCGGCTATCGGGGGGACGGGCGACGCCGAAGGCCGGGCGGCCCGCATGCGACACCGCGAAGGTCGTGGCGCCGTCCACAACGGCTCTGCGACCGGTCATGGTCACGGCGGCCGTGTTCACCGTAGCCCTGGCGGCGGTTCCGGCCGCGCATGCGGATTCAGTCGGTGACGCGATGGCCCCGGTCCTCAATGGCGTGGGTATCGGCAACAACGGGCCCGTCAGCAGCGCCATAGCGCAAATGGGGCAGTCCATCTGCCCCATGCTGGTGAAACCCGGTGGCAGCTTGGCCAGCAACGCTGCTCAAATCAGCGGCCACGGAGGTCTGGCCCCGCCCATGGCCGGCTTCCTGGCTAGCATGGCGATCCAAGCGGAATGCCCCGGATTCATGACTTCGGTCGCCAATGGCAACATGCCGTTCCCCATCCCGGGCGCCGGTGGGCCCGGGTTGCCGCTCGGCCTACCAGGGGTGCCACCGACGGCTCCGCAGCCGCTGCTGCCTGGCCTCAACCCCGCGGGCGCGCAACCAGGGCTACTGCCGGGGCTCTAGGCGCGCGGTCAGTCGAACAGGGGCAACGTCGCCGAGGTATGACGTCTCTCTAATGCGAGCAGCGATCGTTTCCGATCGAGACCACCGCCGTACCCGGTGAGGCTGCCGCTGGCACCGATGACGCGGTGACATGGGACGACGATCGCTATCGGGTTGTGGCCATTGGCCAATCCGACTGCGCGAGCCGCACCCGGAGCGCCGATCTGTTCAGCGATTTCTCCGTAGGACTGGGTCTCACCGAACGGGATGGTCAGCAGGGCCTGCCAGACTCGCCGCTGAAACGCCGTGCCTCGCAGATCGAGCTCGAGTTCGAAGGTGGTGAGCTCGCCGGCGAAGTATGCGTTGAGTTGGTCCACAGCGTCGTTGAATGCGTGGGGATTTGCAGACCATCCAATGCGACTCGGCTCGTAGGTCTGATCGACCATCCGCAGATTGGTGAGCGCCTGGCCCTGGCCGGCCAGGGTGAGCAATCCGATCGGGCTGTTGATGGTGCGGTACTGGATCATGCAATCTCCTTTGCTGGCCAGTGGTTTACCGAATGCTTTAGGGTCGTCCACAGATGCTGGGTGGCGTACGAACGCCAGGGGCGCCACCGGCGGCTTCGCTCGCTCAATTTCCGGTGGTCGCTCGGCAAGCCCAATTGTCCAGCGGCCAAGCGTAATCCGAGATCGCTGGCAGGAAAGGCGTCGGGGTCGCCCAGACCGCGCATGGCGATCACCTCTGCGGTCCATGGCCCGATCCCGGTCACCGCCAGCAGTTGAGTGCGGGCCTCATCCCAATCGCAGCCGGCATTGAGCACGACACTGCCATCGGCAAGAGCGGCGATGAGGCCGGTGACAGTTCGCCGACGCGTATTCGGGACAGCCAGGCGGGCCGGATCGATATCGCCGAGTTGCTCGATCGATGGAAACGTATGCGTCAGAGAGCCGTTGGAGTCGTGCACTGGATCGCCGTATGCGACAACCAATCTGCTGGCGTGAGTCCGCGCAGCCTTGATCGACACCTGCTGGCCCAGCACCGCGCGGATGGCCAACTCGGCCTCGTCCACGGTGCGCGGTATGCGTTGCCCGGGCGCCTTCGCTACCACCGGGGCGAGGATGGCATCGGAACTCAATATGTCGGTCACGGCGTCCGGGTCGGCGTCCAGGTCGAGAAGTCGCCGGCAGCGCGAGATCGCGGTCGTCGAGTCGCGAAAGTCGTCGAGCGTCAGGACGCATCGGACATGATCCGGCGCCGGTGTCAGGCTGGCGATTCCGTTGCCGAACGGTAGCCGGAGGGTCCGCCGATACGCGCCAGCACGCACCTCTTCGCATCCGGGGACGACGCTGGCCGCAAGATGGCCGAATACCCCTTCGTACGCGAATGGGACGCGCACTGGCAATCGCAGCGACACCGTCCCCGGTGATCGCACTTCCGTTGCGGCACAGCCTGATCGACTAGTCGCACGTTTACGCAATTCCGTTGGAGTGCTGTCACACACCAGACGCAGCGTGTCGTTGAATTGGCGGATGCTGGAAAAGCCTGCAGCGAAAGCGACATCGCCGAAAGGCAAAGCCGTGGTCTCGATCAGCACCCGCGCGGTTTGCGTGCGCTGCGCCCGCGCCAATGCAAGCGGGCCGGCGCCGGTCTCTGCCTGGAGTAATCGTTGAAGCTGTCGGGTGGTGTAGCCGAGGCGTGCGGCCAGCCCCCGGACACCCTCGCGGTCCACAGTTCCGTCGGCGATCAGTCGCATGGCTCGCGCGACGAGGTCGCCGCGAATGTTCCATTCCGGCGAGCCCGGCGACGCGTCCGGGCGACAGCGCTTGCAGGCCCGAAAGCCGCCGCGTTGCGCGGCCGCCGCAGTGGGATAGAACCGCACATTACGGGCGAACGGTGGCCGGACGGGACAGCTGGGGCGGCAATATATCCCGGTGGTCCGCACAGCGGTCACGAACCAGCCGTCGAACCGAGCGTCCTTGGATTGGACGGCTCGGTAGCACCGGTCGAAGTCTTCGTGCACGGTTCGACATTTACACCCGGCCACCGACATTTCTAGCGGGAAAGCGACGTCGTGGTGGCCGACCTGCTATCCCACGATCCCGTTCCGCCGCCGACCTAAGGCTAGAAAGGATGATCCGCGTCAGAATCGGCGGGCGGGCAAAGTGACCGCGGGTAGCTGGACACTGCACAAACGAGATGGGGCGGATTTATGACGAACGGTCCAGGCTGGGACCAGAATCCAACCGGACCGCTCGGACCTCAGCCGGGAAACTGGCAGCCGGGACCGCCAGGTCAGTGGAATCCTTAGGCCCCCCTGGGGTGCCGGACCCCCTGGGCCGCCGCGGCGATCGCGACGCGCCCTGCTCATCGGAATCATTGCGGGCGTGGTGGTGCTCGTTGCCGCCGGCGTCGTGACAGCGGTGGCCTTGTCCTCAGACAAATCAAGCACCACGTCGGCCGCGTCCAGCACCTCAGCCACAACCACATCCTCGTCGGCGGCGATGACCCGGGTGGTGCCGTCGCAGGTGCTGCCCACCGAGCAGCAGATGAAACAGACCACCGTGTTGAACCTGTCCAAGCACGGAGACGTCGACACAGCGCAGTACCCCGACGCGAAGACCGACCCGCCCGACTGCTCGCTGGTCAATCGCCCCGCCGCGGTCTCGGTGATCGGCCGCGCCATCTCGGTCGCCGGCCTTGGCTACCGGGACAAGCCCGGCGATGACTACGGGGCTACGGCGTTTGCATACGTCGCCGTGTTCGACACCGCCGACGCTGCTGGCGCCGCGCAGCAGAACCTCACCCACGCCGTGCAGGGCTGCACGATCTTCACCGATCTGGAGCGGGAAGAGTCCGATCCGCCGGCCAAACCGTGGACTGTCTCAGATGTGAAAGCGACCGATCACCAGGTCGCATGGAACAACAGCGAACAAACCGACGACGGCACCCAGTGGATATGCGCCAAGGCGGTACGCGCGCAAGACAATTTGCTGGTGATAACGATGGTGTGCGACCCGAACCCTGCCGACGCGCCGACCAAGCTAGGCGATGTGATCATCGCCAACGTCAACGCCGCAAGGTAGCGAAATACTAAGCCCGCCAGCGAGAATCGGAGCCTTGGATGGCGAGCTACGGCTAGCCGGGCAGTAGGTCGTCGTCAGGTGATGTGTGCCAGGCGATTTCGGTCAAATCGGTGAACGCGACGACGGCCAGCTTCTCATCTTCACGGATCAGCACCGAGTCGCTGAGCAACGCCGGCATGGTCCACCCGTCAGCATGGAGCAACCGGATGACTGAGTTGGCATGCTCGCGCAAGACGGCGACAACCCCGGTGTCTGGCGGCGTAAAGCACACCACCAGAGACTGCGCGGTCATCGAGACGAGCTCTTCGCGGGAGTGTCCAACCATCGCGGCAAACGCCTCGTTGGCGAATGCAATTTCGCCGGCGTCGTCGACGGCCAGGATGGGGACAGGGAGTCGGCTGAGGGCGAGAAGGGCAGGGAAACCGCGCAAGAACTCGGTTGCCGACTCGTCGCGCGGGCGCCCACGGCGTTTGTCAGCGACTTCGGACACCAATGGAGAGCTCATAACGAGTCGTCCTTCCGCTGGTCCAATAACGCGCCCCTGCGGTGAGAGAGTACTTACTTACTACTCAGGTGGCAATCGAGTACGGTTAATCGCGTGCAAACGGCTGAGACCTCGAGTCGTGATCGGCTGCTCGACACCGCGCTGGCCCTTTTCGCCAGTCGCGGTTACGCCGCCACCTCGACCGCCGAGATTCAAAAGGCGTGCGGAATGTCGCCTGGATCCGGGGCGCTGTACCGACATTTCCGCAGTAAAGGTGACGTGCTGCGGGCTGCGCTGCGCCGTGGTCTGGATCGGATGCAAAGGTCGCCGTCCTGGCGCCAAGCCACCACACCCGCCGAGAGGCTAGATGCGCTGACGCATGTTGCCGAGTCGGCGCATCAGGCGATTACCGAGAACGCGGATCTCCTGCGGTTGTTGCTTCACGAGCCGGACGCCGCGCCAGACATGGTCGAGGAGTTGTGGGTGCACAACCTCACGATCGCGCACCGGATCATGGGGCAGGCGTTGCAGGCCAGCGCACAGGAAGCCGGCACCGAGGTCGACGACCCCGAGGCGGTCAGCGCGGTGCTGTTGTCCGCTCTGAGCTATATGCCCATCATGCAAGTTCTGATCGGTCGCGCGCCCGGCGACATGGACCCCGACCGTTTCCGAGACGCCTGGCTTCGGCTCAGCCGGGCCGTGTTCACCCACGGCGTTCCCGACTAGATCAGCGTCGCCAACTGCGTCGGCTGATCATGGCCGCGCAGCGTCACGGTGTCGCCCAACGACCAGCGGGCCTGCTCGTCCTGACTTGCGGCGTTGACGGCATCCGAGGATGCCAACAATCGGCTTGGCTCGTTTTTGGCCAACTCGCAGAGCCGGGCCGCCTCGTTGACCGGCTCGCCGATGACCGTGTATTCGAACCTCTCCTTGGCGCCGACATTCCCGGCGACGGCAGTGCCTGCCGCAACTCCGATGCCCGCCTTGCACTCGGGCACCTCGCTGTCGAGACGACCGGCGATGGCGCGCGCGGCGCCGAGGGCATGGTCTTCCGGTCGGTCGAGATGGTTAGGAGCGCCGAACACCGCCAATACCGCGTCACCCTCGAATTTGTTGACTAGCCCGTGGTGGCGGTCGACCTCCTCGACGATCACGGCAAAGAACCGGTTGAGTAGTTGGACGACTTCAGCGGCCGGTCGACTCGTCACCAGTTGTGTCGAGCCGATGATGTCGATGAAAACCACTGCGACATGGCGCTCTTCGCCTCCGAGCTGCGGTTTGTCGCGCTCGGCGGCGGCGGCGACTTCGCGTCCCACATGACGCCCGAACAGATCGCGCACCCGCTCGCGCTCGCGCAAGCCGTCGACCATTGAGTTGAATCCGCGTTGCAGCTCACCGAGTTCGGTGCCGTCGAACACCACCAAGTCGCCGCGCAGGTCGCCGTCTTCGACCCGCTTGAGGGCCGCCCGCACCACCCGCACCGGCGTCGCGGTCAACCAGGCCAGAATCCACATCAACACGAAGCCGAAAATCAGCGCTGCGGTCGATATCACCAAGATCGCGATCGCCAACTGAGTCTTGCTCAGATTGTCGAGCAGGACGCCGCCCAACAGTGCGGTGACGATAATGCCGAGCACCGGAACGCCAGACCCGAGAAACCACACCGTCAACGTCCGGCCCATGATGCCCGGGGCCAATCGCCGTGGCGCCCTGCCCGCCTGGAGCGCCTGAGCGGCAACGGGGCGAAGCGCGAATTCGGTAAAGAGGTAACACGCGGTGGACACCAAAATGCCGCAGACGCTGACGCAGAAACCCACGATCGGAATGAACGTGCTGTCGGCCACGCCGTAGAGCGTCGTCAGCAACCCGGTGCCGAGGACCCACAGCACGAGCACCCCGAGCGCCAGCCAGAACGGCGCGATAAACGTGGCGTGTTCGTCAACCGGGGTGGGTTCGCGCTCCTCGATCGCCCATCGCAGGGCCGCGATGGTCCGGTGGGTGATCAGATATGTTCCGAGTCCCAGCGCGACGACACAGTAGGCCGGCGTGACGCCGAAGGTGATCCACAGTGGTGCGTCGCTGAAAATGCTCGGGGTCGGGAACGCGACGGTCAACAGCAGCGTCGCAACGGCGATGCCGATCAGATTCGCCCCGACGATGAACACGGTCAGGATGACTTGGATACGCACCCGCCGGCGGGCCTGGCTCTCCGAGACCCGTCCCAGCAACCAGGAACCGTAGGCCGGAGTTTCCGTCAGCCGACCACTTTGGCGAGTCACTACCTCGAGCAGCCGACCCAGGCGCTGCGCGACTGTCCTCGTGGCCATCATGGTGGCGTCAGCCTAATTGCTTCGGCCGCTCGCGCTTAAGGTGAGTCGTGTGCGCCTCGTCATCGCCCGCTGCACCGTGGACTACGTCGGACGTCTCACCGCTCACCTGCCCTCTGCCCGTCGACTGCTGCTCTTCAAGGCCGACGGCTCGGTGAGTGTGCACGCCGACGACCGGGCCTACAAGCCGCTGAACTGGATGAGCCCGCCGTGTTGGTTCACCGAGGAACTCGGCGGCGATGTGCCGGTCTGGGTGGTGCAGAACAAGGCCGGTGAGCAGTTGCGCATCACCGTCGAAGACATCGAGCACGACTCCAGTCATGAGCTGGGGGTCGACCCTGGGCTGGTCAAGGACGGCGTCGAGGCCCATTTGCAGGTGTTGCTCGCCGAGCACGTCGAGTTGCTCGGAGCCGGCTACACCTTGGTGCGCCGCGAGTACATGACGCCGATCGGGCCGGTCGACCTGTTGTGCCGCGACGAGCAGGGACACTCAGTCGCGGTAGAGATCAAGCGCCGCGGCGAAATCGACGGCGTCGAGCAGCTCACCCGTTACCTGGAGTTGCTCAACCGGGACAGCCTGCTGGCACCGGTCAGCGGGGTGTTCGCCGCGCAGCAGATTAAGCCGCAGGCGAAAACTTTAGCGACTGATCGCGGAATCCGTTGTCTGACACTGGATTACGACCAGATGCGCGGCATGGATTCCGACGAGTTCCGGTTGTTCTGAGCTGCCTCATTAGACTGCTGCCATGGCTAGGCGCCGCAGTTCACCGCGTCGGCAGCAGTCTTTTCGGCCGCTGCCGACGCAGCGTCGGGTGGAGACCGGGCCGGATGGTCACAACTACGAGGTGCGACCGGTAGCCGCCGCGCGAGCGCTCAAAACGTATCGCTGCCCGGGCTGCGATCACGAAATACGCTCGGGCACAGCTCATGTGGTGGTGTGGTTAGCAGATTTCGGCGAAGTCGCCGTCGACGACCGACGGCACTGGCACACGCCTTGCTGGGCCAATAGAGCTACCCGCGGGCCGACCAGAAAGTGGTCGTGAAAAGTCAGTGCGCTTCAGTCTGCGTCGGCGGCCGGTTCGACCAGCTCGATCAAGACGCCGCCGGCATCTTTGGGGTGGATGAAGTTGATCCGTGAGTTCGCTGTGCCGCGCCGGGGCGCGTCGTAGAGCAGGCGGATTCCCTGCTCGCGGAGGCGCTCGCTGAGGGCGTCCAGGTCGCTGACCCGATACGCCAACTGCTGGATGCCGGGACCGCGCTTGTCGAGGAACTTCGCGATCGGCGACGAGTCGTCGAGCGGGGCCATCAGCTGAACCTGCGCGCTGCCGACGGCGGCGCCGCGCACCGACAGCATCGCCTCGCGAATTCCCTGATCGTCATTGACTTCCTCGTGCAGGACGATCATGCCGAGGTGGTCGTGGTACCACGCGATCGCTGCGTCGAGGTCGGGGACCGCGATGCCGACATGGTCGACTGCCGTCACCAGAGCGGTGCTGAGTACTCGACGGGTGTCAACTTGATCGGTGGTCATCACGTAACGGTAACCTGACGGGAACGAATCCGCTTCTCCCGATCTTCTCGATCGGCTGTTGAACCCCGCTCTGGAGGTAGTCATGACGACATCGGTGATCGTTGCTGGAGCACGGACGCCGGTCGGCAAGCTGATGGGCTCGCTGAAGGACTTCAGCGCGAGTGATCTGGGCGCCATCGCGATCAAAGGCGCGCTGGAGAAAGCGAACGTGTCGGCCTCGCTGGTCGAGTACGTGATCATGGGCCAGGTGCTGACCGCGGGCGCGGGGCAGATGCCGGCGCGGCAATCTGCCGTCGCGGCCGGCATCGGCTGGGATGTGCCGGCGCTGACCATCAACAAGATGTGCCTGTCCGGCATCGATGCCATAGCCCTGGCTGACCAGCTCATTCGGGCCGGAGAGTTCGACGTGGTGGTGGCCGGCGGCCAGGAGTCCATGACCAAGGCTCCGCACCTGCTGATCGACAGCCGGTCCGGCTACAAGTATGGCGACGTCACGGTGCGCGACCACATGGCCTACGACGGCCTGCACGACGTGTTCACCGACCAGCCGATGGGTGCGCTCACCGAGCAGCGCAACGACGTCGACAAGTTCACCCGCCTTCAACAGGACGAATTCGCGGCACGGTCGCACCAGAAGGCCGCCGCGGCGTGGAAGGACGGCGTCTTCGCCGACGAGGTCGTGCCGGTCAGCATCCCGCAGCGCAAGGGCGATCCGCTGCAGTTCTCCGAGGATGAGGGCATCCGGGCGAACACCACGGCCGAGTCGTTGGCCGGCCTCAAGCCGGCGTTCCGCAAGGACGGCACGATTACCGCCGGTTCGGCGTCGCAGATCTCCGATGGTGCAGCTGCGGTGGTCGTGATGAACAAGGACAAGGCCATCGAGCTGGGCCTGACCTGGCTTGTCGAGATCGGCGCACACGGTGTGGTGGCCGGCCCGGACTCGACACTGCAGTCGCAGCCTGCGAACGCGATCAAGAAGGCGATTGACCGGGAAGGGATTACCGTCGATCAGCTCGACGTGGTGGAGATCAACGAGGCGTTCTCTGCGGTGGCACTGGCGTCGACGCAGGAACTCGGCATTGATCCCGAGATCGTCAACGTCAACGGCGGCGCCATCGCGATCGGGCACCCGATCGGCATGTCAGGCGCGCGGATCGCCCTGCACGTGGCTCTCGAGTTGGCTCGCAGGGGCTCCGGTTACGGCGTTGCTGCGTTGTGTGGCGCGGGTGGTCAGGGCGACGCACTGATCCTGCGCGCTGGCTAGTTACCGGGCAGTACGGTTTTTCGCCGACCGATTGGTCGCCACGCGGGAAAGTTTGCTGGCATCGCTACGGCGCAGGCGCGTCAACAGTCGGTGTGACGTTGGTCATATGGCGGCCCGAACCGCGTGAAACGCGATTGACGGCTGCGTGCCAGACTTGATCACGTGAGCCGTCCTCGACCCCCGATCGGGCCCGCTTTGACCGGCGCGGTCGATCTGTCCGCCCTCAAGCAACCCCCGCCCCCCGCCGGCGAGACGCACGGGGAAGGTTCGGCGGCCGCCGCCGGCATCGAGGTCAACGAGGCCAACTTCGAACAAGAAGTACTGCTGCGCTCCAACGAGGTGCCGGTGGTCGTGCTGCTGTGGTCGCCGCGTAGCGATGTCTGCCTCCAGCTGGCCGACATCTTGTCCGGTCTCGCCGCCGCCGATACCGGTAAGTGGTCGCTGGCCAGCGTCAACGTCGACGTGGCGCCCCGGGTGGCGCAGATCTTCGGCGTCGAAGTCGTCCCCACCGTCGTGGCATTGGCTGGCGGACAACCGCTTTCCAGCTTCCAGGGCATCCAACCGCCGGAGCAGTTGCGCCGCTGGATCGACTCGCTGCTGTCGGCGACCGCTGGAAAACTTGGCGGCGCAGCCGATTCCGACGAGCCAGAGGAAGTCGATCCGGCCCTTGCGCAGGCCCGCCAGCAGCTCGAGGACAGCGACTTCGGGGCGGCGCTCGAGTCGTACCACGCGATCCTGGATGCCGACCCGAACCACGCCGAAGCCAAAGGCGCGGTGCGCCAGATTGCGTTTCTGATGCGGGCGACCGCGCAGCCGCCGGATGCGGTGGCCGTCGCCGATGCCGCGCCCGATGACATCGATGCGGCATTCGGCGCTGCCGACGTTCAGATCCTCAGCCAGGATGTGGAAGGCGCATTCGCCCGTCTGGTCGCACTGGTGCGTCGGACCGCCGGTGACGAGCGGACGGCGGTGCGCACGCGGCTGATCGAGCTGTTCGAGTTGTTCGATCCGGCCGACCCGGAGGTCATCGCGGGCCGCCGTAATCTCGCTAACGCTTTGTACTAGCCGGTTTTTCGGGTTCCAGCCACAGCGCTGACATCGGCGGCAACGCCAGTACCGCCGATGCCGGGCGACCGTGCCACGGTGCCTCGGTCGCGTCGACGCCGCCCAGGTTGCCGATCCCGCTGCCGTTGTAGTCGGTCGCGTCGGTGTTGAGTACCTCGCGCCACCGCCCGGCGCTGGGCAGGCCGAGACGGTAGCCGCTGTGCTCGGCGCCGGCGAAGTTGAACACACAGGCCATCACCGAGCCGTCGCTGCCGTACCGCAGAAAACTCAGTACGTTGTTCGCGGAGTCGTTGGCGTCGATCCACGAGTAGCCTTCGGGCTTGATGTCCTGGCTCCACAGCGCAGACGAACTGCGATAGATCGAGTTGAGGTCGCGCACCAGCCGGGAAATGCCCGTCGAGAAACTGTTCTCGTCGAGTTGGAACCAGTCGACGCCGCGCTCCTCGGACCACTCGGCGCGCTGGCCGAATTCCTGACCCATGAACAGCAGCTGCTTGCCCGGATGTGCCCACTGGTAAGCCAGTAGGCTGCGCAACCCGGCCGCCTTCACATGATCGTTGCCCGGCATCCGCCCCCACAGCGTTCCCTTGCCGTGCACGACCTCGTCATGGCTGATCGGCAGCACGAAGTTTTCGCTGAACGCGTAGAGCATCGAGAAGGTGATCGCGTGGTGGTGATAGCTGCGGTACACCGGGTCGCGGCCTATGTAATCTAGCGTGTCGTGCATCCAGCCCATGTTCCACTTCATCGAGAAGCCAAGGCCGCCAACAGTAGTCGGTCTGGTGACCCCGGGCCAGGATGTCGACTCTTCGGCGATGGTGACGATCCCCGGCGCCGCCTTGTGGGCCGTGGCGTTCATCTCCTGCAGGAACTGCACGGCTTCCAGGTTCTCCCGGCCGCCGTGGATGTTCGGCGTCCAGCCGCCTGCCGGGCGTGAGTAGTCGAGGTAGAGCATCGAGGCGACGGCGTCGACCCGCAAGCCGTCGACGTGGTACTGCTCGAGCCAGTACAGCGCGTTGGCCACCAGGAAGTTGCGCACCTCGGCACGGCCGAAGTCGAAGACGTAAGTGCCCCAATCGAGTTGTTCGCCTCGACGGGGGTCGGAGTGCTCGTAGAGCGGTGTGCCGTCGAAGCGGCCGAGCGCCCATGCGTCCTTGGGGAAGTGGGCGGGCACCCAGTCCACGATGACGCCGATACCGGCTTGGTGTAGCGCGTCGATCAGAGCCCGCAACTCATCGGGCGTGCCGAATCGGGACGACGGCGCATAGTAGGACGTCACCTGATATCCCCACGAGCCCCCGAACGGGTGCTCGGCGACCGGCAGCATTTCGACATGGGTAAACCCATGCGCCAGAACGTAATCCGTCAGCTCACGGGCAAGCTCGCGATATGACAGACCCGGTCGCCACGAGCCCAGGTGGACTTCGTAGGTGCTCATCGGCTCGAACACCGCATTGCGGTTGGCGCGGGCCTTCATCCAGGCCTCGTCGCCCCACCGGTAGTCGCTCACGTTCACCCGCGAGGCGGTGTGCGGCGGTACCTCGGTGGCGAATGCCATCGGGTCGGCACGGTCGGTGATCGAACCGTCGGCGCCGTGCACCCGGAACTTGTATAAGCCGTCGCGTGGGAAACCCGGCCAGAACAGCTCCCACACACCCGATGAGCCGAGCATCCGCATCGGTGCCTCGTTGCCGTTCCAGCCGTTGAATTCCGCAATCAGGCTGACGCCCTTGGCGTTGGGTGCCCACACCGCGAATGACACCCCATCGACCACACCGTCGGCGGTGGTGAACGAACGGGGATGCGCGCCAAGGACCTCCCACAGCCGTTCGTGGCGCCCCTCGTTGAACAGATGCAGGTCGACTTCACCCAAGGTGGGCAAGAAGCGGTAGGCGTCGGCGACCGTCTGTGGGCCGCCGTCGTCGTAGACCACCTCGAGGCGGTAGTCGATCAGGTTGACGAACGGCAGTGCTACCGCGAACAAGCCGGAGTCGATGTGCTGCAACGGGAACCGGTCGCCGCCGACCAGTGCGACCACGCTGGTGGCGTGCGGCCGGAAGGCCCGGATGACGGTGTGGTCGCCGTATTCGTGGGCGCCCAGGATGCCGTGCGGATTGTGGTGCTCGCCGGCAATCAGGCGGGCCAGGTCACTGGGCTCGGGCGCCAAACGGGCTTTGGCGACTTGTTCGGTGGACTTCATTGCGGCGTTACCTCCGGCACAGCAGCGGGATTCGTGCTTCGGACGGTATGAGCGGCATGTTGATGACGTGGGCGACGGCGTGACCAGGATCGATGCGTACGTAGTTGGCCGCTCCCCATTGGTATTCCTCGCCGGTTATCTCGTCTCGTACCCAAAACCGCTCATGGTGTTCCATACCCAATGCGGGCATGTCCAACCACAACGTCGCCTGCTTCCGGCCCGAACGCGTTGAGCGTCACCACCACCAGCACGCAGTCACCGGTGATCGGATCGAACTTGCTGTACGCCAGCAACGCGTCGTTGTCGATGGTATGGAACGTGATGTTGCGCAGTTGCTGCAGCGCTGGATGCAGTCGACGAATGCTGTTCAGCCGCGCGATGAATGGCTCCAGCGAGCGCCCGGCCGCTAGCGCGCCGGCGAAGTCGCGTGGCCGCAGCTCGTACTTCTCCGAGTTGAGGTACTCCTCGCTGCCCTCGGCGACGGCGTGGCCCTCGAACAGCTCGTAGCCGGAATACACCCCCCAGGTGGGGCTCATGGTCGCCGCCAGCACCGCGCGTATCGCGAACATGCCCGGCCCGTTGTGCTGCAAACTCGCATGCAAGATGTCGGGGGTGTTGACGAACAGGTTGGGACGCCGGTAGTCGGCGATTTCCGGTATCTGCTGGCCGAATTCGGTGAGCTCCCACTTCGAGGTGCGCCAGGTGAAATAGGTGTACGACTGGGTGAATCCCAGCTTGGCGAGCCCGTACTGGCGGGCCGGCGGGGTGAACGCCTCGGACAGGAACAGCACGTCGGGATCGGCGGCTTTGACCTGAGCGATCAGCCAGGCCCAGAAGTTGGGCGGCTTGGTGTGCGGGTTGTCGACGCGAAAGATCTTGACCCCGTGGTCCATCCAGTACCGCACCACGCGCAGCACTTCGTCGTAGAGGCCGGCGGGGTCGTTATCGAAGTTGATCGGGTAGATGTCCTGGTATTTCTTCGGCGGGTTTTCCGCGTAGGCGATCGTGCCGTCCGGCAATTCGGTGAACCACTCGCGGTGGTGTTTGGCCCACGGGTGATCCGGCGCGCATTGCAGAGCCAAGTCCAGCGCCACCTCCATGCCCAGGTCCTCAACCGCGGCGACGAACTTGTCGAAGTCGGCGATCGTGCCCAGCTGCGGATGCACCGCATCGTGGCCACCCTCGTCGCTGCCGATCGCCCACGGCGATCCGACGTCGCCGGGCGCCGCCGTCGCGGTGTTGTTGCGGCCCTTGCGGTGAACCTTGCCGATCGGGTGGATCGGCGGCAGGTACACGACGTCGAAGCCCATCTGCGCGATTCGCGGTAGCGCCGCCGCGGCGGTAGCGAAAGTGCCGTGCACGGGATCGCCGTCGGCGTCCCAGCCGCCGGTCGAGCGGGGGAACATCTCGTACCAGGACCCGAAGCGGGCCAGCGGTCGGTCCACCCACACCCCGTACTGCTCGCCGCGGGTGACCAGCTCGCGCAGCGGAAACTGCGGTCAGCAGCTCGTCGACGTCGGCGGTCAGCGCCAGCGCGGCGCGCGACACCGGATCGCCGGGAGCTTGCAGGGCCGCCGCGGCGGCCAGCAACGGCTCGCGCCGGCTACGCGGAACCCCGGTGGCGGCGCGTTCCAGCAGCTGCGCCCCGACCAGCAGGTCGTTGGACAGTTCGCTTTCGCCCTGGCCGGCGTCCAGCTTGGCCTCGACGGCGTGCCGCCAGGTGTGAATCGGGTCGCCCCAGCCGTCCACCCGGTAGGTCCACAGCCCGACGCGGTCCGGCGTGAACGCGCCGTGGAAGACGAAAGGCTCGACGCCGTCGGGAGCCATCGGGACATGCAGCGGCTTGACCTTCACGACCGGGTCGGCGGCGGGTTCGGCCAGCGCGGGAGCCTGCACCGCCTTGAGCCGGCGGGTTTCACCCACCTGCGGATAGCGCGGACCCAGGTAACGCACCACAAGCGTCGCCGCCACCGCGTCGTGGCCCTCGCGCCACACCGACGCGCGTACCGGGATCACCTCGTCGACGACGGCTTTTGCCGGGTAGGCGCCGCACGACACGACGGGCGCGACGTCATCGATCTCGACACGACCGGGCACTGCTACTCCTTTTGAGTCGCTAGTCGGTTGTCGTCCTGGGCGCCGTCGATTCCGCTACCTGCGCGTCTTCGAGAACATCTCTGTGCGCCCAATACCCACCGTAGTGTCGAGCCACACCTGAGGTCGGGTGAGCGGGTGGTTCGGGAGGCGAAACCTGCCCCGGCGTCAGTAAGGTAGTGACGCGTGAAAGCCCTCCGTCGGTTCACGGTCCGTGCCCATCTCCCGGAACGCCTGGCGGCGCTCGAGCAGTTGTCGATCAACCTGCGATGGTCGTGGGACAAACCCACGCAGGAGCTCTTCGAGGCGATCGATCCGACGCTGTGGAGCCAGTGCGGTCGGGATCCGGTTGCCTTGCTGGGCGCGGTCGAGCCCGGCCCGGCTCGACGAGCTGGCCCTCGACGGCGGTTTTCTGGACCGGCTGGATGATTTGGCGGCCGAACTCAACGATTATCTGAGCCGTCCGCTGTGGTATCAGCAGCAACAGAGCAACGGCACCCCAATGCCCAACGGCATCGCTTACTTCTCGATGGAGTTCGGTGTCGCCGAGGTGCTGCCGAACTACTCCGGCGGTTTGGGGATCCTGGCCGGCGACCATCTGAAGGCCGCGTCAGATCTCGGGATTACCGCTGATCGCGGTCGGCCTGTACTACCGCTCCGGCTACTTTCGGCAATCGCTGACCGCGGACGGCTGGCAGCACGAGACCTACCCTGCGCTGGATCCGCAGGGGTTGCCGCTGCGACTGCTCACCGACGGCACGGGCGCGCCGGCACTGGTTGAGCTTGCGCTGCCGGACTCCGATCGGCTGCGGGCCCGGATCTGGGTCGCCCAAGTCGGTCGGGTGCCGCTGCTGTTGCTGGATTCCGACATCCCAGAGAACGACCACGAGATGCGCGGGGTCACCGACCGCCTCTACGGCGGCGACCAAGAACATCGCATGCAGCAGGAGATCCTCGCTGGGATCGGCGGCATCCGGGCGATTCGCGCGTACACCTCGATCGAAGGCCTGCCGGCGCCCGAGGTGTTCCACATGAACGAGGGCCACGCCGGATTCCTCGGCACCGAGCGGATCCGCGAACTCGTCGATGCCGGTTTGGATTTCGACACCGCGCTGACCGTGGTGCGCTCCAGCACGGTGTTCACCACGCACACCCCGGTGCCCGCCGGCATCGACCGGTTTCCGGTGGAGATGGTGCAGCGGTATTTCGCCGGCAACACGGCAGACGGCGCCGGCGTCGCCGCCGGTTCGGTGCTGCTGCCCGGCGTGCCGGTGGCCAGGATCGTGGCGCTGGGCGCCGAGGACGATCCGGAGAAATTCAATATGGCCCACATGGGTCTGCGGCTTGCCCAGCGCGCCAACGGTGTTTCGCTGTTGCACGGCCAGGTGAGCCGGGCCATGTTCAACGAACTGTGGCCGGGTTTCGACGCCGACGAGGTGCCGATCGGGTCGATCACCAACGGCGTTCATGCGCGCACCTGGGCGGCTCCGCAATGGTTGGAGCTGGGCCAGCGAACTGCTCGGGTCGGACTCGTTCAGCGACCCCGGCGTCTGGCTGCGGGTCAACGAGGTCGACGCGGGTCATCTGTGGTGGATCCGGTCACAACTGCGGGCGTCTGCTCGTCGAGGATGTCCGGGCGCGGCTGCACCGTTCCTGGCTGGAGCGTGGCGCGCCAGAAGGCGAATTGGGCTGGATAGCAACCGCATTCGATCCCAACGTGCTGACCATCGGGTTCGCCCGGCGGGTGCCGACGTACAAGCGTCTGACGCTGATGCTGCGCGACCCGGATCGGCTGGAACAGCTGCTGCTCAACGAGGAACAGGCCGATCCAGCTGATCGTCGCCGGCAAGTCCCACCCCGCCGACGACGGCGGTAAGGCGTTGATCCAGCAGGTGGTGCAGTTCGCCGACCGGCCCGAGGTACGTCACCGGATCGCGTTCCTGCCCGACTACGACATGTCGATGGCCCGGCTGCTGTATTGGGGCTGCGACGTCTGGCTGAACAACCCGCTGCGGCCGTTGGAAGCCTGCGGCACATCGGGAATGAAGAGCGCGCTCAACGGCGGGCTGAACCTGTCGATCCTCGATGGGTGGTGGGACGAGTGGTACGACGGGGAGAACGGCTGGGCGATACCGTCGGCCTCCGGGGTGGCCGACGAGGAACGCCGCGACGACCTGGAGGCGGCCGCACTCTACGATCTGGTGCAGAAGTCGGTGGCGCCGAAGTTCTACGAGCGCGATGAGCAAGGTGTGCCGCGCCGGTGGATCGAGATGGTCCGTCACACCCTGCAAACGCTGGGCCCGAAAGTGTTGGCCTCGAGGATGGTTCGCGACTACACCGAGGGCTATTACCTGCCGGCGGCCGAGTCGCTGCGCCGCACAGTCGCCGTCGATGGCGACGGCCAGGCCGCGTTCGATCCGGCCCGCGAGCTGGCGGCATATCGTCGTCGCGCATTCGAGGAGTGGCCACACATCCGGATCACCGATGTCGACAGCACCGGTCTGCCGGACACTCCGGTGCTCGGGTCGAAGCTGACCCTGACCGCGACCGTGCAGTTGGCGGGGCTGCGGCCCGACGAGGTCACCGTCCAGGCAGTGGTCGGCAGGGTGGACACCGGCGACGCGCTGGTGGATCCGGTCGACCGTCGACATGCCCTACACCGGCACCGCGGCCGGCGGCGACCACATCTTCTCGACGACGACGCCGTTACCGGTCGCCGGCTCAGTGGGCTACACCGTGCGGGTGCTGCCGAATCACCCGATGCTGGCTTCGGGGGCCGAACTGGGTTTGGTGACGCTGGCTTGAGCGGGTCTGACGACGGGGGAGTCAGGCAGGGTCGCTACGCAGTCGGGTCAGCGCGGCGCGTACCGCCGCGGCATCGGTGGTCGGCCAGAACGGCGGCAGCGAGGCGCGCAGATAGCCGCCGTAGCGGGCGGTAGCCATCCGCGAGTCCAGCACCGCGACCACCCCTCGGTCGTCGATGCCACGCAGTAGCCGGCCGGCGCCCTGGGCCAGCAGCAGCGCGGCGTGACTGGCCGCGACGGCCATGAAGCCGTTGCCGCCAGCGGCGGCGACCGCCCGCTGCCGGGCGGACAGCAGCGGATCGTCGGGCCGCGGGAACGGAATCCGGTCGATGATGACCAACGACAACGACGGGCCGGGCACGTCGACGCCCTGCCACAGCGACAACGTGCCGAACAGCGACGTCGCCGGGTCGGCGGTGAACTGCTCGACGAGCGCCGGGGTGCTGTCGTCGCCCTGACACAACACCGGCGTCGACAGCCGTTCGGCCATCGCCTCGGCGGCAGCGCGGGCGGCCCGCATCGACGAGAACAACCCGAGCGTTCGCCCGCCCGCCGCGGTGACGAGTTCGGCGATCTCGGTCAGCTGCTCGGCCGAGCCGCTGCCGTCGCGGCCCGGCGGCGGCAGCTGGGCTGCGACGTAGAGGATGCCGGCCTTGGCGTGCTGGAACGGCGACCCGACGTCGATTCCGCGCCAAGGCATTTCGGTATCAGCCAGCCCCCAGGCCTTGGCCATCGCGTCGAACGAGCCGCCGACGGTCAGCGTCGCCGAGGTCAGCACCGCCGTCGAGTCGGCGAACAATCGGGTGCGCAGCAGTCCGGACACCGACAGCGGCGCCACCCGCAGCACGGTTCGCGTCGACCCGCGGTTGTCCTCGTGGTCCAGCCAGACGACGTCGGTGCGGTCCGGAATTGCCGGCGCGAAGGACGCCAGGATCCGCGTTGCGGTGTCGGCGATCTCGGCGAGGCTGGCGACCGCCTCGGCACGTGCCGAGGCGGCCTTGGCATCGGTGGGCGACGTGTCGATGGTCGATCGCGCGGCCGTGGCCGCGTCCCGCAATGCGGCGAGGTGAGTCGTGAGCTCGTCGTCCAGGTAGTCGATGCGACCGGCGGACGCGTCCTGGATGGCGGCGATGAAGTCGGCGGATGCCCTTTCCCACCGCTGCATGAGCTCCGGTTCGACCAGCCTGGCGATCCGCCGCGAGGCGACCCCGAGCGCAGTCGCCGTCAGTTCGCCGGTAGCCACGGCGGTCACTCGGTCCACCAGGTCGTGCGCCTCGTCGACAACGAGAAGCCGGTGTTCGGGTAGCACGGCCGAGTCGGCGACGGCGTTGATGGCCAGCAGCGCATGGTTGGTGACGACAACATCAGCCCGGGCGGCGGCTCCTCGTGCACGTTCGGCGAAACATTCGGTGCCGAAAGGGCAGCGGGCCATGCCAAGGCATTCCCGCGAGGACACGCTGACCTGCGCCCACGACCGGTCAGCGACGCCTGGCTTGAGGTCGTCGCGGTCGCCGGAGTCAGTCGTCGACGCCCAGGCGGTGAGCCGCTGCACGTCGCGGCCCAACGCGGTGCCCGCCTGCGGTGCGAAAAGTTCCTGCGGCTCGTCATCGGAGTCGGCCGCGGCGCCGCTGTGAATCTTGTTGAGGCACAGGTAATTCTGCCGGCCCTTCAGCAAGGCGAAGCGCGGCTCACGGGGTAGCGCGTCGGTGAGGGCATCGACCAGCTGGGGCAGATCGCGATTGACCAGTTGGCGTTGCAGGGCAATCGTCGCGGTCGACACCACGACCGGCGCGTCGTCAGACACCGCGCGATTGATCGCGGGAACCAAATACGCCAACGACTTTCCGGTGCCGGTGCCCGCCTGCACCGCCAGATGCTCGCCGGTCTCGAAGGCGTGCGCGACCGCGCTGGCCATTTCCAGCTGACCGCTGCGTTCGCTGCCGCCCAGCGCCGCCACCGCAGTGGCCAGCAGCTGCGTTACGGGCGGTGGCACGTCGTCGGTCGTGGCTACTCCTGCGTGTCGGCCGGCGGGCGTGGGGCCGGGAGGTGGGTCGTCGGAATCGCCGGATCGCCGTGCGACAACATCAGACCCTCCCACGGCAAGCTTCGCAAGCCCGTCGCCACCAGCTCGCGCGCCACGCCCAGAGCTTGCCAGTGTCGATCGACCGCTTCGCCGCCGCGCACCAACGGAATCGTCAGCACCCGCGACGGCTCGGTATGTCGACGGCCGCTGGCCGATGGGATACACGATCTCCTCGGTGATCGTGCCGGTCGAACGGGACAGCCGCAGCGCCTCTTTGCGGCCACCGTGGGATTCCTTGCGGACGCTGCGTTTCTCGACGGGGATCCCGTCGACTTCGACCAGCTTGTAGACCATGTTCGCGGTGGGCGCACCCGAGCCGGTGACCAGCGAGGTGCCGATCCCGTAGCTGTCCACGGGTTCGGCGCGCAAACCTGCGATGGCGAACTCGTCGAGATCACCGGACACCACGATGCGAGTCCTGGTGGCCCCGAGCCGGTCGAGTTGTTCGCGGACCTGGCGGGCCAGTACGCCGAGGTCGCCGGAGTCGATACGCACCGCGCCGAGTCCGGTGCCGGCGACCGCAACCGCGTTGGCCACGCCGGTCGTCACGTCGTAGGTGTCGACCAGAAGCGTGGTGCCGGCGCCCAGCGCAGCGACCTGTGCTGCGAACGCAGCCCGCTCGTCGGTTCCATCCGGGCCGTCGTACAGCTGCGTGAAGGCGTGCGCGCTGGTGCCTTCGGTCGGCACGCCGTAGCGGCGGTGGGCCTCGAGGTTGGATGTCGCAGCGAACCCGGCGAGGTAGGCGGCGCGGGCGGCCGCCACGGCGGCACGCTCGTGGGTGCGGCGCGAGCCCATGTCCATGATCGGCCGTCCTTGGGCGGCGCTGACCATGCGCGCAGCCGCCGATGCGACGGCCGTGTCATGGTTGAAGATCGACAGCGCCAGCGTCTCGAGCACCACACATTCAGCGAAACTGCCGCTTACCGAAAGCACCGGCGAGCCAGGGAAATACAGCTCGCCCTCGGCGTAGCCGTCGACGTCGCCGCTGAATCGGAAATCGCGCAGGTAGGCCAGGGTGTCCCGGTCGAGGAACTCCGCCAGCGATTCGCACGCGATGTCGTCGAACCTGAAGTCGGGCAGTGCCTCGACAAACCGGCCCGTCCCGGCAACCACCCCGTACCGGCGGCCGTCGGGCAGCCGGCGTGCGAACAACTCGAACGTGGTCCGGCGATCCGCGGTGCCGTCGCGCAGCGCCGCCGCCAGCATGGTCAACTCGTACCTGTCGGTCAGCAGCCCGGTGTACACCGAGTCGTTCACACCGCAACGGTATCGGTTGCATTGGGGTGGCTCGGTATCCTGGAAGCCATGGTTGCGTCAGCCCCGACAAAGCCGGGAACCACCGGGCAACGGGAAGCCGACTCGGTCGAAGCCACGGCCGCCCCTTGGGTGACCATTGTCTGGGACGATCCGGTCAACTTGATGAACTACGTGACGTACGTCTTCCAGAAGCTGTTCGGCTATAGCGAGCCGCACGCCACCAAGCTCATGCTGCAGGTCCACAACGAAGGCAAGGCCGTGGTGTCGGCGGGCAGCCGCGAATCCATGGAGGTCGACGTATCGAAGCTGCACGCGGCCGGGTTGTGGGCCACCATGCAGCAGGACCATTGAGATCGAGTGCGTAAATGGAAGCGGGTCGAGACCGCCGGCGGCGCACGTTATCGGTCCACCCTCGATCCGCACGAGGCAGCGTTACTGAAGAACCTGGTCGCCTCGATGATCGGATTGCTCGAGGAACGCGAATCGTCTTCGCCGCAGGACGAACTCGAGCAGATCACCGGTATGAAGACCGGCAACGTCGAGCGGCCGGACAATGCGACTCTGCAGCGGCTGCTGCCCGACTTCTCCAAGCCGGACGATGCCACCGGTGAGGCCACTGACAGCCTGAACGCCGCCCTGCGCAGTCTGCATGAGCCGTCCATCATCGATGCCAAACGCATTGCAGCACAACAACTACTGGATACCCTTCCGAACGACGGCGGCAAGCTCGAGCTGACCGAGGACGCCGCGAACGCCTGGGTCGCAGCCGTCAACGACCTACGCCTGGCTCTGGGCACCATGCTCGACATTCAGCCCAACGGCCCCGACCGGCTGCCCGACGACCATCCGCTGGCTCCGCATCTCGACGTCTACCAATGGCTGACCGTGCTGCAGGAGTACCTGGTGCTTGCCTTGATGGGCTCCCGTTGAACTCCATCACCGACGTCGCGGGGATCCAGGTCGGCCACCATCATCGGCTGGACCTCGACGCGACGATGGGGGCGGGCTGGGCCAGCGGCGTCACCGTCGTTCTGACGCCGCCCGGCACCGTCGGCGCCGTCGAGGTCCGGGGCGGGGCGCCCGGCACCCGGGAAACCGATCTGCTGGACCCGGCCAACAGTGTGCGCTACGTCGACGCGGTATTGGTCGCCGGCGGCAGCGCCTTCGGGTTGTCCGCTGCTGACGGGGTGATGCGCTGGCTAGAGGAGCACGACCGCGGTGTCGCGATGGCGGGTGGAGTCGTCCCGATCGTGCCGGCTGCGGTGATTTTCGATCTCGACGTGGGCGGCTGGAGCAACCGGCCCACTGCCGAGTTCGGGTATGACGCGTGCCGGACGGCTGGAACCGATGTGGCCGTCGGCACGGTCGGTGCCGGGGTGGGGGCGTGCGCGGGCGTTCTCAAGGGTGGCATCGGCACGGCGTCGACGACGCTGCCATCCGGGGTGACCGTCGCGGCGCTGGTCGTGGTGAACTCCGCCGGCAACGTGGTCGACCAGAGCACCGGCTTGCCGTGGCTGAGCTATCTGGTCGACGAGCTCGGCCTTGCCGCACCGCCCGACGAGCAAGTCGTCGCGCTCGCGGAACTCGAATCCCCGCTGAGCTCGCTGAATACCACCATTGCGGTCGTCGCGACTGACGCCGCGCTGAGCCCGGCGGCCTGCCGTCACATCGCGAGCACTGCTCACGACGGGCTTGCCCGCAGCATCCGGCCCGCACACACCCCGGTGGACGGCGACACGGTGTTCGCGCTGGCGACCGGCGCCATCGAGGTGGCTCCGCCGGCCGACGTGCCTGCCGCGTTTTCGCCAGAGACCGCGCTGGCCAGCGCCGTGGGCGTGGCAGCTGCCGACTGCCTGGCCCGCGCGGTGGTGGGGGCGGTGATCGCCGCCGAAACAGTGGCAGGAATACCGACCTACCGGGGCATGTTGCCCGGCGCATTCGAAGCACGCCGGTAGCTTGGACGAAGTGGGGGTTGCTGTGGAAAGGCAGCTGCGGCGATGACCAACCAGAGTTACACACCGGCGAGGCAGCCGAAGAAGCGTTCGCCGGCATTGGTCGGCGGGGCCACCATCATCAGCTTCGTGGTCTTGCTGTACGTCATCGAGGCGTTCGATCAGCTCAACGGCCACCGACTTGATGACAACGGCATCCGACCGCTGGAGACCGACGGCCTGTGGGGAATTCTTTTCGCTCCGCTGTTGCACGCGAATTGGGCACACTTGGCGGCCAACACCGGCCCGGCGCTGGTGCTGGGTTTTCTGGTCACCTTGGTCGGCCTCTCTCGATTCCTCTGGGCGACCGCGATCGTGTGGATAGTCGGCGGATTGGGCACCTGGCTGATCGGCAACCTGGGATCGCCCTGCGGCGAGACCGACCACATCGGCGCCTCTGGCCTGATTTTTGGCTGGCTCACCTTCCTGCTGGTCTTCGGGTTTTTCACCCGCTCGGGCTGGCAGGTCATCATCGGGCTGGTGGTGCTGGTTGTGTACGGCGGAGTTCTGTGGGGTGCGGTGCCGGTGCTCAACGTCTGCGGAGGAGTGTCCTGGCAGGGCCACCTCTGCGGCGGCATCGCCGGCGTGCTCGCGGCGTACCTGTTATCCAGACCCGAACGCGCAGCGCGCGAGCGTCGCCGCAAAGGGCCGTAGCGGTCCGGTCAATAATTGAGCTGACATGAGTAACGCACTGGCGCCCATCGGGGTGTTCGACTCCGGCGTGGGCGGGTTGACGGTCGCGCGCGCGATCATCGACCAGTTGCCCGACGAGGACATCATCTATGTCGGCGACACGGGCAACGGCCCCTACGGTCCACTCACCATTCCCGAGATCCGCGCGCATGCCCTGGCCATCGGTGACGAGCTCGTTGACCGCGGTGTGAAGGCGTTAGTGATCGCCTGCAACTCAGCATCGTCGGCCTGCCTGCACGATGCCCGCGAACGCTATGACGTGCCGGTGGTCGAGGTGATCCTGCCCGCGGTCCGCCGGGCCGTTGCCACCACTCGTAACGGTCGCATCGGCGTAATCGGTACCCAGGCCACGGTCGCCTCCGGCGCCTACCAGGACGCCTTCGCCGCCGCCCGCGACACCGAGATCACCGCCGTGGCCTGCCCGCGGTTCGTCGATTTCGTCGAGCGCGGCATCACCAGCGGCCGCCAGGTGCTCGGCTTGGCCGAGGGTTACCTCGAGCCGTTACAGCGCGCCGATGTCGACACGCTGGTGCTGGGCTGCACCCACTATCCGCTGCTGTCCGGGCTGATCCAGCTGGCAATGGGCGAAGCCGTCACGCTGGTATCCAGCGCCGAGGAGACCGCGAAAGAGCTGCTTCGCGTACTGACCGAGCGTGATTTGCTGCGACCGCATGACGCCCCGCCCGCCACCCGGGTGTTCGAAGCCACCGGCGACCCCGAGGCATTCACCAAACTTGCGGCTCGATTTCTCGGCCCAGCGGTCACTGGCGTTGAACCCGTTCGTCACACCCACGTTTCCTAGGTATGCGAATGATTCTGATCACCCAATGCGGCGATGTTTTCTCCATCGTGGTACCGGGCATGGCACAGTAGTGACCGTGCGAATCACCGTGCTGGGCTGCTCCGGGAGCGTCGTTGGCCCGGATTCGCCGGCATCGGGTTATCTGCTGAGGGCACCGGATACGCCGCCCCTAGTGATCGACTTCGGTGGAGGCGTGCTCGGCGCGCTGCAGCGGCACGCCGATCCGGGTTCGGTTCACGTGTTGCTGTCGCACCTGCACGCCGATCATTGCCTCGACATGCCGGGGTTGTTCGTCTGGCGCCGCTACCATCCGTCGCCGCCCAAAGGGAAGGCGTTGCTGTACGGCCCAAGCGACACCTGGTCGCGCCTCGGCGCGGCGTCGTCGCCGTTCGGTGGCGAGATCGACGACTGCTATGACATTTTCGACGTGCACCACTGGGTCGACAGTGAGGTCGTGACAATTGGCGCGCTAAATGTCGTGCCGCGGCTGGTGTGCCACCCGACCGAGTCCTACGGCATGCGGATTACCAATCCGGCCGGCGCGTCGTTCGTCTACAGCGGCGACACTGGCTACTGCGAGACCATCATCGACTTGGCCCGCGATGCCGACGTCTTCCTCTGTGAAGCTTCGTGGACGCATGCGCCTGACCGCCCGCCCAACCTGCACCTGTCCGGTACCGAGGCCGGGCGCATCGCGACCGCGGCCGGGGTGGGGGAGTTGTTGTTGACCCACATCCCCCCGTGGACCTCGCGGGAGGACGTGATCAGCGAGGCCAAAGCGGAATTTGACGGCCCGGTGCACGCGGTGGTGTGCGGCGAGACATTCAACGTCGGGGGCTCCTGAGCGGCTGACTGCGCGCTAGGGCTGAATGCCCGGCTTCTCCTTGTCGCGCTGCGCGCTCTGCATCGTCGCCGGGCTATGGTGGCGGCGTGTCAAAACGAGAAGACGGCCGCCTCGACGACGAGCTTCGACCGGTTGTCATCACCCGCGGCTTCACCTCCCACCCGGCGGGTTCGGTGGTCATCGAATTCGGCCAGACCAAAGTCCTGTGCACGGCGAGCGTCACCGAGGGCGTGCCCCGCTGGCGTAAGGGATCAGGCTTGGGTTGGCTCACCGCCGAATACGCGATGCTGCCGTCGGCCACCCACACTCGCAGTGACCGGGAATCCGTGAAGGGCCGGCCATCCGGGCGCACGCAAGAAATCAGCCGGCTGGTCGGCAGGTCGCTGCGCGCCTGCATCGACCTGGCGGCGTTGGGGGAAAACACCATCGCGATCGACTGCGACGTGCTGCAAGCCGATGGCGGTACCCGGACCGCGGCCGTCACCGGGGCGTACGTCGCGTTGGCCGATGCGGTGACTTATCTCTCGGCGGCCGGCAAGCTGTCGGATCCGCGGCCGCTGTCCTGTGCGATCGCTGCAATCAGCGTCGGCGTCGTGGACGGCCGGGTTCGGGTCGACCTGCCCTACGAGGAAGACTCCCGCGCCGAGGTCGACATGAACGTCGTAGCCACCGATACCGGGACGCTGGTCGAAGTGCAGGGCACCGGTGAAGGCGCCACCTTCCCGCGATCGACGCTCGACAAATTGCTCGACGCCGCGCAAGGGGCTTGCGAGAAGCTGTTCGTTGCGCAGAACGAAGCGTTGGCCTTGCCCTATCCAGGTGTGCTGCCCGAAGGCCACACGCCGCAGAAGGCGTTCGGAAGCTGACGCGCCGGCGACGATGCAGAGCGCAGCGATGCTGAGGAGCGGCGCCATATGACCCGCCTGCTGGTCGCCAGCCGGAACGCCAAGAAGCTGGCCGAGCTGCGCCGGGTATTGGATGCGGCATCGCTGTCGGGGCTGACACTGGTGTCGCTCGACGACGCGCCGCCATTCGACGAAGCACCGGAAACCGGTGCGACGTTTGAGGATAACGCGCTGGCTAAGGCACGCGACGGTTTCGCGGCGACGGGATTGCCGACCGTCGCCGACGACTCGGGTCTGGAAGTGGCTGCGCTCAATGGCATGCCCGGCGTGCTGTCCGCGCGGTGGTCGGGTACGCACGGCGACGACGTCGGCAACACCGCGTTGCTGTTGGCGCAACTGCGGGACGTGCCCGATGGGCGTCGTAGCGCGGCTTTCGTCTCTGCCTGCGCACTGGTCTCCGGTTCGGATGAGGTCGTCGTCCGCGGCGAGTGGCCCGGCGCGATCGCTCGCGAGCCGCGCGGCGATGCGGGCTTTGGCTACGACCCGGTGTTCATTCCGGACGGCGAGGATCGCACTGCGGCACAGCTGACTTCGGCGGAAAAAGACGCGGCATCGCATCGCGGTCGCGCGCTCGCGCTGCTACTGCCAGCTTTACGCGCGCTGGATCACTGAGCGTTCAAGCTCATAAATTGAACTGCGCCTTCACATTTCGGGTCTGGAAATGCTCGACAATGATCCCGAGCAGTGGGATGGTTCCGGCCAAGAGCACGCCGATCGTCTTCACGATCGGCCACCGGACCTTGACAGCAAGGTTGAAAGCCGCCAGTACATAAGCGAAATAAACCCAGCCGTGCACAATGCCGATCCAGGTTGGCGGATTCGACACCTTGACGATGTAGTGGACCACCAGCTCGTAGCACAGGGCGATAAGCCACAGACCCGTCGTCCACGCCATCACGCGGTAGGCGAGCAGGGGAGTGCGGATGTTCTCGCCGGCTGTGGTCATGCGGTTGTCCTGTTCTGCTTTGGATGGTTGTCGTTGTCCGTCTTGGCCAGTTCGGCCAGATAGGCGTTGTACTCGCGGAGCGCTGGGTCGTCGGAATTCTGTTGCGCGGCCTTGGGACGTTCAGGCAACAGCCCGTCCGGTATCTCGTTGACGGTGTGGGTGTTTCGGTGCTCTGGCGGCTCTTCCTCGTAACGGACGAATTTGCGATAGGCGTAGACGCAGAATCCGGCGAACGCCGGCCACTGCAAGGCGTATCCGAGATTCTGGAAAGTGCCCGACGTCGATTGAAACCTCGTCCACTGCCACCAGCCCAAGGCCAGGCAGCCGCCCGCCGCGAAGACCATCAGCACGATCAGTGCGAGTCTCCGACGACGTGTAGTGGACACCCCTAGAAAGTACTCCGGGGTATTGACGGCAAGGGGCCATGGCCAGCTCGACAGCAGGGCGGAGCGGTACGCTCGTGGGGTTTGCGGGCGTGATGGAACGGCAGACATGCCGGCTTTAGGTGCCGGTGCTCGAGAGAGCGTGAGGGTTCGAATCCCTCCGCCCGCACCAATACGCGAACTGCCGCCGAGCGCGGAAGTCTGTGCACATCCGCCGCTCCCTAACATAAGCGGGTGGACGCATTCTTCACCGCCGACGGCGATTCTTACGTTCCCGGAACCATGACCGGTGGGCCATGGGGCCAGACGATGGGCGGTCAGATCGTCGGCGGGCTACTGGGCTGGGCAATGGATCGTCATAGCGACGACGACCTTCAACCGGCTCGGCTGACGGTTGATCTCCTGCGCCCGGTGCCCATTGCACCCGTGTCGATCGAGACCTCGATTAAACGCGAGGGCCGTCGTATCAAGCTTGTCGATGCCGCGCTGCTGCAGAACGGCCAAGTTGTTGCACGAGCCAGCGCGCTGTTTTTGCGGCGCAGTGCCGAACCCGAGGGTCAGGTGTGGTCCGCACCGGTGGCCATGCCTCCATTGCCAACCAGCTCTGATCCGCTCGAAGCGGAGATGCCGTTTGGCATCTGGACCTACAGCGCCACCTCCGACATCGGCAGTGCAGGAATGCCTCCGCCGGAGTGGGAGCAACCTGGTGTGCAGAAGTTCGCGTGGACGCGCATATTTCGCCCGATGGTGGCAGGGCACCCACTTACGCCGTTCACCCGCGCGGCCTTTGCCGGCGACATCATCAGTTCGTTGACGCACTGGAGCACAGCAGGCTTGCGGTACATCAATGCCGATTACACCGTCGCGATTAGCCGATTGCCCGAAGGCGAGTACATCGGACTGGCTGCGCAGAGTTACTACGGAAACGACGGTGTGGGGGCCGGGACCGCGACTCTATTCGACAGCGCGGGCCCTATTGGAACGGGGACCGTGTTAGCTCTCGCCCAACCTCCCGGCGCATTTCAGCCAGGCCAATGGTAAAGCAATGCCGCACTGCAGGTTTAACGCATCAACAAAAGTAGCTCCCCTCGCCGGTCGCGGCGGGGGGAGACACTTTGCAGCGGGGCTAGCTGGTTGCCGGTGCGGGCAACGCGCCCGGCGCAGGGCCTGTGCCGCTCGGCTCACCAGGTGCTGGCATTCCCGGCATGTTCGGCGACGTGCCCGACATGTTCGGGGAGGTTGCCGGCATATTCGTCGACGTGCCCGGCATGTTTGACGTCCACATCAGGATGTCCTGCAGTCCGTCGTTGTAGACAACTCCGTTCGGCGGGGCGCCCGTTGCATCGAAGTACAGCGTCCCCTTCGACTCACTGCCCTGGGGGATCGGCGCCGGGTTGAGGCCGTTTGGTACCTCGACCTTGTCGATCAATTTGTAGGTCTGACCGTTGGGGCCGCGAGCGCTGAAGTCTCGCACCTGCGGTGTGACGATCCCACCGTCCGACCGGACGGTGACGTCTGCCTGGTACAGCGTTCCCTTCGGAGTGAAGCCGGGAATCGCAACGTTGCTGGGCTGCAGGTTGCTAACCGTGTAGTTGGTCACCATCGGCCCGTCGATAAGAGGCTCGCTGGCACCGAATCCCTGAATGTTGGGCGCGGCCGAAGCGGATCCTGCGGTGGCGAGGCTCACCGCGGCAATACCCGCGGCACCAATCGCCGTCTTCATTGTCGTCGTCGTGAACTTCACGATGGGCTCCTTCGTAGTTGCCTGATTTCCGAGCGCGAACTCGCGATCGAGGTCGAGAACACGCAGGGTTGAAATAGCCGACCGAAAGGCATTTCAAACGCAACTTGATTGCGTTCTTGCCGAATTCAGCCTCACTAGCTGGGCAAACGAGGATTTATCGATTTATGACGGAGCGCAATTCGAGCAACTCCTGCAACACCGGTAACAGTGGTAGTTGGCATCACCCGCGTCAAATTCAGAACGCGGTCGCGCTTTAATTCACCTCGACCTGTCACCATTGAGATTGTGAACGCCGCAATTATCGTCCTACTGATCTTGCTGGCCACCGGCGTCGTCGTCGCCCCACTTCTCCGGCTGAGAGCATGGCTGAAGAGCACGCCCCCGGCGCAAGAGTTTCAACCGCCGCCCGAGGAGGATGCCGACTAGCCGCTGCTGAACATTCGCTGTTTGGACGAATACAGCAGCTCAGCAACCCACTTCGATCGTGAACGGTGCGGTCACGGAAACGCGTGGATCGTTGAGCTGAGATCCTTCGGCCGTCCCCGTGATGGTGTACGTGCCCTTGGCGAACCGGATCTTCGCCTGACCGAGTCCGGAGTCGGAGACGCCGGAGAAACCCTCGAAGTTGTCGAAATGCACCGATTCGACGTTGGGCTTCTCGGGGTCCAGCTTGAGGAGCACCCGAACATTGGCCGGCGCAGCGCTGATGTTCGCTGTCAACAACCAGTCAACTTGGCTGCAGGAGACAGCGTGCGAGGTGCGGGTCTTGTTCTCGACGGTGATTCGGGCGGTCTTCTGCGTCACCCTGTTGTCGGTGAAGCATCCCGAGCAGACTGCCGCCAACAATGAAGCGCTCACCGCCGCGGTGATAAGCCGTCGTCTCACCGGGCACCTCCAACGCGCGCAGTTTTGTCTCGCACGCTTTTTCTATCAGCCTGCGCGCGTCCTCGGGAGTAAACGTGCGCGAACGTCTAGCCCAGCGAGATCCGGCCCATGAGCAAGTCGATGATCGGCTTGCCCGCGGCGAACGTCCCGGTGTTCGACGAGTTGACGTGTCCGTAGTCGACCAGCAGGGTGACGCCGTTGATACCGGCGGCCGCATCGCTGTTAAGGAACGCCATCACGTTGCCCATCTGCTCTGGCGTGTGCGTCGCGGTGCCGGTGGCCTCGCGATAGTCCTGCGCGAACGACAGCCACAAGTCGGCATTGGCCCGGGCGAGGGGAGTGTCGGTCGGACCCGGGCAGATCGCATTGATCCGGATGCCCTTGGCCAGGAACGGGAATGCGTGCGTCGCTACGTAGGCGTTGATCGCCTGCTTGCTGGTGCCGTAATGGCCGAAGTTGTCCGCCTCGTGGGCTTTGACCCAGGCGTCGGCGGACTCGAAGTCGGGCGTGGCCAAGAATTCCTGAAGCCGTGGCAGGTCGGTCTCCCATCCGATGCCGGCCACCGAGGAGATGAAGCAGATGGCCGAGCCGCGGCCCAGTTGGCCGTTGCTGATCAGCCTTGTCGATCACGTGGCGGTGACCGATGAAGTTGATCTTCATCAGGTCCGGGCCGTCGGCAATGCCGGCGGCGGAGAACACTGCGTCGACGGGTCCGCCGACCTGCTCGAGTGCGCTGTCGATCGATGCCGGGTCACGAAGGTCGACCTGGATTCCGCGGCCGAGTCCGGACGTCGACTGGCGCGTAATCCAGGTTGATGACCTCGGCGCCAAGGTCACCGACGATCTTGGCCGCAGCGGCGCCCATGCCGGTGGCACCTCCGACTACCAACGCCCGCTTGCCGTCGTAGCGGAACTGCTCGATACCAGTCATTTCATTCCTCTCTTGGGACGCCAACAGTAAGGCTCGCGAGTACTTTACGTGGAACAGATATTTGGTACAAGAACGGGGTTACCAGGTCGGAGCGTACCGCGATCGTGGAACACTCGATATGTCAATGGCGCGAAAGCGAAGTCCATGACACGGAATCCGTCAGCGCGCACCCCGCAAGTATGCGTGGACCGGTGCGCCTACCGGTGCGTATTCGAAATCTTGGTTGTCAGATTGACGCGGATGTGTCACGCTCGGCGGCGCCGCGCACCAGGGTGTCGCGGGCATTGACCAGCGCCGCATGCTTGCCCTGCGCGCGCACGATGTTCTCCGGCACCCAGAGCACGTCCATGACGTAGCGCGCCAGCATCGACAGCGACGGCGCATCCTCAATACGGATGTCGCCCGACTCGATCCCTTCCGACAACAGCGCTCTGAGCTGTCGCAAGCGCATGGTGAACGCCAAGCCGGGGTTGGGTGTGTCGGGTGGTGATTGGCGCATCCAGGCGAGTTGGATCTTCCACTCGTCAGGGAACTGATCCAACGCATTGATGTTGACCCAGCTGAGTGCGTCCAGCTTCTCCACCGGCGTGGCATCCGTGCGCAGAACGCTGGCGAAGCCACCGCCGGCTTTTTTGCCGAACGACTCCATGATCGAGGCGAGCAGTTCGTCTTTCGACCCGATCAGCCGATAGACCGTTCCGGTGCCCAGGTCTGCGGCGGCGGCGATGTCGCGAATCGTGGTGACCTCGTAGCCTTTTCTGCCGAACTCGGCTCGTGCCACTGCGCGAACGTGCGCGGCTTTGTCGTTGCCGTCGGACTCGCTCTCGTCGGCCCAGGTCTTGATCGCCTCCTCGGCCGCGGCGAAGGCACTGGAGCTGTTCAGTTCCCGATCGCTGTGCGACCGACTGGCCAGACCGTGCAACATGATGCGGCACATGACAACCGCGGTCTGATCGGCAGCGCCGGTGTGCCTGATGATGTCGAGTCCGACATGCATCATGGTCTGGCAGATCCGGTCGGCCAGCGTGGGCAGGTCGATGTCGGATCTGATGAAGCCGCTCCACCTGCCCGCGCGCAGCGTTTGCAGCATCGCCTGCTGCACGGCCGTCGGCGGGTTTTGGAGGAGCTCGACGAGTTCCGGATTCGCGCTCGGGGCTTCGTAAAACGACATCTGCAGAGCGGCGCGGTGCTGCACGGCGCAGCGCGCGATCGCGGATCCCAATTCGACGATCTTGTCGGCGACCGAGCGCGGGTCGGCCTGGTCCAATTTCTCGTGGGCGATTTCGCCGATGCGATCCAGGTCGGCGTAATACCGCCGGACCAACTCGACGAGGATCGCCTCCTTCGATTCGAAGTGGTGATACAGGCTTCCCGGCAAGATGCCGGCTGCGTCGGCGATCTCTTGCAGAGACGTGCGCAAGCCCGAGGAGGCAATCAACGACGCGGCGGTTTGCAGGATTTCGGTCCGACGAGTGCCGTCGTCGTAGGCGCCCCCGCGGTCGTTTGCCAAGTCGGGGACGCGTTTTGCGGCGCCCCGTCCCCGCGGCGTCATGCGAGAACGTCCGGCTCGCTCAGGCCGGACCAACGAATCGGCATCGGGCAAGTCTAGGCGTGCAGAGCTCGGAGTGGTCCAGCCTCGGACGGTTGCTGAAGCCCCACGACACCTCCACAGGCCGGTCCTGCGAGATTCTTGACCCAATATTTGGTTTGACGCTACCAGGTTGCGGCGGCGTCAACTGTGCAGGTTGAACGGTATGAGCGCGGCACCGAAGCGGACGTGATGGTCAGTGAAGTACGGACTCGGCGAACTGCGGCACCAAGCTGCACGAGGCAGCTGGTCCGATCCGTCGAGAAACGCGCTCCAGCTCAGCAGGCGCTTGAGGTACAGGTGGGCGTCGTGCTCCCAGGTGTAGCCGATACCGCCGAAGACCTGGATGGCCGTTATCGCCGACGGCGGCGAGCCGGCCGGCGAACGCCTTGGTGCGCAGCGCTGCCGAATGTCGTTCCGCGCGACTTCCTGCGTCGGCGGCCCATAAGGCGTGGATCACGCCGCTGCGGGCGAGCTCGACTGTCTCGTACATGTCGACGCACAGGTGCTGGACCGCCTGGAACGCGCCGATCGGCTGGCCGAATTGGCGCCGTACTTTGGCGTATTCGACGACGAGGTTCAGGATTGCCCGTGCCGCACCGAGCGCGTCAGCGGCCCAGGCGATCGTCACGTCATCGACCAGGGCCTCGACGGAGTCGGCAGACGCGCGGCACTCAGACGTTGGGCGGGCGTCTCATCGAGCCGTACGACGAAATCGCTTGCGGGTCTGGTCGATTCCGGTCTGCGGGGTGATGTCGATGCCGCGTGCCGACGTCTGGACCGCGAAAAGGCCTGTGCCGTCTCGATCGTCGGCCAAGCACGAGGATCAGGTCGGCGGCGACGACATCCCACACGCGGTCGATCTCGCCGCGCAGCACGACGCCGTCGCCGCTTTCGACCGCGCTCGGGCGGTCACCGTCCAGCGGGCCCACCGCGACGGTCGTGGAACCGTTCGCGATCCCGGTGAAAAGTCGGGGCCGCCACGCTGGCGTCCACCTCGAATCGCGTCAGCGCGCGGGTCGCGGCGACGGCAGTGGACAGCCACGGCCCGGGATGTAGCCCGGCGCCGAGTTCTTCGAGCACGATGCCGGCCTCGACCATCGTCATGCCGGCGCCGTCGTATTCCGATGGCACGAGCAGGCCGGTGGTGCCCAAGTCGGCGAGACCCCGCCAGACCGCCTCGGTGGTACCGGTCGCGTCGTCGAGCATCGGGCGGACATGCTCAGCGATGGAGGCCTTTTCGGCGAGAAAGCTTCGCACGGTGTCGCGCAGCGCGACCTGCTCGTCGGTCAGCTCTAAATTCATGAGCGCGGCAACCCCAGAACGCGTTGGGCGGTGATGTTCTTGTTGATCTGCGTCGTCCCGCCGGCGATGGTCAGCGAGCGCGACGTCAAGCGGTAGTCGGCCCAGCGGCGGCCGTCGGGGTGCGTTCCGAGCAGGTCGAAGGCCAACGCGGCGATACTCTGCCCGACCTCACCCCAGATCGTCTTGGCGAGACTTGCCGACCCGAACGCGTCGCCGCCGTGCAGGATCGCGGAGATCGACCGCTGGCACAGCACCTCGAGATATTTGATGCGCAAAGCGATTTCGCCCAGACGTCGCAGCGTCGTCGGGTCCTCGAGCACGGGCCGGTTGCCGATCTGTACGTCCGCGAGATCGGTGACCAATTCCGCCAGCCGCACCTGCATCTCGGTGTAGAGCCGTGCGGCCCCGGCCCGTTCGTGACTCAGCGTCGTGGTGGCGATCTGCCAGCCGCCGTTCTCGGGACCGAGCAGGGCATCCGCAGGTACCCGCACGTCGTTGAAGAACACTTCCGCGAAATCCGCGTCGCCGCTCAGCGTGACAAGCGGCCGAACTTCGATGCCCGGCAACGACATGTCGAGAATCAGGCATGAGATGCCCTTGTGCTTCGGCGCGTCCGGGTCGGTGCGCACATACAGCTGGCACCACTTGGCCCGGTGCCCCAGTGAGGTCCAGATCTTCTGGCCGTTGACGACGAAGTGGTCGCCGTCGCGCACCGCGCGGGTGCGCAGCGAGGCGAGATCGGAGCCGGCTTCGGGTTCCGACATTCCCTGACACCAGATGTCGTCGGCGCGCATCATCCGGGGGAGCAGCGTGCGCTTCTGCGTCTCGGTCCCGTGCTGCATGATCGCCGGAGCGATGTTGTTCATCCCGATCACATTGAGGTGGACCGGCACCCGTGCGCGGGTGGTCTCCTCGGCGCAGACCAGCTGCTCGAGGACGCCCGCCCCGCGGCCGCCATACTCCTGCGGCCAGGAGACCGCGGCCCAGCCGGCGTCGGCCATCGTCGCGTTCCATGCCCGAAGGGTCTGAAATGCCGCTTCGTCCCTACCTCGCCCGCGGTTCGCGGCGATGACGTCGTCGGTCAGGTTCGCGGCCAGCCACGCGCGCAACTCCTTGCGGACCTGTTCCACCTCTGGCGGGTATGAGAAATCCACGTTTCCTGTTGGCTTCGGGGCGATTGACTACGGGCAATGGCGAACTCTACGGTGGAACAGATATTTGGTCAACAACATCGATGATGGGTCGAACTCCGTCGGAGGGTTGCCAACCGGCTATCTTCCGGTAAGGCTTCCCATAGTATCGTGCGTCCGGCGCTCTGCTCAGCGTCCCAACTACGAAAGCGCAACAAACATGACTGACACTGTAAAGGTCCGCTTCGAGCCGAAGATGATGATCGACGGCAAGTTGGTCGACGGCCAGGCCGGCACCTTCACCAACATCAACCCGGCCACCGAGGAGTCGCTCGGGGAAGTCGCCGACGCGTCGAAAGAGGACATGCACCGGGCCATCGACGCCGCCCGGCGGGCCTTCGACGAGACCGACTGGTCGACCAACAAAGAGCTGCGCAAGCGCTGCCTGTTGCAGCTGCACGACGCGATCGAATCGGAGAAAGAGGAGCTGCGCGAGGAGCTCATCCTCGAAGTTGGCTCCCCCCGGGCCATCACATTCGGCCCACAGCTGGACGCCCCGCTGGCCGACGGACTGAAGTACCCGGCCAGGCTGATCGACGAGTACGCCTGGGAAACCGATCTCGGCGACCGGGTGATCAGCCTCACCGGCGCGAACACCTCCATCAAGGTCTGGCGGGAGCCGGTGGGCGTGGTCGGTGCGATCGTGCCGTGGAACTTCCCGTTCGAGGTGACGATCAACAAGCTGGGGCAGGCGCTGGGCACCGGCAACACCGTCGTGCTCAAGCCGGCGCCGAACACTCCGTTCAACGCGACTCGGCTGGGTCGGCTCATCGCCGAAAAGACCGATATCCCCGCCGGTGTCGTCAACGTCGTCACCGCGTCGGATCACTTTGTGGGCGAGGAGCTTACGCTGTCGCCCAAGGTCGACCTGATCTCGTTCACCGGGTCGACGGTGGTCGGCAAGCGGATCATGGAAAAAGGCGCGGCCACCATGAAGCGGCTGTTCCTCGAACTCGGCGGCAAGTCGGCCACCATTGTCTTGGAGGACGCCGACTTCGGGTTGGCCTGCGCGATCGGCATCGCCCCGTGTATGCACGCGGGGCAGGGTTGCGCCAACCCGACCCGGATGCTGCTGCCGCGGTCTCGCTACGAGGAGGGTGTGGCGATCCTGAAGAGCATCTACGAGAACGTCACCTGCGGAGACCCGCAGGACCCCGGCACCCTGTGTGGGCCGGTGATTTCGCAGCGACAGTTCGACCGGGTAACGGGCTACATCAAGAAGGGCGTCGAGGAAGGTGCCACCGCGCTGGTCGGCGGGCCCGGTGCGGAAACCGGTTTCGACAAGGGATATTTCGTCCGGCCAACGCTTTTCACCGATGTCGACAACAAGATGACCATCGCCCAGGAAGAGATCTTCGGTCCGGTGCTGTCGGTCATCCCGTTCGACGACGAAGAAGATGCGATCCGGATCGCCAACGACAGCCCATACGGTCTGGCCGGCAACGTGATGTCGGGCTCGCTGGAGCATTCGCTGGCCGTGGCTCGTCGGATCAAGGCCGGCTTCATCGGCGTCAACGGCGGCGCACCCTACGGCGCCGATACGCCGTTCGGTGGATACAAGGACAGCGGCGTCGGCCGCCAGAACGGTGTGGCCGGTTTCGACCAGTACACCGAGGTCAAATCCGTGGGATACCCCGCGGGCTGACGCACCTGCGGCAATTCAGCCTGTCAGCGGGCTACCTTTGTCCCGTGACCGACGCCGGACAAGCACAGCGGGCGACCGGCCGCAAGATGGCGTTCCGCTATGCGGCCGGTCTCGCCTGCGGTCACCTGATCGGCACCGCCGATGCCGCTGCGATCGTCATCCCGCTGCACGGTCAGTTCGCCGGTGACGCCAGGGCGTATTTCGCGCCGACCAGCCTGATCACCGCGACGGTCATCGTCGTGCTCGGGACCGTTGCCGTCGCGGCCGGCGGTATCGCGAATCTCGTTCCGGTGCTGCGGTGGTTCGTTACTCAACAACAACCGAATTCCGAGCAGCGGCGATCGGCCATGCGCCTGCTCGCGCGGCAGTCGATGATCCTGGCAGTGGTGTGGGCGGTCAGCGGCATCACCTACCTGGTGCTGAATCTCGACGGCCTTGCGGCCCTTTGGATCCCGACTCTGCTGGCGGTCGTCTTCGGAGGGAGCGCGGCGTCAAGCCTCAGCCTGTTGCTCACCCAGCGATCCCTACGGCCAATCATGTTGGCGGCCACGCAGGGTACCGAAGGCCTGGTGGTCGCGCCCAGCGTGCTCACCCGACTTGTGGGCATGTGGCTACTGGGAAGCGGTCTGCCATCCTTGGCGATCGCCGGCCTGGTGTTGAGTCGCTCGAACGGCTGGATCATTCAGAAGACCGGGTCGGTCGAGATGCCCATTCTGGTGGTGACGCTTGTCGCGATTCTGATTGGGCTTCCGGTGATGATCATGACTTCCCGTTCGATATCGGATCCGGTTCGCGAGGTCGTCGACGCGATGGCGAAGGTCGAGCGAGGCAGGATCGACACCTTCGTCGGCGTCTACGAAAAGTCTGAAATCGGCCGCCTACAGCACGGATTCAATCGCATGGTCGCCGGAATCGGCGAACGCGATCGGTTACGGGACCTGTTCGGCCGCCATGTCGGGAGCCGATGTGGCCCGCCGTGCGATCGAAGAGGGCACCTTACTGTCCGGTGATGTCCGAGAGGCGGCAATCCTTTTCATCGACCTGGTCGGCTCGACGACCTTGACGGCGAGTAGGCCGCCGCAAGAGGTGGCTCAGGTACTCAACGACTTTTTCCGCATCGTCGTCAGCGCCGTGGACGACCACCACGGGCTGATCAACAAATTCCAGGGTGACGCCGCGCTGGCGGTCTTCGGGGCCCCGCTGGCTTTGGACGGAGCGGCATCGGCGGCGTTGGCGACCGCCCGCAGGCTACGCGATCAACTGCGTCGGCTACCGATGGTCGACTTCGGGATCGGCGTATCGGCAGGGCCGGTGTTCGCCGGAAACATCGGCGCCGAAAAGCGTTACGAATACACCGTTGTCGGCGATGCGGTCAACGAGGCGGCGCGGCTGGCCGACTTCGCCAAAACGCTGGACCAACGGATCGGGTGTTCGGCTGCCGCAATCGAGCGCGCCGACACAGCCGAGCGCGGGCATTGGGCCCCGTGCGGTGAGACCGTCCTACGGGGCCGCGCCGAATCCACCCAAATCTGGACGCCGTCAAGTGAGCAAGATTAGGGCGCGAGGTTGCGCTTCCATCACATCTCCCTGGGTCACCTGGTGCGACTGTGAACCAAATATATGGTCCAATTGCAGTATGTGGTCGTCACGCTTTTCCGAGCCGCTGCAGGAGGGGCACTCATCGATCATCAGTTTGTGTTTGCCGCTGTCGCCGAAGAGCGACGTCAGCTTGCGAATCTGCTCAACGAACTCGACGAAGCGCAGCTGGCGACGCCGAGCCTGTGTCTGGGCTGGAATGTCAAGACGGTAGCTGCGCACGTGGTGAGCACCGTGGACGATGGCATGTCCGGTTTTCTTCAGATGGCGATTCGGCGGGGAAGCCTGGGCCGCGGTCGGGCGCATTCTCGGCCGAGCCTGACGTCCAACTAACGGCACTGGCGATGGATTTCCTCGCGGGCCGCTGGCCGATTGGTTTCCTCCCGTTCGGGAGGCTTCGTCGAATCCGGCTTTCAGCGACCGACGTCAACCGGACATGGCGGGAGGGAGCCGAGATCAGTGGGCCGGTCGCCGCGTTGATGATGAGTGTCTGCGGCCGCGCCGCACTACTCGAGAAGCTCGATGGGCCGGGGTTGTCAGTGTTGCGCCAACGATGTTAGATCTCCCTACTTGACCTAACTTTTGTTCAGCTCTAGATTGCAACCTTATATGACAGCAGACGAGATCGGCAGTGACGATTCCGCTGGCTGGAACCCCGGCCTCACCAGACGATTGATCGATGCGGCTACGCCGCTGGCCAATCGTTGGTTTCGGCCCGAGGTGCGAGGCTTGGAATCATTCCCCCGCACGGGTGGGGGACTGGTGGTTTCCAACCATTCTGGTGGAATGCTTACCCCTGATGTGCTGATCTTCGCCTCGGGCTTTTACAACGAGTTTGGCTACCAACGCCCGCTCTACACCCTCGGCCATGACGGGCTTTTCTTGGGACCGTTGTCTGACTGGGTGACCCGTGTCGGTCTGATCCACGCCGGCAAAAAGAACGCCGTTGCGGCACTGCGATCGGGCGGCGTCGTCTTGAACTTTCCAGGCGGGATTTACGACGCCTACCGACCAACCCTGGCCCAGAATGTCATCGACTTCAACGGTCGCGTGGGCTATGTCAAGACCGCGATCGAGGCCAAAGTGCCGATCGTGCCTGCGGTGTCGATCGGCGGTCAAGAGAGCCAGTTGTTTCTGAATCGGGGAACCTGGCTGGCAAAACGACTCGGCCTGGGTCGGCTGCGTTCCGACATCCTGCCGTTGACCATAGGCTTCCCGTTCGGGCTCAGCATGCTCGTCCCGATAAACGTCCCGCTGCCAACGAAAATCGTCACGCAGGTGTTGAAGCCGATCGACCTTTTCGCTCAGTTCGGCGAGAACCCTGACGTCGAGCAGGTCGATGCTCATGTTCGATCGGTGATGCAGACCGCCCTTGACCGGTTGGCTAAGCAGCGCCGGCTGCCAGTGCTTGGTTAGACGGCGCTAGCTCGGGGCATAGCTGAGCGAACCTCGATCAATTCCTCGGAAAGCCCTGACGCGCCGCGGATTTCACTGAACGAGTGGAACATCGCATCGGTCATCTCGTGGGTATCGTGGAGCGTCCGATCATCGGCGATCACCGATATGTTGAGCTGATCGACATAGCTCCACACCGTGATGTTGATGCCGCATCCGGGTGGAAGTGGTCCAGCCGAGTAGATCTCACTGACCGGCGCGCCGCCGAAGCTGCCGCGCTCGCGAGGTCCTGGAACGTTGGAGATCGGGAGATTGAATATTCTGTTGCGGCTGCTTCGTTTTGACAACCATTGAAACACCGGGGGAGCGGCGATGGGCGGAAGGTATGCGACCAACCTGCCATACGTATCAGGGCCGAAGCAGTTCGTGGTCTTCCTTGGCAATCGCATCGGCCACCGAAGTCAGCCGCACCCGCTCGGCAACATCGTCGATGTGGACGGGAATCGAGACGGCCATTCCGCTCAGCTCGTTGCCGGTGATCCGGTTCGGTGATTTGTCGGTGCTGGCCAAGATTGACGCGACGAGCGGACGATCGGCCCTGCCGTCGTAACCGAGTAAGAGCTCCCGTAAAGCACCTGCTGTGATCGCCAGCACGACGACGTTGAGCGTGACTTCGAGGCGCTTTGCTGTTTCTTTCACCTGAGCGAGGGACAGTGTCGTGGTCGCGAATGTTCTTGCCGGCGGGATCACGTGATTGATGAACGACGGCGGCGCCTGCAACGGTCCGGCCAGGTCTGGTTGCTCGACGCGTTGTCGCGAACGCCGGCGGATGCGCCGAAATCCCGAAGCTGCATCTTTGATCACTCCGGGTAGCGCGGCAACTTGCTGTACGTGATCCCGCCGGGCCGCGCGCAGGAGTTCGCTTTTTGTTGGTGGCACGCAGTCAGTGACGCTCGGCGAGGCCGCCGTGCGATTGCCCATTCGAATCCATAGCCTTGGCAAGCAGATTCGCCGATGCCACGCCGTCAGCCAACGCATGGTGAATCTTGCCGATGAGCGCGAACTTGTGGTCCGCCATGCCTTCGGCGAAGTAAAACTCCCACAGTGGACGGCGTCGGTCCAGCGGGGTACTGGCGATGTCGCCGACGATCTGGTCTAGTTCTCGCCGGCCGCCAGGTGCCGGCACGTGCGTTCGCCGCAGGTGGTAATCAAGATCGACATCGCAATCTTCCAGCCACATCGGGTGATGCAGCCGCCATGGAATCTCGACCAATCGGTAGCGCAACGGGTCGAGCAGGTGTAGCCGCCCGATGAACGTGCGACGAAACACCTCGTAGTTGAATTCACCGGGATAGTCGGTCGCATCGACGATCGCAATCTTCAAAGTATGAGTATGTAGGTTCGGCGTCTCGCTGTAGAGCAGCAGCGCGTCCATGCCGTTGAGCCGCTTCACCGCAGATACCGCCCGTCGGGTCGCGTTGACGCTGTCGGACGGCAGCGACGTACGAGCATTGTTGCAATGCCGAGCCCGCGTGGGATGACTTCGTCTTTATTGCCCTCGCCCGTGGTGGGCGCCGGGCCATGCGACTCAATGGTCGTGGATGATGACGCCGCGAATGTTGCGGCCCGCCAGCATATCGTCGTAGGCCTCGTTGATGTCGTTGAGTTTATACTCGGCGGTCACCGTCTCGTCGAGCAAAAGCTTGCCCTCGCGGTAGAGGCTCAGCAGTCGATGAATGTCGGCGCGCGGGTTGGCCTCGCCGTAAAGACTGCCCAGCAGCCGTTTTTGAAACAGCGTGAACATCGCCATCGGGAGGGTCGGCGTCACGTCGGTGATCGATGCCAGCGCCGTCAGCACCACGGCCCCGCCCTTGCGGACGATCTCCAGCGCCTCACCGATCATGTGGCCCTCGGCAACCCCAACAGTCAGCACGGCCGAGTCGGCCATCACACCATGCGTCAAGTCGCCGACCAAAGCGGTGGCCTCAGCCATAGAAGTGGCGAAATGAGTTGCTCCGAACTACAAAGGCCTTGTCCCGTTTGCTATCTGCGATATCAACCACCACAATCTTTTCCGCCCCGGCCAGCCGCGCACCCTGGATGGCGCCGCTACCGATGCCGCCGCAGCCGATCACCACGACGGTGTCGCCCGGGCTCACCTTGGCGGTGTTGACCGCTGATCCCCACCCGGTGGTGACCCCGCAGCCAAGCAGGCAGGCACGCGAGAGCGGAAGGTCATCGTCGATCTTGACGATCGAGCTGTCCGGCACGGTGCCGTACTGGGCGAAAGTGCCCAAGAAGCATGCGGCGCCCACATCGCGGTCCCGGAACCGGCGTCGATAAGTCCCATCGAGCTGGGCGCCGCTCAGTAGCATCGCGCCCTGGTCGCACAGATTCTGATGGCCGCTTGCACACCAACGGCAGCGCCCGCACGCCGGAAGGAAAGACGCCACGACATGGTCGCCGGCCTTCACGTCCCGCACGCCGGGGCCGACCTCTTGCACGACGCCAGCCCCCTCGTGCCCACCGACGATCGGCAGCGGAACGGGAAGGTCGCCGGTGCGGACATGATGATCTGAGTGGCAGAGCCCGGCGGCCTCGAACGACACCAGGACCTCGCCGTCCTGCGGGCCGTCAAGGTCCACGTCCTCGACGCTCCATTCCGCGTTGAACTCCCACAGAACCGCGGCATTCATCTTCATGGTGATCACCCCTGCAGCGAGATAAGTGGAGCGATCTTAGGACGGGCCAGACGCGCGACGGGGGGTATTCGGGCATTTGCGTGCGGTGAGACGATGGACGCAACGTATGCCGTATGACTTACAGTTGTCATTCGTCGAGCCAGCGAAAGGGGCGAGGATCCCAATGCCCATTCCCCGATATCCCGACGACATCACCGTCGAGTGGCTCTCCACCGTCCTGAGCAATCGCGGCACAACTGTGCGGTTGTCCGACGTCGACGTGACCGCCATCGGTACCGGGCAGACCGGAGCGACGTATCGGGTCTCGGCGACGTACGCCGGTGATGCGGGCAGCCTGCCCGACACCTTCGTGATCAAACTGCCCGCGCAGGACGACACCGTGCGTGACCGGGTGACCATCGGCTACCGCAGCGAGTGCGCGTTCTACACCGGGGTGGCCGATCGGGTGCGGGTGCCCATCCCGCAGTGTTTCTATTGCGAGATCAGCGAGGACGCGCTGGACTACGCGCTGCTGCTGGCCGATCAGGCTCCGGCTGTGCAAGGCGATCAGATCGCAGGCTGCGGTGAGCGCGAAGCGCGACTGGTCGTGACGGCATTAGCCGGACTGCACGGGCCCAGTTGGTGTGATCCCATCTGGCTGGACTTCCCCGGGATCGCCTTCGCCCGACCGGACGAAGCGTCGGCCGGCGGTCTGGGCGAGGTGGCGCGCATGAGTGCCGAGATCACGTTGGACAAGCTCGGTGACCGAATGAGCGCGGCCGATCGGGAAACCTTCACCACTGCAATGGGTTTGGTGACGCCCTGGTTGCTCGCCGAGCGGGACCGGTTCGCGCTGTTGCACGGCGACTACCGGCTCGACAATTTGTTGTTCTCTCCCGATGCCGCCGGCGTGACGGTGGTGGATTGGCAGACGCTCGGAGTAGGCCTGCCCGCGCGCGATCTCGCGTACTTCACCGCGACCAGCCTCAAGCCAGAGCTGCGTGCATCGATCGAACACGACCTTGTCGACGAATACCACCGAGCCCTTGCCGACTACGGCGTCACCGGCTACGACCGCGAAACCTGTTGGCGTGATTACCGACTCGGCATGATCCAGGCTCTGTTGATCTCGGCGTTGGGATTCGCGTTCGCCACTGCCACCGACCGCGGTGACGACATGGTGCTCACCATGTTGGCCCGCGGCTGCCAGGCAATCCGCGACCTCGGCACGATCGACCTGATCGCGTGATCCGAATCAGTACTGCGTCGAACCCTGATCGACCGGAATCGCCGCCGCGGTGACGTTTCGCGATTCGTCGCTGGCCAGCCAGCACACCGCGTCGGCGATATCTTCGGGCTCGGCAACCCAATTCGGCAGAAACGGGGTGAGGACGTTCGCCATGTGCGGAATGGTCTCGTTGGCACCGGCTACAGCGGCGACCATGTCGCCGCTTCCCATCGCGGTGTTGACCGGCCCGGGGTGCACGCTGTTGACCCGGATCGAATGCCTGCCCAGTTCGGCGGCGAACGCGCGAGCCATGCCGGTCACGGCGTGCTTGCTGGCGGTGTAGTGCACCATGAACGGCTGCATCTTGATGCCGGCTGCGGAGCTGATCAGAATGATCGACCCGCCGCGACCGCCGTCGATGATCTGCTGCGCTCCGGCCATCACCGTGTTCCACACTCCGGTGACGTTGACGTCCATCACGTCGCGGAACGATTCGGGAGTGATCTCGTTCCAGATCTGCGGAGCCGTGATGCCGGCATTGGCGACGATGACGTCCAGCCGCCCGAGCGTGGCCACGCGGTGCTCACCGCGTCCCGCAGACCATCAAAATCACGAACGTCGATCGCAGAGGCGATGATTCGGCGGCCGCTGGCTTCGACGAGCCGAACGGTTTCGGCAAGATCTTCCGGAGTTGCCGAGTCGTAAGGCACGCAGGATGGAAGCTTGCCCGCGATGTCGACCGCGATGATGTCGGCGCCTTCGCGGGCCATCCGGACGGCGTGCGCGCGGCCCTGGCCGCGTGCCGCTCCGGTGATGAATGCGACCTTGTCCGTCAGCCGGCCAGCCATGTGCGCTCCGTATCGTAAAGGCCACTGTAACGGGGACGATATTACGTCACTGCTTGCGCTGTGCCGCCTTGACCAGGTTCGAACCGATGATCAGCCGCTGAATCTCGCTGGTGCCCTCGTAGAGTCGCAGCAAGCGCACGTCGCGGTAGATGCGTTCGACCGGCACCTCGCGCATGTATCCGCTGCCGCCGTGGATCTGCACGGCGAGATCGGCTACCTTGCCGGCCATCTCGGTGCAGAACACCTTGGCCGCCGACGGGGCGATGCGTCGGTCCTGTTCGGTGAGCCACAGCCGGGCGGCGTCACGGACGAGCGCGCGACCGGCCATCACCCCGGTCTGCTGGTCGGCGAGCATCGCCTGCACCAGTTGGAAGTTCCCGATCGGTGTGCCGCCCTGGGTGGCCGTCGCCGCGTAGTTGACGGATTCGTCCAGCGCGCGCTGAGCGGCTCCGACGGCCAGCGCGGCGATGTGAATCCGCCCGCGCGCCAGCGAGGTCATCGCCGCGCGGTACCCGATGTCCTCGCTGCCGCCGACCAGTGCCCCGGCCGGGACGCGGACGTCGGTGAAGCGCACGTCTGCGGTCCAGGCACCTTCCTGTCCCATCTTGGCGTCCTTGGTTCCGACCTCGACTCCGGGGGAGTCGGCAGGAACCAGGAACACGGCGATGCCCGGTCCGGCGTCATCGGCGGGACGGGTCCGCGCGAAGACCACGAACAGGTCGGCAACCGGCGCGTTGGTGATGAATCGCTTCTCGCCGGTGATCACCCAATCGCCTTCTGCGCCATCGCGAATAGCCTTGGTGCGCAATCCCGCCGGGTTCGACCCCGCCCCCGGTTCGGTCAGCGCGAATGAGGCGACCTTTCCCGATGCCAGCGACTCCAGCCAGGTGGCCTTCTGCTCGTCGGTGCCGAACCCGACCAACACCTGACCGGCGATGCCGTTGTTGGTGCCGAACATCGACCGGAGCGCCAGCGAGGTGTAGCCCAACTCCATCGCCATCTCGACGTCTTGGGTGATGTCGAGCCCGAGTCCACCCCATTCCTGCGGGATGGCATAGCCGAACAACCCCATGTCCTTGGCCTGGTTCCGAAGATCGTCTGGCACCCGGTCGGTCGCCAGAATCTCCTGCTCCCGCGGGACGACGGCGGTGCGGACGAACTGCCGGGTCTGGGCGAGGATCTGCTGGAAGTCGTCGTCGTCGACGACCGCGTTAGGCATGAATCAGCGCTCCTTTCGAGCGGTGCGATTCCGGGTTGACGCGCTGCTGCGGGACCCCGCCGACGTCGTCTGGGCGCGATCATATATGAAATATGATGTGCGATGATGTCCCGCATTCGGGGCCTGAATAGAAGGACGGTGATCGTGTGTCGTTGTTGACCGGTCAGACCGCAGTCATCACCGGTGGCGCCCAAGGGCTGGGTTTGGCCATCGCGCAGCGGTTCGTTGATGAGGGCGCCCGGGTAGTGCTCGGTGACGTGAATCTCGAGGCGACGCAGTCCGCGGCCGCGCAGCTCGGCGGCGACGAGGTCGCCATCGCGGTGCGCTGCGATGTGACATCCGGGGATGACGTCGATGCACTGGTCGGCGCGGCCGTCGACCGGTTCGGCGCGCTCGACATCATGATCAACAACGCCGGAATCACCCGCGACGCGACGATGCGCAAGATGACCGAGGAACAGTTCGATCAGGTGATCGCCGTGCATCTGAAGGGAACGTGGAACGGCTTGCGCAAAGCCGCGGCGATCATGCGGGAGAACAAACGCGGGACGATCGTGAACATGTCGTCGATCTCCGGGAAGGTCGGCATGGTCGGCCAGACCAACTATTCGGCGGCCAAGGCCGGCATCGTCGGTATGACCAAGGCGGCATCGAAGGAACTCGCCCACCTCGGTGTGCGGGTCAACGCAATCCAGCCCGGGCTGATCAGGTCGGCGATGACCGAGGCCATGCCGCAACGGATTTGGGACGCAAAAGTCGCGGAGGTACCGATGGGACGAGCCGGCGAGCCCGAAGAGGTCGCCAACGTCGCATTGTTCCTGGCCTCCGATCTGTCGTCATACATGACCGGAACCGTCCTCGAGGTGACCGGCGGGAGGCACCTGTGAGCACCCGCGAGGCCGTGATCTGTGAGCCGGTTCGGACGCCGATCGGCCGCTACGGGGGAATGTTCAAGTCGCAGACGGCCGTCGACCTCGGTGTCGCAGCCCTCACCGGACTGCTCGACCGCACCGGAATCACCCCCGAAGCGGTACAGGATGTCATCCTTGGGCACTGCTATCCCAACAGCGAGGCGCCGGCGATCGGACGCGTGATCGCACTCGATTCGGGCTTGCCGGTGACGGTGCCCGGCATGCAGGTAGACCGTCGCTGCGGATCGGGTCTGCAGGCGGTCATCCAGGCAAGTCTCCAGATCACTTCCGGTGACCACGATCTCGTCGTCGCCGGCGGCGCGGAGAGCATGAGCAACGTCGCGTTCTACTCCACCGACATGCGCTGGGGCGGTGGCCGCGGCGGCGTACAGGTGCACGACGGATTGGCGCGCGGACGCTCCACCGCCGGTGGTCGCCACTATCCGGTGCCCGGCGGGATGTTGGAGACCGCGGAAAATCTGCGACGGCAGTACAGCATCTCGCGTCAGGAGCAGGACGAACTTGCGGTGGCGTCGCACCAGCGTGCGGTGGCCGCGCAGAAGGACGGCATTCTGGCCGACGAAATCATTCCGGTTACGGTGCGCGGCCGCCGGGGCGAGGAGCTGATCGACACCGACGAGCACCCGCGCGCCGACACCACAGTGGAATCGCTGAGCAAGCTCAAACCCGTTCTGCTCAAGGATGATCCAGAAGCGACGGTGACCGCGGGAAATGCCAGCGGTCAAAACGACGCGGCCTCCATGTGTCTGGTGACCACCCCGGAGAGGGCCGCCGAACTCGGCCTCACTCCGCTGGTCCGGCTGGTGTCCTGGGGCGTCGCGGCCGTGCCACCCAACGTGATGGGAATCGGCCCGGTACCTGCCACCGAGCTCGCCCTGGCCAAGGCGGGTCTGCAACTGAGCGACATCGACCTCATCGAACTCAACGAGGCGTTCGCCGCCCAGGCGCTGGCTGTGATGCGGGAGTGGGGCTTCGGCGCCGCCGACCGGGAGCGGACGAACGTCCATGGCTCGGGAATCTCACTGGGCCATCCGGTTGGCGCGACCGGCGGCAGAATGTTGGCCACGCTGGCCCGCGAACTGAATCGGCGCAACGCGCGTTACGGGCTGGAAACCATGTGCATCGGCGGCGGGCAGGGCCTGGCCGCGGTCTTCGAGCGGGTTGGGCCGCAGTGACCACCCCGTTGGCCGATCTCACCGTCGTCGAGGTCTCTAGCTTCGTTGCCGCGCCGTTGTGCGGAATGACGTTGAGTCAGCTCGGGGCGAAGGTGATTCGGGTCGACCCGATTGGGGGCGCATCCGACACACATCGTTGGCCGGTCACCGAGAACGGTACCTCGATTTACTGGACCGGTCTGAACAAGGGAAAGCGTTCGGCCACAGTTGATTTACGGTCACCTGACGGGCAGGAGCTGGTGCAGCGGCTGATTGTCGAGGGCGACGGCGTGGTGGTGACCAATGCCGCGGGGCTGTCCTGGTTGTCGTATGACACGCTCGTGGCAAAACGTCCCGACCTGATCCATCTGCAAGTGATCGGCCGCCATGACGGCTCCACCGGCGTGGACTATACGGTCAACGCAGCCACCGGATTTCCGCTTGTGACCGGCCCGGCGAACCACGCCGGCCCGATCAATCACGTCCTGCCGGCCTGGGACGTCTGTTGTGGCCTGTATGCCGCGCTCGCTGTCGTCGCCGCGCTGCGTCGCCGTGATCAGTCTGGAGTGGGCGCCCGGATCAGCCTCGCATTGGAAGACGTCGCGTTGGCCACCGCGGGCAATCTGGGACTACTGACCGAGCCTCAGGTGAACGGCACCCAGCGTGAGCGCCTGGGCAACGCCATCTATGGGCAGTACGGTCAGGATTTCACCAGTCGCGATGGCGTCGCGTTCATGGTCGTGACCCTGACCAAACGTCACTTTCAGGACCTCGTCGAGGTATCCGGCACTGCTGCAGCCGTTTCCGCGCTCGCCGACTCGCTCAGCGCGGATTTCACCGACGAGGGCGTGCGCTATCGATATCGCGAGGTGCTCAGCGGACTCTTCGCCACGCTGGTTCGCCGATCACACCGCCGACGAGGTCAGCCAGGCGTTGTCGGCCACCAGCGTATTGTTCGAGCGCTATCAGAGCTTCGCACAGGCCGCCGAGGGTGAACGGGTTACCGCAAACCCGTTGTTCTCCCGGCTGCACCAAGACGGCCTGGGGGACTACCTCGCGCCCGGGATGCCGACCGTTTTCGACGACGAATATTTCGCCGGTGAGCCTGCACCTCGACTGGGCGGCGATACCGCCGACGTGCTGACCGCGGCCTTGGGATTGAGTGCTGCCGACATCACGCGTCTGACCGATGCGAAAACGATCGCCTGCTAGTAAGGAGAACGGCGCCTAATGACCAAACTCGCCGAAACGATTGGCCTGACCGACGTTCAGAACGAGATCATCTCCACGGTAAGGCAATTCGTCGAAAAGGAAGTCATACCGAATGCTCCCGAGTTGGAGCGCACCGATACCTATCCGCAGGCGATCGTCGACCAGATGCGGGAAATGGGTCTGTTCGGTTTGATGATCCCGCAAGAATACGGCGGATTGGGCGAGTCGTTGTTGACCTATGCCCTGTGCGTCGAGGAACTGGCCCGCGGCTGGATGAGCATCTCGGGGGTGCTCAACACGCACTTCATCGTCGCCTACATGCTGCGTCAGCACGGCACTGACGAGCAGAAGCAGCGCTTCTTACCGCGCATGGCGGTCGGCGAGATTCGCGGATCATTCTCGATGTCCGAGCCGGAGTTGGGCTCTGACGTCGCCGCGATCCGCACCCGCGCCACCCGCAACAGCGATGGCGACTACACCATCAATGGTCAGAAGATGTGGCTGACCAACGGTGCCAGCTCGAGTTTGGTCGCGGCATTGGTTCGTACCGACGAGGGCGCCGATGCGCCGCACCGGAATCTGACCGCCTTCCTCATCGAGAAGCCCACTGGCTTCGGGGAAGTGGTGCCTGGGCTGTCGATACCCGGCAAGATCGACAAGCTGGGCTACAAGGGAATTGACACCACGGAGCTCATCTTCGACGGATATGCCGCCAGCGCCGACGACGTCTTGGGCGGCGTCCCGGGACAGGGCTTCTACCAGATGATGGACGGCATCGAGGTCGGGCGGGTCAACGTATCAGCGAGAGCTGTCGGTGTAGCCATCCGCGCGTTCGAGCTCGCCGTGCGCTACGCCCAGCAACGCCACACCTTCGGAAAGCCGATCGCCGAACACCAGGCCATTGCCTTCCAAATCGCGGAAATGGCAACGAAAGTCGAGGCGGCCCATCTGATGATGGTCAACGCGGCCCGGCTGAAGGATTCCGGTGAACGTAACGACGTTGCGGCCGGAATGGCGAAGTATCTCGCCAGCGAATTCTGCTCGGAGGTCACCCAGCAGAGCTTCCGCATCCATGGCGGATACGGGTACTCCAAGGAGTACGAAATCGAGCGGCTGATGCGTGACGCGCCGTTCCTGCTCATCGGCGAGGGAACCAGCGAGATACAGAAGTCCATCATCAGCAAGCGACTGCTGGCCGAGTATCGGATTTGACCATGAGCGTCCCGGATTTCGCCGCGCGGCCCCAGCTCTCCGAAGACGTTGCGCGCTATGTCCGCAAGCGGATCTTCGACGGCACCTACTCCGCGGGCGAGTACGTCCGGCTGGATCAGTTAGCGGCCGAACTCGGGATCAGCGTGACCCCGGTACGCGAGGCGCTCTTCGAACTGCGCGCCGAGGGGCTGCTGGCTCAGCAGCCGCGCCGTGGCTTCGTGGTGCTGCCGGTCACCGAACGCGACCTCGCCGACGTCGCGAACGTGCAGGCTCACGTCGGTGGTGAGCTCGCCGCGCGGGCCGCGGTCAACATCGGCGACGACCAGCTCCGCGAACTCAAGGGAATCCAGGCCGAGCTCGAGGAAGCGTACGCGGGCAACGACATTGAGCGAACGGTACGGCTCAACCATGAGTTCCATCGCGCCATCAATGTCGCCGCCGAGTCGCCAAAGCTTGCGCAGATGATGTCGCAGATCACCCGCTATGCGCCGGAATCCGTGTTTCCCACCATCGCCGGCTGGCCGGGCCAGTCGATCAAGGACCACCGCCGGGTGTTGGCGGCGCTGGCCAAACACGACGGCGAACTGGCCCGCAAGGCCATGTCAGACCACCTTGCCGCCGGGGCGGCTCCGCTGATCGACCACCTGGCCGAACACGGGGTCGTCGACCCGACCTAGCCGGGCTGCACGCTCTCCGCACCAGTCAGCAGCTCTCGCAGCCGCCGGACGTCGACCTTGCCGGTCGGACCCCGTGGAATCATGTCATCGGAGTCGACGAGCAGCCAGACTGTCGGCACTTTGAACGAGCTGAGCGCAGTGCGCGGCCGATTCGCGGAGTTGCTCGGCGGTCGTCGCGGCGGTATCGCACACGACCGCCGCGCCCACGCGATCTCCTTGCGTACCAGTGAGATTGGTGACGAAGGCGTTGTCGACGGCGTCGATGTCGCGCAGCGCCTGCTCGACTTCGCTCGGATAGACCGTCGCGCCGCTGACCTTGAACATGTCATCGGATCGACCATGGTAGAAGAGGAAGCCGGCGTCGTCGAGCCGGCCAAGATCACCGGTTGGGTAAAACCCGTCGGCGCTGAACAGGTCCTCGCGACGACGTCGGCATATCCCGCGCAGCGTATGTGGTCCCCGAATCTGGATCATCCCAATGCTTCCGGCCGCAACTGGCTGACCACTGTCGGGATCGGTGATCCGCACCTCCATGCCGGCAAACGGCTTGCCGCAGCTGCCCCACGCGGAGCGTGGCATATCGGTGTCGGCTCGGTAGCCGCAGTACGGCCCGAAGGCTTCGGTCATGCCGAACAGCGTTGCTCGGGAGCCGGGTTGGGCACGTTGCTCCGCAGGTAGCAGCGCGTCCAGACTGCCTGGTCGCAGTGCGGACAAGTCCGCCCGGGCGCGATACGGATGGCGAGCCAGCGTCTCGGCCTGGTCGGGCCAACCGCGAAAGAGTGTCACCCGTTCGCGCTCCAGCAGCTGCAGCGTGGTGTCCGGATGGGGGATCTCCTCGGTGATTAACGTTGCGCCGGCCACCAGCGTAGACAGCACACCGCTACCGAAGCCACCCACCCAGAAGAAGGGCATCGGTAGATACAGCCGGGTGTCGGAATCGATACAACGGCTTGCCAATCCGGATCGGACAGCGCCCAGCGCACTACCGTGTGAGTGCACTACCCCCTTGGGCGCGCCGCTGCTGCCGGACGTGAACATGATGACCAACGGATCGCTCGGTGTCACCGTAGCGGCGAGCGCGTCGACGATAGAACCGGCGGAATCAGCGGCCGGGACATCCGGTAAGCGATCGGCTGCCCAAACTTGGCGCAGCGCAGGGAGTTCCGGGCTCTGCAGTTTCCCGGACAGTTCAGGTACGCCCAAAGCCGCCCGTAGGTCGTCGAGGTAGCGGTGCCCGCGGAATTCTTCGACGCTGACCAGGGCCTGTACGGATGCCGTCCGGAGCTGCGCGACCAACTCGCGTGCCTGCAACAGCGTGCTCAGCGGCACCAGCACGGCACCGATCCGGGCGAGCGCAATCGCAATCTGCACCCAACGCACACCGTTGGGCATGATGAGTCCAACCCGGGTGCCCTTGACGACACCGGCGTCGATGAACGCTGCGGCCAGATCATGCGTGGTGCCGTCGAGTTCGCGATAGCTGAGCCGACAAACGGGATCGATCACCACCGGCTTGGCCTCGTCATGCGCCGAACGGTGCCGCACCAGCTCGTCGACGGTGTCAGGCATCGAACAGCCTTTTCAATTGCTGCACATCGGCTTTTCCACTGGCCAGCAGGGGCACCTCAGCTACGGAAATCGCCGCGAATCGGCGGGGAATCTTGTATGCGGAGAGTTCTGCGGCGAGTTCACGCCGAAGCCTCGCTTCGTCGAGTTCATTGCCGTTGTCCAGCAGTACGACAGCGGCGACCACCTGGCCGCGGTCGGAGTCCGGGATCCCGAACACATGGGCCACGGCTCCGCTGGCGACCTTCGCGATCGCTTGCTCGACTTCGGCTGGAGAAACGTTGGCGCCGGCCGTTTTGATCATCGAACCGCGGCGGCCGACGTAGTAGACGAATCCGTCGTTGTCGGTGGCAGCCAAGTCACCGGTGTGCAGCCAGCCGTCAGCGTCGAAACATTCCTCGCGGCTGCGCTTGTAGTACCGCTGCATCAGGCATGGCCCACGGATGCATAGCTCGCCAAGCGCGCCATCCTCGACCGGCATTCCGGTGTCAGGGTCGACGATCTTGGCTTCCAATCCTGGTGCCGGCTTGCCGAACGACCCGCGGCGATGCTCGGGCTGATCGGTCTCGTCGGCGTCGATCAGCACCACACTGCCCGCCTCGGTGAGCCCGAGCATATTGTGCCGCAACTCGGGGTCGTCCGGTCGCACCTCAGGGGCCATGAGCGGGTACAAGTTGCCGCGTCGCATCGACGACAGATCGCGTCGTCCGAAAGTCGGATGCCGCGTCAGATGCCTGATCGCGCCGGCGAATCCGTTGGCGACAGTCGGCCTTTCGGCTTCGAGAAGGTCGAGCGTCACAGAGGCATCGTCGGCGTTCGAGCACACCAGTGACGCGCCGGCGATCAGGGCGGCCAGCAGTGCGAACCCGAATCCGCCGATCCAGAAGAAGGGCGAATTGCAGAACAGTGTGTCCGCGGCAGTCAGGCTGCGGATCGCGTTGAGGTTTCGTTGATGATCGAGTAGCGCCGCGTGGGTATGCAGCACGCCTTTGGGCGCGCTAGTCGTGCCCGACGTGTAGACGATCGTCAACGGATCAGAGCCGTCGACGTCGTCTTCCATTGCCGACAGCAGCAGCTCGTCCACCGTGTCGGTGAGCCGGTGGACTTTCGAGACGTCGAATATGACATGACGCAATTGCGGTGCGGCGACGTCGAACAACCGATCGTCGGAGTCGGGACGGGATTCCGGTAATACCTGGGCAAGCCGTTGTACGTAATCGTGCGACCGGAAAGACGCCGCGGCAAGCAGGATTTCGGTGTCGCTGTCGACGAGTTGCTCACGCAATTCGCGCCCGGTGGCGAAGGTGGAGAACGGCACGACGACGGCGCCGATTCGCGCTGCGGCTAGCATCCCGATGACGAACGCGACGCCGTTGGGGTAGAGCAGTCCGACGTGACTGCCCTTGCCGGCGCCCAGACCGATGAGTCCACGAGCCAGCAGCCCGGAAAGCCGGTCGGCGCCGGCGTAGCTGATGCGTTCGGAATCGCAGATCAGCAGCGGGCGATCGCCCCTGCTGCGGGCCTGGATGCGCAGTACCTCAGCGACGGTGGATGGTTCACTCGACATGGTCGCCCTGCGCCGCGAAGAGCGCGTTGCCGAAATAGCGCCGGATCGCGCCCAGATCGGGCTTCCCCGACGGCGTCCGCGGAAGATCGGCGACAATCGCGATCTCGGTGGGAATCTCGTAGCGGGCCAACCGGGTCCGCAAGTAGTCGATCAGTTCGGCGGCGTCCACCGATCCTGGCGCCCGCAGTTGCACCATGGCCACCGGTGTTTCCCCGAGGCGTTGGTCGTTGCGCGCGACGACGGCGGCACCCGCCACAGCGGGGTGGCTTTCCAGAGCGCTGCGCACATCGTCGGGCATGACTTTGAAGCCGCCTCGAATGATCGCCTGATCGGCGCGGCCGATGATCCACAGAAAACCGTCGGCATCGATGCGTGCCATGTCCGTGGTGCGCATCCAGTCGGTGGACGGTCCCAGCTGGGCAGGTTTTACCTCCAGCAAGCCGACCTGGTCGGGTCCGAGCATGCTGCCGTCGTCGCTGACCACGCGCAATTGAGCGCCGGGGTTGGCGCGTCCAACGCTGCCCCGTTTGGCGCGCCAGTACTTCTGGTGGTCGGCCAAGGTCCAGCTGGCCACGCCGCCGCCGAATTCCGTTGCGGCATAGGAAGTCAGAACCGGAATTCCATACTTTTCGGTGAACGCGTCGGAATCCTCCGGAGACAACGGCGCGGTGCCTGATGTTACGGCGCGGATGCTCGCCATATCCTCGCGCGGCAAGTCGGAATGCAACACCATCCTTAACGCCGTTGGCACCAGCGAAACCGCGCGTGGCCGGTGGGCGCGCACCGCTTCGGCCCACCGGGTGAGCTCGAATCGCTCCAACAACACGAAGGGCCGCGCCTCGGCGACGCACTGCAGGATTCGGAACACCCCGCCGATGTGTACCAGCGGTGAGTTGACGATCGCCACGCCGCGACGCAGCTCCGTTGGCGGCGTTGACTTGTCGGCTCCCGGGCCCATCACGCTGTGCGCCAGCATGTCGTAGGTGAGGTCCACGCGTTTGGGCGGTCCGGTTGTTCCGCTGGTCAACATCCGCACCGCGACCCCGGGCCGCTCGTGGTACGTCTGAGCCTGGCTGCCTGCAGTCACTTCCGGCTCGGCAACGCCTGAGATCGATACCACGGTGGTGGCAGAAGGCGCGCCAAGCGAGGCGAGGTCAGCTGGCTCACCGATGATCAATGGAAGCGCAAGCTGATCGACGTCTGCCTTGATGCGCTGGTCACCACGGCCCGGGTTGATCACGACAACTGTGGCCCCGCAGCGCAGCACACCGAGCAATGCGGCAACGTGCGCAGGCCGATTGCGTAGCAGAATGCCGATCTGAGGCCGGTGCGTGCCGATGACCGCGCTGATCTGTTCGGCGAGTTCGCGGAGCTGTCCCCAGGACAGCCATTGGCGGTCGTACTCCAGCGCCGGCGCGTCGGGCTGCAGGCGAAGCACATCGTCGATGCGCTGACTGAGCCGGTGTGTCGTCATCGAATTCTCGGGTCCAATGCGCCACTGTCGCCGCGCTTTGCCAGTTCGGCGGTGCCAATCGGGTTCCCCAGCCGGGTGTAGATCAGCCCCTGGTCCAGTGCCGCACGGTAGGGCTTGTCCAGCGACTCCCAAATCGCCTTGACCGTGCCCTGAGTGGCCGACGGCGGGTTGGCCGCAATCGTCGCGGCAATGTCGTGGGCCCGTGTCCACAGGACGTCGGGGGACACCACCTCGGATACCAGACCGATGCGAAGAGCGGTGTCGGCACCGACTCGTTCGTCGTTGCCCATCAACGCGATTCGCAACGTTTCACCCAGCCCGATCCGGCGCATCAGTCCGATCGGCTCCAGCGCGCACACCAGGCCGGCCGATACGTGGGAGTCGAAGAATGTCGCGTCAGTCGAGCAGATGACCACATCGGACTCATTGACGAAGTAGAACGCGCCAGCCGTGCACATGCCCTGCACGGCGCACACCACCGGCTTCCACATCTTCTGCCACTTGGGGCTGAGCGCCTCGCCGGGATCCTCGTGATTCCAGATATTTTCGGGTTGGCCATAGGGTGTCTTGACATCGAGGCCGGCGCTGAAGGCCCGGCTACCGGCGGCCCGCAACACGACGGCGTTGACGGAGTCGTCCGCCTTGACGATCCGCCACGCCTCGGCCATCTCCTCGCACATTGCTCGGTTGAACGCGTTGAGTTGATCGGGTCGGTTCAACGTGATCGTGGCAACGCGGTCGCCACTGCTTACGTCGAGTTCGATGGTCTGAAAGCTCATCGGCACTGCCATTCCGGTGGTCGCTTCTCGACGAACGCCCGGGGTCCCTCCAGTGAGTCCTCGGTATGCAGATTGCGCTCGCGGAATGATTCGGCCAACATCTCGGCTTCGTGCAGCGGTAAGTCCAGGCCTTTGAGAATGGCCAGCCGGGTGCCCCGGACGGCAAGCGGCGCATTCAAGTTGACGATGTCAGCGATTTCATGAGCGCGTTCCAACAGGCGGTCATGTTCGACGATTTCGCTGATCATGCCGAGCTCGTAGGCCCGCTGCGCACTCATCCGTTCGTGCTTGCCCACCAGAGCCATGCGCAGCGCAGTGGAGCGGGGGAGCACGCGGGCCACCCGGACCAACTCGCGCGCGGCAACCAGCCCGATGCTGACGTGCGGGTCGAAGAACGTCGCCTTGTCGGAGGCGATCACGATGTCGCCGGTAGTCACCCAGTCGAGACCGGCGCCGCAACACAATCCGTTGATCGCAGCGAGCACCGGCTTGGCCATCGTACGAAACGGTGGGGTGCCTTCTTGTGGCGCCTCCCACTGCTCATAGCTGGATAGATACGGTCGCTCGTTGATCACTTTGCCGTCGCCGGGAATCGCCGTGACGTCCGCGCCGGTGCAAAATGCCCGCCCGGTGCCGATGACGATGAGAATCCATACGTTGTCGTCGCTTTCGGCTTCGTCATAGGCGCTACGCAGTTCGGTGATCATATGAGGGCTGAGCGCATTGAGAGCGTCCGGCCGATTCAGGGTGATCGTGGCTTTGTGTCCGTCCACCTCGTACTTGATGGTGTCGTATGACGGTGCCGAGCTTGCTGACATCAATGTTCCTTGTTGCCTAGTGGGGATGGAGATCGATGCCGGCGGTCATCGTCCTTGGAACCTCGGTGGTCGTCGCTCCCGGAATGCGGCCAGGCCTTCTTTGAAATCAGCTGTTCTGCACGACAGTTCGAGGTCGAACAATTCCTGAGTCATCGACTGGCTCAATGTCGCGTGCTGGCCGTAGTTGATGGCCTGCTTCGCCAACCCCAGCGCCACCGTTGGTCCGGCGGCCAATCGTGCCAGCAGCTCCTCGGTCACGCGGTCCACGTCGGCCGGCTCAACGGCTTGGTGGATCAACCCCCAGTCGGCGGCATCTGTCCCGCTGACTTTGTCCCCGAGCAACAGCATCTGCTTTGCGCGTGTCAGCCCGATCAATCGAGGAAGTAGCCAGGATGCACCGGAATCAGGACTGAATCCCCGCGTCGCAAACGGCTCCCAGAAAACCGCATCGACCGCGGCGACGGTGAAATCGGCGGCGAGTGCCACGTTGCAGCCCAGGCCGACGGCGAATCCCCGCACACTGCAGACAACCGGCAGGTGGATGCTGTGAAGCAGCTCGATCACGCGGTGCGCGGCGTGGGGTGTGCGCCGAAGGATATCGCCGGTACGCGGCCGCTGGTCGCTGCTGTTGGTGGCAACCCAATCGGCACCGGAGCAGAAGTCGCCACCCGCGCCGAGTATGTGGATGGCCCGCAGCGAGTCATCCGTGGCAGCGTCGGTCAGAGCGGCGACAAACTCCTCGATCATGCTACGGCTCAACGAGTTACGTCGCGACGGCCGATCGAGCGTTATCCGCAGGATGCCGCTGACGCGGCTCGCGGTGAGCGAGCCGTCGGCCGCTGTGGAATCCGCGTCCTGACTCACCGGCGAATCCGCCCTTCCCTGCCGATACGGTTACCTCTACAGTAGGCAATACAATTGCTTCGCTGTATAACTTAGCAAGGAAAGCCGCGCTACGGAACAGCAGCGTCGGGAAGAGGTCGTATGGGCGATTACCAGGCAACGGGCGTCCCTGCGCGGCCGGACTCGGATGCAGCTCGGTTCGGCGAAGCGCCGCTCACCCAGACCGTTGCTGCCGCCGGCGCAATACGCCGCCTCAGCTCGTTGCTGCTGTCGTTGGAACATGCGCACCCCACGGTCGACGCCATCCTCGCGCAGATCAGCGATTGGGAAGGTGAGCTGACCGCAGCGGTGCCACCGGACAGTGCGCCGCGGATCGGGGACGACGACGATGGCACCCGACGGGTCTACCTCGATCACGCGACAGACATCGGCGCGTTCAACCCGTGCTTTCCCGAATACCGCTTCGAACACCTGGACGGCGAAACAGCTTCGGGCCGAGTCACTTTCCCGCTGGTTTACGAGGGTCCGCCGGGGTTGGTGCACGGCGGGTTTCTCGCTGTGTTCTTCGACTGCGTCATGCAACATCACAACTGCGTCGCCGGGCTTTCCGGCAAGACCCGAGCCCTGCAGGTCACCTTCCGGCGGCCGACGCCGGTACTGACCGAGCTGCGCTTCGACATTGTCCGGTCGCAGGACCCGCGGGGCATCACGTCAACGGCCCGGCTGCTGCTCAACGAGGAGGTGCTGTGCGTCGGTGAAGTCGCGACGCTGGCATTGCGCCCCGAGAAGCTGACCGGGCATCGATTCGGCAAGCGACGAGCCGAGAAGACCTGACGTGGTCGTGCACCGTTTTCGCCAGCCACGCGTCGCCGAGCTTGTCGCCTCCAAGCTGCGCGACGACATCCTGTCCGGTCGTTTGAAGGAAGGCGACATTCTTCCGTCGCAGGAAAGCCTGTTTGCGGAATTCGGCGTGAGCCCGCCGGCGTTGCGCGAGGCGATCCACATTCTGGAGACTGACGGGCTGATTTCGGTGCGCCGCGGCAACGTCGGCGGGGCGGTCATTCATCACCCGACCGCCGAACGGACGGCACACATGCTCAGCATGGTGTTGCAGACGAGGGCGGCGACGCCGGTGGACGTCAGCGAGGCGTTGATGCATCTCGAGCCGATCTGCGCGGGCATGTGTGCCGCGCGGGACGACCGGATGACCGAGGTGGTGCCTTACCTGCGGGACGAAATCGAGCTTCAGACAGCGCAATTCGATGACGTATCGCAGTACGTGCCGAATGCCCGTCGTTTTCACGAGACGCTGGTCTCCCGGTGTGGCAACGAGCCGATGATCCTGCTGATCGGATCGTTGGAGCTGATTTGGTCGGCCCACGAGTCCGCGGTGTGGAATGGCCACGGCGAACCGGCGCCGATGGTGGACAAGACCCGGCGGGCCGCGCTGCGTGACCATCAGCGGCTGCTCGACGCGATCTGCGATGGGAATGCCGCTCGCGCGGTACGGCTGGCCCAAGACCACTTGGCCGCGGCGCGCCGAAACACGCTCGCCTTCGGCACCGATCAAACGATCGAGGCGAAGCTGATGTCGGATCTCGACACACGGCTGGACCCGCGCTCGGCGTACAACGGCCGGCCACCCGGCAGGAAGGGGTCGGTCTAGATGGCCGTCTCAGACAGCGGCGACGACCGCGTAGCCTTCGACATCGATCCGGAAAAGCGAATCGCCACAATAACGTTGAACAATCCCAAGCGGCGGAACTCCTACGACGCGGCCATGCGTGAAGCCGTTGCCCGATGTCTGGATCGCGTCGCGGATGACGACGACCTGACGGTGGTCCTGCTGCGTGGAACAGACGGAGTGTTCAGCACCGGCGCGGACATGAACAACGCCTACGGCTGGTACGGCGAGCGCAGTTCAGAAGACGTGGCGAACGGCGAAACCCGGTCGGCCAAGAACCGTCCCAGCCAGCGCCGCCGGCTTACGGTGGACCGCAAGTCATTCAGCTTCTACCACAACCTGATGGGCTTCCCCAAGGTCACTGTGGGGGAGATCAGCGGCTACGCACTCGGCGGTGGCTTCGAAATAGCCCTGATGACCGACATTTCCGTGATCGCGCGTGATACCAAGATCGGTATGCCGGCTACGCGCTTCCTTGGGCCGGCGCTGGGCAGCCTGCATATGTTCTTTCATCGATTGGGGCCGGTGCTCGCCCGGCGCCTGCTGTTGACCGGCGATATCATCGAGGCCGAAGCGATTGAGCATCTCGGGATCTTCACGGAGACTTGTGATCCCGGCCAAGTAACGGCCCGTGCCCGGTATTGGGCGGAGAAGGCCGCCAAGATGCCGGCCGATGGTGTCGTCATCGCCAAGGAAGCGTTTCGGCTCGTGGAGCAGAGCCAGGCGTACCAAGGCGAGGAAGTAGCGAGCTACCTCTTCCACGCGTTCGGGACAAACCTGCAGTTCGCGCCGGGGGAGTTCAACTTCGTCAAGACGCGTGCGCAGTACGGCACCAAGGAGGCGTTCCGGCTTCGTGACGAACACTTCAATGTGCCTGAGCCACCAAAGGACTAGGCACCGTGAGGGTTAGTGCCGCGATGACTTGGCTTGCCCGGTAGAAGGTGACTTGCGCTGCCGGGACGACGTCGACTTACCTTGACGGCCGGCCGACTTCGAACCCTGCTCGATCAGCATGCTGGCGTGGTCGAGGATGCAGTCCAGGCCGTACTCGAAGTTGTTGTCATCGGGGGCGCCGATGTGATGACCTTTCGTGGTCATCTGGGCCAGCAGCGGGGTGATCTCGGGATCGATGACCATGGCGTCTTCGATTGTGCGACCGCCGTTTTCCGTTGCGTGATTCTTCTCCTGGAGCCGGTGCAGTACCACCGACCCGCGGACATGGACCGACACCGCGGAGTAAGTGTCGAAGGCCTGTTCCGGCGATAGCCCCGCCTCAACCAGTCCGGAGATCGCTTTCTCGATCTCTTGGACGCCGAGCCGAGCGGCCCTGGGGCTCAGCGCTGACCTGATCAGAATCAGATCGCACAGGATTGGGTTGCCCATGAAGGTTTTACGCATCGAGCGGGCGTGGTTGCGCAGCGTCTCGCGCCAGTCGGTGGCTTCGACGTAGGGGGTGGCAAATACATATTTGCGCAACGCGCGATCGGTCATTGCGTTGAGCAAATCGTCCTTCTTGCGGAAGTACCAGTAAATGCTCGTGACGCCGACGCCGAGGTGCTTGCCGAGAAGCGGCATGCTCAGGTTGTCGATCGAAACCTGCTCTGCGAGTTCGAACGCGCCGCTGATGATGTCGTCGGGATTGATGGATCCACGTTCGCGCCGCTGGCGCTTTTCGGCGGTCGCTTGCTTAGCCAATGCGGGCACCTCCATCCCGTTCAACGCTGTGCCTGTCGTTCCGACTTCGCGGCCGGTGGCTCGAATCTACCGGTAGTTGCCGGTTGATCTGCGGTTACGCCGCCGTGCCGCCATCCCCGCCTGCTACTGTAATACCTATCGTAGGCTTTTTGATACGCATAGCGGCAAGCGAAGGGTAACCGGGTATTTGCCATGGATCTAGGGCTGGCAAACGCCACTGCCGTCGTTGTCGGCGGTGGCCGCGGCATGGGGCTGGCCGCGGCGCGCTGTCTGGCCGACGACGGCGCTCGCATCGGGATCGTCGCCCGTTCTCGGGCCGACCTCGACGCCGCGACATCGGATCTGACTGATCGCGGATGCCCCGATGCTGTTGGACTAGTTGCCGATATCAGGGATGCCGATCAGGTCAACGCAGTTTTCGCCGAGCTCGGCGAGCGGTGGAACGGCGAACTCAATGTGCTCATCAACGCGGTCGGGCCCGGCACGGTCGGTGGCTTCGAGGACCTGAGCGACGAGCAGTGGAGCCAGGCTTTCGACGAAGGCGTGATGGGTATGGTCCGGTGCGTGCGTTCGGCACTTCCGCTGCTCCGGAAGGCGGAGTGGGCGAGGATCGTCAACTTCTCGGCGCACTCGACGCAACGCCAGAGTGTCATTCTGCCGGCGTACACCGCGGCCAAGGCGGCGTTGACGAGCGTCTCCAAAAACTTGTCGCTACTGCTGGCCCAAGACGAGATTCTGGTCAACGTCGTGTCCCCGGGCAGCATCGCCTCCGAGTCGTTGGTCGGCTGGGCGACATCGGTGGGCGTCGACGGCAACGATCCGTATCGACTGATGGAAGCGATCGCCGAGCACTTCGGGCATCCCGCTCATCTTCCGCGGGCGGGTCTGCCGGACGAAATGGGTTCGGTGGTGGCATTTTTGGCGTCGCGGCGCAACTCGTACATGACCGGAGCGAACGTCAATGTCGATGGTGGCTCGGACTTTACCTAGCGGGTGGCGCGCGTCCGAATTTCGGCTGTTCGTACGGCGTCGCGAGGTCCGTCGGGACAGTTGCAGAATGCAGTACCGATAGGTATACAGTATGCGTACATGCTGCAGCGTAGTTGCCGCCTGAGGTCAGGGGAGGAGTGGCGCAGATGAGCACCGCTGACCACCTGTCCGCCGATCTCGGCCAGGACGTGGCAGTGATCTACGAAGTCACTCCGACCGGTGTCGCGGTCCTGACGCTCAACCGGCCCGACCGACTCAACACCTGGGGCGGAGACATTGCGACCGCGTTCTACGCAGGACTGGACCGCGCCGAGCAAGACCCGGCCGTCCGGGTGATCGTGGTGACCGGTCGCGGCAAGGCATTCTGCGCCGGTGCCCAACTGGGTTCGATGGGCAGCGTCGCGCAGTCGATCGAGAAGACCGATGAGGGCAAGTTGGCCAGCCTGGTCGGGGATCGGCAGCCGCACCATTTGACGACGCTGTGCAAACCGGTCATCGCAGCGATCAACGGATCGTGTGTCGGCATCGGTCTGACCCAGGCGCTGATGTGCGACGTCCGGTTTGCCGCTGCCGGCGCGAAGTTCGCGGCGTCGTTTGCCCGCCGCGGGTTGATCGCGGAATACGGCGTCTCGTGGGTCCTGCCACGGCTGACCGGCTGGGGCGTCGCACTCGATCTCTTGTTGAGCGGACGGACCTTTCTCGCCGATGAGGCGGCGGACCTCGGATTGGTCAAAGAGGTTGTGCCGCCCGACCAGCTGATGACGCAGGCCATGGCCTACGCCGAGGACATCGCCCAAAACTGTTCCCCAGCATCGATGGCCATCATCAAGCGACAGGCATACGGCGACGCGATGCGCGAGGTAGCCGACTCCAGCGCGCGGTCCGAGGTCTTGCTACAGCAATCGCTGAAGCGTCCCGACGTCATCGAAGGGATCACCAGCTTCCTCGAAAAGCGAGCCCCGAGTTTCCCCGGGCTGAGCGCGTCGGCTGAATCTTTCGGTAGCGGAAAGGATGATCATGGGCACCTTGGGCTATAGGGCCATCGACGTCGACAACCATTACTACGAGCCGGTGGATGCTTTTACCCGGCATCTGGACAAGAAGTTCCGCAGGCGCGGCGTTCAGATGTTCAGCGACGGCAAGCACACCCAAGCGATCATCGGGGACCGGGTCAACCGCTTCGTCCCTAACCCGACATTCGACCCGATCATCGAGCCCGGGTGCCTGGATCTGTTGTTCCGCGGCCAGATTCCCGAAGGCGTCGACCCGGCGTCGCTGATGAAGGTCGAGCGGCTCGCGCAGCACCCCGAGTACCAGAACCGCGACGCACGTATCACAGTGATGGATACCCAGGGCATCGAAACAGTGTTCATGTTGCCGACGTTTGCGTGCGGCGTAGAGGAGGCACTCAAGCACGACATCGAGGCGACGATGGCGTCGGTTCACGCGTTCAACTTGTGGCTGGATGAGGATTGGGGCTTCGACAGACCCGACCACCGGATCATCGCCGCGCCGATCATCTCGCTGGCCGACCCCGGCAAGGCCGTCGAAGAGGTGGAGTTTGTCTTGGCCCGCGGCGCCAAGCTGATACTGGTTCGTCCCGCGCCGGTGCCAGGTGCGCTCAAGCCGCGGTCGTTGGGCGATCCGCTCCACGATCCGGTCTGGGCCGCGTTGGCCGAGGCGGGAGTTCCGGTGGGCTTTCACCTCAGTGACAGCGGCTATCTCCAAATCGCCGGAATGTGGGGCGGCAGGTCCACGTTCGAGGGCTTCGGCGGGTCGGAGCCATTGGAGCAGATACTCACCGACGACCGGGCTATCCACGACACAGTGGCCTCGATGATCGCACACGGTGTGTTCACCCGTCACCCGCAGCTCAAGGCGGTAAGCATCGAAAACGGATCGTACTTCGTGCACCGGCTGATCAAGCGGCTGAAAAAGGCTGCAAACAGTCACCCGCGGCTATTCCCCGAGGATCCGGTGGAGCAGCTCCGTAACAATGTCTGGATCGCTCCCTATTACGAGGATGACCTGTCCGAACTTGCCTCGGTGATCGGTGTCGAGAAGATCCTGTTCGGATCGGACTGGCCGCACGGCGAGGGTTTGGAGAACCCCGTCTCATTCACCGAGGAGCTCGCCGGCTTCAGCGATGCAGATATCCGAAAGGTGATGCGCGACAACGCACTAGATCTGCTCGGGGTCAAAGTCGGCTCGGTGGCATGAGCGGCCGAGGTCGCGCGAACCCATGAGCGAGTGGACGATAGGTGCCGTTCTGGATGTGATCGCCGATGTCATTCCCGAACGGGCGATCACCGTCTGTGGTGCTCGCCGCAGGACATTCGCCCAAACCGCGGACCTCACCCGCCGGCTCGCAAACTATCTCGCGGCCAACGGTTTCGGAGCTCATCAGGAACGGCGGACCCTGCAGAACTGGGAGTGTGGGCAGGACCGCGTCGCGCTCGTCATGCACAACGACCTCTACGCCGACATGGTCATCGGTTGCCTGAAGGCGCGCACCGTTCCGGTGAACGTCAACTTCAACTACACCCCGCGCGAAGTTCGGGAGCTGCTGGATTACGTCCGGCCGCGCGCCGTCATCTATCACAAATCGCTCGGCGCGAAATTCGCCGATGTGTTGCCCCCGGATAGCGCTGATCTGCTGCTGTCGGTTGACGACGGAAGTGATACAGCAGAACTCCCCGGTGCGGTGCCCCTCGATGAAGCGCTGTCGCAAGGGAATACCGACCAGGACGTCACGGCGTCGCCGGATGACCTATTGATGATCTGCACCGGTGGCACCACCGGTCGACCCAAGGGCGTGCTCTGGCGTCAATCCGACATCTACGTCTCGTCGATGGTGGGCGCCGATCATGCTTCTGCTGAAGACATCCGGGACAAGGTGAGCCGCAACACCGGATCGCCCTGGTTCGCTGTATCGCCGCTGATGCACGCGGCCGGCATGTGGACGGCATTCTCGGCGATCATGGCCGGCCTGACCGTCGTACTTTACGACACCAGCAAGAAACTCGACCCGCAACTGGTATGGCAGATCGCGGAGCGCGAAAAGGTTGGCATGATGACGATGATCGGTGACGCGTACGCGGCGCCACTGGTCGCCGAGTTACGACGCGGCAGCTACGATTTGTCATCGCTCGCCGCGATCGGCACTGGCGGTGCCGCAACGAATCTCAGGTACCAACGGGCGCTGCTGGAGCTTTTGCCCCAGCTGACTCTGATCAACGGTTACGGGTCATCGGAAACCGGAAACATGGGATTCGGGCACAGTCGCAACGACACCCGAACCGACACCTTTACCCTGCGCGAGGGAGGGCTGGTGCTGTCCGAGGACTACACCCACTTTCTATGCCCGGGCGAACGCGAGGTGGGTTGGGCCGCGAGGGAAGGCCGGATTCCGTTGGGATACTTCGACGATCCCGATGCCACCCGCAAGACCTTTCCCGAGGTCGAGGGTAAACGTGTGGTGATATCGGGTGACCGCGCCGCCCTGGAAGCGGACGGGACGCTGCGGCTGTACGGCCGCGACTCGCTCGTGGTCAACACCGGTGGCGAAAAGGTGTTCGTCGAGGAAGTGGAAGAAGTGCTGCGCGCGCACCGGGATATCGCAGATGCGTTGGTGGTGGGCCGGCCTAGCGAGCGTTGGGGCGAAGAGCTCGTCGCCCTGGTCCAGCCGCGGGATGGAGCCGACGCCATACACGAGGTGTTGCACGCCCACTGCACATCGCAATTGGCCGGGTTCAAGGCGCCGAAGGAATTCATCATCGTCGAACAAGTCCGTCGCCTGGGCAACGGCAAGGCCGACTACCGCTGGGCGAAAAGGCAAGCGACAGAGAAGGCGCCGATGTCGACATGAACGCAAGCCGAGTTATCGACTGCCTGGTCAACGTGCACTTCGGAGAGACCGAGAAGCAACCCACCTGGATGGTCAAGGTACGCGACGACTATTTCAAGGGCCCGGAGTCGATGTTCGCACCGGTGGATTTGTCGGCGCTGCTCGAGGAGATGGACGAGCACGGCGTGCGCAAGGCCGTGCTGATGGACAACCTCGCGAAGCCGTCGGTGACGGCCCGCAAATTCGTCGAAGCGAAGCCGGAGCGGTTCGCTCTCGCGATGGGCGGCGTAAACCTGCTGCGACCGATGCCTTCGCTGCGCGAGCTCAGTGCCGTGGTCAGCGATCTTCCAGTGGCGTATGCCGTGGTGGGGCCCAGCTTCTGGGGTGACGGTCAATACCCGCCGAGTGATGCCGTCTACTACCCGCTGTACACCAAATGCGCCGAGATCGGACTGCCGCTGTGTATCAACACCGGCATTCCCGGGCCGCCGATTCCCGGTGAGGTGCAAAACCCCATCCATCTCGACCGGGTTTGTGTGCGGTTCCCTGAGTTGAAGCTGTGCATGATTCATGGTGCGGATCCCTGGTGGGACATCGCTATCCGACTACTCATCAAATACCAGAACCTGCGCCTGATGACGTCAGCCTGGTCGCCCAAACGGCTACCGGACAGCCTGCTGCACTTCATGCGGACCCGCGGGCCGGACAAGGTGATCTATGCCTCGGACTGGCCGGTGTTGAAGATGAGCCGCGTCGTGCCCGAAGCGCAGTCGCTGGACCTGCCCCCAGACGTCCTGGAGAACTATCTCCACAACAACGCGCACACTTTCTTTTTCGACGGCGAGGAGGAGCACTGACCATGGATCGCTATGAACTCCGCAGACTCGACTACAGCCTGACCGAAGACCATCAGGCGCTGCAGGCAGCGTACCGCGATTTCTTCAAGACGCACTGTTCGATCGAAACCGTCCGTACGGCAGAGGAATCCGGGTTCGACAAGAGCCTGTGGGAGCGGTTGTGCGGGATGGGCGCGACGACGATGGCGTTGCCCGATGCCGTCGGGGGAGACGGTGCAACCCTGGTCGACTTGACACTGGTCGCCGAGGAGATCGGCCGCTCGCTGGCACCCGTGCCGTGGATAGACCATGTGTGCGCGGCACGGTTGCTCGCCAGGTTGGGTTCGGCGGAACCCGATGTTGTCAGCGGCCAGCAGCTCGCGGCATTCGATCCGCAGCACGACAGCGCGCACGGGAGGCGGCTCATCCCGAGCGGATCGATCGCGGATCACATAGTCGTTCGCGACGGTGATGACGTGGTGCGGCTCGGCTTCGCCACCCGGCCGACGAAGGTAGACAACATCGGCCGTCTCCCAATGGCGTGGGTCGATCCGGCTGCTGCCGACACCAGTGTCGTGTTGGCGAGCGGGCCCGCAGCTTTAGCGGAATACCAACGAGCGCTGGATGAATGGCGAGTACTGATGGCTACGGCCCTCACCGGGCTGGTTGAGGAGACGATGACCATCGCGGCGGAGTTCGCCAAGACCCGCTACACGCTGGGTGTGCCGATCTCCACGCTGCAGGGCATCTCCCATCCGCTGGCCAACATCGCCATCACCGTGCAGGGGGGCCGCAACCTGGCGCGGCGCGCTGCGTGGTTCCTGGACAACGAGCCCGACGAGCGCCCCGAGTTGGCGCCATCGGCGTTTGTGTTCATGGCCGAGGAAGCGTCGAAGGCGGCGACCATGGCGGTGCATGTGCAAGGCGGTCTCGGCGTTTCCGCGGAGGCTGCCGCGACCGCATATCTGGTGCGCGCCCGTGGGTGGGCGCTGGCCGGCGGAGACCCGGGAGCCAGCGCCAAGTACATCGCCGAGCTTGTCGCCGCACGCGAAAGCCGTTGAGGAAAGGACACGCAGGTGGATTTCTCACGAGTCACGCTCGCCGACGGCGACCAGACCTTTCTCGACGAGGCCCGGGATTTTCTGACGACTCACGTGACCGACGATGTCCGGCGGCGCGACCGAGAAACCGGTGACAACTTCGACGAAGGTGTCCATCTGGCACTGGGCGCCGCGGGTTACCTGGAAGGCGAATGGAAAGGGTTGGCCGACGGGGGCTTTACTCGGGTTCGTCGTCGCATCTGGGAATTGGAGAAGCGGCGGGCGCACGTTCCCTGGGTAACCTGGGGGACCACCGCCATGGTCGCGCGTTCGGTGGCGAAGTTCGGTTCACCGGAGTTGCAGTCCGAAATCATGCCGAAAGTTTTCAGCGGCGAGGTGCGGATGTGTCTGGGCTACACCGAACCTGAAGGCGGGTCCGACATCGCGACATGCAAGACCCGTGCTGTCCGTGACGGCGACGGCTGGATCATCAACGGCTCCAAGATGTTCACCACCGGCGCGCACAAATGCCAGTACGTCTTCCTGATCACCAATACCGATCCCGAGGCTCCAAAGCACAAGAGCCTGACCATGTTTCTGGTACCGCTTGATTCTGCGGGAATCGACATCCAGGGGATTCGCACCGTCGACGGTGACCGCACCAACATCGTCTACTACAGCGACGTTCGCGTCGACGACAAATACCGACTCGGCGAGGTCAACGCGGGCTGGACTGTGCTACGAGAGCCGCTCAACACCGAGCACGGCGCCGTCGCTGCAGCGCACCGATGGGTTGCAGGACGTCTCGATCATGATGCACCAGGCCGGATTCATGGCCGATGCCCTCGACAAGGCCGCCAGCAAGGTCTCCGAGCCGGACCCTAACGGGCGCAGGCTCATTGACGACGAGGCGGTGGCATACCGGTTGGGGCGCAGCGCCGCCCGGATGGAGGCGGCGCTGAGCGCGCCGAGCATCTTCGGCCGGGTAGCGCTGGCACAGACCATGCGCGACATCTCACCGGACCTGATGGACATCCTCGGCACGGCGTCGACGCTGCCATACGGCACCGACGGCGCCGCCGACGACGGCGCCTCGGAGTACGTGTACCGGTTCGCGCCGCTGGTCGGGCATCTACGGCGGCACGCTGGAGGTGTTCCGCAACATGATCGCGCAATACGTGCTGGGCCTGGGCAAGCCCGCCTACGCGCCGCCGGCGCCGAAGAAAGCCTCTTGACCGCCGAACGCGCAATGGTGGCGGTCGTCATCGGCATGTCGTCGCCATAGTTGCACATTCGGCGTAAGAGGCCGGCGCCGTGGGTCTTTCGTTGGTGCGTCGAACACCTGTGGACTGGGTGGTGCCGCGACGGCGGCACCACCCAGCCGTTCAGGGACTACGGCAGTGGCACGTGCAGCGCGGCGCTGACGTCTGCTGCGGGGTCCGGCGGGTCCGCACCGTTGACCCAGTTGGTGTCACTGGTGGTCAGGATGTAGGACTGCCGTTGTTGGTCAGGTTCGTACTGTCGCTGACCGTGGACATACTGCTGCCCTCGATCAAGGCTCCGCTACCCGGTGCTCTGGCGGTGGCCGTGCTGTCGTCGGTGTATTCAACGACGGCGTCGGTGACCGAACCGGTGGCGGTGGCCGTGCTGCCGTCGGCGTAATACCGTCAGCTTCGGCGTCGGTGCCCTTGGCGCTGACCGTGGTGTCGGCGTCGTCCTCGTTATAGGCCTCGGCGGCCGTGCCGTGGGCATTGGCCGTGCTGCCGGTGGAGTCATAATCCTCGGCGTTGGCGCCCAAGCCGTGGGCGCTCACCGTGGCACCGTGCCGCCGTAGACTTCGGCATTGGCCTTCGTGCCGTCGGCGGTGGCCGTAGACGTGCTGGCGTCGTCTATGTAAGCTAACGCCTCGTGGCCGCTGGCTTTGGCATTGTCGCTGTTGCTGTCGGTCGTGGCGCCGTCGTCGAAGGCGACGGCGTCCTTGCCGTGGGCGGTGCTATCGGTGCCGCCGCCGATGGCGGCCGAGACAGCATCATGTCTGCCCGAGCTGGCGGTAGCGTCGGTACGTCGAGGTGCCGCCCTCGTTAGCTTCGACGACAATTTTGCCGTCGTAGGAAACTTCAACCGGAGCAGTGCCGTTTTCGGCATTGACGACGGCCTGGGCCTGGACTTGACGAAAGACCTTGGGCTTCGAGCTGGCTTGTGTCTCCTTTGTCTACTGGGGTCGCGTGATCGGCCCAGGCGGTGGCCGCTGCGGCGATCGGGATGGCCGCGCCGGCCAGGATGGCACCGGCGGCTATCCTGATGCGACGGCGTGATTTGTTGCTCACTGGTATTCCTTACTCTTGGTTGGGTTTTGGTGTGGGTTGTCACCCACAGATGATGTGTGGGCGGTGAGCCCACGGTTGCGGTCGATGTAATATGCCTCCTTTCGCCATTGGGGTGGTGATCGGTGCGTCAGGCCCAGCGGGATCCGACCGCGAAGGCCGGGTCCTGTTGACGCCGTGAGGGTTTGGCTGTACCAGTTCGCTCTTCGCGAGTGGCACAAACTCCTGTGGACCGGGTGGTGCCGCGAACTGCGGCACCACCCAGCCGTCCAGGAACTACGGCAGTGGCAGCAGGCCCACGTGCAGGTCGGTGAGGGGGGTAGCCTCCGCCCCACTGGGGTGCACGGTGACGTCTTGGCCGTTTTTGCTGTCAGCGACGGCGGTGAGGTCGCTTCCGTCGGCAAATGCCTTGTCCTTGTCGAAGCCGAAGCCGGCTAGGGCAGTGCTGTCGCTGCCGTCAACCTTGGCGCTGTCCTTGGTGCCGTTCATGGCTTCGGCAGTGCTGTCGTTGCCGCCGGCAGCGGTGGCCGTGTCGTGTCCGCTTGCGTACGAACTGGTGGTGCCGGCGACGGCAACGTCGTCGAGGCCGTTAGCGGTGGACTTGTCGTCGCTGCTCGCTGTATCGAGTGCACCGGAAGGAGCGAATACGCTGCCACCGGCGACGGCCAGGCCGCCGGTGTTGGCGGTGGCGATGTCGTGACTGCCGGCGCCGGAGGAGGCCTCGCTGCCAGAGCCCTCGGCGATAGCCTTGTCGTCATTGCCATTGCCGGTGAAGGCCTCGGCGCCAGCGCCGTTGGCGAACGAGGTGTCGTGCTCGCCGGGACCTTCTGGAACCGAGACAAAGCCTACCTGGCCGCCGACGTTGTTTGTGCCCGCGCCGGCGCCGGCCGAACTGTCGGCGCCGATGGCGGCCGCGACGTCCTTGGGGCCCGTATCGGAAGAGGCGGTCGCGTCCGTACTCGGGCCGCTACCTTGATTGTCGTTGACGACGGTGGTCCCGTCATACGAAACTTGAACGGGGGTACCGTTGCCTTCGGCTGTGACGACGGCTTGGGCTTCAGCTTTTGTTAGGCCTTGGTGTTCGAGTTGGCTTGCGGTCTCCGTTTGGTCTGCTTGGGCTGGGTCATCGGCCCACGCGGTGGCCGCTGCGGCGATCGGGATGGCCGCGCCGGCCAGGAGAGCACCCGCGGCCACGGTGACGCGGCGGCGTGACTTGTTGCTCATTGGTATTTCCTCACTCTGAGTTGGGTTTTGGTGTTCGCCCCCCGGTTGCGGTTGCGGTGGTGCACCCCCTTTCGGCGTTGCGGTGATGATTGGTGCGGTCAGGCCCGGCTGGATCCGGCCGCAGAGTCGGTGCAGGCCATGTGGGAACCGGCGCTTTGCACTTGGGAGCCATCGGTGTTGGATTGTTCGTGGATCACTTGGAGGTTGCCGCCCGACTCGGTGATGAATCCCTGACAGGCCTCCGACCCGGCGCCGCCCCAAAAGTCGCCCGCAGCAAGCACATCGCGCAGGATGGCCTGATGCTCGGTCTGCAACGCCATCTCTTGCACGCGATTCGCGGCGCCGTGAGCGTCCACATCGCCGAACTGGTAGTTAATCGACATCATCTGTAATCCCAACTGAAACAGACTGCGCTGCAGCAGCTTTAGTGTCAGAGACCACTCTTGCGCCGAGATTGACTTCCGAGCCCACCCCACGGGGTGCCAGCCGACGCCGAAGGTGCCGGTCGGCACCCCGTGCGATGTGTGTATGGCAACTCAGGCATTCACCTCAGGCGGGAGGTGCTGCTGGGATGACGTCGTGCGTGAAGCCGATTTCAGTGACATTTCCTCCATCGGTATTCACACCACGAAAGTCAACGACCTCGGTGATGGTTTGGGTACCCGAAGATGCAGTCTTGTCGTTCGTGTCCTCATAACCACTAGCTGACGTTAAGCCGAGGTTCGAGTCGGCTCCGTCTTTTACTGTCTCCGTGGTCTTACCATCTGTGGTCACGAACTCGTCATACGTAGTGCCGCTGAAGTAGATCACCGTTTTCGTATCCGAAGGGGTCGTGCTTGCGTCGCCTTCGGCCCAGGCGGCGCCTGCTGCGGCGATCGGGATGGCTGCGCCGGCCAGGAGGGCACCGGCCGCCATGGTCAGGCGGCGGCGTGATTTGTTGCTCATTGGTATTTCCTTTACTTTTGTTGGGTTTTGGCGTGGGTGGTCACCCACGGGTGATGTGTGGGCGATGGCCCACGGTTAAGGTTGTTGTGCTGCACCCCCTTTCTCGGAAGTTGCGGTGGTGATTGGTGCGGTCAGGCCCGGCTGGGTCCGGCCGCGGAGTCAGTGTCGGCCATATGGCAACCGGTGGATTGCACGTCGGTAGTGTTGGACGCTCGGTAGATCACCTGAAAGTTGCGGCCCAACTCGATGATGAATCCCTGGCAGGCCGACGACCCGGCACCACCCCAAAAGTCCGCCGCCGCAAGCACATCGCGCAGGATGGCCTGATGCTCGGCCACCAACGCCATCGTCTGCACGCGGATAGTGGCGCTGTGGGCATCCACATCGCCGAACTGGTAGTTGATCGTCATCGTCTACCCCTCGAATGAAACTGACCGCGCACCAGCGGTTTTAATTGCGAAACAACTGCAGAGATACCTGCGGACTGGGTGGTGCCGCGACCACGGCACCACCCAGCCGCCCAGGAACTACGGCAACGGCATCACGGGCACGTGCAGGTCGGTGAGAGGGGTGGCCTCCGCCCCACTCGGGTGCACGATCACGTGTTGGTCGTTTTTGCTGTCAGCGTCCGCGGTCAGGTCGCTACCGTCGGCAAATGCCTTGTCGCGGTCGAAGCCGAACCCGGCCATGGCAGTGCTGTCGCTGCCGTCAACCTTGGCGCTGTCGTGGCTGCCGCCGCCCTCGGCTTCGGCAATGCTGTCGGTGCCGCCGGAAACGGTGGCCGTGTTGTGGTCGCCCGGTGACCCGTTGCTGCTGGAGGCGACGGCAATGTCGCCGGCGCCGGTAGCGGTGGCCTTCTCGTCGTTGCCCGCTTCAGCGAGTGTGCCGGAAGGAATATTTACGTACCCACCGGCCACGGACTCGCCGCCGCTGTTGGCGGTGGCGGTGTTGTGAGTGCCAGCGCCGGAGTCGGCCACGCTGCCGGCGCCGTTGGCGGTGGCCTTGTTGTCATTGCCGGTGCCGGTGAAGGCCTCGGTGTTGGCGCCGTTGGCGAAGGCGGTGTCGTCTTGGCCGGCGCCTACTGTAAACGAGTATGTGTCCCCATTGACATTGGTGAGGGTGACTGTGCCCGCGCCGGCGCCGGCCTGGCTGCCGGCGCCGATGGCGGCCGCGACATCTTTGGGGCCGGTGTCCGAGACGGCGCTCGCGTCCGTACTCGGGCCGGTACCCTGATTGTCGTTGACGACGGTGGTCCCGTCATACGAAACCTGGACCGGGGTACCGTTGCCTTCGGCTGTGACGACGGCTTGGGCTTCGGCGTGTGTAAGACCTTGGTGTTCGAGTTGCTTTGCTGTCTCCGTTTGGTCTGTGTTTGTGTCGTCGGCCCAGGCGGTGCCTGCTGCGGCGATCGGGATGGCCGCGCCGGCCAGGAGGGCACCTGCAGCCATGGTCAGGCGGCGGCGTGATTTGTTGCTCATTGGTATTTCCTTACTGTTGGTTGTGTTTTGGTGTGGGTGGTCACCCACGGGTGATGGTGTGGGCGGGTGGCCCACAGTTGCGGTTGTGGTGATGGACCCCCTTTCTCGGAAGTTGCGGTGGTGATTGGTGCGGTCCAGGCCCGGCTGGGTCCGGCCGCGGAGTCAGTGTCGGCCATATGGGAACCGGTGGATTGCACTTGGGAGCCGTGGGCGTTGGCTTGTTGGTAGATCACCTGGAAGTTGCGGTCCAACTCGGTGATGAATCCCTGACAGTCCGACGAGCCGGCACCGCCCCAAAAGCCGCTAGCGGAAAGCACATCGCGCAGAATGGCCTGATGCTCGGCCGCCAACGCCATCGCCTGCACGCGAATAGTGGCGCCGTGGGCATCCGCATCGCCGAACTGATTGTTGATCGTCATCATCTGCCCCTCAAATCAAACTGATTGCGCAGCAGAGCTTTTAGTTGCGCAACAGCTGTCGGGATGCCTGCTCTTGGGCCTCGTAATGGTTGGCGTCGCGAATCAACCCGTCGCGCACCCCATGCAGCATGTCCACGATGTTGCGAAACGCCTGATTGATCTCGCCCATGGTGTCGTAGGACGTGACCTGAGCGGTCCCGCTCCAGCCTGCGCCGGCGATGTTTTGCGAAGACGCCCACATCCGGGCCGCCTCGTCTGCCACGGTGTGTGCGTGCACATCGAAATGGCCTGCCATCGCCCGCATCTGATCGGGGTCAGTCATAAAACGTTTGGTCACCTCAAAGTCTCCTTATCAACGGTCAACTCAGGCACTGTGGTCGTTGCCACCCGAAACCAATGGCCTCCTTTTCCGTCACACGCCAACCGGCGCATGCCCGTTGGTCGGCAAGGACGCGTGTCCATTGGTCGGGAGGTAGATGATCGCCGGCTTGTAGCCGGGGACCGGCGGCGGGAGTGCGATCCCGTCGGCCGTGGTTGGCACGGATGCCGGAAGCGGGCCATAGCCGGCGGCCGGCGGGCGCGCCATCACGGCGGTGGGGCGTAGGCCGTATGTGCCAGCGCCCGCACCGCCTGCCGCTGCGGCCCGCGGTAGCCCGCCGAACATGAGTGGCGCTCCTGACCCGGCGCCCACTCCGGTGGCCGGTGGTGCTAACGGCACGGCACCTAGCGGCACGCCACCCAGCATCGGCGCCGGAGCTGCCGCGGCCCAGTTCTGCGGCACCGACATCCTGCCCAGCGAGCTGCCCACCGAGTTGGCCTGACCCATCCCCGCCGACACCGCCCGGTTCAACGCCGAAGCCGGCCCAGCTGTCCCGTGTGGCGCTAGCATTTGCACCGGCTTTGCAGCGGTGGCCGCGGCACCGCCTGCCGCCGGCACCGCTGCGCCCCTCGCCATCTGCGAGAAGACGCCCATCATCTGGATGGGCAGCATCATGCCGTAAACCCCCGGATACATCAGGACGGAGACGTCCGCGGGGTTTACCAGCTCCATCAGGAGGTCGACCTCGATGGGCGACAACCCAGAGCCAAAGGGCGCCGAGGACGCGGGGGAGGCCAGTGACTGCAACGCCTGGGTGCCGGCGGAGAGCGCCTGCGAGCCCATCGTCTGCGCATTGGCCGCTCCGCCGGCCCCGGCCGAGGCGTGCTGGGCGGCCAGCCCGGCCAAGTTGGTGTTCTGGACGGGCGTGGTCCACGGTGACACCTGAGAGGCGACCGCCGCGGAGCCCGCATAGCCGTACATCGCCGCGGCGTCCTGGGCCCACATCTCGGCGTACTGAGCCTCGGTGGCCATGATCGCCGGGGTGTTTTGCCCGAGAAAGTTCGTCGCCACCAGTGCCATCAACTGGGCGCGGTTGGCAGCGATCACCGGCGGGGGCACCGTTGCCGCAAACGCCGCATCAAAGGCGGCCGCGAACATCTGGGCCTGGCCGGCGGTCTGGGCGGCCTGTGCTGCGGTGGTGTTCATCCACCCCATATAGGTGGCGGCCGCGGCCGCCATCGACATCGACGCCGGGCCCAGCCACGGGCCGTCGGTCAACCCCGAGATCACCGAACGATATGAGCTGGCCGTCGACTCCAAGTCGGCGGACAAACCGTTCCAGGCTGTCGCGGCGGCCAGCATCGGCCCGGACCCCGGACCGGCATACATCCGCGCAGAGTTGAACTCCGGGGGAAACATCGCGAAATCGATCATTGAACCGCGCCCAATCCGGCGGCGGCCACGTTGGCGGCTTCAGCGGCCGCATATGAGCTCGCACTGGTTCCCAGGGCGGTGGTGAACATCTGGTGGATCGCGGCGGCCTGGGCACTGACCGTCTGATACATCGCCGCGTGGGTGGCGAACTGCGCCGCCGCCAGCGCCGAGACCTCGTCAGCAGCTGGGGGAAGCACCCCGGTGGTCGGGCCTGCAACAGCCGCATTACCCGCGGCCATCTGCGAACCGATCCCCTGCAAATCAAGGGCCGCCGCCGTCATTATTTCCGGGTGCGTGGTTAGAAACGACATGTACTTACCTCCTCTAAGACCCACTCATTAGGACGTTCACCGGGACATGCGAGCCAAGCCCGGCCGCGGTATGCGCGACCGGGCTTGGCTCGCGATTGCCAAGGCAGACGCTTGCGTCCCGAAGCTCCGGGGAGCCATCCCCCGGCTTGCCCTACAGGTCATGGACCTGCGCCGCCATGGCAGTCGTCCCCCGGAGATGACGGCATGCGCATCCGCCGTCACCTCCGGCACCTCATCGGCCACGGGCGGAGCCACCGACTCCATCGTCGGATCCGCTGTGGTCAAATTCATGCCAGCAATCGCAAAATAGATTCTGCGCAAATCACTATCGGCCACCGATAGCAGCTCTGGCTCGACGGTCAAAAATGGCATACATGCTTCCTCCCCAAAAGACCAGCAGCAATCGCTGGAACTGAGCGGTTGCAGGTAGCGAAACCAGCTCGAAAGGTGCGGCTGAACGCCGGGATGACCGCCGCCTGCCGGCTGCCGCCAGAACGGCAAACCGATGTCGCCCTGGATCGCCGCGAGGACGAAATGCCAGCTAAACAGGTGCTTGCGGCGATCGAGATCGCGGACCTGCCGCCAAGAGCATCAAACCGCCGTTGGCGGTAGTCACTCCTACGTTGGTGGCGATCGTCCTGACTCATACCGCGGCCTTCATGGGAAGTCTGGCAATGCTAACGGCGAAATGCTAGGCCGCGGAATTCGCGAATGTCAATGGTTAAAAAATTGGCTCTGCGGGACCAAATAAAGGCGTAATAGTCCGAATCAGCAAAGACTAAAAGCAAACATAATAACAATTGTTAATATGGTAGTAGCAAGCTGTTAATTAAGCCCGTTCGTGGATACACCCTGAACGGTAATCGTTTTCGCCGAAGAACCGTTGCCGAACGATTCGCTATGCAATGATCCACGCGTGCGGACTTTGTCCACAGATGATTACACCGGCGGCGTCGGCTTTTTGCTGCGCCAACTGGGCTTTTACTCCACCACGGTGTTCGCCGAACAGCTCGCGACTCTTAAGCTGAGCGCGGCACACGCGGGCGTCCTGCGTGCCATCGCGGCAGATCCCGGCCGCAGCCAGCATTACCTCAGCGCCTACCTGGGCCTGGCGCCCGGGCGCTTGGTCGCCTACCTGGACGAGCTCGAGGAGCGTGGGTACATCGAGCGTCGCCGCGATTCCGGTGATCGCCGCCGGAACGCCATCCACCTCACGGAGGCGGGAAAAAAGCTGATGCGCAAGATCGCCGGTTTCGCTCGCCAGCACGAGAACCAGCTCACCGCCGGACTCAACCACGATCAATCCTCTGCTTTCCGCGCCCTTCTCGCGACAGTGGCCGAGCACCAAGGTCTTACGCCGCATGTCCACCCCGGTTACCAGGCCCTAGACAGCTGGGTGACTCAGTCACTCCGGTGACCTGAACCACCGCCGTTATTCAATGATGTGCTTCTAGCGCGGCGCTCGCTCGATCTGAACGTCCAAAGTAATTGGCGCATCTGTCCAATCTGCTGAACATCAGCTCGCGCGGCCTTAGGCTCTCTCGTGCCTGACAGGTGGTCGCCGTAGGTTGTGCGCCTGGAGAGAAACAGGAGATGCACCACTCGACCGCTGACGTCACCGGCGTGACCTGTTCGCCTAGATACCCGGGGGTGATCGTTCACCATGCCTAAATGCTCTCTGACGCAGACCGATGGTGTGGGTTTACTGCTGGCCCAACTTGGCCATCATGCCGCCACTCTGTTCGCTGACCAGATGGCAACAATCGAGTTGAGCTTGACGCAGGTGGGGATCTTGCGTGCTGTCGCCGCAACACCCGGCCGCAGTCAGCATGACCTTGGCGCTTACCTGGGCGTGTTGCCCGGTCGTCTCGTCGCCCACGTCGACGAGCTCGAGCAGCAGGGGTATGTCGAGCGCCGCCGCGACCCCGGTGACCGCCGCCGAAACGCCCTATACCTCACCGAAGCGGGAAAGCAGCTGGTGCGCAAGCTTTTCGGTCTTATGCGCCAGCACGAAAGCCAACTCATGGCTGGACTCGATCCCGAAGAATGCGGCACGCTGCGTGACCTTCTTGCGACGGTGGCCCGACACCAGGGCCTGACGCCGCATGCTCACCACGGTCACCGCGCTGGTTGGGTGGTTACCCCAGCTGTGTGATCGCCACCCTTAAGAAGTTCCGCGACCCACCGAGCGTGAAGCCGCTGCCACGATCCTCAGGTGTTGTCGCAGTGGGTCCACTCGCGAAGAATCAGGTGCTCAAGATCGTCGCCGCTGCGGTTCCGGGCGCACCATAAACCTGGGCGAATCCGACTCGCGGAGTTCCCGGAACCTGACGTTCACCTGCCTCGCCTCGCAGCTGCCGGACCAGTTCGTGCATCTGGCGCAAACCCGATGCCCCGATCGGTTCGCCGTTGGCGATAAGTCCACCGTCGGTGTTGATCGGCATGGCGCCGTTGATCTCGGTGGTGCCGTCGGCCAGTAGCTTCTCTTGCTCGCCGTCCGCGCAGAACCCTGCTTCGGCCATGTGGATGATCTCCGCGCCGGCGTCGGTGTCCTGCAGCTGGATCACGTCGACATCTCGGGGCGCTACACCGGCCTTTTCGAATGCGGCTTTTGCAGCGTAGACGGTCGGGGAGGCGTCCTCATCGACAGGCGCGTAGGTGGTGTTGACCTCGTAGGCGCCGTAGCGGCGGGTGCGGACCTCGACCGCTCGCACATACACCGGCTTGCTGGTGAACCGGTGCGCGATTTCGGCGCGACACATCACGACGGCGGCGGCGCCTTCGTCGGGGGCGCAGAACATGTACTGGGTTAGGGGATAGTTCAGCACTGGTGAGGCCAGGATGGCCTCTTCGGACATCGGCTTGCGACGAAAGGCATTGGGGTTCAACACTCCATTGCGGAAGTTCTTCGCGGCGACCTTGGCCAGCGCGTGGGTCGAGATGCCATGGTCGTGCAGATATCTGTTGGCCTTCATCCCGAAGAACTGGGTGGTGAGGTATTGACCGTTTTGCGCGTACCAGCTCGGCATCCCGACCAGCGCGGGATCTTCGGTAAAGGCTCCGCGCGGGTGCTTGTCCATTCCAACGGCGATACCGATGTCGTAGTCACCCAACCGGATACCGTCGGCGCATAACTTGGTCGCGCTGGCCGCGGTGGCACAGGCGTTGAACACGTCGGTGAACGGAATGCCGGTAAGGCCCACCATGCCGACGATCGCGTCTGGGTTGGCCACGGTCCAGCTGCCACCGACTGCGAACTGGACGTCTTTCCAGCCGACACCCGCGTCGGTGAGCGCGAGCCGGATTGCGTCGGCGGCCATCTGCATTGCCGATTTACCCTCGAAGCGGCCGAATGGGTGTAGGCCCACGCCGATGATGGCCACATCGTTCGTACTTTGGCTCACGCGGGTGCCCTCCATTTCGGGACCTACTTGGCGTCGAACGTCACGGGAAGTGCGGTGGGCGAGCGGAAAGGCTGGCCATAGATGTGCGGATCACCGTCGGTGACGAGCTCGACGTTGGTCACTCGACTCAGCAGACATTCCAGCGCCACCCGGGTCTCCATGCGCGCCAGGTGCAGGCCCAGGCAGGTGTGTTCTCCGGCGGCGAAGGAGATGTGCGGTAACTGTTTGCGGAAGATGTCGAAATCTTCTGAGCGTTCCCAGCGGTGCTGATCGCGATTGGCCGAGCCGATGCACAGGTCGACAGCCGACTGTGCGGGTATCTTAATTCCTTGCAGCACAGTGTCTTCGGTAGTGAAGCGTTGCACCGTGGTCAGCGGCGTCTCGAACCGCAGTCCCTCTTCGATCGCCTGCGCGACCAACGTGTGATCGGATTGGACTGCTGCGAACTGCTCGGGGTGGGTGAGCAACAAGAACAGCAGGTTGCCCGACGAGCGGTAGGTGGTTTCCAGTCCTGCTGGAAGCAGCAGTCGGAGGAACGAGTAGATGGCCTTGTCGTTGAGTTTTTCGCCGTCAATCTCTGCGGTGACCAGATCGCCGATGATGTCCTCGGTCGGCCTGGCCCGGCGCTGCTCGATTTGTTCCAGGAAATAGTCTTTGAGCGCGGCGGAGGCCTCGAACGCGCGCTCGTACTTGACGGTGTAGTTGATCAACTGCACCGCGCGTCGGCGGAAGGTCGGCAGATCATCGGCCGGCAGACCCAGAAGCTTCGCGATGACGCGGGTCGGAAACTCGAAGGTGAAATCGCGGACGAGGTCCGCGTGCCCGGCATCGATGAACTCGTCGATCAGCGCGTCGCAGATTGGCCGCACAATTGCCGGTTCCCAGCGGGCAAGCGCCTTGGACTTGAACGCTGCGGACACCAGATTGCGGTGCTCGCGATGCTTCTTTCCTTCCATCGCCAAAATGGAGGGGCCGATGAACAGCCCGATCGTGTTGTCGTAGTAGGTCGAGCTGAATACCTTTCCGTCGCGGAAGGTCGTGTTCACCGCGTCGAAGGACATCGCGGCGAAGGAGTTTTTGGGGCGCAGTGATTCTGGTGTTTTGGAGTAGTCGATGACGGTTCCGTGGAACACGCCCGCGCCGTCCCGCTGGTGCGCGAAGTACGGATACGGATCACGGAGGAAGTCGGCCGGTTTGTCGTCGTCGACGGCGGCGTGCCGAAGTTGACTTTCCACAGCTGCGCTCCAGCTTCGTCGAGCGGACCGGCGTTTTGCCGCATGATCGTACTGTAATTCTTACAGTAGCGTACGTCGGCGCTGTCCGCGGCCGTGAGCTGTCAGCCGTGCACTCCGTCGACGAACAGATCGAGAGACGCGGGCTCAGGCGTTGTGGCCCCGGCTCCGTCGGGCCAGTTCCACGCCGAGTTCGTCGAATGGCACCGGATGGCCTTTGGCGCAGCGCACTTCGACCGACGCGTCGGCGCCGCAATCGAGATGGGTGAGCCGCAGTCGGTTGCGACCCAGCAGGTGGCGCTGACCCCATTCGAACATCGCCCACACCACCGGCATGAAGTCGATGCCGGCTTCGGTGAGCACATACTCGTCGCGGGCGCGCTGCCCCGGCTCGCGGTAGGGGCGCCGCGTCAATAGTCCCAGTTCGACCAGTTCGGACAACCGCGTGGAGGCGGCAGAGTTGGTGATTCCGACCCGCTGTGCGAAGTCGTCGAATCGGGTGGTGCCGTAGTAGGCCTCGCGCATGATCAGCATCGCGGACTTGGTGCCGAGGGCCGACATCGTTTTCTCGATCGAGCATTCGCCGACCGCCGACCATGCCTCACGGTCGGCCAGCACGCCTTGCAGGAGTGGCACAGATCACCTCCGTTCTGGGTTGCTCCCAGTATACCTAGGTGTTATAGCTGAGTATAGCTAGAGATACTTAGCGGTGGACTCAAGGAGGAGTCATGGCATACCAAGATCGAGACGCCGTCATCGTTGGCGCGGTGCGCACCCCCGTTGGGAAGGGCAAGGCGAGCGGCGGACTGCACGACGTTCTACCGGCGGACCTGTTGGCCCACAGCCTGCGTGAACTGGTGCAGCGTGCGGGTGTCGACCCGGCGCAGATCGACGACGTCATCGCGGGAGCCGTGACGCAGGTGGGTGACCAGGCCGTCAACATCGCACGTAATGCGTTGCTGGGCGCGGGATTTCCGGAGTCCGTCCCGGGTACCAGCATCGACCGCCAGTGCGGCAGTAGCCAACAAGCGATCAGTTTTGCCGCCCAGGGCGTGATCGCCGGCGCGTACGACGTCGTTGTTGCCGCCGGGGTGGAATCGATGAGCCGGGTGCCAATGGGCAGCTCAGTCCTGCCGGGCAGCAACCCGTTTGGCAAAGACATGGCGAGCCGATATCCCGAAGGACCTGTGCCGCAGGGCATCAGCGCCGAACTCATCGCGGCCCGCTGGGGCTTTTCCCGAACCGAACTCGACGAGTTCTCCGCGGCCAGCCACGAGAAAGCGGCGCGTGCGAGCAAGGAAGGACTCTTCGACAATGAGCTGGCCCCGATCGCGGGGTTGAGCACCGACGAGATCATCCGTCCCGGTACCACGGTCGAGACCCTCGCCGGGCTCAAGCCGGCTTTCTACGACCCCGCGGTGGGAGAGCGCTTCCCGCAGATCAATTGGGAGATCACGCCCGGTAACTCTTCGCCGCTGTCGGACGGTAGTGCCGCGGTATTGATCACCAGCGGCGCGGCCGCCAAGAAGCTGGGCCTGCGTCCGCTGGCCCGGATTCACACCACCACCGTGGTCGGCTCGGATCCGTTCTACATGCTGACCGGCGTGATCCCGGCCACCGAAAAGGTGCTGCGTCGCGCCGGGCTGACGCTTGCCGACATCGACCTGTTCGAGGTCAACGAGGCGTTCGCCCCGGTGGTGCTGGCCTGGGCCAAAGACACCGGAGCCGATCTGGCCAAGACGAACGTGAACGGCGGCGCGATCGCCATCGGACATCCGTTGGGTGCGAGTGGCGCTCGCATCATGACGACGCTTGTCAACGTTTTGGAGCAGCGCGGCGGTCGATATGGACTGCAGACCATGTGTGAGGGCGGGGGCATGGCCAACGCCACCATCATCGAGCGTTTGGATTAGCCCTCAACTCCTATTCGATCAGAAGCCCGGCCCGTGAAGCTCAGGGCAGGCAGTTCTGCTTTCCATAAAAGTCATTCATGCATTAACCACGGGTCAGCTCAACTGGAACACCGACTTCTAAGAAGGTCGTCGAATGCCGGGGGCCTTCTGGCGGTGGATAATTGGGCGATACGCGATGCCGATGTAGTTACTGGTATAGAATTACGCCACAGTGTGCCCGTAGCAGCGGTAATCGCATGCTTTGAAGGGCACCATTATGAGTGCTGAGTTGTTCGCACCATTGGCCAGGCTAGTTACCACTGCAGAGGCGATCGAGGGTCTGCGAGACCTGTTCGCTGCCGAAGAGCCTTTAGACGTTGTAGCGGGGCGGGTCGCCGAAACGGCAGTCGCCGCGATCCCGGATGCGGACGTCGTGAGTATTACCGTGCTGTCGTGGCCCGATGTCCGCACCGCGGCCTGCACCGATGAACAGGCGCTGGAACTCGACGACCAGCAATACGCTTCGGGCCAGGGGCCGTGCCTGGAAGCCGCGTTGACGCGCACGCCGCTGCGAGCGATCATCGACGAAGAACATCGGTGGCCGGAATTCGTCGAGGCCGCGCAGCAAGTAGGAATCCGCGCAAGTTTGTCGGTTCCGCTGGTGATCGCAGGCGTGGATGGCGAGCAGGAACTCGCTGGCTCGCTCAACGTATACAGCTACACTGCAACCGCGTTCGATCCCTTCGACACTGAACTCATGCGTCTGTACAGCGTTGCCGCCGGTCAAGCGATCAGCAACGCCAGCCGTTGGCAGAAGGCCCGAGAAACCGTCAACCAGCTTGAAAGAGCACTCCAGTCTCGTCCCGACATCGACATGGCCAAAGGCGCTCTAATGGCGATACATGGCTGTGATCCACCTGGAGCGTTCGCCAGACTCAAGGATGAATCCCAAAGGCGCAACACCAAACTGCGCGAAGTCGCCCGCGAAATGCTGATCCAAATGCAGACCAAGTCCTACAGACACCGGGGCGGATCTGGCCAAGACGAATGCTAATGGCGGCGCGATCGCCATCGGACATCCGTTGGGCGCCAGCGGCTCCGGCATCGAAGGTGAGAAAATCGAGAAGCCTCCGGCCCCCGATGGGGCCGGGGGTCTTGTCGAATTTGGCTATCGGGCAGGCGAAGAGTAATTCCGCACTAGCGCGCGGGGTCGACCAGCGCCCCATAGGTGATGGACCGCGATATCGCACGAATATCGGGCACCGGGTAGGGCCGTCCCGTCATCGGGTTACCGGCTTCTACCTGCTGGATCATTCCGATGACGATGACGTCGTAGACCGGATCGACACAGAACCAAGTGCCGTGCACGCCGCCCCAGTAGTAGCTGCCGGCACCGATCGCGCCGCCGTTGAAATCGGCGCGCGCCGGGTCTAGCACGATGCCGACTCCCATCCCGTAGCCGACGCCCGTGAACGGCTGGTCGAAACGCATCGGAACACCGTCGGGCAGCAGGTTGCTCGTCATCATTTTGACCGACGTCGTTGTCAAAATCCGGACGTCGTCGAGCACCCCGCCATTGGCCAGCATCTGCGCGAAGCGCAGGTAGTCCTGTGCCGTTGAGTAAAGCCCGGCGATCGAAAGCACAATCCTGCTTGTCGCAAAGGTGCCGCGCTAGCGAGCATTGGCTGCGCACCCCGGGATTGCGGCCTTCGACTTTGGTCAACGCGCTGGAGCAGGGCGGCGGCCGGTAATGGCTGCAGACGATTTGCGAGGGCGGCGGTGTAGCCAACGTGACCATCATCGAGCGACTCGGCTAGGCGGCGCTGGCGCAACCACGATGATCGCGGTCTGAATCGGCCTTTTGCGGCGTCTGGCGTCCTATGCTGGTGAACCGGGAACCCGGGGGCCGGCGGAGGGTCGGATGACCGCAGCGACCGCGTGCCGCACGTGTGGTACCGAACCGCGGGAGGGCGCTCGATTCTGTGATGCCTGCGGTGCACCCGTCACCCAGCAGGACACCCGCGCGGAGTACAAGCAGGTAACCGTCTTGTTCGCCGACGTGGTGCACTCCATGGACATCGCGGCTGCCGTCGGTCCGGAGCGGTTGCGCGAGATCATGACCGACGTGGCCGACCGGTGCGCGGCAGTGGTGCGGCGTTACGGCGGGACGGTCGACAAGTTCACCGGCGACGGCATCATGGCGGTGTTCGGGGCGCCGGTGGCGTTGGAGGATCACGCTTTTCGTGGGTGTCTCGCGGCCTTGGGCGTTCAGGAGGAGGCCAAACGGCTTGCCGTTGATGTGCGGGAGCGCGACGGTGTAAATCTGCAGTTGCGGGTGGGGCTGAACTCCGGTCAGGTGATTGCTGGTGAAATCGGCTCGGGGCCTTTCGGTTACACCGCCGTCGGTGAACAGGTCGGCATGGCTCAGCGGATGGAATCGGCGGCACCGCCGGGTGGGGTGATGCTCAGCACGTCCACGGCGCGGCTGGTCGAGGGCGCTGCGAGTCTCGGCGATCCTGAGCCGGTTCAGATCAAGGGCGCAGTCAAGCCGGTGCCTGCCCATCGGCTGTTGGGTCTAGGGGAACGAGCTGCTGTCGGGCATGCTGAGTCCAATCTGGTTGGTCGGCGGTGGGAACTGTCCGCCATCGAGAGCTTGTTGGACCGGACAGTCGATGGCCATGGCGCTGTGGTTGAAGTGGTCGGACCACCCGGCATCGGCAAGAGCCGCCTCGCGCGTGAGTTAGCGGCAAGTGCTGGTCGTCGCGGAGTCGACGTGTTCAGCGCCTACTGCGAATCGCACGCCACTGACATCCCTTTTCACGTCGTGGCGCGGCTGCTGCGCGCAGCAATCGGGGTGCGTGGCCTGGATGCCCCGGCCGCTCGTGAGCGAGTGCGCTCCCGGGTGCCGGATGCCGACCCCGAGGACGTGCTGCTGTTCGATGATTTCTTGGGCATCGCCGATCCCGAGGCGGAGCTACCCAAGATCGATCCGGATGCCCGGCGTCGGCGGTTGACCGCGCTGGTCAACACTGCGTCGTTGGCCCGCGAAGTCCCAGCGGTCTATGTCATCGAAGATGCGCACTGGATTGATGAGGTGAGCGAGTCGATGCTGACCGAGTTCTTCACGGTGATCCCGCAGACGCCCTCGCTGGTGCTGGTCACCTACCGTCCCGAATATCGCGGTGCGCTGAGCCAGGTGCCCGGTGCTCAAGCTATCGCTCTTGCGCCGCTGAGTGATTCGGAAACTGCGGAACTGGTTTCAGAACTGCTCGGCCACCACCCTTCGGTTGATGCACTGAGCCAACAGATCGCCGAGCGGGCCGCCGGAAACCCGTTTTTCGCCGAGGAGATTGTGCGCGACTTGGCCGAGCGCGGGGTGCTACGGGGCAACCGCAGCGCCTACGAATCGACCGCCGATGTTGGCCAGGTCAGTGTGCCAGCCACCCTGCAGGCGACTATCGCCGCCCGCATCGACCGCCTAGACCCGAAAGCCAAGCGCACGTTGAGCGCAGCGGCGGTCATTGGCTCACGGTTCAGTCGGGAACTACTGGAAACTGTGAGGATCGACCCTGTCCTTGAGGACCTGGTGGGCGGCGAGTTCATCGAGCAGATCCGATTCACCCGACAACCCGAGTATGAGTTTCATCATCCGCTAATCCGCACCGTGGCCTACGAATCGCAGCTCAAATCGGATCGTGCCGACCTGCACCGGCGCGTCGCGGACGCGGTCGAATCACGTGACCCAGCGGCCGTCGAGGAGAACGCTGCGCTGATCGCCGAACATCTGGAGGCCGCCGGTGATCTGCACCCCGCCTACGGCTGGCACATGCGCGCCGCAACCTGGGCCACCAACCGCGACATTAACGCCGCCCGACTGGGTTGGGAGCGCGCCCAAACGATCGCCGACGCCCTCCCCACGGAGGACGCTAACCGAACCTCCATGCGGATTGCTCCGCGCACCATGCTGTGCGGGATCGCCTGGCGAGTGCATGCACATGTGGCCGGTAACCGCTTTGAGGAATTGCGGGACTTGTGCGCCGCCGCCGGGGACAACGCGTCGCTGGCCATTGCCATGGCGGGGCTGGTGGTGGATCACGCGTTTCAGGGCCGCACGCGTGAGGCGTCGCAGTTGGCATCGGAAGCCTGGACCCTCAATGAGTCGATCGGCGATCCGACCCTGATGGTGGGGCTATCGTTCGCGCCGCTGTACGCCAAAGGTGTAAGTGGTGAGTTTTGTGACGCGCTGCGGTGGTCACAGCGGGTTATCGACTTGGCCGACGGTGACCCCTCAAAAGGCAACTTTATTTTCGGGTCTCCGTTAGCGCTCGCCTTCGCGCAGCGGGCCGAGGCCCGTTGGTGCCTGGGTCATTCTGGATGGCGAGACGACCTGCGGCACGGCCTCGCGATGGCCCGCGGCGCCGACCCGCTGTCCTACGCGACGGTTGTCACCTACGTCTACGTCTCAGGGGTACCGCTTGGCGTGCTGGCTGCCGATGATCGGGCGGTGCGCGAGAGCCAGGATGCTCTGGAGATCGCCGACCGATCCGGTGATGACCTCGCGGTGGCCCTTGCACAGCTGACGCTGGGCATTGCGTTGGTACACCGTCCGACGGATCCCGAGCATGACCGCGGACAAAAACTGCTGGCCGAGATCAGCGACGTAATGCTGCGGCAGGGGTTTCTCCTGGACGAGTTACCGCTTGTGAACGTGTACTTGGCGCGTGAGAGGGCTCGGCGTGGAGATCGCGATGACGCCATCCCGCTCATGCGTGCCGCCGTCGACCATCTGTTCCGCGAGGGACAGCCGCCGGAGTGGGGTATTCCAACGACCGGTGTTCTGGTCGAGACACTTCTGGATCGCGGAACAGACCCCGATGTGGCCGAAGCCGAGGCGGCGATCGATCGGCTAGCAACCGCGCCGGCCGACGAGGGCCTGGTGATACGCGAGATCTGGCTGGTGTGGCTGCGCGCACTCTTGGCACGAGCCCATGACGACGACGCCGCCTATCGCGACTTTCGAGATCGCTACCGGGCCATGGCGAAAACGCTTGGCTTCCAAGGACATATCGCATGGGCCGAGGCCATGCCATGAGGGACGTCGTTTCCTACCAAATATTGATACCGACCGGACGGAAGAATCCCTAACCATGACCGAGCATGCAACAGCGTCCAACGGCCAAACCCGCCTGGCCTACATCCTCGGCGTGCCCCTGGCACCGCATTGCCAACGCCAATGGCCGCAAATGGGCGAAGTCGTGTCTGGCCGCGACCTCATCGCTCAAATCGAAGGCAACTTCCCGGACCTCACTCTGGAAGTCGGCCGACGACTTCACCTCGAGGACACCTTCGTCGTCGAGTGGACCTGCAATTACGGCGACGGACGCCTCTACCGAAACGTCAGCATCGCCGAACTCCGCAACGGCGAGGCCATTACGGTCACCGATTACTGGGGCGAACCCACCGCTACGCCCGAATGGCGCCGACCACTCACCGGTCGCCTCGACATGCCCCCCGACGGTATTTGGAAAGACGCACAACATCTTTCGCACTACTAACGCCTCAGAGCCAGCCGGTGCGTGCCGCGGCGACAGTCTCGGCGGGAGCCGGGGCCAGTTCGCCGCTCTTGACGGCATCGAGCATCCGTTTCACCGTCGCAACAATCTCCGGGCAGGCCGCGGCGAGCCCGGCCCTGTCGGCGTCGCCGACTTCGTCCGCGTCGACACCCGACCGGGCCAGCACGGCGTCCGGGTCGGCCAGCTCACCGGCCAACCAGGACAGCGGGTCGGCTGACAGCTCGGGGACGAAGTTCCGGCGGCTGGGCTCCCACCCGTTGAACCGGGGGTGATGATGGGCCCGGTCCAGCGTCCCGGGTGGGCTCTCGGTGGACCCGAAAAGGTCCACCCGCCACACCGGGCGGGTGAAAGCGATTGGGACGCCGGCGTAGATCGATCCCTGCGGCTCGGCCCGGTCGACCAGCCGGAGTTCCAATCTGACTCCCCGCTCCGGGGTTTCCTGACCCTCGTTCGGTGTCGGGTCAACGAAGAACATGTCTCCGACCACCACACCTATGGCTTCGAACCCGAACGCTACGAACATCGCGTACCTTTCCTCGTGCCTACTCGAGGGTAGACCCGCGACGCTACGGCCGAGTGTCGGCAGAGGGATTAGTCTTCTATGCAGCCGATTGCCAGGGAGCGTGGGCACATGGGGGTGCCGGTCCGGGATTGGACGCACTGGGCGGTCGGGTATGCGCCCTCGCGTACGGCGCTCCGTCTGCTGGCGCGGCGGGGTGATCCGCTGGCGAAGCTGCTGACCATCGAGGTCAATCCGGTCAACAACATCTACCCACTCATCGAGCAAGTGCGCCGACGCGGACGGATGTCTCCGATACTGATGACCCGCGGATGGGTTACCGCTGACGCGCAGATTGTGCGTGAGGTGCTGCGCGACGGCCGGTTCAGGACTCTCAAACCTCGAGACCGGTCACCTTTTCGTGCGGTCCGATGGGTCCTGGCCAAGACCGACCCCGATATACTCAACCCCATCGAGCCGCCGTCCATGCTGGTCAGCGATCCGCCTGAACATACCCGGCTACGGCGCCCGGTCTCGCGGGCGTTCACGCCGCGGGCCCTCGACGGACTTCGCAGCCGTATTCACGAGCTAGCCGACGGACTGCTTCTCGGTCTGGAGGGCAACACGGCGTGCGATTTGGTCACCGAGTACACCTCACGAATTCCCATCGCGATCATCACCGAGATGATGGGAATGCCACCGGGTGAGACAGGCTATCTCCAGGAAGTCGCCGAAGCCACAACAAGATTGATCGGTAGCACTGCCGCATCCTGGCGCGACTTCCGTTCCGCCACAGTTGTTATGCGCGAGTTCGACCGGTATCTCGCGAACCATATCGAGCGGCTAAGGAAAGACCATACCGGCGATAGCATCTTGTCCGAGGTTGTGCGCAGTGCGGACCTGACCGAAATCGAACTCAGGATGCTCGCGGGGCTGCTACTCGGCGCGGGCTTCGTGACCACAAGCCATGTGTTGAGCAAGGCCGTGGTCGCGCTCATCCGTCATCCGGATCAGGTGGCCGCGCTATCGGCGAACCCCGACGGCTGGCCGGGCGCGGTCGAAGAGATTCTGCGTTACGACACAGCGGGTCAGGTAGTACCGCGTGTCGCTACCGAAGACATTGACCTGCAGGGATATCCGGTCCGGACAGGCGAAGCTCTGTTTCTATTGGCAGGCGGGGCGAACCGCGATCCGGCAGTCTTCGATAACCCCGGTGCTTTCGACAGGGCCCGCGCCAATGCCCGCGAACACCTCAGTTTCAGTACGGGCATGCACGTCTGTCTGGGTGCGGCACTTGCTCGCATGGAACTACACATCGGTCTGCAGTCGTTGTTTGAGCGCTTCCCCAAGTTGGCGCTGGCCGGTGAACCGACTTTCAACAACAGCATCGGACTGCACGGACTCACACACCTACCAGTGTCGCTCCGCCCCGCCTAGTCCATCTTTTCGACCCATTGAGCGCGCGATGGCCCCGGCTCGAACGGATCGCTGAAGTACTGCGATTCGCGGATCACCTCGCCGGCCTGGAATTCCATGATGCTGACCACGTACGACGGCTTCCCGTCATATGTCATCACGAGTTCGCTGACCCACAGGCCGCCGTCGCCGAGCATGCGCCGCACAGTGAACCGCTTGAGGTTCGGCTGGGCAGTGCGCGACGCCTGGATGTTGGCTCGGCCTCGGATGCGCTCGCCCGATTGCGGATACTCGAGAACCGCGTCAGCTCGATAGATTTGGTGTTCGGTCGCGAAGTCGTTCGCGTCGGAGGCATCCCAGTGGCGTTGTAGGGCGGCCCGCACGTCGTCATCATTCATGGCTAGGCTCCATTCACGGCTTGCTCGCGGGCCCACCGGTAGTCGGCCTTGCCGGCAGGACTGCGTTCGATCGTGTCCCGGAACACAACCGCCTTCGGCAGCTTATATCGCGCCAACGTCTTTGCGGCATGGTCGATTAGCTCATTCGCTTCGGCGTGAGCGTCATCGGCGAGTGCAACGACGGCAACGACTTCCTGGCCCCACCGCTCGCTGGGACGTCCGGTGACGACCACGTCGGTCACCGCAGGATGCGACGCGATCGCCGTCTCGACCTCCTCGACGAAGATCTTTTCGCCGCCGGAGTTGATCGTCACAGAATCGCGGCCGAGCAGCTCGATGCAGCCGTCGCTGCGATGGCGGGCCCGGTCACCGGGTACCGCATAACGCACACCGTCGATTACTGGGAAGGTTGCTGCTGTTTTGGCGGCGTCGCCCTTGTAGCCCAGCGGGACGTAGCCCCGTTGGGCGAGCCAACCCATGCCGTCGTGCCCCGGGGGCAGGATCGATCCGAGGCCTTCGGCGGCGACGAAGGTATCCGGTCCGGCATTGAAGGTGCCCGTCGACACCGTTCCCGAGGTCGACATGTGGTGCATCTGTGCGCCGGTCTCCGACGAGCCGACGCCGTCGACGACGATGGCGTTCGGCAGAACCTCGATCAAGCGTTGCTTGACGTACGGAGTCAGCAGCGCCCCGCCGTTGGCCACCACAGCCAACGACGACACATCCGCGATGCCCTTCTCGATGGCGGCGACCAGGGGTCGCGCCATCGCGTCGCCGACCACCGTCACGGCCATCACCTTTTCCCGCTCGATGGTGCGGACCACGTCGTCTGCATCCAAATGGTCGACAACGGAAGGGAATACGACCGTTTGTCCCGTTGTGATCGCTGTCATTACACTCCACTGCGCTGCGCCGTGGATGAGCGGCGGCAGAATCATCAGCTTCGTGCCGGTGCTCCCGGCCAGCTTCGCCACGATCTCGTCCGATGAGTTAGTCGGCTCGCCAGTCATCAGGTTTCGCCCGCCGAAGGACGTCATGAAGATGTCATGCTGACGCCACAGCACGCCTTTCGGCATTCCGGTTGTGCCGCCGGTGTAGAGGACGTACAAATCGTCAGGCGAGTGCTCGGCGGCGGGCGTCGACGATCCCGAGTTGATGATGGTCTCGTAGTCCACGGCGCCGTCGAGCAATGCGTTGCCCGAATCGTCGGCGATCTGAATCAACACCCGCAATTGCGGAAGATCCGGCAACACCTCGGCCACCCGCGGCGCGAACGCGGCGTGGTAGATCAACGCGGTTGCACCCGAGTCGGCGAGCAGATACTGCAACTCGCTCTTGACGTAGCGGAAGTTGACATTGAACGGTGCGACCCGGGCGGCGAAGGCGCCGAGTAGCGACTCGACGAACTCGTTGCCGTTGTAGGCGTAGAGCCCGACGAGATCCTGCCCGACTTCGTGGCCGTCGAGTGCCGATCGCTCTGTGTGGCAACCCAACCCGCGCGACTGAAGGTATGCGGCCAGCCGATTCGACCGATCGACGATGTGTGCGTAGCTGTAGCGCCGATCGCCCTGGATGATCAGCTCGCGGTCCGGAATCGCCGCCGCGACGGCTGCGGTGACAGCTGGAACGGTGAATTCGACTGCGGTGCCGGACATCAGGCCTCTCACGGCTGGTGCGGAAGTAAGCGAACCATCAGGCCGTTGGCTTCGCTGAGTACCGCGCCGTCGGCCGCCGTCATCGTAGCGCTGATGAAAACTTTCCTGCCGTCGATCTCGGTGATCGCGCCGCGAGCCTCCAGTGGCTCGTCGATCGGGGTGATCTTGCGATAGTCGACGTGCAGGAATGCGGTCCGGGTCGGCCGGATCTCCGCGGCGGTCACCGTCATCCCGAACAGCCAGTCGTACAGCAGTGGAATCATGCCGCCATGCACTGCCCGGTTGCCGCCCACGTGAGCCTCGGTGAAGTGCCCGGCCATCGTGACGCCCTCGGTGCCGGAGTCGGTAACGGTCCACGGTGGCATCAGCGGATGGGCCAGGCCTGGAATGCTCAACACCCGGCCGGCGACGACTCTGGTCTCGGGGACCTGGTGGCCATCCAACAGCGCGCATGCGCTTTCGAGGTGCGCCGCCGCGTCAGCCCACAGTGAGCTGCCCGGGTTGGTGGAGACCGTCAGGTCCTGCAGTCGGCGCATCGCCGCCACGAATCGGCCCAGTTCCGGGGGTGCGTCGTCGACCGGTCTGACCTCTGGAAATCCACCTCGGGCTGTGGGCGCGGTGTCAGTCACGAAGTCCCCTTGTCAGGCTGGCTCCAGGCCTGGAGCAATTCGTCGGTGCGGGTGATTGTCGCCAACAGCGACAGCGTGTTGTCGATGATCGCATTGCCGTACTCGGTGGGAATTCCGGCGACGGCGTCGCGCGGCACGACGACGCGATAGGCGGCGTTGACCGCGTCCATGACCACGTTGGGGATAGCGATATTCAGCGACACCCCGACCACCACGATGGTGGATACCCCGAGGTTGCGCAGCACGGCGTCTAGATCGGTTCCCCCCATCGGGCCGACGCCGTGCCACCTGCTGAGGACGAGATCTGTTGGCTCAGGGCCCAATTCGGGCAGTACCGCGGCCCCGGGCGTGCCCGGAAGAATGTTCACCTCACCGCGCCCAATGGCGAAGATCTTGGCGTTGTGATTGGAGCCGAGCCCGTCGGGCCGTCGCTGCACCACACAGTGCACCACCCGCACGCCTGCCGAACGTGCCACCGGCAGCAGCCTGGTGATGTTAGGCAGTGCAACGCGACGCGCCTCCTTGGCGAGTAGCGCTAATCCGGCATTCGGACCGATGACGGCGCCCTGGCACTCCTGGGTGACGATCGCGGTGTGCCCGGGTGCCGCGAGCTTGGCCAGGTCGATCACGCCGGCACTTCGTAGAACTGAGTCGCCCACTTACGCAGTGCCATATAGCCTTTCGCGTCCTCTCTGGACAGCGCCGGATTTTCCACATACTTCTGGTAACGCCAGATCTGAAGGTCGTCGAAGACCGTTGAGAGGAAATGCTTTTCGATGGTGTCGCGCAGCTCGCCGTGCGGTACGTCGGACGAGTCGCCGGGTAGCCGCGGCCACCAGATCGAATAGAAGAGGTCGGAGCATTCGTCGTCGACCGGCGTGCAGGTGAAGATCAGCCGATGATTTTGGGCGCCCTCGAACACGCTGATCGCGCCACCCAAACCGAACAAGTGGCTGTGGAACCGCAACGCGAGATCCTCGGAGTCGTCGCCGCGCGCGTCCGGCCAGCCCGCGACGAATTGCCATTCGTGGTCGACGATCTTCCAGTCCAGCACGCGCGGCGTCACCGTAGCATGGTGTACGTACTCGAAATGCGCACTGTCGGGGGCATTCTCGGCGACAGTTTGCGGATGTACGGGTTCGCGTTCGGCTCGCCGGGAGAACTCTGGATACGCGCGGTAGTAGGCAGCCGGGTCGGTCTCGAATTGCGGAAACTTTGCGAAGATGTCGGGCATGTCCCACTGCGGGTCCTTGCCGGCGGGCTGATGCCAGATGAACACGCAGTCGTACTGCTCCCGGACCGGGTAAACCCGTAGCCGCAATACTTTGTTGGGCCGGTCCGGCTGGTAGGGGATGTACCGATTAGTGCCGTCGGGTCCCCAGCGCCAGCCGTGGAACGGGCATTGAACACAGTCGCCGACCACGGTGCCGCCGTGGCCGATGTGGGCGCCGAGATGTTTGCAGTGCGCTTCCATGATGTGGAGTTCACCCTGCTCGTCTCGGTAAGCGACCAGATCCTCGCCGAAGTAATGCAGCGGCCGGACTTCGCCGATCGGGAATTCCGGCGACCAGCCGACCATGAACCAACCAGTGACTTTCCAGGTGAAGGGAACTTTCACACCGGCTCCTCAAGCACTCGTGGCGGCGATACTAAATACGTTACAGTATGGATTCCAGGTCGAGGGAGGCGTTGGAAAGTGGCAGATGAGCTCGAAGCGATTCGGCAGTTGAAAGCACGCTACTGCCGGTTTCTTGACGCCAAGGACGCCGACGGGTGGCGCAGCGTCTTCAGCGACGACGTTGTCGTCCTGCTGGACATGGCGGTGTCCACCGGTGGAGGTGACCCGATGACGGGGCCACCGGTGGAAGGTGCCGACAACTTCGTGGCAACGGTGCTGGGCGGCCTGGAGAACGCCGCCACCATGCACCATTGCCACACCCCGGAAATCACCCTCACCTCGCCGGTTACCGCCACCGGCATTTGGGCAATGGAGGACTGGATCATCTTCGGCAACGGCAACGAACTGCACGGCGCGGGCCACTACCACGAGACCTACGAAAAGCAGGACGGCACTTGGCGGATCAAGACGTTGCACCTGACCCGGACCATCCAGCAGATCACCGGTGACAATGCTTGATAGCAAACCGCGCTTCGACGCGCTGGTTATCGGTGCGGGATTTTCCGGCCTGTACACGCTGCATCGGCTGCGTAAGCTCGGGCTCCGGACCAGGGTCCTGGAGATGGCCGAAAACGTCGGTGGCACTTGGCTGTACAACCGCTACCCCGGTGCGCGGTGTGACATCGAAAGCATCGAGTACTCGTACAGCTTCTCCGAGGAGATCCAGCAGGAATGGGTGTGGACGGAGACCATGCCGGCCCAGCCCGAGGTGGAGGCCTACCTGAACTTCGTTGCCGACCGCCTTGACCTTCGCCGTGACATCCAGTTCGACACCAAGGTCTTTGCGATGATCTTCGACGAGCAGGCGGCGGACTGGACGGTGCGCACCGAAGCCGGTGAGAGTCTCAGGGCCCCGCTCGTCGTCGCCGCGACCGGAATCTTGTCGGCGCCGCTGGAGCCCGACATCCCCAGGATGGCGTCCTTTGCCGGAACCTCGTTGTTCACCAGCCGCTGGCCGAAAGACGGTGTCGACCTTGCCCGAAGGCGGGTCGGCGTCATCGGGACCGGCTCGACCGGTGTCCAGCTCATCCCGGTGGTTGCCCAAGAAGCCCAGCAGCTCTATGTGTTTCAGCGCTCTCCGGCCTACACCCTGCCGTGGCGGGTACGGCGGTTCGAGCCCGGCGAGCTGGACGAGCTGAAAGCGCACTACGACGAAATCCGAGCGGCCCAACGGGCCCACCCGGTGGGCGCGGCGCGGCTGAGCGCCTTCTCGGTGCTGCTCGGGATGCTCGGCAAACCCCCGTTGAAGTCGGCGTCACGCGAAGACCAACTGCGCGCCATCGAAGAGGACGGCGTGATGGGCGCGCTGAATTGGGGTGACATCTTCTTCGACATCGACGCCAACCGGATGGCGGCAACATTGTATGGCGAGGCGGTAGCGCGGATCGTCGAGGACCCCGAAACGGCGGCCTCCCTGGTGCCCGACCACCCGTTCGCCTGCAAGCGGCCGATCATCGACCAAGGCTACTACGAGACGTTCAACCGCGACAACGTGACCCTGGTCGATTTGCGCAAGGGCGCGATCCGCGCCGTGACACCGTCCGGTATTCGCACTGACCAACGTTCTTACGATCTCGACGTGATCATCTATGCCACCGGGTTCGACGCAATGACAGGTGCGTTGAGCCGCATCGACATTCGTGGACGCGACGGACTTTCGCTCGGCGAATTCTGGGCCACCGAGGGACCGCTGTCCTATCTGGGGCTGGCGGTCGCCGGCTTCCCGAACCTGTTCACGATCCAGGGCCCGGGCAGCCCGAGCGCGGCCACCAACTTCGTCGCCGCCCTCGAACAACATGTGGACTGGATCTGCGACTGCATCACACACCTGCGCGCCAACGGTATTCGCACCATCGAGGCATTGTCCACCGCGCAGCAGGAATGGATCGACCACGCCACCTCGCTGGTCGCGCCGACCGTTCTCGTCCATCCGTCGTGCAACTCCTGGTACAACGGTGGCAACGTGCCCGGCAAGAAACGGATGTACATGGGTTATACCGGCGGAATCCCTGAATACCGGCGCCGCTGCGACGAAATCGCGGGCACCGGTTACACCGGTTTCAAACTGGCTTAGGTGAGCGGCATGTCGTTGGCGACGCGCAGCCTCAACGTGGCCCGTGAGTTGGGCCTGGTGCTTCCGCGGACCGTGGCCGGTCTGCACGAGTCGACCGGGTGGGCCCCGGCGACGCCGCGCGGTATGCGCCAGTTCGGCGAGGTCATGCTCGATGAGCTTGTGCTGTCCGGGTTTTCGCTGCTGGGCGGAACCCCGAAGGCGATCCGGTCGCCGGAAGCGTGCACCGCGGCAGCCGAGGAGTTGTCGGCGCTGGGCATCGATCGTGCGCACGCTGACCCAGAACCGTTGCAAGCGTGCATGATACAACGCAGGCGTATCGCGGGGTTGACGTATGAACGGCTAACGTTCGAGCATGATCCGGCCCTGCCGAAGACGCTGGTGGTCGAGGGCCTCGGTGGCCCGGCCAGGGCTGTGGTCCACCTGTGCCGACACGCCGATGGACCGAGACCGTGGTTGATATGGGTGCACGGTGCGGGCCAGGGCGGTACGGAGGACTTACTGCTGACGCGGATCGGACGGATTCATCACCAGCTGGGGTTCAACGTTGCGATGCCGGTGCAGCCCGGCCACGGCTGCCGGCGGCGCGAATGGCCGGCTTACCCGGACATGGATCCGCTCGGCAACGTCGCGGGCATGATGCGCGCGGTGTCCGAAGTACGAGCCGTCGTCAGATGGGCCCGGCCGCAAGCCAGCGCCGTTGTGGTGTCTGGGATTTCGATGGGCACCCCGGTGGCCGCACTGGTGTCGCACCTGGAGCGCGAGATCGACGCGGTTGGCCTGTACACCCCCATCCTCGGGCTGAACGCCATGATCGCGCAACACCTGGGGCGCTGGGGCTCGTCGAGAGACGTGTTCCGGGAGTTGTTGGGGTCCCCGGTGGTCTCACAGCTGACCTCGGTGATCGACCCGCTGGCCGTGAATCCCGCACCGCCGCCCCAGCGACGGCTCATCGTCGGTGCCTGGCATGACCGGATGGCGATGCGTGAGCCCACGACCGCGTTGCAGGACCGCTGGGGCGGCCAACTGTACTGGTACGACGGCAGCCACGTCGGTCACCTGTTCTCACGGCGGGTGCAGCGGGTCACCGAGCAGTTCCTGCGCGATGTCGCGAAGCTGTAGAGCCGTACTGCCGAATGATCCGGGAGCGAACGGAATTCAGCTCGTCATCGAGATCATGAGCGTGTGGAACGGCGACCCACTGAAACGCGATGCCGAACACAGCTGCGGTGATGTCCTTGACGGCGCCATCGATGTCGAGATCGGACCGGACCGAGCCGTCCTCGATGCCGTTACGCAGGCCCGCCTCGACCTTGACCGCGCCACTAACGAGTTGGGCTGTACCCGTTCGCGCAAAGGTGATGTGGCCTTGGCCGCTTCAAATGTGGCAACGAACATCGCCCGCAAGAGTTCACGATCCTCGCCAAGGAGTTCCTGTATCCGATCGAAGTGCGCGAGGACCTGCTGCATGCCAATGGTGCTCGGATCGGGTTCCGGGTTGAGCCGCTTCACATACTCATGAAGGAAAGCCTCGAGGATGGCGTCCTTGCTGCCGTACCGGGCGTGCACCATGGCGCGGCTGTATCCCGCGCGGCGCCCGATCTCCGCAGCCGTGGTCGCTTCCCAGCCCTTCTCCACGATCAGCTCAGCCGCGGCGTGCAGTAGGCGGCGGTTCGACAACTCCACGCGCTCGGGTTGGGTAAGCCCGCGTACAGGGGACGGCACGGTTGCATTTTAAACGTTCGACAACTATGTTAGTTGCTTACCGTCAAATATCTTTCAGGAGCTCGATGGTGACACCGGCCAAAGTGCGCGTGCCACGTGCAATCGACGAGGTCACTGCCGGCTGGCTCAGCGAAGCGCTGTGCGCGGATGATGTTGCGCGGAAGCCAATGGCCATCAACGCGATTCGTGTCGAACAGATTGCACAAGACACTGGATTCTCGTCGCTGCTGTACCGGCTTCACCTGACGGGCGACCCCGGCGTGCCGTCGACGGTGATCGTCAAGCTGCCCGCCCAATCGGAGGCGCGGTGGGCGATGGACATGCTCGGTGGCTACGGGCGGGAGCTGGCCTTTTACCAATACATTGCCGGCAGGGCCCCGATAAACACACCACATGTCTACGCCGCCGGGATGGTTGAGGACTCAGCGGATTTCGTGCTGGTGCTTGAGGATCTGCGGGACTGGGACAACGCTGATCACCTGGCCGGGCTGTCCACGCATCGGGCTCGGTTGTGCATCGAGCAGCTGGCCGGCTTGCACGCCTGGTCGATCATCGCCGCCGACGCAACGGTGCTCGACGCGTTCCCGAGCCTCGATACGCCGATCGCCCGAGAAATACTGCATCCCGCCTTCGAGCTCGGGTGGCGGGTGTACCGCGACAAGTCAACGATGGCGGTTCCCGCCGCGGTGGCAAGGTATGCCGAGCGGTTCGTTGAACTCGCGCCGAAAGCACTGGCCGCCTTGACGGTACGGCCGATGTTGCTGCACGGGGATATCAGGGCCGACAACATGTTCTTCGACGGGGACTCGCTGAAGATCGTCGATTTCCAGTTCGCATCCCGGGGTGCCGGCGCGACCGACGTCGCGTACCTGATCAGCCAAGGCTTGCCCACCGAGGAGCGTCGCGGACACGACGAGCAGCTGGTGCGCGAGTACCTTGCCGGCTCGCCGACAACGGTGTCATTGATTATTCGTTCAACGAGGCGTGGCGCCACTATCGGCTTGCGGTCGCTTATCTCATGCTTCTCCCCGTCATCACGCTCGTCGGCTGGGACACATGCCGGAGCGCTCACGCGCCTTGTGCCTGAAGCTAACCGAACGGGCGGTGGCTGCGATCGACGACCTGGACGCAACTGAGGTATTTGAATGAGCACCTCACCCCGCACAGCCCGCGAGGTCGTCGAGCTCTACAACCTTGTGGTGTGGAATGAGCGTGACTTCGCACTCGCCGAGGAGTTGATCGGCGACACGGTCACCCGGCATGAGGTGGGTGAGGCGACATTGCTCACGCACGAGGAGGCAGTCAACCGCATCGTCGATCACTGGGCCATGTTCGAGGCCATCAGATTCGACCTGAACCTGGTGGTTGCCGGTGACGATGGCGAACACGTCGCCATCGTCTACCAGTCTCCGATGACGCTCACGGATGGCACCAATGTTGACGTCGGCAGCATGGAGATCTTCCGCGTCGTCGCCGGGAAGATCACCGAAGTGAATTGTTGCTACGATGAAGGGGTTTCTCCTTGACCAAGACGCTCGACGAATTGGGGTATTACCTGCTGGCCGGCGCCGGCGGTGCGGGTCCGGCCACCTTGATGGACGAAGCCCGCCGAGGCGAAGAGTTGGGCTTCGGCACGGCGTTCATCTCCGAGCGCTGGAACGTCAAGGAGGCATCGTCGCTGGTTGGGGCGGCATGTGCGGTCACTACCCGGATGCAGATCGCCACCGCCGCAACCAATCACAACACCCGTCATCCGCTGATCACCGGATCGTGGGCGACGACGATGCATCGGCTGTCCGGTGGTCGCTTCACGCTTGGGGTTGGCCGCGGTATTGCTGCGATTTACAGGGCATTCGGCATCCCCGCGGTTACCACCGCACAGATGGAGGATTGGGCTCAGGTCATGCGCCGGTTGTGGCACGGCGAGGTGATCTTCAACCATGACGGGCCAATGGGCAAGTACCCCATCCTTTTTCTCGATCCCGACTTCAGGGAGGACATTCGACTCGCCCTGGTGGCGTTCGGGCCCAACACACTGTCGTTGGGCGGCAGGGCTTTCGACGACGTCATCCTGCATACCTACTTCACGCCGGAGACGCTGCAGCGCTGTGTCACAACCGTGAAGTCCGCCGCCGAAAAGGCCGGTCGCGACCCTGGCAGCGTGCGGGTGTGGTCCTGCTTCGCCACGGTTGGCGACCATCTCCCGGAACAGCTTCGGTTGAAGAAGACCGTCGCGCGTCTGGCCACCTACCTTCAGGGTTACGGGGACCTGTTGGTGCAGACCAACAACTGGGACCCCGCTGTCCTGCAACGGTTTCGGGCTGACTCGGTGGTGACGTCGATCGCCGGCGGGATCGACCACAAAGCCACACCCGAGCAGATCGAACACATCGCGACACTGATTCCCGACGAGTGGCTCGAGCCGTCGGCAACCGGGTCGGCGAGTGAGTGCGTGGACCGGATCCGCAAGGAATTCGACTACGGGGCTGACGCGCTGATCATGCATGGCGCAACGCCCGACGAACTCGAGCCCGTCGTCGCGGCGTACCGAACGACCTGATAGGAAAAGGTATGTCGCAGTACTTGAAGGACAAGGTCATTATCGTGACCGGCGCAGCCAGCGGCTTCGGCAAGCTGATTTCGGAAAAGTGTGCGGCCGGTGGGGCGAAGGTTCTCGGGGCGGACGTCAGCGTCGAAAGCTTGAAGGAGGTCTTCGAAGGCATCCGGGCCGCCGGCTTCGAAGGCACCGCCCACGTTGCGGACGTCACCGACATGGCCCAGATGCAGGCTGCGGCCCGGTCCGCCGTCGACACGTACGGCCGCATCGATGTGATCGTGAACAACGCCGGCGTCATGCCCCTGGCGTTTTTCGCCGACCACGAACGCGCATGGCAGAAGTGGCACAAGGCAATCGACATCAACATCAAGGGTGTTGTGAATGGCATCTCGGCGGTCTACGACACGATGATCGAGCAGGGACGGGGCCAGGTGGTCAACATCTCGTCCATTTACGGCAACGCCGGAACCGAAGGCTCCGGCGTCTACAGCGCGACCAAGGCGGCAGTCGATGTGCTGTCGGATTCGTTGCGGGTCGAGGCCCAGGGCAGGATCAAGGTGACCACGGTCAAGCCGACCGGTGTTCTTGGCACCAATCTCGCCGGCGGTGTCGTCAACGAGGCGGCGGTCATTGGCATTGTTGGCCAAAAAGGCGCCCAGTTCCTCGAAAATGCCGGCAACTTGCAGACCGGAGCACTTCGACCCGAGCAGACCGACGTGGACTCAATCGACTACTGGCTGATCACCCCCGATGACCTAACCAACGCGGTGGTGCACGTCATCGACCAGCCGTGGGGAATCAATATCAGCGACGTAACGATACGGGCCAGCGGCGAGAATTACATCTGCTGATCGTCAGGGCATGATGACGGTGCGCCTCACCGGTTCGGCGGCGGCTTGCCGGCTCGACAGGCCACGCCGCAGGGAAGTCAGCAGCGCGTCGCGTGTTTCGCGCGGATCGATCAGCTCGTCGAAACCCATGTGCTCGGCGGACCGGTAGGACGCCTGCAACTCGGCGTCGCGCAGCTTGGCGGTGAGGTCTTCTCCGGCGTGCGATGCCTTGCTCAACGCCGCCGCGCTCATCGCGCCCATGGTGGCGCCAGGGTAGGCGAAGGTGGCGCCTTGGCTGTCAAAACTCAACAGCGACATGACCATTGAGCCGAATCCGTACGCCTTGCGGAGCGTCACATGCAACTTCACCGTGGTGGCCGCGGTCTGCGCGGCGAACATGCGGGCGCCGGCGCGCAGCACGCCACTGCGTTCGGAACGGCTCCCGGGCAACATGCCGGGGTTGTCAGCGAGAAAAACGATCGGCAGGTGAAAAGAGTCGGCCACCAGGATGAAATGCGCCGCCTTGTCTGCGGCGTCGGCGTCGATGGAGCCGGCCAGCACCTTGGGTTGGTTGGCCACCACAGCGACCGGATGGCCACCGAGATGGGCCAGCGCGCAGATGATTGCCCTGCCGAACCGCGGCTGGACCTCGAACCAGTCCGGCCGGTCGAAGATCACGTCGAGCACGGAGCGCATGTCATAGACGCGGCGATTGTCGCGCGAGACGATCTCGGTCAACTCCGGCGTCGGCCGCGGCTGTGTCGTCTCGTCGGTCGGCAGCGCCGACGGGTATGACCATGCGCTGGAGGGGAAGTAGGACAGGTAGCGGCGGATGTCGTCGAGCACGGTCTCGTCGTTCTCGGCGACGTTGTGGATCACCCCGCTGGGCAACGCAACACCGGGTCCGCCGAGGTCCTCTTTCGAGATGTCTTCTCCGGTCGACTCTTTGACGACGGGAGGCCCGGCGGTGAAGATGGCGCCCTGCTCGCTCATGATGCGGAAGTCGCACACCGGAGCCACCAACGCACCGTGTCCGGCTGACGGGCCCAATACGGCGCCGACGGTCGGCACCCGCCCCGAGCATTGCGCCTGTGCGAGTAGGTCGGTCGGGGAGCGCCCATAGTGGCCACCGCCCGGACGGAATCCCGCGCCTTCCAGCAGCATCACCAACGGAATCTTGTCCCGGAGCGCCAGTTCGGCAATGCGGTAGCGCTTGGAGTTTCCGCCAGGCCCAATGCTGCCGGCCAGCGTGGTGAAGTCTTCGGCGCCGAGCATCACCGGTGAGCCATCGATCAAGCCGGACCCGACGACAATGCCATCGGCCGCGGTCTCGCCGCCGACCAACGTGCCGATTTCGCGAAACGTGCCCGGATCGAGGAGGTGATCGATGCGTGACCGCGCATCGAGCTTGCCCTTGCCGTGGTGCTTGGCCAGCCGCTCCGGACCACCCATCGCCAAAGTGCGCTGGCGGCGATCGTCGAGGTCGTCGAGCGTCTCCTGCCAGTCGGGGGGCTTCGTCATTGGCACGTCCTCACTCGTCGGCCGCCACCTACTGAAGTGCTTACTGTAGCGTCTGCGAGAGGTGCACGGCCAGCGGCCGGCTGTGCCACAGCGCTTTTGCTACCGCTGCGGCAGCCGACATTGACCCTACCGAATCGCTTACTGTAGCTTCACGAGTATGACGCTTGAGCGCTCCACGCAAGCGTGCGGCCTCAAGGTCGACGGCGGCGTCTTCAGCGACCTCGCTCGTGTGCCCGAACTGGCGGGTGAACTCGAGCAACAGGGCTACGACGCGTGTTGGACCGGCGAGATCAACCACGATCCGTTTCTTCCGCTGCTGCTGGCCGCCGAACACACGTCGCGACTCGAGCTGGGCACCAGCATCGCGGTGGCATTCGCGCGTAATCCGATGACAGTTGCCAACGTCGGCTGGGATCTGCAGACCTACTCGCAAGGCCGCTTCATTCTGGGCCTGGGTACGCAGGTCAAACCGCACATCGAGAAGCGATTCAGCATGCCGTGGAGCCATCCGGTGGCCCGGATGCGTGAATTCGTGCTTGCGCTGCAGGCGATCTGGTCTGCGTGGAAGGGCGGAACCCGGTTGCGGTTCGAGGGCGAGTTCTACACCCACAAGCTGATGACGCCGATGTTCACGCCCGAGCCGCAACCCTTCGTCGCTCCGAAGATTTTCATCGCCGCCGTTGGGGAAGCGATGACCGACATGTGCGGTGAGGTCGCCGACGGCCTTCTGGCACATGCCTTCACGACACGTCGGTATTTGAATGAGATCACCATCCCTGCGGTGCAGCGTGGCCTCGAGCGCGCCGGTCGCGATAGCAGCGCGTTCCAGATCGTGTGCCCCGTGTTCGTGGTGACCGGCAACGACGACGCCGAAATGCGTGCCGGTTCAGCCGGAGTCCGCAAGCAGATCGCCTTCTACGGATCGACACCTGCGTACCGCAAAGTCCTGGAACTGCACGGCTGGGGCGACGTGGCGACCGAACTGCATCGGCTGTCGCTGCAAGGGGAGTGGGACTCGATGGCAACACTGGTCGACGACGAGATTCTGGATTCATTCGCCGTGGTCGCGACGATAGACAAACTTGCTGCCGCGCTGAAGGACCGCTGCGACGGCGTCATCGACCGCGTCATGCCGACGTTTCCCCGGACCCTTTCCAAAGACGCCGTTACCGCGTTATTGCACGAGTTGCGTCAATGAGGAGCCGCCGATGAGCACACCAACGATGGATGAGGCCGCCAAGGTCCTTGCCGATCCGCAGGCCTACACCGACGAGACGAAGCTGCACGCCGCACTGACGCATCTGCGAGCCCACGCTCCGGTCTCCCGCGTCGAGGTGCCGAATTACCGTCCGTTCTGGGCCATCACCAAGCACGCGGACGTCTTGGACATCGAGCGCAACAATGCGCGGTTCACCAATTGGCCGCGCCCGGTTCTGACGACGGCGGAAGGCGACGAGCTACAAGCCGCCGCCGGTGTGCGCACGCTGATTCATCTCGACGATCCACAACACCGCGTGGTGCGGGCGATCGGCGCGGATTGGTTCCGGCCCAAAGCGATGCGGGCGCTGAAGGTTCGCGTCGACGAGCTTGCCAAGAACTACGTCGACAAGATGCTGGCGGTGGGCCCCGAGTGCGATTTCGTTCAAGAGGTCGCGGTGAATTACCCGCTGTACGTGATCATGTCGCTGCTGGGCATCCCCGAGTCGGACTTCCCGCGAATGCTCAAACTCACCCAGGAGCTGTTCGGCAGCGACGACACCGAGTTTAAGCGCGGCAGCAGCAATGAGGATCAATTACCGGCCCTGCTCGACATGTTCGGTTACTTCAATGGCGTCACCGCTTCGCGCCGCGAACACCCGACCGAAGATCTGGCGTCCGCTATCGCCAACGCCCGCATCGAGGGCGAGCCACTGTCGGACATCGAGACGGTGTCCTACTACCTGATTGTCGCCACCGCCGGCCACGACACCACCAGCGCGACCATCTCCGGCGGACTGCATGGTCTGATCGAGAACCCCGACCAGCTGCACCGGCTACGTGACGATCTCGACCTGATGCCGCTGGCCACCGAAGAGATGATCCGATGGGTTACCCCGGTCAAGGAATTCATGCGCACCGCGTCCGAAGACACCACGGTGCGCGGAGTGCCGATCGCACAAGGAGAGTCACTGCTGCTGTCCTACGTATCGGCCAATCGGGATGAAGATGTCTTCGCCGATCCGCACCGCTTCGACGTCGGCCGCGACCCCAACAAGCACCTGGCTTTCGGATACGGCGTGCACTTCTGTCTGGGGGCAGCGCTGGCCCGCATGGAGGTCAGCAGCTTCTTCTCCGAGTTGATACCGAGACTGAAATCGATTGAGCTGACTGGTGATCCAGAATCCGTAGCCACGACGTTCGTCGGCGGGCTCAAGCACCTGCCGGTCCGGTATTCGCTGCACTGATTAGGGCGCATCGCCGTCGTCCTGGAGAAGCTTTTCGGGGTGATGAAAGGTGTTGATCCGCGGCTGCCCCCGGTCGAGATGCGGCGGGGGGATCCATTCGGTGTCGCCGTTGTGGTTTTTGCGGGTGGTCCAGCCTTGCTCGGCGAGTTTGTGGTTGGGGCGGCAAGCGAAAGTCAGCTCGTTGACGTCGGTAACGGGGTTGGTGGCATAGGGATCGCAGTGGTGGGCTTCGCAGAGATAGCCCGGCACCTCGCAGTTGGGGAAGGTGCAGCCACGATCCTTGGTGTGCAGCACAATTCGCTGGGCTGGCGAGGCCAGACGTTTGGTGTGATACAGCGCCAGCGCTTTGCCCGTGTCGAAGATCGCCAGGTAGTGGTGGGCATGGGAGCCCAGCCGGATCACATCAGACATTGGCAGCAGGGTGCCGCCGCCGGTCAACGCTTTGCCGGCGCCGGCTTCGAGTTCTTGCAGAGTGGTGGTGACGATGATGGAGGCCGGTAATCCGTTGTGTTGGCCGAGGTCGCCGGAGGCCAGCAGGGCGCGACCGGCCGCGACGAGGGCGTCGTGGTTGCGCTGGGCAGCGCTGCGGGTATCGCCCTGGATGGCGGCCTGCGACGGGGTGCCGCTGACACACGGCTCGACATCGTCTGGGTTGCACATGCCGGGCGCGGCCAACTTCGCGAAGACCGCGTCGATGGTCGCCCTCGCCTCGGGTGTCAGATACCCGCTGATCGGGCTCATGCCGTCGAGGTCCTGTTTACCGATGGTGATGCCGCGGCGGCGGGCGCGGTCGTGCTCGGTGAAGTCGCCGTCGGGGTTGAGGCAGTCGGTGAGTTTGTCGGCCAGCTTGGCCAACTCATCAGGCCGATGCTCGGCGCCCAGCCGAGCCAGCTGCGCCTCGGCCGTGGCGCGGGTCTCGATGTCCACTAAATCCGGCAGTCGGTGCCAGAACCCGCGGATCACCGCCACATGGCCGGCCCCGAGGTCGCCGTTGCGCTGCGCCTCGGCGGTCGCGGGCAACACGGGCGGCAACGGTTCGCCGGTGATCGTCGTGCGCTCGCCCAAGTCGGCAGCTTCATGGACCCGTCGTGATGCCTCGGCGCGGCTGATCCGCAATCGGTTGGCCAACGCCGGAGCCAACCTGCCGCCCAACTCCGTGGCATCAGCCTGCTCGGAAAGTTGATTGATCAGGGCGTGTTCGATGGCGGGCTGCCCGCGCCGCATCTGTTCAAGGTTTTCCAGCAAGACGAGCCGTTCGGGCGTGGTCAACACATCGAACGTTAGGTCTCGCGCCCGTTTGTGAGCAGCCCTGAGCGCGTCGAGAACCTCGACGATCTCTTCGCGACTACTAGAACGCATGTTCGAATAATAACTAGTAGGACCGACAGCCGCAGACAGTTATCCACAGGCGAAACTAAAGTGACACAAGTGATTTCGGACTCGACACTAGCCGGCTCGGGAGCGCAGCCGGCAACGTTCGATCAGGATTTCGGCCAGCAGCGCGGGTTCGCTGATCATCAGATCGTGGCAGGTGTCGACGGGGATCATCGTCTGGACGCCGCCGAGCGCGGCGATGCTGCGTAACTGGATGCGGCGAAATAAGGCATGGTCGCGCAGCGTCAGGATCCAGGTCCGCGGAACGTCGTCGGGCAGATCGCTGCGATCGACCGCTTCGGTGATGACCGTCGCTGCCTCCGGATGAACCCGGGATAACGTGAAGCGGCGTTGCTCGCGAGTCATGCCGTTGCAAAAGATCAACGCGCTGAGCATATTCGGCATCGTCGCCGGCGGCTTTCGCAGCCGAACCGCCCGACGCACGTACCAGGCCAGCGGCCCAACGAGCGTGTCGACAATCGCCTTGCCCTGCACGGGCAGACAGGATGCCGCCAAGACCATCTCCCGCACCCGCGGGGATCCCAGCTTGGTGACGATACCGGGCACCGTCAGTCCGGCCAGCGAATGCCCGACGATTATCACGTCGCGGAGTCCGGCGTCTTCGATCTGCTCGACTGCCGATCGCACACAATCGGCAACGCTCACCGTGCTCAGGTCGCCGGGTATGGTGCCGTGGCCGGGCATGTTCACCGCTAGTACCGGCAAATGCGGTGCCCGCCGACGCAACTCGTCGACGGTGAGATCCCAACAATCCGCCGAATGCTGGCCGCCGTGAACCAGAACCAAGGCCGGCGAATGCACGGGTGTCCTCCCCGGAGGCGGCAGCTATGCCACTGCGAAATCGATTATGCCGCGGACGATTTCACCGTTGAGCAAGTCGGCGTAGGCATCGTTGATGTCATCGAGACGGTACCGCTTGGTGATCATTTCATCGAGCATCAGTTGGCCAGTTTGGTAGAGCTTGGCCAGCCGGTCGATGTCGGCCTTCGGGTTACATGAGCCGAAGATGGTGCCCGCCAGCGTCTTGTTCATCAGGATGAATTCCTGCAAGTTGATCTTGACCGACTGGGTCAGCTGCGAGGTCATCCCGGTGAGCACGCACGTGCCGCCCTTGCGAGTCAGTGCCACTCCATCGCGGACGTCTTCGCGGCTCATCAAAGACGGCGATACCACCACCGCATCGGCCATCACGCCGTACGTCAGACCCCGCACCAGGTCCATCGCCTCCTCGGCCGACCCGGCGCTGTGCGTTGCGCCGAACCGCAATGCTGACTTCTGCTTGAACTCAACGGGGTCGACGGCGATGATCTGTGCGGCCCCGTTGATCCGCGCGCTCTGGATGGCGGCCGTGCCGATGCCGCCGACACCGATCACGACGACGGTGTCGCCGGCGCGCATGTTCGAGCGGTTGGAAACCGAGCCGTAGCCGGTTGGGATGGCGCACGACAGCAGCGCACTGGGCGCCAGCGGAAGGTGTTGCTCGATCTTTACCAGCGAATTGGTGGATGCCACAGTGTGTTCGGCGAAGGTCCCGACCTTGGCGAGGTGGCCCAGGTCCCGGCCGTCGGCGGTGTGGTGGCGGAATGTGCCGTCAGTGGGCATGCCCGGGATCATTGTTCCGATGCCGGCGTCGCAGATGTATTCGGCTCCGGTTGCGCACCAACGGCACTGACCGCAGACGGCGACGAACGACATCACCACGTGGTCACCCGGGGCGAACTCCGTGACGCCTTCACCGACTTCTTGCACGATGCCCGAACCCTCATGCCCTCCGATGGTGGGAAACATGGTGGGCAACCCCATCGAACGCATCACCTCGTTCGGCGCCGACATGTCGCCCTTGAGGATGTGGTCGTCGGAATGGCACAACCCGGCGGCGGCCATCTTCACCAGAACCTCGCCGGCCTTGGGTGGATCCAGCTCGAATTCCTCGACCGACCATGGGCCGCCGACATCGTGCAGGATCGCGGCGCGGCTTTTCACGACGCCGGGGTGAAGGTCACAGGAAGCTTGTTGGGAGACCGGAAGATCGGGCCCACGATCTTGGACTCCTCGCCGGTCCCGTCATCGGCTATCAGAGCCAAGTCCGGGGCCCGGTCCAACAGGCTGTTCAGCATCACACGGGTTTCCATCCGGGCCAAATGCATTCCGAGACACATGTGGATCCCCCCGGCGAACGAGATGTGTGCTTGGCGAGGCCGGCGGATGTCGAAGATGTTGGCGTCTTTCCACCGGCTCTCATCACGGTTGGCCGACCCCATACACAAATCGACCTGCGCGTTGGCCGGGATGGTGTGGCCGCTCACCTCCACTTCCTCGGTGGTGGTGCGCATGACCATGACGAGCGGCGTCTCGTAGCGCAGTCCCTCTTCGATCGCAGCGGGAATTAACGACCGGTCCTGCTGGACCATCGCCAACTGCTCGGGATGGGTCAGTAATAGATAGAGCAGGTTGCCCGACGACCGGTAGGTGGTTTCCAAGCCGGCGGGCAGCAGCAGGCGCAGGAAGGCGATGATGGCCTCGTCGGTGAGCTTTTCGCCGTCGATCTCTGCGGCGACGAGATCGCCGATGATGTCGTTAGTCAGTTTGCGGCGACGCTGTTCAACCTGGTCGAGAAAGTAGCTGTGCAACTCGGCCGCCGCGGTCAACCCCGCCTCGATGTCGGTCTGTATCGAGATGAGGCCGAGTGATAGTCGCCGAAACATGTCGAGATCTTCACGCGGGAGTCCGAGTAGTTCGGAGATGATCCGGGTCGGAAACTCGAACGTCAGCGCCTTCACCAGGTCGGCGTGGCCGTCGTTCTTGATCTCGTCGATCAGCTGATCGCAGACCGGGCCGATGACCGATGGCTCCCAGCGTTCGAGCGCGGTGGCCCGAAATGCCTTGGCTACCAAGCTTCTATGGTCGTGATGCTCCTTGCCGCCCATGGCCAGGATCATGTGGCCCATCACCAGCCCGATTGTCTTGTCGTAGGCGGCGGAGGTGAAGACTCTGTCATCGCGGAACGCTTGGAAGACGCCGTCGTAGCCGAACAGCACCCACTCGTCTTCCGGTTTCAACTCTGGCGGCATTAATTCGTGGTCCATCAGCGACCCGTGGAACACCGGATCGGTGCGCCGCATGTATTCGAAGTACGGATAGGGGCTGGTCTCGCCGGTGGTGTCCAGAGTGACGGGCTGGTCCCCAACCTCAGGGCGTTCGGTACGCAGCGTCATTGCCGCTCCTTCGGGGGGCTCGGAATCTCGCTATCATAATATAGATAGCAACGAAGCCCAATGGCTTGTGATGGTTACCGTAACGAGGACAGTATTAATCCGTGCTAGAACGCCGACTCGTGTGCTCGCTCGACGACTTACCGCCGGGTGCGATGAAGCTCGTCGACGTCGGGAAATTTGGCGTCGGGGTTTACAACGTGGCCGGCTCTTTGCATGCGATCGTCAACTACTGCTCGCATGAGGGCGCTCCGTTGTGCGAGGGCCTGATTGGCGGCACCAATGAGCCCGCGCCCGACGAGCCCGACGGGCTTCGGCGCGTCAAGGACGGACAGATCGTCCGATGCCCTTGGCATAACTGGGAATTCGATGTCACTACGGGTCAAAATCTTGCCGACCCCAGACGGCGGGTCCGTACCTACGACGTCGATGTCGACGACGGCAAGGTGTACCTGACCGCATGATCATCGACACGAATGTTCAGCCGCATTTCCGCTATAACGCCGAAATCAGGCGCTATCTGTCCGCACCCCACAAACTGCGGTCGATCCCCGACGTGGAACAACAGTGGTATCAGGCGCCGGGTGGAAACTACCGGCAGGACCTGTACGGCGAGCACTACCCGGGGTCAGACCCCGAGACCGTTGCCCGCTACCTGTTTGAGGACGCCGACGTCGATTACGCGGTGCTGAACCCGTTGACCCGAGGCAACATTGCCGACTATCTGCTGAACAGCCGAATCTGTGCGGCGGTCAACGACTGGCTGCTGGACCGGTGGTTGGAACCGGATTCCTCGAACCGGTTCCGCGGCACCATCCGGGTCAACCCGGAGGACCCCAAGGGTGCGGTCGCCGAGATCGAGCGTCTGGCCGCACATCCCAAGCTGGTGCAAGTCGGTGTCCCCATGCAGTCCCGCGAGCCCTACGGCAAACCGATGTTCGAGCCAATCTGGGAAGCCGCTGCGGCGCACCGGCTTCCGGTAGCCGTGCATCTCAACGGTGGCAACGGCGTGGACTATCCACCGACGTTCGCCGGTCACGCCCACACCTATCCGGGCTACGCGGCCTTCATGCCGCTGAATTACTTCGTGCACCTGGCTACGCTGATCGTCGAAGGTATCTTCGGGCGTCACCCCGATCTGAGGTTCGTCTTTGCCGACGGCGGTTATGACATCCTGACCCCGCTGATGTGGCGGTTGGACACCTTCTGGCTGTCGATGCGCGATCAGACGCCCTGGGTAGACCGCTATCCCAGCGACTATCTGCCCGCCCATGTTCGGTTCTGTTCGTCGTCCTTCGACGGGCCAACCGATCCCGGCCAGATGCAGCGATGGATGGAGTTTTCCGGCAAGGCCGATCTGCTGATGTACGGATCGGGCTACCCGCATTGGTCGACGTCCTCACCAGAGGATGCCGCCGGCGGGCTGAACGGTGCGCAGCGCGACAACGTGTTGTGGCGAAACGCCGGTGAACTGTACGGACTCACCACACCAGCGGACGGGAGTATCCGATGACCATCATCGAACGGGTCGACCCGCACACCGAGCACGATGAGATCGCGGTAGCCATTGTCGACACCGATGTGCACCCGATGCCCGTCTCGCCCGACGTCCTCAAGTCCTATGCGCCGCCGGAGTGGGTGGACAAGATCTGGCCGACCGGCAATGCGGTCACCCCGGTGCCGCACTTTTACGACACGCCGGATTCGTTCAAGACCATGTCGATGCGTGTGGACGCGGCCCCGCCGGGCGGCGGATTTGCCGGCACCGATCCCGACTACGCCGCCAAACAACTGCTGCTCGACGCGGGGGTCAGCATCGCCACGCTGGAGCCGATGTGCGACGCGCAATTGCCGCAAGCAGAACACGTGCTGAAGTCAACCTACAACGACTGGCTCGCCGACGTCTGGCTGGACCGCAACAACGCACACGGTCGCTGGCGCGGGTCGATCAGCGTCAGCGCGCAGGTGCCCGACTTGGCGGCGCGCGAGATAGAGCGGTGGGCCGGGCACCCGTATATGGCGCAAGTCCTGATGACGCCCCAGACGCGTGGAATCCCTTTCGGCAATCCGCATTTCGATCCCCTCTATGCGGCCGCGTCGGCCAACGGGCTGCCGGTGGCCACCCATTTGATGGGGCAGACACCGTTCGAGCTGATTCCGATTTACCCGGTTGGCAATCCGGCGCACTGGCATGACTTCTTCGCCTCGTGGCCGCTGCTGTACGTCTCGCATCTGATGAGCCTGGTGTTCGATGGCGCATTCGATCGGCATCCCGATCTGCGGGTGGTGTTCGTCGAGGGCGGCTTCACCTGGGCGATGCCGGTGATGTGGCGGATGGACCGGATCTGGGAAGCCCGCCGAGGCGACCTTCCGCATGTCCGTCGCCGGCCATCGGAGTACGTCCGCGAACACGTCCGGTTCACCACCCAGCCGCTGGAGGACGTCGACGTCAAACAATTCCGCGAGTACCTGGAAATCATGGACCTCGGCGACAACCTGATGTTCTCGACCGATTATCCGCACTGGAGTTACGACGCGCCGACCTATGCGATCAACCGGTTTCCCGCGCCACAGCGGGAGCGGATCATGCGCGGCAACGCGACCGCGTTGTACGGGCTCCCGTCCACTGTCAAAGCCCTCCCCGGTGAACGGCCGGCTGTCGACGTCAGTTTCGAGTGAGTGAAGGCGCTCAGGGACCGCGAGTCGAAGGGCTGCGTTGCCAGCGGTTTAAATAGGTTGACCTAACACCGCTGAAGGACGAGAGCATGACGACTGAGATCGATCGCGCTAAGGCCAGAAGGCCTAGAGGGATCGGCCGCATCGACCCGGCACTGCGTGATGCCGCGGCCAGCCTGGATATCGACGACTTCCGGGCAGAGTCGCTTCCCGCCGAGCGGGAACGCGCCGACCGGACCGCCGCCGACCGCGCGGCGGCCGTCGATACCGGCAACGTGGAGGTCGAAGACCGTGCGGTCGCCGGCCCGGGTGGCCATCAGCTTGGCCTGCGGCTATACCGCGGACCGGCTACGTCGACCGCGCCGCTGGTCCTCTACGCCCACGGCGGTGGCTTCGTCACCGGCAACCTCGATACCGACCACGCGCACTGCGTACAGCTGGCCCGCGACGCGGGCTGCCTGGTGGTGTCGGTCGATTACCGGCTGGCGCCCGAGCACCCGTGCCCGGCAGCGCTCGAGGACGTGGAAGCAGCGTTTCGCTACGCCGTCGAGAACAGTGCGGAACTTCACGCGGACGGCAACCGGGTCGTGGTGATGGGCCGCGACGCGGGCGCGGCCCTGGTGGCGGCGCTGGCCCAGCGCACGTTCGACCTGGAAGGTCCGACGATCCTTGCTCAGGTGTTGCACCAGCCGATGCTGGATTCTGATGCGACGCCGTCGCGACGGGAATTCCAGCGGAGTCCGGGGCTCAACGGCCCCGCGGTGAGCCGCGCGTGGGCCCACTACCTCGGTCACGGTGCTGCGACGGCACATCATGTTCCAGCCCATCGGGCGAACCTCGAAGGCTTGCCGCCGGCGTTCATCAGTTGCGCTGAGATCGATCCCTGCCGCGACGAGGCCATCGATTACGCCAACCGGCTGCTGCACGCCTACGTGCACACCGAACTGCACGTAGTGGCGGCAACGTTTCACGGGTTCGACTCGGCGGTACCGGACTGGGTGGTCTCGCAGGAGAGCACCGCGTTGCACGCGCAGACTTTGCGCCGGTCGTTCGCGGTCTAGCTACTCGTGGTCCATTAGATGGGGTCGAACTTGTTGATCAGCCAGTCCCCGTGCAGCTTGGTCAACGACACCAGCACGGTGCTAGCGGCCATCGCCGGATCCGGCCGTTCTTTGCTGGTGGTCACCTGGTTGACGAAGATCAGCACGACCGCCGAGTTCGGGTGTACCTCTGTTGCCGCCGCGCCGACAACCTGAGCTGTGGTTGCCACCGCATTCGACTGCGTGGCCGGAGTGATGACCTGTTTGGTGAATTGGTCGTAGTAGTTCAGGAAGTCGCCGGTCAGATGTGATTTGGCCGCGGCGAAGTCGTGACCGAGGGTGTCGGGCTTGTACGACAGCAAGGCCACCGTTCCGTCCCGGGCGGCGTTGACCGCGCTGTTCGCGACGGCGGCGTCGGTCTGGGTGTCGGGTCGGTACTGGGTGAAGTAGAGCCAGCCGGCCAGTCCGCCGGCCGCCAGCAGACCCAGCACCAAAGCCGCCGGAATGAGCGGGATGTCGGGGACACGTCGCCGGTCTGCGGACGGGCTCTCGGCGCTTTCCTCCGGCTTGTCGATCTCGACGCTGGCCGAGCCTTCGTCGCCGTCGGCGGGCTTGTCGATCTCGACCCCCTCAGTGGGCTCGGCGTCGGGCGTGGGTTCGACGTCAGGCGTGGTCTTGTCGTCGGTCACAGCACGAACTCCACTTTCGAAACCTTCAACTGATCACCCTCGTGCACCACGGATACCCGAAACCGAAAGGTTCGCGGTTGGTCTTTGGCGCCGGCGATATTGGTGACCCGCTCGTTGCCCAGGACCAGAACGACGGCGGAATCCTTATTTATCGACTCGACCGCGGTGGCCGCAACCGACCCTTCCGTCACCGCCTTGGAATCCTTCACCACCGACGCGAAATCCTCTGCGCGCTTTTGGAATTCGTCTCGAAATTCGCCGGTGGCACTGTCGAGCACCCGCTGGACATCTTCCTTGGCCTTGTTGAAATCCAATGACGTCAGGTTGATGACGCCTTGTCTGGCGGCGGCGACGTAAGCCGCGGCACGTTGCCGTTCCTGCAGGACGTTCTGGTGATGCCAGACCATCCAGCCGCTGACCCCCAGCAGCGCGCAGATGGCGACGACCGCGGCGATAGTCAGCGCCAGGGCCACGTTTGGTGCCCGCAACCGGCGGCGGCCCGGCTCGGGTTCGGCCGCGTCGCTCGGCTCGGCTGTCTCGGTCGCCTCGGTTGCCTCGGTTGCTTCCGAGTCGACGTCAGCGGTCTCGATTTCGTCGGCATCGACGACCTCTGCGGTGGTTTTGTCGACCTCGGCGTCAGCGATTGCCTGCGCATCGCGTCGCAGCTTGATGGCGCGGGCCCGTGCGCGCGCGGCTGCGGCAAGCGCCTCTGCCTCAGCGGCTTCGGCCTCGGCCTGCTCGGCCAACGCGAGCGCGTCGGCCTTCGTCTTGGCAGAATCCTGCGGTTCCTTGCCGGCGTCAGCCATGGCGACCGCGGCCTCTCAACGTCATTATCGACTGAACTCCGGTATCTCTTACTGTATTGCTCATTGCTACCATCGGGTCACCAGCGACCAACGACTGGACACACGCCGGGCCTTCATCCTCGGGCGGTGAAGTAAGGCCAGGAAGGTCTTAGCCAACATCATGACTGCCGTCGATTCCCCCGAAAAGATACTATTCGCCTCCACCACCCAAGCATTTCTGCAAAAAGAGGTTCCGGTGAGCCGGGTGCGGGAGCTGCACACTCAAGGTGTCTCCTTCGAACCGGTCTGGTGGCGGCGAGCCGCGGACCTGGGGTGGACGGCGTTACTGGTCCCCGAGGAACTCGGCGGCGGCAATGTGTCCGGCGACGGTGTGGCTGATCTGGCGATGGTCGCCGAACAACTCGGCAGGACAGTGGCTCCCGGGCCGTTGTATCCGGTCAGCACGGTGCTCGCCGGCCTGGTGGATTCCACCGACCCGCAATCGCACGCGGCGACGGTCGAGGCGTTGGTCGCCGGCGAGACCGTCGCATCGTGGGCGGTGTACGAACCCGGTCGGGGGTGGGCGCCGCATGAGCCGTCGGTCGTCGCGACGCGGACCGAATCCGGCTACCGCATCGACGGTGTCAAAGACCGGGTGGAGGCCGGCGCGCAAAGCGGCCTGCTGCTCGTGGTGGCGCAGACCGACGACGGCGTGGGCCAATTCCTGGTTCCGACCGACGCATCCGGTGTGCAGGTCGAGCCTCAACAGTCGATCGATTTGGTCAAGCAGTACGCCCGCGTGCATTTCGACGGAGTCGAGGTCGACCACAGTGCGGCGGTCGGCTGCTCCGCCGAGCTGATCGACCGTCAAAGCCAGATCGCCCAAGTGCTGCAGTGCGCCGAAGTGGTCGGCATTTTGCAGACCGTTTTCGATTTCACGGTGGCCTGGGCGTTGGACAGGCACAGCTTCGGGCGGCCGTTGGCCTCCTACCAAGCTCTCAAGCACCGCTTCGCCGACATGAAGATGTGGCTGGAGGCGTGCCGGGCGACAACGAACGCCGCGGTGGCCGCCATCTCCACCCATTCGGCCGACGCCGCGCTGACGGCCAGCATTGCCAAGTCCTATGTCGGGGAGACGGCGACCGAGATCATTCAGGGCTGCGTGCAGATGCACGGCGGAATCGGCGTCACCTGGGAACACGACCTGCACGTGTACCTGCGGCGGGCTGTGCTGTACCGCTCCATGTTCGGTACGCCGGAAGAACACAACCTGCGGGTGTACCAGCTGCAGGAGGCGGGACAACAGGCACCGAGGTCCGCCTGATGACCGAGACGCATCGCGCCGACGCAACGGCTTCTGGCGCAACCGAATCCATCGACGAGTTCCGGGCCCGTGCGAAAGCCTGGCTGGCCGAGAACATGCCGCCCATCGATCCCGCGCACCCGCCGGCGGCTCATCGAGACGAGGAACACTGTTGGCTGCGTGCTCGCGAGCTCCAAAAGCGGCTCTATGAAGGCGGATTCGCCGGGATCTGCTTTCCCCGCGAGTACGGCGGCCTGGGTCTGGACTACGAGTATCAGAAGGCCTTCAACGAGGAAAGCCTCAGCTATGAGATGCCGCTGATCCTCAACATCCCGACGTTCACCATCTGCTGCGCGACGCTGCTGGACACCGCAAGCGAAGAGCAGAAGCGTCAGCACATCGCTGCCGCGCTGCGGGGTGACGAGATACTGGTCCAGCTGTTGTCTGAGCCGAGCGGCGGATCGGACCTCGCCGGTGTTATCACGCGCGCCGAGCGGGACGGTGACCGCTGGGTGATTAACGGCGCAAAGACGTGGAGCACCAGCGCATTCGGTGCCGACTATGGCCTGTGCCTGGCCCGCACCAATTGGGATGTGCCCAAGCACGATGGCCTGACCATGTTCTTGGTGCCGATCAAGCATCCCGGAATCACGTTGCGGCGCATCACTCAACTGAACGGATCCACCGAGTTCTGCGAGGAGTTCCTCGATGGCGTCGACGTGGGTGACGACGCTGTCGTCGGCGAGGTCAACGACGGGTGGTCGGTGGCCTCGCGCCAGCTTTATCACGAGCGCCGCGCCGTGGGCATGGGTTCGGAATTCGCCAGTGGCAGCGGCAGCGAGGGCGGCCGCTCGACACCGGTGAACTATGTCCGGCTGGCCGAGAAGACCGGACAGGCCGACAACGAACGGGTGCGCCAGATCGCCGGACGGGCCCTGGTGCACCGGGCGGTCAGCGACCAACTGGGCGCTCACATCTTCCGCAGCGTGAACGACGGCTCGCTGCCACCCGCTGCCGGAAGCCTGCTGCGGTTATTCCATGCCGAGACAGTCACGTTGGAGATGGACGCCGGATTGGCCATCACCGGATCGGCCGGGGTGGTCGGCGCGGAAGGGGAGGGTCTGGAGACCGGCCTGCGCTATCTGTCCCGGCAAACCGTCTGCATCGGCGGCGGCACCAGCGAGTTGGCCCGCAACGTCATCGGCGAACGGGTGCTGAACTTCCCCCGCGAGTACGCAGCCGACCGTGGTGTGCCGTTCAGTCAGGTCAAGCACGGCAACTAGAACTGGGGGCGACGGCGCCACCGGCGCTGCGGGGTCCGCGTTTTGCTGTTTTACTCGCTAGGCAGCACGCGCTGCCGTACCGTCGTTCCATGACCACATCGATGTCGGAGCTCGGTGCCTCGTTGCGGCGCCGTGGCAGGTCGGGTGCAGTGCTGGTCATCGCCGCGACGATGATCGTCACAATGGCTGTGGGGGGGTGCTCGAAGAATACTTCCAGCACCGGCGCATCCTCGACTACCGCGGCGACCGGCACGGCAAGCTCCGGTCCCGGAAATTCCTCCAGCCCAAGCGGTTCGGTCGCTCCCTCGGCGACGGCCAGTGCCCACTTCGTGGGCGAGTGGCACGTCCACGATTCAAGCCTCAACATCGCCCTGACGACGGCCACCCTCACCGCGAGCTCGGGCATGGGCCCGTGCATGCAAAACCCGCAGGCCCCCTGCTCGGAGACCGACCAGTTGGCGGTCACGTCTGGCAACGACACGCAGCTAACGCTCACGGTCACCGGCGTGAGCTACACCTTTAACGATTTTCAGACAGCCACGGTCAACCCCAGCCCGGGTCCGCGTACGGCCGTGGGCGACTCAATCCAGTTGGTATGGCAGGCGCCCGGCCTGCTCAAGGCGACGGTACTAAAAGGCCTTCCCGCTATGCAGGGCGGCAATCCCTACTGGTGTGGTAATGGCGTTAGCCAAACCGACGCGCAAAAGTGCGGCGCATAGGCGCTTATCGCTACACGAGATGGCGAAACCATCTGGAACAGGCCGGTAAGCGTACTTACCCGGACCACTCGTGGTTCTCACCGGCATCGACACCAAAGCCTTCTTTGAGCAAGCGTGGGCCACCAGCCACAACACCGTTGTCGTAACCAACTGACAGCAGACCCTGATTTAACGACTCAGGACACTGGAGCCCGCCCGCGGCTATATCGTGCGCGCCAACCGGTTGGCCAGCAGCTGGGCGAATCGCGCTGGATCCTCGGGTGCGTTACCTTCGGCCAGAAGCGCGGCACCGTAGAGCAATTCGGCGGTTTCGGCATTCGTCGGGTCGTCGGCGCGGTCTTTGTGGGCCTGCTGCAGACCAGTGATAAGCGGGTGGTTCGGGTTGAGTTCTAACGTCCGCTTTCCGACTGGGACGTCCTGCCCGGTGGCCCGGTAGATGCGGGCCAGCGACGGGGTGATGCCGAAGGCGTCGGTGATCAGGCAGGCCGGCGAGTCGGTCAGACGAGTGGACAGCCGCACTTCCTTGACGTGCTCGCTGAGGGTCTCCGTCAGCCAGGTCAGCAGATCGGCGAACTCCGCCTCCTGCTCCTTTCGTTCGGCCTCGTGTGCTGTCTTCTCTTCCTCGGAGTCGAGATCGACGTCGCCCATGGCTACCGACTGCAATGGTTTGCCGTCGAACTCGGTCACCGATCCCAACCAGATCTCGTCGACAGTGTCGGACAGAAGCAACACTTCGTAGCCTTTGGCTTTGAACGCTTCGAGGTGCGGCGTGTTGAGGATCTGCTCGGGCGATTCGCCGGTGGCGTAGAAGATCTGCCGCTGGCCTTCTTTCATCCGCTCGACATACTCGGCCAGCGTGGTCAATTGCTCCTCGCTGTGCGTTGAGGCGAACGACGAAATTTCCAGCAGCGTCTCCTGGTTGTCGAAGTCGCGCATCAGTCCTTCTTTGAGGACCTTGCCGAACTCACCCCAGAATGTGCGGTAATCGTCCGGCCGCTCGGATTGCAGATCTTTGATGGTTGACAGCACCTTCTTGGTCAACCGACGCCGGATCGCGTTGATCTGCCGGTCCTGTTGCAGGATCTCGCGGGAAACGTTCAGCGACAGGTCTTGTGCGTCGACGACACCTTTGACGAACCGCAGGTATCGGGGCATCACCTGGTCGCAGTCACCCATGATGAAGACACGTTTGACGTACAACTGCACACCGATGGCCGCATCCGGTTCGTACAAGTCGAGCGGGGCCCGCGACGGGATGAAGAGTAGGGCCTGGTACTCGAAAGTGCCCTCGGCCTTCATCGAGATGACTTCGAGCGGCTCATCCCAGGCGTGCGCGATGTGCTTGTAGAACTCCTTGTACTCCTCCTCGGACACCTCGTCTTTGGGCCGGGCCCACAGCGCCTTGCCCGAGTTGAGGGTCTCGACCTCGGTGGTGACGGTGTCTTCGCCGCCATTTTCACCGGGTGTGGTCTTTTCGACCTGCATCCGAATCGGCCAGGCGATGAAGTCGGAGTACTTCTTGACCAGTGTCCTGATCTTCCACTCCGAGGTGTAGTCGTGGATGGCGTCCTCGGCATCCGCCGGCTTGAGGTGCAGGGTGACCGATGTCCCCGGCGGAGCGCCCTCGACCGTGGCGATGGTGTAGGTGCCGTCGCCACTCGACTCCCACTTGATGGCCTCGCTGTCGCCCGCTTTGTGCGTGAGCAGTTCGACCTTGTCGGCCACCATGAAGGTGGAGTAGAAGCCGATGCCGAACTGACCGATCAGCTCCTCGGACACGGCTGTGTTTTTTGCGGTCTGCGCCTCCCGCAATTGCTGACGCAGCTCGGCGGTCCCGGATTTGGCCAGGGTGCCGATCAGGTCGACGACCTCGGCGCGGGTCATGCCTATGCCGTTGTCGCGGATTGTCAGGGTGCGGGCGTCTCGGTCGACGTCGATCTCGATGTGCAGGTCGGACGTGTCGACGTCCAGGTCTTTGTTGCGAAACGCTTCGATCCGCAACTTGTCCAGCGCATCGGAGGCGTTCGAGATCAACTCGCGCAGAAACGAATCCTTGTCCGAGTACACCGAGTGGACCATCAGGTCCAGCAATTGCCGCGCCTCGGCCTGAAACTCCAGCTGCTCGACGCCCGCAGTCATAACATGTCCCTTCACCCGACGGCATTCGAGGGCAGGCTACAGGCTCCGACCATTAGCGCGCGGCCAGGGTCACCGCCCACCACGCTTTCTACCTTGATGACGTCCGCGCCCCAGTCCGCCAGCGCGACACCGGCAGCGGGCACGTACGTCCACGAAGCCAATTCGACGACCCGGACGCCAGCGAGCACGCCTGTCATCTATCCACCCTTTTCGGTGTCTTTTCTATTTTAGGTAGTATAGATACTATAGATTTTCGTCAGCCTGTCCTGCAATGACGCAGCGCGTGGAAGAGAAGCGATGGAGTCGAACGCTCGTCCGGTCCTAATCGACGGCCGGGTCAGCGCCCTTGCCGAGCCCATGGCGACGAAGGCAGATGCTGGTTCCCACACCGAATGGCTTGAGCCCCAATGTAGGTCGCGTTGTTGAGCGCATGGAGAAGGGATCGGCCATGGGCAGGGTGAGGGGCAAGGTCGCGGTAATCAGTGGAGCCGCGCGCGGTCAGGGACGCTCGCACGCGCGGATGCTGGCCGCCGAGGGCGCCGACATCATCGCGGTCGACTTGTGCGAAGACATCGAGACCAACGAGTACCCACTGGCCCGGCCGGAAGATCTCGACGAAACTGCTCGTCTCGTCGAGAAGGAGGGCCAGCGCGCCTACACCGAGATCGCCGATGTTCGCGACCGCGCGGCATTGTCGGCGGCGATCGATCGCGGAGTCGCCGAGCTCGGTCATCTCGACGTCGTGGTCGCCAACGCCGGCATCTGCCCGTTGACCGCGGGTCTGCCGCCGCAGGCATTCGCCGATGCCGTGGACGTCGACCTGGGCGGCGTGCTCAATCTGGTGCACGCCAGCCTCAAGCATCTTCAATCCGGCGCATCGATCATCGTGATCGGGTCCAACGCCGCGTTCATGTCGTCGATGAATACCACGGGCATCGATGGCGGCCCCGGCGGCGCCGGATACGCCTTCGCGAAAATCGCTGCCGCGCACTATGTCAACGACTTCGCACGGGCGCTGGCACCGTTCTCGATCCGGATGAACGCGGTGCACCCGACGAACGTCAACACCGACATGCTGCACAGCGCGCCGATGTACCGGGCATTCCGGCCCGACCTGCAAAACCCGACTCGCGAGGACGCCGAACCGATTTTCCCGCTCGTGCAGGCCATGCCGATTCCCTACGTCGAACCCGAGGACATCAGCGAGGCGGTGCTGTTCCTGGCCTCCGATGCCGCCCGGTACATCACCGGTCAGCAACTCCGCGTCGACGGCGGGGGATTCCTGAAGGTGAAGCCGTGGTCGGGCGGCTAAAGCACGGCCAGTCACACTGCACCGCAAGCGAAATGGAGAGGTGAGGATGCCAATGCTAAAGGGATCATCTACCTGGAGACCATGCCGGTGTCGGCGGACCGCGAGGCCGAATACCACAAGTGGTACAACGACACGCATTTGGCGGAGATCTGCTCGGTGGACGGGATCGTCTCGGCACGCCGCTTCGCGCCGACTGACGGCAAAGGCCCGTTCATCGCCATCTACGAGCTTGACTGCGACGACCTGGACGCGGTGGTCCAACGGCTGGGGGAGCTCGGTGCCAGCGGCAAGATGTCGTCGCTCGAGCTGCTCAACATGGAGACACCGCCAATTCCCAAGGTCTACGGGGAGATTGGTTCCTACCCAAAGTGACTCGGGCAGCCGAGGTTTCGCCAGAGGTCCAGAAGCGCCTTTATGCGCTGATGGTGCTGATGAAGGCCGCCGACGACCGGCTCTCCAAGGGCATCGGCACCGGAGAATTCATGTGCGTGTACTGGCCGTCGCGCGGCCAGGAGGCGATCGCCGCCGCGATGGGTGTCGCACTGCGGGCCGATGACCAGCTGGTCACCACCTACCGCGGGCTGCACGATCTGATCGGCAAAGGCGTGCCGCTGGAAGAGATCTACGGCGAGATGATGGGGCGCACAACGGGTGCGAGTCGCGGTAAGGGCGGCACCATGCATATCGCCAAACCGGAGAACGGCGTGATGCTGTCGACCGGCATCGTCGGGGCCGGTCCGCCGGTGGCGGTGGGTCTGGCGATGTCCGCCAAACGCAAGGGACTGGACCGCGTCACCGCGGTCAGCTTCGGCGACGGTGCGACCAATACCGGTTCGTTCCACGAGGCGGCCAACATGGCGGCGCTGTGGGATCTGCCGCTAATCTTCTTGTGCCAGAACAATCTCTACGCCGAGATGACACCCACCAGCGACACCATGAAGCTCAAGCATGTCGCCGAACGCGCTGCGGGCTATGGCATGCCGGGTGTGCGGGTCGACGGCAATGACCCGCTTGCGGTGAAATCGGTTCTCGACGAGGCGCTGCGACGGGCCCGTGCCGGCGGTGGCCCCACTTTCATCGAGTGTGTGACGTTCCGCTTCCGCGGCCACTACTTCGGTGACCGGATGCCGTATATCCCCAAGGAGCAGCTGGCCGCCGCGGTGGCGGCCGACCCGGTGCCGAAGTTCCGCGCGCATCTCGCCGAGGCTGGCATCTGCACCGAGGCCGAGTTGGCCGGCATCGACGATGAGGCTCTCGCCGCCGTGGAGGCAGCGCTGAAAACCGTGATGAGCGCGGACTCTCCGTCGGTGGACGAACTCGACCGCGACGTGTACGCAACCCCGATAAAGTTCCCGGTGTAATGGCATGGACGACAAAGAGATGACGATGCGCGAGGCGCTGAACCTCGCGTTGGATCAGGCGCTGCAGGCCGACGACCGAGTGTTCCTGCTCGGTGAGGACATCGCCGACCCAGGGGCGTCGGGTCCCACGGCTGGGCTGTCGACGAAGTACGGACACGACCGCGTGCTGGACACACCGATCTCGGAAGCCGCGATCGTCGGCGCCGCCATCGGCGCGGCTATCGACGGGATGCTCCCGGTGGCCGAGATCATGATCATGGATTTCATCGGCATCGCTGCCGACCAGCTGATCAACAACGCGGCCAAGCTGCGATTCATGACCGCTGGGCGCACTACGGCACCGATCACCGTCCGGACTCAGGTGTACGCGGGATTAGCCACCGGCGCAACGCATTCGCAAAGCCTGGAGGCATGGTTCATGCACATCCCCGGCATGAAGGTGATCGTGCCGGCCACACCGCGCGACGGCAAAGGCCTGCTGGCGTCGGCGATTTTCGACGAGGACCCGTGCCTGTTCGTCGAAACCGTTCGGCTGCAGAGTAAGAAGGGGCCGGTTCCCGTCGATCCGGGTTTCAGGATTCCGCTGGGTCAGGCCGACATCAAACGGCCCGGCGTCGACGTGAGCTTGATCAGCTATGGGCGAGCCGTGCATGACGCGCTGGCTGCCGCGGAGACGCTCTCTGAGCAAGGCGTGGGCGCGGAGGTCGTCGATCTGCGGACCTTGGTGCCACTCGACGTCGACACGATTCTCGAATCCGTGCAGCGAACCCGCAGGGCGGTAATCATCCACGATGCAGTGCAATTCGCCGGGCCGGGCGCGGAGATCGCCGCGATCCTGCAATCCGAACTGTTCGGCGAGCTCGTCGCGCCGGTCGAACGGGTCGGCGCGAGGTTCATCCCCAATCCCGCCGCGGCCGCGCTCGAGGCGACGGTCTACCCGTCGCCGGATCGGATCGTCGCCGCTGCTCAGCGAACCCTCGACAAGGCGAGAGCCCATGGCTGACTTCATTATTCGCATTCCGCGGGTATCGGTAGCCGTCTCGGAGGCCGAGCTCACCGACCTGCTCGTCGAAGCCGGCCAGCATGTCGACGAGGGCACCCCGATCTACGTGATCGCCACCGAGAAAGTGGAGCAGGAAATCGAGGCGGGGGCCTCCGGCACCGTGCAATGGACGGGCCAAATCGGGCTTACCTACGATATCGGCGCAGAAATCGGCGTCATCACTTCACCCGTCATCAATTCATAGGGGAAAGGGTACGAACAGATGGATCTCAACGAGACCCGCGAAAGAATCATCTACCAGAAAGATGGGCCGATCGCGAAGATCACCCTCAACTGGCCGGAGAAGGCCAACGCCCAGGACCAGAAGCTTGCCGAAGAAGTCGACGCCGCGTTGCTGGACGCCGACCGCGACTACGACATCAAGGTTTTGGTGCTGAAGGCCAATGGCAAGGGATTCTGCTCCGGGCACGCCATCGGCAACAACGCCGTCGACTATCCGGCGTTCGTGGAGAACGCCATGGTGACAGGCCACCCGTGGAAGGCGCAGTCGGATCTCTTCGTCAAGCCAACGCTGAATCTGTGGGAGTTCTCCAAGCCCACCATCGCGCAGGTCCACGGCTACTGTGTGGGCGGCGGTACGCACATGGGCCTGACCACCGACATCGTCATCGCCTCCGAGGACGCCTACTTCTCTTACCCGCCCCTGCAGGGGTTCGGCATGCCATCCGGTGAATGTTCCATAGAGCCTTGGGTGTTCATGAACTGGCGCCGTGCCGCCTACTATTTGTTCACCGCCGAGGTGATCGACGCCAAGAAGGCGCTGGAGGTTGGCCTCGTCAACGAGGTGGTCAAGCGGGAGGACCTGGACGATCGCGTGGACGCGATCGCCCGCCACATTGCCCAGGCACCGTTGACGACGCTGATGCTCACCAAGGCCAACCTGAAGCGAGCTTGGGAGCTGATGGGAATGCGGGTGCACTGGCAGAGCTCCAACGACCTCGTCGCGCTCGCCTCGATCAGCAAGGATGTGCAGCAGCTGATTCAGACCGTGTTCAAGGACAAGGTGCTGCCGTCCGAGCACGCCCGGCGCCAGGCCGCTGCCGCCGCATCGAGCGACGGCGCGTCGGCCGGCTAGTCGTCCAAGCTGTCGTGAACATCGCCGATCACGCGATCAGCGCCAGCCAGTCGCCGGCGCTGATCCTGTCCGACGGCGGGGTGATGTCGTTTGGCGACCTGCATGCCAGAAGTCGACGGGTCGCCGCGGTGCTGCATGGTGCGGGACTGCGCACCGGCGACGGCGTGGCGCTGGTGCTGCCGAACCGGCCGGAGTTCTTCGAAATCACTTGGGGCTGTCAGCTTTCCGGGCTCTACTACACCGCGGTGAACACCCATTTCACGCCTGATGAAGTCGCCTATGTGATCGACGACTCCGACGCGAAGGCGGTGTTTGTCGACGCGTCGATGGGCGATCTCGCCGCGCATCTGCGCGGCGCGAATGCCGTCGTCGACATCCACATCGCGGTCGGTGGGGATCTGCCTGGCTGGCAGTCCTACGACGACGCCATGGCGGCGGCCGGGGATCCGCCGCCGGTGTCGGACGGGTCGGAGATGCTGTACTCGTCGGGCACCACTGGACGACCCAAGGCCGTTCGGCGGCCACTTCCGAGCGACGGCAACGGCTCATGGGCGCAGTCGGTCCTCGAGATGGCTTTGATCCACAAATACGGCATGAGCGCGGAGAACGTGTACCTCTCGCCGGCGCCGATGTATCACGCCGCCGGAGTGAACTACACGATGGCAGTCAATCGTGTTGGCGCTGCAGCGATCATCATGCGCAAGTTCGACGCTGAAGACGTGCTGCGTTTGATCGAGAAGTACCGGGTGACGCACGCTCAATTCGTGCCGACGATGTTCGTGCGGATGCTGAAACTGCCCGAGGCCGTTCGCCGGCGGTACGACGTCTCCAGCCTGCGCTGCGTCATCCACGCGGCCGCGCCCTGCCCGGTGGATGTCAAGCACCAGATGATGGACTGGTTCGGTCCGATCATCCACGAATACTACGGGGGGACTGAGGGATTCGCGGGCACCACGATCGGCCCGGAGGAGTGGCTGGCCCACCCGGGCTCGGTTGGAATACCGATGTCCCCGGTGCATGTGGTCGGCGACGACGGAGAAGAGCTCCCGGTCGGGCAGACCGGTGAGCTCTACTTCGAAGGTGGGCCGAAGTTCGAGTACTTCAAGGATCCCGCCAAGACCGCCTCGGTCTTCAACGAGCACGGCTGGCGTTCACTGGGGGATATGGGCTACGTCGACGATGACGGCTATCTCTACCTCACCGACCGATCGACCTTCATGATCGTCTCCGGCGGGGTGAACATCTATCCGCAAGAAGCGGAGAATTTACTGGTGATGCATCCCAAGCTGGTCGACGCGGCGGTGTTCGGTGTGCCCAACGACGAGTTCGGCGAAGAGGTGAAAGCCGTCGTGCAGCCGGCCGATGGCGTCACGCCCGGGCCCGAGCTGGAGGCAGAGCTCATCGAATACTGCCGAACACACCTCGCAAACTACAAGTGCCCGCGCACAATCGAGTTCGACATCCTGCCGCGCGACCCGAACGGGAAACTCTACAAGAGACGGATCCGCGAACGGTACTGGCAAGGGCGGGCGTCCCGGATCCTATGAGCTGATAAGGACAATCAGATGAACCCGCGAACTGAGGCGAACTGGACACCGCTGCCGGTGCCCTTGGCGGTCGAGGACCCGAGCCGGATTCCCAAACAGCGTTATTACGATCCCGACTTCTACGCCCTGGAAGCCGAGCTGTTCTGGCCGCGGGTCTGGCAGATGGCGTGTCGAGCTCGAGGAGATCCCCAAGCCAGGCGACTTCGTCGAATACGAGATCCTGGATCAGTCGATCATCGTGGTGCGACTCGATGCCGAAACCGTGCGGGCCTACCACAATGCCTGCCGCCATCGCGGCGTAAAGCTGGTCGAAGGCAACGGAAATCTCCCTGGGGCCCGGCGGACCTTCGTCTGTCCGTTCCACGGCTGGTGCTGGGGTATAGACGGTCGCAACTCATTCGTGTTGCGGCCTGAGGCCTTCGCCCAGGACAACATGGCAGCCGACGATCTGCAGCTCGTAGCGGTCAAGTGCGAACTCTGGGGCGGATGCGTGTGGATCAACCTCGACGACAACGCGCCGCCGCTACGCGACTGGATGGAACCCTTCGCGTCGACCTACGACGCCTGGAAAGTCGATTCGCTGCGCGTCGAGTGGTGGCAATCCTGCCGGTTGCCGGTGAACTGGAAGCTTGCGACCGCGGCGTTCATGGAGGGTTACCACGTCCCGCAGACGCACCCGCAGTTGCTGCCCTCGGCGCAGACCGGCAATGCGTCGGAAGCGGTACACCCCGTCGTCGCGAGCAGTCTTTACTTCATGCGCACGCTGGGCGACGGCATGGGTGGCATGACCCATGAGAACGACATCCGCATCGCCGAGGGCATGCAGACCATCACGTTGCCCTCCGACCCTGCTGAGGCGCTGGCCGGTTGGCGCGCCGCGCTCAACGATGCCGTGGTGACCTGGCATCGGGCCCGGGGGAGCGCTATGCCCGACCTGAACGACCTTGTCCGCCAAGGGATTACCGATGCGATCGGCTTCGCCTTCCCGCACCACTTCATCCTGCCCACCTACAGCAGCGCCTCGTCGTACCGGATCCGTCCGCTCGGCCCGGAGGAAACTCTGTTCGAGATCTGGTCGCTGACCCGAATGCCCGATGACGTCTCCGCGGGCAAGCCCACACCCCCGGAGCCGATGGCGCCCGATGACCCGCGCTGGCCGCCGATTCCGGCCCAGGACTTCTCCAACTTGCCGCGGCAGCAAAAAGGGCTGCACTCCAAGGGCTTCGACTTCATGCGGCTGTCAGATCAGATCGAAGGACTGATCTCGAACTTCGAACGCGTCGTCGACGGTTTCCTTGCCGGTCTGCCTTACGACAAGCTGATACCCGCGATCCAGAAGACCAATACCACCATCGATGTACCGATCGCCGATCTCGGTTTCACCTCGGAGGCGCGATGACCACTCAATGGGATCGTTCAGTTGACCTGGTGATCGCCGGCAGCGGCGGCGGCGGCATGGTGGCAGGGCTGGCCGCTCTCGACTGCGGGCTCGAGCCGCTGGTCGTGGAAAAGCAAGCCCTGGTGGGCGGATCGACAGGATTGTCCGGCGGCATCGTCTGGCTGCCCAACAATCCGCTGATGCGGGCCGACGGCATCGCGGATTCGCACGAGGACGGCCTTGCCTATCTCGCCGATGTCGTGGGCGAGATAGGCGCACCGTCATCGCCCGAACGCCGCGAGATGTTTCTGACCGCCGGCTACGAGATGATCAACTTCCTGATCCGCAGAGGCGTAAAGCTCATCCGGTGCGAGGGCTGGAGCGACTACTACCCGAACCACAAGGGCGGCAACTCCGTCGGCCGCGCCGTTGAGGGCATCCCGTTCGATGCCGCCGAATTAGGTGCCTGGCACGACAAGGTCCAGCCGCCACTGGCCAAGAACTACGGGTATGCGGTGCTGACCAACGAGCTCCGTTCGGTTCAGTACTTCAACCGTGCGCCAAGGGCTTTCGCTGTAGCCACCAAGGTGTTCCTGCGCACCGCCGCGGCGCGGATACGTCGGCGCCAGATCCTGACCAATGGCGCCTCGCTCATCGCTCAGATGCTCAAAGCGCTGATAGATCTCAGCGACGGCCAGCCACCGCTGTGGATCAACGCGGCGATGGATGACCTCATTGTTGAAGATGGCCGAGTGGTCGGTGCCCGCATCGTCCACGACGGCACACCGCTGAATGTCGAGGCACGCAAGGGAGTTTTGCTGGCTGCTGGTGGCTTCGGGCACAACGCCGAGATGCGGCGGCGCTACAGCGGCGACCAACCCAACGAGGCCAAGTGGTCGATCGCCAACGCGGGCGATACCGGCGAAGTGCTGCAGACCGCGATGCGACTGGGCGCGAAGACCGATCTGCTCGACGAAGCATGGTGGTTACCTTCGGTTTTCATCGCCAACGGTGGAGCCGTCGCCGCGTCGCTGGGCTCGGGTCGGCAGCGGCCCGGCGCCATCTACGTGGACTCGACGGGTAGGAGATTCTGCAACGAGTCCAACTCCTACGTGGAGGTCGGCAAGGCGATGTACGCGAATAAGGCGGTGCCCTGCTGGATGGTCTTCGACGACGGCTATGTCCACCGATACGTCACCAGTGTCAACCCGCTGAAGCGCAACCAAGGGCTGCCGGCCGAACTGATCGACTCCGGTGCGGTCAAACGTGCCGACAGCATCCAGGAGCTGGCACGCCAAACCGACCTTCCCGCAGACGAACTGACGCGTACGATCCACCGCTTCAACGAGTTTGCGGTTAAGGGGCTCGACCCCGACTTCGGCCGCGGGCAGTCGGCCTACAACGACTGCCTTGGTGACCCGGGGTACCGGCCCAACGCCGCGGTCGGCCCGCTGGAGCGGGCGCCGTTCTATGCGACGAGGGTCTTGCCGGCCGACGTCGGGACGTGCGGTGGTGTTGTCACCAACGAGTACGGACAGGTTCTTGACGAGAAGGACGAGGTGATCGACGGCCTGTACGCGACCGGCAACACCACCGCGACGGTGATGGGCCGGACCTACCCGGGCGCCGGCGCCAGCATCGCCAGCTCGATGGTGTTCGGTTACGTCGCCGCGCGACACGCGGCGGGGCGCAGCCTCCCCGGCGAGCGGAGTCGCTGATCCTTCTCCACCGAGCGTGACGCTACAGCCACGTTCGGCCGCAAGTGTGACCGTGCCGTCACATTGGGCCGGGCTCAGCCTCGTCGCGGTCGACGAAATCCCTTGGCTTCAAGCCTGATTGCATGAGTTGAGCCCGACGTTCCTGGACGTCGGAAGCCGCGCCGACCATGTTGGTCAGGATGTGGCTTACTTGCAGGTGTACCCGCATGCCCATCAACTCGTAGGCACGCTTGACGTTGTTCTTCACGGCCATCGACGTCGTCAGCGGGATCTGAGCGATTTTGCGAGCCATCTCCTCGACAGTGCTCTCGAGATCGTCTTGGGGCACCACCTTGTTGAGCAGCCCCCACTCCAAAGCCTCAGCCGCCGACAGCGTCGGCGCCAGCAGCAGCCAGTCCATCGTGCGATGCCAGTTCATCAGCAGCCACGGCTCGATCATCGTGTGCCCACCGGGTTCGCCGAGGCTCTGGGCAAGCGGCATCTGGAAATAGGCGTCCTCGGATGCCACGCAGAAATCGGTCAGGAGACCCAAATAGATGCCACCGCCCATGCAGTAGCCGTGGATCTGCGAGATCGTCGGCTTCGGAAACTCCCATAGATACAAGGTCGGCCACAGGAACAGGTCGGCGGTGCCTTTGTAGAGGTCCTCGAACGTGTCCCCGAAATCGGGATAGGGGTTTTCGTCCGGACCCCAGCGGGCCACGTGGCCGCCGCAGAAGCCTTTGCCGTTGGCCTTGATGATCACGACTTTGATCTCGCGGTCACGGTCGGCTTCGTGCAGGCAGGCATCGACCTCCTGCACCAACGTCGCATCCTTGGTGTTGGCCTTGTCGGCCCGGTTCAGGATGATCCGCGCGATCGGCGGTTCACGTTCGTAGATAACCGCTTCCAGGACGCGCCGCTCCATCCCGGTGACATTACCGGACACAGCCATATCGGAATTCGTTTAAACGGTTGCGCCATGTTCCCGGTAGGAGTGAAGTGTATTGGGGGCGTTCGCCGCCCCGATAGGGCAATCGGAGGATGGGCACCGCGAGCGCGGCCACAGCCCAGATCGTGATGACGAAATGGAACTCTGATGACGACCCCGCCAGACCGAGAGACGCATCTGGACCTGGTCGCGCGCCTCAAATCTTCCTACCCGGAACTCCCGGACGCGCCCACGCCCGATCTCATTGATCACGAGCGATTCACCGCCTACACCAAGACCCCGCACGATGTCGGTGGTGAGCCGGATGCTCCCGTGGAATACGAGAACAAGCAATACGAAATGTGGGAAGAAAACACCTACGTCATGTGTGAGGTTCTCGGCTGGCGTGGGATCTGGTTGTCTGAGGAACGGCGCCGGATGGGCAACGTCGACCTGGGCCGCACCATCTACCTCGGCCTGCCCTACTACGGGCGGTGGCTGCTGGCCGTCGCGCGTGTCCTCGCCGAAAAACACCACATCGGCCTGAGTGAATTGGCCGAACGCATGGCAGAGGTCAAGGCGCGGTATGCGGGTGGCCTGCGGGGAAAGCCCTTGGAGGCCAAGCCTAAGTTCGAAGGTGACCCTGCCGCGGTTAAACGCAACCGGCACCACACGCACGCCGTCGGCAAGGGCGACCCGCAAGTGTTCGCCGGGCAAGCCGATGGGCCGAAGTTCAAGGTCGGCGACAGGGTCGTAGTGCGAGATCTTCCCGTGCTGCTCTATACCCGTACCCAAGAGTACGTACGCGGCGCGACGGGGGAGATCGCGGTCGTTTCCTACGAAAGCCCCGTCGCCGAGGACGAAACCTGGGATGGCCCCGACCAGAAACCCGAGTGGTTCTACATCGTGCGGTTCAACCTTTCTGAGTTGTGGCACGGATACACCGGCCCCGACAACGACACCCTGCAGACCGAGATCCCGGAGCGGTGGCTCGCGGCGGTGGGCTGACTGCGCCGAGTCAAACCGCGTTCCAACTGACTTCGCCCTGAAAGGACTTCAGCATGACCGGTCACGATCACGATCACGACCACGAACGCACCGCCGCGCCCATGGTGGACGAGATCACCGACTTCGAAGTCCTGGAGATCGCGCTTCGCGAATTATGCATCGAAAAGGGCATTTTCACCGCTGAGGAGCACCGCCATTTCACCGAGTTCGCTGAACAGATCGGTCCAACCCCTGCCGCGCATCTGGTGGCGCGGGCCTGGACTAGTCCTGAGTTCAAGAAACTGGTCCTCGCGGATCCGCTGGCCGCCAGCAAGGAAGTCGGCGTCGACTGGTTGCACCCCACCGGCTTCGGAACACCGAGTGATTTCACCGCGTTCCACGTGCTCGAAGACACGCCAACCTTGCACCACGTCATTGTGTGCACCCTGTGTTCCTGCTACCCGCGTCCGATCCTGGGCAACTCGCCGGAGTGGTACCGCACGCCCAACTTCCGTCGTCGCATAGTGCGCTGGCCGCGACAAGTGCTCGCGGAGTTCGGCCTATACCTGCCGGAGGATGTCGAAATCCGCGTGGAGGATTCGAACCAGAAGCACCGTTTCATGGTGATGCCGATGCGTCCGGAGCGAACCGAGGGCTGGACCGAGGATCAACTGGTCGAAATCATTACGCGCGACTGCCTAATTGGCGTCGCGTTACCAAAGGTTGGCGTGACGACCAACGCGGTGACCAAGACCCGCCCGGCTATTCATCCCGCGAACCAGTAAGCGACGGAGGTAACCGATGAGCAACCCAGGAGGACTGGATCCGGCCAAGGATTCCTCGATTGCACCGTTGGCGAAAATTGTTGAAAGTAACCAGGTCTGGGGCCGGATGGCGGCGAAGTATGGCGTTGAAAACCCGGTGCCGCCGTGGAAATCGAGCCTCGATGGGATTTGTGACGCACTTGACCAAAGCAGCTGCGGCGCATTGTTACTCAGCGTCGACCGGCGTAACGAAGAGGACGCGCTGTCGGCTACGGTCTACTCCGGCCTGCCCTACCCGGAAAACCGGTTGGTTGCGCTGGCGCACTCGCTTGTACGGCGCGGGCTCATCGACGAGGCCGAGCTGGCCGAACGACTGGCCGCTGTGCGGGCCAGGCTGGAAGCCTGACGGTCGCGCTGGTAGAGGTAACGAAGCCCGACGGATCAGGCTGACACTGGTTTCTTGGCCGGCTTGGCGACCTTCATCAGTTTCATCAGGTTGCCGCCCATGATCTTGGCGACGTCCTCTTCGTCGAAGTCGGTGAGCTCGTCGACGAAGCTGATCGGGTCCTTCAGGCCCTCCGGGTGCGGCCAGTCGGATCCGAACAGCACCCGGTCGGTGCCGACCATGTTGACGATCTCGGTGAACCGGTCCTCCCAGAACGGAGTGATGTAGACGCACCGCCTGAAGGCCTCGACCGGGTCCTCGAGGAAGGCCTGCGGCATCTTCTTGTAGACGCCCTTGAGGCCTTTGAACAGGTCCGGCACCCAGTCGGCGCCGTTCTCGATCGACAGGATCCGCAGCTCGGGGTTGCGGGATAGTGCGCCGTGGCACACCAGCGCGCCCATGGCGTCCAGGATCGGCCGGTGGCCCATCGCGAAGCTGCGGAATGCGGTCGGCTTGAACGGCAAGAACTCATCGCCGGGCTCCCACACATTCGCGAACTCGGAGTAACCACTGTCCGAGGCGTGCATCGAGACCGGGAGGTCGGCTTTGACGCAGGCCTGCCAGAACGGGTCGAACTCCTCGAGGCCGAATGACCGGCTGCCCTTGAAACCGGGCACCGGCGCCGGGCGGACCAGCACGGTACGAGCGCCGCGCTCCAGACACCACTCGAGCTCTTCGAGCGCTCGGTCGACGATCGGCAGGGTGATAACCGGGGTGGCGAAGATGCGGTCCTGGTAGTTGAACGACCACTGCTCGTACATCCACTCATTGAGCGCGTGGATGACGTCGTGGGTCATCTCCGGGTCGTCCTTCATCCGTTCTTCGACCAAGCTGGCCAGAGTCGGAAACATCAGGGCGTAGTCGATGCCGAGTTCGTCCATCATCTCGAGACGCGCGCCCGGCTCGCGGAACGCGGGGATCGCCTTCATCGGCTCACCGAGAATCTCGCGGTAGCTCTTGCCCTGAGCGCCGTTGCGGAAGTAGTCCTCCTGCGCACCCGGCTTGGCGACCACCTCGAAGGTCGGGTTCGGGATGTACTCGCTGATGTGGCCGCGCACCACAATCTTGGTGCGGCCGCGAACCTCGACGTAATCGATGACCCGCTTGCGGTTGTCCGGGAGGTATTTGGTCAGCGCTTCCTGGGGTTCGTACATGTGGTTATCGGCGTCGAACACCGGGAAGGAAAGCTCGCGTGACGGCATGGCGATCTCCTTGAAGTCTGGATTCTCACGAGGTGGTAATGACGTTACCACTCCTGCTTAACAACCCGTAATCGGCTGGGTCAGCCAGGCGGCCGGTCGGGCAGTTTCGGGGTCGCGCCGTCGATAACGGCGAAGTTCACGGTTGCCGAGGCGAGCAGCCTTTCGTCGCCGTCACCATCGCCGAGGACGTCGATCTGCATGACCATCGCGCGCCGCCCACTCCGCAGCATCCGCGGTACCGCGTATGCCATGCCCTGCCGGATAGGACGCAGGTAACGGATGTTCATGTCAGCGGTGGTCATCGTGGTGCCCTCTTGCAGATGCTGCACCCCGAAGTGTCCGCCCGCGACGTCGATGAGCGTGGCGATCAGACCGCCCTGCAGGGCGCCGGAGGTGTTGACCACCTGCGGGCTCACCGGAATCGTCATCGCGAACTCGCCGTTATGCGTGCCGGCCCGCATGCCGATCTGGTCGAATAACTCACCGATTGTCGGCGGCGCCACTTGCACCGCGTCATCGTTGCCCAGCGCACGGACGCAGAAGTCGTACAGGTGGGCCGCATCGATTGGCGATCCGGTCAATTCGGCTCCCAGCCAATGCAATCGGAGGGCGCCCAGGATGGTCTGCATGACGATCGCCGCTGCGGGCCCAACATCCAGGTTGGGCCGGAAGACTCCTTCAGTGATGCCGCGCTGGATGACATCGCGGAGCAGGTCGTGCAGCGGGGAGAGCACCCGGGCGTAGTCGCGCGGCCGGGTTTCGGAGAGGTGTTGATTGTAGAGATTCATCGCCCGGTTCAGGCTGTCCTGCGTGCTCGACTCGGGTTCCGCGCTGATCCGGTCGATGATCAGCTTGATCGCGGCGGTGCTGTCGAGTCCGGTCGTCTCGGCGCGCCAGATCTGCGTCGACTGCGCCATCGTCCGCTCCAGCAGAGCGATCAGCAATTCGTCCTTGCTGCTGAAGTGTTGGTAGAAGGCCCGTAGCGACGTCTTGGAGCGGGCCACCACCTCTTGCACGGTGAAGTCGGTGCGCCCGGTCTCGCGGAGGATTTCGACCGCGGTCCTGATGAAGCGCGCGTCCCGGGCCGTCGGTTCGGCTTCGTCGTCGCCGGCCATGCCGCCTCCTCAATTCCACACTCGTTGCGCTGTGAGAATGAGGTTACCGCGCCTCGGCGGCCGCGTTCCCGCGCCGCTGGCCCGGTCACCCAAAGGTCGGTCGTTTTGTAAGACTGGCCTCTATGGCGAAAGAAAAGCTGGAACCCTCGGCTCCCTGCGCGGCCGAACCCGTGCCGCCGGATTCCACGCCTTCCGATCGCGCCCATATCCCACTGCTACTTATCTTGTTCATCGGTAGCGGATGCGCTGCGTTGATCTATGAGATCGTCTGGTTTCAGCTTCTGCAACTGGTTGTGGGATCTTCGGCGGTGTCCCTCGGCATCCTTCTCGGGACTTACATGGGCGGCATGTGCCTTGGCAGCCTGCTCCTGCCCCGCTATGTTTCCGCGCGCATGCATCCCCTACGCGTTTACGCGATCATCGAAGGCGGCATCGGCGTCTGTGGCCTTCTTGTGCTGCTGACCGTGCCGCTACTCGATCATCTCTACGCCACCGTCGGCGGTAGTGGTCTGTTCGGACTCCTGATGCGTGCATTGGTCGCGGCAGTGTGCCTACTCCCACCCACTGTGTTGCTGGGCGCTTCCTTTCCCGCGATCGCCCGCTACGTCGAATCGTCGCCACGGGGTGTTTCCAGGCTCGGCTATTTCTATGGCGGAAACATCGCCGGGGCGGTGTGCGGATGCCTGTTCGCAGGTTTTTATCTGCTGCGCGTCTACGACATGCCGACGGCCACCTACGTCGCCGTCGCGATCAACGTAGCCGTCGCGGTTCTCAGCTATCGCCTGTCGACGCGGACCCGCTACGAGCCGACTCCGTCGGGCGATTCGCCCGCTCGTGAAGCGTCGCCGCCGCCCGCGTCGCAGACCCACGTTTACGTGGCCATCGGACTGTCCGGGTTGACCGCGCTCGGCGCGGAAGTGGTGTGGACGCGGCTTCTTTCGGTCATGCTCGGCGCGACCGTCTACACGTTTTCGATCATCCTTGCCGTGTTCCTGGGGGGTTTGGGCTTAGGCAGCGGCGTCGCATCGCATCTCGTGCGCCAGATAAAAAGTCCGCGGGTGGCGCTCGGCGTCTGCCAGATTCTGCTTGCCGCGGCGATCGCGTGGACCGCTTACACACTGGCCGATGCACTGCCCAACTGGCCCATCGATCCGCTGCTGGCCCGCAGCGCCGTTTTCAATTTTCAGGTCGACATCATGCGCTGCATGTGGGCGGTCTTTCCCGCCGCCTGCCTGTGGGGTGCGAGCTTTCCGTTCGCGTTGGCCGCGGCCGCGGAGCGCAGTCAAGATTCCGGGACCCTGGCCGGCAGGGTGTACGCCGTCAACACCGTCGGCGGGGTTGTCGGAGCCCTCGCCTTCAGCATCATCCTGATTCCGTGGATCGGCACGCAGAATTGCCAACGCCTGCTGATCGCGCTCGCCACTGTGGCAGCTCTGGTTGTCTTCGCGCCGGTTGCGCGATCGCTCGGGAAACGCGGAGCAGCGACGACCGTCTTATCGGTGGCCACCGTTGTCTGGATGATCGCCAGCGTCGGACCCGTCCCTTGGCTCGCCATCGCGTACGGCCGGCGCATGATCCTGCAAACGAACCCCGGACGCGCGCTGTATGTCGGCGAAGGCCGCAACTATTCGGTGGCCGTCTCCGAACCGCCCAGCGGCAGCCGCTATTTCCACGTCGCCGGGAAAGTCGAAGCTTCCACCGCTCTCGCCGATATGCGTATGCAGCGCATGCTCGGCGACCTTCCCGCGCTATTTCATCCAGACTCCAAATCCGTTTTGGTCGTCGGCTTCGGCGCGGGCGTCACCGCAGGCTCTTTTGTGCTCCAACCGACAGTCGAAAAGATCGCGATCTGCGAGCTCGAGCCGTTGGTCCCACCCGCCGCCGATAAATATTTCCGAAAAGAAAATTACAACGTCAAGAACGACCGTCGCACGACGATTCACTATGACGACGCGCGCCATGTCATCCTCACGTCGAAGGATAAATTCGACATCGTCACGTCAGACCCGGTTCATCCCTGGGTCAAAGGCACGTCCTCGCTGTACTCGAAGCAATATTTCGAGCTGGTCAAGCAGCACTTGCGGCCTGGCGGCATGGTCACTCAATGGGTTCCGCTGTACGAGAGCGACTTCGCAACCGTAAAGAGCGAGCTCGCAACATTTTTCGATGTCTTTCCCAACGGCACCGCGTGGGGCAATACCATCAACGGTCTGGGCAACGACCTCGTTCTGTTGGGTCAGGTCGAACCCTTGAATGCCAACGTCGACGCGCTGGAAGCCCGCTGGAGTCGTGCCGAATACGCGCGCGTCGCGCAATCCATGGGCGCCGTGAACTTTCACGACGCGACCGACGTTCTTGCCACCTACGCCGGTCGCGCATCGGACTTGAAACCTTGGCTCGCCGGCGCCGATATCAATGACGACCTGAGTATGCGATTGCAATATCTGGCCGGCATAGGGTTGAATTTCGACGATCCAGGCTCAATCTACGCGGATATCCTCCGATATCGCCGCTTCCCGCGTGAGATGTTCACCGGCTCCGAGCAGCGCGTCCGTGCCTTGGAAGACCAGCTGAAGACTGACCGCTAGGAAAAAGTTGTGCAGCGGTCAGTCGGGCCTCGTCTCCGCTACGACAACCTGTTGGGCCGTAGCGGGACCTCGTCTATGACGTAGCTGCCGCGCCCGCTTGCTTGCCGATGTCCTCCAGGTTCACTCCGGCAGTCTCGATCCGGAACAAGTAGGTGACGATGGCTCCCGCCACGAAGCACACGACCAGACCCCACAGCAGCGCGGTGGTGCCGATGGTCTTGAGCAAGATGGGGAACAGGAACGCCGTCAACACCGCGCCGATCTTGGCGAAGGACGCGGCGAAACCGGCGCCCTTACCCCGGACCTCGGTCGGGAAGACCTCGCCGGCAAGTAGATACGTCATCGCGTTCGGTCCGAAGTTGACCATGAAGTAGAACAGCGTGAAGCCGAGAAACAGCAGCCACATGACGTTGCTGCCGTCGGGGCGAATGGACAGTCCGGACAACAGCAGGCCCACCGCGCAGCCGATGAAGCCCCAGATCTGCAACTTGATCCGCCCGACTCGATCCACCAGGACGATCGCGACGATGACGCCCAGGACGAACAGCACGTCCATCATCGCCGAGCCCTTGGCGCCCAGGATGTCGTTGTGGATGGTGTCCGCGAGCGCGTGCGACTTCGACTCCTTGCCGATGACCGCGCCCAGAATCGTCGGCGTGAAGATACCGATGCCGTAGACGCCCAGGTCCTGCAGGAACCACGGAACCGACGCCAGGATCGTCGCGCGACGGTTTCTCTTCTTGAACAAGGCCCGGTACGACGCGTGCTCTTCGGCGGCCTTGGCTGTTTGGGCCAGGTGCCCCAGCGACACGCTCTTGGGGTACTGCGGGGTTCGCTTGAGCAGTTGGGTGGTGGCCTTCTCGCCTTCCGTGGTGCGGCCCTTCGACACCAGCCAATGCGGGCTTTCTGTGACGAACAGCCGACCGATGACGACCAGGATCGCCGGCACGATCGCCGCCGCGTACATCATCCGCCAGGCACCCAGGTCCGGGTTGGCGTACAGGATGCCGAAGCCCAGCGCGGTGCCGAAGAAAGCCCCGACGGCCTGGAACGCGAACGCGCTCAGCACGAGCCGACCCCGCATCGAGGTGGCGATGCTCTCCGAGATCACCATGTGCGCGGTCGGGTAGTCGCAGCCCAGCGCGATACCGGCGCCGAACAGACAGATGACCAGCGTGATGAAGTTGGGGGCGAACGTCAGACCCACCAAGAACACGGCAAAGATGATCATCTCCACGATGAACATCCGCTTGCGCCCGTAGCTGTCCGCCAAACTACCGAGGGCCGTCGCACCGACCAGGATGCCCGCCAGCGAGGCCGCGGTAACCATGCCTTTCTCGGCTGCGTTCAGGTGGAATTGGATCGAGATCAGCGGCAGGGCCACCCCGGTCATGAACACGACCATGCCCTCGAAGAACTTGCCCGCACAGGCGAGCGCCCAGATTCGGAACTGCATGGCGGTCATCGGCGTCGTCGGCAACATCGTGCCGTCGGGCCAGGTGGGCCGCTCGTCAATGTATTCCTGCACCGTCTTGCCGTTGACCTGCGGCTTGTCCTGCGGTTTGTCGAGCGTGTCAGTCATGTCACCTCTCCGGTGCAGCGATAGCGCGGCTTCGCTGGTAGGCACAGCCCACGACCAGCGTCAACTTCGCAGACGCTAAGTCAGGTAGCTGAACGTGCGCTAACGGCCGGATGAATTCGGCGCCTGTGGCGGTTTCGCGCTGGGCCGGGCGTGACTGTCGGCGACCTGTCACGGTTCCCGCAATTCGCCGCTGTCTCAGCGTTTTTGGGCTCTCCCGGAAGCAATCGATGCGGCCGCTGAGCGCATGGCCGCCGACCCCCGACGATTGCTTCACCTGTTGTTCGTTTCCGGATTGGTTCGATTTCGATATCGGTGACTTTTAATGATCGCTGACGTGCTCGACCCGACGCGTGGCGCTGAATCGTGCCGATGTGCGGCTAAACGGTTGTTTTCGAGGAGGCAAACATGAAGCAGCACAACGGGTTCCGGGCCGCCGTCAGCTTGCTTGCCGCGGGTGTGCTCGCACTCTCGGGATGCACGCAGCTGGACACGCCGCCGAAGTACGCGAAAGGCGTTCACGTCGACTGCGGAGGCAAGCAGGACCTCACGGGCGGCGGCTCGACAGCGCAAGCCAATGCGATGAGCCACTTCATCACCAGCTACGAAGAATCCTGCTCGGGCAAGCAGGTCACCTACTCGGCCAGCGGGTCGGGCGCCGGCATTGCGGACTTCCTTGCAGCCAAGACCGACTTCGGCGGTTCGGACTCACCGCTGAGTGGTGATGAGCTCACGGCCGCGAAGCAGCGTTGCGGCGGCGCGGACGCGTGGGACTTGCCGGTCGTCTTCGGTCCGATAGCGATCACCTTCAACGTCAAAACGACCGACGTCCTCACCCTCGACGCGGTCATGCTGGCAAAGATTTTCAGCGGCGCCGTCACGCGCTGGGACGACCCGGCCATCACCGCGCAAAACGGCAACATGCCCGCCGAGGACATCCACGTCGTCTACCGCAGCGACGGGTCCGGAACCACCGACAACTTCCAGCAATATCTGCAGGGCACCGCCGGCGGCGCGTGGACCAAGGGCGCGGGCAAAGCGTTCAACGGAGGCGCAGGGACCGCTGCCAAAGGCAACGAGGGTACGGCGGAGGCCGTCAAGAACACCGAGGGCGCCATCAGCTACAACGAGTGGTCGTACGCGATGAAACAGCATCTCGATGTGGCCGGAATCCAGACTGCGGGCGGAGTCGTGCACATCGGCAACGACTGGGTCGGCAAGACCATCTCGAACGTCACCATTAAAGGCGTGGGTAACGATCTGGTGCTTGATCTTTCCAAGGTCTATGCCACTACGACCCCCGGGGTGTACCCGATCCTGCTTGCCAGCTACGAGCTTGTCTGCGCGAAATATCCCGACGCCGAGGCCGGTAAGGCGGTGAAGGCGTTCATGCAGTCGACCGTCACCGATGGACAACAAGGCCTCACCCCGCTGGGCTACATCCCGTTGCCGGCCGACTTCCAGACCAGGGTCGCCGCCGCCGTCAACAGCATCGGCTGACACCAGAAGCTGACCCCGAGGAGATATGAAATCGCGCGGTTGACGTTCAGCCGCCGCGGGCGTCGACCATCGCTGAGCGGTTGACTTTGGTTGCCGCGGTGCGGGGGATTTCGTCGACGAACTCGACCGTCTTGGGGACCTTGTAAGCAGCCAGCCGGGTCTTCGCGTAGGCGATGACGTCCCGCTCGGTCAGTGACGCTGAGCTGTCGGCCAGTTGGACGACGGCGTGCACGCGACGTCCCCAGTCGGGATCGGCGAGCCCGATGACGACGACGTCGGCGATGCCGTTGTGTTCGGCCAGCGCGGATTCCACCTCGGCGGGAAAGACATTGGCGCCCCCGGTGATGATCATGTCGCTGCGACGATCGGCGATATAGAGGTAGCCGTCGGCGTCGAGATGGCCGATGTCGCCCGCGGTCCGAAACCCGTCGGGCGTTGACGGCAACAACGGTGCCCCACCCAGATATCGGTATCCGGCGCTCATCGGCGACCGCAAGTACACCTCGCCGAGCTCCCCGGGGCTCACCGGCTGGCCCTGCTGGTCCAGAATCCGGACTTCGGTGTCGCGGAACCCGCGGCCGACGCTGCCCGGATGAGCCAGCCACTCGTCCCCGCGTAACGCGGTGATTCCCAGGCCCTCGGTCATTCCGTAAGCCATCACGACCTGTTCCGGGCTGAGCAGATCGAACCATGTGTGCAGCAGTGCATGCGGCATTACCGCGGCGCCCTGCAGGATCCACGCGACGCTGGAGAGATCTCGACGATGTATGCCGGGTAGGGCCGCGATGCGCGCGAGCATCGTCGGCGTGGCGGTGAAGTTGGTGATGCGATAGCGCTCGATCGCGTCCACGACGGTTGCGGCATCGAACTTTTCGAGCACCACCAATTGGTCGCCGCCCAGCAGGTAGGTCAGCGGCGAGAAGCCATTGGTGTGATACATCGGACCGGGCACCAAGATGGTCTGCGGTTGGGCCGTCGGAGCCCAGGCAGCCAGGAATGGGAACGATGACTCGGGCGTCCACATGCCCTGCGCCAGAGTGAGAATCACCTTCGGCAGGCCGGTGGATCCGCTACTGCAGATCCCGTTCGCTTTGGGAGATACCGCCGCCTCCAGCGGGCCGTTGGACTGCTCTCCTGCGCGCGCGGTGAGCGTGGGCAGCGTTCGTTCGTCGACGGCGACCGTCGGGTCGATCACCTCCAGCACACGGAACCGCTCCCAATCGGGCAGGTCCCAGCGCATCGGAACCGGGACAGCGCCGATCTTCCAGCAGCCCAGCACGGCCAGCACCAGCTGCTCGGAATTGGGAATCGCCAGTGCGACAAGCGAACCCATCCCGGCGCCACTGGCAGTCAGCGCCCGTCCCCATTGATTGGCCCGACCATCCAGTTCCGCGAACGTCATCGACTGCGCCGTGCCGTCGCGGGTGATGACCGTCAGAGCTGTTTCTTCGCAACGTTGTTCGGCGAGCTGTTGAAGTTTGGTGCCGAACGGAATTCCAACTTCCAACGGATCCGCAGCCGCTTCGGCAGCGAGGGGTTCGGAACTCATGTGCGCCGCTCCTCCTCATCGCTCCGCTCTGCATCGTCGCCGGCGCGGCTCACGTCGATACCGGCTCAGAGAACAATGTCTCGAACCCGCCGTCGTGTACGCCGGGCAGCAGACGCATAGCGAGCTCCTCGGTGCTGACCGGCAGCCGAATCAGCGGCTGCGTGTGCCTGTCGAGCACACTGACGTCGGACTCGTCGCAAAAGCCCAGCGCTCCCAGTAATTGGTGGGAGATGCGCAGCACTTGTCGCGCGGTCTCGGCGGCCTTGAGTCGGAGGATCAGCACGTCCGCCGAACGCACTTGCGCCGGAGCGGATTCCATTCGGCTGATGGTGTACTTGGCAAGTTCATGAAGCCCGCGCACCGCGACCGAGGCATCGGCGATCATGAACCGGACCGCCTGAAACTCGGCCAGCGGCTTACCGAACTGCGCCCGGTCGACAACGTGTTGCCGGGTGATATCCAGAGCCTGCTGCACAGCGCCGAAGATCCGCCACGAGCCCAGTGTCAGATGCGTATCGACATCGGCTGCCGGCACCGTGCCGTCAGGGTGGCTCAACGTGGCCCGCACCAGAAAAGGTCCGAGCTTGGCGTCGGTGCGCGAGGACGACTGCACCTGGTAGCGAGTGCCATCGAGGTCGGCGGCGATCCAATTACCAGGCAAATCGCCGTGATCGACGCGGGGAGCTTCGAGATTCACCAGGGCCAGCCGCGCGCCGTCGATCGCCAGCAACTCCTCGACAAGCGGATAGGGCAGGGCCATCGCGCCGGCAGCTTGGCAGAGCACCGCGGCCGCCAGCAGATCCTCGGTGGACGATCGCACGTCGAGGTCAAAGGCCCCGAGGCCGGACAGCGCGGTCTTGGCGTCCTGCCGCAGCTGGTCGTCGGTCTCGGCCTGCAACGCGGCCTGCGGACCGCCGAACCGGAGGAGCCGTTTGTTGGCGACAGCGGCGAACTCGGCAATGTCTTCTGGCAGAGCAGTTTTCATCCGTGTGCTCCCAAGGTTTCACGCGCGACCAGCATCCGCTGCACTTCGATGGTTCCGGACGCCACGGTGGCCGCCTGCGCGTAACGCCAATGGTCTTCGACGGCGCCGTGCAGCGCCGCCGGCGAGCCGCTGTCCAGTGCCGTCGGGCCAAGCACATCGAACAACAGCTCGGCGACCTGCTGGTCACAGGTAGTGGTGGCGATGCGAGCGGCGCTGGCCGCCGCTCCGGCGGACGGGTCGTCCTGCAATGACACGGCGCGATAGGCCAGAAGCCGGGCGACCCGGAGGTCGATCAGTGCCCGCACCCAGCGGGTCCGGATGGACTCGGGCAACCTGTCCCAGTCGTCGCCGAGATCGGTGTGCATCCGGTCCAGCAGTGACTCACACCGGGCGTATCGGGCGATGCCGACCCTTTCGAAAGCGAGCGCTTCGCGCATCACTCGCCAGCCATCGCCCAAGTCGCCAAGGGCCTCGTCGGGAAACACCTCGACCCCGTCGAGAAACACCTCGTTGAGATGATGGGGTCCCAGCATCGAGCGGATTGGCCGAACGGTGATACCGGGTCGGTCCATTGGGACCAGAAACAGGCTGAGCCGCTTGGGTTTCGGCGCGTTGGGATCGGTGCATGCCGCCAGCACGCACCACGACGCCATCTGCGCGTAGGAGGTCCAGACTTTCTGTCCGGTGATGCGCCAGCCATCGCCGTCTGGAACCGCGCGGGTCCGTAGCGACGCGAGGTCGGTTCCGGCCTCCGGTTCGGAAAAGCCCTGGCACCAGATCACTTCGCCCGCAGCGATGGCAGACAGATGCTTGGCTTTCTGTTCGGCGGTTCCGTACCGCATTAGTGCGGGCCCGACCCAATTGATGCCCATGTATTGGGCACCGCGGGGTTCGTGGTGGGCCCACATCTCTTCGCGCAACACGGTCTGCTGCCACACCGAACCGCCGCCACCGCCGTGCTCCTTCGGCCACGCCAAAGCGAGCAGCCCGTCGGACGCGAGCATTTTGCAGAACGACTCGGTGGTCGCCAAGTCCTTCGGGTCGTTGGTGCAGGCGCCAAGAAAGCCTTCGGGGATATGCGTGGAGATCAAGTCCCGCAGGCGCTTTCGGAGTTCGACAGCGTCGGTGCCGAGGTCGTAATCCATCGTCATCCCTTCGGCAATCCGAGCAGTCGCTCGGCGATAATGTTGCGCTGGATCTCAGATGTTCCGCCGTAGATGGTCGCCGCGAGCGCGTCCTGGCGTTCGAAGAGCAGATCGGTGTCGCCGATTGAGCGGGGCCCGGCCGCTGCGGCGGAAAGCTCCCAAACCCGCTGCAGCGTCTGCGAACCGAGGAGTTTGAGGATGTCGGATTCGGGGCTCGGTCGACCGGTGAGTTCGTTGTTCAGTGCGCGGTAGCCGGTCGCGCGCAGCGCTTCGGCATCGGCGAGCAGCGAGCCGAGTTCGGAGAAGACCTCACCGGAGGCGTAATCGTCGTGGATGGCTTGAGAATCCCGCACCGAGCTGAGGCCGCGCTGGATCTCGACCCAGTTCATGATCCAAATCATCTGCCGCTCATGGTTGAGCGACGACATCGCCACCTGCCAACCGCCGTTGACGGGTCCAAGCAAATTGTCGGCCGAAATCTCGACATCATCGAGGATGACTTCGCAGAAGGTCTCATCGGAGATCGACGCCATCCGAATTGGTTCGATGGTTACCCCGGGGGATTCGAGATCGAGTATCAGGCAGGAGATTCCGCGATGTTTGGGTGCGTCCGGATCGGTGCGGGCATACAGCGTGCACCATCGTGACTGGTGCGCCTGGGTGGTCCAGATTTTTCTGCCTTTGACCCGGAACACGTCGCCGTCGCGTACGGCACGGGTGCGCAGGCCGGCGAAGTCGGATCCGGCCTCGGGCTCGGACATGCCCAGTGCCCACCACTCGTCGCCGCGCAGCAGTGGGACGAGCAGGCGGTCGATCTGCGCGGGGGTGCCGAATTGGCGGATCCCGGGCGCCGCCACACCTGGCCCGGCGACGTTGGGCAGTTTGGGCGCCGATCGCATCGCGGCCTCGAGCCTGATCTCCATCGCTTCGGCCAGGCCCAGCGATTGGCCGCCGTGCTCGGGTGGCCAGGTCGGCTGCAGCCAGCCCGCCTCGAATGCGGCCCGTTGATGACCCCGACGAAGTTCGATGTCCCAGCGGTATTCGCGATAGCGCTGGTAGTAGTCGCTCGGCAGGAAGTCCGTCAGCCAGGCTCCGTATTCGGCCAGCAGGTCGGTGCGTGTCATGCGATTCATTGGCGCCAGTCCTCAGCATCGCTGCGTCCCCCTCGCCGCTGCGCGGCTGGAGGTACCCCCACTGCGTCGTCGTCGGCGCGGCTCCCGGCGAAGCGGCGTCCCACCGCGTAGTAGAGCGCTCGGCTGTCGCCCAGCGTCGAGGCTCCTTGCCACGCATGCCGCAGATACAGGTGCATGTCGTGCTCCCAGGTCTGGCCCAATGCGCCGTGTACCTGCACCGCGGTGCGCCCACAGCCGACCGCCGCCTCGGACGCCGCCGCCTTGGCGAGTGCCGCAGCGTTCCAGCCTGCGGCGATTGAGGTCGCCGGATCGTCGAGCCGGGCCGCCGCGGCGTAGGTCAGACCGCGGGCGCGTTCCACCGCGACATAGTTGTCGGCCAAGGCATGCTTGATGCCCTGGAATGCGCCGATCGGTTTGCCGAACTGCTGGCGAGTTTTCGCGTGCTCGACCGCGCGGGCCAACGCGGCTCCGGCGACACCGACAAGATCGGCGGCCGAGGCGACCAACGGTGTTGCCAGCGCCGACTCCAGCTCGACCGGCGCGCTGGCCAACGGCTCGGCGTCGACTTCGACGTCGGCAACCGGTTGGGCCGGATCGATGCATTCGGTGTCGTGGAAGGTCACGCCGTCGCCGACGCGTACCACGGCGGCGACCGGCCCGTCGGCCGACGAGGCCAGGGTGACGATCAGTTCGGCACGGGGGAGGCCGGGCACCGCGACGGCCCGCCCGCGCACCCGACCGTCCTGCAGCGTCATCGGCACCGCGGGCAGGCGATGGCCCGGCGGGTGAACGGCCAGCGCAGCTACCACGCCACTGCCGATCTCGGCAAGCACATCGTTGACAGCGGGACCGGCCAGACGCAGCAGACCTGCGGCCAGGCCGACGCTGGACAGCAAGGGAACGGGTGCCAGCGCCGCGCCGCACTCTTCGAGGACGACGGTGAGCTCCATCCGACCGAAGGAGCTGTCGCCATCGGCGGTGGGCACGGCGAGTTCGCTCCAGCCAAGGTCGACGACCGTCTTCCACACGGTGCGCCAGCGTTGCGGATCCGTCATCGCCTGCCGAGCGATCGCCGGCGGGCACTCGGCGCGCAGGACGTCACGCACGCTGTCACGCAGCGCCAATTGACCCGAATTCAGTCCGACGTCCATAAGGCCCCTAACATAATAAAAATAGTAAACTAGCGCGACAAACGTCAATCGCGGTGGCGTCGTGACTTCAGCGATCCGAATGGTGGTGGGTAATGGCGGAGTGGTACCTGTTCCTGCCGCAAGTGAGGGTGCCGGTACCCGACATTGTCGAGCGGGCGCGCCACGCCGAAGCCAGCGGATTCAGCGGAATAGCGTTCATCGACCACCTCGAAGCACCCGGACTGCCCGATGAAAGTATCTGGGAGGCAATGAGTGTCGCTACGTGGGTCGCCGCAAAGACTGAGCGGCTACGGATCGGTCATCTCGTGCTCTGCGACGCCTTTCGCCATCCGGCGGTGCTGGCCAAGCAGGCCGTCACATTGTCAGAGGCGTCTGACGGAAGGTTCGAGCTCGGCCTCGGCTCCGGGTCCTGGCCCGCGGAGTTCACCAGATTCGATGTCGGGCAACAAGATCCGGTCGCGCGGGTCAAACAACTCGAATCTCACCTCGACCTGATCAGCCAATACTGGGGACACGGTGAGGACGCCACCCGCAGCCAGTCGCCTCTGCCAACCCATCCGATACCGCTGATCCTCGGTGGGACAGGCCGCCGGATGATGGAACTTGTTCGCAGATACGCGGATTGGTGGAACATCCCGGCCAACCACATCGACAGGCTGGCGGAGCTTGCCCCCGCCGCCGGATCGGCTCGAGTATCGATCCAGCAGATGGTCGGTTTCGTTCGCAAGGACAGTGATCCGGTCAAGGTGCGTGAGGTGAGTACCCGGCGCTTCGGCAATCTCGGATCGGGCCTGGTTTGTGGCGACGCTGACGAATTGTCCGGACATTTCAAGCATTTGTCCGGTCAAGGTGTTGAGCGGTTCTATGTCTGGTTCGCAGATTTCGCCGCACCGGAATCGCTGCACGAATTCGGCGAAACGGTGATCAAGGCATTTCCGCAATAGCGCAACTTGGTCATTGGCGCGCAGCGCCACGGCGGAGAGCCTCGTCGGGCACGACGGGCTCGCGGGCGAACGGCCCGCGCCGCACCGCATGTAGCCGGATCTCTGGCAGATCCACCGACGGGTCCACGGTGTCGAGCCAAGCGACGGCGTCGGCCACATCGGAGACCTGAATGGCGTTCATCTCAAATGGAACATCCTGCAGCATTTCGGTTTCCACCGGTCCCGGCGTCACGATGTGCACGGCGATACCGTCCCGGTCGACTTCGAGCGCCAGCGCGCGGGCAAAAGCATTCATCCCGGCCTTGGACGCCGAGTAGGCGGTGCGGGCCATCATCGGTTCGTGTGCCGCGGACGACGAGATGAACACCAGCCGGGAGCCGGGCCGCATTTTCGGCAGCGTGGCCGCGGTCACCACGAAACAGGAGTCCAGGTTTGCCGAGATGATCGTCTGCCACTGCTCGAATGTCTGCTTGCGCGCGTAAGTCCCACCGAGGGTGCCTGCCGCGTGCACTAAGAGATCGACGGTCTCCAGTGGATCGATCGCCTGCACGAAGCCGTTCGAGTCGGACGCATCAGCGACGATGTAACGTGCCCCGATCTCGTCGGCCGCAGCGCGCAATGGGTCGACCCGGCGCGCTAAAAGCACTACGTCGTAACCCAGTTCGCAAAGTTTGGCAGCGCAGGCCTTCCCGATACCACCGCTGCCACCGGTTACCAGTGCCGTTCTCGCACCGATCAGCTGGTCCACGACTTAGAGATGACGGTTGTCCCGCGGGCGGCCCAACGCTTGCGGCGACACCGCGTAGATCCGTTGGTCCGGTCCGGCGGCCAGCACGTGGCTCTGGGTGTCGGACAGATGCCGGGCAGCGATCCGGCGCGCTCGGTCGACGTCACCGGCCTCGATCATGTCGGCAAGCTTGACGTGTGTGTTGAGCACGGCGCGACGTTTGGTCAGCGACGGGTAGGTGCCCTTGGCGGCGCTCTCGTCGGCCCATTGCTGCTCGTGGCTGGTCCACAGCGTCTCCAGGGTGCCGACAACGGCGATGATCGTGCGGTTGCCGCAGCCATGCACGATGGAATCGTGGAATCTGCGGCCGATTTCGGTGAATTCGGGCCCGTCTTCCAGATGCGTCTCCATTGCATCGTTGATTTCTTTGAGCTCGGGCACGATGGTGTCCGCGCGGTCGGTTCGTTGAGCCGCCAACGCCGCGCACGCGGGTTCGAGTTCGAGGATCGCGGTCCCGAGGTCTGCGACGACGACGGACTCGCTCTGCAGCAGCAGGCCCAGCATGTAGGCGGCACTGGTCTTGGCCGGAGCGTGCACGATAGCGCCTCCCCGGTTACCGCGCCGGACCGATACCAAGCCTTCGGTCTCCAGAATTCGCAACGCTTCTCGCAGCGAGACAAGGCTGACGTTGAACTGTTCGACGAGCACTTCCTGGCGGGGCAGCAAATCGCCGTCGGCCAATTCGCCGTCGATGATCTGCCGCCGCAACTCGTCCGCGACGATCTCGGCGATCCGCGGCGCCGACAGTCGACGTCGAGCCTCGGGGCCAATTCCCAGCGCAGTCATCTGATTCCAGCAGCGGAACGGCTGATGGAGCCACGGTCGCTGCAGCCGCGAACTCCATATACTGCAATTTTAGCAGTAATGGCATAATAGCCGCGCTGGTCAAGCGTTCGGTCTCAGGCGAGCGGACGCGGATCGGCAAATTTACTAAGATGGCATAGACAACAACCCGACGAATGTAGACGGATACAGGTTGAGCGACGGGCATGGCAGCCGACCGACACCGCTGGCAGACGTCCGTGTTGTCGAGATCAGCGACCGCATCGCTGGCAGCTATTGCGGAAAGCTCTTGGTCGACGCCGGTGCATATGTCAGGAAAATCGAGCCGCCACAAGGGGATTGGTTGCGGCGGTTCAGCGCAAGCGGATCGGCCATCCCGGACGGCGCGGACTCGCCCCTGTTCGGGTATCTCAACGCCGGCAAGCGCAGCCTGACCTGGTCGGCCGCGGACCGTCGTGCCGAATTCGCCGGCGCCGACATCATCGTGGTGACGGCCACCCGGTCGCAGGCGGCGCAGTGGGACATAGATCCGCAACAGTTGCTGTCAGAGTTCCCGAGGGCGGTCATCGTCACCGTCTCCGACTTCGGCTGGACCGGTCCGTACGCGGATCGTGCCGCTAGCGAGTTCACCTTGCAGGCGTGGTCTGGCCTGACCGGTTTCCGCGGCGACCCGGCCGGACCACCGATTGCGATCGGCGGTGACCTGGGGGAGTACATGGGCGGGGTGTTCGCCGCTTTCGGAGCGCTGGCCGTGCGCCGCCGCGTGGAGCACGGCGGACCCGGCGAACACCTCGATTTGTCCATGCTGGAAGCGATCACGCTGATGCAAAGCGGCGAATGGCTGCACTCCCACTTGCTCCAGGCGCCGCCGGTGTCGCGGACGGTCGAAGTGCCGTCGATCGAGCCGGCCAAAGACGGCTACATCGGGATCACCATGGTCACCGGCCAACAGTGGCTGGATTTCGCGGCGATGGTCGACTGCGCGGAGTTGACCGAGATCCCGCAGCTGAGTTTCCAGATCGGGCGATGGCAATACCGCGACTTCATCCGGGAGCGGATCCGGCCGTGGCTGGCCGAACGCACCGTCGATGAGGTGGTCGAGCTCGGGCAGCTGTTCCGGTTGCCGATCGCGGCGCTGGGCAACGGCGCGACGATCCGGGACACCGCCTACGCCAAGGAACGCGGCGTCTTCGTGCGCAACCCGGCGGGCTTTCACCAGCCCCGCACCCCGTGGCTGATGTCACGGTGCAGCGCCGCCCCCCTGCGCGCGGCGCCTGCGCTGGGCGAGGCCGACGGCACCAAGCCGTGGACCGAACGCGAGTACCGCGACCCGCCGTCGGATCCACGACTACCCCTTGAGGGCCTTCGCATCGTTGACTTGACCGCGTTCTGGGCCGGGCCCGCCGCCACGCACCTGCTTGCGGCGTTCGGCGCCGACGTTGTCAAAGTCGAATCGATCCAACGACCCGACGGCATCCGGTACTCGGGTGGCATGCGCAAGGACGTCGACGACTGGTGGGAATACGGCTGGGTGTTCCACGCCATGAACACCAACAAGCGTTCTGTGACTCTGGATCTGGGGTCGGACGACGGGCGTCGCCTGTTCAGCGATCTCGTCGCCGACGCCGACGTGGTGATCGAGAACTTCTCCCCGCGGGTGATGGACCACTTCGGGCTGACCGCGGACGCCTTGCTGGCGATCAATCCGCGACTGGTCGTCGCTCGGATGCCGGCATTCGGTCTGGACGGTCCATGGCGCGACCGGGTCGGCTTCGCGCCGACCATGGAACAGATCGCCGGCCTGGCCTGGGTCACTGGACTCGCCGATGGTCCGCCCGTCCCGCCCCGGGGAGCCTGCGACCCGCTGGCCGGTGTTCACGCGGCTTTCGCCGTGACGGCGGCGCTGTGCTTCGCCGATCGCACCGGAGCCGGCCAGCTCGTCGAGTTGCCGATGATCGAGACGGTATTGAACGTCACCGCGATTCAGCCGATGGAAGCCGAGGTATTCGGTGTCACGCTGACCCGGCGGGGCAACCGGGGACACGGGTGGGCCGTCCAGAACCTCTACCCTTGTGCGGGCGACGACGACTGGATCGCTGTCACCGTGCGCACCAACGACCAGTGGCAGGCGCTGGTCGATCTGATGGGCCGCCCGTCGTGGACCGACGATGACCGGTTCGGCACCGTCGACGGACGACGAGCGCATGCCGACGAGATCGACCGTCAGCTGCAAGACTGGTTCGGCGGCCAGGATCTGCGCCGCGCGGTGGATGACCTTGCCGCCGCGGGCATTCCCGCCGCACCGGTGGTGTCGCCGTCGCTGGTTACCGAGAACGCTCAGCTCAACGACCGCGGGTTCTTGGAAACGCTCAAGCATCCGCGCACCGGTTCGGGCCGGTACCCGCGTCCGCCCTTCGCCCCGCTCGATGGCCAGCGCGAGTGGCTGATGCGCCCGCCACCGACGCTGGGTGAGCACAACCACGAGGTGCTGCGGGACATGTGTGGGCTGACTGATCAAGAACTCGCCCGCCTGGCATCTGCCGGGGTGATCGGCACCCGGCCCAAGGGTCTATGACGGTGGGAAAGTAAGGAGTAAGCGATGCGAGTAATCGTCGACGAGACACTGTGTGAGGCCAACGGATTCTGCGAATCGTTGGCGCCCGACATCTTCGAAATCGGGAAATCCGATGTGGTGCATGTTGCCGACGCCGACGTGCCGGAGCATTTGAAGATCGACGTAGCGGCCGCGGTCGACCAGTGCCCCAAGGCCGCGCTGCGACTGGTCGACTAACTACCGCGGCCTCAGCGTTATCGGCATCTCGTCGTAAATCGACATGTTGGTGGTCAGATTCGGGTAGGTCACCCGGGCCGGTCCGAGAGTGAATCCGTCGCCGCGCAGCAGCAGTTCATCCAGCACTGCGCGGATCTCGGCGCGGGCAAGCATGGCGCCCAGGCAGTGGTGCGCTCCGCCGCCGCCGAACGCGACATGCGGGTTGGGTTGGCGTCCGATGTCGAACATGAACGGCGAGGAGAAGACCTCCTCGTCGCGATTCGCCGACCGCAGCATCGACACCACCCGCTCGCCCTTGGGTATGTGCTGACCGTCCATTTCGATGTCGACCTTGGTGCTGCGGGTCCAGTACGCCACCGGCGACGCCCAGCGCAGCACCTCCTCGACAGCGCTGGACCGTACGGATTCGTCGTCGCGGTACCGCTCGATCTGTCCGGGATTCGCGACGAACGCCTGTAGCCCGATCGCCAGCGCGTTCTTGGTGGTATCGCTGCCGGCAAACGCGAGCACGAAGAAGAAGAACTCGAGTTCATTTGCGGCCAAGCTGAATTGCTCGCCGTCGTCACCGGTGATGACGCCGGACGCAATCGTGCTCCAGATGTCGTCGGCCGGATTGCGTCGCTTCTCGGCCGTGAGTTCCATGGCGTAACCGAAGATCGTCGCGAAGATCTCGGCGTCGAGCTGATCCCCGGTGGATTGAGCCTTGAGGATGCGGTCGAATCCGTCGAAGATGCGCGGCCGATCCTGTTCCGGAATGCCGATGATGTCGCCGATGACGGTCATCGGCAGCGCGTCGGCGACATCGTCGATCCAGTCGCCGCTGCCGCGGGCGAGCAGGTCGTCGATCATCCGTGACGCACGAGCCCGAATGCCGTCTTCGAGCTTGGCGATCGCCCGGGGTGTGAAGGCGCTCGAGATGAGTTTTCGGTGCTTGCTCTGCTCCGGCGGGTCCAGCGTGATGATCGTCGAATACGACGCGAACAGGTCGGCCGGCTGAATGAGCGGACCGTCTACGGCCGTGAACGACTCGTGGTCGCGATGCAGGCGCACCGCGTGCCGATGCTTGGTCGTCATCCAGAAATCCCGTTTGACGGTTTTGGCGACCCCAGGCGTCAGGCCGTGCCGGAACAGCGGTCGACTGTGCCGCAGCTCGGTGAACACGTCATCGGGAAAGCCATTGCGCCACAATGCGAAATCGGACAGATCGACTGTCGAAGCCGTCATTGGCAACCTCGATTCTCCTCGACGCCCACGCGGGGAAGGGGGCCGGTGTGATGACTCACCCTACCGTCGGCTACGGCGTGCGTTGACGTTCAATGCTTAAAATAGTAAAAATAGAAACGAGGCTGCCAAGCGCGGCAAGCGTCAGCGCGGCCGTGCACCAGTTGGCTGGCGCGGGAAATGGACCGAAAGAGGGCGGCAGTGACGGACACGGTTTCGGACACCTCCATCGATCCGTCCGAACGCGAATTCGGGCCAAGCGGCATCAGCCTGTCGCCGTACCGATTCCCGACCGGATGGTTCATCATCGGCTTTGCCTCGGACCTGGCGGCCGGCGAGGTCAAGCGGGTGCACTACTTCGGCGAGGAAATGGTGCTGTTCCGCACCGAGTCCGGCGAGGTGAACGTGCTCGACGCTTACTGCCAGCACCTCGGCGCCAACATGGGTGTCGGTGGCACGGTCGAGGGCGAGAACATCGTCTGTCCCTGGCACGGCTGGCGGTGGCGCGGCGACGGCACAAATGCGTTGATCCCGTACAGCAAGATCGGCTGCAAGAACAACGTGCGCGTCCGCACGTACCACAGCACGGAGTGGTACGGCTTCATCCTGGTCTGGCACGAGCGGCACGGCCGCGCACCGTACTGGCAGCCGCCGGTGCTGCCCGAGCTGGAGACCGACGAGTATTACCCGTTGCACCCGCACAGCCGCATGCTCAACCGGGTCAAGGTGCATGCGCAGATGATCATCGAAAACGCGGCTGACCCGTATCACGTGCAATACGTGCACAAGGCGGCGAACCCGGCCAACACCACTTCGTTCGAGGTCTCCGGCTATCACCTGCATGCCACCGTCAGCGCCCACTTCGGCGGCGGCCGGGCGGAGACCTGGCTTACCCCCAACGGCCCGGTCGACGCCAAGATCGTCTACGACAACTACTCGCTGGGCCTGGGCATCGTTCGCTTCCCCAGTGACCTGGTGGCCACCATCGAGGTAACCGGACAGACTCCGGTCGACGAGGACTACACCGATTACTTCTATACCCAGGCTTCCGTTCGCGAACCCGGTGACACCGGCGATGCGCCCACCGGCCGTGCCGCTAAGTTCCTGGCGCTGCAGCAAGAGGTGATCAAGCAGGACTTCTTCACCTGGGAGAACATGAAGTATCTGGAGAAGCCGAACCTTGCACCGGAAGAGGCCCACGACTATGCCGCGCTGCGGCGCTGGGCGCATCGCTTCTACCCGGGTGAAGAGGCCGCGCGGGACGACTTCGGCTACACCGCCAACGGTGATCCGGACCCGGCGGCTGCAGGAGCCTGATGTCCCGCGTGCCGGTTGGGGCGGCACCCGCATGTGACGGAAAGCCCATTGGGCCAGCTGATTTCGGCGTCGAGCGGTTCAGTGTCGCGGCAGTGCTCGATCGTCGCGCCGAGCAGTGTCCCGACCGGGTGATGATGTCGATCGACGGTAACGACGTGACCTTCGAGCAGATGCGGCAGCGGTCTTGCGCGGCGGCTAAAGCGCTGCTGGACTTGGGTATTGAACCAGGCGACTGCGTCGCATTGTTCGCCGCGACCTGCCCGGAGTGGATCTACTTCTGGTTGGGTGCCGGACGCATCGGTGCCGTCGCCGCCGCCGTCAACGCGGCAAACAAGGGCGACTTCCTGCTGCACGCACTTCGACTGTCGCGGGCGAAGGTGGTCGTCACCGACGCCGAGCGGCAGTCACGGGTTGCCGAGTTGGCCGATCAACTGCCCGGGCTGGCGAGCATCGTCGTTCCAGACGATTCGCTTGACGGGAACCCTTGTGTAGTTGCCGAACACGTCGGCGACATCTCCGACATCGGATCGTTCTTCTTCACCTCCGGCACGACCGGGGCATCGAAAGCCGTTGCCACCACCTGGCACTACCTGTTCACGACGGCTGCGACAGCCGCGGCGGCCTGGGAATTCGGCGGCGGTGAGGCGCTGTGGACGGCGATGCCACTGTTTCACCTCAGCGCCGCGCCGGCGGTGCTGGCGCCGATGCTGGTCGGCGGGACAACGGTATTGGCACCGGCCTTTCATCCCGCCTCGGTGTGGGATGAGGTGCGTGCCTGCGGCGCCGTCGGTTTCGTCGGTGCCGGCGCGATGGTCTCGATGCTCATGAATCAGCCGCCGGATCCGCGCGACGCGGAGCTGCCGCTGCGTTTCATCTCCGCGGCGCCGATCGACGCCGCGGTGTACCGCGACATCGAAAAGCGTTACGGATGCCGGATCGTCACCATGTACGGCCTGACCGAAGCCTTCCCGATCGCGGTCAAGGGCGTGGCCGAAGGTGGGGTGCCCGGAACCTCGGGTCGGCCGAATCCCGCCTTCGAGGTGCGAATCGTCGACTCGGACGGCGAACCGCTCCCGAACGGCACCGTGGGCGAGATCGCTTGCCGCCCTCGCTCCCCACACGTCATGAGCGAGGGTTACCTCAATGCCTCGGGGTTGACTGTCGACGCGCACCCGCAGTGGTTTCGGACTGGGGATCTCGGCGTGCTGGACAGCGACCAGAACCTCACTTACGTGGACCGGGTGAAGGATTCGTTGCGTCGCCGAGGGGAGAACGTCTCGTCTGTCGAAGTCGAAACCGTGGTGACCGGGCATCCGTCGGTGCTCGAGGCCGCGGTGGTCGGTGTGCCCAGCGACCTGGGCGAGGACGACATCTTGCTGTTCGTCACCGTGCCAGCCGACCGCGACCTGGATTACGCAGAGCTGCTGGACTTTTGCGGTGCCCGGATGCCGTACTTCTCCGTGCCGCGATACGTCGAGATTGTCAGCGAGTTGCCGAAGACCGTCATCGGGCGAGTCCGCAAGGATGTTCTTCGCAGCAGAGGAGTCGGCCCCGCCGCGTGGGACCGCGAAAGCCACGGCTATATCGTCAGCCGTTGAGACAGGGAGAAAAACCGATGGCCATGACCTATCAGCAGCAGTACGTCCTCGACGGTTCGGTGGGCCGCGACGCCATCTTGAACCTGACGGCACGGCACAACCGATACTTTTCCGAAGGCGACCGCAACGGATGGATTGCCACCTTCCGCCACTCCGGCGCCCGTTTCACCCGCGACGGGACGGAATTCACCGATCTGCGTGAGGCTTTCGACGGCGGCAACGGGCGGCTGGTCACTGTCGACCACGAGATCAGCGTCGACGGCGTCAACGCGACTCAGCGCTGCGTCGCACTGCTCTTCACCGCGGTCGGCGACGGCGTCACGTTACGTGCCACCGGAAGCTATCGCGATCAACTGATCTACGAACGCGGTGGCTGGTACTTCACTTCCCGTGAACTTCAATGGGATTCGGTGTCGAACGGGCACTCACTCTCGGTGTGACGGGAGCGGCAGTTGTCGATACCTATCAGCTACGAACTCGCGTTCGGTACCTACGAGGATGCCCTGCGCATGGTCGGCGTGGCGTCCGAGCCGAGAACCGCGGGTACGGTAGTCAGCGCGGCCCGGATCCAAATGTTCGCCGCCACAGTGCAAGACGGCAACCCCTCGTACTGGGACCCCGATTTCGCAGCGCAGACTTGGGGAGGGTTGCTGGCGCCGCCCGGCCTGCTGATGGGCTGGCTCACGCCGCTGCCGTGGGAACCGAGCGGACGACCACCCGTCTCGGCGATCGCGATCCGGGTGCCGCTGCCCGGCACGACGTTCATCAACGCGGCCAATGAAGCCGAGTTTCCGCTGCCCATCGTCGAAGGCGACCGGCTGACCGTCGTTGAAGAAGTGGTGTCGGTTTCACCGGAGAAGCACACCAAGCTCGGCGTCGGGCATTTCGTCGAGACCGTGGACACCTTCATCCGCCAGGACGGCGCAGTCGTGGCGATTAACCGGAACACTTTGTTCCGCTTCACGCCGGCGACCGCATCGTGACGGCAGCGGAATGGGACCAGATCACCGTCCCGACGGACTTACCCGAGGTGCGCGATGAGATCAGCTACCAGCGGGTGGTGATGAACTCCGGTTCCACCTGGGACTACTTTCCGGGTCACTTCGACCCGACGTACGCCGAAAACCAAGGCCATCCGACGATTTTCGTCAACACCATGCACCTGGCCGGCTTCGCCGACCGCCTCGCGACCGATTGGGCCGGACCGCGCAGCCGGGTGGTGCGCCGGAAGATGAGGCTGGCCGGTTCGATCTACGCCGGCGACACGATGGTGGGCCGCGGCCGCGTCGTCGCCAAGCATTCCGACACGACCGACGATTCACCGCGCCGACTGCTGGACCTGGAGATCGAGATCGTCAACCAGCGCGGTGAGTTGTGTTGTCCGGTCGAGCTCACACTGGAATTGTCCGGGTAAGCGCGATGGCCGACGGCTTGGGTGAACGGCACCTGGCGGTGTGCCGAAGGTTCGGCGAATCGGTGCGCGCGGCGAAAGGGAAATGGGAGCGCCCGTCGCCCTGCGATGCCTGGGATGCCAGGGGAGTGCTGGAGCATGTCATCGGGTTTCACGATGTGCTGCTGCTGCGACCGCTGGGGCTCAAGCCCGATCGCCCACGTGATGATCCGCAGCGGCGCTGGGAGCTGACATACGACCAGCTGGAAATGGCGTTTGAACTCGATATCGGGCCGGACGCCGCGGCGGTGCTGCCGAACGTGACCCGCGACGTGTTGGTGCACACCTGGGACCTGGCGCGGGCGGTCGGTGCCGATGATCGGTTGGATGCCCGGTGGTGCGAGGCGTTCTACGCGGCCTTGCCTGATGACCCCAGCGCGCTCATCGGTTCAGCGATGTTCGATGCTCCGGTTGCGGTGGGCAACCAGTCCGACGTGCAGTCGAAACTTCTTGCCCGGCTTGGCCGTAACCCCGGCTGGCGGCGGTAGTCGTTTATTCAGACAATGGCGGCATTGCGCCTTTGCTGATCACCGACTGCAACTCGACATACTCGTGCAGGCCCTCGGGGCCGAACTCGCGGCCGAGTCCGGACTGCTTGAAACCGCCGAATGGACTTCCGATGTCGAGGGTGTACATGTTTATGCCGTAGGTCCCCGCTCGCACACTCGCCGCGACTTCGAGGCCGTGCGCGATGTCGGCAGTCCACACCGATCCGGCCAGACCGTAGTCGCTGTCGTTGGCGATGCGGACTGCGTCTTGTTCGTCGCGGTAGGTCAGCACGCTGAGCACGGGCCCGAATATTTCCTCGCGAGCGATGCGCATGTCGTTGGTGACGTCGCTGAACAGCGTTGGACGCACATACCAGCCGTGGTGGTGCGGTGAGTCCTCGCCGCCGAGGACCATCCGAGCACCCTCTTTCACCCCGGACCGGATGTAGTCCTGAACCCGGGCTTGTTGACGCTGAGCGACCAGGGGCCCGACGTCGGTCGCCTCATCGGTGGGATCGCCGACCTGTAGGCCCGACATCATCTCGGCCAGCGCATCGACAACCTCGTCGCGACGGCGTTCGCTGACCAGGATGCGGGTCTGCGCCACGCAGGCCTGACCGTTGTTCATCAGGCTCGCGGACTTCAGTTCCCGGACCGTCTTAACGATGTCGGCATCGTCGAGAATGATCGCCGCCGACTTGCCGCCAAGCTCCAGGCTCACCCGCTTGAGTTGCTCGCCGCACAGCGTGGCGATCCGGCGGCCGACGGCACTGGACCCGGTGAACGAGATCTTGTCCACCCCGGGGTGGCGCACCAACGCCTCGCCGACGTCGGTGCCGCCGGGAAGCACCGACACCACCCCTTCGGGCAAATCCAGCTGTTCGATCATCTCGGCCAACCACAAAGCGTCCAAAGGTGTTTCGGGCGCCGGCTTGACGATCACCGGGCAGCCCGCGATCAATGCGGGAATCAGCTTAGGCATGATCAAGAACTGCGGCACGTTCCAGGGCACAATCGCACCGACCACGCCGACCGGGGCGCGATGCAAATGTACTTCGCCGAGCACACCGTGGCGCCGCTCGTTCCACGGGAAGTCGCGAGCTACCGCCAAGGTCAGGTGGATCATCGACGCCGCGGCCGCAGCCTGACCCAGTCGACTGAAGCTGCGCGGGGATCCCATCTCGTCGGTGATCAAGTCGGCCATCTCTTCGAGGTGGGCCGAGTAGATCGTTGCCAGTTCTTCGACCTTGCGCATGCGTTCCTGCGGGTCGAGCCGGGGCCATGGGCCGTGATCGAAGGCGTGGCGGGCGGCGGCCACCGCGGCGTCGACGTCCGCGGGGGTCGCCGCGGGAACGTCACCTACCGGATTTTCAGAGTGCGGGGAGATGACGGTCAGGCGCTGCTCGGCGGACGGGTTGCGCCATCGTCCTCCGATGAAAAGCTGGTCGTAGCAACGGTGGTCACGGGTTTCCGGCATGGGGCACCACCTCTAAAAAGGCGACGGCAACTTCGCTATTGATGCTAACATAGCAAAAAAGACCGACCGCCTGGCATCTGCCTTGGATCAACTGTGAAGGCGACGTGAGCGACGAACTTCGGGTGACAGCGGACGGCGCCGTCCGCATCGTGACAATCAACCGCCCCGACGATCTCAACGTCATCAACGCAACCTTGCACCACCAGCTGCTGGACGTCTGGCGCGATCTGGAGCGTGACACCGATGCGCGTTGCGTAATACTAACCGGTGCCGGCAAAACCTTCAGTGGTGGAGGGGATTTCGCGTTCCTCAAGGCCCAGCACCGCGCGCTTGCCTACCGATACGTCATCTCCGCTCAAGCGGCGGACATTCTGCACGCGATGATCAACTTTCGGCTGCCGGTGGTGGCCGCGGTCAACGGTCCGGCGATTGGGCTGGGTGCGTCGCTGGCGTTGTGTTGCGACCTGGTGTTGATGTCCGAACGCAGCTATCTGTGCGATCCCCATGTCTCGATCGGCCTGACCGCAGGCGACGGCGGCGCGCTGCTGTGGCCCTACATGACCAGCCTCATTCGCGCCAAGGAGTACGTCTACACCGGCGAGCGCATCCCGGCTGAACTCGCAGTAGACCTGGGTCTGGCCAATCGGGTCACGACACCCGAGACGCTGATGGACCAGGCGTTGCAACTGGCCACCCGGTTGGCGGCCCAGCCGGCCCGCGCCTTGCAGACCACCAAGCGGGCGTTCTCGAAGCACCTCGCTCAGGCGGCGATCGCGATCGTCGACTACGGGCTGGCGGCCGAAACGCTCGAACTGGGCGCCGACGACCACATCGAAAAGGTGCGGGACTTCCTGGGCGCAGACAAGTACGACGCGATCGAGACCCCCGAGGCGGGACATGAACACTGATTGGCGCAAGTATCCGTTCCGGCTGGTGTCAGGCGACAGTGCGCTGGATTTCCCGGCCGCCGAGGGCTTACATGACGACCAGGAGTCCGACACTTGGTTCATCGCCGGCGAGCTGGCCGGAGCGACGGGTCGTTCGTTCGCATTCCTGACCATCTTCAACAAAAACCGTCCGGGCGGCACCGTGGTCGCCGATTTCTACACGATGGCGTTATTCGATTGCGGCACTGGCGAATACGGCACCTACACCGATTACGACATGCCGCCGAAGAACATGCAACCGGATGCGCGTCCGAAGATGTCGATGGCCCCCGGATACCTCGACATCCGGTACGAGAGCAGTGCCGGGTCGGTGGCGTGGACAGCCTGCCGAGATGACGATGGCGAACTGCGGCCCTACACCTATCGGGTCGGCCTCCGCGGCGTCGACCAGGCCGGCCAGTCGATGGAACTGGATCTGGACGTCTCGCCAACGCGCGCGCCGGTACCCGTGGGCGCGGACACCTGCGACGGGATCATCACGTGCTTCGGGCAGGACGACACCTACTCGTACTTCCAGACCGGGATGGCGATGTGTGGAACGCTACGCTGGGGCGAGATGCACGAAGAGGTCAGCGGGAGCGCGGGACACGTTGACAGGCAGTGGTTTCCCAAATACGCCGGCGGCGGGGGGACCGGGGGAGACCCACGAGCCAGGTCGCACGAATGGCGCACGATCAACCTCGACAACGGCGTCGACATGAGCATATGGCGGCAGTTCGACCGGTTGGACGGCAATGCGCAGCAACCATTTACGGGTGTGACGGTGAGCTATCCCGACCCGCAGAAGGCTCCGGAGTGCGCAGAAGACGTCGAGGTCACAGTGAGCAGCTATGTCCGCTGGCCGGATTCAATCCGGCCGTTGGTGCGGCCGCTGGCTGCGAACCGGTTCATGCCGGATCGTCACCGGCTGCAATGCCCCAGTCTGCAAATCGATCTGACCGGGGAACCCATGGTTCCGGCGCCCGCACACGGCTTGCCGATCGAATACATGGAAGGTCCGTATCGCTACCGCGGAACGATGCGCGGAGAACCGGTGAGCGGCTTCGCTTTCTACGAGCGCTCGCTGGCGCTGTACCGCGACTGGGAGCTGATCGAGGTGCTGGCGTCCGCGGTCGAGAATCTCAGCGCAGCCGATCGGGAATTGGCCGATGGGGTCGATCGGCTGCGTCCGCTCATCGCGTCGGGGAATCGTGCGCAGGGGCGAAAGTTGTTGCAGACCATGCTCGCAGCTCTACCTGCGGACAGCATGCACTGCCGAGACGTCATCGACGCCATGATCGAGTTGCTATCGGCCGACGGCTGACGATTGCCGCGCCGATCAACCACCGGCTCAGAACAGGCTGGCCCTCGGGGGAATCGGGAGCGATCTCGTGTAGTCCGAGACCGCATCGCCGGATGGCGAGGCCAGGTCGGAGTAGATGTAGTAATGATCGTCGCTTCACAACGTGAAGTTTTTGACATCGCAGCGCCGCCATTACCGGACTTGCCGCTAGTTCTTCTCAAGCTCCGCTTACTAGGCGCGCGCTCGCACCACTCACAGACCCGTCCGTGCTGCCGGGCTCACACGCGCGGTATCCCGTTATTTTCCAATGGATTTGACGCGGTACCCGACCAAGTCCGCAGGATTGTTCCGCAATTACAAGAACGTGCCGGCATCGCGGCGCCGATCAGCCACCGGGTGGTTGCCAGGCGAACCCGCCCGGGGTGCTGACGCAGTTCACCGGACCGCCCGAGTTCGAAACAGCGGAAGAGCCCTCCGGGCCGCAGGGCATGCCCACCGCCGGCCTGGTGTCCAGGCCGGCGGGCGGACTCGATGACGTCGACGTCGGTGGAGTCGTCTGTGCAGCGGTCGTCCGCGCTGGAGAGCTCACCGGCGCAGTGGTGGTTACCGGCGACGCGTGCTTGGTGGTCGGCGGCAGTGTCGTCACCGGCGCCGACGTGGTCACCACTGGGCTCGGGGTGACCACCGGTGGCGCCGCGGGTGGCGGGGGCGGCGGCGCGATGAGCGCCGGCCGCGCGGTGGTCATTGCCGGCACGGGGGCTGCGGGTTCGGCGGAGGTGGTCTCGACGTTGGGTGGTGTGTCATCGGATCGAGAAGCCGAGCGCAACGTCTTTACGCCGAAGAACCAGGCCAGCAGCACGACCGCGATGACAGCGGCGAGCGCCGCTGAGTGCTGCAGTCGGCGCTTGCGTGCCTCGGCCAATTCGTCGGCCTCAACATCATCGTCGATGGGGTCTTCGGGGTTTTTCGCCGAAATGGACGTGCCCGAATCGCCAATACCATCGTTCGGCACGCCATTTGGGGATGGCATCGCGGCGTGTCTTTGAGCCCCGGGTGTGGCAGATGCGGCCGGTACGGTCGGCACTACAGCGTGGTGCCTCGGCGCTGCGACGGACGTCGTGGCAGCAACATCGGTGGGTTCGCCGGCTTCGCGGAAAATGGATGCCGCCCGTAATTCGGATGTGGCGCGGATGTGTGACCGTGTCCCACCGTTCGACTCCAGTGCTTTGGCGAAGTCGCGACCCCGCTGGTACCTGTCCACGGGATCTTGCGAGAGTGCGCGGGCGAAGATCGCATCGAAGTCGGTCAGGTCGGGCCTGACATCGCTTGGCCGTGGCGGACGTTCGTTGAGGTGCTTGCTGACCACCACCGACGGGTTGAAATGCGCGAATGGGGGTGATCCGGTCAAGAGGTGGAAAGCACTGGCCGCCAACGCGTATTGGTCCACGCGGCCGTCCAGTTCGTCATCCATCAACTGCTCGGGCGCGGTATAGCTTGCGGTTCCGATGAACATGCCGGCCCGGGTCAGAGTGTTGTGGGCGCCAAGGGGTCGGGCTACACCGAAGCCCGTCAACGCAATTCGGTTTCTGTCCGCCGGCGATCTGCTGACCAGGATGTTGCCCGGATTGACGTAGCGGTGCACTACCCCGCGGTCGTGGGCGTAGTCCAGAGCGTCTGCTATTGCGGACACAATCTCGATGACCATCCTCGGCGGCATACCCTCGGGATGGCTGTCGCCCAGCAATTGGGCTGTGTCGGGCCCCTCGATGTACTCCGTCGAGAGCCACAGGTGGTCTTCGAACTCCCCGCGGTCGGTGAGCCCGGCGATGTTCGGGTGCCACAGCGCTGCTGCCTGATCGGACTCCTGATTGAACCGCTCGCGGTAATCCAGGTCGACGGAGATTTCGGCCGGAATCAGATGAAGCACCTGCTGGCGCGGAAGCCGCGGATGCTCGGCCACATAGAGCTCACCGAACTCCTCGTAACCGAGCTGCCGGACGATGCTGAATCCGGCGGCTGTCGCTCCAATGACCAGCGGCATGGGGAGATGGTACAGACCAGCGGCAGAAAGCCAGGGCATCCGGGGGACGGGTGAGAAAGCCTGAGCTGACTCGCGGGTAAGTTTCTAGCAAACTTCAGCCGAGCGGTCGAGCGGCGCCATTCTCAACAGTCGCACCACGACCTCTCGTCACGTGTAGAGCGCGACGCCAGATAGAGCGCAGATTTTTGAGATAACGATTGGATAACAATACTGCCTTGATCTGCGCAGTTATAGCTACTCAACCGTAACCACCTGCACGCAGCAGGTTTGGTCCGGACGCCGTCAGCGGTCGTTGTGCGGAGTGTTACCCAGCCCACCATTACTCGCGCGTAGAACTCACCAGTAACCAATTTGTACAGGAAACCCCCGGATTTCTTATGACACTCTTAGTGCAGCTGAGAACGCCCCCTTGGCTCGGCCCGCGGAAGCCGGGTCAGTCGAGATGTGGCCGGTTGGACCGGGGCGCAATCGGTATTTCGACGGCATTTACGGGGCGGCGCGGCTCTGGCACACACGCGACGGACAAGCGCTTTGAGGGAGATACACGTGACGATCTATGAGCACCATCGAGTGTCCGCTGACCGCGACGGAATCGCCGGGGATACTCATGCGCTCGTCGATCGTCTGACTGCCGGCGAGGCCTATGCCGTCGCCTTCGGCGGACAGGGCGGCGCGTGGCTGGAGACCTTGGAAGAGCTGGTTTCGTCTTCCGGTATCGAATCCGAACTGGCGACGCTGGTCGGCGAGGTGGATCTGCTTCTCGAGCCGGTCGCCAGGGAGCTCGTCGTCGTCCGGCCGATCGGCTTCGAGCCGCTGCACTGGGTGCGCGCGCTCGCCGCCGAAGACCCGATTCCGTCCGAGAAGCACCTGACCTCGGCGGCGGTGTCGCTGCCTGGCGTCTTGCTGACCCAGATCGCTGCGATCCGCACCCTGGCCCGTCAGGGCATGGACTTGACGGCTACCCCGCCGGTGGCCGTCGTCGGGCACTCGCAGGGAATCCTGGCCGTAGAGGCACTGAAAGCGGCGGGAGCGCGCGATATCGAGCTGCTTGCGATGGCGCAGCTGATCGGCGCCGCCGGCACGCTGGTGGCCCGCCGACGCGGGATTTCGGTTCTCGGCGACCGCTCGCCGATGGTGTCGGTCAGCAACGCCGACCCCGAGCGCATCTACCGGCTACTCGAAGACTTCTCGCAAGACGTCCGGACCGTGCTGCCGCCGGTCTTGTCGATCCGCAACGGCCGACGCTCGGTCGTGATCACCGGCACTCCCGAGCAGTTGTCTCGCTTCGAGCTGTACTGCAAGCAGATCTCGGAGAAGGAAGAAGCCGACCGCAAGAACAAGGTCCGCGGTGGCGACGTCTTCGCGCCGGTCTTCGACGCGGTTCAGGTCGAGGTGGGCTTCCACACGCCGAGGCTCGCCGACAGCATCGACATCGTCGGCGAATGGGCAGAGCAGGTCGGCATCGATGTCGAGTTGGCCCGCGCGATGGCGGAGGGCATTCTGGTTCAGCCGGTCGATTGGGTCGACGAGGTGATCAGGGTCCACGAGGCGGGTGCCCGGTGGATTCTCGACCTGGGTCCCGGCGACATCCTGACCCGTCTGACTGCTCCGGTCATCCGCGGTCTCGGCATCGGTATCGTGCCCGCGGCGACCCGTGGCGGCCAGCGCAACCTGTTCACCGTCGGCGCTGTTCCGGAGGTGGCTCGGCCATGGTCGAGCTACGCCCCGTCGGTAGTGACCCTGCCCGACGGCCGAGTCAAGCTCTCGACGAAGTTCACCCGGCTGACCGGTAGGTCGCCGATCCTGCTGGCGGGCATGACCCCGACCACGGTCGACGCCAAGATCGTCGCCGCCGCGGCTAACGCTGGGCACTGGGCCGAGCTGGCCGGCGGTGGGCAGGTCACCGAGCCGATTTTCAACGACCGCATCGAGGAGCTCGCCGGGCTGCTCGAACCCGGCCGCACCTATCAGTTCAACGCGCTGTTCCTCGACCCGTACCTGTGGAAGCTGCAGGTCGGCGGAAAGCGGTTGGTGCAGAAGGCCCGCCAGTCCGGCGCTGCGATCGACGGATTGGTCGTCAGTGCCGGGATCCCCGAGTTGGAAGAGGCCGTCGAGCTGATCGAGGAGCTCAACGAGATCGGCATCTCGCACGTGGTGTTCAAGCCGGGAACCATCGAGCAGATCCGCTCAGTCGTCCGCATCGCCACCGAAGTGCCGACGAGGCCGGTCATCATGCACGTCGAGGGCGGGCGTGCCGGCGGTCACCACTCATGGGAAGACCTCGACGATCTGCTGCTGGCCACCTACTCGGAGCTGCGGTCGCGACCCAACATCACCGTCTGCGTCGGCGGCGGCATCGGCACTGCCGAACGGGCGGCCGAATACCTGTCCGGACGCTGGGCCGAGACCTACGGCTTCCCGTTGATGCCCGTCGACGGCATCCTGGTCGGCACCGCAGCGATGGCGACGCTGGAATCCACCACGTCGCCGTCGGTCAAACGGATGCTGGTCGAAACACAGGGCACAGAGCATTGGATCAGCGCCGGAAAAGCCCAGGGCGGCATGGCTTCCAGTCGCAGTCAGCTCGGCGCCGACATCCACGAGATCGACAACTCCGCTTCGCGCTGCGGGCGCCTGCTCGACGAGGTCGCCGGAGACGCGGAAGCGGTCGCGGAGCGCCGCGACGAGATCATCGCCGCGATGGCCAACACCGCCAAGCCGTACTTCGGCGACGTCGGCGAGATGACCTACCTGCAATGGCTGAGGCGTTATGTCGAGCTGGCCATCGGTGACGGCGACAGCACCGCTGACACCGCCGCGCCGGGCAGCCCGTGGCTGGCCGACACCTGGCGCGAGCGGTTCGAGCAGATGCTGCAGCGCGCCGAGGCGCGGCTGCACCCGCTCGACTCCGGGCCGATCGAGACCCTGTTCAGCGGCGCCGCACTGCTGGAGCGCCCCGACGAGGCCATCGCGGCGCTGGTAGCCCACTACCCGGACGCCGAGACCGTCAAGCTGCACCCGGCCGACGTCCCGTTCTTCATCACGCTGTGCAAGACGCTGGGCAAGCCGGTCAACTTCGTCCCGGTGATCGACAAAGACGTACGGCGTTGGTGGCGAAGCGATTCGCTGTGGCAAGCGCACGACGCGCGCTACGACGCCGACCAGGTCTGCATCATCCCCGGCACCGCTGCGGTCGCCGGCATCACCCGGCTCGACGAGCCGGTCGGCGAGTTGCTGGACCGCTTCGAGCAGGTCGCCATCGACGACGTCCTCTCTACCGGGGCGGTACCGACCGCGGTCACCGCGCGGCGGCAGGGCCGCGTCGACGTGCGCGGCCCACTGGCCACGGTGCTCGACGCACCCGACGTGCTGTGGGCGGGCCGCGTTGCCACCAACCCGGTGCACCGCATCGCCGACCCCGGCGAATGGCAGGTGCATGACGGACCCGAAGAGCCGCGGGCCACGCACTCATCCACCGGGGCACGTCTGCACACCAGCGGCGACCAGGTTGTGCTGAGTGTGCCCATCGCCGGCGTGTGGATCGATATCCGATTCAGCTTGCCCGCCAGCACTATTGACGGCGCGATACCGGTGATCCGCACCAAGGACGCGATCGAGGCCATGCGTTCGGTGCTGGCGATCGCCGCGGGCGCCGACGGCCCGGACACACTGCCCCGGGTGCACAACGGCACCGCGACCGTGACCGTGCAATGGGACCCCGAGCGGGTCGCCGACCACACCGGTGTCACCGCGATCTTCGGCGAGGCGCTGGCACCGACCCTCACCACCGTGCCCGACGCTTTGGTCGGTCGCTGCTGGCCCGCGGTCTTCGCGGCCATCGGTTCTGCGGTCACCGGCGCGGGTGTGCCGGTTGTCGAGGGTCTGCTGAGCCTGGTGCATTTGGACCACGCCACCCACCTGGTCGCCGCACTGCCCAAGGTGCCAGCCGAATTGACCGTCACTGCAACGGCTTCGGTGGCCACCGACACGGAAGTCGGCCGGGTAGTCCCGATCTCGGTGACGGTTGCCGCGGCCGACCGCACGGTGCTCGCCACCATGGAGGAGCGCTTCGCGATCCGCGGACGCACCGGGCCCGCCGAGTTGACCGACCCGCAGCGGGCCGGCGGCGCGGTATCGGAGAACGCGACCGACACCCCGCGGCGTCGCCGCCGCGACGTCACGCTCACCGCGCCGGTCGACATGCGGCCGTTCGCGGTGGTGTCGGGTGACCACAACCCGATCCACACCGACCGGGCCGCCGCGCTGCTGGCTGGCCTGGAATCGCCGATCGTGCACGGCATGTGGCTGTCGGCCGCCGCGCAACACGTCGTCACCGCCACCGACGGTCAGGCCCGGCCGCCGGCTCGGCTGATCGGCTGGACAGCCCGCTTCCTGGGCATGGTGCGACCCGGCGACGAGGTGGACTTTCGCGTCGACCGTGTCGGAATCGACCAGGGCGCAGAGGTTTTGGAGGTCGCAGCCCGCATTGGCTCGGATTTGGTGCTGTCGGCGACGGCGCGGCTGTCCGCGCCTAAGACGGTCTACGCGTTCCCGGGCCAGGGGATCCAGCACAAGGGCATGGGCATGGATGTCCGCGCCCGTTCCAAGGCTGCCCGCAAGGTGTGGGACGACGCGGACAAGTACACCCGCGGGACCCTTGGCTTCTCGATCCTGCATGTGGTGCGGGACAACCCGACCAGCCTGATCGCCAGTGGCGTGCACTACCACCACCCCGAGGGCGTGCTGTACCTGACCCAGTTCACTCAGGTCGCCATGGCGACGGTGGCCGCGGCGCAGGTCGCCGAGATGCGTGAGCAGGGTGCGTTCGTGGAAGACGCGATCGCGTGCGGTCACTCCGTCGGTGAGTATACGGCGCTGGCCTGCGTGAGCGACATTTACGGGCTGGAAGCGTTGCTGGAGACGGTGTTTCAGCGTGGGTCGAAGATGCATGACATCGTGCCGCGCGACGAGCTCGGCCGGTCCAACTACCGGCTGGCCGCGATCCGGCCGTCGCAGATCGACCTCGATGACGCCGACGTGCCGGCATTCATCGAGGAGATTGCGCAGCGCACCGGGGAGTTCCTGCAGATCGTCAACTTCAACCTGCGCGGTGCGCAGTACGCGATTGCCGGCACGGTCCGTGGCCTCGAGGCCCTCGAAGAAGAGGTGGAGCGCCGACGCGAAATCACCGGCGGCAAGCGGTCGTTCATCCTGGTGCCCGGCATCGACGTGCCGTTCCACTCCGAGGTGCTGCGGGTCGGCGTCGCCGACTTCCGTCGCTCGCTGGAACGGGCTATGCCGCGGGGCAAAGACCCTGAGGTCATCATCGGGCGCTACATCCCGAACTTGGTGCCGCGGCCGTTCAGCTTGGACCGCGACTTCATCCAGGAGATCCGGGATCTGGTGCCGGCCGAGCCGCTGGACGAGATCCTCGAGAACTACGACTACTGGCGCAACGAGCGCCCGTTCGACTTGGCGCGCACACTGATCATCGAGCTGCTGGCCTGGCAGTTCGCCAGCCCGGTGCGCTGGATCGAAACCCAGGATCTGCTGTTCACCGAGGAGGCCGCCGGCGGTCTGGGCGTGGAGCGGTTCGTCGAGATCGGCGTGAAGTCCGCGCCGACGGTCGCCGGGCTGGCTACCAACACTCTCAAGCTGCCCGAATATGCCCACAGCACAGTGGAAGTGCTCAACGCTGAGCGCGATGCCGCGGTGCTGTTCGCCACCGACACCGACCCCGAGCCCGAGGACGTCCTCGACGTCGAGGAGCGCTGCCGATTCCGCGGCACCTGCTGCCGACGCTGCCCCCGCCGCCGCTCCGGCTGCGCCGGTCGCTCCGTCCGGCGCGCCACGGCCCGACGACATCGGGTTCGACGCCGCCGACGCGACGCTGGCGTTGATCGCGCTGTCGGCCAAGATGCGCATCGACCAGATCGAGGAGCTGGACTCCATCGAGTCCATCACCGACGGTGCCTCGTCGCGGCGCAACCAGTTGCTGGTCGACCTTGGTTCTGAGCTGAACCTGGGCGCCATCGACGGCGCCGCCGAGGCCGACCTGGCCGGGCTGCGCGCTCAGGTCACCAAGTTGGCACGCACCTACAAGCCTTACGGCCCAGTGCTTTCCGACGCGATCAACGACCAGCTGCGCACGATCCTGGGTCCGTCCGGTAAGCGGCCCGCGGCCATCGCCGAGCGGGTGACCAAAACCTGGGAGCTCGGCGAAGGGTGGGTCAAGCACGTCACCGTCGAGGTCGCGCTGGGTACCCGCGAGGGCACCAGCGTCCGGGGTGGCGCAATGGGCAACCTGCACGAGGGTGCGCTGGCTGACGCCGCCGCCGTCGACAGCGTCATCGACGCCGCCGTCACGGCGGTGGCCGGACGCCGCGGAATCGCGGTGGCCTTGCCGTCGTCAGGCGGTGGTGGAGGCGGTGCGACCGTCGACGCGGCCGCGCTGGGCGAATTCACCGAACAGATCACCGGCCGCGACGGTGTGCTCGCCTCGGCGGCCCGCCTGGTACTCGGTCAACTTGGGCTCGACGACCCGGTCAGCGTGCCGCCGGCCTCGACCGACGCCGAGCTGATCGACCTGGTCACCACCGAACTCGGCGCCGACTGGCCCCGGTTGGTGGCGCCAGTGTTCGACGGCAAGAAGGCCGTGGTGTTCGACGACCGATGGGCCAGCGCCCGTGAAGATCTGGTCAAGCTGTGGCTGATCGACGAAGACGAGGCCAACGCCGATTGGGCGCGGCTGTCGGAGCGGTTCGAGGGCGCCGGCCATGTGGTGGCGACGCAGGCGACCTGGTGGCAGGGCAAGGCGCTTGCTGCCGGGCGTCAGATCCACGCATCGCTGTACGGCCGGATCGCTGCCGGCGCGGAGAACCCGGACAACGGGCGGTACCACGCCGAGGTCGCGGTGGTGACCGGTGCGTCGAAGGGCTCGATCGCCGCATCGGTGGTCGGCAAGTTGCTCGACGGCGGTGCCACTGTCATCGCGACGACGTCGAAGCTCGACGACGAGCGGTTGGCGTTCTACCGGAATCTGTACCGCGATCACGCCCGCTTCGGTGCTTCGCTGTGGGTGGTGGCGGCCAACATGGCGTCGTACTCCGACATCGATGCACTGGCCGAATGGATCGGCAACGAGCAGTCCGAAAGCCTTGGGCCGCAGTCGATTCACATCAAGAACGCGCAAACGCCGACCCTGCTGTTCCCGTTCGCGGCGCCGCGGGTGGTCGGCGACCTGTCCGAGGCCGGCTCGCGCTCGGAGATGGAAATGAAGGTGCTGCTGTGGGCCGTGCAGCGGTTGATCGGCGGCCTGTCCAAGATCGGCGCCGAGCGCGACATCGCCTCGCGACTGCACGTGGTGCTGCCCGGCTCGCCCAACCGCGGCATGTTCGGCGGTGACGGCGCCTACGGCGAAGCCAAGTCGGCACTGGACGCCGTGGTGACCCGCTGGGGAGCCGAGTCGTCGTGGGCGCGGCGCGTCAGCCTGGCGCACGCGCTGATCGGTTGGACCCGCGGCACCGGGCTGATGGGACACAACGACGCGATCGTCAGCGCCGTCGAAGAAGCCGGTGTCACAACGTATTCCACCGACGAGATGGCCCAGATGCTGCTCGGGCTGTGCGACATCGAGTCGAGGGCGGCCGCGGCCACCTCGCCGATCAAGGTGGACTTCACCGGCGGGCTCGGCGATGTCGACCTGGACATGGCTGAGCTGGCCGCCAAGGCCCGCGAGGAGATGACCACTGAAGCCGCCGTCGACGACGAGGCTGCCGACGAGGGGACCATCGCCGCGTTGCCCTCGCCGCCGCGCGGCTTCAGCCCGGCCCCGCCGCCGGTGTGGGCCGACCTCGACGTCGACCCGTCCGAGTTGGTGGTCATCGTCGGCGGCGCCGAACTCGGCCCGTACGGCTCGTCGCGGACTCGCTTCGAGATGGAGGTCGACAACGAACTGTCGGCCGCCGGTGTGCTCGAGTTGGCTTGGACCACAGGTCTGATCAAGTGGGAAGACGACCCGACACCGGGCTGGTATGACACCGAGTCCGGCGACTTGATCGACGAGGCCGAGTTGGTCGAGCGTTATCACGACGTCGTGGTGGATCGCGTCGGCATCCGTGAGTTCGTCGATGACGGTGCGATCGATCCCGACCACGCGTCGCCACTCATGGTGAGCGTGTTCCTGGACAAGGACTTCACGTTCGTCGTCTCATCGGAGGCCGACGCCCGCGGGTTCGCCGAGTTCGACGCCGAGCACACGGTGGTCCAGCCGGTCCCGGGCTCCAGCGACTGGCAGGTTACCCGCAAGGCGGGCACCGAGATTCGCGTGCCGCGCAAGACCAAGCTGTCGCGGACCGTCGGCGCGCAGATCCCCACCGGGTTCGACCCGACGGTGTTGGGCATCAGCCAAGACATGGCCAACTCGATCGACCGGGTGGCGCTGTGGAACATCGTGGCGACCGTCGACGCATTCCTGTCGTCGGGTTTCACCCCGACCGAGCTGATGCGATGGGTGCACCCGGGCCTGGTGGCCAGCACTCAGGGCACCGGCATGGGTGGCATGACGTCGATGCAGACGATGTATCACGGCAACCTGCTCGGCCGGAACAAGCCGAACGACATCTTGCAGGAAGTGCTACCCAACGTCGTTGCCGCACACGTGATTCAGTCCTATGTCGGCAGCTATGGCGCGATGATCCACCCGGTCGGCGCGTGCGCCACCGCGGCGGTCTCGGTCGAGGAGGGCGTCGACAAGATCCGCCTCGGCAAGGCCGAGCTGGTGGTTGCGGGCGGCTTCGACGACCTGACGCTGGAGGCCATCATCGGCTTCGGTGACATGGCCGCCACCGCCGAGACCGGCATGATGCGCGGCAGGGGCATCAGCGACTCGCGGTTCTCCCGGCCCAACGACCGGCGCCGGCTCGGGTTCCTGGAAGCCCAGGGCGGCGGCACCATCCTGCTGGCCCGCGGCGACCTCGCGGTCAAGATGGGTCTGCCGGTGCTGGCGGTGGTGGGTTACGCGCAGTCGTTCGCCGACGGTGTGCACACCTCGATCCCGGCCCCGGGGCTGGGCGCGCTGGGCGCCGGCCGGGGCGGCAAGGATTCGCCGCTGGCCCGCTCGCTGGCCAAGCTCGGCGTCGGCGCCGACGACGTCGCGGTGATCTCCAAGCACGACACCTCGACGCTGGCCAACGACCCCAACGAGACCGAACTGCATGAGCGGCTGGCCGATTCGATGGGCCGCTCCGACGGCGCCCCACTGTTCATCGTGTCGCAGAAGAGCCTCACCGGGCACGCCAAGGGCGGCGCGGCGGTCTTCCAGATGATGGGCCTGTGCCAGATCCTGCGCGACGGGGTGATCCCGCCCAACCGCAGCCTGGATTGCGTCGACGACGAACTCGCGGACTCCGCGCACTTCGTCTGGGTGCGCGACACGCTGCGGCTCGGCGAGAAGTTCCCGCTGAAGGCCGGACTGGTGACCAGCCTCGGGTTCGGCCACGTGTCCGGTCTGGTGGCGCTGGTGCACCCGGAGGCCTTCCTGGCCACGCTGGATGCCGAGCAGCGTGCGGATTACCTGCGCAGGGCAGACGCCCGCCTGCTGGCCGGACAGCGGCGACTGGCGTCGGCGATCGCCGGCGGCCGCCCGCTGTACGAGCGGCCCGCCGACCGTCGCTTCGACCACGAGGTGTCCGAGAAGCGGCAGGAAGCGGCGATGTTGCTCGACGCGAACGCGCGATTGGGCGACGACGACTTGTACCGCCTTTGACCACCCCCGGTGAACGTCCGATAGGTTTCTGCCAATGAGCATCGTCGGAGTGGGGATAGACCTTGTCTCCATTACTGAGTTCGCCGAGCAGGTCGACCAGCCCGGAACGGTCTTCGCCGAGACCTTCACGCCAGGTGAGCGCCGTGACGCCTCGGACAAGAGTTCATCGGCGGCGCGCCACTTAGCGGCGCGGTGGGCGGCCAAGGAAGCGGTGATCAAGGCCTGGTCCGGGTCGCGGTTCTCCCAACGGCCGGTGTTGCGCGAGGACATCCATCGCGACATCGAGGTGATCACCGACATGTGGGGCCGGCCCAAGGTGCGGCTGACCGGGGATATCGCCAAGCACCTGAAGGACGTGACGATCCACGTGTCGTTGACGCACGAAGCCGACACCGCGGCCGCGGTGGCCATCCTCGAGGCGCCGTAGCGTTTTCTCATCCGTCACAAGGAGTCGGACGCATGCCGATTGTGCCCACCTCCGAGTAGCCCTGTGTCAAGTGGTGGCGTTCGGTTGTTGTATGAGCAGGACTTGGAGGGCTCGGTGTCGGCCGGGGTCGTAGGGGGCGTTGGTCTGCCAGCAGTGCCAGATGATGTGGAGCCAGGCGCGGGCTAAGACACGGGTGGCGTGTGGGTGGTCGTGTCCGCGGGCGCGGGCGCGGGTGTAGAGATTGGCGGCCCAGGGATTGGCGCGGCGGGAGTCGTTGGCGAAGTCACAGACCGCGTCGCGGAGTTGTTTGTCGCAGGCCCAGCGGAAGCTGACTGAGCGCATTTTTCCGGATTGGCGGGTTGAGGGTGTGACACCGGCTAGGCACGTCAGCGCGTCCGGGGTCGGGAATTTGCCTCGGCAGTCACCGATTTCGGCCAACAGCCGCGCGGCTCTGACGGTGCCACTGCGCGGCAGGCTGGTGAAGATGTGTGCATCAGCGTGGTCGGCGAGTTGTTCACCGATCTGGATGGCCAGGAGTTGAATCTGGTCACCAAGGGTGCTCAGCGTGGCAACCAGGGCGCGGGTGATCCCGAGGTAGGCGCGGCCCTCGGCGCCAGTAGCGCCGCGCGGGCCGGCGGTGAGCCGAGCATGCAGAACAGCTGGATCGGTGCGGCCCCGGTAAGCCACTGTGGCCAGCCATGCGCCCAACCGTTTAGGGGTCAGCCAGTCGGCGCGGTCTTGGCAGTCGAATCGGGTCAAAAACCTCAAGCTGATCGGCGAATCCAAATCCTCGAACAATCCGATCGGTCCGGGATAGATGCGTTTGAGGTGCTCACGTAGCTGGTTGGCCACCGCTACGCGATGTATCACCAGGTCTCTGCGAGTCCGGACCAGCGCACGCAACGCTGCGGTTTGCGGGCTGTTCGGGATCAAAGGACGTAGCCGGGCCCGGTCGGTGCGCAACGTGTCAGCGAGCACGAACGCATCGAACCGGTCGTCTTTGTTACCGGCCGAGCCATACCGGCTGCGCAGATTCTTGACCTGATTGGGATTGATGACTACCACGGTGAGACCGGCTTCGAGCAGTGCATCAACCACCGGTCCGTCGGGGCGTTCGATGGCCACCTCGATTGCGCCGGCCCGATTGAGAACAACGATCAGGTCGGCCAAGCCTTTAGCGCTGTGCTCGATGACGCCGCGGTAGACCGCACGGCCGGCCGAATCGACGATCGCGAGGGCGTGATCATCACGGGCCCAATCGATTCCACACGTCAAGCCGTTGACTGGTTGGTCGGACAACGTAACTGGGGCATACTGCATGACAGCCTCCTCGCTGCTGAACCCAGTGGGGAGGCACCCTAAACGGTGCGGGGCGTGAATACCTGTGTGCTCACTGTTCGGCGTTCAAATCTCGACGCTCAGCCCTGTCGACGGTCACCACACCCCGGGAACCGCCGAGTCCCGCAAATACTCGGAGTGGACATCGCGTGTCGAGCGACAAAGGCGGTGACTCGACGGCACCTCGGGTGCATCGGCGACCCATCGGGGGCCTCCGACACAGACATCGTGCAAGCAGCCACTTCAGAAATCACCGACCGACACACTGTGCACCAGTGAGCGACAACTCAGCCGCTGTACAGCGTTGTCGCTGAGAGGTGGGCACAAAGGCCGCCGCCACCTCAAGTGACCCAAGTGGCGGATGGGGCCTTGGCGTCTCGCGTCGACGGTAGCCCGACTAGCCTGGAAGACCATGAGCGATCTGGTCGAACGAGTGCGCCAGGTGTTGCCTTCGGTGCGCGACGATCTGGAGAACCTGGTCCGTATCCAGTCGGTGTGGGCCGACCCGGCCCGCCGCGACCAGGTGCATCGCAGTGCCCAAGCGACTGCGGATCTGTTGTCGCAGGCTGGTTTTGGTGACGTGCAGATCGTCAGCGAGGGCGGTGCGCCAGCCGTGATCGCGCGACATACCGGCGCCGCCCGGTGCGCCGACCGTGCTGCTGTACGCCCACCACGATGTGCAGCCCGAGGGTGATCCTGCGCAGTGGGCGTCGCCGCCGTTCGAGCCGACCGAACGCGACGGCCGACTCTACGGGCGCGGCAGCGCCGACGACAAGGCCGGTATCGCAACGCATTTGGCGGCGTTTCGGGCGCACGGCGGCAATCCTCCGGTCGGGGTGACGGTGTTCGTCGAAGGCGAGGAGGAGTCCGGTTCGCCGTCGCTGGGCCGGCTGCTGGCCGCCCATCGTGATGCGCTGGCCGCCGATGTGATTGTCATTGCCGATTCGGACAATTGGAGCACCGACGTCCCGGCGTTGACGGTATCGCTGCGCGGGTTGGCCGACTGTGTGGTCGAGGTCGCCACGCTGGATCACGGCCTGCACTCCGGCCTGTGGGGCGGCGTTGTGCCCGACGCGCTGATGGTGCTGGCGCGCCTGCTGGCCAGCCTGCACGACGACGACGGCAACGTCGCGGTGGCCGGTCTGCACGAAAGCACAGCCGCGGCAGTGGATTACCCGCCCGAGCGGGTGCGTGCGGAATCGGGCCTGCTGGACGGAGTAAGCGAAATCGGTTCCGGCTCGGTGCCGCAGCGGTTGTGGGCCAAGCCGGCGATCACCGTAATCGGCATCGACACCACATCCATTGCCGCATCGTCGAACACGCTGATCCCGCGCGCCCGCGCCAAGGTCAGCATGCGGGTGGCCCCGGGCGGCGACGCGGCCGCGCACCTGGATCTGCTGCGCGCGCATCTGGAGCACCACGCCCCCTGGGGTGCGCACGTGACGGTGACTCCCGGCGACATCGGCCAGCCTTACGCCATCCACGCCACCGGCCCGGTCTACGACGCCGCCCGGGCGGCGTTCCGGCAAGCCTGGGGCACCGAGCCGATCGACATGGGGATGGGCGGCTCGATCCCGTTCATCGCCGAATTCGCCGCCGCGTTCCCGAAGGCGGCAATCCTGGTCACCGGCGTGGAGGACCCCGCGACGCAGGCGCACAGCATCAACGAGAGCCTGGATTTGGGTGTGCTGGAACGGGCCGCGACCGCCGAGGCGCTGCTGCTGGCCAATCTGGGTGATAGGGATTGTGAAATTCCGGCGGTCGGTCGACTTTCATGCCGCGGCCGCCCGCAGCTCGAATATCGGGATGGTGCGCTTAGTTTTTGACCTGGTAGTTCGCGAACACGAACGCGGGAACGGTCGCGTTGATCTTGGGGATGATCGCCTCACGTAAGGACGAGTCGAGCTCGTGCGCGACAACGTCGAACGAGTCTGTGGCGACTTCAACGTGCGCCCTGCGGGTTGGCCCGCAGGTTGTGCACCCACGCCGGGTTGACGTCGGCGCCGCCGTAACCGGCGACGATCAGCAGCTTGCCGTCGATACGGAAGACCACCAACGGAGCGACGCGCGGCTCGCCGGACCTCGCGCCCTTCGTAGTGAGTAGCAACAGCTGGTTGCCTTCGAATGGCCCGCCGACCTTGCCGGCGTTGGCGCGAAACTCGTCGGTGATGTTGTTGTTGAGCGCCTTGAGCATCTCGGTATCGGGCTTTTGACTCAAAGTGGACGAAGCACTTGGTCGCGCCCGCTATTCCAGGAATGCACATATTGACAGATCGTCTCGCCGCATACTGCTTCTAGATGCAGCCACTCGTCCGCAGGAGGCGCCACCCGTGAGCACGGAAGACACCCTGACCGGCGACGCCGGCAAGGCCAACCGTTACCACTTTGATCGCCACACCCCGGAGTACCGCGAGCGGTTCACCGCGATCACCGAGGACATGCACGCCAAGTGCCCGCTGGCGTGGACCGACACCTACGGTGGGCACTGGGTGGCCGCCGGCAACCGGGAAGTCTTCGAGCTCGCTCGATGCCCATACGTGTCCAACGACCGCGACGTCACCGGCGAACGCCCCGGCTATAACGGCGTCAGCATTCCCACCCCGCCGCAGAACGCCGGCGTCCGTGGCGGCATGCTCGAGATGGATGAACCCGAACACACCGTCTACCGCAGCATCCTCAATCCATACCTATCGCCGGCCGCCGTCAAGCGCTGGGTGCCGTTTGTCGACGAGATCGTCCGGGCGAGCATCGACGAGAAGGTCGAAACCGGGCGGATCGACTTCGTCGACGATCTCGCGAACATCGCACCCGCCGTCCTGACTCTGGCGATGATGGGCGTTCCTTTGAAGAAGTGGACGCTCTACTGCGAGCCGGCCCACGCCGGCGTGTACACACCCGCCGATTCCCCCCAAGCCCCAAAGGTATTGGAGCAAACGGTAGCGATGGGAATGGACCTGCTCGAGCACCTCCTCGAGATCCGCGAGAACCCGCGCCCCGGCCTGGTGGACGCGATGGCAAGACTCCAGATCAACGGCGAACCTGCCCCCCACATCGAACTGCTCGGAATGCTCGCATTGATCATCGGCGGAGGTTTCGACACGACGACGGCGCTGACCGCGCACGCGCTCGAATGGCTGGGCGAAAACTCCGAGCAGCGCGAATTGCTAAGGCGAGAAAGGGAAACGCTGCTCGACTCCGCGACCGAAGAATTCCTGCGTTACTTCACGCCGGCGCCAGGGGACGGTCGCACGATCGCCGCCGATCTCGAATTGGCGGGCACGCACTTCAAGGAGGGCGAGCGCCTTTGGCTGTCCTGGGCGATGGCCAACCGCGACCCCGCGGTGTTTCCCGATCCGAATCGACTGGACCTCGGCCGTAAGAACAACCGGCACTTCAGCTTCGGGCTCGGCATCCACCGCTGCATCGGCTCCAATGTCGCGCGGGTCGTGTTCAAGTCCATGCTCACGGCGGTGCTCGACCGGATACCTGACTACCGTTGCGATATCGAGGGCACCGTGCACTATCAGACGATCGGGGTGATCCAGGGCATGCAGCACCTTCCCGCCACCTTCACGCCCGGCAGGCGGCTCGGACCGGGGATCGACGAGACGCTGGAGAAGCTACAGCGGGTCTGCGACGAACAGGGGATCGCACGGCCGATCACCGAGTACAAGGAGACCGCCGTGATCGGTGAGTGACGCGTTTGGGTCAGAACCGCACGGTTTGTTAGGTGTTAGCGGGCGATACACGCCGGTCTTCGGCTGAATGTCGAGCCTTCTGTCTAGACCGACAGGTCGCGGCGCAGCTTGGCCACGTGTCCGGTGGCCTTCACGTTGTACTGCGCGACTTAAAAGCCGTTTATGAGACGGGTTGGGAAAGTACCGCGACCACTTCTTGCAATGGGTCCGAGCTTGTTGATACCGCGCCGACGTAGGGGTGCGACAGTTCAACGACGAGGAAGAGGTTGGTGGCGACGATGACGGCGACGATGGCGACCATCGGATAATGCATCATAGGTTTTTCGACCCCATAGATGATCACGGTGCCGAGGACCAGACTGCTCGTCACGAAGATGACCGCCCAGAACGGCCAGGGGAGTCCCGCGTCTTCGCGGGCAGTGAGTAGTCGCACGGTGCGTGCCTGGCTGATCTTGTCGAGGTTGGAAAAGGACGTCGCGAGCAGAGTCTTCTGGGTGTCCGTCCTTGCGGCTACGCCGTCGTAGGCCTGATATACGCGGGCCAGGGCGGTGTCGGCATCGGGTGATCGACTATTCCCGGAGTGCGGCCATTCCGCGATGGCGGCATGTTCATACGTCAGCAGACTCTGCCGGATGCGGTCCTTATCTGCTGTGTCGAAAACGACTGCGTCTCTGGCCATCTGCGCCGCTGCTGCACCCTCGGCGCGCGCGTTACCGTCTGCGGCGTTGTTCTGAGCCCACATAGAGGAGACGACGAATCCGATGAAGAAGGCATAGACGAACCCGATGAAGCCGTAGGTGAACTTGGTGACGTCGTTGTGTGCGTCACCTGTAAGGACTGGGAACCGCCGACGCACGTACCTCTGAAGCAGCACCGCTCCGCCCGCAATCAGCATGATCAGGCCGGTGAGCAGCACCCACGACGGGATGTAGTTCACGATCCACCAACTCATCAGCGGCACTCCCAAACGGTTCGACGGCAAAGCGGATACGCCGTTCGACTGTAGGGTCGTCGGTGCTCCATCGGAGCGTGAATCATCGGAGCGTGATTCGACGAGGTGCCGCGGGGAGTGCGTCGGGCCCCTTGGGCCTGACCCCTGAGACGAGTGACGGCTTCACTCAGTGGTTGCCACCTGGTCGAGAATCTGCTTGATCTTTGTTGTCGTGTGTGCAGCCTTCACGTTTTACTGCGCCTCGGCGATCTTGCCCTTGTCGTCGACGATGAACGTCGAGCGGATCACGCCGGTGTTCGGCTTCGTGGTCGAGCGTTCTGCCTAGATCGACAAATCGCGCCGAAGCTTGGCCACGTGGCCGGTGGCCTTGACGTTGTATTGGGCGACCTCGATCTTGCCCTTGTCATCAACCACAAAGGTTGACCGAATAACGCCTTGGACGGCCTTGCCGTACATCTTCTTTTCGCCGTAAGCGCCGTAGGCCGTCAGCACTTTGCGCTCGGGGTCAGACAGCAGCGGAAACGTCAAACCTTCGGCATCACGGAACTTGGCCAGCTTCTCGGGCTTGTCGGGGGAGATGCCGACGACATCGAGGCCGGCTCCGTTGAGCTCGCTCAGGTTGTCGCGGAAGTCGCAGGCCTGCTTGGTGCATCCGGGCGTCGATGCCGCGGGGTAGAAGTAGACGATGACGCGACGGCCCTTGTAGTCGGCGAGCGAGACTTTTTTGCCGTCGGCGTCAGGAAGGGAGAAGGCGGGCGCTTTGTCGCCCGGCGCAAGGCGTGCGGTGTCGGTCAAGGAGCTGCCTTTCTGTTCACCGGCACGTGGGATGAGTACCGGCTGATCTAGGGTAGGTCGGCAGGCACCAACCTAGACCGCGCCTGGTCTGGGTTCGCCGACGACAGGGAGGACGAGAGTGGCGGAGCGGGATCCCGACACCATCAAGCAGGACATCGACAAGGCCCGCGACCAGCTCGCATCGACCGTCGACTCGCTGGCTGTGCGGGCCAATCCCCGCCGACTCGCCGATGACGCCAAAGCCCGGGCGATCGGCTTCGTCAAGAAGCCCGCGGTGGCGATCTCGCTGGCCGGGATTGCAGCGCTTGCCGCCGCTTTGGCGGTGCGCCGAATCCGCAACAAGTAAGAGGGACTCGCCCTCGATCCGTCTCTCGTCGAGGGCGGCGAACCGCTAGCGACGCGAGCTGTCGGTTAGTACCTCGATCGGGTTGGGTGCGCCGCGCCGTCAGGCAGCTTGAGTGACCGTAACGCTTCGGAAGTGCTCGATGCCGTCTTCGTCCGTCAAATCGTTAACGACCTCAGCCAGTTTGGTTTTCACGTCACTCGGCGACGAGTACTGCGTGGTCGCCAGCTGACCGTCGTCGAACTCGACGGTGATGAGGTAATGGCACATGGTCAGCCTCCTGACTGTTCTCGGATGGCTCAACGCTAACGCGAAACCGTCAAACACGCCTTCTGAGCAGCTGCGAACCTGCTGTACGTTTCGTCAACACAGTTCCCTCTCTGCCTCGGCATTGTGAACAACGTGTTGTGCGACACATGGCGCAAAAATGTTTGCTGGACATGCAACGCAGCTGGCTGTTTACCGCGTGCAGCGCGATCCCGGCAGTTACGCCAAACTGCAACGCAAACGGTGACGTGGACATTGGCCGACATGGCGGGACTTCCCGGTCACGGCCAAGCGGCGCGAACGCCGCCAGCGCATTCGATGACGCCGACGCTGAGCTAAGCCAGCCTGATCCGCGAGGTGTTCGAGCGCGGCGTCTCCGGCGAGCAGCTCGCTTAGGCGGCTGGCCTGTCTGTGCCGTCAGAGAATCAGCGAGGTCGGCTTGGGCGCATTCGCAGCGAGTGAATCGTTGCCCTCTGAGTGCGGTTCAACATGAATTGGTTAGTGAAATTTTCATCACGTGACCAGGTTCCCGCAGGTCGCAAGAGGTCGTTATAGATCGTTATAGCCGCCTCGTGGGTCTGTTTTCCCAGGTCAGCGGGCTAAACCTACGGGTTCGATTCCCGGCAGCTCCACAAAAAACGGCAGGTCAGAGGGGTGTGGAAAAAGCCGGCTCGGTGCGGTCGGTGCGGTCGGTCGCCGGCGAGCTCGTCGTGCGCGGCCGCCCTCACATTTCCGGCCAGCCGAACTCCAGCAGTGTTAGGCACGGGCGCAGCGGGTCCAACACGCGGGTGCGGTAGACGATAGACAGCGCGACGTTGAACAGCAGGCCACGTCCGGTTGGCAGCTGCAGATCGCGGACCGCGCGGACACCGGGCACCGTGTTCACCAGGTCAGCGGCCTGCGCAACCGACAAGCTGAACGGCATGCGCGGCACCTTGTAGCGCAACGAAGTTCGCAGACCGTAACGGCTCACCTTGGTGAACCAGGCCGGGGGTAGGTCGAACAGCATCTGGCCGCCGGGAAATCTCTTGGCACACTGGGCAATCAGCCCCAGCGCCTGTTCGGGCTGCAGATACATCAGCAGGCCCTCGGCGGTGATGAACACCCCGTCGGAGGGATCTACGGATTCCATCCAGCTGTAGTCCAATGCGGACTGGGCGCGAACCGACACCCGCGGCGACGGCGGCAGCAGTCGGGTCCGAACATCAACGATCGGTGGCAGATCAACTGTCAGCCAACGGAATTGGCCGTCAGGGAGGGCTGCGTCCAAGCGCCAGAAGCTGGTCTGCAGGCCCTCGGCCAGCGCCACCACGGTGGCCGACGGGTGCTGGCTGAGATAAGACTGGGCCGCGATGTCGATGGCCCGTGCACGCAGCGCGATGTCCTGGCGAGTCGGACCGAACTTGGCGAAATCGAACTCGATCGCGTCGACCAGGGCCACCGCCATCGGATCAGCGATGATCGGATCCTGGCGGCGTGCCTCACGGGCTCGGGCGTTCAGCGTAAGCAGGGCGGTCTCGGAGACACCGCTGAGGGTGACGCGCTCTCTTGAAGGCTCTTGGGCAGAGGTCACGGTGCAAACCTACCTACCTATGTGCCTGTGGGGGCTCACCGCAAGACTTTGGCCAGCGTGCGCAGGTTGCGATTCGTGGTCGAGGACTTGTAGCGCGGCTTGCCCTTCGTCTTGCCGATGGTGCTGTCCAGGGTGCTGCCCCTGAGTACCTGCCAATAGACGACGCCGTCACCACGGCTGCTCTTCTCGTTCGGCCGGCTTAGATCTGCGCGCTCAGGGGTGGTAGATACGCGTGCGACCGGCTTTAATCTGCGCGTTTGCGCTGATGTTTTGTCGCACGAGGTGGCTGCATGCTGGTTAGCATGAGCGACATCGATCCGCGCGCGGATGCGCCGCTGGTGGACTGGAGCGATCTTGGCGTGAGCGGGCTTTTGCCGACGGGCACGGTGACGCTGCTGTTGGCTGACGTGGAGGGTTCGACGCGGCTGTGGGAGACCCAGCCCGAGCGAGATGACCGCCGCGATCGCGCGTCTGAACCAGGTCGTGTGTGAGGTCATCGCCGCCCACGACGGTGTGCGCCCGGTCGAGCAGGGTGAGGGCGACAGCTTCGTGGCGGCGTTCGCGCGCGCCTCCGATGCGGTGGCCGCTGCCGCTGGAGTTGCAGCGGGCGCCGTTGGCCCCGATCCGGCTGCGCATCGGGGTGCATACCGGTGAGGTGCAGCTGCGCGATGAGGGTAACTACGCCGGTCCGACGATCAACCGCACGGCGCGGCTGCGCGATCTGGCGCCACGGCGGCCAGACCGTGCTGTCGGGGGCGACCGAAGCCGCTGGTGGTCGACCGGCTACCTGCGGGCGCCTGGCTGACCGATCTGGGCACCCACCCGCTGCGTGATCTGCCCCGCCCCGAGCGGGTGGTGCAGCTGTGCCATCCCGACCTGGTCAACGAGTTCCCGCCGCTGCGCACGTCGAAAGCTGTTGCTGCAACTGATCTTCCGGTGCAGCTGACCAGTTTCGTGGGCCGCGACGCGCGAGCTGACCCAGCTGCGGGAGCTGCTGGCGCAGAACCGGGTGGTGACGTTGACCGGCGCGGGCGGGGTGGGCAAAACCCGGCTGGCGATCCAGGTCGCGGCCGCAATGGCCGGCGAGTTCGGCGACGGGGTGTGGTATGTGGATCTGGCGCCGATCACCGACCCCGAGCTGGTGGCGGTGACGGTGGCGCGTGCGCTGGGGCTGCCCGATCAACCGGGCCGCTCCACGATGGACACCCTGCCGCGGTTTGTTCGCGACCGTCAGATGCTGGTGGTGCTGGACAACTGCGAGCATCTGCTGGACGCCAGCGCCGAGCTGGTCGTCGCGCTGCTCAGTGGCGCGGCGGGGCTGACGCTGCTGGCGACCAGCCGTGAGGCGATCGGGGTGGCCGGTGAGGTGAGCTGGCGGGTGCCGTCACTGTCGCTGGCCGATGAAGCCATCGAGTTGTTCACCGACCGGGCCCGCCATGCCCGCCCCGATTTCACCCTCACTGATGACAATGCCGCGGTGGTGGGCGAGATCTGCGCGCGCCTGGACGGGGTGCCGCTGGCGATCGAGCTGGCGGCGGCGCGGGTGCGGGCGTTGTCGCTGGCCGAGATCCTCGACAGCCTGCATGACCGGTTCCGGCTGTTGACCGGTGGTGCGCGCACCGCGGTGCGCCGCCAGCAGACCTTGCGCGCCTCGGTGGACTGGTCGCACGCGCTGTTGACCGAGCCCGAGCGGGTGTTGTTTCGCCGGCTGGCGGTGTTTCTGGGTGGCTTCGACCTCGACGCCGCCCAAGCCGTCGCCGGCGGCGGTGACGTGCAGCGCTATCAGGTGCTCGATCAGCTCACCCTGCTGGTGGACAAGTCGCTGGTGGTCGCCGACGACAGCCGGGGGCCGAACCCGGTACCGGCTGTTGGAGACGGTGCGCCAGTACGCGCCTGGAAAAGCTCGGCGAGTCCGGCGAGGCCGACGCCGTGCGGGCGCGTCACCGCGATCACTACACGGCGCTGGCGGCGCTGCTCGACGCGCCGGCAGGCAGTGATTATGAGCAGCGCCTCGAGCAGGCCGAAATCGAGATCGACAACCTGCGCGCCGCGTTCGGGTGGAGCCGCGAAAACTCCGACGTCGAGCTGGCGTTGGCGCTGGCGTCGTCGCTGCAGCCGCTGTGGGTGGCGCGGGGACGCCTCCGGGAAGGGCTGACCTGGTTCGACGCCGCCCTCGCCGACCTCGACGCGCAGCACCCCGAGGTGGCGGCCGCGGTGCGCGCGCGGGCGCTCGCCGACAGGGCCGTGCTCGCATGCTGTGATGGGCGCCGACAGCCTGGATCAGGCCCAGCAGGCCCTGGCGATCGCCCGCGAGGTCGATGACCCGGCCCTGCTGGCCCGGGCATTGACCGCCTGCGGCTTCATCGCCGGCCTGGGCTATCACGCCGAGGTGGCCCGGGCATGCTTCGCCGAGGCGATCGGCCTGGCCCGCGCCGTGGACGATCGGTGGCGGCTGAGCCAGATCCTCGCCTGCAGGCGCTGGGCGCCCACATCGCGGGTGACCCGATCGGGGTGCGCGCAGCCGGCGAGGAAGGACGCGACCTCGCCGACGCGATCGGCGACCGGTTCAACTCGCGTGTGTGTCGCTTTTACCTCGGGTGGGCGCAGATGATGAGCGGCGATTTGGCCGGAGCCGTCGCACAATTCGGCGAGGTGGTGGCCGAGGCCGAGGCGGCTCACGACGAGTTCTGGAGGGTGCTCAGCCTCTGCGGTCAGAGCGTGGCACTCGCATACCAGGGTGAGGCGGCCGCGGCCCGGGCGGCGGCCGAGGCGACCCTTGAGGGCGGCGCGGAGCTTGGCGGGAGGTTCGCGGTATTGGCGCACGTGGCGTTGGGATTCGCGGCCCTGGCCGCCGGGGATGGCGCGGCGGCGCACGAGGCGCGCGAGGCCGCCCTGCCAGTACATGATTGTCGTGAGGTGCGACGGCGGCAGTGCAGCGCGTCTGGAATGCCGAGGCCGCGCTGGCAGACGGGGATCTCGCTGCCGCCCGCCGCTGGGCCGACGAGGCCGTGTCGACCACGACCGGCTGGTGGCTGATGTGGGCGCTGAGCACGCGCGCCCGGGTGGCGATCGCGCAAGGGGAGCCAGACCAGGCCGAGCGCGACGCCCACGACGCGCTCGCGCGCGCCGCCGAAATCCGGGCGTGCTTGGGCATTGCCGACACCCTGGAATGCCTTGCGGATCTGGCCGGGGAGGCCGGCAGTCACCGCGAAGCGGCCCGGCTCTTCGGCGCGGCGCACGCCATCCGGCAGCGCATGGGCGCGGTCCGCTTCAAGGTCTGGGACGCCAGCTACGAGGCCTCGGTGGCGGAGGTGCGTGATGCCTTGGGTGAGACGGACTTTGACGCCGCGTGGGCGGAGGGCGCGGCACTGTCCACCGAGGAGGCGATCGCCTACGCCCAGCGCGGCCGCGGCGAACGCAAACGACCCGCCAGCGGCTGGGCATCGCTCACCCCCACCGAGCGTGACGTGGTGCGACTGGTCAGCGAAGGACTCGCCAACAACGACATCGCCACACGGCTTTTCGTCTCACCGCGCACCGTGCAAACCCACCTCACCCACGTCTACACCAAACTCGGCCTGAGCTCGCGCGTGCAGCTCGTCCAAGAAGCAGCCCGCCACGGCTGAACGTTGCCGGCGAGACGGCAGGAAGACCCAACCGCCAATTCCATTACGCAGGAACGGGGTTGCGTGAACCTCTTAGGAAGCAGGCCATCGGATAGGGTCGGCGTTTCCGACGTATCAATAAACCTGACTGGGCAAACGGTGCGACAGCTCGCGCGATTCGCTGCTGTGGCTACACTTTGGCTACACTAGACTG